>NZ_JCAQAW010000024.1:0-1019 GCF_059617945.1 Janthinobacterium sp. BCJ23 | reverse complement strand
GGCAAAGTAACAGAGATTAAACTGAAGAGTTTGATCCTGGCTCAGATTGAACGCTGGCGGCATGCCTTACACATGCAAGTCGAACGGCAGCACGGAGCTTGCTCTGGTGGCGAGTGGCGAACGGGTGAGTAATATATCGGAACGTACCCTAGAGTGGGGGATAACGTAGCGAAAGTTACGCTAATACCGCATACGATCTAAGGATGAAAGTGGGGGATCGCAAGACCTCATGCTCGTGGAGCGGCCGATATCTGATTAGCTAGTTGGTAGGGTAAAAGCCTACCAAGGCATCGATCAGTAGCTGGTCTGAGAGGACGACCAGCCACACTGGAACTGAGACACGGTCCAGACTCCTACGGGAGGCAGCAGTGGGGAATTTTGGACAATGGGCGAAAGCCTGATCCAGCAATGCCGCGTGAGTGAAGAAGGCCTTCGGGTTGTAAAGCTCTTTTGTCAGGGAAGAAACGGTGAGAGCTAATATCTCTTGCTAATGACGGTACCTGAAGAATAAGCACCGGCTAACTACGTGCCAGCAGCCGCGGTAATACGTAGGGTGCAAGCGTTAATCGGAATTACTGGGCGTAAAGCGTGCGCAGGCGGTTTTGTAAGTCTGATGTGAAATCCCCGGGCTCAACCTGGGAATTGCATTGGAGACTGCAAGGCTAGAATCTGGCAGAGGGGGGTAGAATTCCACGTGTAGCAGTGAAATGCGTAGATATGTGGAGGAACACCGATGGCGAAGGCAGCCCCCTGGGTCAAGATTGACGCTCATGCACGAAAGCGTGGGGAGCAAACAGGATTAGATACCCTGGTAGTCCACGCCCTAAACGATGTCTACTAGTTGTCGGGTCTTAATTGACTTGGTAACGCAGCTAACGCGTGAAGTAGACCGCCTGGGGAGTACGGTCGCAAGATTAAAACTCAAAGGAATTGACGGGGACCCGCACAAGCGGTGGATGATGTGGATTAATTCGATGCAACGCGAAAAACCTTACCTACCCTTGACATGGCTGGAATCC
>NZ_JCAQAW010000023.1:0-1157 GCF_059617945.1 Janthinobacterium sp. BCJ23 | reverse complement strand
GTAGGTAGCTTAACCGCAAGGAGGGCGCTTACCACGGTAGGATTCGTGACTGGGGTGAAGTCGTAACAAGGTAGCCGTATCGGAAGGTGCGGCTGGATCACCTCCTTTCTAGAGTTTGCACGAATCATGTAAATGATTCACGCATCAAATGTTCACACTTATCGGCTGTTTAATTAAGAAGAAACAGTAGTCGTAGTAGTTCCGCGTTGGGGCTGTAGCTCAGCTGGTTAGAGCACCGTGTTGATAACGCGGGGGTCGTTGGTTCGAGTCCAACCAGCCCTACCAGCAAAAACAGACCCGGGGGTAAGGTGGACGCTAGTCCAGCCAGACCTACCAGTAATGTAATACCCACAGGGGGATTAGCTCAGCTGGGAGAGCACCTGCTTTGCAAGCAGGGGGTCGTCGGTTCGATCCCGTCATCCTCCACCAAAGTTTTACTCGAAAGTACAAACGTAAGCCGGTCAACAAGACTGTGGTTTAGGTTTGATCTTTTAGCGATCAAAGCTGTTTCGTTCTTTAACAATCTGGAAGAAGTAAAGATTATTTATTGATCGGTTTGCCGTAAAAAGCGAATCGATGGGTAATGATTGTATGTATCAACAAACAAGCAACAACGTTGTACTTTCTTATCCCTGTAGCGCTCTTTGATGACTTCTGTCTTCAGAGGCTAACGTTATAGGGACAAGCGAATAAGTGCACATGGTGGATGCCTTGGCGATTACAGGCGATGAAGGACGTAGTAGCTTGCGATAAGCTGCGGGGAGTGAGCAAACACACTTTGATCCGCAGATTTCCGAATGGGGCAACCCACCCTTTTAGGGTATTGCATACTGAATACATAGGTATGCAAGGCGAACGCGGCGAACTGAAACATCTAAGTAGCTGCAGGAAAAGAAATCAACCGAGATTCCCAAAGTAGCGGCGAGCGAAATGGGAAGAGCCTGTACGTGATAGTCGGACCGATAACAGAATCCTCTGGAAATAGGAGCCATAGCGGGTGATAGCCCCGTATGTGAAATCGGACCGGTGGTACTAAGCGTACGACAAGTAGGGCGGGACACGTGACATCCTGTCTGAATATGGGGGGACCATCCTCCAAGGCTAAATACTCGTAATCGACCGATAGTGAACCAGTACCGTGAGGGAAAGGCGAAAAG
>NZ_JCAQAW010000022.1:0-1440 GCF_059617945.1 Janthinobacterium sp. BCJ23 | reverse complement strand
GGAAGAAGCAAAGATTGGGGTAATGACTGGTAGTATCAACACACACGCAACGTTGTACCGTCTTATCCTCTGTACCTGCTAAGGTTATAGGGACAAGCCGTACGGGCAATTAGTACTGGTTAGCTTAATGCATTACTGCACTTCCACACCCAGCCTATCAACGTCCTGGTCTCGAACGACCCTTCAAAGAGCTCAAGGCTCTGGGAAATCTCATCTCAAGGCAAGTTTCCCGCTTAGATGCTTTCAGCGGTTATCTCTTCCGAACTTAGCTACCCGGCAATGCCACTGGCGTGACAACCGGTACACCAGAGGTTCGTCCACTCCGGTCCTCTCGTACTAGGAGCAGCCCCCTTCAAATTTCCAACGCCCACGGCAGATAGGGACCAAACTGTCTCACGACGTTTTAAACCCAGCTCACGTACCACTTTAAATGGCGAACAGCCATACCCTTGGGACCGGCTACAGCCCCAGGATGTGATGAGCCGACATCGAGGTGCCAAACTCCCCCGTCGATATGAACTCTTGGGAGGAATCAGCCTGTTATCCCCAGAGTACCTTTTATCCGTTGAGCGATGGCCCTTCCATACAGAACCACCGGATCACTATGTCCTACTTTCGTACCTGCTCGACTTGTCAGTCTCGCAGTTAAGCACGCTTATGCCATTGCACTATCAACACGATGTCCGACCGTATCTAGCGTACCTTCGAACTCCTCCGTTACACTTTAGGAGGAGACCGCCCCAGTCAAACTGCCTACCATGCACTGTCCCCGATCCGGATAACGGACCAAGGTTAGAACCTCAAACAAACCAGGGTGGTATTTCAAGGTTGGCTCCACGAGAACTAGCGTCCCCGCTTCAAAGCCTCCCACCTATCCTACACAGATTGGTTCAAAGTCCAATGCAAAGCTACAGTAAAGGTTCATGGGGTCTTTCCGTCTAGCCGCGGGTAGATTGCATCATCACAAACATTTCAACTTCGCTGAGTCTCGGGAGGAGACAGTGTGGCCATCGTTACGCCATTCGTGCAGGTCGGAACTTACCCGACAAGGAATTTCGCTACCTTAGGACCGTTATAGTTACGGCCGCCGTTTACTGGGACTTCAATCAAGAGCTTGCACCCCATCATTTAATCTTCCAGCACCGGGCAGGCGTCACACCCTATACGTCCACTTTCGTGTTTGCAGAGTGCTGTGTTTTTATTAAACAGTCGCAGCCACCAGTTTATTGCAACCCTTTCACCCTCATGGAGTAAACCAATCAAGCTACCGGGGCGTACCTTTTCCCGAAGTTACGGTACCAATTTGCCGAGTTCCTTCTCCCGAGTTCTCTCAAGCGCCTTAGAATACTCATCTCGCCCACCTGTGTCGGTTTGCGGTACGGTCTCGTATGACTGAAGCTTAGAGGCTTTTCTTGGAACCACTTCCGATTGCTTCGTGAA
>NZ_JCAQAW010000021.1:0-1520 GCF_059617945.1 Janthinobacterium sp. BCJ23 | reverse complement strand
CCTATTGCGTTGAAAAACTCCAGTTGAGCACGCGATCTTCACGATTTGCCGCTGTCTAAGCAAAGAAAAGACGGAGGCTGCGATGATGGGACGTCAGGAAACCAAACGGGAGTTGTTCGTCTTGATTAGTCTAAACGAATACGTTCCCGAAGACCATCTACTGAGAGCGGTGGATCAGTACCTCGACCTGACCGAGTTTCGCGAGAACTTGGCTCAGTCGTACAGTCATACCGGTCGACCATCAGTCGATCCCGAGCTCATGGCCCGCATGCTGATCATTGGCTATTGCTACGGCATACGTTCTGAGCGGAGGCTGTGCGAAGAAGTCGGCATGAATCTGGCTTACCGCTGGTTCTGCCGGTTGGGTCTGAAGGACAAGGTGCCGGATCACTCAAGTTTTTCCAAGAATAGACACGGCCGCTTTCGCGATCACGATGCATTTCGCCAGCTATTCGATGCGGTTCTTCGACGTTGCATGACAGAAGGCCTGGTACAGGGCGAGGGGTTTGCAACCGACGCCAGCATGATCAAGGCTGACGCCCAGCGGCAACGTTCCTGTTCAGGCGATTCCGCTATCGATTGGGGTGATCCTGAGCAGGCAAGTCGACCGGTGCGAGAGTATCTGGCAGCTCTGGACCAAGTTAATCCGGTGCCGCCAAAAAGAATCTCGCTGACGGATCCGTCTGCAACCTGGACTGCCGCTGCAGGGCCGGCTATTTTTGCTTACTCGACAAATTACCTGATCGATTTGAAAGCCGGAATGATTGTCGATGTCGAGGCATCAGCCGTAAACAAGATCGCCGAGGTCGAAGCGACCAAAACGATGATCAACCGGGTTGAGGAGAAATTCGCTATCAAGCCACAGCGATTGGTGGGCGATACGAATTACGGTGTGGCTGCAATGCTGGGATGGCTGGTCGATGAAAAGAAGATCGCCCCGCACGTTCCTGTCTGGGATAAATCCGAACATCACGACGGCACTTTCAGCCGTACCGATTTCATCTTCGATAGAGAAAACAATCGTTATGTTTGCCCTGCTGGCAAGTACTTGAAACCCGCTCAGCGTAGCCAGCAGAAAAACCCATTTCGCTATCGAGCCAGCCTGTATGACTGCCAGGCCTGCCAGCTCAAATTAAAATGCTGTCCCAATATGGACATCCGTAAGATCGACCGTAGCCCGTATGAACCTGCACGCGACGTGGCACGAGCCATTGGCAAGACAGACGCTTATCGACAATCGCGTAAAGAACGGAAAAAGGTCGAGATGCTATTTGCTCACCTCAAACGCATCCTTAAACTCGGCCAATTGCGCTTGCGCGGCCCCAGCGGCGCCCACGATGAGTTTCTGCTGGCAGCGACGGTACAAAATCTGCGGCGAATGGCCAAAAAGCTGCTTCCGCCAAAACAGAAGGCGACACTAGTGATGAGCTAAGCGAGCCGAACACCGCCACTGCGTACAATTTTCCTGTACATTTATTGCATTGTGACAGGTCTTGACCAATAGTTTTTCAACACAATAG
>NZ_JCAQAW010000020.1:0-2589 GCF_059617945.1 Janthinobacterium sp. BCJ23 | reverse complement strand
CTTCCGCCAAAACAGAAGGCGACACTAGTGATGAGCTAAGCGAGCCGAACACCGCCACTGCGTACAATTTTCCTGTACATTTATTGCATTGTGACAGGTCTTGACCAATAGTTTTTCAACACAATAGGCCAATACCAGACGTTCCACAACAGAGCTTCGGACAGTCAAGGCGTGAAGTTTATGTGCAAGTGCAAAGAAGTCCCGCTGGCGATTGCTAACCTCAGGTACTGGAAAAAACGCTTTGAATACAAAGGAGCGGAGGATTTTTTTACCTATTTTCAAGATTTGGATACAGAGACTTTTTCACCCCCCACTCGATTATGAAATTTCAAATTATGAGTGCAAGATTTGCTCACAAAAATGGTATGTAGAATGCGCACCTGAACAAACAACCTGGGCTGTGTTTGCCATGAAAGATGCTACGGGTGACTTGACTTGGAAGTCACCTAGCATAGCGGCGCAGAGAGCTTTCCTTGAGCTGCTAGCACACCGTGGATTTTCTGAGGACAGGTGTCTGTTCAAAAACTGCACCGGTCTGGCCTTAAACGGGCGGTTGGTCTGCTATGCTCACCTTCCGTAATCGGCCAGAAGCAGACCTAAAAAGATCAGGACAAATATGACTTGTTGTTTGGCAATCTCACTTCCAAATTGTTCGCTAGCTGCGGCTGACACACGCATTAGGTTGGAATTTGACGGTAAGCAACTTAATCATGATGGCCCTAACGATTTAAATGTAGAAGTAGCATCGTTAGGGCGAACCATCAATTTACCTTTCGCGTATCGTAAAATTAGGCCTGTTAGCGACGGTTGGGCAGTGTGTGCAGGTTCACAAGCTAGCGCAACCGAGATTTTAAATTTGCTCCGAAGCAAAGATGCAATCCTGTTTACGAGGGCACGGGCGCTGATTGCGAGCGACACCGAATTGATCGAGCGGGTCGCATCTGCCACTGGCCTCCCGCCGGCTCAACTGCGCGAAACGGTTGTCCTTGCAGCGCCCTTTGGCTCAGCCGCACATGCGTGGACGCTAGGTCTGCGGCATACTGATGATCGGACAAACCGCCGCGCTGACATTGCTATTAATTGGCCCCATGCAGTACCTTTGGCTGAGCGAACGCGGGCAGACGCTGAATTGAGAAGAGTTTTAGCATTACCCAGTATGCAAACTAGTGCCTTTACCTATGCGAAGGCTCTAGCGGAAATCATCGATACTGCGGCCCGGCACGCACCGGATGTGGGACCGTTTATCCAGCTCGGTCAGACGTTGATTAGGAATGGGGCCAAGCGTTCCATTTACTTTCAAGGGCGGACTGCCGAATTATTGGCAATGACTGAGGCCCAGTTTGAGGAAAATATTCAAATAGATTAACAAAATCACGGCCTGCGTAGTGCTGAAGATGTCGTGCACTTCGCCGAAGGTCAGCTTAGGGGAGGCACCTGCCAACGACGGCAACCGGCCATGAGCTGCCGGTTGCGAGAGACGGGTTTGGTTGATCCACAATTGATAGGGAAATTGGAAAATGCCTGTCGAGTTTTTTCAAGCGCCATCCGGAACCCGAGTTAGGCAATCCTTCGATTCCCCGACGGTATATCTTGATCATTGGGCTATTCGGCTGTTCAGTGATGATATAGCCCTGCAAGATCGTCTAGTGGCTGCTTTGCTGGGTAAAGGAGGCACGTTACTTCTTTCCATGATTTCACTCGGTGAATTTGCTGGACCGAGTGATCCTCAACATGTCGATGATGCGGAGGCATTCATCGAACGCTTACTTCCCAACATATATTTGACGGATTTTGCGTTTGACAAGGTTCTTGATCGGGAGCACCTAGAGGCAGACAACTCGACTCGTTTCTGGCCATCTGCAGATCTGCCGCAGTTGAAGCTGCTTTCCGAACGGCCGCAAAATCCTCCGCTCGGTGTCACGATGCAAGGTTTCATAAGAATGTCTTATGAAAACCGCGAGGTTATCGGGCAAATGATGAAAGGACTGGTTCAGCAAATCGCAGGTGGGATCAAGGATGCCAGGGCCGACCCTTCCTACATTTCCAAAGCCAAAATGTTCAAACCTGATGACACTCACCCCCGAACGCATGTGATCATCGGCGAGCTAATGCGCGAGTATTACCTGGATCCGGGCCTCCCAATTAAAGAGAACGATATCGTCGATATGCTCCACGCCGCTATGCCGATTAACTGTTGCGACTACGTTCTTCTTGACGGTGCCTGGGAAGAGCGTGTGGTAAAGATGAAGAAACGAGTTGAAAAAAATGGCTCGCATATGCCGTTGGCCAAGTGCTTTTCAAGGCGAAATGACGGTGTGCGTTCGTTCCTCAGCGATCTCGAAGCATTTGATCAACATAGCCTGCTGAAGCCTGCCCTCCCATATTGAGCGCTAACGCTCTGCCCTTGCGGCCCAAGCTCATCTTTAGGAAAACCAAGAATTGGGCGAAGGTCTGAAATGGGGCTATTGTGTTGAAAAACTATTGGTCAAGACCTGTCACAATGCAATAAATGTACAGGAAAATTGTACGCAGTGGCGGTGTTCGGCTCGCTTAGCTCATCACTAGTGTCGCCTTCTGTTTTGGCGGAAG
>NZ_JCAQAW010000019.1:0-4051 GCF_059617945.1 Janthinobacterium sp. BCJ23 | reverse complement strand
GAAGGAAGAGTATGAAGCATTTCGCTAAATCCGTCAACTCCTTCTTTTTACTGCATCGCCGTTTCCGGTGATCCTCAACTGCCGCATTTGATTGCGTCTCATTGGGGAGGCGAACTATAGCAAAGCCCCGCCAGTCTTGGCAAGGGCTTTCAATCGCCATCGGTGTTTTTGTTCAGGCGGCCAGCAGGGCTTTGACCAGGTCTTTCTTGTCGACAGACTCCGGGGCATCAACATGCAGCGCCTTGAGCACCTGGTCGAGATGATGCAGCATGATGTCGACCGCAACGTCGGCATTGCCAGCCTTGGCCGCCTCGATGAACAGCGCATGCTCATCCGATGAGCAACTGGCGTCTTCGCTGGACTGCTGGTGCATGGCGATCAGCGAGGTCCGCGCCGTCAGTTTGCGCAAGATTTCCTTCAACACCAGATTACCAACGATATCGGCCAGCAGGATGTGAAAGTCACCCAGCAACCTGGCGCGCAGCGGCAGATCGTTTTGTGACAGGGCCTGGCGTTCCAGCGCAAGGTGGGCATCGATGCGGCGATAATCGTCGGCCTTGGCGATGGTCACGAAATCACGCGCAAGACCGGCCTCGAGCGTGCGGCGCACGGCAAATATTTCGCGCGCCTCGCGTTCACTGAGCTTGCACACACAAGCGCCCTTTTCCGGAACGATCTCGATGAGCTCATCCTTCGACAGCATCAGCAAGGCCGCACGGATCTTGGTACGACTGACCGAATACACGCGGGCCAGGGCCTCTTCCTTGAGCTTGGTGCCAGAGGGCAAGCGGCGTTCGATAATCGCCGCCGCAATATCCGCAGCGATCTCCTCGGACGAGTTGGTAACAGCTGGTGTGGTGGGGTCAAGCATGCGGGATCTGGCTTTGGCAAAAACGATCAGGAAACCGAACTGATGAAACTGGCCAGTTCCGGCGTTGACGGCGCGGCAAACAGCGCCTTCGGATCACCTTGCTCATGGATTTTTCCCTGGTGCATGAAGACCAGTTGATCGCCCACCTCACGTGCGAAGCGCATTTCATGCGTGACCATGATCAAGGTCATGCCATCCTCGGCCAGCTTGCGCACCACGGCCAGCACTTCGTTCACCAGTTCCGGGTCGAGCGCCGAGGTGATTTCATCGCACAACAGTATTTTCGGCTGCATCGCCAGCGCCCGGGCGATTGCCACACGCTGCTGCTGGCCGCCCGAAAGTTGGTCTGGAAACGATTCAAAGCGATCGGCAAGGCCGACTTTTGCCAGCGCATCGCGCGCAAGCGCCTCTGCTTGCTGCTTGCCGATTTTTTTGACCACCGTCGGTGCCAGCATCACATTCTGTCCGGCCGTCAGATGCGGATACAGATTGAACTGCTGAAACACCATGCCGACTTTCAGGCGCAACTGGCGCAAATCGGTCTGGCCGACGGTGACCCTCACGCCATCGACGTCGAGCGAGCCTTCATCGAAACTTTCCAGTCCATTGATCGAGCGCAGCAAGGTACTCTTGCCCGAACCACTGCGTCCGATCACTGCCGTCACTTGGCCTTCCTTGACGCGCAAGTCGATGCCCTTGAGGACATGATGCGTACCAAAGCGCTTGTGCAATCCATTGATGCTAACGAGAGACATTGATTTTCCTTTCCAGGCGGCGGGCATACAGCGAAAGCGGGAAACACAGGCAAAAATACATCAGGGCGATCAGGCCATACACGGTGAAGGGCGCAAACGTGGCGTTGCTGATCATCGAGCCGGCCTTGGTCAGCTCAACAAAACCAATAATGGACGTGACCGCCGTCGCTTTCACGACCTGCACGGAAAATCCGACCGTCGGTGCAACGGCGATGCGCAACGCCTGCGGCAAGATCACGTGGCGCATCTGTTCCATATATGTCATTGCCGTGCTGGCAGACGCTTCCCACTGGCCACGGGGAATCGCCTCGACGCAACCGCGCCAGATTTCCGCCAGGTAGGCGCTAGTAAACAAGGTCAGGGCCACGCTGGCGGCCAGCCAGGGCGACACTTGCATGCCGGTCAGCGACAGGCCAAAGAACAGCAGGAACAATTGCATCAGCAGCGGCGTGCCCTGGAACAGCTCGATGTATATCACGGCAAACTGGCGCAGCAGCCGCGCGCTCGAGGTGCGCATCATCAGGATGGCGATACCGACCAGGCCACCGCAAACAAAGGCGATCAAGGACAGCAATACCGTCCAACGCCCCGCCAGCAGCAAGTTGCGAATGATGTCCCACAGGGAAAAATCGCTCATGTCGCTCTCCTGGCAAGCACGTAGCGGCCAAACAGGCCCAACGCGCGGCGCACGCCGACCGCCAGCAAAAAGTACATGATGGTGACGACGAAATACACTTCGAAGGAGCGGAAGTTACGCGAGGTAATGAAGCCAGCGCCAAAAGTCAGCTCTTCGGCCGAAATTTGCGAACACACGGACGATCCCAGCATCACGATCACGATCTGGCTCGACAAGGCTGGCCACATCTTGAGCAAGGCCTGGCGCAGGATCACGCAGCGAAAAATCTGGAAGCGCGACATCGCCAGCGCCGAAGCGGCCTCGATATGGCCTTTCGGCACAGACTCTACGCCGGCGCGGATGATCTCGGTGCTATAGGCACCCAGGTTGAGCACCATCGCAATCGTTGCCGCCTGCCACTCGCTCAAATGAATGCCGAGGCTGGGCAAGCCAAAGAAAACAAAAAATAGCTGCACGATGAACGGCGTGTTGCGGATCAGCTCCACATACACGGTGTAGACCGGGAACAGCACGGGCAGTTTCCAGGCACGCGAGATGGCGCCAAGAATACCGATGGCGACACCGAGCACGGTGCCAACGAGTGTCAAACGCAAGGTGCCGATCACGCCGTTGTACAGGTACTCGCGGTATTCCCAGATACTGCTGAAATCAAAAGTGTATGCCATGGTGCGCTTGACCCGTTACAGCAGGGCGGTGACAGGACGCGTTGTTTTCAGCCATTTCTGGGCGATGGTATTGAGGCTGCCGTCTTCTTTCGACTTGGCCAGGATGGTATTGATTTGCGCCAGTAACTTCGGTTCGCTTTTATTGATGCCGACGTAGCATGGAGAATTTTTGATAAAGAATTTGAATTCGAGTTTTTTGGCAGGCTGTTTTTCGACAATTGCGCCAGCCACCACGTTGCCAGTGGCAATCAAGGGCACCTGGCCGGACAGGAAAGCAGAAATGGTCGCGTTATTATCTTCAAAACGCTTGATGGTGGTATTGGCCGGCGCAATCTTGCTCAGTTCAAGATCTTCCACGGCGCCGCGGGTGACGCCCACGGTTTTACCTGCCAGTTGCTCGGCCTTGCTGATCGTCTGATCCGCACCACCGAATACGCCGCTGAAGAACGGCGCATACGCTGCGCTGAAATCGATGACTTTTTCACGCTCCGGGTTTTTACCGAGACTGGAAATAACCAGGTCGACTTTTTTGGTATTGAGGTAAGGAATGCGATTGGCGCTGGTCACAGGCACCAATTCCAGCTTGACGCCAAGGCCTTTGGCCAGCATTGCGGCCACGTCAATGTCGTAGCCAACGGGTTTCATGTCGGGGCCGACCGATCCGAAAGGCGGGAAATCCTGGGGCACGGCCACGCGCAAGACCTTGGCCTTGAGAATATCGTCGAGCGCCTCGGCATGGGTCAGCGGTGCGGCAAGTGCGGTAGCGGACAAAATCAGCGACAACAGGATCGAACGACGGTTCATGGACAACTCCTCAAGGTGGGATGGAGCGAGCTATCCCGTGATGAACAGCGCGCCATAATCCTTGAGCAGTTTCCGTGCCTGCATACAAAGCCTGCATACGATCTGCAAAGCTCCCATTTCTGCATAGTTTTTGAGCAGTGCCTGACTTTCTGCACCACACCATGCACGAATCGGGTGCGCCGCGACAAACCGCCAGACGTAAAAAAACCCCAACCGGATCACCGGAAGGGGTTTTTTCGAATAACAAGCCTGACGATAACCTACTTTCACACTGGTTGCAGCACTATCATCGGCGCAAAGTTGTTTCACGGTCCTGTTC
>NZ_JCAQAW010000018.1:0-5364 GCF_059617945.1 Janthinobacterium sp. BCJ23 | reverse complement strand
AAGAAGGAAGAGTATGAAGCATTTCGCTAAATCCGTCAACTCCTTCTTTTTACTGCATCGCCGTTTCCGGTGATCCTCAACTGCCGCATTTGATTGCGTCTCATTGGGGAGGCGAACTATAGCAAAGCCACCCACGGCCGGCAAGCTTTATTTGAGCAATTCGGCAACCGCCATGCCCACATCGGTTGTACTGGCGCTGCCGCCCATGTCCGGCGTCCGCGGACCATGCTCGAGCACCTGCTCGATGGCGCGCACAATCGCGTCATGTGCCGCCGTGTAATTGACATCGCCATTGCCGAGAAAGTCCAGCATCATGGCGCCCGACCAGATCATGCCGATCGGGTTGGCGATATTCTGGCCGTAGATATCGGGTGCGGAACCGTGCACCGGCTCGAAGACGGAAGGAAAAGTCCGCTCCGGATTGATATTGGCCGATGGTGCGATGGCAATCGTTCCCGTACAGGCGGGGCCCAGGTCGGACAAGATGTCGCCAAACAGATTTGAAGCGACCACCACGTCGAAACGTTCGGGGCTCAATACAAAGCGGGCAGCCAGGATGTCGATATGGTATTTATCCCAGTGGACATCGGGAAAGCTCGGGGCCATGGCTTCCACCCGCTCATCCCAATACGGCATGCTGATGGCAATGCCATTCGATTTGGTTGCCGATGTCAGGTGTTTCTTGGGCCGGCTTTGCGCCAGCTCGAATGCGTATTTCAATATCCGGTCGACGCCCTTGCGCGTAAAAACGGATTCCTGCAGCACCGTTTCGCGCTCCGTTCCCTCGAACATGCGGCCGCCCACGGATGAATATTCTCCTTCCGTGTTTTCACGCACCACATAAAAGTCGATATCGCCCGGCTTTTTATTCGCCAGCGGGCACGGCACGCCCGGCATCAGCCGCACGGGACGCAAGTTGACGTATTCATCGAATTCACGCCGGAATTTTAATAAGGAGCCCCATAGCGAGATATGGTCAGGCACCTTGTCCGGCCAGCCCACGGCGCCAAAATAGATGGCGTCGAAATCCTTGAGCTGCGCAAACCAGTCCGAGGGCATCATTTGCCCGTGTTCCAGGTAATAGTCGCAGTTGGCCCATGCCATCGTCGTAAACTGCAGGTCGATATTGAAACGGCGGGCAGCCGCTTCCATCACACGCAAGCCCTCCGGCATGACTTCATTGCCAATGCCGTCACCGGCGATGACGGCGATTTTATGTGTGCTCATGGGATACCCTGTTGGAAATAGGCGATGGAAGCCTGTATTTACATCGGCTGCGCCACGTCCGGGTACAGGCGCGCCAGCACATCGGCAGTGATCGCCGTGATGATGGGCTGCACACGTTCGGCCGCCAGTTCATTGGACTTCTCGCGGCGCACCTCTTTCCATAGCTCGACCAATGCGCCCTCGTGGCGCGCCACCGCCTGCTCGACTTCATCCTGCCAGAAGGCCGGCGCCTCGCTTTCAACAAAGTTGCCGCGACCACGGCCAAAGTGCGCCACCGCCAGGTAACGCAGCACGCCCGCCACCACCAAGGTGCGCAGGAAGGCATCCGTGAATTGCATGGTGGGCTCATTACGGTCCGTGCCGGAATTAAAGCCCCAGGCTGCGCCCGCAAACGTCAACGCACCAACCACACCGCCGAGCAGGGCGCCCGTACCCAGGGTCAGGCCGCCGGAAATCAGGTCGGCTGACAGGCCCGTCGCGGCACCGGAAATCATGGCCCCCAGCAAACCCGCTTGCGCCTTGTCGATCGGCGCGCGCACGGCAAAGTTTTCCCGTATGCGGCTATTGATCTTATGCGCATCGGTCGGGTCGAGTTTGTGCAGTATCAAAAGCTCGCGCGTGGTGATACCGCTGTGCGTATTGAGCCTCGCCACCAGGCTGGCCATGGCTTTTTCCTGGCGTTGCTGCTCCGCGTTCTTACCTATGCCCACGACCTGCAAGGCCGATTTCAGCAAGCCCTTGGAGACAGGCTCGATGGCTTCGCGGTCCTGCCCGGCCACTGCCAGCTGCGTGGCCAGCAAGTGCATGGCCTGTCGGAAACGCGCCGTATTCTGTTCTTGCCAGGCAGCAAACAAACGCGCATAGCCCGCCTGCTGCGACTGCGGCAACAATTTACCCACGGCTTCATAAAACACGCGCTCATGTACCCAGCAGCGAGCAAAGGCATCGAGCGCCAGAACGTCGCGCACAATCGGATACTGCTGCAAATGTTCGCGCCAGCGCGCCTGTTCGCTATGTTCCTCATTGCCTGGACGCGGCGGCCCCATCTGATTGAGCAAGACCACCACGGGCTTATCGAGCCAGGCGAGGATTTTCATTTCCGCCGGCAAGTAACCCGCATCCTTCGGATGCTCCGAGGAATTCACCAGATACAGCACCACGTCGGCGGAGTCCTTGGCCGTGCGCAGCGCTTGCTGGCTGAGCCAGAACGGGCGGTCGCGGTAACGGTCCAGCACTTCGCGCAGAAACCAGCCGATGGGATTGCCCGACTGTCCCAGGCGTTTGAGCAGGCGCACGGAGTCGCCAAAGCCGGGCGTATCCCACAATTGCAAGGCATCGCCCTGTGGCGTAGCCAGCAAGGTATGCGATTCCGCAAACACGGTCACGTGGGCGGCGTCGCGCACTTCGCCGATGTCCACACCCACCAGGGTGCGCGCCAGGGTCGTCTTGCCATTATTCGTGTGCGAAATCAGCGCGAATTGAATCTGCACCGCATCATCCTGCACATCTTTATTCACATTCACACTCATGCTGCTGCCGATACTTTCAAGCCGACACCTGCATCGAGCGGGTGCAAGGCAGGGTTGAGCAAATTGACCACGGTGGCCGTAGTTTTATGGAACTGGCAAAACTGCTGCCACAGGGCGACTCGTTCCGCCAGGCGCGCGCCGTTATCCGCCTGCTCGCCGGCGCGCTCCAGGTAGCTGGACTCGTCGATCAGGACGGCGATGCCGCGTGCCGACGATTGCACCAGATAATCGAGGAAGGCGCCGTGATTTTCCTTTTCAGGCGTCGCCGTCAGATTGAACAGTACGGCCGTGATATTGACTTGCGGATCGTTCAAGTCCGTGCCGCGCAAGACGTCCTGCGGCTCTTCGCCGTACGACATCGATGGACGCAGCATCATGCGCCCCTGCTCGCCGAACAGCATGATGGACAGCTGGCCCAATCCCATGTGGCGTGCTTCATCGACAGTAAAGCTGTACGGCAAGACGCGCAGCATGCCCCCCGTGGCCACGCCGATACTTTCATTAAGCTTGCGGAAATACGGCTGATCGAGATCCAGCGGAAAGTTCTTGGCCAGGCGCGCGGCGCGCCAATTGTTGACCAGGGCCAGTATCAGGCGAGGAACGACGACCAGCAGGAAGATGGTTGCCGCATACAAATGCACCCAGCGCGCGCCACCTTCGATGGTCGTCGTTTGCGGGAAGCGCAGTGCTTCGATTTCCGCCAGCGAAAAACCTTGCAAATGAAACAGGGCAATAGCCGGTGCAAACAGGGTCGAAAGCAGGCTGTGCACTTGGCCGGGATTCAAAAAGGTGCTTTCCCAGCCGGCCGCATATTGCGACAGAAAGCCGCGGGCATACAGTGAGGCAACGGCGCCGATGGCAAACATGGCGGCGCTCAGGTGGATGGTACGGCTCAGGCGCGCGGCCGTCAGCTTGGCACTCAAGTGCGCCCATTCCCCCATGAAACTGAGCAAGCCCGAGGACAAGGCGTGCGGCAGTTTGCGCGGCAGGGCCAGGCGGCCCACGCTCAGGTGACGCACCAGTCCCGCCTTCGGCCAGCCGAGCGAGTGCGAGGGAATGCATAGCCAGATCAGCAAGCCCAGGTAGACCAGCACATTCCAGGCGATGATCAGCAACAAGGGCGCAGACAGCAAGTCGACGCGATGGGGATCCGTGATGCGGTCGAGCCCGGCGCCCAGCAGCAAGGCCAGCAGGGGCAAGGCCAGCGCCAGGGTCTTCATGCCGTTGCGACGCTTCGCGACGGCAGCGAAAGCGGGGGTGCGCTCGGTGATGCGCTTGATGATCAGCTCGGAACGCTGCTGCAGGAAATCGTCACCTGTCACTTCGGCCTGCTTGCCCGAAGCTTGCCACTGCGCAAGCTCACGCGCGCTGCGGCTGGCATACATGCGGTCGTCCTCGCTGAGGACTTCTTTTTTCTGGTCGGCCATCTCGATAGCACGGACCAATACCACTTCTCTCGCAATCTGCTCGTTCATGGTGCTCCTGTTTTTGTATGAAACGACAACTCGACAGGCAGATTGTGACGTACTTTCGTGTTTCAGGCCAACGCGTCCTCGGCCCGGAACAAATGATGCAGCAGATAGATCAGGAAAGAAGCGATCCAGGCAGACCACAAGGTGTGGGTAAAGAATTGTGTACCTTGCAACTGTTGCTGCCAGCTTGCCGCCAAACCGCACAGCAGCATGATGCAGGCGAACAGCAGCGCCGTGCGTGGCCGTCCGGGCAGGCAGAACAATGGCAAGGCCAGCATCCACCAGGCAGCGTTCGCCTGGGTAGCGGGCAGGCATGCCATGGCAGATGCGCTGGCCGGCAACGTTTCCAGCAGGCGCGTGTATGGTTCCAGTCCGCCGTAACGCAACAAATCCGTGGGACAGGGCACGTCGCTGAAGGAAGAGAGCAAATAGATGCTTAATGGCACGAAGATAGCCGACAATGCCACTACGCGCAAGGCGCTGCGGCGTGATGCCAGCCAGGCCAGCGGATGCAAGGTGTCCCAGACGGCCAAGCAGATCAAGGCGGCGCCAAGCAAGATCATGCAGAGCTGGAAACTGCTCGCCCACGCGCTGTCGGCACCGGCAAATTGCCCGCGCGCGCGGTCGAACATACTGTCGGCGATCATGAGGTCGACGTTGCTGTAGTTACCGATCCAGAGTATCAGCATGGCCGACAGCATCAGGACACTATCGATGCCTTTGGGAGTTTTGACGAGTTTAAGCTTGGCCAGCATGGGTGCACACACTACTTGATGAGAATGGAAGTCATCGTACAGTGTCAATATGAAGAGAACATGACGATGCCCGCCGTACACAACATGTGGTGATAAATGACAAAGGCAGCGCTTAACGCTACCTTTTTTTGTCTGTTGCATTGGCTGCTGAGTTGTCGGATTACGCTACGCTAATCCGACCTACCCGCCATCCAATAAACGTAGGTCGGCTTAGCGCGCAGCGCGTAAGCCGACAAGCACCTGCGGCGCCCAACAAACCACCAGACGTAAAAAAACCCCAACCGGATCACCGGAAGGGGTTTTTTCGAATAACAAGCCTGACGATAACCTACTTTCACACTGGTTGCAGCACTATCATCGGCGCAAAGTTGTTTCACGGTC
>NZ_JCAQAW010000017.1:0-7829 GCF_059617945.1 Janthinobacterium sp. BCJ23 | reverse complement strand
CGCGTCGTGCGCAAGATATGGGCGTGGTGGTTTCGGCTGTCGCCTTCCTTGCCCGGCTCGTGGATAGCGACATCGACGGCGCAGCCCTCGCGGTCGGCCATCTGCTTAGCGAAGTCCAGCGCAAGCTGACGCCGTGCCTCGGAAGATAGTTCGGATGGTAAGGCGACTTCATACTCGCGCGCCACGCACGCATCCTTGCGGCGCTCAGCGTGTTCCGCTGCGTTCCAGAGTGCCGACCTGTCGGCGGCCCAATCTGGTGCACCATTGGGCAATACTATGTCGGCGGAAACGACGCCCCGCTTGCGCGTGTAATCGTGTATCTCACCAGTCCTCGTATCGGTGATTTCGCAACCAGCACGATAAGCGGCGGCAGCGGTCGAAGTTCGACCGGCTGACCGGGATACCGCTTTCACGCTGAGATGGTAGATCGCCATGCTGTTGCCGTTGCCGTTGTTTTTGATTTGTCCCGGAGGGACCGCACGAGTTGGCGAAGCCAACTCCTAAGTGCGCCCTTGCTCTTCGCTTTCGCTCTTCGCTGGGCTTGTCCACACCTCCATTATGCTGCTTTACGGCAACAATTATCAAGCGTAAAATTGTGCTTCATTACCAACATTCAGGGCAAAACATGGCAGCGTTAGACGAACGGATCAAAGCACAGGAAGAAAAGCTGAAACAGCTTAAGGCACTCAAGCAAAAGCAAGAGGCCATGAAACGGGCGGCAGATGCAAAGAAAGTCCGTGCCGATGAGACCCGCCGGAAAATCCTGATCGGTGCAATGCTGCTCGATCAGATGGAGAAAAATGAGGCCATGAAAAAGAACATCATCGGCCAGCTCAATAGCTTCCTGACCCGGCCCGATGATCGCGCCCTGTTTGGTATCGATGCAGCGGCTCCAGTGGCTCCACAACAGCACAACAGTACAGGGCAGTAAATCATGGCCAACTACGACCGTAACAACAAAGCACAGAACGTCGAAGTAGGCCGTAGCATTGCCCGTATGGTCGGCTTTACATGGGCGTGCTTTGCCTTCGGTACATGGCTTGCTGTTTGGCTGTGCTGGGACGTAAACCCCGGCTCCACTGGCGTTAGCGATGGCAGTACCGGAAGCCGAGATTTGTACGCTGTCACTGCCGCGCTGTTTGGCATCATCCCGGCCTTCATCTTGACCGTGATACGCACCGGGCGCGACATGCACAAGGAAACCGAACAGGCACGCCAGCAAACGACGCAGCGGCAGGCCGCTGCTGTGGTGGCAAAGACCGCGCACCTACAACCGGTACGCCGCGCCGGCTTCAACGGCCTGACGCTCGGCATGTCCACCGGCTTTCTGGCCGGCCGCGGCCATTACAGCGGTATGCGCAACGGCACACATCTGCACCTTCCACCAGCCGATGCGTGCAAGAACATCGTCATCTTTGGCGGCATCGGCGGCGGCAAGACCACACGCGCCATCAACCCGCTTTTGCAGCAGGTGCTGGCACAGGACTGCTCGGCGCTGGTGTTCGACATTAAAGGCGACTTCCGGCGCGAGGTCGATTACATCGCTGGTCAGGTGAACCGCAACTACCAGGTGGTGGGCGATGGCGGCTTGACGCTGAACCTGTTCCGAGGCTGCACGCCGGAAGTGGCCGCGTCGTACCTGAAAAGCTGCTTCATCGCTGGCGGCACCGCCAGCGGCGATGGCGCGTTTTGGGCTGAAACGGCAACCAACTATTGCCGCAACCTGTTGACGCTGCTGCGACTGGCGAAGGGCGATTACAGCATCGCTGGTCTGGCGGATCTGGTGTTCTCCGAGACGCGCCGGATGGAAACGCTCAAGGTTGTGCGCGGATACGAGCAGGCTGGCCAGCTCGATGCACGCGATATGCGCGTCTGGAATGCGGTCCTCGGCTACATGGTCGATACGGTCGCAAAATGGGAAGACAAATTCCGTGGCAACGTGCAAGGCACTTGCGAGGCGGTGTTGAATCCGTTCGTGTCACCCGATTTGGTCGACGCCTTTTCTATCGAGAGCGAGCACGGCGAGGCCAATCTGTACGATCTGCTCGATCACCCGACCGTTTTTCTGGTCAACCTGCCGCGCCACAAGTTCGGCAATCAGGGGGCGCGCTTCGCCTATCTGCTCATCAAACTGCGCTTCTTCACCATGATGAGCGAGCGCCGGTCGCGTCTGGACGTCAACCAGGAGCGCTATGTCGCGTTCCTCTGCGATGAATACCAGGGCATCGTGGACAGCGTGAGCGATACCGATTTTTGGGACAAGTCGCGCTCGTCAAAATGCTTCGGCATTTTGTCGATGCAGGGCTATAGCTCACTGGTCGAAGCCGTGGGCAGCAACAAGACCGCCGACGCGATCATGCAGAACTGGCGCCAGCGCGCCATTTTCCGCACGGAGGACGGCGCCACGCTGGAAATGGTGCAGCGCCTGCTGGGGCAGGTGGACGTGCACATCGAGAGCACCAGCTACGGCCAGAGCACCAGCACGAGCATGAGCAGCGCCGGGATGACAACCAGCCACAGTTCCAACGAGGGCCAAAGCATGGGCCTCCAACGGCAAGCGCTGTTCGATGCAAACGATTTCCGCAAGCTTGATGCGCAATTTGCGCTGTTCGTCGGCAATGTGGGCGACAAGGCCGCCGACGATGTGATCGAGCTGCAACCACTCTTCATCCCGAACTAAAAGGCTCAACATGGCATGGTTTAAATCTGCAAGCACCTACGTGGCCGACTGGCGCTCTTTCTCGGTCAAAGGCAGCTCGCTGCGCCAGCTGGCCGTCTTCGCCATCGTGCTGGGCTTTCTGTGGGGCATAGCAGTTGTTGCTATCCACGGCTTGCCAGGCAGCGAGGCGCGAGAAATGCGTTCCAAATGGGGCAAACCCGGAACCGGCTTGCATCTTCTACAGTAGTAATCAAGGATGAATACTTGCCTGATTAGCCGGTTGAACCGACTTCTTACCGTCACGACTTAGCCTGTTTAACGTGCTATAATTACGTTGAAGTGTTGGTGCGCCGGACCGATTTAAGTTATCCGGGCGAATGCTTCAAAGTTTTTCTAAAGCCACTCTCTGAGTGGCTTTTTCTTTTACTGCTGCGTTTTTTGGGGCCGTGGCGGTTTGATGCGATCCCCTTTTGGCACGACGGAATACAGTTCCGCACGAGGCTTGCGCTGTGACAATTCAAACACAGCCTCGTCCAACACATCATTTCCATACCCATCCTGCCGACGCACAGTGCTGCGAATTGCAGTCATTTTTGGTGAAGGTACGACAACAAGAGATGTAGCAGCAAGCGCAAAATCAATCTGCAACATCACGTCATCCAAGCTATAGCCATCACCAGTGACTCGGCTGTTGTACAAATGAGAGCCAAGGAAAACAATCTCCGGGCTTTCCAAAAGTGGACGGCCTTGAGACGCTTTCAGTTCGTTGATAGCCTCGTGCTGAGCTGGCGTAAACGTGCCAATAATCACAGCCCGGACCCTCCCACCACGTTGAACCTCTTCAAGATTCGCACGAATCAAATATTTTGCATTGTCATAAAGTGGCATTGGAAATCTTCAAAAAGACAGGCCGTTATCTTACCGGCATGGCCTGTATAGCAAAAAATAAAGTTACTGTGTCGCAGCAACCACTGTCACTCAAAACACGCACCTACGGCGGCCGTAAGCGGCCGCCGTGGCGTTTGTTGACTGCGGAACATAGAAACCCATGTCCGCGATAGAAAACGCCACTACGGGCCTCTAAAGGCACCGAGATGATCACGCCAGATACTGGTGAATGAACAACCAGAACGCATGGACGTACACACCCGACCACCATAACGTAGCGCCCAGCGCCCCCAGCCAGCCATACGACCGGGTGAACTTTTTGGCCAGCGGCAGCAGCTGGGTAATTTTTTGCTTCACTTGTTTCATGTTGACTCCTTCAAGATTGATAGATGTGAAAAAACCACGGCCCTTCATCACGTATTTACTAGATGACGTCAGGGTGTAGCCTTCGTATTTATGCTTCTGCGAATGCCACGTAAAAACCGGGCTACAACCCGCATGAATACTTACTCTTAGCTTTTTCAGATTTCCATCACGACCCAGAAACTGCAAGCACTTGGGGCTTTGTTCTGACTATAGTGCGGGTTAGCGTCGGTACGTGAACTCTCATCCCGTATAGCGTTGGCAACGCAAAAACAGGTTTCACCAATGATCCGAGTAAGCGGTGTTCGGAATCCCGACTATTTGAGGAATAGAGCCAACTACACGCCGAGCAGGGCCCGAAGTCGCGTAGGGTTGAAGCGGCACCCACGGGGCCGGAAGCGGCCTCCGTGATGTTTTCACCTTTGGACATACCGACCGCAGCAACGGCCCTCTAGGCGGCTCCTCTCGCATCCTTAGAACATGGTTTTGCCTCGACCATCAACACGGCCTGCTACCATGAAGCGATCCAAAAATTAGAGGGAACGTCAATGGAATTCGGTTTTTTACAGACCTACGGGAAAGAGATTACGGCGTTGATCGTGCCATTCATCACCTTGGCACTGAATAGCTTTTTCAAGGCTAAAGC
This sequence comes from Janthinobacterium sp. BCJ23, assembly GCF_059617945.1. NCBI lineage: Bacteria > Pseudomonadati > Pseudomonadota > Betaproteobacteria > Burkholderiales > Oxalobacteraceae > Janthinobacterium > Janthinobacterium sp. BCJ23. The sequence goes on along the minus strand of NZ_JCAQAW010000017.1, from coordinate 3,273 downwards.
TCGCTTAGAGGTCTCCCAGCCGCACCTTTTCACATTCCTAGTGCAAGAGCCGCTGCTCGACGTCGATGGCAATGAAATGAAACCAAATCAAACCGCCAGCACACGATCCGTTCTCATCAGGAATTCGGGCCGAGAAACTGCCACCAAGGTCGAAATCGTCTTCAATTGGAAGCCTATGTGTGCCAACGTCTGGCCACCCCGTCGCTACACGGAGAGCGTACAGAATGACAACCGTTACACATTAACCTTCGACAGCGTCTCACCGGGTGAGTCGTTGGGGTGCGAGATACTGGCCGTGAACAACCCTCTGCCCGAAGTGCTGACAGTTCGTTGCGACCAATGCATAGGCCAATGGGTAGACATGTATCCGCAGCCAGCTACGACCAAACGGCAGCGCATCATTGGTATAACGTTGATGTTTTTCGGTCTAGCTACCGTCGTTTACATGCTCATCATGTTGTTGCAGTTTCTCGTGTTGAAGACCCCGTACGGTCGATGACACGCAGGCGAACAAGTCACCGCCCTAAACTCTCCGTTAGTACGCTCGCCCCCTGAGGCGTACGCCATAAGTACATTCCCACGTCCAGGGCGTCGCATCAAAGTTAAAAGCCAACTGGACGCCTTAGCGCGCGGGCGTCCCCGCTTGCTTGCACAACGACGATAAAGCCGTCGTCGCGCCCGGTTAACCTTGAAACCCGATAAATCAAAAAACCGAACCCTCGGCCCGTGGCTTCGCGCACCAACACATTGGCAAGCCCTACAGGCCGAAGATATGACCGTGGGGGCGATTTGAGTCCGAGGACTGAAGCCGAAGGCGAAGGAGCGAGGATGGCCCGTCAGGGCCACCCCCACGCCACACGGCAAGTGCCGCCGCCGACCGGCGGTGCGCAGCCGACCCGTGGCCTCCGCAAAGGCGGGGGCCTTTTCCTGCCCCCTCGGGGGCGTAGAGAAGTACGAGCTAACGGACGCAGTACGGTGCGAGTAGCTTTTAATACCTTTTAGCAGCCCGGAGAGACAGCATCCATGCGGGTTTACGCGTCGAACTATGACTTTTTTCCGGTTAACTATGACTTTTTTCCGGTTAACTATGACTGGTATTGACAGGTCATTTTTATGGCGTATGATGACCATTATTGAAACGGTCATTGAAAGCTCTGGATGAAGAACGCTGAACTTGTCGTAAAGTCAAACCGTCTGATCGAGGCCAGTTACCGCCTTGGTTTGACAGAACAACGAATCATCTTGTATTCCATCTGCCGGTGCAGGGAGGAAGGGCAGGGGCTATTCCCTAATGAACCGGTCATTATCAACGCCGAGGCATTCCTCAAGCAATTCCCAAGCGTGGAGAAGGGCAGCGTCTACGAACAACTCAAAGAGGCGATGGACGCCCTCTATGACCGAAGCGTCACGCTCTATGAGACGGACGATGACACTGGTTTGCCGCAAGTGAGCAAAACACGCTGGATCAGCAAGGCAAGCTATGTCGATGGGGCTGGGCGCATCAAAGTCGTGTTCACACCAGACGTCATCAAGTACATCACGCGGCTGGAAGAGGAATTTACGTCCTACCAGTTGGAGAAGGTCGGGCGCATGACAAGTGCCCATGCCGTCCGCATCTATGAGCTGTTGGCGCAGCACAAAAGCATCGGCAACCGTACGCTCAACCTTAAGTCGCTACGTGAAACACTAGGCGTGGAGCCTGGCGAATACAAGCTGACGTCCGACTTCATCCGCAAGGTGATCGAGGTGGCCGTCGAACAGATCAACAAGCACAGCGATATAAAAGTGAGCTATAAGCCACAGAAAACAAGCCGCGCCATCACCGACTTCGTTTTCAAAATCCAAGACAAAGAACGCAAGGCAAAAACCACCAGCACGGCCAGCGATCAGGCTGCACGTGACAAACTGGAGGCGCTTGGCCAGCAGCGCCTCGATACCGAAGATACAGAGGAGTTTTAATGACCCAATACAAATACCAGATCACACCACGAGCCGACGCATTGGGCGGCGGCTGGCAGCTTCGACTGCTCGATGATGGGGAGGAAGTGGGCGGCGGCGTGTTCCCGCCAGTTGAAGGCGCTGGCGATGCCCAGGAAGCGTTACAGGCCGCGCACGACAATGCGATGGATGAGGCGCTCGACTGGATGAACTCGCACTCCCCTAATGGCTATACAGGGTTCTGGCCAAGCGTCCAGCTGTAACTTTGTCTATGCATACTATGTGACTTCATAACGGGGCATTGTTGGCTCATTGCCCCGTACTGCTTCACACACTATCGCCACAATCATCGATCGAAATCAAAGCCGCTATCACGCTCACGATCGCGCTCTTCGCGCTCCTGCTGATCTTTCTCCATCTGCTCCCACAGTTCATTTGACCGGGCAGCTTGCTGCTCCCGCAGCAGCAGCTGCGCAGCGGCTGGGTCATGCTCCGTCTTCTCCTCTTTCGTTTCAGGAAAATACTCTGGCCCTTCTTTCGGTTTGTCCACGGCGTTCTCTCCTTGCGGTTGAATTGGTAAAGGCTTGCTGGCCATCGTTCCGGCAAAGGTCCGGAATTGCGACCAGTCCGGTGTCGCTTTGGGTGCGGCTGGTAACGGCTTAGAAACCGATGATGGGCTTGCCCATGCGCCATAGGACTTGATTGCATCCTCGATGTTGCTATCGCGCTGCGCAGGCGCAACTGGGCGCAGTTGTGTCTCCAGTCGCCCCCATATGCCATCAGCGTATTTCCCAGGATTCTCGTCCCGCCTTTGGCACGCTTGTTCGGACTTGGCCGCGTTAAGGTCCATCGTCACATCGATGATCGAGCAAAACACTTCGGCGCTTTCGCGCTCCAGCTGGCCCGCCTCCTTGGCACGCATCAAGCGCTCGGCCACATCGGCCTCAAACTCCAGCCGCTTGTTGCTCGGCTCACGGGTTCGGCGTTCGTAGCCGGTAGCCGCTGGCCCAAGGTGCCGGGTTGGCTCCCGGTCGATGCCCTGTTCCTTGAGGCTACGGTGATCGACGGTTTCCTCGATGCCGTACTGACGTAACCGCTCGTTCGTCAGATCGGCCCAACTGGCGCGCACTGCCTCAAGGTCGGCTTTTCGATTCCGGCCTGCCTTCTCCGTGTCCAGCTTATCGGTCAGCCCTTCCGGGCCTATCTTGCGCGTCGTGCGCAAGATATGGGCGTGGTGGTTTCGGCTGTCGCCTTCCTTGCCCGGCTCGTGGATAGCGACATCGACGGCGCAGCCCTCGCGGTCGGCCATCTGCTTAGCGAAGTCCAGCGCAAGCT
>NZ_JCAQAW010000016.1:0-10069 GCF_059617945.1 Janthinobacterium sp. BCJ23 | reverse complement strand
CCTGCAGGGTCAGCGCTTGCTGCACCGTGAACTGGTGCACATCCTTCGCCTGCAAGGTAAAGGCAAAGCTGCCCGCCACCGTCGGCGTGCCACTGACGATGCCGGTCGCCGCATCGAGCGCCAGGCCGGTCGGCAAAGCGCCGCCGCTCACGGCATACGCATACGGCGCCACGCCGCCGGCGGCCGTGAAGGTCTGGCTGTAGGCATCGCCGGCGCGGATCGCCGCCAGGCTGGCCGGCGTCAGGGTCAAGGTGGGCGCCGCGACGGCCAGCGTATAGCTGTTGGTCGCGCTGAACGGCGCCCCCACGCCCGTGCTGCTGTCCATGACCTTGATGCTGAACGGGAAACTGCCCGCCACATTTGTCGTGCCGGACAGCACGCCGGTGGATGCGTTCAGGCTCAGGCCCGCTGGCAGCGAACCAATCACGGCGAAGCTGTAGGGTGCCGTGCCGCCTGTTGCCGTCAGGGTCGCGCTGTAGGCCGCTTCGGCCGTCGGGTTGAGCAAGCTGGCCGGGGTCAGGCTGACCGTGGCTGACGCGACCGTCAGCGTATAGCTTTGCGTGCCGGTGAACTGGTGCGCATCTTCCGCCTGCACGGTCAACGTAAAACTGCCGGCCGCCGTGGGCGTACCGCTGAGCAAGCCGCTGCCGCTCAGAGTCAGGCCGGCAGGCAGGCTGCCGCTCGACACCGTATAGGCATACGGAGCGACGCCGCCGCTGGCCGTCAGTTGACGGCTGTACGCCGTGGCCGCTGTCGCTGCCGGCAAGGTGGCTGGGGTCACGGTGATGGTTGGCGCGCCGACGCTCAGGGTGTAGCTGTTGGTGGCGCTGAACGGCGCCCCTGCCCCCGTGCTGCTGTCCGTGACCTTGATACTGAACGGGAAACTGCCCGCCACATTCGTCGTGCCGGACAGTACACCCGTGGCCGCATTCAGGCTCAGGCCAGCGGGCAAGGTACCGCTGCTAACGCTGAAGGTGTACGGCGCCGTGCCGCCCGCTGCCGTCAGCGTCGTAGTGTAGACCGCTTCCGCCGTTGGATTCGGCAAGGTGGCCGGCGTCAGGCTGACCGTGGCCGAGGACACCACCAGCGTGTAGCTGCGCGTACCGATAAACTGGTGCGCATCGGCCGCTTGCGCCGTCAACGTGAAACTGCCGGCCGCCGTCGGCGTGCCGCTGAGCAAACCGCTGCTGCTCAGGGTGAGGCCCGCTGGCAGGCTGCCGCTCGACACGGTATAGGCATACGGAGCGACGCCGCCGCTGGCCGACAATTGCTGACTGTATGCCGTGGCCACTTTCGGCGCCGGCAAGGTGCTTGGCGTCACCGTGATGGCCGGCGCGGTAACACTCAAGGTATAGCTGTTGGTGGCGCTGAACGGCGACCCCGCGCCCGTGCTGCTGTCGGTGACCTTGATACTGACCGGGAAGCTGCCGGCCACATTCGTCGTACCGGACACCACGCCGGTGGATGCATTCAGGGTCAAGCCGGCAGGCAGGTTGCCGCTGCTGATGCTGAAGACGTAGGGCGCCGTGCCCCCCGCCGCTGTCAATGTTGCGGTGTAGGCCGCTTCCGCCGCCGCATTCGGCAGGGTGGCCGGCGTCAGGCTGACCGTGGCCGAGGACACCACCAGGGTGTGGCTGCGCGTACCGGTGAACTGGTGCGCATCGGCCGCTTGCACTGTCACGGTGAAGCTGCCGGCCGCTGTTGGCGTACCGCTGAGCAAACCGCTGCTGTTCAAGGTCAGGCCCGCTGGCAGGTTACCGCTCGATACCGTATACGCATACGGAGCGATGCCGCCGCTGGCCGCCAATTGCTGGCTGTATGCCGTGGCCACTTTCGGCGCCGGCAAGGTGCTTGGCGTCACCACGATTACGGGGGCGGCAACGCTCAAGGTGTAGCTGTTGGTAGCGCTGAACGGCGCCCCTGCCCCCGTGCTGCTGTCCGTAACCTTGATGCTGACAGGGAAGCTGCCCGCCACATTGGTCGTACCGGACACCACGCCGGTCGATGCGTTCAGGCTCAAGCCGGCCGGCAAGGTACCGCTGGCCACGCTGAAGGTGTATGGCGCCGTGCCGCCCGCCGCCGTCAAGGTTGCTGTGTAAGCCGCTTCCGCCGTCGCATTGGGCAGGGTGGCCGGCGTCAGGCTGATATTGGGAATACCCACCGTCACCGTCACGGTGGCCGGTGCCGACGTGCCGCTGGCGTTGGTGACCGTATAGGTAAAGCTATCGGGACCGCCATAACCTGCCGTCGGCGTGTAGCTGATGCTCGTGCCGCTGGCCGTCGCCGTGCCATGCGATGCTGCGGATGCCACCGCGACCGACACCGCCGCGCCGCCGCTCAGGTTCAGGGTGATTGGATTGGCGCTGCTGCCGTACGCCACCGTGGCGCTGACGGCGCCGGCCACTGGAGCCGCCACCACCACCGTGCCGGAATAGGCACGCGAACCAGTGAAAGGGGCGCCGGCACCCGTGCTGCTGTCGGTGGCGGTAACGGTAAAGTTATACGCACCGATCGCCGTCGGCGTGCCGGACAAGGTACCGTCCGGCGCCAGGCTCAGTCCCGCTGGCAGGCTGCCAGCGCTGACGGCATAGTTATATGCCGCCGTGCCGCCGGTGGCGCTGATACCCTGGCTGAAGGCGACGCCAGTGGTCATTGCCGGCAGACTTGCAGGCGCGATGCTGATCGTCGGCGCCGCTACCGTCAGCGAATAGGCGCGTGCGCCCGAATACGGGCCGCTGCCCGTCGAACTGTCCGTGGCGAGCACGGTAAAGTTGAAGGTACCGCCCGCCGTTGGCGTACCCGACAGCACACCGGCGCTGGACAAGCTCAGGCCAGCCGGCAAGGCACCGGCGCTGATCGCGTACGCATATGGCGCCAAGCCGTTCGCTGCGCTGATGCTCTGGCTGTATGCCGCACCGATTGCTGCGCCGGGCACGGTGGCTGGCGCGACCGTCACGGTCGGCGCACCGACGGTGATCGTCACGGTGGCCGGTGCCGACGTGCCACTGCCATTGGTGGCCGTGTAGGTAAAGCTGTCGCTGCCGCCATAACCTGCCGTCGGCGTGTAGGTGATGCTGGTGCCGCTGGCCGTCGCCGTGCCATGCGATGCAGCGGACGCCACAGCCACCGAGGTGGCGGCACCGCCGCTCAGGACCAGGGTGATCGGATTGGCGCTGCTGCCGTACGCCACCGTCGCGCTGACTGCGCCGGCAACGGGCACCGCCACATAAGTGAACTGGTCCGCCGCACCGGTGGCGCTGGTGCCGCCAATCGTGGTCACGCGCACATCGACCGTGCCCGTGCCGGCGGGCGCCGTCGCCGTGATTTGCGAAGCGCTGTTGACCGTAAAGCCGGTCGCTGCCGTAGCGCCGAACGTTACCGCCGTCGCACCGCCAAGATTCGCACCGGTGATGGTGACGCTGGCGCCACCGGCTGTGGGACCAAAGGTGGGGGAAATACCGCTCACCACCGGTGCACCCACATACGTGAACTGGTCCGCCGCGCTGGTGGCGCTGGTGCCGCCAACCGTGGTGATGCGCACATCGACCGTGCCGGTGCCGGCCGGCGCCGTTGCCGTGATCTGCGAGGCGCTATTGACGGTAAAGCCGGTGGCCGCCGTGGCGCCAAAGGTCACCGCCGTCGTACTGGCAAAACCTGTGCCGGTGATGATGACCGTGGTGCCGCCCGTCGTGGGCCCCGCCGTCGGTGAAATGCTGCTGACCACCGGTGCCGCCACGTACGTGAACTGGTCCGCCGCGCTGGTCGCGCTGGTGCCACCCGTCGTCGTGACGCGCACGTCGACCGTGCCGGCGCTGCCGGCTGGCGCCGTGGCCGTGATCTGCGTGGCGCTGTTGACCGTGTAGCCAGTCGCCGCCGTGGCGCCAAAGGTCACGGCCGTGGCGCCCGTAAAGCCCGAGCCCGTGATGGTGACGCTCGTGCCCCCGGTAACCGGACCGGCAGCGGGCGAAATGCTCGTCACCGCCGGCACCGCCGCATAGGTGTACAGATTCCCGGCGCCGGTGGCGCTGGTGCCGCCGGCCGAAGTGACGCGCACGTTGACCGTGCCTGCGCTGCCCGCCGGCGCCGTCGCCGTGATCTGCGTGGCGCTGTTGACCGTGTAGCCGGTCGCCGCCGTGGCGCCGAAGGTCACGGCCGTCGTGCCGCTAAAGCCCGTGCCTGTAATGATGACCGTGGTGCCGCCTGCAGTTGTGCCGGCGGTGGGCGAAATGCTGCTCACCACTGGTGCGGCCACATAGGTAAATTGATCGGCGGCGCTGGTGGCGCTGGTGCCGCCCGCCGTGGTCACGCGTACATCCACGGTACCCGTGCCCGCTGGCGCCGTCGCCGTGATCTGCGTGGCGCTGTTGACGGTAAAGCCCGTCGCCGACGTGGCGCCGAAGGTCACCGCCGTCGTGCCGCTAAAACCCGTACCGGTGATGGTGACGGTGCCGCCGCCAGTGGTCGGGCCGGCCGTGGGCGAAATGCTCGTCACCGTCGGCGCCGCCACATAGGTAAACTGGTCCGCCGCGCTGGTGGCGCTGGTGCCGCCCGTCGTGGTCACGCGTACGTCGACCGTGCCGCTGCCACTCGGTGCCGTCGCCGTGATCTGCGTGGCGCTGTTGACCGTAAAGCCGGTCGCTGCCGTGGCGCCGAAGGTCACGGCCGTGGCGCCCGTAAAGCCCGTGCCCGTGATGGTGACGCTGGTGCCGCCGGCGGTAGGACCTGCCGTGGGCGAAATGCTGGTGACCGTCGGCGCAGGAATATACGTGAACTGGTTGGCGGCGCCGGTGGCGCTGGTGCCGCCGCTGGCGGTGACGGTGACGTTCACGGTGCCGGCGCCGCCGGCTGGCGACGTGGCGGTCATGGTCGTGGCGTTGACGACGGTAATGGCGACGCCATTGTTGGCGCCAAACTTCAGCGCCGTGACGCCCGTAAAGCCGGTACCGGTAATGGTGACGGCCGTGCCGCCAGTGCTGGGGCCGGACGCAGGCGTCACGCCTGTGATGGTCGGCGGCGGCTGGGCATTGATCACCAGGGAATAGCTTCTGGACGTGTTGTACGGTCCATTGCCGCCCGTGACATCGGTGGATTTGATCACAAAGTTATAGGTACCCAGGGCGGTGGGCGTGCCCGAAAGCAGGCCGCTGCTCGACATGTTCAGGCCCGTGGGCAAGGCACCCGACTCCACCACATAGGTATAGGGCGCGGTGCCATTCGCGGTCGACATCTGCTGGCTATAGGGCGTCGCCAAGCCTCCCGCCGTCAGGGTGGTGGGGGTGATGGACAAGATCGGTACGGCGATCGACACGGAATAGTTCTTGATGACCACCTGCGGCGTGCCCGGGGTCGAGTCGGTAACCTTGACGCCGAACACATAGGCGCCGGTAGCCGTCACGGTGCCGGAAATCACGCCGCTCGGCGATACGCTGATACCGGGTGGCAAGGTGCCTGAATCGAGCACATAGGTGTATGGAGCGATGCCGCCACTCGACGACATGGTCTGGCTGTAAGGTGTGCCAATCACGGGCGCGGTCAAACTGCCCGGCAACACCGTAAAGGCAGCCGCCGCGGGCGCGACTGTCACGGTGAAAGTCACCTCCTTGCTATCCTCGTCGAGCAGGATAAAACTGTCGGACAGCGCCCCGTCGCCATTGTTGATATAGGTGGCGATGCCATCGCTGTTATTGACGAGGCCTGTAATCGTGCCGTGCAAGGGCGTCGCGTTATTGTCAATCAGGCCGAATCCGCTGCAGGACGACAGGTCGATGATATGCGAGCCGCCCGAGGCGACTGAAAAACTCTGGCTGGCCGTACATTTCACGCTCGGCACGGCCTGCGCAGGATTGGCGACGAACGCCAGCATCAGCAGGCACAGCGCAGCGAACCACTGCCCGAGACGGCAAGCTAACAACGTCCCGCTGGCGCCGCGATCCGACATTCGTTTCCGATTTCCAGCAAACAAGGCGAGCAGAAAAGAAAGTGCCGGACGGCCGATGATGTCGTTGCAAATACGCGACATAGTTTCTCCAATACAGAGTTTTTCAGACAAAAATGAAGGTGATTTCAGGCCGTCAGCGCTGCCCATTCCGGGCTCTTCTACAGTGCCAACATATGTTGACGCTTGCCATATGACAACGTATGCTACTCCGAGATTTCAATAAAGTAACTATAACAAAAAGGGTTTTTTAAAACGCAACATTGATTGCAAATGGAAAATATTATTCGTTTGCCATTGAGCTGCATTCCAACCGTGGGAGAACGATGATGGCTGATGTGTATCTAGGACAAATCATGATGGGCGGCTTCAATTTTGCGCCGCGTGGCTTTGCAGCATGTAACGGGCAATTGCTGCCCATTGCGCAGAATCAGGCGCTGTTTGCACTGCTGGGTACCGCTTACGGGGGGAACGGCAGTAACACCTTTGCCTTGCCTAACTTGCAAGGCTGTACCCCGGTTGGCGCGGGTACTTCGGCCGATGGCGCGTGGCAACCATCGCCATACCAGACCGGTACGCGGGCGGGGCAGGAGACTGTCACCTTGCTAGCGACCCAAATTCCGCCGCACACGCATGCGGCCAATGCGGTGACGACGCCGGGCACCTCGAAAAACCCCACCAATACCCTGTTTGGCGGCAGTGGCGCGGAATCCATCTACGGTTCGGCGGGACCGCAAGTGACCCTGTCCAGCCAGACCTTGGCGTTGGCCGGCGGCAACCAGGCGCATCCCAACATGCAGCCGTTCTCGGTCATCAACTTCAATATCGCTTTGAGCGGTATCTTCCCATCGCGCAACTAACGAATCCGCCACTCTTACGGAGCATAGTCATGACCACACCCTATGTCGGCGAAATTCGCCTGTTTGCCTTTTCCCGCATTCCCAGCGGCTGGTTCGCCTGCGACGGCAGCCTGAAATCGATCGCCGAGAATGAAGTCCTGTTCGTCCTGCTGGGTACTACCTACGGTGGCGACGGGGTCAACACCTTTGCCGTGCCCGACCTGCGCGGCCAGGTTCCCCTGCACATGGGTACCGGTCCAGGCCTGAGCAACCGCCCCCTCGGGCAACGAAGCGGCAGCGAATCGGTGACCCTGCTGCCGACCCAGCTTCCTTTGCATACGCACCCGTTCAGTGTGAACAGCACCCTGGCGACCTCGAACGTGCCGGCGGCCAACCTGCTGCTGACTGCCCCGTCGAATAACGACAAGATGTACACGAGCGACCTGACCGGCCTGACCGCCTATGCACTGGCAAGCGCCGCCACGGGCGCGACAGGCGGCAACCTGCCGCACGAGAACACCATGCCAACCCTGACAGCGTCATTTTGCATCGCATGGGCAGGCATTTTCCCATCCCAGCAATAACAGCCGGCACGCAAGCGCAGTCCCTAAAATCGATCAGGAGAACCTACCGTGACCTCACCATACCTTGGCGAAATACAAGTCTTCGGCTTCAATTTCACACCCTACGGATGGGCCAGCTGCAATGGCGCCACCCTGCAGATACAGCAATATTCAGCCCTGTTTTCCTTGATCGGCACGCAGTATGGCGGCAATGGGACCACGACCTTCCAGTTGCCCAACTTCACGGGACGCGCGCCGTGCAGCCAGGGCCAGGGGCCGGGCCTGACACCGCGCGTGATGGGCGAGACCTTCGGCACCAACAGCGTCACGTTGAACACCACGGAAATGCCGAACCACGCCCACCAACTCAATGTGTACCGCCAGCCCACCGCCGCCCTGCAGCACAACACACCGCTTCCGGGCGATGGCTTGATTGCCCTTGGCGGCACGTCCGCGTTCGTGCCGGCAACGCCACCCAATGTATCGCTGTCCCCGACCGCGATCGGTAGTGCCGGTGGCGGCCAGGCGCACGAAAACCGCCAGCCGATGCTGGCGTTGAATTTCTGCATCGCGCTGCAAGGCGAATTCCCGTCATTCGACTAAGTTGGATTCATCCAGGCAGGCGGCGCCAGCGCGGTGCCGCCCTGCCCTTCTCGCGTACCGGCCTCAGTTGAACACCGCCTGGTACAGAAAGCCGTGGCTGTCACGCGCCACCGGCACCAAAAAGATACCCATCTCGCCAAACGCCTCATGCTGCATCTGGAAGATTTTCTGGCTGAACAGGATGGGCGAGCTATGGTGAAACAGCAGACTGAACGGCTTGCGCATCAAGCCCTCCAGGGTCGCTGACGGCAGCGGCTGCACTTCCTTCAGGACAAAGGCGGCATTGCCGTCACTGGCCGCAATAAACGTCTCGTTGATGCGTGCGGCAAAATGTTCAAGGGTCAGGACAGTCATCATTCCAGGTATTCCATTCCGTAAGCAGTGTGGTGAAGACGATGCCTGATTCTAATGGAATCATTGCCGCCCTGGCACGGCAATGACATGAAAAACCAGGCGCCACATGCGCCGCGGGGCGGAAGCACCGGCTCCCGCCCCGCGGCGTCACTTCCTTGATTCACAACGCTACTTGAGCGGCATCGCGATACCGAACATCACGGACTGGGTACGTCCGCTATCGATGTTCAGATTGCTGTTGTAGTCCAGCGTGATGGTCATGCCGTTCGACAGCAGCAGCTTGACGCCCAGGCCCGCCGCCCAGTTGCCCGTCTGCTGCGGCACCGTGCGGATCACGTACACGGGGCCTTCGGCCACCAGGTCGGCATATGCCAGGCGCGCATCATCGGCGCCCTGGAACTGGTGCCGGTACTCGAGCCGTGCGCGCGGGAACCACGTGCCCAGGCCGCCCACATAGATGCCTTCGGCCCGCACACCGAGCGCGCCGATGCGCGAACGCACGGTCTGCTTGAAGTAGCTCAGGGCGTTGATGCCCGCCGCCTTTTCCATGTACGGATCGAGCTTGGCCGACATCAGTTCCACACGGCCGTACGGCGACCACATCCAGGTGTCATGGCGCATCTCGATGCCGCCGACGACTGCGCCGAACACCTGCTTGCCGTCGCGCTCGCCCGTGGCGAAACCGCTGCCATCGGCGAGGTAGCGCGACGCGTCGTACTGCAAGGTGCCGTAGCCGAGCACGCCGTCGAGGAAGACGCCCTTGCTCGGACGCAGGCTGCCATACACGGCCGCCACGGCGCTGTCGGCCGTGCTGCGGCTGCCGTTCTGGCCCACGTCGCTGCGGTCATGGCTGAAACCGGCGCCCACGCCCAGGGTCGCCAGGTCGCTGAGGCGGTAGTCGCCCCCCACGCTCACGCCGTTGGTACGGAAGCGGAAGCCCGTGTCGCGGCCATTCACATAGTGCTGGCCGAAATCGACCGCGCCACCGAGCCACAGCGCTAAGGCCTGCTTCTGCGTATCGGGCTTTTGCGGCATGTCCGGCAAGCCGCTGGTGGCGCCGCTGACATCGACCTGCTGCCGTTCATCGCTGCTGAAACCAGCGCCTGGCTGGCGCAAGGCCGCCTTGCGCATGAACGGTTTGACGGCCGTGCCGAACACGCGGTCCGCTTCGTCCGCCTGCCAGCGCGCCAGCGCCGCCGTCGGGTTGCCGCTGTCGTTCGGCGGCGTCAGGCTCAGGCCAAAGCTCGAGCGTCCCCAGCCATCGCCATGCAGGCTTTCCAGGCGCTGCGTGAAGTTCGACAGCTGCGCGCTGGCGAAACGCCGCGCCGCATCGGCTTGCGCCGCCTGCAGGCCGATCACTTCCGGATCGACCGACGGGTCGCGCCGCGCCGTCACGGTGACGTTGACCACGCCCGGTTTCGAGGTCGCATACGCATTGCTCAGGGTGTAGCTGACGACGGCCGCGCCGGCGAATTTGCCCGAGGCCGCAAAGCTCAGCTGGTACGACGGCTTGCCGGCCGTGCCCACGTCGCGCACCACCACCTTGCCCGCCTCGGCCGGCGCCACGCTCAGCACATTCGCCGCCGTGAACGGACCGCCCGTGGCGCCCGCCGTCAGGTCGACAGTGACCGTCAGGCCGGCCACCACTGTGACGCTCTGGCTGAGCACTTGCGGCATCGGATTGACGGTAATGGTCGACGTCACCGGCGCCGAGGTGCCGAACGCATTCGACAAGGTATAGCCGATGTTGATCTCGCCGCTGGTGTTGATGCCTG
>NZ_JCAQAW010000015.1:0-16191 GCF_059617945.1 Janthinobacterium sp. BCJ23 | reverse complement strand
GGTCGAACTATTTAACTAGTTCAAACCCCTCGCATTGCGAGGTGTTTGCTCACTCAAAAAACTGACAGGCTACTTCCGAAGAAGTATCCTATTTCATTATTTCTTGTGAACATTTGATATTTTAAGTTTTACAGCGATCCTAAGATCGCTGCTGCACTTACATCAAATGCCCACACTTATCGACTGTTAATTGTTAAAGAACTGTATTCGGTACTGCTTTCGCGCTATCGACAAAGCGTTGTGTTTGTCAGCTGCGAAGAAGGAAGAGTATGAAGCGTTTGCAGCATTTCGTCAACCTTCTTTTTTCTCGTCTCATTCAGCATTTGCATGCGTCGTTCAGCGAGGGGGCGAATTATAGCCCTGCCCTGGGCCCGCTGCAAGCGCTATTTTCCCTCCCTGCGAAACGGCCCTGGCACCGCACTTGCTTATACAGATATGCGCACCGTCCACTGATGAGAGCAACTCTGGGCCTGGCAGCAACACTGGGGATAGCCCGGTTCGCTTTGCTTTGCTCCCATCTGTGACAGGTGCTACATTATGGAACACTCTCGATATTCAAAAGAGCGCCCAGTACAGGGCCCAACGGAGGCAACGAGATCATGTATCAACCGTCAGCTACTTACCGTAGCGCACCGTTTTCGTCCATCGCGGACGCGAACATCACACCGGCAGGACAGGACAACGTTCCCGTCATCATTGAAACGTCCCATCAGCGCTCAGTCGCCTTTGGCCTGTCTCCCACGGCAACGCCCGACTTTACGCCTGCCGGCAAATCCGATCTGTCCTTGCTGATCGAGCAAAACCGCCTGCTGCACACGCACGCGCTGCCCGCCATGGAAACTCTGTACCAGCAAATCGTCAACACCCACAATATGGTGATCTTGACGGATGCCAACGGTGTCATCGTGCATTCACTGGGCGACGATGATTTTCTGGAGAAAGCCAACCGAGTGGCCCTGCAGCCAGGCGTGGCATGGTCGGAACAAAGCCGCGGCACGAATGCGATCGGCACGGCCATCACGGAAAAAGTACCGACGTTGGTCCATGCCGACCAGCATTACCTGGCTGCCAATCATTTCCTCACGTGTTCCGCAGCGCCGATCACCGACCACAGGGGCAATGTCATCGGCGTGCTCGATGTCTCCAGCGACCAGCGCAGTTTCCACAAGCATACGATGGCTCTCGTGCGCATGTCGGCGCTGATGATCGAAAATCAGTTGTTTTCCGCCACCTTCGAAGACGCCATCACCGTGCACTTCCACGCGCGTCCTGAATTCATCGGGACCTTGATGGAAGGCATCGCCTCATTCACGCCGGGCGGCCGGTTCTTATCGGCCAACAAGAATGGTTTATTCCAGCTGGGCCTGTCATTTGCCGCGCTGCAATCGCACACGTTCAGCTCCCTGTTCGGCTTGCCCGTGTCTGCCCTGTACGACCATTACCGCACGGCCTCGCCCGGTTTGCTGAACCTGTGCATGCACAGCGGCGTGCGCGTGTATGGGCGCGCGCAGTTGCGGTTAGCCAATAGTGCCTTCCAGCATGGCTTTGCTGCCAGCACCGACCATAGCGATATCAACGCCGCCCCGGCCCAGGTTCCCGCGCCAGCCAGTCATGCGGCCAACGCGGCGCGCCGCCTGTCCGGCCTGCGCTATCTGCGCACGGGCGATCCGCAACTGGAACTGGTGATCGAAAAGGTCAACAAAGTACTGGGGCGCGATATCCCCATCCTCGTCATGGGCGAAACGGGCACAGGCAAGGAATTGCTGGCGCAAGCGATTCACAACGATTCGCCGCGCGCCATGGGACCGTTTATCGCCGTCAATTGCGCGTCGATTCCGGAAACCCTGATCGAGTCCGAACTGTTCGGCTATGAGGACGGGGCGTTTACAGGTGCGCGCAAGAAAGGGGCCATCGGCAAGATCTTGCAAGCCAATGGCGGCACCCTGTTTCTCGATGAAATCGGCGACATGCCGTTTGGCTTGCAGGCGCGCCTGTTGCGCGTGTTGCAGGAACGTATGGTCACCCCGCTGGGCAGCAGCAAATCGATCACCGTCAATGTGGAACTCATTTGCGCCACGAATCACAACTTGCGCGAACGCATGGCCAAGGGGCTGTTCCGCGAAGACTTGTATTACCGCCTGAATGGCCTGGTGGTCAAACTGCCGCCGCTACGCGAACGCACGGATCTCGATACGGTCGTGAAAAAAATCCTCGCGACGGAAGCGCCCGATACGCGCTACACGGTGGCGCCGGACATCTTGCGCATGTTCCACCAGCACAAATGGCCGGGTAATTTCCGCCAGCTGACCAATCTGTTGCGCACGGCCATCGTCATGGCAGGCGACGAACACGAAATCTGTCTGCGCCACATGCCCGACGATTTCCTCGATGATATTGAAATGACGCAAGCAACTGCCGCCAGCGCCAGCACGGACCGGATGATCGCCGCCGGCGCCAATCTGGAAGAGATGGAGCAAAGCGTCATTCTCAAGTCGCTCGATGCCCACGGCGGCAACGTCTCGGCCACGGCGCGGGCCTTGGGCGTGTCGCGCAACACGATCTATCGCAAGGTGCCGCATCTGAAATAGCCTAGAGCAGACGGGAAAAGCCGGGCGACATCTGGCGCCCGCCCTGCTTGTCGATGGTCATCAAGTCGACGCCTTCCATCCGCGCGGCCATCGCATGCGCACGCGCCGCGCCCGTCACCATGAAGGTTGTCGACAAGCCATCGGCCAGCATTCCCGTGGACGCCAGCACCGTCACGCTGGCCAGTTCACGCGGCGAATCGCCCTTCGAGGGATCAAAGATGTGGTGGTGCGCGAAGTCAGGCGTGAACGTGCACTCGTAGTCGCCCGAAGTGGCCACGCTGCGCCCTTCCACTTTCAAGGTGGCCGCCAGGATTTCCGCGTCGCGCGGGTCCTGGATGCCCAAGGTCCACGGCCGGCGCACGGAACGCTGCCCGCGTGCAACGAATTCTCCCGTGTCCAGCAACGCGTGCAGTATGCCGCGCGCCTGCACGGCAGCCAGCGCCATGTCCGCAGCGTAACCTTGCGCCAGGCCATTCAAGGTCAGCGCCATGCCGGGCTGCAGGAAACGCACTTCGCGTTTGTCCCACGCCAATTGCCGCCAGCCGACCCGCGCCTGCGCTTTGCGCCGTAGTGCTTCCGCAGGCAAGCCGGTCTGGTCTGCCGCCGCGTGAAACAGCTGCCATAAAGGTTGCACGGTGATATCAAATGCACCATCGCTCCATTGCGACAAGGTTTGCGCCTGCGCCAGCACGGCCAGCAGATGGGCGTCCGGCCGGGCCAGGCGGCCGTCACGGTTCAGCTGGAAGACTTGGCTGGCGGGACTGTAAATGCTCATGAGGCGGTCGATATTCCTGGCCGCATGCAAGGCATCCTCAATGGCCAGCTCAGCCTGGCGTTGATCGTGGTGCAACACGGTGACGGCGATCGTCGTGCCAAACGCCAGTGCAGCGCCTTGATAAGGGCGCACGCCGGATGCCGTGGCCGTGCCGCGCGCCATGCTGCCCGGCAAGGACAAGCCCGCCATGCCGGCCACGCTGCCAATGGCTGCGGATATAAAGGTTCTACGCTGCATTGCTGCTCTCCTCTGCCGTGGCCAGGACAATGGGTATCGTGCGGGCACGCTTGATTTCCAGCATCAAGGGTGCGCATTTTTCATCGCTGGCGTAAATCACCACGCAATCCATGCACTGGAAACATTCGCCATAATCGACTTTCCCGCTCGGCGCGATGGCGTGATGCTCGCAACGGTGGCGGCAAGTCTGGCACGGCGTGCCGCATTCCTTGCGGCGCGGAATCCAGTTGAACAAGCGAAACCGTCCCAGCAGCGCCAGCGCCGCACCGAATGGACACAGATAGCGGCAAAAGAATTTGTAGGAAATACTGCTGAGCAGCAGCAAACCCACGGCATATGCAACAAACGGCCAAGCCCGCACGAAGTTCAGGGTGATGGCCGTCTTGAACGGTTCCAGCTCGACCAGCTTGTCCGTGATCTGGCTGGAAAACAGGCTGCTGCCGAGAATGGCCGCCAGCAAGCCATACTTGATCCATTTCAAGCGCCCGTCGAGGCGCGGCTTGATCTTCCACTGAGGCAAGCGCAGCCACTGGCCCAGCTTGCCCGTGAATTCCTGCAGCGCTCCAAACGGACACAGCCAGCCGCAAAACGTGCCACGCCCCCAGATCAGCAGACTGAGCAGCACGAACGCCCACAGGATCACCGTCATCGGATCGAACAGGAAAAAGCCCAGACTGCGCCCCGCCAGCAGCGCCTGGATGACGCCCGTGATATTGACGATCGACAACTGGCCCTGCGCGTAATAGCCGATGAAGCCAATGGTAAACAACAGGAACAGACGGCGGAACCATGCAAATTGGCGGCCATCGCGCACCAGCCGTTTCTGCCACGCCAAGGCGCCGGCCAGCAGCGCCAGCCCGGCCACCAATAGCAGCAACTCGGCCTTGCGTCCCTGCCACGTGCCACGCCACGTGGCATCGTCGCCTTGCGGCGCCGTATAAAAATCGGCCGGCAAGCGGTAGCTGACATCGACGTTGCGCGCGATGCGTTCCGGATATACGATACCCTTGCTGCGCGTAATCGGCAGCGTGAACGCCAGCGGACTGGCCGCATCGAGCCCCGCCTGGCTGATGATGCGCAGTGCGGCGATATTTTCCGTCGGCAAGGAAGCCGCATCGGATAAGCTCAAGTCCAGGTCCAGGTCGCGCATGTCGATGGGCAAGCCATCCTGCTTCAGCAACAGCCGGTCGGGGACGGTGCCGCGCACGAAATCGTCGCCCAGCACGCTGTAGCGCCCGCGTGACATGATGAGGATGGCATGGTCGCCCTCGTCAAGCCGGTTGCGCAATTTGTTCCAGCTGCGTTCCGTCAACAGATTGCGCCCCACCGTGGGGACGGATACATACGCCAGATAGAGGTCGATGAACAAGCCGTCCGGATCGCGCGCGGCTTCCGGTTCGAGTCCCGCGCCGGGACTGCCCGCAAACAAGGCTTCCACGTCCTTATTGCTCAAGCGTACATGCTGGATCAATCCGCGCTCGAGCATCTGCGCGACGCTGAGTTTCTCGAATACCTGCATGCGGATGCGGGCGATCTGGTCCGGGTCGCGGCCTTGCGCAAAGCCGAGTTTTTTGCGCGACACTTTCAAGGCCGAGGCCAGCACGCTCTGGTTGATGATGCGTACAGAGGCCGTGGCCTTCGACACGCCATCGATATCGGCATGGGTGGCGTCCGGTGCGCGTTTCGTCCTGGCATCGATGGCGATATTCTGTTTGAGCGACAAGCCCTGGTACTGTTTGACGAACTGAAACAGGGGCGCTTCACCGAGGCCGTCGAGAAACACGGGTTCGTGCTGCGACAGCACGGCGACGTCGAGAAAACTGCCTTTCGGATCGATGGCGATCAGCAGATTGACGGGTACGCCGGAAAAGCCGGGAATGGGCGCCAGGTCCACCGACTCAAAAACGTAGCCGACCAGCTCTGTCGCCGTGGCGTTTTGGCGGAACAAGGGCCAGACGGGCAAATCGGTCTCCTTGTCGCCCACGACGATGGGCGCGGGAAAACGCCGCGCCAGCTCGGCCTTGGTGAGCACACCGGCCCAGGCCTGTCCGAGGATAAACAGGAATAGCCAGCAAGCTATGAACAAGCGCATTATCCGCATGCATGGTGCTCCGTGCGGCGCCCTGTCGCAAGGCGCCGCGTTGTTGAGTTAGAAGAAAATAATGCCGCCCAGGGACACGCCATTCATCTTCGCTTCGCCGCCGGAAAAACCTTTCGAACGCGTCTGGCCCAGCTCGCCTACCAGGGTGATCGCGCTGTTGAGCGAGTAATACGCGCCCAGGGTCAGGTTGGCGTTCGACTTCAAGCCGCCCGTGCCGGCCGTGTTGTCGTCGTTCTTGCTGATGCCGTAGGACAAACCCAGCTTCAGCTTATCCGTCGTTTTATACGTGCCTTGCAGCAGCCAGTTCTTCGACTTGGTATCGCCCTGGTCCGCATCGGACAAGATGCCGAGCCCCTTGCCGCCCTGGAAGTTGACCAGCACGCCAGCCGGGCCCATCTGGTACGAGCCGCCCACTTCCACGCCGCGCATGGTCAGGTCATCGACTCCCGGCGTTTTCGAGGTGAATTTTTGCGACTTCACGCCGAGCCAGGCTTTCAACCCTTCCTGCGCATACGTCAGCTGCGCCTGCACTTGCGGACTCGACTTCGAAGAATAGGTCGAGCCTGCCACGATGGGCGTATCGGAGACGGGACTGACCAGCGCCACATCGACGCCAATGCCGCCCGACTTCGGGGAGCTGTACATGATCTGGCCATAGTTGCCCAGATAGGTATAGCCGGCGCCGATATGACCGAGGGTCACGCGGCCCCGCTGCGTCGCCTGCACCGGCGCACCCGAGCCCAGCAAGGTCATGTCGGACAAAATCGCGTTCGCGCCGAAGATGCCATAGTCGCGGCCCAGCTTGAAGGTGCCCATCTGCTCATTGCCAAACGTGAAGAAGGCTTGGCGCACGTCGACCACGCTGTTCTGGCTGATGGCGCTGTCCGTGGCCGTCGAGTTGTAGATGCCGATCAAGGCTTTCACGTCGTACTCGCCCAGCTTCGAGCTCGCCGAGGTGATCAAGCCGTTGGGCAGCAAGCCGTTGCCGATGGTGGTGCGGTCCTTCTCTCCGCCGCAACCGAGCGCCTGGCCGCCCAGCGCCAGCCCGCCCACCGCATCGCCCGAACACGACACTTGCGTGTAGTAGGCGTTGACGATGCCGCCCACCGACACGGTCCAGTCGCCAGCCTTGATATCGACGGCTTGCGCCTGTCCCACCGCTGCGATTGTCATGACACCGAGGCTCCCCAGCTTGATCCATGTGTTCATTTCTTCTCCTCTTTCTTCTCTGTTTTTAGTGTGCACACCAGTGATTGATGTACCTCAAGCTTTGGCAATAAGCGTGCCCAGCAAGCCTCAGAGGGAGAAAGAAAAAAAGCGTATTGAACGTGTGCAGCGGCGGATCAATCGCCACTGACAGTGTTCATTTTTTGACCGCAAGTATGCGTATCGGCCATTCAGGTAAACAAAAAACTGACGGCCTGGGCCGTCAGCAAAAAGAAAGCACCCGGCGGACAGGGAGACACCCATCCGTGTGGCCCGGGTGCTTCACCCCGTTACTTCGATGCCAGCTTGAAGACCCACACGGAACCGCCCTGTTCCAGGAAGTTGACCTTCTTCGCCACTTCGCCGCCCCACAGCGGCACCGCGCCACCCCAGCCTGATACGACGGCCACATATTGCGTGTCGCCATCCTGCCACGTGACGGGCGGCGCCACGACGCCGGAGCCCGTCTGGAATTTCCACAGCTCCTTGCCCGTCTTCGCATCGACGGCTTTCAGGAAGCCTTCTGGCGTGCCGTAGAACACCAAGTTACCGGCCGTGCTCATCACGCCGCCCCACAGCGGCGCGTTATTCTTGATTTCCCAGACGATCTTGCCAGTCTTCGGATCGACGGCGCGCATGGCGCCGATATAGTCATCAAACAAGGGCTTGATGGTGAAACCGGCACCGAGGAAGGCGCCGCCCTTCTTGTAGCTGATCGGCTCGTTCCAGATATCCATGCCCCATTCGTTCGCCGGCACATAGAACAGCTTGGTTTGCGGCGAGTACGCCATCGGCATCTGATTTTTTGCGCCGAGGAAAGCCGGTGCGGCAAATACGGTCGTGCCCTTCTTGCCTTCCTCTCCCTTGGTCGGGTCGCCGGGGCGGCCGGCGGCGATGAAGTTGGGCCGGCCCGTCTTCAGGTCGATGCTGCTGGCCCATGTGATTTTCTTCACAAACGGGAAGGCGTTCTGCAACTTGCCCGTATTGGCGTCGATCACATAGAAGAAACCGTTGCGGTCGGCCTTGCCGCCGTAGCGCTTGCCATCCATGTCGAAAGTGACGAATTCGTTGGCGCCGTCGAAATCCCAGGCGTCGTTCGGCGTGTTTTGATACGCCCACTTGATCTGGCCCGTTTTCACGTCCAGCGCCACGGTGGACGACGAGTACAGATTGTCGCCGGGACGCAAGTGGCTGTTCCATGGCGCCGGGTTGCCCGTGCCAAAGTAGGCGAGCTTGGTTTGCGGATCATAGGTACCACCCATCCACGTCGAGGCGCCGCCCGTTTTCCACAGGTCGCCGGGCCACGTCTTGTTCGCGGTACCGGACACGCCGTTATCGATCGCCTTGCCATCCTTGTCGTAGCGGTGGCCCATATGGCCCTCTACCGTAGGACGGCTCCACACGAGGTCGCCCGTCATCGGGTTACGCGCTTCGACCCGGCCCACGATGCCGAATTCACCGCCTGACACGCCCGTCAGCAGCAATCCTTCGGCGATCAGCGGCGCGGCCGTCATCGAGTAGCCGGCCGCATAATCGTCGACTTTTTCTTTCCAGACGATCTTGCCCGTATTCTGGTCCAGCGCCACCAGATAGGCGTCGAGCGTGCCGAAAATCACCAGGTTGCCGTACAGGGCCGCACCACGGTTGACCACGTCGCAGCAGGGCATGATGCCGTCTGGCAAGCGATGCTCGTACTTCCACAGCTTGGCGCCCGTTTTCAAGTCGACTGCAAAGATGCGCGAATACGATGCCGTGACGAACATCTTGCCGTTATGAATCAGCGGCTGCGATTCCTGTCCACGCTGTTTTTCACCGCCAAACGAGAACGACCAGGCCGGCACCAGCTTGGCCACGGTCTTGTCATTGATCTGCGTCAAAGGCGAATAGCGCTGGCCCTGCGTGCCCATGCCAAACGACAGGACGCTGGCCGGATTCTTCGCCGTGCTGTCGAGCATGGCATTGGTGACATTGCCCACGTCGGCCGCCTGGGCCAGCGATGCCAAACCCAAACCGACGAGTATCCCCATTATTTTTTTCTGCACAGTCATCTCCCTCTGTTTTATTAGTATGTGTGTGTATCAAGTCTTGCGGTGCTCATGCGGCTGGGCATGCAGCAAGGCGCACTCTTCATCGGTGAACAGGCGCGAACGCGTCAAGAAGCGCTTGCCCGTGCCGTTGTCGAGTGAAAACATGCCGCCATTGCCATCAACCACATCGATAATCAACTGGGTATGCTCCCAGTACTCGAATTGCTCGAGTCCCATGTAGAACGGTGTACCATTCAAATTGCCGAGATAGATGTCGGTATCGCTGACATCGAACTCGCCCAGCGCATAGCACATGGGCGCGCTGCCGTCGCAGCAACCGCCCGACTGGAAAAACATCAGAGGGCCGTGACGCTGGCGCAACTTGTCCATCATTTCCAGCGCCGCATCGGTGGCGACCACCCGGGCAATTGCTGCACTCATGGCATCCCTTTCTGCGCGCCGCGCCTGGATTGACAGGTGCGGCGCGTGTACCGGTTTAGAAGAAGCCCAGCGCTTTCGGGCTATAGCTCACCAGCAAGTTCTTCGTTTGCTGGTAGTGATCGAGCATCATCTTGTGGTTTTCGCGGCCGATACCCGATTGCTTGTAGCCGCCGAACGCGGCATGGGCTGGATACAGGTGGTAGCAATTGGTCCACACGCGGCCCGCCTGGATGGCGCGTCCCATGCGGAAGGCGCGCGAACCATCGCGCGTCCATAAGCCGGCGCCCAGGCCGTACAAGGTATCGTTGGCAATCGCCAGCGCGTCGGCCTCATCCTTGAAAGTGGTCACGGACACGACCGGTCCAAAAATCTCTTCTTGGAAGATGCGCATCTTGTTATTACCCTTGAACACGGTCGGACGCACGTAGTAGCCGCCCTCCAGGTCGCCCGCCTGTGTGTTGCGCTCGCCGCCAGCCAGCACTTCGGCGCCTTCCTGGCGGCCGATGTCGAGGTAGGACAGGATTTTCTCCAGCTGCTCCTGCGACGCCTGCGCACCGATCATGGTGGACGAGTCGAGCGGGTTGCCCTGCTTGATGGCCGCCACGCGCTTCAGGGCGCGTTCGATGAATTTCTCATAGATCGATTCCTGGATCAGCACGCGCGATGGGCAGGTGCATACTTCGCCCTGGTTCAGCGCGAACATGGCAAAACCTTCCAGGCATTTGTCGAAATAGTCATCGTCGGCATCCATCACGTCTTCAAAGAAGATGTTCGGCGACTTGCCGCCCAGCTCCAGGGTGACGGGAATCAGGTTTTGCGCGGCGTAGCCCATGATCAAGCGGCCCGTGCCTGTTTCGCCCGTGAAGGCGATCTTGGCGATGCGCTTGCTCGAGGCCAGCGGCTTGCCCGCTTCCAGGCCGAAACCATTGATGATGTTCAGCACGCCCGGCGGCAGCAGGTCGCCGATCAGCTCGATCAACACCATGATGGAGGCCGGTGTCTGCTCGGCCGGTTTGAGCACGACGCAATTGCCGGCGGCCAGGGCTGGCGCCAGTTTCCACACAGCCATCAGAATCGGGAAATTCCATGGAATGATCTGGCCCACGACGCCGAGCGGCTCGTGGTAGTGGTAGGCATAGGTTTCCGCATCGATTTGCGCGACGGAACCTTCTTGCGCGCGGATGCAGCCGGCGAAATAACGGAAATGGTCGATGGCCAGCGGGATGTCGGCGTTCATCGTTTCGCGGATCGGCTTGCCATTGTCGATGGTTTCCGCCGTGGCGATCAGGCTCAGGTTCTGTTCGATGCGGTCGGCGATGCGGTTCAGGATATTGGCGCGCTCGGCAGGCGACGTCTTGCCCCAGGCATCCTTGGCGGCATGGGCGGCGTCCAAGGCCAGCTCGACATCTTCCGCCGTGGAACGGGCGATTTCGCAAAATGGCAAGCCCGTGATCGGTGTGATGTTAGGAAAGTATTCACCTTTTACCGGGGCAACGAATTTGCCGCCGATGTAATTGTCATAGCGTTGTTTGAAGGGATTGGCTACGCCCAGTTTGCTGATGTCTGCGAGATTCATGTCGTCCTCTATCGGGTTAATTAGAATGGAATTGCTGTAATTAAAATCAAACGTCCTGGTACAGATGGGGTGAGTACACGGAGTCTTCCGCAAATGCCGTGCCAGCTCGGCATCCCACTACAAACTTAGCCGCTTTTACCCTTGTTACAAGGGCCTAGCGTCAATACCGGTGTGCTTTTCAGCGCATGCCCGGGCTTGAGCCGCTGCACAATGGAACAGGTGTACCAGACTGGAACACCTGTTCCTGTGCCATTAACGAATCACCACGCCCCATGGCAATTCACCTACAGCAATATCGGCTACCTTGCGCGCGCTGGCCGTGTCGATGACGGAAACGCTGTTCGAACGGCCATTGGCCACGTACAGCTTGGCGCCATCGGGCGTGATGGCCATGTTCCACGGGCGCTTGCCGACGGGAATGGTGGCCGTGACCTCGTTGCTGGCCGTGTCGATCACCATCACCGTGCCATCGATACCGTTCGAGACATACACCTGCTTGCCGCTGGGATGGACCACGATGCCGTTTGCATTCTTGCCAGCGGGAATGGTGGCGATGGCCTTGCGCGCGGCCATGTCGATGACGTAGACGGCATTGACCAGTTCGCACGCCACGTAGGCGCGGCCCGAGTCCGGACTGAAACCGATGCCGCGCGGGCGCAATCCCACGGCGATGGACGCCACCTGGCGGCGTTGCACCACATCAATGACATCGACTTGTTCAGCCTCTTCCGCGCTGACCAGCAGCCAGCGCCCATCGGGGCTGAAAACGGCATGTTCCGGATTGCGTCCATGCACCTTGATATCGGCGAGCAAGACGCCCGTCTGCCCATCGAGCAAGGCCACGCTATTGTTTTCCTCGACGGCCACGGCCACGTAATGACCGTCTTGCGAAGCGCTGACGCCTTCGGGCGACTTGCCCAGCGCCACCGTGCGCAGGGGGGCGCCGCCAGCGTTATCGATCAGCAGCAAGGCGCTGCTGGCCGCATCCGTGACAAACAATTGCCGCCCGGTGGGGTCGGCGGCGATGCCGCGCGGACGCTTGCCGGCTGCAATCTGGCGCACGACCTGATCGGTCGCCGTGTCGATCACACTCAAGGTGCCCGATTTTTCATTGGGAACATAAGCAAATGGAGCGGCCTGGAGGGAGGTGCAGGCAAGCGCTGGCAGCAGCCAGCACACCTGGCGCAAGCGCGAGAAGAAGTTGGGCATAATCACCTTTCGATGGCAAAACACAGGAAAAGCGCGCGGCATCGGCGCATCTGAACATTGCTGTATGCAAACGCCGTGCCATTGACACGCGTATAATTTCAGCCCACCAATGGAGACATGGCAGGCATATTGCTTGATACAACTATGCAGACCTGCGCCGCGCACGCGGCCAAAGCAGGCTTTTATTCACATTGGAGAATCCGCATGCAGCACCGTTTCCGCCTGAACACCATCGCCAGCCTGTTTGTCGCCGGCAGCGCTACCCTCGCCCCTCACGTCTTTGCCGCCGAGGCAGCTGCCCCGGCCAACGGGCAACTGATGGATACGGTGGTCGTCAGCGGCAGCCGCATCGCCCATCCCAGCCAGGAAGTGCCGGCCTCGATCGACGTCGTCGACAGCGCCCGCATCCAGGATGGCCAAATCCGCGTCAACGCGTCAGAAGCGCTGGCCGCCGTGCCGGGCCTGGTCGTGCAAAACCGCCAGAACTATGCGCAAGACTTGCAGATCTCGTCGCGCGGCTTCGGCGCACGCTCGGCCTTTGGCGTGCGCGGCGTCAAACTGATCAGCGATGGCATTCCTGCCAGCATGCCCGACGGCCAAGGCCAGGCCGCCACCTTCAACCTCGATACGGCCGAGCGCATCGAAGTGCTGCGCGGACCGTTTTCTGCCATCTACGGCAACCATTCGGGCGGCGTGATCCAGCTGTTTTCCAAGGATGGACAAAATCCTCCCTCCGTCGAATTGAATGTGGTGGGCGGCAGCTACGGCACCAACAAAGTGGACTTGACGGCGCAAGGCCAGGCAGGCGGCATCGGCTACGTGCTCGACGGCTCGCGCTTCCGCACGGACGGTTTCCGCGACCACAGCGCAGCCACGCGCGAACAAGCGTTCGGCAAGATCACCGTCAAGCCCAATGCGGACAGCAAGCTGACCATCGTTGCCAACAGCCTGCACCAAGGCAACACGCAAGATCCGCTGGGCGCCACTTGGGCCACGTTTGCCCGCGACCCGCGCGCTGGCGAAACCGATGCTAGCGACACGCAAAACCCGAAGCGCACCCTGGCCGAGCGCTACAACACGCGCAAGAGCATCGACCACCAGCAAATCGGCGCCACCTATGAACAGTCGTTCGGCGACGACCGCCTGCATGTGATGGTGTATGGCGGCAACCGCGACGTGATCCAGTACCAGGCTTTTACCAAAGGCTTCCAGGCGCCAGCCAGCCATTCGGGTGGCGTGGTCGACTTCCAGCGTGAGTTCTATGGCATCGATACCAACTGGCTACATGTGAACCAGTTGGCAGGCGGCAAGCTGAGCACCACCATCGGCATCGACTATGGCCGCTCCAGCGATGACCGCACCGGCTATGAAAATTACATCGGCAACACGTTTGGCGTGAAAGGCAAGCTGCGCCGCGACGAGCAGGACGTCGTCTCCAGTCTCGATCCGTATCTCCAGATGGAATGGCAAAGCGGACCGTGGCTGCTCAGCGCAGGTGTGCGCTACAGCAAGATGAAAGTGTCGGTGAACGACCACTATCTCAGCAATGGGAACGACAGCGGCAGCCTCGAGTTCAGCCACACGACACCGGTGCTGGGTCTGCTGTATAAACTGACGCCGAACGTCAACGTGTACGCCAGCGCCGCGCGCGGTTTTGAGGCGCCTACCTTGAATGAACTGTTTTACTCGGGCACGGGTGGCGGCTTCAATTACCAGCTGAAACCGGCCACCAGCACCAACCTGGAAGCGGGTATCAAGGCGAGGATCGCCAACAACACCCACGTAAACGCGGCCGTGTTCCAGATCAAGACCAACGACGAACTGGTAGTCGACAAGTCCAGCGGCGGGCGCACCAGCTATCGCAATGCAGGTAAAACCTTGCGCCAAGGTATGGAAGTGTCGCTGGAATCCAGCCTGCCATATGGTTTCACGGCAAAAGTAGCACTGACCAGCCTGCACGCCGTGTATGACCAGGCGTTTGGCAGCGTGCGCGAAGGCAGCCGTTTGCCGGGCGTGCCCAGCGCCAACCTGTTCGCGGAATTGGCGTGGAAAGATACGCTCGACCGCTTTGGCGCGGCGCTGGAAAGCGTGGCCAGCAACCAGGTCTACGCGGAAGACAGCAACATCGAAAAACCAGCGCCCGGCTACACGGTGTTCAATGCGCGCTTCAACGCCAAGCAGAACGTGGGGAACTGGCGCTTCAAGGAATTTGCCCGCCTGAACAATCTTTTCGACAAGACCTACGTGGGCTCCGTCATCGTCGGCGACAGCAACAAACGCTACTATGAAGCGGCGCCAGGACGCAATTGGCTGCTGGGTGTCAGCGCCCAATATAGTTTCTAAAACTAAAAAGCCCGCGCCTCTTCCGATGCGCGGGCTTGTAAACCAGAGCAAGCTACTTCAGGGCCGCGCCTCCTTCACGCCATACTTCTCAAAGATCGTTTTCAGTTCGCCGCTGGCCGCCATCTCGTTCATGGCTGCCTGCAGCAACTTGGCCACGTCGAGCTGCTGCTTGCTGACGGCCAGGCCCACGGCCCAGCCGGCACGCGGCAAGCGGGCGAACGCCACTTCGCTCAAGGGGAAAGCGGGGTCGCTTTTCAGCACCGATTCGATTTCCGAACGGTTGGCCAGCACGGCGTCGAGCTTGCCCGCCTGCAATTGCTGCAAGGCTTCGGCGGCCGTATCGAAGATGCGCACGTCGTCGCGGTACTTGCCATTGTCTTCGCCCAACATCAGCATGGCCGCGATCGACACCTTTTCCACGCCGATACGCTTGCCGGCCAGCGAAGCGACTCCGTCGAATTGCGGCACCGCTTGCGCGCTGCGCACCAGGCGCACGGTTTCCACGTAATACGGCGCGAAGATCTCGACCTTGTCGTTGTCAGCCATCAACTTCTTGTCGACCGGCACATGCAGCATCACGTCGGCGGGGCCATAACCGAGGTAATGCCCCTTCCACACCATATTGCGCAAATCGTCGTTCAGATTTTCGCCGGCGGGAAATGGCAGCAAACTCAGTTTCAGCCCCAGCTTTTTCGCCAGCGCTTCGGCAATATCGATATCGATGCCAACGCCCTTGTCGGAAAACGGCGCGAACTCGTTGTACACAGCCACTTTCAGGCTGCCCGACTGCTGCACTTTCTGCCAGTCGGCATGCGCCGGCGCGGCTGCGCAGAGCGCCAGGCAAGCGAGCGAGATCATCGCGCGCATGCCCCGGAGTTGAAATGAACGCATGGGACTCCTTCGTGATCGGTTCGACTTAATTGGATTCGCGGCGGGTTTCCAGATAGGTCTTGATGGCCCACATGGCTTCCTGGTTGAACACGCCTTCGAACGGCGGCATGTACACGGCGCCATTGCGCACTTTACCGTGACGGATGGTGGTCAGGTAGTAATTGTCCGTCTCCTTGTAGCAAGCCTGTTTCTTTGTCTCATTCTTGATACCGAAGCAATCGCGGTCCAGCTGGCGCAAGTCCGGCGCGATGCCGCCCGAAATGGCTTCGATGCCGTGGCAGCGGGCGCAATTCTGGTTGTAGGCCGAGGTGCCTACGGTCAGGGCCAGCTTGTTGCCCCGATACGGGTTTTGTTCGAGCCACTTGTCGCCCACCTTCGGCAAGCCCGTGGTGTCGACGCCTTGCGGCGTGACGTTGCCATGCGCATAGGCATGCGGCAAGGTCAGCAGGGAAGTGAGGGCGACGGCGCCGGCGGCTGCCATGCCGAGCAGGGTACGAATGGAATAGGTCATGCTGGTCTCCTTGGTTTTTTAGTCAATATCCAAGAAGAGCAAATGCCATGCCATGCGTATATGCCCCGCATCCGGCCGCCCATGTATCAATTTGGAACAGCTGCAACACGTATTTGTGTCACCGTACGCGTCAGCCGACAGCACCCAACAAAACCCCATACGTAAAAAAACCCCAACCGGATCACCGGAAGGGGTTTTTTCGAATAACAAGCCTGACGATAACCTACTTTCACACTGGTTGCAGCACTATCATCGGCGCAAAGTTGTTTCACGGTCCTGTTCGGGA
>NZ_JCAQAW010000014.1:0-63779 GCF_059617945.1 Janthinobacterium sp. BCJ23 | reverse complement strand
CGCCGAATTTCTTCGACAGAACCGTTGCGATTGCAGCGGTCAGCGTGGTTTTACCGTGGTCGACGTGGCCGATGGTGCCGACGTTGACGTGCGGCTTGGTCCGTTCGAATTTACCTTTTGCCATTTTATTCTTCCTTAGAACAATGATTTAAATGTAGGGACCGGCATTCTCGTGAAAGCCGGCCCGGAACTTCTATTACTTAGCTTTCGAGCTTACGATTGCTTCAGTCACATGCTTAGGTGCTTCAGCATAGTGCTTGAATTCCATCGTGTAAGTCGCACGACCTTGGGTCGACGAACGCAACGATGTGGCGTAACCGAACATTTCCGACAGAGGTACTTCGGCCTTGATGATCTTGCCGCCACCGCCAGCAATTTCATCCATACCTTGCACCATGCCGCGACGCGACGACAGATCGCCCATCACGGTACCGGCGTAGTCTTCCGGCGTTTCCACTTCCACGGCCATCATCGGCTCCAGGATGACTGGCGATGCTTTGCGGCAGCCATCTTTGAATGCCATCGAAGCGGCCATGCGGAATGCATTTTCGTTCGAGTCAACATCATGGTACGAACCGAAGAACAGCGTGACTTTCACGTCAACGACTGGGTAACCAGCCATCACGCCCGAAGTCAGCGTGTCGCGCACACCTTTTTCAACTGCAGGGATGTATTCGCGAGGAACGGTACCGCCCTTGATCGCGTCAACGAATTCGAAGCCCTTGCCCGGTTCTTGCGGTTCGATCTTCAGAACCACGTGACCGTATTGACCACGACCACCCGATTGCTTGACGAATTTGCCTTCCGACTCTTCGCACACTTTACGGATCGTTTCGCGGTAAGCCACTTGTGGCTTGCCGACGGTCGCTTCAACGTTGAATTCGCGCTTCATGCGGTCAACGATGATGTCCAGATGCAACTCGCCCATACCGGCGATGATGGTCTGGCCCGATTCTTCATCGGTACGCACGCGGAACGATGGATCTTCTGCAGCCAGGCGGTTCAGCGCCAGGCCCATTTTTTCCTGGTCGGCCTTGGTTTTTGGCTCGACTGCCTGCGAAATCACTGGCTCAGGGAAGACCATGCGTTCCAGAACGACACTGGCTTTTTCGTCGCAAAGCGTATCGCCGGTGGTGGTGTCTTTCAGACCCACAACAGCGGCGATGTCGCCAGCGCGCATTTCCTTGATTTCTTCGCGTTCGTTCGCTTGCATCTGCACGATACGGCCGATACGCTCTTTCTTCTGCTTCACGGAGTTCAACACCGAGTCGCCCGAATTCAGGGTACCCGAGTAGCAACGGATGAAGCACAACTGACCGACGAACGGATCGGTTGCGATCTTGAACGCCAATGCCGAGAATTTCTCATTGTCGTCAGCTGCGCGCTCGACTGGCTGCTCGTCCTCATCCAGACCTGGGACAGGCGGAATGTCGATTGGCGATGGCAGGTACTCGATGACCGCGTCCAACATGGCTTGTACGCCCTTGTTTTTAAAGGCGGTACCGCACAACATTGGAACGATTTCGCTGGCGATGGTACGCTGACGCAGGGCAGCCTTGATCTCTTCTTCCGAGAGGTCGCCTTCTTCCAGGTACTTGTTCATCAGGTCTTCCGACGCTTCAGCAGCGGCTTCAACCATGTTTTCGCGCCACTTGGCAGCATCAGCGGCCAGGTGTGCAGGAATGTCGCCGTATTCGAACTTCATGCCTTGCGAAGCGTCGTCCCAGATAACCGCTTTCATCTTGACCAGATCGATAACACCGGTGAAGACGTCTTCAGCGCCGATAGGCATCTGAATAGGTACTGGATTGGCTTTCAGACGCGAACGCATCTGATCGTAGACCTTGAAGAAGTTGGCGCCGGTACGGTCCATCTTGTTCACGAAGGCCAGACGTGGCACTTTGTACTTGTTAGCCTGACGCCATACCGTTTCCGATTGTGGCTGCACGCCGCCGACTGCACAGTAAACCATGCAGGCGCCATCCAACACGCGCATCGAACGTTCCACTTCAATGGTGAAGTCAACGTGGCCTGGGGTGTCGATGATGTTGATGTGGTGAGCTGGGAAGTTGTTTGCCATGCCTTTCCAGAAGCACGTAACAGCAGCCGAGGTAATCGTGATACCGCGCTCTTGCTCTTGTGCCATCCAGTCGGTGGTGGCAGCGCCATCATGGACTTCGCCCAGCTTGTGGTTCACGCCTGTGTAGAACAGGACGCGCTCGGTCGTGGTCGTCTTACCTGCATCGATGTGAGCGGAGATACCGATATTACGATAGCGCTCAATGGGGGTCTTGCGGGCCATAATTAATCCTAAATGAATGGACAAAACCGAGCAGCATTTTTTTGCAAAAATGAGCCCGGCCTCGAACAACAGATGCTTGACAGCCGCCTTGCGGTAGCTGGCTTTATATTAGAAGCGGAAATGCGAGAACGCTTTGTTCGCTTCAGCCATACGATGGACTTCGTCGCGTTTTTTCATCGCGCCGCCGCGGCTTTCAGCCGCTTCCATCAGCTCACCGCCGAGGCGTTGTGGCATCGATTTTTCGCTGCGCTTGTTAGCAGCTTCACGCAACCAACGCATGGACAGAGCCATACGACGGACTGGGCGAACTTCGACCGGCACCTGGTAGTTTGCACCACCGACGCGACGGGATTTCACCTCAACCAGCGGCTTGGCGTTGTTGATTGCGGTAGCAAAAACTTCGAGCGGATCTTTGCCCGATTTTGCTGCGATGTGCTCGAAAGCACCGTAGATGATGTTTTCTGCAACCGATTTCTTACCGGACAGCATCAGCACGTTTACAAATTTAGCGACATCAGTGTTGCCGAATTTTGGATCTGGCAAAATTTCGCGCTTGGGTACTTCACGACGACGTGGCATATCAATTCCTTTCAATCTTCAGTTGAGCGCGCGTTCTTCGCACACTCGCGGACGACCATCATAGTCTTCCACTTACTCGACCAGATGCGGTCGACTACATTCACTTAGCTAGTTGCCACTGAGCGAAACTTGGGTTTGCTGCGTACAACTTATTACTTCTTGCCAGCTTTAGCGCGCTTGGTACCGTACTTCGAACGCGATTGCTTACGGTCTTTAACGCCTTGGGTATCCAGAGCACCGCGAACCATGTGGTAACGCACACCCGGCAAATCCTTGACGCGGCCGCCGCGCAACAGCACAACACTATGCTCTTGCAGGTTATGGCCTTCACCGCCAATGTACGAAATGACTTCGAAACCATTGGTCAGGCGAACTTTAGCGACTTTACGCAGAGCCGAGTTAGGCTTCTTTGGAGTCGTGGTGTAAACACGTGTGCAGACGCCACGTTTTTGCGGGCTGTTTTCCAGCGCCGGCGATTTGCTCTTCACGGTCAAAGCGACGCGTGGATTGCGAATCAATTGATTGATGGTTGGCATCGTTATAAATCCAACAAAAAACTACGATTAATAACCCGGGCAAGATGCCCGGCGACTAAAACCTCGTCCCGCTTTCATCTACTGCGCACCGGAGGCGCCCGCAGCCACTCGATTAGGAGCGGCCATGAAATGCCAAGTAATGCGTAAACGATGAGCAGAATAAAATCGAGAACTCGCTAGTTTAGACCTTGTGCCACAGGGGGTCAATCGGTTTACCACTTTTTGCTATAAAAAAAGGCAAAAATGGCAGGTGTTTGTGGCATTTTGACTAATCTTTGGCACCGATGCGCGGATGCCGGCATGCGTAAACGATTGATGATTTGGCATTCTTTCCCTGCGGCCAAGCATCTGCCGTGCACATTCTTGTGTGACCGCAAGACAACAAAAGGATTGATAATAGCGGACATTTTTCGCTGCCCTCCCGCCCTCCTTTATGCGCTCCTTGCTTCGCCCCGCCAATCTGATCCTGCTCCTGACGTATGCCTCGCTGACGGCCGTGCCCTTCATCCCCGCGCTGCTGGGGCGTGCGCTCGAGCATCCATGGCAGATGCTCACGTTCGAGCTGCTGGCCTGGCTGGCCGTCTGGAGCATCTTCAAGCGCCCCGCCTACTTCCACTGGCTGCTGGTGCCCGCCTTCCTGGCCCTGCCGACGGAAATCTACCTGTTCATCTTCTATGGCCAGGGCATTTCCACGCACCACCTGGGCATCATCTTCGAAACCAGCCCCAAGGAAGCGATGGAATTCCTCGGGCAAAAAGTATGGCTGATGGGCGCCGTCATGCTGGGCGTGATCACCTGGTGCGCCCTGAGCTGGTATGCGGCCACGCGCACGCGCGACCTCGATTGGCGCGGCAAGACGCGCCCGGCCGCCTTCGTGCTGCTGATCTTGCTGGGCGGCTTCTGGTGGTATGGCTACGAATTCGGTTTCGAGGCCAAGGTCGTGCACAGCGCCGCCGCGTCAGCCAAGGCAAGCAAGCCGGCGGTCAGCGCCAAGGCGGGCGCCTCCGGCTTCGGCGACGCCAGCTCGGCCGACGATGAAACGGAGGAGGAAGACGAGGAAAGCAGCAAGCCGGAGAACGCCAGCATCGCCGGCGCCGATGAAACGGGCCTGGGCTGGCCCAGCCTGCCCCACTGGGCGCGCCTG
Organism: Janthinobacterium sp. BCJ23; assembly: GCF_059617945.1. Classification (NCBI taxonomy): domain Bacteria; kingdom Pseudomonadati; phylum Pseudomonadota; class Betaproteobacteria; order Burkholderiales; family Oxalobacteraceae; genus Janthinobacterium; species Janthinobacterium sp. BCJ23. The sequence goes on along the minus strand of NZ_JCAQAW010000014.1, from coordinate 59,218 downwards.
CCCTACGCCTTCGACACCGTCAGCAATTCCTGGCCCTTCGGCCTGGCCGCGCGCGGCTTCGATTTCTACAAGGAACGCAAGTACCTGGCCGAGCTGGGACAGAAAAGCAGCAGCTTCCGTTTCGGCGCGCACCAGCAACAGCCCGATACCAGCCCGGAAGTGGTGGTCATGGTGATCGGCGAATCGTCGCGCTACGACCGCTGGAGCTTGAACGGCTACGAACGCGACACCAATCCCCTGCTGAAACAGGAAAGCAACCTGGTGCCGCTGGCCGACGTCATCACGGCCGTTTCCGCCACGCGCCTGTCCGTGCCCGTCATCATCTCGCGCAAGCCGGCCACGCAAAGCCTCAAGGATGGCTTCTCGGAAAAATCCTTCCTGACCGCCTACAAGGAAGCGGGCTTCAAGACCTACTGGCTGTCGAACCAGATCTCGTTCGGCCAGTTCGACACGCCCGTGTCCGTCTTCGCCAAGGAAGCGGACGTGGTGCAATTCCTGAACCTGGGCGGCTTTACCAACAGTTCGAACTTCGACCAGATCCTGTTCGACCCGTTCAAGAACGCGCTGGCCGACCCGGCGCCGAAAAAACTCATCGTGCTGCACACCCTGGGCAGCCACTGGAACTACAGCCAGCGCTATCCGAAGGCCTTCGACAAGTGGCAGCCGTCGCTGTTCGGCGTCGACAAGCCCGTCTACACGGACACGGCCATCAAGCCGCAGCTGAACAACAGCTACGACAGCTCCATCCTGTACACGGACTGGTTCCTGTCGAACGTGATCGGCATGCTGAAGGACGACGGCCAGCGCACCGCCCTGCGCAGCTCGCTCGTCTATGTGGCCGACCACGGCCAGACCCTGTACGACGGCACTTGCCGCCTGGCCTTCCACGGGCACAACACGCAATTCGAATTCCACGTGCCCGCCTTCGTCTGGTATTCGCCGCAATTCCAGCAGCACTATCCGGACAAGGTAACGCAGCTGCGGCGCCATCAGAAGGCGCGCCTGTCGACGGAAAACATGTTTCACACCCTGCTCGACCTGGGCGACATCCGCTTTGCCGGCGAACAGCCCGAATGGAGCATCGCCAGCGCCCGCTTCAAGCAGCACAAGCGCTACGTCGACAGCTACGGCTGGACCAACTACGACAACGCCATCATCCGCGGCGATTGCCGCGAAGTGATCGACAAGAGCACGCCGGAGAAGCAGGACAAGTAAGCGGAGGGCGGTTCTCAGGCCGCCGCGGAATTGCGTTCTGCATCGCGCTCCGCATCGCGCAGCAGCGCTTCCGGCACGCCGCGCTTTTTCAGCGCAGCGATCAGCCGTGCCGTCGAGCCCTGCGCCAGTTGCGCCTCATCGCGGCGCAAGCCGTCGCTCAGATAGGCTTTCAACAGCGTTTGATAACCGGCAAAGCCACGTAGTGGAGCGATCTCTTTCATGGCGTCCACTACATCGACCGGAATGCGCAGGGTAATCGACGTCATGGGACGATCTTTCGCCAAGCGGGTTTTCAAGCGGTCAGACAGCATATTCAGTTTCCTCCTTCTGATCCGCCAGACGGGCGGAAATAATACGGATGGCAACGTCCTCGATCTCGACATGTACCACGAACAGCAGCCGCCCGGCAGCATCGAAGCCGATGGCGGCATCGCGTGCCTCCTGATTGCGCGAGGCTTCCACCAGAACCAGCAGCGGGTCTCCAAACACCTGGGCGGCCTCCTCAAACCTAACCCCATGCTTGCGCTGGTTCAGCTGCGCCTTGGCAGCGTCCCATACAAACGCATCAGCCCCCAGGGTGAAGTGGACGTCCATGCAAGAAGATTAGCACGCGTATTGACGATGTCAATACATCAGTATCAAACCAGAGGAACGCATGTCCCCAGGCCTTGTCCGTGATACCGGCATCAAAACCGCGCTGCGCAAGCAGGACGATGCAGTTGGCGGCCTGCAGCACGCCATGCGTGCGCGGACACCGCTTGGACAGCGCGGACACGGCGGACAGCCGGACGCCTGGATTTTTTCCCATCCAAATCAAAGGCTTAACAATTGGCATGGATCGTGCATTGGAAAGGAAATCCTTCACGAGACATGACCATGATCCGCGATACCTCTTCTCAAGACGCCGTACTGTCCGCTCCGCCAGGCCAGCGCTATAAGCGACGCGCCCTGCTGCTCGCTGGCGCCGTCGTCATCATCGGCGGCGCCATCGCTGTCGTTGCCGGCTGGCGCAACAGCGAGCATTCCGTCAACAGCAGCCGCCTGCGCATCGCCGATGTCACGCGCGGCACCCTGATACGTGACGCCGCCGTCACGGGCCGCGTCGTCGCCGCCATCAGTCCCACCCTGTATTCGACCACGGTGGCCACCGTCACGCTGAAAGCGAAGGCGGGCGACACGGTGAAAAAGGGCGACATCCTGGCCGTGCTGGAGTCGCCGGACCTGTCCGACGCACTCAAGCGCGAACAATCGAGCGTACAGCAGCTGGAGGCGGAAGTGGCGCGCCAGCAGATCCTGGCCAAGAAGCAGAAATTGCTGGCGCGGCGCGAAGCCGACACGGCGGAAATCGACCGCCTGTCCGCACAGCGCACGCTGGAGCGCTACGAGAGTGTGGCGCAGGTGGGCATCATCGCCAAGATCGATTACCAGAAGGCCAAGGATGCCTTGAATTCGGCCGATATCCGCAGCAAGCACGCTTCGCAGGCGGCGGGCCTGGAAAGCGAAGACGTGACCCTGGCCCTGAAAACAAAGAGCAATGAACTCGAACGCCAGCGTCTCGTCCGCGACAACGCCCAGCGCAGGGTCGATGAACTGACCGTGCGTGCGCCCGTCAACGGCTTCATCGGCACCCTGTCGGTGGCCAACCGCAGCGTGGTGCAAGCCAATACGGCACTGATGACCCTGGTCGACCTGTCGCAGCTGGAAGTCGAGCTCGAGGTGCCGGAAACCTATGTGGCCGACATCGGCCTGGGCATGCGCGCCGAGATCGAAACGGGCGCCATCCGGGCGACCGGCAAGCTGTCGGCGCTGTCGCCCGAAGTGGTGAAAAACCAGGTGCTGGCGCGCGTGCGTTTCGATGGCGAACAGCCGGCCGGCCTGCGCCAGAACCAGCGCGTGGCGGCGCGCCTGCTGATCGATGAAAAACCGAATGTGCTGATGCTGGCGCGCGGCTCCTTCGTCGAAGCGGAAGGCGGCCGTTTCGCCTACGTCGTGCGCGACGGCGTAGCGATGCGCACGCCGATCAAGCTGGGCGCGACCAGCGTGTCATCAGTGGAAATTCTCGACGGCTTGAAGCTGGGCGACAAGGTCGTCGTCGCCGGCACGGAAAACTTCGAGAACGCGGCCCGCGTCTCGCTCAACTGACACATCATTCAACTTATACCCTGAGAGGCCCTCCATGCTGCGCATGCAAAACCTGAGCAAAGTCTACCGCACCCACATGATTGAAACCCACGCGCTGCGCGGCTTCGACATCCATGTGCAACAAGGTGAATTCGTCACCGTCACGGGGCCGTCCGGTTCGGGCAAGACGAGCTTTCTGAACATCGCCGGCCTGCTCGAGGAATTCACCGACGGCGAATACATACTCGACGGCGTCAACGTCAGGGGCATGGACGACAACGCCCGCTCGCGCCTGCGCAATGAAAAACTCGGCTTCATCTTCCAGGGTTTTAATCTGATTCCCGACCTGTCGCTGTTCGACAACGTCGACGTGCCGCTGCGCTACCGGGGCTTCAACCGCGCCGAACGCAAGGAACGCATCGAGGACGCGCTGGCCAAGGTCGGCCTGGCCTCACGCATGAAGCATTATCCGGCCGAACTGTCGGGTGGCCAGCAGCAGCGCGTGGCCATCGCGCGCGCGCTGGCCGGCTCGCCCAAGCTGCTGCTGGCCGATGAACCGACGGGCAACCTGGACACGCAGATGGCGCGCGGCGTAATGGAACTGCTGGAAGACATCAACGCGCAAGGCACCACCATCCTGATGGTCACGCACGATCCGGAACTGGCGCTGCGCAGCCAGCGCAACGTGCACATCATCGATGGCCAGGTGTCGGACCTGGTGCAGCACGGCGCCACGCTGTCGGCCAGGCCGCAGCACGCCGCGACCGCGTAAGGAGAGCCCATGTTCCGCTACTATTTCACCTTGGGCTTGCGCAGCCTGCGCCGCAACCGCGCCCTGACGGCGCTGATGATACTGACCCTGGCCGTCGGCGTGGCCGCCAGCGTGTCCACCGTCACCATCCTGCACGCCATGTCGGGCGACCCGCTGCCGCACAAGAGCGACCGCCTGTTCGTGCCGATGATCGACATCCTGCCCATGAAAGGCTATGTCGCCGGTGAAAAGCCGGGCTTTCCGCAAATGCAGATGAGCTATATCGACGCCCAGAACTTCATGCGCAGCAAAATCGGCGTACGCCGCACCGTGATGTTCGGCGTGGCCGGCCCGGTCGAACCCTTGCGCAAGGATATCGGCGTCTTCAATGCGCAGGGCATGGCGCCCACGCGCGACTTCTTTGCCATGTTCGAGCCGCCATTCCTGTACGGCCAGCCATGGAGCGACGCCGACGACGCCAGCGGCGCCGACGTGATCGTGCTCAGCCGCGCGCTGTCGGAGAAACTGGTCGGCAGCGCCAATCCGGTCGGCCAGCGCGTCACGGTGCTGGGCCGGCCCTACATGGTGACGGGCGTCTTGGCTACCTGGGACGTCGTGCCGCGCGCCCATCACATTATCGGCAGCAAGGGGGCATTCGGGCCGGAGGACGAATTCTTCATTCCATTCGCCAGCGCCATCCGCCACGAGACCGTGCACGATGGCGGCATGAGCTGCAACGGCGACAATAACGCACCCGGCTACCAGGGCACGCTCGCCTCGGGCTGCACCTGGCTGCAGTTCTGGTTCGAGATGGCCAGCAGCGGCGAGCGCGGCCAGTTGCAACAATACCTGGACGCCTATGCGGGCGAGCAGCGCAAGCTGGGGCGCATGCAGCGCAATGCGCCGAACAGCCTGTACGACCTGAACGAATGGATGGGTTTTTTGCAGGTGGTCGACAACGACAACAAGCTGGCGGCATGGCTGGCCTTCGGCTTCTTGCTGCTGTGCCTGGTCAATACCATCGGCCTGCTGCTGGCGAAGTTTTCCGTGCGCGCGTCCGAGGTGGGCATCCGCCGCGCGCTGGGCGCCACCCGGCGCGACATCTTCCGCCAGTTCCTGATCGAGACCACCGTGATCGGCCTGGCCGGTGGCGTACTGGGCCTGCTGCTGGCGTTTGGCGCGCTGGCCGTGGTCAGCAAGCAGTCGGAGGATCTGGGCACGGTCGCGCACATGGACATACCGATGCTGCTGCTGACGTTTGCCATGTCGGTGCTGGCCGCCGTGCTGGCAGGCCTGCTGCCCACCTGGCGCGCCTGCCAGGTGACGCCGGCGATCCAGCTCAAATCCCAATGAACATCGTTTACCCAACATGAGGTCCAGCATGGAAATCCGTCCCATCCTGTCGGCGCTGATGCGCAGCAAAACCGGCGCCGTCCTGGTGGCGGTGCAAGTGGCAATCAGCCTGGCCATCCTGGCCAACGCCCTGCACATCGTCAACCTGCGCCAGGCCGTCGCCGCGCGGCCCACCGGCGTGGCCGCCGAAAGCGATATTTTTTACGTCAGTATCCAGAACATCAACCGCGGCAGCCATGAGCGCCAGCTGGCGGAACAGAAGCGCCAGGCGGCACTGCTGCGCGCGCTGCCGGGCGTGATGTCGGTGGCGCAAACGTCGCAGGCGGTGCTGTCGCGCTCCGGCCACAGTACCAGCGTGTCGGCCAAGCGCGGCCAGGCTTCGGCCAGCGCCGAAGTGTCCACCTATGTCAGTCCCGATTCGCTGATCAGGACGTATGGCTTGCAATTGGTCGAAGGCCGCGATTTCCGGCCCGACGAGGTGCCCGAAATCAACGAAGACGTCGACGAGAGCTCGCCCAAGGTGCTGATACTGACGCGGGCGGCGGCGCAAAAGATCTGGCCCGGCGAGACCAGCTTTGTCGGCAAGACCTTGTACCAGGGCACCGGCAACGACGACCCGGAACTGCGCGTGGTCGGCGTCGTCGAACGGCTGCAGACCCAAGGCGCGCAGACCAAGCCGCGCGGCGAGTATTCGGCCCTGCTGCCGACACGCCTGACGGGTGGGCGCGACCTGCTGATGTACGCCGTGCGGGCCGAACCCGGCCAGCGTGACCGCCTGATGCAGGAGGCGGAGCAGGCCATCCGCAGATCCAGCACGGACCGGCTGCTGGTACACACCGACACCCTGGAACAGCACCGCAAGGCGCGCTACCGTGCCGACCAGGGCCTGTCGTGGATGCTGATCGCCGTGTCGACCCTGCTGCTGCTGGTCACCGCCAGCGGCATCGTCGGCATCGCCAGCCTGTGGGTGTCGCAGCGCCGCAAACAAATCGGCGTGCGCCGCGCCCTGGGCGCCCGCCGCATCGACATCCTGCGCTACTTCCTGACCGAAAATTTCATGATCACCAGCGTCGGCGTGGCGTGCGGCGTGCTGCTGGGATTGGGCTTGAACCAGCTGCTGGTAAGCCAGCTGGAAATGGCGCGGCTGCCGCCCGGCTATCTGCTGGCCGGCGCGCTCGTGTTCTGGCTGCTGGGCGTGGGCGCCGTGTACGGCCCGGCATGGCGCGCGGCCAGCATTTCGCCCGCCACTGCCACCCGCAGTGCCTGAGCCGGCACCTCAGTGATATGCTGCGCGCATGCCTACCGTACTCATTATTGACGACAATGCCGCCGTGGCCATCGCGCTCGACGTGCTGCTCTCCCTGCACGAGATCGACGCCGTGCGCGCCGCCTCGCCCGAGGAAGGCTTGCAGCTGCTCGAGCGCCACGCCATCGACCTGGTGGTGCAAGACATGAACTTCACGGCCGACACCACATCGGGCGAGGAAGGCGGCGCGCTGTTCCACGCGATCCGCGCACGCTACCCGGATCTGCCCGTGATCCTGCTGACGGCATGGACCCAGCTCGACGCCGCCGTCGACCTGATCAAGTCCGGCGCGGCCGACTACCTGGCCAAGCCATGGGATGACCGGCGCCTGATCGCCAGCGTGCAGAACCTGCTGGAGCTGGGACAGGCCAACCGCGCGCTGCGCCAGCGCGTGGTGGCCGAGCAGCGCCAGCGCCACACCCTGGAACACGACTTCGACTTGCGCGGCATGGTGTGGCAAGACCCGGCCACGGAACGAGTCGTGCACCTGGCGTGCCAGGTGGCGCGCGCCGACGTGCCCGTGCTCATCTCGGGGCCGAACGGCAGCGGCAAGGAACGCATCGCCGCCATCGTGCAAGCCAATTCCCAGGTCGCCAGCGGCCCCTTCGTCGTGCTCAATTGCGGCGCCGTGCCCGTGGAGCTGATCGAGGCGGAACTGTTCGGCGCGGAAGCGGGCGCCTACACGGGCATCACGCGCGCGCGCGACGGCAAGTTCGACGCGGCCGACGGCGGCACCCTGTTCCTCGACGAGATCGGCAACCTGCCGCTGGCCGGACAAATGAAACTGCTGCGCGTGCTCGAAACGGGACGCTTCGAGCGCCTCGGCTCGAACCGCGAGCGGCAAGTGAAAGTGCGCGTCATCAGCGCCAGCAACGCCGACCTGCCGGCGATGATCAAGGCCGGCACGTTTCGCGAAGACCTGTTCTACCGCCTGAATGTGATCGAACTGCGATTGCCGGCGCTGGCCCAGCGCCCGCTGGACATCCTGTTCCTGGCGCGGCATTTCCTGGGCGGCGAAAAGACGCTGGACGCGCAGGCGCAGGCGACCTTGCTGGCGCACGGCTGGCCAGGCAATGTGCGCGAACTGAAAAACGTCATGCAGCGCGCCAGCCTGCTGACGGCCGGCCCGGTGATCGGCGCGCTGGAAACGGGCTTGCCGCTGGCCGGTGCGGCATCGCCGCGCGCGCCGCAGGATGCCGGCGCGACGGAACCGGACCGCGACAGCGTCACCGCGGCGCTCGCGCGTGCGCACGGCGTGGTGGCGCAGGCGGCTCAGGAACTGGGGCTGTCGCGCCAGGCCCTGTACCGTCGCATGGAACGCCTGGGCATCGCGCGCGGCTGATGGGATACCGCCCCATACGCCTCTCGCTGCTCACGCGCTGGACGGCGCTGATCGTCACCCTGCTGGTGCTGGGCATCGTCATCGCCCTGCTGCTCGCGCACTTTTTGCCAGGCCAGCCGCTGCTGGTGCTGGCCGGTACCCTGCTGTGCGTGCTGCCGGTGGCCGTCATCACCATCCGCGCGCAGCTGCAATCGATGCTGTCGCTGTTTCGCGCCTTGAGCGGCACAGTGACGAGCTACCAGGACGGCGACTTCGGCTTCAGCCTGCGTTGGCCGCAGGACGATGAGCTGGCCGACCTGGTGGCGGCCCACAATGCGCTGGGTGACGTGCTGCGCAAGCAGCGTCTGGACCTGGTGCAGCGCGAACTGCTGCTCGACACCATGGTGCAAAACACGCCGGTGGCCATGCTGCTGGTTGCCGAGGGCAGCGCCATCGTCTACGCCAACCTGGCCGCGCGCCAGTTGCTGCACCAGGGACGCCGGCTGGAAGGGCATCACCTGGCCGACATCGTGCAGCAGGCGGCGCCGGCCTTGGCCGAAGCGCTGGCGCGCCGCAACGACGGCTTGTTTACCAGCGGCGAAGGGGAAGAGGAAGAGGTGTATCACCTGGCGCGGCGCAGCTTCAGCCTGAACGGGCGCAAGCACGAACTGCTGCTGTTGCGCCAGCTGACCCTGGAACTGCGGCGCCAGGAAGTGCAGACCTGGAAAAAAGTCATCCGCGTCATCAGCCATGAGCTCAATAACTCGCTGGCGCCACTGGCTTCGCTGGCCCATTCCGGCGCCGAACTGGTACGCCGCGGCCAGACGGAACGCCTGCCGCAAATCCTCGCCACCATCGAGGAGCGCACGCGCCACCTGGAAACCTTCATCCTCGGCTATGCGCGCTTTGCCAAGCTGCCCGCGCCGCGTCTGGCGCCGTGCGAATGGCCGCCCTTCCTCGACGGTCTGGCCTCGCAGGCAGCCTTCACGCTGGACGGCCCGCCACCCGCACAGGCGGCCGTGCTCGATGCGGCGCAAATGCAGCAGGCGCTGCTGAACCTGCTCAAGAATGCGCTGGAATCGGGCTCACGGGAAGAGCATATCGGCCTGCACGTCAGCCAGGCGCATGGCCAGCTGCGCATCGAAGTGCGCGACCGCGGGCCGGGCATGAGCGGCGCCGTGCTGGAAAACGCGCTGGTGCCGTTTTATTCCACCAAGCGCAGCGGCACGGGACTGGGCCTGGCCCTGGCGCGCGAAATCGCCGAAGCCCATGGCGGGCGCATCACCCTGGCCAACCGCGAAGGCGGCGGCCTGGCGGTGACCTTGATTCTTCCCTTGCTGGACAGAAATTAGTTCCCAGCGTAACGATTTTTAGACCACAAAATCCCGGACGATTTTGAGTAAAATATTGACAATAAAAATTGTCAATATTGAAATCACTCGCGTCCCATGCCCGTGTGTTAGAAATAAGCTATTTGAGTTTGCATAATGATATTGAAATAACTAATTGACAACGCGATGTCTCAGCGATAATTTATCAGCGCGGTACGGTTTTTTTGAAACATCAATCGTCTTTTCGCGGGGATCAACATGAAATTAAAATCACTCATCGCAGCGGCAGTACTGAGCGCTGCTTCCATCGGCAGCGCCAGTGCCGCCGACTACATCGTCAACCTCGTCAATACCACGGGGAATCTGTGGACCAGCGGCTTCAGCGCCGTGCCCAGTCCGCTCGGCGACTTCACCGATACCTTCACGTTCACACCCGATGCGACCTTCGGTTCCACCGCGCAAGCCTTTCTGGCCAACCTGTCCGTCACAGGTTCGGACAGTTCCTCCATCAGCTTCACCAGCGCCAACCTGAATGGCATCGGCCTGACCGGCTTTGGCGGCCCCACCGTCTTTGGCTATGCCCAGGGCGAAATACTGGCGCCTACGAACCTCCTGTTCAATGGCCCGCTGGTCCTCACCGTCATCGGCAACACCAAGGGCGGCAGTTATGGCGGCGTCTTCAACCTGAACCTGGCTCCCGTTCCTGAACCGGAAACCTATGGCATGCTGCTGGCCGGCCTGGGCATACTCGGCTTCCTGGCGCGGCGCCGCAAACAATCTTGAGCGCTCCACCCAAAAGACGCCACGGCGTCTTTTTCTTTGGCGGCTGCTAAACTGGCGCCATGACGACCGACTTTACCTCCACCAGCCATACCGCTTTCAGCCACCCGGGCCACCCGCCCGCCACCACCACCGAACACCGCGGCATCCGCTACCTGCACCTGGGAACCAAGTGGGTGCAAGGCGCCATGCGCCTCGACAAACCCGATGCCATCGAACTTGAATACGTGCAGATGATGATGATGTGGATGCTGTTCAAGACGCAGCCCAGACGCATCGTGCAGCTGGGCCTGGGCAGTGCCTCGCTGACCAAGTTCAGCTACCGCCGCTTCCCCGACGCCTCGGTCACAGCCATTGAACTCAATCCGAACGTGATCGCCATCTGCGGCGCCCAGTTCGCGCTGCCGCCGAACGACGCTCGCCTCGATGTGTGCGAAATGAATGCGCTCGACTTCGTGCTCGACCCAGCCAACCATGGCACCGTCGACGCGCTGCAGGTGGACCTGTACGATGAAGACGCGCGCGGCCCCGTGCTCGACACGCCCGAGTTCTACCAGGCCTGCTTCGACTGCCTGACGGACGACGGCATCATGTGCACGAATGTCTTCGGCGACTTCCCCAACTACGACAAGAATCTGCAGGCGATGGAACTGGTCTTCGACGCCGTCGTCTGGGTGCCGGAAACGGAAGATGAAAACATCGTCGTGCTGGCCTTCAAAAAATCGCCATCGCTCGACTTCAGCGATTTATACGAACGCGCCGCCACCATCAAGAAGCAATTCAACCTGCCCGCCAAGAACTGGGTCAACGGTTTGAAACAGTGGATGCAGGACCAGCAATAAGATAACCGCATCACGCCGGCAGCACTGCGCCCAGGCGGCGCGCCAGGCCATCCATATTCTCGGCCGGTACCTGGGCATAGCCGAGCAGAAAACCGTTCCAGCCTGCCTCTTCTCGCGTCCCCTCGCCCGTGCCATGGGCGGACAGCGCCAGCGCCACGATGCCGTCCTGCGCAGCGCGGCGGCTCAGCGCCAGGTCATCCCATGCGCGATCGTGAAAACGCAGCGCCAGGTGCATGCCGGCCGTGCCGCCATGGATGGCCGCGCCCCCACACGCATGGCGCTGCAGTGCCTCGCTCAAGGCGTCGCGGCGCTGGCGGTACAGGCGGCGCATACGGCGTACATGGCGCGCAAACAGGCCGCTGCGCAGGAACTCGGCCAGCGCCAGCTGTTCGGCCACGCGGCCCCGCGCGGCGCCCTGCGCCTGCATCTGCGCGAAGGCCCCGGCCAGCGCGGCCGGCACGACAATAAAGGCCAGGCGCAAGGCGGGGAACATGGTCTTGCTGAAGGTGCCCAGGTACACGATGGGCGCATCGGCCACCAGTCCCTGCATGGCCGCCAGCGGCGGGCCGCCATGGCGAAATTCGCTGTCGTAATCGTCTTCGATGATCAGGGCGCCGGCCGCGCGCGCGCGTTCGAGCAGCGCCATGCGGCGCGCGGGACTGAGTACGCTGCCCGTCGGATACTGGTGCGACGGCGTCGTGTAGATCAGGCGCGGCGGCGTATCGCGCCAGTCCTCGTCCGTCGGCGCGATGCCATCCATGTCGACGGCGATACCCGTCACCTGCAAGCCCGCGCCACGGCCCGCCGCCAGCGCGCCGCCATAGCCGGGATGCTCGATCCACAAGGTATCTCCCTGGTCGGCAAAGGCGCGCAGGCAGACATCGAGGCTGCTCTGCGTACCGTCCGTGATGAACACCTGGCCCGCATCGCAGACGACGCCGCGCGCGGCGCGCAAATGGTCGGCGATGGCCATGCGCAGCTGCGGCTCGCCGGCAGGGTCGCCGTAATTGAGCTGGCGCGGCGTCAGCGCGCGCCACGCGCGGTCCAGCATGCGCCGCCACTGCGCCAGCGGAAATTCGTCAAGCGCCGGCACGCCTGGCGCGAACGCGCCCATCGCGTCGGCGGGAAACACCACCGCCGCGCTGGCATCCTGCCCCGCCACGCCGCGCAAACGCCGGGCGCGGCGCGACAAACCGTCATTGCCGTCGCCGGCAGCAGGTGCCGCTTCCGGCACGCCAACGCTGCCGGCGACGACGGTGCCGCGCCGGTCCGGCAAGACAAACCCTTCGCTGGCCAATTGCTCGTAAGCGTACAGCACGGTATTGCGCGCCAGTCCCAGTTCGGCGGCCAGCACGCGCGTGGCGGCCAGGCGCGTGCCAGGGGCCAGCTGGCCGCCGCGGATCGCTGCGCGCAGGCATTCATGCAGCAGGCGCTGGCGCGGCCAGCCCCGCTCGCGGTGCGTGCGCTCGAATGCGTTCAGCAGCAAAGCAAAATCCATGTGGCTCCCTCAACTGTGGCTCTACATTATTTATCGGTTCTGGATCTTTTTTCAGGGCCAGATGCCGATTATAGTGCGGCCTTCCTCTTCAACCAACGGGACTTCCGCCATGACCACTACCGCCCTGCCTCCCAGCCCCCGTACCCGCGTGCGCCGCGTCGCCGAACTGGCCAGCTACGAGCAAGCCGCCCTGTACGCCATCCTCGATGCCGCCTACCTGTGCCATATCGCCTTCCACGACGACAAGGGCAGCCATTGCATCCCGACCGCCTGCTGGCGCATCGATGGCCACCTGTATATCCACGGCTCGAACGGCAGCCGCATGCTCAAGCTCCTGCAAGACAGCGACGTATGCGTGACGGTCACCCATCTCGACGGCCTGGTGCTGGCGCGCTCCGCCTTCAACCACACGATGAACTACCGTTCGGCGATGGTGTACGGGCGGTTTGAAAAAATCAGCGACATCGGCCAGCAGCATGCGGCCATGGACGCGCTGATGGAAAAGCTGATGCCGGGACGCCTGGCGCACGTGCGCGGCGGCAACGCCAAGGAATACGCGGCCACCACCGTGCTGCGCATCGCGCTCGACGAATACGCCGTCAAGCAGCGCAAGGGCGGCCCGCTCGACGATGCTGGCGACATGGCGCATGCCGTCTGGACGGGCGAACTGCCGTTCACGCACAGCCGTGGCGCGGCCGTCGCCGATGCGCTCAACACCTGCGACATGCCCGCGTATGCCGCCGCATGGGGGACGGAATCCGCTTGACCGGCCAGCGTGCTTGACCGATGATCGGCGTTGATGGCGATCGCCACCAATTCACCAACCGATCCAATCACGCATGGAGCAAATGATGATGAAGCGAGTATCCCTGGCTGCGGCCCTGACGGTCATGCTGGCCTGTGGCGGCAGCGGCGCGGCACTGGCCGCCGACACGGGCGACGCGGCCCTGAAAGCGGCCATCGCCGGCAGCGCGCGCACACCAGCCAACGCGCTGCGCGACAGCGCCCGCCACCCGTATGAAACGCTGACGTTCTTCGGCATCAAGCCGACGATGACGGTGGTGGAACTGGCGCCCGGCGGCGGCTGGTACACGGAAATCCTGGCGCCCTACCTGCGCGACAACGGCAAGCTGATTGCCGCCGGCAACGACCCGCAGTCAAGCAGCGAAGGCGCTCGCCGCGGCGCGGCGCGCTTCCAGCAAAAACTCGACGCCAATCCCACCGCCTTCGGCAAGGTGGACATCGGCGCCTTTGCGCCACCCACCACCTACCGTATCGCGCCCAAGGGCACGGCCGACATGGTACTCACCTTCCGCAATATCCACAACTGGATACCGATCGGCGAAGCGGGCATGCAGACCCTGTTCAAGGAAGTGTATGACAGCCTGAAACCGGGCGGCGTGTTCGGCGTCGTCGAGCACCGCCTGCCGGCGAACAAGGCGCAGGATGCCACGGCCAGCAGCGGCTACATGCACGAAGCGTATGTGATCAAGCTGGCCGAAGGCGCAGGTTTCAAACTGGCGGCCAAGTCGGAGATCAACGCCAATCCGAAAGACACGGCGGACCACCAGGGGGGCGTCTGGGCGCTGCCGCCCACCTACGCCAACAAGGATGTGGACCGGGCCAAGTACACGGCCACCGGCGAGAGCGACCGCATGACCCTGAAGTTCGTCAAGCCATAAAAAGCAAACGGCGGCGTGCCACTCCGGCGCGCCGCCCGATCCCGGATTCGAATGCCGCCTTACAGGTGGATGCCGTAGACGCCGCACAGGCGCTTGACCAGGGTGCAGGCGTTGGCATCGCCGTCCGTCACGCAGGCGGTATAGGCTTCCTCGCAGGTTTCACGCGTTGGCAAGGCAAACGCGGAAGAACTGATGGCGCCGGCAAAACCGACGGCGGCGCAAAAGACAAATACGGCTTTTTTCACATTGATCATTTTTATCCCATTCCCCAAAGTTGAGTCGTTATAAAAAACACTGGAAGACAAAGACGTCAGCCGCCAGAAAGCATCTGTCGACAGACGAATTTCATGGCGCACGGAAATAGTACCACCTTGAAAAGTTAGTAAATACGCAAACAAGAAAACAAGATAACGTTTCTTTTTCGCCCCATTTCATGGAATAAAAACCGGCCCGCCGACCTCCTGCCGCGCATTTGCATGGCAACGGGCGAAAAAAAACCGCAGCACAGGCTGCGGTTCTGGTATCGACCCTTTATGTATCGACCCTTTATTTCTTCGCTTCCTTCGGTTTCACCGGCACCAGGCTCAGGTCTTGGAAGTCGTAGCTGAAATCCGTCTCGGCCGACACGGGCGCCATCTTCACCCGGTCGATGCTGCCATCGGGATTGAGCGAGAACGTCACGTAGGCGTCCGCGTTGAAGTTACGCTCTTTCCAGCGCACGATGAAGGTGTCGTGCTGCCAGTGTTCCAGCTCGCCCGTCAGGTCCGGCGTGCGCGTGAAGCTGAGGATATGTTTTTTCCCCTCGGTCTTGATGATGACCTTGCCGTACCAGGCATCCTCGTACTCGCCGTCGTACGCCGCCAGCGGCAGCGATGGCTGCGATCTGGCCGCGCGCGCGCTCGACGCCTTGCCCTGCTTTTTCACTTCTTCCGCATGCTGGTCCTGCTCCACCTTGGCCACCAGCGCCAGCCAGTCCGACGGCGCCGCCTGCAGGTAATGGTCGAGGATGCGCCATTGCAGCGCCGTCATGGAACCGCCATTTTCCGCATTGGTCAGAATGGCCACGCCCAGCTTCGCTTCCGGCACCATCACCACGCGTGAATAAAAGCCCTGCAGCGCGCCGCCGTGCATGGCCACCTTCATGCCCTTGTAGTCGCGCAGCTGGAAGCCCAGGCCATACGCGCTGAAATTCGGTTTCGTCGCGGCCAGCGCCGGCTTCGGTTCAGAAATCTTGATCGGCGTTTGCGCCGTCCACATTTCGCGTCCCTGCTTTTCGCTGAACAGGCGCGCGTCCTTGCCATCCTTGTCCTTCACGCCGGCGATCTTGCCGCCGTCGAGCAGCACCATCATCCACTTGGCGATATCTTCCGCATTCGTGTTGATGCCGACGGCGCCCACGGCATTCGGCACGGGCATCGATTTGACGGCGGCGATCTTGCCGTCGATCTTGCTGTGCGCATTGGCGACGTCGGGATTGCCCGCGTTCTCCGCCAGGCTGGTGGTGGTGCCCGTCATGCCCAGCGGCGCCAGGATGCGCTCATGCATAGCCTCGCCCCAGCTTTTCCCCGCCTTGTCGGCGATGATCTTGCCGGCTACGATGTACAGCAGGTTATCGTAGGCATAGCTGTTGCGAAAACTCGTGGCCGGACGGATGTAGCGCAGCTTCTCGATGATCTCGTCGGTGCTGAAGGTCGTCGTCGGCCACCACAGCAAGTCGCCGGCGCCCAGGCCCAGGCCGCTGCGGTGCGTCAGCAAATCGCGGATGGTCATGGCGCCCGTCACGTAGGAATCGTGCATCTGGAAGCCGGGCAAATGCTTGGTAACGGGATCGTCCCAGGCCAGCTTGCCCTCGTCGACCAGCATGGCCAGCGCGGCGGCCGTGAAGCCTTTCGAGTTCGATGCCACTTCGAACACGGTCTTCGCATCGACGGCGGCCGGCTCGCCCAGCTTGCGCACGCCAAAGCCCCTGGCGGTGATGACTTTACCGTCCTTGACGATGGCGATCGCCATGCCGGGCACGTCGAACACTTTCAGGGCGGTGGCGACGTCGCGCTCAAGATCGAAGGCCGGCGCGGGCACCGGTGCGGCGGCGACAACGGGGGCCGCGTCAAGGGCCAGCGCCGGCATGGCGATGCCGGAAAACGCCAGCACGATGGCGGCGGCGAGGCGGTTCATGGTATGCATGGTCAGGATGTCCAAAGAAGGTTCAATGCGCTTGCGCGGCCATCAATTTGTCGACGCTTTCCTGCGTCACCGGGTGGTAGCGTTCGCGCGCCTTCGCATACACGTCCTTGGCCCACGCATGGCCTTGCGGCGTCTTCATCAGGGCGCTGTACAGGGGCACGACGAACTTCTGGCGGCCCACGCTCATAAGGAATGCCTGCAAGGGCTGCTGCACGTCGTAGCCGGCGTTCACGGAGGCCAGGTAGAAGCGGTACGCCACTTCATTGTTGCCGCTCTTGCCCACACCGTAGACCTGGTCCAGCTCACGCAATTGCGCCGCGCTGGCCTTGTTGTTGATGTCGTTCAGGAAGTGCATCGATTCGATGGCGATCCACTTGTCCATGCCCAGGTCTTTCGTCGGCAATGTGCCTTTCAACCAGGCGTCGCGGTGCTGGTCGAGCAGCGCCAGGCGCGGCGAGACGACGCGCTGCGCGCTGGCCGGAACGCCCGTGCCATACAGCCATTCATCGAGTTCCGCTTCCGGCATCACGGCCGGATGCTGCGCCAGCAGGTTCTTGCGCAGGTAGGTGATGAACTGCTCCGTCGTCACGCTCTGGAACGCGTGCTGGTCGAACCAGCCGCGCAGGAAAGGATCGAACACGGCGCGGCCGGCACGGCGCTCCATGGTGGCCAGGAACCAGGCGCCTTTCGGATAGATGATGCCGTCGTCCGTGTACGTTTCGGCCGGGTTGGCGTCCGCGTCGCGCGTGATCAGCGCCGTTTTCGCGGCCGGCAGTTCGCGGATCGCAGCGGCCAGTTCTTCCTGGTCGACCTGCACGCCCATCTGCGCCACTTCGCTGCCATACAGCTGCTCGACGATGCGCGTGGTGACGTAGGTGGTGAAGCCTTCGTTGAGCCACATGTGCTTCCACGAGGCGTTGGTGACCAGGTTGCCCGACCACGAGTGGGCCAGTTCATGCGCGATCAGGTCGACCAGGCTGCGGTCGCCCGCGATCATGGTCGGCGTGAGGAAGGTCAGGCGCGGGTTTTCCATGCCGCCATAGGGGAACGACGGTGGCAGCACGATCATGTCGTAGCGTCCCCAGCCATATGGACCGTACAGCGCTTCGGCTGCCTGGATCATCTTTTCCGTGTCGGCCAGCTCGTATTCGGCCGCCTTGATGCGCGGCGGTTCCGCATACACGGCGGAGCGGGGACCGAGTTTGCGCACTTCCAATTCGCCGATGGCAATGGCCAGCAGGTACGATGGAATCGGCTGCGGCATCCTGAATTTCCAGCCGCCCTTGCCCGTCGCCTTTTCGTCGTTCTCGGCGCTCATCACGACGCGCATGCCCGCTGGCGCATCGATGCGCGCGCTATACGTAAAACGCACGGCCGGCGTATCTTGCGACGGTACCCACGAGCGGGCGTTGATGCTTTGCGACTGGCTGAACATGAAAGGCAGCTTGCCCGACATGGTCTGCTGCGGCGTGAGCCACTGCAGCGCGATGGCGTTCGGCGCCGTGTGATAGTAGACGCGCACTTTGCCCGGCTGGCCCGTGGTGGTGATGCGCAGCGCCTGGCCCTTTTCCGGATCGGCCTTGTCCAGCTGGTACGGCGCCATCTGCCAGGCGCCGCGCTTGTCCTGCACCTGCACCTTGGCGATCGACAAATCGCGCGTATCGAGCACCAGGGTGCGCGCCACCGGATCGATCCAGTTCAAGGACAGTTCGGCATAGCCGGAGAGCGTCTTTTGCTTGAAGTCCGCTTTCAGGTCCAGCTGCAGGTCGCGCGTGCGCACCTGGTCGTAGCGCGCATAGCTGAGGGGGTCGGCGTGCGCGGCCAGGGTTAGCTGGCAAAGGAGCGCACAGCCCAGCGCGCGCAGGAAGGTCAAAGTTTGCATGGTCGTCTTTTGAATGATTTGCGAAAGCCCCGGTCCGTGTGCGCCGGGGCGTCGCGCAGAATAGCACTTCCGGCGCGGGCCGGCAGAAAAAAGCGCCGGACTGGCCGGCGCTGTTTCCCTATTTTGCTTCCTGCTTGGCCTCGGGCGCCTTCAGCGGCGTATTAAAATCCTTCATCAGGTTGTTCTTGTCGCGGTCCTGCTTGAACAGCTCGAGGCGCGATGGCGTGATTTTTCTCGGCCAGGCGTTGTTGCTGGTGTCGATGTCGGCCGTCTCCCAGTACGGGTCCTGCACCAGCGCCACCATCGGCTCGTCCGTGACGATCACCTTGCTGATCTTGTGCGGCGCATAGCGCCACACTTCGGCCGGCACGCGCTCGATGATCTTCTTGCCGCTTTTCAGTTCGATTTCCAGGATCAAGGGCATCACCAGGCCGCCGAGATTCGAAAAGTCGACCAGGTACAAGTGCTTGCCCATGTTGCGCTGTTCCAGCAGCTTCCTCTCCCACGGCTCCAGCCCCTCCTGCTCTTCCGCATAGCTGTTGCGGTCCTTGTTGGTGACCGTGAAGTCATCGTGCCGGTTATAGAAATCCTTCAGTGCGGGATCGATGTCGACCTTCTTCGGCAGCGCCTTGTTGCGCTGGTCCGAAATCGAGATGGGCTGCGCGTCTTTCTGCGCCTTCTTCCACGCTTTCTCGATTTCCGGATTCTTCGTACTCACGCCATATTCGCTGATGCCGTCGATGCTGATGTCGACCGCATCGGTCGTATAGAACCAGCCGCGCCAGAACCAGTCCAGGTCCGTGCCGGACGCGTCTTCCATGGTGCGGAAAAAGTCGGCTGGCGTCGGGCGCTTGAACTTCCAGCGCAGCGCGTACTGCTTGAAGGCGAAGTCGAACAGTTCGCGCCCGAGGATGGTCTCGCGCAGGATGTTGAGCGCCGTGGCCGGCTTGTCGTAGGCGTTCGCCGTGAACTGCAGCAAGGACTCGGAATTGGTCATGATGGGCACCTGGTTCTGGCTGCGCATGTAGTCGACGATCTTGCGCGGCTCGCCATTCCACGACGGGAAATGCTCTTCCCACGCCTGCTCGGCCAGGTACTGCAGGAAGGAATTGAGGCCCTCGTCCATCCACGTCCACTGGCGCTCGTCCGAGTTGACGATCATGGGGAAATAATTGTGGCCCACTTCGTGAATGATCACGCCGATCAGATCATATTTTGCCGTCTTCGAATACGTGAGCTCCCCCGTCTTCTTGTCCTTCATGGGGCGCCCGCCATTGAACGCAATCATCGGGTACTCCATGCCGCCCACGGCGCCGTTGACGGAAATCGCGTTCGGATACGGATAGTCGAAACTGTATTTGTTGTACTGCTCGATCGCGTGCACGACGGCGCGCGTGCTGTACTGCTGCCACAGCGGATTGCCTTCGTTCGGGTAATACGACATCGCCATCACGCGCTTGCCGCCGCTGTCCAGGCCCTGCGCATCCCAGATGAACTTGCGGCTCGAGGCCCACGCCACGTCGCGCACATTGGCCGCCTTGAAGTGCCAGGTTTTCATCCCCGCAGCCTTGCCTTTTTCCGCCGCCAGCGCTTCCTGCAGCGTGATCACCAGCAGCGGCGTGTTGCTGTTTTTCGCCCGCGCCAAGCGCTCGCGCTGCGCCGCGCTCAGTACGGCCGCAGGATTTTGCAGTTCGCCCGTGGCCGCCACCACGTGGTCGCCCGGCACCGTCAGGTACAGCTCGTAGTCGCCAAACTCCAGCGTGAATTCGCCGGAGCCGAGGAACTGCTTGTGCTGCCAGCCGGCGGCGTCGTAATACGCGGCCATGCGCGGGAACCACTGCGCGATCTGGAAGATCGTGTTCTTGTCGTCTTCAAAATACTCGTAGCCGGAGCGCTCGACGAGCACCTTCTGGTCATTGATCCGATACGACCAGTCGATATTGAACGTGACGCTCTGGCCGGGCGCCAGCGCCACCGGCAGATCGATCCGCAGCATGGTCTGGTTGACCACATACGGCAGCGGCTTGCCGTTGGCCGCTTTCACGGCGGTGAGCTTGAAGCCGCCGTCAAATTCGCGCCCGGCATGGATGGCGCGCAAGTCCTCAAATTTCAGCGCCTCGTCTTCGTTGCCACTGAGCCAGGCCTGGCGCGATGGCGCACTCAGTACGCGGCGCTGGTCGGCATCCTGGCGCAAGCCATTCTGGTCCAGCTGCAGCCACAAATAGGCCAGGCTGTCGGGCGAGCGGTTGTGATAGGTGATCTGCTCGCTGGCCGTGATGGCGCGGCGTTCCTCATCGAGCGTGGCGCGGATCACGTAATCGGCGCGCTGCTGCCAGTAGGCGTGGCCCGGCGCGCCGGACGCCGTGCGGTAGGCATTCGGCGTGGGCAGCAGCTCTTCCAGCTGGCGGAACTTGTCGTCGAAGGGCGCCGCGGCGCACAATCCGGACAAGGGAGCAAACAAGGTCAAACACAAGGCAAGCAAGCGGACAAGGACCGGCATGGCGCATTCCATCTGGGAGTCGTGGACAGAACTGCATTCTAAGTCGAGTCTGTTTGCAATCGGTCATTGTTGTCGAAGTCCCACACACCGGGCCGCGCCCCACCCCGGCGCTACTGGCGCCGGCGCGGGCATTGGCGTATGATGCGCCTCGAACATTGGGGAGTAGTCGTCCCGCGGTCCTGCCGCGGGAACCTGTATCAACATGATTGGCCCGCAGGCCATGGTGCAGGTGGTTGCAGAACTTGACGAGACCATTGATCCAGGGCGGCCGCATGGGCCGGAGTCGCCCGTGGATCATTGGTTAATTCGTCCGGCCCGCGTACCTCTTGCAATCTCATGGAAGCATTCCTCATCTCCACCGGCATCGTCGGTCTCGCTGAAATCGGCGATAAAACCCAACTCCTGGCCTTTCTGCTGGCCGCCAAATTTCGTAAACCCCTGCCCATCGTGCTGGCCATTTTCGTCGCCACCATCGCCAACCACGCGTTCGCCGCCGCCGTCGGCGCCTGGATCACCAGCATGCTGGGGCCCGACGTGCTGCGCTGGGTACTGGGCGTGTCGTTCCTGGCCATGGCCGCCTGGACGCTGATCCCCGACAAGCTCGATGAAGACGAAACGAAGCTGGCCAAATACGGCGTCTTCCTGACCACCCTGATCGCCTTCTTCATGGCGGAAATGGGCGACAAGACGCAGGTGGCGACCGTGGCGCTGGCGGCGCGCTACCACGACATTGTTTCCGTCGTGCTGGGCACCACGTTCGGCATGATGCTGGCCAACGTGCCGGCCGTCTACCTGGGAGACAGGATCGCCAACCGTGTATCGCTGCGCCTCGTGCACGGCATCGCGGCGCTGGTGTTTGCCGTGCTGGGCGTGGCCACCCTGCTGGGTGCAGGCGCCGCCCTGGGTTTATGAGACAGTCTTGGATAATTTCTCATTTACAATATTCATGTCCATAATTACAATGTCGGCGACATGAATACCGGCGCGCCGATCCCAACGGCCGGTGCGCTTTCTTGAGGAATGTATGTATTTGAATGGAAAAATGGCGGCGCTGTGCCTGGCCGCTTGCGCCAGCCAGCCTGCCGCCGCCACGGCGGCAGCCTTGAACTACCACCAGCAGACGGCAACGCAGTCCGCGCCCGAAGTGCGCACGCGCGACCTGCTGCTGTTTGGCGCCGGCCTGATCCTGCTGGCCGGCCGGCGCCGTCCCGAACACGATGCTTGGCAAGTACGTGGGCAAGACTAAACCAGCAGCAGCACCGCATACTCGCGGCCCTCGTCGCGCAGGGCGATGCTGTTGCCGCCCTGCGTGACGCCATCGAGCGACAGTCCCGCAGGCCGCCCCTGCGCCTGCTCCACCGTGATGGCGTAGCTGCTGGCGCCGAAGCGGTAATGCAGCTTGAAGCTGCGCCACTCGGCCGGCATCATCGGTGCCATGCGCAGCACGTTCGCTTCGCGCGTCAAGCCGAGCAGGGATTCGACGATCAGGCGGTACAGCCAGCCCGACGATCCCGTGTACCAGCTCCAGCCGCCCCGTCCCACGTGCGGCGCCACGGCATACACGTCGGCCGTCACCACGTACGGCTCCACCTTGTAGCGCGCCACCGCCTGCGCGTCTGCGCCATGGCGCACGGGACTGATCATGCGCAGCAGTTCCCATGCCTTTTCGCCATCGCCCATGCGGGCAAACGCCATCGCCGTCCAGATGGCCGCATGCGTGTACTGGCCGCCGTTCTCGCGCACGCCCGGCACATAGCCGCGGATGTAGCCGGGATTGAGGTCGGCTTTGTCGAACGGCGGATCGAGCAGCTGGATCACCCCGGAATCACGGCGCACGAGGCGCGCATCGACCTGGCGCATGGCGCCGGCGACCCGCTCCTTGTTGGCGGCGCCCGACAGCACGCCCCAGCTTTGCGAAATCGAATCGATCTGGCATTCCTCGTTCGTGTGCGAACCCAAGGGCGTGCCATCGTCGAAATACGCGCGCCGGTACCACTCGCCATCCCACGCATGTTCCTCGACGTTGGCCGCCAGTTTCACGGCTTCGTCGCGGCAGAACTGGGCGAACGCAGCGTCGCCGCGCAGCATGGCCACCTCGGCAAAGCGCTGCAGCACTTCGTACAGGAAGAAGGCCAGCCACACGCTCTCGCCCTTGCCATGCTCTCCCACCTTGTCCATGCCGTCGTTCCAGTCGCAGGAACCGATCAGCGGCAAGCCGTGCACGCCCAGGCGCAGGCCATGGCGGATGGCGCGCACGCAATGCTCGTACAGGTCGGCCGACTCGCCCGAGCGCACGGGCAAGTCGTAGTAGGAATCCTCTTCCGGCTTGACGGCGCGGCCCTCGATGAAGGGCGCCACTTCCGACAGCACGTTGACGTCGCCCGTGGCTATCACATAGCGGCAGGCGGCCAGTGGCAGCCACAGGTAGTCGTCGGAGCAGTGCGTGCGCACGCCGCGGTCCGATGGCGGATGCCACCAGTGCTGCACGTCGCCTTCGACAAACTGGTGCGCCGCGCACAACAGCAAGTGCTTGCGCAGCAGCTGCGGCGCCGTGTGTATCATCGCCATCGCGTCTTGCAGCTGGTCGCGGAAACCGTAGGCGCCGCCCGACTGGTAATAGCCGCTGCGCGCCCACAGGCGGCAGGCGATGGTCTGGTACATCAGCCAGCCATTGGCGATCACGTCGAGCGACGGGTCGGGCGTCTCGATGCGCACGGCGCCCAGGGTGCTGTCCCAGTGCGCACGCACGGCGTCGAGCGTAGCGCGCGCCGCTTCCTTGCCCGCATGGCGCTGCACCATGGTGCTGGCGTCGGCATTGCGGCGCCCGCCCACGCCGAGGATAAAGACGATTTCGCGCTCCTGCCCAGGCTGCAATTCAAACGGCACCTGGATGGCGGCACACTGGTCCAGTCCCGTGCCCGCCTTGCCTGACAGGCGCACGCGGCGCAGCGCTGCCGGCTGCGCCAGGCTGCCGTTGCGGCCAATGAATTCATTGCGGTCGCAGGTGATGGAACGGATACTGGCATCCGTATTGAAGAAGCCGACCCGGCCCGAAAACTCCGTGTTGTAGTTATTGCGCGCAAACAGGGCGCCGCTGATCGTGTCGACCTCGGTGGCCACATGCATGCCGGACTTGGCGCGCAGGTCGGCCATCACCCATTCCACATAGCCGGTAACGGACAGGCGGCGCGGCACGCCGCTGTCGTTGCGCACCTTGATCACCGAATATTTGACGGCCGCGTCCAGCGCCACATAGGTGCACAATTCCGTGGCGATACCGCCTTCGCTGTGTTCGAAAATGCTGTAGCCGAAACCGTGGCGCGTCACGTAGTCGCCGCTGCCGCGCGCCGGCAGTGACGTGGGCGACCAGAACTGGCCGCTTTGCTCGTCGCGCACATAGAACGCTTCGCCGGACAGGTCGGAAACAGGGTCGTTCTGCCACGGCGTGAGGCGGAATTCATGCGCATTCTCACTCCACGTGTACGCCTGGCCCGCTTCGGACACCACCGTGCCGAATTGCGCGTTGGCCAGCACGTTCGACCACGGCGCCGGCGTCTGCTTGCCTTCTGCCGTGGTGATCACGTATTCGCGGCCGTCGGGTGTAAAACCGCCGAGGCCATTTTCCAGGATCAACTGGCGCTCTGGCGCCCGGTGCGGCACGCCGCCCTGTTCGCGGGCCGGGTCCTGCAGCAGCGGCGGCATGCGCAGCACGGGGCTCGGCGGGCGCTTGACCTGCTCGGCCAGAGTGCCGCGCAAGTCGCTGATGATGGCGCGCGCCACCGATTGCAGCAAGATGCGGTCTTCGTTGGCGATCTGCTCGGCCAGGCGCACGAAGATGCCGCCCGGACGGTCGATCGCCTGCGCATCGATGCCCGAGGCGATCAAGCCCATGATCTGGTCGTGCAGCAGCTGGCGGTAGCCCGACTGCTCTTCGTACCAGATCACCAGGTCGACGATCAATCCTTTCAGGCGCCAATAGGCATGCGCCTGCACCATCTGGCGCGCCAGCTCGATATTGGCCGCGTCGCGTATCTGCAGCAGCACGATGGGCAGGTCGCCGGAAATGGCATACGCCCACAGGCCGGACTGGCCGCGCTGGTTCTTGATCAGGATGCTGGCCTCAGCGCGCAGGGCCGCATTCGGATAGATCACGGCGTTGGCCAGGCGCGCATACAGCTGCGCGTCCGCTTCGCTGGCGTTCAACTGGCGCAGCACCACCTGGCTGTGCGTCCAGGCCAGTTCGAACACGCGGTCGGCCAGATGGCGGTCCTGGTATTTGTCGATCAGGTGCAAGGCCGCATCGCGCTGTTCGGCCATGCCGGTGACGCTGTCGACGGTGACGGCCTGGTCGGGTTCGAGCGTGATGACATAGCGGATGGCCACGATGGGGTCGAGCACGGAACCGTGGCCGCCACTGAGCGGGCCACTTTCCTGCAGCGCCTGCGGCAGCTGCGCCGTATTGCCACGGCCGATGAAGCGCGCGCGGTCCGTCTCGAACGATACTTCGTAGCGCTCGATATCGTGCACGGTCATCACATGCAGCAGCCACGGCATCTGCTCCTCTTTCGAGCGGGGCCGGCGCGTGCATAAAATCGCCTTTTCATGCGCGAGGATTTCCGTCTGCACGAACAGTTTGCTGAACGCCGGATGGGCCGCATCGGCCGCCGCCGGCGCCATCACCACTTCGGCAAAACTGGTGATCTCGATGCGCCGCTGGCGGTTCGAATTATTGCTGATGCGCGTACGCCGGATTTCAATGTCGTCTTCCGGCGAGACGACGATTTCCGTGTACAGGTCGAGGCCATGGTCGGCGCGGCGGAACTCGGCCCGGCCCTCGGAGAAAATCACTTCGTATTTCTTCGGCTCGGCCAACGTGGGCTGGTACATGGTGGACCAGACTTCGCCATCATCGAGGTCGCGCAGATAGCAGAAATTGCCCCAGTTATCGCGCGTGCTGTCCTCGCGCCAGCGCGTGACGGACAGGTCTTTCCAGCGGCTGTAGCTGCCGCCCGCATTGCTCACCATGACGTGGTAGCGGCCATTCGACAGCAGCTGCGTTTCCGGCACGGCGCTGTTGGCTTGCGTGAGGATGCGCATCGGCATGGCCTGCTCGGGCGCGCCGCTGCGCAGCACCGCCAGTTCGGCCGTGTTCGAGTAAAACGCGCCCGCCTGCGGCGTGCGTTCCTGCAGCACCAGCAAGGCCGATTGCAGCAGCGGATCGGACTCGAAACGGCGCTGCATCGGGCGGTCGTGCAGCAGGTAGCTGAGGGCCAGAAAGCCCATGCCCTGGTGGTGCACCATGAAGGAGCGGATGATGGCGCTGCCCTGTCCGCGCGGCAGGCGCGCCGTGGTGAAATCGATCGCTTCAAAAAAGCCGTAGCGCCCCATGTAGCCGGCCGCCTGCATGCGCTGCAGGTTCTGGCACGACGCTTCCGGCTGCACCATCAGGCCCATCATGCTGGCGTACGGCGCCACCACCAAGTCGTCGGCCAGGCCCCGCTTCAAGCCCAGCCCCGGCACGCCGAAGGCACGGTATTGGTAGTTCAAACTGGCGTCGACCGTGTTGTAGCCGGACTCGGAAATCCCCCATGGCACGTCGCGCTGGCGCCCGTAATCGATCTGCGCCTCGATGACGGAATGGTAGGTCTGGTCGAGCAAGGTGTTCGGGTAGTTCGGCATCACCAGCAGCGGCATCAGGTACTCGAACATCGAGCCGCTCCACGACAGCAGCACGGGCTGGCCGGCCACCATGCACAGCTGGCGGCCCAGGGCGAACCAGTGCTCCTGCGGCAGCTGGCCCTGGGCGATGGCGATGAAGCTGGCCAGGCGCACTTCGGAAGCGAGCAAATCGTAGTAGCTGGGGTCCAAACGCCGTTCGCTGACGTTGTAGCCGATGGCCAGCAGTTTTGTCGACGGGTTGTACAGGAAGCCGTATTCGATCTGCGCGAAGTCGCGCGCCTGGCCCGCCGCGTGGGCGATGTCGCGCATGTGGCGACCCGCCTGTTCGCGGCCCTGCGCCAGCAAGGCGGCCAGCTCCGAAGGCAGGCCTTCCGGCGTTTCCAGGTTGGCCAGTTCACGCAGGGTCGGTACGCGCAGCCACGCCGCATCGACACCCGCCTGCGCCGCCCACGGCACCAGTTGCAGCAATTCAGCCAGCGCCGCGCGGCACTGGCGCGCCAGCGCACCCGCCCACATCGACAGCTCGCCATCCTCGCTTTGCAAGGTCAGCGACAGCAGCGCGTCGGCCGCGCCATTCGCAGCACTCAGGTAGGCATGCCATTCGGCCAGGCTGGTCGGTGCGGCCTGCGCCTGCAGCAGGGTCATGCTGTCGCGCATGGCCTTGCCCTCGCCTTCGGCGGCGATGAATTCCTGCAGCACCTGCGCCGTCGTGCGGATGCCCTGCACCACTTGCGCGCCGATGATCGGGGCGTCATACAGCTCCACCAGTCCCGGCTGCAAGGTCAGCAGATGGCCGGCCAGGTTGCCGCTGTCAACCGTCGAGATGTACATGGGCTGCAGCGCCTTCAGGGTCTGCGTGTCGTACCAGTTATAGAAATGGCCCTGGAAGCGTTCCAGTTCGCCCATGCTGTGCAAGGTGGCGCGGCTGCGCTCGATCAACTGGCCCAGGGTCAGATAGCCGAAATCGTAGGCCGTCAGGTTGGCCAGCAACGCCAGGCCGATATTCGTCGGCGAGGTACGGTGCGCCACCACGAGGTTCGGGTGTTCCTGCATGTTATCGGGCGGCAGCCAGTGGTCGTCCGGCCCGACGAAGGTATCGAAATAGGCCCAGGTCTTGCGCGCCACGCCATGCAGGAAACGTCCCTGCTCGGCCGACAGGCGCGCCACGGCCCGCTCGATGGGGCGGCTGATCCACCAGGCGATGGCGGGCGCGGCCAGCCACAAGAGCAGCACCACGGCGGCGGCGGGCAAGGCTTCCGGACGCCAGTACAGCAAGGCGCCGAAGGTGGCCAGCGCCAGCGCGGGCGAGCACCACATGGCGCGCCAGCTGTCGGCCTGCGAACCTGACGACACATGCAGGTTCGAAGCGCGCCAGTCGAGCAAATGCTTGTGCGACACGCCCAGGCGCCACAGGGTGCGGACGATGGCATCGAGGCTGATCCACGCTTCGTACGGCAGGAAGACGAGGGTCAGCATGGCGTGCGAAAACTGCACGCCGCAGCGCCGCTCGAACGCGGCCAGGTGCTGGCGCCAGAGGGTGTCGCGCGGCTTGCGCAGCAGATCGTACAGGGCCGAAAAGACGGGCGGCAGGAAGATGATGGCCAGCACGGCCGCGCTCCAGAAGGCCACATGCGGCAGGAAGCCCCATACCAGCAGCAGCGACACGGTGGTCGCGGGCGCGACGACGCTGCGGCGCAGATTGTCGAACAGCTTCCAGCGCGACAGCATCGACAAGGGATTGCGTTCGCGCTTGCCGGCGCGGCCCGGCACACGGCCCAGCAGCCAGCCGACCAGTTGCCAGTCGCCGCGGATCCAGCGCTGGCGGCGGCTCACGTCGGCGTCGTAGCGGGCCGGATATTCCTCGTACAGCTGCGAGTCGCTCAAGAGGCCCGCGCGCAGATAACAGCCTTCCAGCAGATCGTGGCTGAGGATTTTATTATCGGGCAGGCGCTGGCCCAGCACGCGCTCGAACATGTCGAGATCGTAGATGCCCTTGCCGATGAACGAGCCTTCATAAAACACGTCCTGGTACAGGTCGGAGACGGTGCGCGTATACGGGTCGATGCCCGGTTCGCCGCCGCACAGCAGCTCGTAGCGCGAGGCGTTCGCGCTGGGCAGCGCCACGGCCACACGCGGCTGCAGGATGCCGTAGCCGGCCACGACGCGCGTGCCGGCCGCGTCGAGCACGGGGCGGTTCAGCGGGTGCATCATGGTGGCGATGAATTCGCGCGCCGCGTCGCGCGGCAGCTGCGTATCGGTGTCGAGCGTGATCACGTATTTGATCGTGCGCAGGCCGCGCAACTCGCCTTCCACCAGCGAGAATTTGTCGCGCGCGCCGCCGCGCAAGAACGCGTGCAGGTCGGACAATTTTCCGCGCTTGCGCTCCTGCCCCATCCACGCATTCTGCTGCGAATTCCACAGGCGCGGACGGTGCAGCAGCAGGAACGGTCCCACATGGCCCAGCTCCTCGGGATCGGCAGGGTCCCCGTTTTCCTTGAATTCGACGCCCTCCACGCGGTATTTCTCGTTCAGGATGCGGATGGTCTCCTGCGCCTGGCGCAGCAGGGCTTCGTCGCCCGGCATCGTTTGCGCCTCGGCGTCGACGAAGTCCGTCAGCAGGCAGAAACGCAGGTTCGGGTCGCGGTTGGCGAGATAACGCACTTCCAGCGCCTCGCACAGGGCCGCCACGTTTTCCTCGCTGTAGATCAGGGTCGGCACGACAACGATGCCGCGCGCGTCCGACGGAATGCCGGCCTGGTAATCCATGCGCGGCAGCGGGTGCGGCGACGTCATCAGGGTCGCCAGCCAGTTCACCACGGCCACGGCCAGCTGGCTGCTGCCCAGCAGCGCCAGCGCGCCCAGCGCCGCCAGGGGCCAGCCCTGCACGCCATGGCGCACGGCGCGCTCGAGCAGCAAGGCGCTCGTCGCCAGGGTCAGGAAGCAGATGGCGCCCAGGTAGACGGCCAGCGGCGCGGCGCGCGCCGTATGCTGCAGCGCCTCGACGAAGGGCAGCTTCGCGCCTGCCTGTTTTTCCAGTACCAGCACGCCGCGCCCCACCAGGTAGAAGCCGATGTGGCCGCGGCGCGCGTCATTGCCGTTGCCGTGCGTGTGCGCCAGCTGCACCACCATCTCGGCCACTTCCACTTCGCTGCGCGCGCTGCGCCTGGCGATGCGTTCGATGGCGTGGCGGTAGCTGTCGCGCGTGGCGAAATCCATCAATCCATACGTGCCGGCCGGATCGAGGCGCAAGGTCTGCTCGACCACGCTCATGGTCTCGACGAATTCCTGCCAATCCATGGTGCCGAGAAAACGCAGGCTGCCGATGCTGTTGGCGATCGATACCTGGTCGGCCGCCTGCTGCCCGATTTCGGACTGGATCTGCTGCTCAATGGTGAGGCCCGACTCGGCCAGCTTGTGCGTCAGCCACGACAGCGCCAGGGTCAGCGAGGAACTTTGTCCCTGCAGGCGGCGCGACAATTCGGCCACGAAGGCGCTGGTCATCGGCGGATTCGACCGGGCCATGTCGGCCACCAGCAGGATCAAGCCGCTGGGATTGCGCTCGGCGATCTCCGTCATCTGGTCGGCCCAGGTATTGGCCAGGTCGCGCTGCATGCGGTCGTCGGCCACGCGCACGGCCACACGGCGCAGGTTTTCGATCAGGGCCAGGCGCAGCATGATGGGCACGGCCCACAGTTCACCCAGGGTCAGGGTGGCCACATCCTGGTAAGCCTCGACGAAGTGGCACAGGTTTTCCAGGTCGACGCGGCCATCGCCGTGCGAGATGATTTCCAGCGCAATTTTATAGACGCGCGGGCAGCCGGCGTCGGGGCCCGACGTCAAGCGCGGCAGCTCCTTGCTGTAGTTCTTCGGCAAATGGCGCCGCGTGGTGCGGATCTGCTCTTCGATCAGGTAAAAATTATCGAGCAGCCATTCCGAGGCGGGCGTGACCTGGCGTCCGCTTTTGACGGTCGCCGTCAGCTCGTTGACGGTGGCCGTGATCAGGGCCGCATTGTCGGCCAGGCGCGCCAACAGGCGGTCGCGGCCGTGATGCTTGCCCACCGCATGGCCGGTGGCCACGTGCTTGCCGTGGGCGGCCATCTGCATGGCGCTGAATAATTCGGAACGCAGGGGCAAGGCATCGTCGCGCGCGGCGTCGAAGGTGTCCGGTGCAAGGGAATGGTCGCGGAAGATTTCTTTAACTTTGGAAATCTGTTCCTTGATCTGCTGCGTGACAACTGCTGTGTACTCTTTCAACTTGGGCCTCGCTAGGTGCGCGCACACAGCCAGCGGCCGCCGTCACGCTGGCCCAGTCTGGAAGAACACGATCGGACACTGGCGAAGACGGAAAGCGAAGCGCCGGAGCGTTACGACGAATCTCAGGGTATAGGGAGATTTTCTGAACTTCATCGTAGGTGCGCCATCTGCGCAAGACCGTGCGCTAGCGTACATACATCACGTTTTAGGGACGTTTCAGCAAAGAAATTAGCCTGTTGAGCGGCAGAAAAATGCCGTCAGGAAATGAATGCAAGAAATGCGAGAGAAGCACCGTGCCAAAGATGGCACGGTGCAATATTTCAAGGAAGAAAGTTCAGACCGTTCAGGCCGCAATGGCCAGCGGGTGGCGCGTCGCCTCGGCCATCGCCATGCCGCCATTGAGTTGCCATGCCGCGCTGTGACCGAGGCGGCGCAGGCAGGCGCTAGCGCGCGCGCTGCGGTTGCCGCTGCGGCAGAAAAAGACCAGCGGGCGCTGCGGCTGCTGCAGCCACGCGGCCACCTGTCCCGCCAGGCGGCTCAGCGGTACGCTGCGCACCTCGCAGCCCTCGAACACCGTGCCGGCGCACGCCGCGTGTTCATACGCTTCGCGCACGTCGACGAGGATGGCGCCGGGATGCTGGCGCAGGAAGGCGGGCAAGGCGGCCGCATCGAGCTGCAGTTCGACAGCCAGCACGCTACCGTCCTGCACGGTGCGCACGGTAGCGCAAATGCTGCCGTCGTCGCCTGACGCGCACAGCACGGTATCCTGCGTCAGCAGTGCAGCATCCAGCAAGGGCGCCAGCGCTTCGGGCGTCAGGGCGCCGATGAAGGCGAAGCGCTGCCCCAGCAGATACACATGGTTTTCGCCGCATTCGACGCGGCGCAAACGCTGCTGGCCCAGCGCCAGCTCACCGTCGATATCGACGTGACCGACTTGTTCGATCTCGAGTTCCTGCAGCAGCGCCAGGCGCGCCACGCCATGGTC
This sequence comes from Janthinobacterium sp. BCJ23, assembly GCF_059617945.1. Taxonomy (NCBI): domain Bacteria; kingdom Pseudomonadati; phylum Pseudomonadota; class Betaproteobacteria; order Burkholderiales; family Oxalobacteraceae; genus Janthinobacterium; species Janthinobacterium sp. BCJ23. The sequence continues at coordinate 27,534 of NZ_JCAQAW010000014.1, read as the reverse complement.
GGCTGGTGCCGCCGTGTGCACGATGGCGCGCAAGGCCAAGTGCTGGCAGCGGATGAAAGCGGCCAGGCGCGGCACGAGCGCGGCGACGGGATCGATGACGACGCAACTGGCGCTGGCAAGGTCGCTGAGCAGCCAGGTGCACTGGCCATCAACGCTGAGCTGGATCACGCCGTCCTGCGGCGATGGCGCCAGCGCGGACGGCAGCAGGCAGCTGCTGCGCAGCGCTTCGCCGCAGCGCTCGATGCGCGCACAGGCGGCCGTCACCGTCGCCGCGTCGATCAGGGGACCGAACGACAAACGGATGGCCGAGCTGGCACGCCATTGCGGCACGTGCATCGCTTCCAGCACATAGCTGGGAAGCGCCTTGGCGGCGGAACAGGCGCTGCCCGAGCTGACGCGCACGCGCGCCGCGTCGAACAGGTCGAGCAATTCCTTTGACGACAAACCGGGCACGGAAAAATTGAGCGTCGTCGACAAGGACAAGTCGAACGGCATATTGAACACGATGCCGGGGAAGGCACGTTCCAGGCTGGCCACCAGCTGCGCGCGGAACGCGGCCAGGTCGGCGTGGCTGCGGAAGGTCTTGCCATCGTCGAGCGCGGCCAGCACGGCGCCCAGCGCGGCGATGCCGGCCATGTTTTCCGTGCCCGAGCGCAAGCCCGCTTCCTGGCCGCCGCCCATCATCAACGGCGTAAATGGGGCGCCGGCGCGCACGTACAGCATGCCGATGCCCTTGGGCGCATACAGCTTGTGGCCGGAAAACGGTGCGTAATCGATGCGCGTGGCGGCCAGGTTCAGTTTCAGCTTGCCCAGCGCCTGCACGCAATCGACCATCCAGTAGGCATCGGCGCCGCGCTCCTGCAGCAGCTGGGCGATGGCGGACAAATCGCTGACGACGCCCGTTTCATTATTCGCCGCCATCGTGCACAGCATGGCCGCGTCGCCGATCAGCGCACCGAGTGCCTGCAGATCGTGGCGCCCCTGCGCATCGACGGGCAGCTTGCGCACTTCCAGGTTCAGGCCCAGCAGGCGATTCCAGTGCGCCAGGCTTTCCGGTACGGCCTTGTGCTCGGTCGCGCCATACAGCAGCAGGCTGCCGATGCGCTTGCCCGCATCGCGCCGTTCGCGCAACGCGCACAGGGCCGACAGCACGGCTGTCTGAATGCCTTCGGTGGCGCCGCTGTTGAACATCAGGCGGCCGTCGCCCACGCCCAGCAAGCGGGCGGCGCGCTGGCGCACGCCATCCATCATGGCCTTGGCCTGCAATCCCGTCGCGTGGGTGCTGCTGGGATTGCCATAGCCCTGCTCCATCGCCTGCTTGGCGGCGGCAACGGCGGCGGGCAGCACGCAAGTGGTGGCATTGCTGTCGAGGTAGATTTCTTTCATGATGGCAGTCTGAGTATTCTATAAAAGGGGCAGCGCAGGCGGCTGGAACATATGGATAGTCTACCGGCCCGCCCCCGTGAAGATATGCCAAACAATGCTGCAAATGATGTACCATGCAGCATGTTCATGCCATAAAAACTGGAATAGTAAAATGAATTCACCAAACGCCTCGCTCGACAAATTCGACTGCGCCATCCTGGCCGCCTTGCAGCAGGATGGCACCCTGTCGATCGCCGCCCTCAGCGAAAAAATCGGCTTGTCCAGCACGCCGTGCTGGAAGCGGGTCAAGCGCCTGGAAGAAGACGGCTATATCGAGAGCCGCGTGGCCATCGTGAACCGGCAAAAAGTGGGTTTGCCCGTGACCGTCTTCGTCAGCGTGCGCACGGGACAGCACGATGAAAAATGGCTGCGCCGCTTCGCCGCCGCCGTCATCGTCTTGCCCGAGGTACAGGAATTTCACCGCATGAGCGGCGACATCGATTACCTGCTGAAAGTCGTCACCACCGACATCAAGGGCTATGACACCTTCTACAAAAAGCTCATCAAGGCCGTGCAGCTGACGGGCGTGTCGTCCGCCTTTTCCATGGAGCAGATCAAGTGCAGCACGGAATTGCCGCTGGAATTGATCGCCCACGGCTTGCCTGCCTGAGATGATCGCACGTTGCTGCAATGCAACATAAATGAATGAAAAGCAGCAATGGTGCGATGGAAGACGCAGTGCGGCCGGTATACTGTCTGCTCGCCTGCCCGCTTTTCTGCTCATTCTGCAGGCCATCCTCCAAGGTCTTCCATGTCTCTGCTCCGCCGCCTCTCCATCCAGAAAAAACTCCTGTTCAGCATGGGCTTGTGCCTGCTGTTCTTCATGGCGATCTCGTCTTTCCTCAGCGTGCGCATGAGCAGCGATTACGTGCGCGAGCGCGTCGTCAGCCAGGAGTTGCCGGCGCAAGTGGGCGAGATCCGCAACGACGTGCTGCGCCAGATCAGCCAGCCCCTGTCCGTGGTGCAGACCATGGCCAACGATGTCTACCTGCAAGACTGGGAAGACGCGGGCTTGCCCGACAGCGGCATCGCCACCTTCCAGCGCTACGCCAAGGTCGTCAAGGAAAAGAACAAGGCCGCTTCGATCAACTGGGCCTCGGCCAGCACGGGCAAGTATTTCACCACGGAAGGCTTGCTGCGCACCCTGGACAAGAACCAGGCGGCCGACCAGTGGTTTTATGGCTTGCTGGCCGGCGACAAGGCCTACACGCTCGACATCGACAAGGCGGAAAACTCCAGCGACCTGATGCTGTACCTGAATGCGCGCGGCCAGACGGCGGGCGGCAAGCAGATCGCGGCCGGCCTGGGCCTGTCCATCAATGCGCTGGCTGACACCATCCGCAGCTACAAGATCGGCCAGACGGGCCATGTCTACCTGGCGCGCGCCAATGGCGTGCTGCTGGTGCACCGCGACACGGCCCTGGCCGACGGCAAGCATCAGCTCAAGGATCTGCCCGGCTTTAGCGATACCCTGAGCAAGAGCCTGTTGACGGGCAACAAATACGCATACGCCATCTACGACGCGCCTGCGGGACGCCAGTTCGTCGCCGCCTCTTTCGTGCCGGAATTGAATTTATACGTGATGGCGGAAGTGCCGGAAACGGAAGTGCTGGGCAATGTCACGCGTTCGGCCCTGCTTGCCGCCCTGATCGCCGGCCTCGTCGGTGGCGGCATCGCCCTGTGCATCATTTATGTCATCAGCCGCGCCATCGCGGCCCCCGTCGCGCGGGCGGCCGACATGCTCAGCGAAATCGCCAGCGGCAATGGCGACCTGAGCCGCCGCATGCCCGTCGAATCGGAAGACGAGGTCGGCGCGCTGGCCGCCGCCTTCAACCGCTTCGTCGCATCGCTGAACGTGACGATACGCGAAGTTCGCGACAGTACGGGCTCCATTGCCAGCGCATCGAGCCAGATCGCGTCGGGCAACCTGGACCTGTCGGCGCGCACGGAAGCCCAGGCGTCGAGCCTGGAAGAGACGGCGGCCGCCATGGAAGAACTGACGTCGACCGTGAAACAGAACGCGGACAATGCGCGCCAGGCCAATCAGCTGGTCGTGTCGGCCTCAAACCACGCCGTCAAGGGCGGTGAAGTGGTGGGACAAGTGGTGCAGACGATGGGCGCGATTACGGAAAGTTCACGCAAGATCGCCGATATTATCGGTGTGATCGACGGCATTGCCTTTCAAACCAATATCCTCGCCCTGAACGCGGCCGTCGAGGCAGCCCGTGCGGGCGAACAGGGCCGCGGCTTTGCTGTGGTGGCGACCGAGGTGCGCAACCTGGCGCAACGCTCGGCAGCGGCAGCGAAAGAAATCAAGGACTTGATCGTCGACTCGGGCAGCAAGGTCGAAGCGGGCAGCAAGCTGGTCGACTCGGCCGGCGCCACCATGCAGGACATCGTCGTCTCCGTGCAAAGGGTGGCCGACCTGATGGGAGAAATCGCCTCGGCCAGCCAGGAACAAAGCCAGGGCATCGCGCAAGTCAATGCCACCGTCACGCAGATGGATGACGCCACCCAGCAAAACGCGGCCCTCGTGGAAGAAGCGGCGGCGGCAGCCCAATCGTTGCAGGACCAGGCCGGCCGGCTGGCGCAAGTAGTCAGCGTGTTCAAGCTGGAAGAAACCGGGCATGCGGCGCAGCTACAGCCCCGGCAGCCGGCGCACAAGCCGGTGCTGCCCACGCCATCGCGCCCGGCAGCGCCGGCCAGCGATGCGTGGGAAGAGTTTTAAAGAAGACGCTTAAATCGCCGGCGCTTTCACGCTGGCCGCTTGCTTGAAGAAATCGTAGATGCCGCTCTCGCTCATGCGGCGGGCATTGGCCAGTTCGCCGCCCTTGGTGGCGTACAGCACCTGGTTATTGTCGCTCGAGACGAGCACGGCAGCGGGGATGCCTTTCTTGAGCGGATTGCCATAGGCTTGCGCCACGTCCAGGTTATGGTCGAAGTTACCCACGTCGACCTTGACGACCTTGAACTGCTGCTGCATCAATTCCGCGTTCTTGCCTTCCTTCAATGCCTTGTCGAGCGCACGGCAATCCTCGCACCAGTTGGCGCCAAAGATCAGCAAGACAGGTACGTGCGCCGCCTTCGCTTCGGCCAGCGCGCGGGCCACGTCGGCCTTGGCGTCGGCCGCCGCGTTGTACGGCAAGTGCGGCGTGGCGACGGGGTTAGCCGGTGTCGGCGCGGCGGCAACGGCGGTGCCGGCAAGCAGCAGGCTGGCAAGGAAAAGAGAAAAGCGCATGCGGGCTCCTGAAAAAAATCGTGAGGCCAGCTGAACAGCTGCCAGCTGGCGTGATTGTCTAGAATATGCCTGCTTATGGGAAATATCCACCATTTAATTGCACTGTGCTTATGCGGAAAAGGTATAAGCAACACCAAGGAGTAGCCGCTTGAGCATGCCAGATACCCTGCCCCCAACCTTGTCCGGCGCCGCTCGCATGCTGCGCAGCGCCTATCCCGCTGGCATTCCCGACTCGGCGTATTTCGCCGTATTGGCCCTGCTGTATGAACACTTTTCCGACTGCAACCTGGCCGAGCTGATGGCCGCTGTAATGGGCAAGGATGCGGCGGTGGTCCTCAATGACATCTATGCCTGCGCCAGCAGCAAACCGGCACCTTCCGCCATCGCGGCCTCCAGGAACTTGCTGGAGCAACACGGCTTGCAAGCAGTCTGTGCCGAAGATTGATGCCTGCAGGCAGCGAAATGGAACGCATGGGATAATATCGGGCTCACACTGAGCAACGCGATCCGAACGCGCCCTCCTCCATGACGACTTCTTTCCTGGCACGCTGGCTGCCGCAACCGAACAACGGCAGCCGCCGCGAACAATTACGTGCGTGTGCGGGCGCCATCTGCGGCTTGCTGCTGACAGGCCTGATCTGCCATTTCCTGCTGGCCCCCGACAGCGCCAGCGTCTACCTGATCGCGCCCATGGGCGCCTCTGCCGTATTGCTGTTCTGCCTGCCGGCCAGCCCGCTGGCGCAACCGTGGTCCGTGGTGGGCGGGAACGTCATCTCCGGCCTGGTCGGCATGGCCTGCGTGAAATGGCTGGGATCGAGCGTGGGCGTGGCGGCGCTGGCCGCCTGTCTGGCCATCGGCGCGATGTTTGCCCTGCGCTGTCTGCATCCGCCGGGCGGCGCCGTGGCGCTCACCACGGTGGTTGGCGGCGCCAGCGTGCATGCCGCCGGCTTTGAATTCGTCTTCATCACCGTGCTGTTCAATTCCGCTGTGCTGGTCGCTTGCGCCGTGCTGTACAACAACCTGACGGGGCGCCGCTACCCGCACATCCAGCAACTGGTGGCGCCGCATCCGCACGCCACCAAGGATGACGTGCCCAGCAACCGGCTGGGCTTTTCGCCCGATGACCTCGACGCCGTCCTGCGCCAGCACAGCGAAGTGCTCGACATCAGCCGCGACGATTTGCAAGCGATCTTCCTGCAAACGGAAATGCGCGCCTACCAGCGCCGCTTCGGCGTCGTCACCTGCGCCGACATCATGTCGAAAGACGTGCTCAGCGTGGAGTTCGGCACGCCGCTCGATGTTGCCTGGCGCACCATGCGCGAACACCAGGTGGGCGCCCTGCCCGTGCTGAACCGGGCGCGCCGCGTCATCGGCATTATCACGCAGACGGATTTCCTGCGCCATGGCGGCCTCGACGATTATCAGGGCATGCGCCAGCGCCTGCGCGGCCTGCTGCAACGCAGCGGCCTGTCCCATAGCGACAAGCCGGAAGTGGTGGGGCAGCTTATGACGCCGTCCCCGCACACGGCCCGCCTGGGCACGCCCATCATCGATCTGGTTCCCCTGATGGCCGACGCCGGCTATCACCATATTCCCATCCTCGACGATGAAGAGCGTCTGGCCGGCATCATCAGCCAGTCCGACCTGATGGCGGCCCTGTACGAAAGCCGCTTTGCCGAGGCGGCCGCATGACGCCATTCCAGGCACTGCTGAGCGGCCCCGACGGCGGCCCGGCGGGCACGGCCGTCAGCGCGCATTTTTTCGGCAGCCAGCTGGCTATCGATGCGCCCGGCCATGGTGTCGACGTGGCGCAACTGGTCGTCAGCGTAGGCGGCGTCGATGGGCCGGAACTGTTCCTGAACTGGCTCGACGAACAAGGACGGCAAGCCTCGCTGAAACCGCTGACGGCGAGCGACATCGCCATCGTCTTGCGCGAAGCGCCGGCCGCGCTGCAGCCGCAACTGCAGCGTTTGTGGGGCGAGCGCCAGCGCAACCGGCGGCAGGTGTCGGGCTGGCTGGCCGGTTTGACAGGCGCGGCCATCGTCGCGGCAGCTCTGCTGTGGTGGCAAGGCGGCCATGCCGTCGGCGCGCTGGCGGGATTCATCCCTTTGTCGACGGAAAAACAGCTGGGCGAACTGGCCCTGTCGCAAGTGCGCGCGCAGGGCGGCATCAGCGAAAGCGGCGTGGAGCAGCAGACGGTGCAGGAGATCGGCCGCAAGCTGACGGCCGGCTCGCGCTACCAGTACCGCTGGCTGATCAAGAACGACGACACGGTCAACGCGTTTGCCATGCCGGGGGGCATCATCGTCGTGCATATGGGCTTGCTGCGCCAGGCCGCCGACCCGGGCGAGTTGGCCGGCGTACTCGCGCATGAAGTGCAGCATGTGGAGCAGCGTCATTCGCTGCGGCAAATGATCAGCAGCCTGGGCTGGGGCGCCCTCGTGGGCGTGACCATCGGCGACATCAGCGCCGTGGCCGCCATGCTGGCGCACCAGGCCGGCACCTTGTATTTCAGCCGCGACATGGAAGAAGAGGCGGACCGTCTCGGTTTGCTCGCCTTGCAGCGCGCGCACATCCGTCCCGACGGCATGCTCAGCTTTTTCCAGAAGCTCGATGACAAGGACAAGGCCAAGGTACCCGGCTGGATTTCCTCGCACCCGCAAACGGCGGCGCGCGCGCAGCAGATCCGCAGCCTGATCGCCGCCACGCCCTGCCCTGCTTGCCTTCCCTTGAGCAGCAGCCACTGGCAAGCGATGAAAGCGGACCTGCCGCCTACGGCAAAATAGCAACATTCCTCTCGTACAATTTATCCAAACGTACTGGGCAATGGCGTATGCTTACGCCCCGGCTGCTCCATCGCGACCGGCCACCCCGACCCACAACGCCTCCGTTCATTCCCTCCTTACAAAGGACATCGCGCATGAAGCATCGTTTTGCCGCCGGCACCCTCGGCACCCTGGCCATCTCCCTGTTGCTCGCCTACGCACCCATGGCGCAAGCGGCCCAGCCCGCAGCCAAAACAGCCGTCGCGCCCGCCGTCAGCGCGCCAAAAGCAAAGCAGCAGCTGCAAGTGCTGGCCGACACATACTACGACGCGCTGGCCCGTTTCGAGCCGATCAATGCCACCGAGAGCGGCGACAACCGTTTTGATGACCAACTCGGTTCAGCCATCGTGCCCGCCGCGCGCGCAAAACAGTTCGCCCTGTACCGCCAGTACCAGAAGACGCTGCGCAGCATTGCCCGCGCGCAGCTGTCGCACCAGGACCAGATCAACTACGACATCCTCGACTATGAACTGGCGACGGCGCTGAGCTTCGAGCGCTTCCCGGAATACCTGCTGCCGCTGAACCAGATGGACAGCATGCCCGTCACCCTCGCCAATTATGCGGGCGGCGAGGCATCGCAGCCTTTGACAACGATCAAGGAGTATGACGCTTACCTGAGCCGTATCGGCCAGTTGCCGGGCTGGATAGACCAAGCCATCGCCAACATGAAAGTCGGCATGCAAAAGGGCATCGTGCTGCCGAAGGCGCTGACGGAATCGGCCCTGCCGCAATTCAAGAAGCTCGTCAGCGCCACGCCGCAGGACAGCGTCTATTACACGCCGATCAAGAACTTGCCGGCCAGTTTTTCCGACGCGGACAAGGCGCGCCTGACGCAAACCTATACCGTCATCATCGAAGCCAAGCTGATGCCGGCGCTGCAGCGCCTGTCCACCTTCATGGAGCGCGATTACCTGCCGGCCGGCCGCACGAGCAGCGGCTGGAGCGCCCTGCCCGATGGCGCCGCCTGGTACCAGGCGCGCGTGGCCAGCAGCACCACCACGGATCTGAAACCGGAGCAGATCCACGCCATCGGCTTGAAGGAAGTGGCGCGCATCCAGGAACAATACGCGATCGTGGGCCCGAAGATGGGCTACAACGGCCCGGCCGCCGGCTTGCCCGTATGGGTATCGGAACAGGCGAAATACCGCCCGTTCAAGACGGAGCAGGAAGTGCTCGACGTCTACCGGAAACTAAACGTGCTGCTCGACAGCAAATTGCCCGCCCTGTTCACCCTGGTGCCGAAAGCGCCGCTGGACTTGCGTCTGGAACCTGAACTGAGCCGCGACACGGCCGCCGATCACTACACGGCGCCGGCCGCCGACGGTTCGCGCCCCGGCGTGTTCTGGTCCGTCGTCACGGATCCGAAACTGTATGGCGACACGGGCATGACCACCCTGTTCCTGCACGAAGGCAAGCCGGGCCACCATTTCCACCTGGCGCTGGTGCAAGAGATGGACTTGCCGAACTTCCGCCGCTTCGGCGGCAACAATGCCTTCACGGAAGGCTGGGCCCTGTATGCGGAAACCCTGGGCAAGGAAATGGGCTTGTTCGAGGATCCGGCCCAGTATTTCGGCCATTTGAACGACGAGATGCTGCGCGCCGTGCGCCTGGTGGTCGACACGGGCTTGCACACCAAGGGCTGGACGCGCGAGCAGACGATCAAGTACATGCGCGACACCCTCGGCTATGACGCCGTGGCGAAAAGCGAGACGGAACGCTACATGGCCTGGCCTGGCCAAGCGCTGGGTTACAAAATCGGTTCGCTGAAGATCCTCGAACTGCGCCAGCGCGCGCAGCAAGCCTTGGGCGACAAATTCAGCCTGCCGAAGTTCCATGAAGTGGTGCTGAGCGATGGTACGCTGCCCCTGAAACTGCTGGAAGCGAAGGTCGACCGGTGGATCGCGCAGCAGAAGTAAGCTAGTCGCTTTCCGCCACAACGGCAGCGCCAGTCCGGGCTGCCGTTTTTTTTCGCGCCGATGCTTGATCTGGCGCAGATCCAGCGCATCTCACGCACGCCTGCCGGAACGCGTACCAAACAATGCTGCCTAATTCCCATACACAGAAGGGAGGCAGCATGCAAAACGAAGACATCAGCGATGGCGCCACGGCGCGTCCGCCAACGTGGCGGCAGCAGTCAGAAATGCCAGCGGAAACATCCGGCTCGTCCGGGAATGGGCACGACGCCATTCTTCACTACACGAGCGCGCGCGTCCAGGGCGATGGACGGCTGCAGCGGCACATTCCCGACGATACCGCGCATGGCAACCATGGCCTGATCACGGCACTTGGCTGGCTCAGCATCGGACTGGGCCTGGTCCAGCTGGTGGCGCCGCGCGGGCTGGCGCGGGCCAGCGGCTTGCGCGGCGTCTCGTCTGTCTGGATACGCGCCATCGGCCTGCGCGAAATGGCTTGCGGTGTCGCCTTGCTGCGCGGAGAAAGCAGGCCGGCATGGCGCTGGTCGCGCATCGCCGGCGACGCCATGGATCTGTCGCTGCTGGGCGCGGCCATGACCAGCCGGCGCAATGCGCGCACGCGCCTGGCGGCGACCGCAGCCGTGGTGGCAGGCGTGACGGCCATCGACTATATCGCCAGCGCACAACTGGCGCCGCGCAAGCTGAGCGAACTGCCCGCGCCCGGCGAAGAGGGGCTGGCGCTGCAAAGGAGCGTGATCGTCAACCGTTCCGCCGACGAATGCTACCGCGCCTGGCGCGACCTGGAAAACCTGCCCCGCTTCATGCCAGGTTTACAATCGGTGCAGATAATCGATGCGCGCCGCTCGCGCTGGCACAGCGTCGAAGGCGAGTGGATAGGCGAACTGACAGACGAGCGTCCGGGCCAGGGCATGCGCTGGCGCGCGGCGGAAAATCATGCGGAAACGGGCGCGCTGGAACTGTCGCCCGCACCGGGCGGGCGCGGCACCGTGGTCACCATGCAACTGCACATGCAGGCGCCGGTCGGCAAGGTGGGCGCGGCCGTGGCCGGCCTCTTCAGCCAGGCGCCCGCCTACAAGATCGAGACCACCTTGCGCCGCTTCAAGCAGTGGATGGAGACGGGCGAAGTCAGCACCATCGAGGGCCAGCCGTCAGGCAAGCGCAGCTTCAAGGCGCGCTTGCTACTCAAGACGAGCGGCACGGTATCTTCCCCCCGACCGCAAGCAAACGGAGGTGTGTCATGAAAGCCAACTGCTGGCACGGCAAGCGCGACGTACGGATCGAACAGGTGCCCGATCCCGCCATCCTCAATCCCGGCGACGCCATCATCAAAGTCAGTTCCACGGCCATCTGCGGTTCCGACCTGCACCTCTACAATGGCGTCGTGCCTACTATGGAGCAAGGCGATATCCTCGGCCATGAGTTCATGGGCGAGGTGGTGGAGGTGGGCTCCGCTGTGCGCAAGCTCAAGGTGGGAGACAGGGTGGTGGTGCCGTTTCCCATTGCCTGCGGACGCTGCTTCTTTTGCGAGCAACAGCTGTACTCGGTGTGCGAGAATTCCAATCCGAACGCCTATATGGCGGAAAAGATGTGGGGCCACTCGGGCGCAGGCATCTTTGGCTATTCCCACCTGACGGGCGGCTATGCGGGCGGCCAGGCCGAATATGTGCGCGTGCCGTTTGCCGACGTCGGCCCCATCAAGGTACCGGACGAGCTCAAGGATGAACAGGTACTATTTCTCTCGGACATACTGCCGACCGGCTACATGGCGGCCGAAGCCTGCGCCATCACGCCAGGCCAGGTGGTGGCCGTCTGGGGTTGCGGCCCCGTGGGGCAGTTCGCCATCCAGAGCGCTTTCCTGCTCGGCGCCGAGCGCGTCATCGCCATCGACCATTACCCGGAACGCCTGCGCATGGCGCGCGAACTGTCCGGTGCGGAAACCCTGCATTTCGATGCCGTGGACGTGCCCGATGCCCTGCGGGAAATGACGGGAGGACGAGGCCCCGATGCCTGCATCGACGCCGTCGGCATGGAAGCGCACGGCTCCGGCGTCAGCTATATCTACGACCGCCTCAAGCAGACGATGAAATTGGAATCGGATCGTCCCACGGCCCTGCGCGAAGCCTTGATGGCGTGTCGCAACGGCGGCGTCGTCTCGGTGCCAGGGGTATATGGCGGCTTCAGCGACAAGATTCCGTTTGGCTCCATCATGAACCGTTCATTGACCATCAAGACGGGCCAAACACACGTGCAGCGCTACATGCAGCCACTGCTGGAACGGATACAACGGGGCGAGCTCGATCCCGGCGCCATCATTTCCCACCACTTGACCCTGGACGAAGCGCCGCACGGCTACGAAATCTTCCAGAAGAAACAGGAGCAATGCATCAAGGTCGTGCTGCATCCGGGCCCCTGACTGCGCTGGCAGACAGCGCGGCAGGGCCAGGCGAACAATGCGCTGATCTCGGACGAGCTCAGACGAGCAGCGCGGCACTCATCGAACGCACTTCCTCGGCCGATTCGGCGAGGATGCTTTGCAAAGTCTCGTTATCGATAATGAAATCGATGACGGAATCGGAGGGCGTGAGCATTTCCACATACGTCACCTGCAACGGCGACTGCACGGGCGACAGTTGCTTGGCCAATAACAAGGTGTCGAGCAGGGAGTCGGGCGGAATCGACAGCAAGCCATCGCGCAAGCCTTCGATGGCTTCGCTCACGGCCAGCGGGATCAAAAGCTTCTTCATGACTTCGCGGGAAATGATTTCTTCTGCGGACTCCATCCAGTGATCCGCATCGTCGTCGAGCAGGCCGGGAAATTCGTCGGCACGCGACAACAGGTAAAAACCGCCCACCTCATGCACGATGCCGGCAAACAGCGCCGTGTCGGCATCGACGTGCGTCACGCGGCGGGCAAGCACGTGCGCCAGCGCCGCCACGTGGGCCGTGTGCTCCCACAGCTGGGCCGCCTTCTGGCGCAGGACGGGGTCGATGATCTTGCTGCCGAACTGGCGCACGACCATGGCCGCCACCAGCGCGTACAGATTGCGGTAGCCCATGCGCATGACGGCGGCGCGCACGCTGGTCACGGGCGCCGCATCGCCGCGGCTGTAGACGGCCGAGTTGGCCAGCGCGACCGTGCGCGCCGCCAGCAAGGGTTCGGCCAATACCAGCTTGATCGCATGGTCGATATGGCAGTCCGGTTCAGCCAAAGCCAATTGCAATTGCAGTGCGGAATTAACGCTCGTGGGAAACGTTAATTCGCCGCGTACCGCTTGGGAAACAATTAAACCGAAAGCCTGTAGTTTATTCATCATACGATCAATCCGCCTCAGATATTATTCTGGCCAACAATTTCATGCGTCAGAAATTGAATGCCAGGCCCGGCCTTTAGAATACAGATGGCATGTCATTCGTTTGTAATGAAGAACCCGGTAATGCCAGCGCATGCAATAGTGATTCATCGCCGATGACAAACAACTTCGGCTGCTGTAATACCTGCAGCAGAAATGGCTGGCCTTCACGTAGCCGCCGGCGATAATCGGCCAGCGTATATAGGTTGGGATTGATTTTGCGCCGTAAGGTTCGCTCGGCCGGGGCCAATCCCGTCAACAGATCGCCATAATTGGCTTCTTCACCCACCAGCAGCAAGTCGATGGCGCTGCCGGGCATGTCCTGTCCCTTCGCCGTGGCGCCCGACACGAAGGCCAGGTGCAGCTGGGTACGCAAGGGCGCCAGGGCCATGCTGAGCACGCCGACGATGCCGAAGGTTTTCTGCACCAGCCCGCTCAACTCCGGATACACGAGGCTTTCCTTGTTGGGCCAGAAGCGCCGCACATTGCCGATCCGCTCCGACGTGATCAGGCCGGCCTCATGCAGCCGGCGCAGTTCCCGCTGCGCCGACGCGCTGCCCAGACCCGTCAAGCGCATAATCTCGTTCAAGTGAAAGCCTTCATTCACGCGGACAAAGAGCAGTCCCAGCAGTTTCTGCTGGGCGGGAGTAAACAGGGCTTGGGCAATCATGCGCCAGATATTAGCATGAGCGCACTGGAAATTGGCGTGGCAAGTGCGCTTTTGCTACGCTACAACAGAGTGTGCCGGCATGACGGCATCGTGCATAATCGCCATGGTTGCGCACTCCCGAACGATCGGAAAACGGCGTGCCCTCTCACACTTGCAGTCACCGACGCACCGTATTTTCAGGGGAACACTTGTATGTCATCAGCCACCAGCAGCCTGGTCGGGTTTGTCGGAGGACAGCTTGATACGGCGGCCTTTGAACACCTTTTATATGAAGACGCAGAAACAGAGCGCCTGTTGTCAGCGCAGCCGGCGCCCAGGTATGCGCACGCGGGGCACACGCTGTATCACTATCTGATATCGCTCGACCTGCACAATCCGGCGGACGTGCTGAACGCGCAGGGCGCCCTGGCCGAGTTTTTGCACGCCGCCGGCATTCCGCTATTCGTCTCGGAAAAGCCTGGCCAGTTGCACGCGCTTTTGCTGGCGGCGCAGCCGAAGTGGCTGGATGTGGATCTGGCCTATGTGGCGGCACTGCTGGACAAGGCACCGCCGCATGCGAAAAAAAGTGAACGGACGCAGTGGCTGCGGGCGCAATTGCTCGCGTTATTTCGCTATGCGAAGAAGCCGCCCCGTTGGCTGCAAGCGCCCAACTGGCCCATCGAGGCGCACGGTCCGCTAGTATTTTTGGGACAACTCCCGGTGGACGGCTATTTTCATGACGAGGCCGCCGTCTATGTGTTTTACGATGCCAGCAAAAACGAGTGCCGATCAATACTGCAGACTTGCTGACGCCATGGCGTTCCTGGGCGCGGCTTCCTGTTTGCGTGTGTGCTGGAAGGCCGCAGTCATGGACATAAAAAAACGGCACCAGGAATTTCTCCGTGGTGCCGTGCTTATCAGCGAACAGCGCAGATTCATATATTTAATAAGTTAAATAATTAGCGAATGACCGTTGAATGACATACGCAATAAATCTTTCTATTACCTGGAATTTCTATCAATTAAATGATTAAAATTTCCAGGAAAATAAAGCGGACGACATCCATGCGATTGCAATTAACTATAAATTGTACGCTGCTCGATAAAGATGACGCTTCGTCGTGTGTTGCCGGTTTCGATAGCCAAAAGATCGTCGGTGGTTTCACCGGCCAGGGTGGCTTTATCGGCCAGCAGCGGGGCTTGACTCTCAACCACTTCCCACGTCTCTTTCTCTTTGCGTGCACGATGGAAGGCCGCAGTAACGGACATAAAAAAACGGCACCCGAAGGTGCCGTTTTGTCAGCTAGCAGCGCAGATTACGCTTCGTCGCCGTGGTGTTGCCGGGTTTCGATGGCCAGCAGATCGTCGGTGGTTTCACCGGCCAGGGTGGCTTTATCGGCCAGCAGCGGGGCTTGACGCTCAACCACTTCCCACGTCTCTTTCTCTTTGCGTGCACGGTGGAAGGCCGCAGTAACGGACATAAAAAAACGGCACCCGAAGGTGCCGTTTTGTCAGCTAGCAGCGCAGATTACGCTTCGTCGCCGTGGTGTTGCTGGGTCTCGATATCCTGCAATGCTTCTGCAGCTTCGCCAGCCATCGAGGCTTTCTCGGCCAGCAGCAGCGCTTGACGCTCTTCCACTTCCCACGCTTCTTTCTCTTTGCGTGCGCGGTGGAAGGCCAGGCCCGTACCGCCAGGAATCAGACGGCCGACGATGACGTTCTCTTTCAGGCCGCGCAGACCATCGCGCTTGCCCATGATCGCCGCTTCGGTCAGCACGCGGGTGGTTTCCTGGAACGATGCGGCCGAGATGAATGAATCGGTCGACAGCGATGCCTTGGTAATACCCAGCAAGACGTTTTCGTAGGTCGCTGGAATCTTGTTCTCAACGGCCATGCGATCGTTCTCGTCCAGCAGTTCCGAACGCTCTACCTGCTCGCCAACGATGTAGTTGGTGTCGCCGGCATTGACGATCTGAACACGGCGCAGCATCTGACGCACGATCACTTCGATGTGCTTGTCATTGATCTTCACGCCTTGCAGACGGTACACGTCTTGCACTTCGTCAACGATGTAACGTGCCAGCGCTTCGATACCCAGCAGGCGCAGGATGTCTTGCGGATCGGCCGGGCCGTCCACGATCATCTCGCCCTTGTTCACGACTTGGCCGTCATGCACCAGCACTTGTTTGTCCTTGGTGATCAAGAACTCATGCTTGTTGCCGTCCATGTCCGTGATTTCCAGCCGCTGCTTGCCCTTGGTTTCTTTACCGAACGCAACCGTACCCGTGACTTCCGCCAGCATACCGGCATCTTTCGGCGAGCGCGCTTCGAACAGTTCGGCAACGCGTGGCAGACCACCGGTAATATCGCGCGTTTTTTGCGATTCGGTAGGAATACGTGCCAGCACCTCACCAACCGATACCTGTTGACCGTCCTTGACCATGATCAGCGCGCCGACCTGGAAGCCGATCGCCACCGAGTGTTCGGTGCCGGCGATCTTGACTTCTTCGTTCGCGTCGTTGATCAGCTTGACTTGCGGACGCAACGTTTTCGTCAACGAACCGCGACGTTTCGCATCGATCGCCACCAGGGTGGACAGACCGGTCACTTCGTCGACCTGACGGGCAACGGTGACGCCTTCTTCGACGTTCTCGAAACGCACTTGACCGGCGTATTCGGTAATGATCGGACGGGTCAGCGGATCCCACGTTGCCAGGGCCGTACCGGCCTTGATGACCATGCCGTCCTTGACGATCAGGGTCGCACCGTACGGTACTTTATGACGCTCACGCTCACGGCCATGGTCGTCGGTAATCAGCACTTCGCCGGAACGGGAAATGACGATTTGCGCGCCCTTGCCGTTCGTCACGTAACGCATGGTTGCCGTGAAGCGGATGGTACCGTTCGACTTGGCTTCCACCGACGATGCCACTGCCGCACGCGATGCCGCACCACCAATGTGGAACGTACGCATGGTCAGCTGGGTACCAGGCTCACCAATCGACTGCGCTGCCACCACACCGACGGCTTCGCCGGCGTTGACCAGCATGCCGCGGCCCAGGTCGCGGCCATAGCACTTGGCGCACAGGCCGAAGCGCGTGTCGCAAGTCAGTGGCGTGCGAACCTTGACTTCATCGATGGACAGACGCTCGATCTCTTCGACCATGTCTTCGTCCATCAAGGTGCCGGCTTCGTACAGCGTTTCCTGGGTTTCAGGATTGACGACGTCATGCACCACCACGCGGCCGAGGATACGGTCACGCAACGGTTCGATGACTTCACCACCTTCGACCAGTGCCTTCATGACGGCGCCGTTCATGGTGCCGCAATCATCTTCGATCACCACCAAGTCTTGCGTCACGTCAACCAGACGACGCGTCAGGTAACCGGAGTTAGCCGTTTTCAGCGCCGTATCGGCCAGACCTTTACGAGCGCCGTGGGTCGAAATGAAGTACTGCAAAACGTTCAGACCTTCGCGGAAGTTCGCGGTAATCGGCGTTTCGATAATCGAACCATCCGGTTTGGCCATCAGACCACGCATACCGGCCAACTGGCGAATCTGGGCTGCGGAACCGCGCGCGCCGGAGTCGGCCATCATGTAAATGGCGTTGAACGATTCTTGCGTCGACTTGGTGCCGTCGCGGCGGATCACGTCTTCGACTTTGAGCTGGTCCATCATGGCCTTGCCGACTTCATCCGAGGTTTTGCCCCAGATATCGACTACCTTGTTGTAACGCTCGCCGGCGGTCACGAGACCCGAGGCGTATTGCTGTTCGATCTGCTTGACTTCCGATTCGGCCGTCGCGATCAGGGTGACTTTTTGCGGCGGTACCAGCATGTCGTCGACGCAGATCGAGATACCGGCGCGTGTCGCCAGGCGGAAACCCGATTGCATCAGTTTGTCTGCGAACACCACGGTGGCACGCAGGCCGCACTTGCGGAACGACGTGTTGATCAGCTTGGAAATTTCTTTCTTTTTCAGCGCGCGGTTCAGGACGGAGAACGGCAGGCCTTTTGGCAGAATTTCCGACAGGATCGCACGGCCGATCGTCGTTTCGTAACGCGTTACCGTTTTCTCGAATTCGCCCGTTTCGGCGTTTTT
Organism: Janthinobacterium sp. BCJ23; assembly: GCF_059617945.1. NCBI lineage: Bacteria > Pseudomonadati > Pseudomonadota > Betaproteobacteria > Burkholderiales > Oxalobacteraceae > Janthinobacterium > Janthinobacterium sp. BCJ23. The sequence goes on along the minus strand of NZ_JCAQAW010000014.1, from coordinate 10,011 downwards.
CGGGTATTCGGTAATACGCACGGTGACGCGGGTCGTCAGTTCGACTTCCTTGTTGTCGTAGGCGCGGATCACTTCCGACACGTCAGGGAACATCATCCCTTCGTTCTTCGCATTGATCGCTTCGCGGGTCGCGTAGTACAGACCCAGCACGATATCCTGGGAAGGAACGATCGATGGTTCGCCGTTCGACGGGAACAGGATGTTGTTCGATGCCAGCATCAGGGTGCGTGCTTCCATCTGCGCTTCGATCGACAGAGGAACGTGGACCGCCATTTGGTCACCGTCAAAGTCGGCGTTGAATGCGGCGCAGACGAGCGGGTGCAGCTGGATGGCCTTGCCTTCAATCAGGACTGGCTCGAACGCCTGGATACCAAGACGGTGCAGCGTAGGTGCGCGGTTCAACATGATCGGATGTTCACGGATCACGTCTTCCAGGATGTCCCACACGACCGGCTCTTGAATCTCGACCAGCTTTTTAGCGGCCTTGATCGTGGTAGCCAGACCCATCAGTTCCAGTTTATTGAAAATGAATGGCTTGAACAGTTCCAGCGCCATCAGTTTCGGCAAGCCGCACTGATGCAGTTTCAATTGCGGGCCCACGACGATGACGGAACGACCGGAGTAATCGACGCGTTTGCCCAGCAAGTTTTGACGGAAACGGCCGCCCTTGCCCTTGATCATCTCTGCCAGCGATTTCAGCGGACGCTTGTTGGCGCCGGTCATCGCTTTGCCGCGACGGCCGTTGTCCAGCAGCGAATCGACCGCTTCTTGCAGCATGCGCTTTTCGTTGCGCGTGATGATCTCTGGAGCGCGCAGCTCCATCAGGCGTTTCAGACGGTTGTTACGGTTGATGACGCGGCGATACAGATCGTTCAGATCCGAGGTCGCGAAACGGCCGCCATCCAGCGGTACCAGCGGACGCAGTTCCGGCGGCAGCACTGGCAGCACTTCCATGATCATCCAGTCAGGCTTGATGCCCGAACGTTGGAACGCTTCCAGCACTTTCAGGCGCTTCGCGTATTTCTTGATCTTGGCTTCGGATTTCGATTCCTTCAGTTCCACGCGCAGGGTTTCGGCATCGCGGTGGATGTCGATCGAGCGCAGCAGTTCACGGATACCTTCGGCGCCCATGAAGGCGGTGAAGTCGTCGCCGTACTCTTCGTACTTGGCGGCGTAGTCGTCTTCCGACATGATCTGGCACTTTTTCAGCGGAGTCATGCCTGGATCGGTCACGACGTATGCTTCAAAGTACAGCACGCGTTCGATGTCCCGCAGGGTCATGTCCAGGACCATGCCCAGACGCGACGGCAGCGATTTCAGGAACCAGATGTGCGCGGTCGGCGAGGCCAGCTCGATGTGGCCCATGCGCTCGCGGCGCACTTTGGCCAGGGTGACTTCGACGCCGCACTTTTCGCAGATCACGCCGCGGTGTTTCAGGCGCTTGTACTTGCCGCACAGGCATTCGTAATCCTTGATCGGGCCAAAGATCTTGGCGCAGAACAGGCCGTCGCGCTCAGGCTTGAAGGTACGGTAGTTGATGGTTTCCGGCTTCTTGACTTCGCCGTAGGACCACGAACGGATTTTCTCAGGCGAAGCGAGACCGATCTTGATTGCATCGAAGGTCTCGTTGGTCTGTACTTGCTTGAATAGATCGAGCAGTGCTTTCATGTATCACTCCAGAGGTGATTAAATTTCTATATTCCTGAGACTACATTGCCCGGCGTGGTTTCCCAGCCGGGCTTTGTGTTTCCCAAACCAAATGACAGGGTGCTGTCGTTTAGTTGCGTTCGAGGTCGATATCGATACCCAGCGAACGGATTTCCTTGACCAGCACGTTGAACGATTCCGGCATGCCGGCGTCGATCACGTGGTCGCCCTTGACGAGGTTCTCGTACACTTTGGTACGGCCATTCACGTCATCGGACTTGACGGTCAACATCTCTTGCAAGACATACGACGCGCCATACGCTTCCAGTGCCCAGACTTCCATCTCACCGAAACGCTGACCACCGAACTGGGCTTTACCGCCCAGTGGCTGTTGCGTCACCAGCGAGTAAGGACCGGTCGAACGCGCATGCATCTTGTCATCAACCAAGTGATGCAGTTTCAGCATGTGCATGACGCCGACAGTGACCTTGCGCTCGAACGCTTCACCGGTGCGACCGTCATACATGGTCACCTGGTTTTTCGAAGCGGTCATGCCCAGGTTCTTGGCGATGTCGTCCGGATACGCCAGGTCCAGCATGCGGCGGATCTCTTCTTCATTGGCGCCGTCGAACACTGGCGTGGCAAATGGAACACCTTTTTTCAGGTTTTCCGCCAGCTTCATGATCTCTTCGTCGTCGAAGTCGTTCAGATCTTCCGCGCGGCCGTTGTCGTTGTAGATCGTCGTCAGGTACTTGCGCACTTGCTCGACCTTGGTTTGCGCCTTCAGCATTTCGCCGATGCGGATACCCAGACCCTTGGCAGCCCAGCCCAAGTGCGTCTCGAGAATCTGACCAACGTTCATCCGCGAAGGAACGCCCAGCGGGTTCAGCACAACGTCGGCTGGCGTGCCGTCGGCCATGTATGGCATGTCTTCCACAGGAACAATACGGGAAACCACACCCTTGTTACCGTGGCGACCTGCCATCTTGTCGCCCGACTGCAGGCGGCGTTTCACGGCCAGGTACACCTTGACCATTTTTTGCACGCCTGGTTGCAGCTCATCGCCTTGCGTCAGTTTCTTGCGCTTCTCTTCGAAGGCCAGATCGAACTGGTGACGCTTCTCGTTGATCGATTCCTTGATCGCTTCCAGCGCTACCGCTGCATCGTCGTCCGCAGGGCGGATGTCGAACCAGTGGTATTTGTCCAGATCGGCCAGGTATTCCTTGGTGATCTTGGCGCCTTTGGCCAGCTTTTTAGGGCCGCCGTTGACAACTTTGCCGATCAGCATTTTTTCCAGACGCTGGAAGGCATCGCCTTCAACGATACGCATCTGGTCGTTCAGATCCAGACGGAAGCGTTTCAGTTCGTCATCAATAATTTGCTGGGCGCGTTTGTCGCGCACAATGCCTTCACGGGTGAAGACTTGCACGTCGATCACGGTACCGATCATGCCCGAAGGCACGCGCAGCGACGTATCTTTCACGTCCGAAGCTTTTTCGCCGAAAATCGCGCGCAGCAGCTTCTCTTCCGGGGTCAGCTGGGTTTCGCCCTTCGGCGTCACTTTACCAACTAGGGTGTCGCCGGCCTGGACTTCAGCGCCGATGTAGACGATACCGGACTCATCCAGACGTGCCAGCTGATTTTCAGCCAGGTTCGAGATGTCGCGCGTAATTTCTTCCGCGCCCAGTTTCGTGTCACGGGCCACCACCGACAACTCTTCGATGTGAATCGAGGTGTAGCGGTCGTCCTTGACGACGTTTTCCGAGATCAGGATCGAATCTTCGAAGTTCAGACCATTCCATGGCATGAAGGCCACGGTCATGTTCTGGCCCAGTGCCAATTCACCCAGGTCGGTCGATGCGCCATCGGCGATCACGTCGCGCTTGGCAACACGGTCGCCCACTTGCACGATAGGACGCTGGTTGATGTTGGTGTTCTGGTTCGAACGGGTGTACTTGATCAGGTTGTAGATGTCGACGCCCACTTCACCAGCGGTCGCTTCGTCATCGTTGACGCGAATCACGACACGGCCCGCATCGATGTAATCGACGATACCGCCACGCAAGGCTTGCACGGTGGTGCCCGAGTCGACCGCAACGGTGCGTTCGATACCGGTACCGACCAGCGCTTTTTCCGGACGCAAGCAAGGCACAGCCTGGCGTTGCATGTTGGCGCCCATCAATGCACGGTTCGCATCATCGTGTTCGAGGAACGGAATCAGCGAGGCAGCGACGGAAACGATCTGGCCTGGGGCAACGTCCATGTACTGAATGCGCTCCGGGGAGACCAGGATGGTTTCGCCAGCTTCACGGGCCGAGACCAGTTCATCGGACAGCATGCCGGCGTCGTTGATGGTCGCATTCGCCTGAGCGATGATGTAGCGGCCTTCTTCGATGGCGGACAGGTAGTCGATCTGATCGGTAATCTTGGAGCCTTCGACCTTGCGGTACGGGGTTTCCAGGAAGCCGTATTCATTCAGGCGGGCATACAACGCCAGCGAGTTGATCAGACCAATGTTCGGACCTTCCGGTGTCTCGATCGGGCAGACGCGGCCGTAGTGGGTCGGATGCACGTCGCGCACTTCAAAGCCGGCGCGTTCGCGTGTCAGACCGCCGGGTCCCAGAGCCGATACGCGGCGCTTGTGGGTAATTTCCGACAGAGGATTGGTTTGGTCCATGAACTGCGACAGCTGGGACGAACCGAAGAACTCGCGAATCGCGGCCGAAATCGGCTTCGAGTTGATCAGGTCGTGCGGCATCAGGTTGTCCGCTTCGGCTTGGCCGAGGCGTTCCTTGACGGCGCGCTCAACACGCACCAGGCCGGCGCGGAATTGATTCTCGGCCAGTTCGCCCACGCAACGTACGCGACGGTTACCCAGGTGATCGATATCGTCGACTTCACCGCGGCCATTGCGCAGTTCCACGAGGATCTTGATCACGGCCAGCACGTCTTCGTTCGACAGGGTCATGGCGCCGGTCAGTTCATCGCGGCCAATGCGGCGGTTGAACTTCATGCGGCCCACGGCCGACAGGTCGTAGCGGTCCGAGTTGTAGAACAGGCCATTGAACAGCGCTTCAACGGAGTCTTCCGTTGGCGGCTCGCCTGGACGCATCATGCGGTAGATCGCCACTTTCGCAGCCATCTGGTCGGCGGTGTCGTCGATACGCAGGGTTTGCGAGATGTAGGCGCCCTGATCCAGGTCGTTCGTGTACAAGGTCTGGATTTCGGAAATGTTGGCATCGCGCAGGCGGCCCAACAGATCTTCGGTCAGCTCATCGTTCGCGGAAGCGACGACTTCACCGGTGTCGCCATCGACGATGTTCTTCGCCAATACGCGGCCCAGCAGGTAGTCTTCCGGTACGGAAATGTGCTTGATGCCGGCAGCTTCGATATCACGCACGTGTTTCGCGTTGATACGCTTGTCTTTCAGCACCAGGGTCTTGCCCGACTTGTCGACGATGTCGAAACGCGCCACTTCGCCGCGCAGACGTTCGGCGACGAATTCCATTTCCGCGCCTTCGGAGCGCAGGTTGAAATTGTCGAAGACAAAGAAATTGGCCAGGATTTGCTCATGCGACATGCCGATGGCTTTGAGCAGGATCGTTACTGGCATCTTGCGGCGGCGGTCGACGCGGAAGAACAGGATGTCTTTCGGGTCGAACTCGAAGTCCAGCCACGAACCGCGGTAAGGAATGATACGCGCGGAGAACAGCAGTTTGCCGGACGAGTGGGTCTTGCCGCGGTCATGCTCGAAGAACACGCCAGGCGAACGGTGCAGCTGGGAAACGATAACCCGCTCCGTGCCGTTGATGACGAACGAACCGGTGGTCGTCATGAGCGGCAATTCGCCCATGTAGACTTCCTGTTCCTTCATCTCTTTGACGACGGGCTTGGTTGGCGATTCCTTGTCCAGGATCACCAGACGCACTTTCGCGCGCAGCGGCGACGCGAACGTCAGGCCACGTTGTTGACATTCTTTGACGTCAAAGGCAGGATCGCCGAGAACGTACGACAAGAATTCGAGACGCGCAAAACCATTGTGCGACACGATAGGGAAAATCGAAGTGAAAGCCGACTGCAGGCCATCATTCTTGCGGCCGGACGGTGCTATGTCCTCTTGCAAGAAGCTATGATAAGACTCGAGCTGGGTCGCCAGCAGGAACGGAACGTGGTGAACGTTGGCGCGCTTCGCGAATGATTTGCGAATGCGTTTCTTCTCAGTAAATGAGTAGTGCATGGACACTCCGTGAGTGACAGAAAGGATAGAAAATTCAGGTTTTGCAAGTGTTCGTTTGCACCGCTGCGTGTGACACAGACGAAACCTCAAGGCTCTGCTTTCCGGCTTGAATCGAATAAAAACTGCTGCTACAACTACATGACAAATACGATGCAGACGACAAAGGAGCCAAAGTCGGATTTCCCCCCTTGCGAGGGGAAACCTCAGACTTTGACTCGGGCGCTAACTGCCGCCGGTACAGATATTACTTGATCGAAGCGGTTGCGCCGGCTTCTACCAGTTTCTTCTGTGCTGCTTCAGCGTCAGCTTTCGACACTGCTTCTTTCACAGTTTTTGGTGCGCCATCGACCAGGTCTTTAGCTTCTTTCAAGCCCAGGCCGGTGATTTCGCGAACTGCTTTAATAACGCCAACTTTGTTTGCGCCGAAGGTGTCAAGGATGACGTTGAATTCGGTTTGTTCTTCAGCAGCTGCTGCTGGGCCTGCTGCAGGACCGGCCGAAGCCATAGCTGCTGCGGACACGCCGAATTTTTCTTCGAATGCTTTAACCAGGTCGTTCAGGTCCATTACGGACATGGCGCTAACTGCTTCCAGGATATCGTCTTTGCTAATTGCCATTTTGAAACTCCTAAATTTATTACGTTAGTTACATCAGATTGGTACTGAGAGAAAAAAGCGCGCGCAATTAAGCGGCTGCTGGGGCTTCTTCTGCTGCTGCTTCTGCAGGAGCTTCGGCGCCTTCGCCTTTTTTCGCTGCCAGGGCAGCCAGACCACGTGCAAAGCCCGAAACCGGAGCCAGCATAACGCCCAACAACTGCGAAATGAGGACTTCACGGCTAGGAATGCTCGCCAACGCGGTGACAGCAGCTGTATCCAGCGGCTTGCCTGCGTAGTTACCTGCTTTGATGACCAGTTTGTCGTTGGTTTTAGCGAAGTCAGCGATGACTTTAGCTGCTGCAACGGCATCGGCCGAGATCGAGTAGATCAACGGGCCGGTCATGGCATCTGCCAGGCTGGCGAATGCGGTACCTTCAACGGAGCGACGAGCCAGAGTGTTTTTCAACACACGCAGGTACACGCCTTGGGCACGCGCTTTAGCACGCAGTTGCGTCAAGTGACCAACCTGGATGCCACGATATTCGGCCACGACGATCGTTTGCGCATTTGCTACTTGTGCGGAAACTTCGGCGACGACGGCCTTTTTGTCATTCAGATTGAGACTCACGGTCAACCTCCTTAAATGATGTTCGGCAATCACAACCGAGTGGTTGAGCGCCTTGCATCGGTTCGAACACGGCGTCCGAAGTCAAGAAGTACTAAACTGAGCGGATGAATTCACGCAGCATGAGGACTACAAAACTTGTTCGGGTACACCATCTGCGTTGGGCACTTGCCGTTGCCGGCAAGCCTATTAACCTTCTGCATGTGCGATCGCAGTCGGCCCAACGGTCTTTGATTGTCTGCCTGCCTGGTGCGAACACCGGGCAGACAGCCCAAAGATGCGCCCGCAGCGCCCGAAGGCGCTACAGGACTTGATTCTGTTACTTAAGCTGCCAGGCTAGCCTGGTCAACACGGACGCCAGCGCCCATGGTCGACGACAGCGAAACTTTGCGCAGGTACACGCCTTTGCTCGATGCTGGCTTGGCTTTGTTCAGTGCGTCGATCAGTGCGACCAGATTCGACTTCAGATCTGCGTCAGCGAACGATTTACGGCCGATGGTAGCGTGGATGATACCGGATTTGTCGGTACGGTACTGAACTTGACCGGCTTTCGCGTTTTTCACGGCGGTAGCGACGTCAGGAGTAACAGTGCCAACTTTCGGGTTAGGCATCATGCCGCGTGGGCCCAGGATCTGACCCAGGGTACCAACGATACGCATGGTATCTGGCGAAGCGATAACGATGTCGAAAGGCATGTCGCCGGCTTTGATCTGCTCAGCCAGGTCTTCCATACCAACGATGTCGGCGCCAGCTGCTTTAGCAGCTTCCGCTTTTTCGCCCGACGCGAATACTGCCACGCGTACGGTTTTGCCGGTACCAGCTGGCAGCACGACGGAGCCGCGCACCACTTGGTCGGATTTCTTAGGATCAACACCCAGTTGTACCGATACGTCGATCGATTCATTGAACTTGGCCGTTGCGCACTCTTTGATCAGAGCGACAGCGTTGTCGAAAGCGTACACTTTGGTACGGTCGACTTTGGCTTTCAAAGCCTTGATACGTTTGGATAACTTAGCCATTATACAACACCTTCCACCGTGATACCAATCGAACGAGCGGAACCAGCGATGGTGCGTACAGCAGCATCCATGTCGGCAGCGGTCAGATCAGGGGTTTTCAATTTAGCGATTTCTTCAGCTTGTGCGCGGGTCAGCGTACCGACTTTGTCGGTATGTGGCTTCGGCGAACCTTTGGTGATCGCAGCAGCTTTTTTGATCAGGTAGGTTGCTGGAGGCGTCTTCATCACGAATGTGAAGGACTTGTCAGCGAACGCGGTGATCACGACTGGAATCGGCATGCCTGGCTCCAGACCTTGGGTCTGTGCATTGAAGGCCTTGCAGAATTCCATGATGTTCAGACCACGTTGACCCAGAGCTGGACCGATTGGTGGGGATGGGTTTGCTTTACCAGCTGGCACTTGCAGCTTGATAAAACCAATGATTTTCTTTGCCATGATGGCTCCTATCTTGGATTGAGTAGTAGCGCCCCGCCGATCCTACCCTGGCGGGGCTCCTCTGACCGGATTTCGCTGAGACCGCTGCGACGCTCCTGGTGGCGCTTGATAATACTTAAACTTTTTCGACCTGGCCGAATTCGAGTTCCACCGGGGTAGCGCGGCCAAAAATCGTGACCGAAACGCGCACTTTGGATTTCTCGTAGTTGACTTCTTCGACATTGCCGTTGAAGTCGGTGAACGGACCATCCTTGATGCGGACTTGCTCGCCCACTTCGTACAAAGTCTTTGGACGGGGCTTTTCAACACCTTCCTGCATCTGCTTCATGATGCCGTCGATTTCGCGCGCGGAGATCGGCGTCGGCTTGTTCGACTTGCCACCAATGAAACCGGTAACCTTGCTGGTGTTCTTGACCAAGTGCCAGCTCTCGTCTGTCATTTCCATTTCAACCAGCACATAGCCAGGATAGAAACGACGTTCGGTAACGGACTTCACACCATTCTTGACTTCGACAACTTCTTCGATCGGCACCAGGATCTGGCCGAACTGGTCTTGCATGCCCGCGCGCTCGATGCGCTCGGTCAGTGCGCGCATGACGCTTTTTTCCATGCCGGAATAAGCATGCACGACATACCAGCGCTTGCTGCTGACTGGCACGCTCAGCGCTGCACCAGTGTCCGCTACCGGAGCGTCGCCCGGAACGGACTCGTCCGCCGCTTCATCATGCACATTTTCGCTCATTATTTTTTCCAACCAAGAATTACGTCATACAACAAAAACTCGAGCAATTTATCCGTGCCCCACAGGAAAATCGCCATGACCAGCACAAAGGCGAACACGATCGCAGTAATCTGCGTGGCTTCTTTGCGGGTAGGCCAAACGACTTTCTTGGTTTCGCGCACAGCTTCTTTGGCGAAATTGAGAAATTCACGGCCGGTCGTCGAGACATACAAGAGCGCAACAGCAATAACCAAACCAGCCACAAGCGCGCTTGCACGCACCAGAGCTGGTTGGCCTGCCAGGTAATAAAACCCGACTACTCCTGCAATCGCAGCCACTATTGCCAGCGCGACTTTTATCTTGTCACTCGACGTGCTAACGGTTTGCACGGATTGATTTGACATTTTTCTACTTTCGGTGCCCTGCACCTTGACGGTGGCAGGGACGGAGGGCATCGAACCCCCAACCTTCGGTTTTGGAGACCGACGCTCTGCCAATTGAGCTACGTCCCTACGTAAAACTTTCGAGGAGTGCTATTCTACCACCCAGGACGCCCCGGGTGGAAGCATAACATTTCCTTATGCGAGGATTTTTGCAACCACGCCGGCGCCGACGGTACGGCCGCCTTCGCGGATAGCGAAGCGCAGACCTTCTTCCATCGCGATCGGGTTGATCAGCTTGACGGTGATCGACACGTTATCGCCTGGCATGACCATTTCTTTGTCTGCTGGCA
>NZ_JCAQAW010000013.1:0-137288 GCF_059617945.1 Janthinobacterium sp. BCJ23 | reverse complement strand
CGCGCGCGACGAGGATGCAGACCTGTTCATTCGATATGCCGCGTTTGTGGGCATGGCCGCCCCGGCGGCGCGCCGGACGCGTCATGTTTCTCGATCCCTTTTCCGATTCCAGCAGATATAACTCGTCGGCTTCGGCGATGCCATGCAGGCCATGCGGCCGGTCGGTCTTTGCCAGCGATAAAAACCGGTGACGCCAGCGAAACGTGGTGTTGCGGTGCACACCCAATTGGCCGGCAGCCTGGTGCACCGAAGATGAGTCGAGCAGGCAATCGGCATACTCGAGCCACAGCGCCTTGTGGCGCAGGCGCGCCAGCGGCGTGCCGGTGAGCGCATTGAAGGTGCGCCCGCAGGGAACGCAGCGGTAGCGCTGCAAGCCGTGCGCATGGCCGTGCCGGTGCAGGTGTGCCGAGTGACAGGCGGGACAGGCCAATCGCGGCTGGGCCACACTTTCCAGCAGCGCGACGGTCGCGTCGTGTGGCGCGTTGCCACGCAGCAGGGTAATGCCTGCCTGGCGCTGGCGTTGGTTCAAACGAGCAAACTGCGCAATCAAGGTGATCCATTCGGCTGACCGCATGATCTGCTCCTGCAGGGTGAATATACAGAGTCAGACAGCACAGACAAGGGAAGATTCCGGAATTTCCCCTGCTTGCCGATGACAGAACCCTTTTTTTCGTCCGCAGGGATTTTACGCTGCACTGCAACATTTTTCGTCGGGGAGTGCTACGATGACGCTTTGATACCCTTTCAAAGTCCAACTTGCATTTCAGGAAACTTCACCGCCGTTCGCGCGCACTGGCCGGCCGCTGGCTGACGGGCATGCATGCCTATACCGACAAGCTGGCGCAGCGCCGTCCCCTGTGGATGGTCAGCCTGGCCATCGACGAAACGAATCTGTCCGAGGGCCTGCGGGCCGCCTGCGCCTCGAGCGCCATGCTGCTGCTGGGCCTGCTGTTCGACCACCCCGATTTTTCCTGGGCCGCCATCGGCGCCTTCTGGACCTGCCTGGCGGACGCGGCCGGCACGCGGCGCATGCGCTTCGTCTCGATGGTGGGCTTCGGCTTGCTGTCGACGGTCGCTGGCGGCTTGACGGCGCTGGCGGCCGGCCATGGCGTGGTGGCGGCGGCCATCGCCGTGCTGCTGTTTTCCTGGGCCGGCGCGCTGGCGCGCATCTGGGGTGCGGCCACGGCGCAAGTGGCCATCCTGGCGGCCACGGCCTGCGTGGTGATGGTCACGCATCCGTTGGAATCGATGACGCAGACAGCGCCTTTCCTGGGCTTGTACATGTTCGGCTGCCTGTTTGCCACCGTGCTCAGTTTTACCGTCTGGCGCATCCACCCGTTCAGCCCGGCCAGGCGCGCCATCCGTGCCGCGTACTCGCGCCTGGCCGGCATCGCGCGCGACAATGCGCGCTTCCTGGAACAGGGCCCGGCGCTGCCGGACGCCACCGCGCATGGCGCCAGCTACCGCTCGCAGGCGCGTGCAGCGCTGGAAGCGGCGCGCGTGGCGCTGGCCGCCGTGCCGCCCGCGCGCGCGGGACGCAGCTCCCTGTACGACAACCTGCTGCTGGCGCTCAGCGACGCCGAGCGCATCTTCGCCTATCTGATCGCCGTCACGCATACGTGCGAGCGCGAGCAGCAGCGCCTGCGCCAGGACCCGCGCGCGCGGCGCAGCCTGGAAGTGATGGCCGTGTTGCTGCGCCGCCTGGGACAGGCCGTGCAGCGCCAGCCGGAAACGCCGCCTTTGGCATTGCAGCGCCGCCTGGCGGGCTGCGGACGGCGCCTGGAAGCGGCGCTGGGCGCCTTGCTGCCGCTGCGACTGAACGTGGACTTCATGGAACTGGGCTTGCCGCGCGCGACACAGCTGCCGTGGCGCGAGGCGGCCTTCCTGGCGCTGGGGCAGGCGTGGCAAACGGCGAAAGTCAACGCCACGCCGCAGTCACTGAGCTGGCGCCATGCGGCGCGCGTGTCGCTGGCGACGACGGCCGGCTTCCTCTTGGTCGAAGCCTTGCAGATTCCGTTCGGCTACTGGGCCACGATGGCGACCTTATTGATCTTGCAGCCATCCGTATCGACCACCTGGCCGCGCGGCATCGAGCGGGTCGCTGGCAGCGTGCTGGGCGCCGTGCTGGCCGTGCTGATCGGCCTGGTCATTTACACGCCGCTCGGTATCTCGCTGGTGGTGTTTCCCCTGATCGTCGCCACGATGGCCCTGCGCCGTGTCAGCTACAGCCTGCACGTGCTGTTCATGACGCCCGCCTTCGTGCTGGTGGCCGACTATGCGGCGCCGGCCAGCGAGATGGTGTATGCGATGAGCCGCCTGGGCAACAACGTGCTCGGTTGCGTGCTGGCTCTGCTGGCCACGTTTTTCCTGTGGCCGGACCGCGAGGCGGACGATCTCGACCAGCGCCTGGCGAAAGCCGTGTCGGCCAACCTGAAATACCTGCTGGCCGTGCTGGCGGCGGGCGGACGCTGGGATAGCGCGATTGCGCGCCTGCGCCGCGAGGCGGGGCTGGCCAGCAATAACGCGGAGCAAGTGCTGCAGCGCTTGCGCATCGAGCGCCGCCTGGATCGCAGCAGCGGCGTGGGCCTGGCGGCGCTGCGCACCTTGCCGCTGCTGCGCCGCGTGGCGGGCAGCACGGCGCGCATCAGTTTGAGTCCCCAGGCCGAGCCGGCGCCGCCCGAATTGCAACGGTGGATTGCCGCTGTCAGCGGAGAAATCGATGCGCTGCTGCGCGGTGCAGCCGATGCCAGTGCGCCGGATCCGTGCGCGGCCGAAGGCTTGACAGTCCTGCAAGCCGATGCGGTGGCGCAGGTGCAGTTGTTGCGCGGCTTGCTGCGCGAGCATGTGCAGGCCGTCGATAGCGCGGTGGCATCCTCGCGTTGAAGCGTAGCCGCTCGGCCGGTTGCGCCCGCAACCGGCCTTTTCCTGCTTGCTGCGCCAATATTGTATAGACGTTTGGCGCTTGCCAATCTCTCCAAATTCCACATTTCATGGGCTTTCCCGATATATTTTTCAAACTGGAAATTTATCGAAAGGAAACGTTGACTCTAAAATAAGTGCGGTCTATATTCGTTTTCGTAGCAAGCAAAAATGAAATTCATATGGATTTTTTTTACGACTGGTCTGACGCGATTGCCAGGTTTGCCTGGCGCAATCGCTAACATGGAGAGTAGTAAATGAAAAAGATTGCAGCATTTATTTTTACCCTGGGACTGAGCGCTTCCTACGCCATCGCTTCCGATATCGGCTGCTCCAGCTGCGAGGAGGAGCTGCGGGAATGCACGATGATGAATGGTGACAGATCCCCATTTTGCATCGGCAGTTACAAAGCCTGCCTGAAAGTCTGCCAAATCGGCGCCTGATATCCGTTTTTGCATTGCGAGGCGGCCGGTCATCGCCTGCTGCGCTGGCCGCCCATCGATCCTCTACGCCTCTAAGAAACTTATGATGCAAAAGAAAATTAAAACCATCGCCATGTATGGCTTGATCCTGGCCGCCGGCCTGGGCAGCGGTTATGGCCTGTCCTTGTTGCCCGGCTTGCTCAAGTCGAATTACACCGAGGGCAATTACGCCGCGTATTTCCCGAATGCCCAGACGAAAGTGGTGCTGTACGGCACGGATTGGTGCGGCTATTGCGCCAAGACGCGCGCCTACTTCAAGGAAAACAAGATCGAATTCGTCGATCTCGATATCGAGAAATCCCCGGAAGCAAGAAAAGCCCATGAAGCACTCGGTGGCGGCGGTGTACCGGTGGTGTTGATCGGCAACCGCAAGATCCAGGGTTTCAATGCAGGCGCGCTGGAAGCGGCGCTGAAGAAAATCTGACGCTTCAACTTGTTAACTTGAAAGGCTGACCATGTTCAAAAAGATTGCCGCTTTCCTGTTTGCCGCCGGCACGGCCCTGTCCTTCAGTGTGCACGCGGGCAGCCCCGATTGCACCTTTGTCTGCGAACGCAACATGCTCGATTGCGTGGAGTTCGACCAGCCAGCTTGCATGCAGCAGTACAAGGAATGCCTGAACCAGTGCCTGCGCTAGGAACGCGCTGACGCAGTGTGGATGGCGCGTAAGAGACGGCGCGCCATGGATGTCAGTGATCGTCTGTCAATTCAACAGGAGTGCTTATGTTCAAAAAACTGGGTTTCTTTTTGTTTGCCATGGGCGTCAGCGCCTCGTATGCGATTGCCGGCGGCGGCGAGCCGGAATGCTATTCGCAATGCGATGACAGGCTGGACCAGTGCATGACGGACCATCCGACCGCGCCTGGTGCCTGCACCAAGATTCATCAAATGTGCTACGACCGCTGCGATCCATACCTGCCGTAAATGTGCCGTCCATGATGGTTGCCGGCCTGCCCGTATCGTGGCCGGGCTGGCTGAATCACCTTATCCGTCCTGCCATCCCGCATTTCCACCAAGGAGTACGTATGTTCAAAAAGCTCGGTTTCTTTTTGTTTGCCATGGGCGTCAGCGCCTCGTATGCGATGGCCAGCAGTACCGCCGACATTTCCGAATGCCAGTCCGAGTGTTATATGGCGCTCGATGCCTGTGTCATGGAGTTCAGTGTTCCTTCATGCGTCCGCGCCAATAAAGTGTGTCTTCAGGCCTGCGGCTAGGAAAATCCAATAACTATTCTGGCCGGTGCTGAAGAAAGGCGCTAGCCGATTCTATCCCTTGTCTTTGGGCGCAACATGAAACTGTGACATGTTGCGTGTTTACTTCACGTCGCTCACTAAGGAACAGCATGTTTAAAAAAATCGCTTTTTTTCTTTTTGTTGCAGGTGCCAGCCTGTCGTTCAACAAGGCGGCAAACAGCACTCCAAGCTGTGGTTTCCAGTGCGCCCAATTAAGGGGAATTTGTCTCGACGAAGGCCGGGGTGACGCTTCCTGCCGCGACAACTACAATTTCTGCGTTGAAAACTGCCGTAATGGCATCTATCCCGAGATGCCGGAATAAGCAACACGTGCATGGCCGCGTCATCTGGCGCGGTCATGCCGCCACAGCACGTCGCTGCCGCCGGCAAAGCGGTTGAGCACGCGCGACAGCACGAACAGCAGGTCGGACAGGCGGTTCACGTACTGGCGCGGATGCTCGTGGAGTGGTTCCGCATTGGCCAGCGCGACGATGCTGCGCTCGGCGCGGCGGCACACGGTGCGGCACACATGCGCGAGCGAGGCGGCGCGCGAGCCGGCCGGCAGGATGAATTCGGAAAGCGCCGGCAAGTCCGCATTGTATTTCGCCAGCAGGTCATCGAGGCGCAGCACGTGCTCTTCCTTGATCAACTGGTAGCCGGGGATGCAGATTTCTCCGCCCAGGTCGAACAGGTCGTGCTGGATGGCCACCAGTTCGTCGCGCAAGGCGTCGGGCATGGCTTCGCACAGCAGCAAGCCGATATTGGAATTGAGTTCGTCCACGTCGCCCATGGCGTGGATGCGGGCGCTGTCCTTGCTGGTGCGGCTGCCGTCGCCCAGGCCGGTGCTGCCATTGTCGCCCGTGCGCGTGGCGATTTTCGAAAGTCGGTTGCCCATGATGCTGATCCTGTAAAGAAGAATGGGGGCAGCATACGACACTGCGCGCCGCCTGGCCGCGGATTTGCGGGCAAATCGGACAAAAAATGCGGTGCGCGCTACTTTTGTGCTTACAATCGTTGCACGCCCATGTCCATTTGTCCCCATCTTATGCTCAATGCCGCTCCTGAATCCGGATTGACCGCCGCGCGCCAGCAAGCCGTCGTCGCGGCCCTGCTGGCCGTGCTGCCGGCCCGCTGCGTGCTGTCCGACGCCGAAGATACCCGCCCGTATGAATGCGATGGCCTGGCCGCCTACCGCCAGTTGCCGATGGTGGTCACCTTGCCGGATACGGAAGAGCAGGTCATCGCCATCCTCGGCGTCTGCCGCGAACTTGGCGTGCCGATCGTGCCGCGCGGCGCCGGTACGGGCTTGTCGGGCGGCGCCTTGCCGATCGCCGATGGCGTGGTGCTGTCGACGGCGCGTCTGAACCGCATCGTGCGCCTCGATGCCTACGCGCGCACGGCCGTGGTGCAGCCGGGCGTACGCAACCTGGCCATCTCCGAAGCGGCCGCGCAATATGCCTTGTATTACGCGCCCGATCCCTCGTCGCAGATCGCCTGCAGCATCGGCGGCAACGTGGCGGAAAACTCGGGCGGCGTGCATTGCCTCAAATACGGGCTGACCGTGCACAATGTGCTGCGCGTGCGCATCGTTACCATCAATGGCGATGTGCTGGAGCTGGGCGGCGAATGCCTGGACTCTCCCGGTCTCGACCTGCTGGCCCTCTTCATCGGCTCCGAAGGCATGCTGGGCATCGTCACGGAAGTGACCGTGAAACTGATACCGAAGCCGGCCACGGCGCGTGTCATCATGGCGTCGTTCGGCGACGTCGTCACGGGCGGCAATGCCGTGGCCAACGTGATCGCCGCCGGCATCATCCCTGCCGGCCTGGAAATGATGGACCAGACGTCTTCGCGCATGGTCGAACCGTTCGTCAAGGCCGGCTACGACATCGACGCGGCCGCCATTTTGTTGTGCGAGGCGGATGGCACGCACGAGGAAGTGGAAGAGGAAATCGCGCGCATGACGGCCGTGCTGGAAGGGGCGGGCGCCAGTGCCATCGCCGTTTCGCAGTCGGAAGCGGAGCGCATGAAATTCTGGTCCGGTCGCAAGAACGCCTTTCCCGCCGCCGGGCGCATCTCGCCCGATTACTACTGCATGGACGGCACCATCCCGCGCAAAAAACTGGCGGAAGTGCTGACGGGTATCGCCGCCATGGAAACGACGCATGGCTTGCGCTGCGCGAACGTGTTCCACGCGGGCGACGGCAATCTGCACCCATTGATCCTGTTCGACGCCAACATGCCCGGCGAATTCGAGCGCGCCGAAGCGTTTGGCGCCGATATCCTGGCCCTGTGCGTGGCCGTCGGCGGCACCATCACGGGCGAACATGGCGTGGGCATGGAAAAGATCAATTCCATGTGCGTGCAGTTTACGCGCGCCGAACTCGATGCCTTCTTTGCCGTCAAGCGTGCCTTCGATCCCCACACCTTGCTGAACCCGGACAAGGCGATTCCCACCTTGAACCGCTGCGCCGAATTCGGCAAGATGCATGTGACGGCGGGACGTCTGCCGTTTGCCAACCTGCCTCGTTTTTAATTTTCCGGAGACCCCTTTGCAAGCGATAGCGGAACAATTCAGGCAGCAGATACTGGCGGCCAGCGCGGCGGGCAAGCCCTTGCGCCTGCGCGGCGGCGGCACGAAGGACTGGTATGGTCAGCAGCTGACAGGCGAGGTGCTCGACACGCGCGCATATGCGGGCATCATCGACTATGAACCGACGGAGCTGGTGATCACGGCCCGCTGCGGCACGCCGCTGGCCGAGATCGAGGCGGCGCTGGCCGCGCGCAACCAGATGCTTGCGTTCGAACCACCGCACTTCGGCCCCGGCGCCACGGTGGGCGGCGTCGTCGCCAGTGCCTTGTCCGGCCCGCGCCGGGCCAGCGCGGGCGCCTTGCGCGATTTCGTGCTGGGCGCCGTGCTGATGGATGGCCATGGCGAACGCCTGGCCTTCGGCGGACAGGTGATGAAGAACGTGGCCGGCTACGATGTCTCGCGCCTGCTGGCGGGGTCCTTGGGCACCCTGGGTCTGATCCTGGAAGTGTCGCTGAAGGTGCTGCCCTTGCCGCTGCGCGAAGCAACGTTTCGCGTGGCCTGCGCGGAAATCGCCGCCTTGCGCATGCTCAATGAGTGGGCGGGCAAGCCGCTGCCGATATCGGCCAGCTGCTGGCATGACAGCGTGTTAACGGTGCGCCTGTCCGGCGCCGAGGCGGCCGTGTCGGCGGCCCTGCAATCATTGAAAGGCGAAGTGCTGGCAGCAGAAGAAGCATCCGCCTTCTGGCTGTCCGTGCGCGAGCAAACGCACGATTTCTTTGCTGGCGCGGGCAGCCTGTGGCGCTTGTCGCTGCCGCCGCACGCCAGCGCCGTGATCCTGAAAGGGCGCCAGCTGATCGAGTGGGGCGGGGCGCAGCGCTGGCTCAAGCTCGATGGCGACGCCGATGCGGCCAGCAGCGTGCAGATTCGCCAGGCCGTGGCGGCCGCCGGCGGCCATGCGACGCTGTTCCGTGGCGGCGACAAGGCCGTGGGCGTGTTTCACCCGCTGGCGCCGGCCGTGGCCACCATCCACCAGCGTCTGCGGCAGGCTTTCGACCCGGCCGGCATCTTCAACCCGCACAGAATGTATTGAGCGCGCATGCAAACCAATCTCGCCGATTTCATCAAGAATACGCCGGCAGGCGACGAAGCCGAAGCCATCCTGCGCGCCTGCGTGCATTGCGGCTTTTGCACGGCCACCTGTCCCACTTACCAGCTGCTGGGCGACGAACTCGATGGCCCGCGCGGACGCATCTATTTGATCAAGCAAGTGCTCGAAGGCGCGCCCGTCACGGCCAAGACGCAGACGCACCTGGACCGCTGCCTGACCTGCCGTAACTGCGAGTCGACCTGTCCCTCGGGCGTGCAGTACGGGCGCCTGGTCGACATCGGCCGCAACGTCGTCGAGCAGCGCGTGCAGCGCCCCTTGCGCGAACGTGCCTTGCGCTTCGCGTTGAAGGAAGCCTTGCCGCGCCGCTGGTTGTTTACGCCCGTGTACAAGGCGGGGCAGGCGCTGCGCCCGCTGCTGTCGAAAAACTTGCAGGACAAATTGCGCCCCGGCGCCGACGCCGGTGCATGGCCCGCGCGCCAGCACGCACGCAGCATGCTGCTGCTCGATGGCTGCGTGCAGCCGGCCATGTCGCCGAACATCAACGCGGCCACGGCGCGCGTGCTCGACGCCTTGGGCGTGCAATTGATCGTCGCGCCGAAGGCGGGCTGCTGCGGCGCCTTGCGCCATCACCTGAATGACCAGGACGCGGCGCTGGACGACATGCGCCGCAATATCGACGCCTGGTGGCCTTACGTAGACAGCGTGGACAGTGTGGAAGCCATCGTCATGACGGCATCCGGCTGCGGCGCCACGGTCAAGGAATATGGCCATTTGCTGGCGCACGATGCGCAGTATGCGGACAAGGCGCGGCGCATCGCGGCGCTGACGCGTGATCTGTCCGAGATCATGCCGGCGTTTGAAAATGAACTGGCGGCGCTGCTGCAAGGGCGCATCGGAAAACGGGTGGCGTATCACCCGCCGTGTACCCTGCAGCACGGCCAGCAGGTGCGCGGCAAGGTGGAGCAGGTCTTGCGCGCCGTCGGCGTCGACGTGCGCCTGTGCGCGGACAGCCATTTGTGCTGCGGTTCGGCGGGCACGTATTCGATTTTGCAGCCGGCCCTGTCGCAGCAGCTGCGCGACAACAAGGTGGCGAACCTGGAGGCATGCGAGCCGGAGATGATCGTGTCGGCCAATATCGGCTGCCTGAGCCACCTGCAGTCGGGTACGGAGACGCCCGTGCGGCACTGGATCGAGCTGATCGACTCGGCCTTGACGCCTACATAGGCACTTCGCTGTACTGCGCGATGCGCCATTGCGGCGCCGGCACGAAGTTGGCGGCCCACTCCAGCACGGCGTCGGCCGGCATGGGGCGGGCGATGCCGTAGCCTTGCGCCAGGTCGCAGCCCAGCTGGATCAAACGCGCGCCATGTTCGACGCTTTCCACGCCTTCGGCGATCACCGTCAGGCTGAAGGAGCGGGCCAGGCCGATAACGGCGCGCACCAGGTGCAGGTCGTCGCGGTCGTTGAGCATATTGCGCACGAAGCTCTGGTCGATCTTGACGATATTCGCCGGCAGGCGTTTCAGGTATGACATCGACGAGTAGCCGGTGCCGAAATCGTCGAGCGCGAACGTGATGCCCAGCGCCTGGCAGGCGCGGATGATGCGGCGCACGTCTTCGATGTCGTGCAGGGCCGACGATTCGAGGATTTCCAGTTCCAGCATGCTGGCGCGCACGCCGGGAAATTCGCCGAGGATGGTTTCCAGGCGCGAGACGAAATCCGGTTGCTGGAAGTGGCGTGCCGCGATATTCACGCTGACCACCCAGTGCTTGCCACTGGCCACCCAGCGCTGCATCTGCCACAGGGCCTGGCGCAGCACCCATTCGCCGATGTCGATGATCAAATCCGTCTGTTCCACCAGCGGCAGGAATTGCGCGGGCGCCAGCACGCCGCGGCGCGGATGCTGCCAGCGCAGCAGCGCTTCCATGCCCACCACCGTGCCGGCGCGCATGTTCACCTTGGGCTGGTAGTACAGCCGCAGTTCGCCATTGATCAGGGCATGGCGCACTTCCGTGCGCTGGTTGTGGTGGGTGCGCACTTCTTCATCGAGATTGGTGTCGAAGAAGTGGTACTGGTTGCGCCCCGTCAGCTTGGCCTGGTAGACGGCGTGGTCGGCGTGGCGCAGCAGGCTTTCCGTATTCAAGTCCTTGCCCGCGTAGACGGCGATGCCGGCGCTGGCCGTCATGTGCAGCGCCTGCTGGTCGCACTGATAGGGGCGGCACAGTTCCGCCATCAGCTGCGTGACGTTCTGTTCGATGCTGGCGATGCTGGCCTGGCCGCACAGCAGCAAGACGAATTCATCGCCGCCCAGGCGCGCCGCGTAGTGGACCTGGCCCGTAAAGCCGTGCAGGCGGCCGGCCACCTGCTTGAGGATTTCATCGCCGGCCTCGGCGCCGTAGCGGTCGTTGATGGCCTGGAAGTGGTCGAGGTCGAACAGGCAGACGGCCAGCAGACGCTGGCGTTCGCGCGCGAGGAACAGTTCCTGTTCGAAGCGGGCGGCCAGGGCGGCACGGTTGGGCAAACCCGTCAGCACATCATTGTAGTTTTGCCAGGACAGCTTTTGCAGCGCCTGCTGCATGTGCACGGTTTCGTTCAATTGCTCGCCCAGCTGGCGCTGGCTGGTTTTCAGCGTGGTCAGCAGTGCTTCGATATCGCCGGCCATGCCGTTGAACGACTGCGACACGGCTTGCGCTTCGGGCGTGGCGCCGGCCACCAGGCGCACGGCGAAGTTGCCGTCGCGGAAGCGGTCGGTCGCTTGCACGAAGCGCGCCAGCAGCTTGCGGTGGGTGGCCAGGATCAAGCCCAGCAGCACGAAGACGAGCACGATATTGATGCTGCTGAGGACGGCCTGCTCGCGCACCCTGAGCCACACCTGCGCCAGGGGCAGGCCGGGCGTGTAGTGCAGGTCGAGGATGCCGTCGCCGCCGTCCGGCAGCGCCACCGTCAGGCGGCTGCGGATGGCCGTGATGCCGGCCAGGCGCGCGAACCACGCCGGCACCGTGGCCAGCGTGCCGGCCAGCTTGCTGTCGGCCAGCACCTCGACATGTCCGCCAGCCGTGTCCCAGCGCGCGGAAACGAGGCTGCGGTTCAGCGGCAGGGCGCTGCGCAGCACCTGGCGCACGCTGTCGTGCATCGCGTGACTGTCCGCGTGCACGGCCAGCGGCAGCACGCTATTGGCGAGGAACAGGTCGAGTTGCCGCGCATCGCTCTGGTAGCGCGCATTGGCCAGCGCCGTTTCCGTGCCGAGCAGGGCGTGATAGCGAACGGCGGAAACGGCGAGTATCAGGAAGAAAATAGGAAGAAAGAGGCGGGAATAAATTCCCATCCGCATCCATGAAGATAATATTTTCCCAAAGACTGGCATCGTTTTTTGATCGATATCTGCGAATAATTATGCAAACATTATCACCGAAATTTGCTATTGGAAACACAATATTGATATCAAGCATGAAATAAGTGCGGATTGATTGATTTCAGCAATTATTGTTTTTAATCAAACCACCAAATCACTATTCCTGTAGCAATTGCCGGATGTCGGCCGCCAGGCTGGCCGGTTTGCTGGCCGTCGCGTAACGGCGAAATACGCTGCCATCCTTGCGCACCAAAAACTTGGTGAAATTCCATTTGATCGATTGCGTGCCCAATATGCCGGGCGCCGCCTGTTTTAATTGCGCAAATACGGGATGCGTATGCGGGCCATTCACGTCGACCTTGGCAAACAGGGGAAAGGTGACGCCGAAGTTTTTCTCGCAAAAGGCGCCGATTTCCGCATTCGACCCCGGTTCCTGCTGGCGGAATTGATTGCAGGGAAAACCCAGCACGACCAGGCCCTGCGCGTGGAATTCGCGGTACAGCGCTTCGAGTCCCTGGTATTGCGGCGTGAAACCGCAGGCGCTGGCCGTGTTGACGACCAGCAGCACCTTGCCCTTGTATTGCGCCAGGTCGACCGGCGTGCCGTCCAGCGCCTCGGCCTGGAAATCGTGGATGCTGGTCATGTCAGAGGAGTCCCAGTTTGGTGGCGCCCGTTTGCGGGGCGGGTTCCGGCGCCGTTGCGCCCTTGAGTTTGATCGTCAGGCGCAGGTCGTTGACGGAGTCCGCATTGCGTAGCGCGTCTTCATAGCTGATGGCGCCCGCTTCGTGCAGGTCGAACAGGGCCTGGTCGAACGTCTGCATGCCGTGTTCGCGCGATTTTTTCATCAGTTCCTTGATCTCGTGCACTTGGCCCTTGAAGATCAGGTCGCTCATCAGCGGCGAATTGAGCAGGATTTCCAGCGCCGCCTTGCGTCCGCCGCCTTCCTTGTTGGGAATCAGGCGCTGCGAAATCATGCCCTTCAAATTCAGCGACAGATCCATCAGCAACTGCTGGCGCCGCTCTTCGGGGAAGAAATTGATGATGCGGTCCAGCGCCTGGTTGGCATTGTTCGCATGCAGGGTGGCCAGGCACAGATGGCCCGTCTCGGCAAACGCGATGGCGTGGTCCATCGTGTCGCGGTCGCGGATCTCGCCGATCTGGATCACGTCGGGCGCCTGGCGCAGGGTGTTTTTCAAGGCCGTGGCCCAGTCGTCCGTATCGACGCCCACCTCGCGCTGGGTGACGATGCAGTTGCCGTGCGGATGGATGAATTCCACGGGGTCTTCGATGGTGATGATGTGGCCATGGCTGTGCGCGTTGCGGTGTCCCACCATGGCGGCCAGGGTGGTCGACTTGCCGCAGCCTGTGGCGCCCACCATGATGACGAGGCCCCGCTTGCTCATCACGATGTCTTGCAGGATGGCCGGTAAGCCGAGCCCATCGAGCGTGGGGATGGCGGTATTAATCAAGCGCAAGACCATGCCTGCCTGGCCCATCTGCACGAAGGCGGACACGCGGAAACGTCCGAGGCCGTCCGGGCTGATGGCGAAATTGGCTTCGCGGCTGGATTCGAACTCGGCCGCCTGGCGTTCGTTCATGACGGCGCGCACATAGCCGGCCGCCTGTTGCGCGTCGAGCACGCCGCCCGCCAGCGGCGTCAGCTTGCCGTCGAGCTTGATGGCGGCAGGAAAGCCGGCCGTGATGAACAGGTCCGAGCCGCCCCGTGCGCGCATCTGCGCCAGCAGCGCGTGCATGGCGCCATAGTGTTCGTGCGTCGTCTGCATGGCTTATCCGGGGAAGTTTTCAGGGGCCTTGGCAGCCGAGCGGGCCGTCTCGGCCGAGATCGTGCCGCGCCGCACCAGGTCGGACAGGCACTGGTCCAGCGTCTGCATGCCCACGTTGCTGCCTGTCTGGATGGCCGAATACATTTGCGCCACTTTCGCTTCGCGGATCAGGTTGCGCACGGCCGGCGTGGCCAGCATGATTTCATGCGCGGCCACGCGGCCCGCGCCATCCCTGGTTTTCAGCAGGTTCTGCGAAATGACGGCTTGCAAGGATTCGGACAGCATGGCGCGCACCATTTCCTTTTCCTCGGCGGGGAAGACGTCGATGATGCGGTCGATTGATTTCGCCGCCGACGAGGTGTGCAGGGTGCCGAATACGAGGTGGCCCGTTTCGGCCGCCGTCAGCGCCAGGCGGATGGTTTCCAGGTCGCGCAATTCGCCCACTAAAATCACGTCCGGGTCTTCGCGCAGGGCCGAGCGCAGCGCATTGCTGAACGAATGCGTGTGCGAACCGACTTCGCGCTGGTTGATCAGGCATTTCTTTGGTTCGTGCACGAATTCGATCGGGTCTTCGATGGTCAAAATATGGTGGTTCAGGCGTTCGTTGACGTGGTTCACCATCGCCGCCAGGGTGGTCGACTTGCCGGAACCGGTCGGCCCCGTGACCAGCACGAGGCCCCGTGGGCGCATGGCCAGTTCGCCGAAGATGCGCGGCGCGTTCAGGTCTTCCAGTGTCAGCACTTTTGACGGAATCGTGCGCAGCACGGCCGAGGCGCCCCTTTCCTGGTTGTAGGCGTTGACGCGGAAGCGGGCCAGGCCGGGAATCTCGAACGAGAAATCGCATTCTAGCGCTTCTTCATACGCCTTGCGCTGGCTGTCGTTCATGATGTCGTAGATCATGCTGTGCACTTCCTTGTGCTCGAGCGGGGGTACGTTCAGGCGGCGCACGTCGCCGTTGACCCGTATCATCGGCGGCAGGCCGGAAGACAGGTGCAAGTCGGAAGCCTTGTTGCTGACGGAGAAAGCGAGTAGTTCGGAGATGTCCATTTATAATCCCTGTGCCTGCATTGATGGGCTGGCGCACTGTGCCGCCGCCCCTATACACTAGAAAATGATTATGTCCACAATCGAACAGAACTTGCAAGCCGTGCGCGAGAGTATTGCGCAGGCCGCCGCTGACGCGCAGCGCGCCCCGGCCGACGTGACCCTGCTGGCCGTCTCGAAAACCTTCGGCGCGGACGCCGTGCTGGACGCCATGCGCGCGGGCCAGGCGGCGTTCGGCGAAAACTATCTGCAGGAAGCGCTCGACAAGATCGCCTTTGTGAAGGAAGCTGCGCCGCAGCACGTTCCGGCATGGCATTTCATCGGTCCCATCCAGAGCAACAAGACGCGCCCCATCGCCGAGCACTTCGACTGGGTGCACACGGTGGAACGGGAAAAGATCGCCGCGCGCCTGTCCGAGCAGCGCCCGGCCGGCTTGCCGGACCTGAATATCTGTCTGCAAGTCAATATCAGCGGCGAAGCGAGCAAGAGCGGCGTGACACCGGCCGAACTGCCGGCGCTGGCGCATGCCGTGGCGCAATTGCCCCGTTTGCGCTTGCGCGGCCTGATGGCCATCCCCGAGCCCG
Organism: Janthinobacterium sp. BCJ23; assembly: GCF_059617945.1. Taxonomy (NCBI): domain Bacteria; kingdom Pseudomonadati; phylum Pseudomonadota; class Betaproteobacteria; order Burkholderiales; family Oxalobacteraceae; genus Janthinobacterium; species Janthinobacterium sp. BCJ23. The sequence goes on along the minus strand of NZ_JCAQAW010000013.1, from coordinate 122,252 downwards.
AAACGGAGCTCACGCTTCAGCGCGCTGCCTTTGCGCAACTGCGCGCGCTGTACGAACAATTGAAGGCGGACGGGCTGGCGCTCGACACCTTGTCGATGGGCATGTCGGCCGACTTGCGCGCCGCCGTGCTCGAGGGCGCCACCATCGTGCGCGTGGGCAGCGCCATTTTCGGTTCCCGCACCTATTCCTGATGAAGAGAGAACAAGCATGACGACAGAATTGAATATCGCATTCGTAGGCGGCGGCAACATGGCCGCGGCCCTGATCGCCGGCCTGGCGGGTAAATTGACCCTGGGCGGCAACATCCACGTGATCGACCCGCATGCGCCGGCGCTGGAAAAATTGCAGGCGCAATTCGGCGTCACGACGGCCACCGCCGCCGGTGACGCGCTGCGCGGCGTGGACGTGATCGTGCTGGCCGTGAAACCGCAAAGCATGCGTGAAGTGGCGGCGCAATTGCTGCCCTTCCTCGACGGGGAGCGTGCGCCATTGATCCTGTCGATCGCGGCCGGCATCCGCGCGCAAGACCTGTCGCGCTGGCTCGGCGACTACCCCGCCATCGTGCGCTGCATGCCGAACACGCCGGCCCTGATCGGCATGGGCATCACGGGCATGGTGGCCAGCGGCGGCGTGAGCGAAGAACAGAAAAAGACGGCGGACGCCATCCTGCGCGCCGTCGGCCAGACGGTCTGGCTCGACGACGAAGCGAAGATCGACCCCGTGACGGCCGTGTCCGGCAGCGGTCCCGCCTATGTGTTTTACTTTATCGAAGCGATGCAGCAGGCGGCGGCCGAGCTGGGTCTCACGCCCGAGCAGGGCACGCAACTGGCGATTGCCACGTTTACGGGGGCGGCGCAACTGGCGGCGAACTCCAGCGAACCCGTGTCCTTGCTGCGCGAGAGGGTCACGTCGAAAGGCGGCACGACCTACGCGGCCTTGACCAGCATGGAAGAGAGCGGCGTGAAAGCCGCCATCGTCAAGGGCATCAAGGCGGCCGCGCAGCGCGGGCGCGAAATGGGGGACGAGCTGGGCAAATAAACGCTACATCACCTTGACGGCGCGGCCGATATACAGGATCGGCCCAGTCGGCCTGCCTGTCGGCGAGCCTGTTTGCGGCTCCAGCGTGATTTCAAACAGTTGATCGGGCTGCAGCGGCGGCAGCTTATCCAGGGTCAACTTGAGGCTTTGCCCCGGCTTGACCAGGCCCAGCGAGACGGGCGCGCCCCAGTCCTTGCCCTTGGTCCAGAATTGCAGGGCTTTTTGCTGCGGCACGGCAGTCGGGCCCAGCGGGATCAGGCTCAGGTCGCGGTTCTTGCCGCCCCGTCCGCCCGCCTGCACGATCCAGCCCGGCGATTTATCCTGCGGCGCCACCAGCACCACCAGATAGCCGGGTCCGCTGGGCGCTTGCAATTGCGTAGTGACCAGCACGGCCAGCGCGGCCGTGGCCGCCAGGCCGCCACCGGCGAGTACTCGCCAGAAGGCCAGGCTATTCCACCACACTTGCCAGCCGCCCGCTTGCCGCACGGCTTTCGGCGTGAACAGGCTGGCGCTGATGCGCGGCCACAGCTGGGTCGAAGGCGTTTCGGGCGGCGCCAGCGTGGTCAAGGGCAGCAGACGCTGTTCCCAGGCATCGACGGCGTCGCGCAGGGCGGCGTCGCGCGGCAAACGCTGTTCCACTGCCGCGCGTTCGGCCAGCGCCAATGTTCCCAGCACGTATTCGCTGGCCAGCCGTTGCAATTCCTCGTCGCTGTTGATCATTGCATGCACTCCCGCAAGGCGGCCAGGCCCCGCTTGACCCAGGCCTTGACGGTCCCCAGCGGCGCTTGCAGGCGCTGCGCGATTTCGCTATGGGAACAGCCATCGACGTAGGCGTACAGGATGCTATTGCGTTTGGGCTCGTCCAGGTGGCCGAGGCAATCGTGCAGCTTGCCCAGGTCCGCCTGGTCGGCATAGGCCTCGCCCGTATCATGGCTTTGGCGTTCGTGCAGCAGGGTTTCCACGGTATCCTCGTCGGCTGACAGTTCATGGGCGCGGGCACGCGCCACGTCCAGCGCCTGGTGCCGCACCACCACATAGATCCAGCCCTTGCCGCTGCCGCGCGTGGCGTCGAAACTGCCGGCGCGGCGCCAGATATTCAGGAAGGCGTCGTGCAGCACGTCTTCGGCCAAGGCCCGCTGGCGCACGATGCGCAGGGCCACGCCCAGCAGGTAGCGGCTTTCCTGCTGGTACAGGCCGTGCAATGCCTGCTGCTCGCCCCTGGCGCAGGCGCGCAGGGCGGCATCGTAATCGTAAGGGGCGGCGTGGGCTGGCAAGGTTGGGGCAATCGTCAAGGTTTAACGGTTAGCAAGTTTTCAATGCCGAGTATAGGCCAGAAACCAGCTTGCCAACCGTTGCCTCAATGTTTTACAACACCTAACAAAACCGTAGCGAGCGGAAGGGAGAGGTGGCTAAGAAGCGCAACCGTACTTTAGTACGGTGAGCATCGCAGGCCGCCTATCCCGACGCGCAGCAGGTTCTGATAGGTGTTTTTATACGGCTTTCCAGAAGATATAGTCAGCCTGGTAGGGCACCCATTGCTTGGCGCCGATGGACTCCATGCCGCAGGGGCTGCTTGGCGCCACGCCGCCGCTGGTGGCCACGCGCTGGATGTAGCTGACGCCCTGCATGGCGCCGCTGCCCGTGGCCGGGTTGGCTTTCACCAGTTGATACGGGATGTTGCCGGCGCCGGCCGGCGCCACGGCCACTTGCGTCGCCGTCACTTTCGAGCCATCGAGGTTGGCCCAGGTGGCAGGAGGACCGACATACGTGCCGACCTGCATGCCGCCGCGGTCGTTCAGAGCCGCGTCCGGGCCCACGAAGACCCATTCATGGCCCGTCATGTCTTTCTTGGCCTTGCATTCGTAGGCGATCTTGCCCACGCCCACCGTCTGCATGGCAACCTGGTGGCCATCGGGCACTTTCACGGCGTTGGGCAATTGTTCCTGCGAATAGCGCGCGCTCATGGGGGCGCAGGCGGCCATCAGCAGGGCGGCGCACAGCACGGTGAGGGAAGGGGCGGTATGGCGTGGGGCGATGGTGGCAAGCATGGCAAACTCCTGGTAGTTGGCTCAACCGGCTGGTTGATACCATTACTACGCAGGGATTTGCTATTTGGATGCAGCCAGGAAAAAAATAATTTATTCCGGCGTTTCTTTCTTGCTGAAACGCTGCGCCAGTGCCAGCACGACGGGCATGGCGGTGGTCGCGTGCTTGAGCAGCGCGCCGCTGGCCCGCAGCAGCGGCAGGAAACGGCGCGGCCGCACGAGCAGCAGGCCCAGCACGGCACCGCCTATCATCAGGGGAATTTTGAAGCGCGTGGCCAGGGTGTGGCGCAGATTGCCGCCCGTCAAAGGTTCCAGCAATTGCCGCGTTTGCACGCCGAGGGCCAGGCGCTGCAGCGCGCATTCGGCCAGCAGCGCATCGCGCCGCTGCGCCAGGCTGGCGGCCGTGTGGACATGCGACAACTTGGTGGGATGCGTGGTCATGGCCGCTCCGATCCCCGGCGGGCCAGCAGTTGCAGCTCGTCCAGGTCTTTGTTCAGTTCGGAAAGTGTAAAGGACAGCAGTTTCGGCTTGCTGCGGAAACTGGCGCGCACGCCCAGCAGGGTGGCGATGGCGGCAACGATGAAGACGGTGGCCGTGATGGCGATGGCGGCGATGCGGTGCGTGTCCCAGAACAGCACGATGACGAGGAACACGATCAATACCAGGCCGACGAACAGGCACAGCAGTGCCAGCATGGCCAGGGCCAGATAGGACAGGAAGCGCAGCGACTCTTCTTCCATTTCCACTGCCGCCAGGGCCAGACGGGTCTGGACGATGGCGGCGAGGGTCGCTGCGACTTGGGCGACATGGTGCATGATAGCCATATGCTGCCTTTCGCGTCAGGAGACGGCCTATGCCGTCGGTGCTAACTAGCGGCGTGACGAGGAAAGCAGCAGGCCGAACAGCACGCCCACGACGGCGCCCGCGCCCACGGCTTTCCACGGATTGTCCTGCACGTACTCGTCGGTGGCCTTGGCCGCCTTCTTGGTCCGTTCGAGCAAGTCTTCTTCCAGCTTGATCAAGTCTTTCTTGGCCGTTTCCAGGGTGGCGATGAACTTGTCCTTGACGGCTTTGACATTCTCGCCCGTCTGATCCTTTGCGCCGTCGAGCCAGCCTTCCGCTTCATTGATGACGGTTTTCAGGTCGCCGACCAGTTTGTCGCGGGCCTTGTCGGCGTCGGCGAGGATGCTGTCGCTGCTGGATTTTCCGGTATGTATCGAGCTCATGTATTACCTCATGGAAGTGAAACTGCACAGTGAAATACCAGTGTAGGCAGCTGCGGCCAGGCTTGTCTTGCGCCGCCTCAAGGGCTACCGCGGCGCAAGGGGTATTGCTTAACGGAAAGCAAAGTCCAGTACCACGCCCGCAAACACCGCTGCTCCTAGCCAGTTATTATGCCGGAATGCCGCAAAACACGGCATACGCTCGCGTGCGCGGATCAGGGTGTAGTGGTAAACGGCGCAGCCGGCCGCAACTACCAGGCCCGCGACGAACCAATAACGCAAGCCCAGGTACCAGCCGCAGCCCAGCCACAGCAGCAGGAAAACGGCATAGCAGAACATGACGATGGCCACGTCGTAGCGGCCGAAGGTGATGGCCGACGTCTTGATGCCGATTTTTAAATCGTCGTCGCGGTCGACCATCGCGTATTCCGTATCGTAGGCCACGGCCCAGAAAACATTACCGAGCAGCAGCAGCCAGGCGACGACGGGCACGGAATCCGTGATGGCGGCAAAGCCCATGGGAATGCCGAAACCGAAGGCGATACCGAGATACGCTTGCGGAATGGCAAAGAAGCGCTTGAAGTAGGGATAGGTGCCGGCGATGATGACGGCGGCCACGGACAGTTGCTTGGTCAGCGCATTCAAGGGCAGGATCAGGCAAAAGGCCAGCACGGTCAGCACGCCGGCCACGGCCAGCGCTTCCTTGCCGCTGATGCGTCCGCTGGTGATGGGGCGCTCCGCCGTACGCTTGACGAATTTGTCGATATCCTGGTCGGCGTAGTCGTTGATGGCGCAGCCTGCCGAACGCATCAGGAAAGTGCCGAGAGTAAAGATGAGCAGCAGCCGCCAGTCCGGCACGCCCTGCTGCGCCAGCCACAGCGCGCACAGGGTAGGCCACAGCAGCAATACGGTACCGATAGGCTTGTCCAGCCGTATCAGGCGGAAATACAGCGCCAGCTTGTTCATGGAAGACTCGATCTTGTTGAAGAGAAAGGTCGATTATCGCAAATAGTATGTAAATGTACTATTCGTCGTCTTCGCACAAGGGGGTAATGCCAGGCAAGTTGCAGCTGGCGATGGCCGCGCACAGGGCGTCGATGGCGGCCTTGCGCGTAAAACTCTTGCGCCACAGCATCACCACCCGGCGCGATGGCACGGGTTCCGCGAACGGCCGGTATTCGAGCATGCCGTCGGTGGCGTGCATATTGGCGACGGAGGCGCGCGGCAAGACCGTCAGGCCGATGCCGCTGGCCACCATGTGGCGGATGGTTTCCAGTGAAGAACCTTCGAACGTGCGCTGCATGCCGTTGCCGGGCGAGGAAAAACGCGCCATTTCGGGGCACACTTCCAGCACCTGGTCGCGGAAGCAGTGGCCATTGCCCAGCAACAGCATAGTTTCCGATTTCAAATCCTGCGCGGCGATTTTGTCACGCGCCGTCCACGGATGCTGGCGCGGCATGGCGACGACGAAGGGCTCGTCATACAGTTCCTGCATCGCCATGCCGTGGTCGGGCAGGGGCAGGGCCATGATGGCCACGTCCAGTTCGCCCTGGCGCAGCAATTCGAGCAAGCGAACCGTGAAGTTTTCCTGCAAGATCAAAGGCATCTGCGGTACCTGGTCTATCATGGCCTTGACCAGGGGCGGCAGCAGGTAGGGGCCGATCGTGTAGATCACGCCCAGGCGCAGGGGGCCGGCCAGCGGGTCCTTGTTTTGCTTGGCGAGTTCCTTGATGGCGGCCGTCTGTTCCAGCACGCGCTCGGCTTGCGCAATGATTTGGGCGCCCAGCGGCGTGACGGAGATTTCCGCGCCGCCCCGTTCGAACAGGACCACGCCCAATTCGTCTTCGAGTTTCTTGATGGCCACTGACAGGGTGGGCTGGGCAACGAAGCAAGCTTCGGCGGCATGGCCGAAGTGCTTCGCTCGCGCGACTGCAACGATATATTTCAGTTCAGTCAGTGTCATAGGTTGATTGAAACACAGGAAGTACTTACTTGCAATGAATGAAAGGTGGCGCAAACGTGAAACTGTGGCGCCGATGGCGTATTGTAGCGGATCGCCCCCTATAATGCGGGACCGGGCGGCGGAGGGAGAGGGCGATGGAACTGCGGATGCAGGCGCTGGAAGCGGCGATCAATTACTGGCGCGCCAGGCAACCGGCGCGCGGCAATGAATATGCGCTGTCGCCGCCCGTCAGCCGCCTGGCCGGCGTGTATGCGCTGATGATTTACAACCGGCAAGATCGCATCGCCGAAGAGGACCTGGAACCGGCGATTCTGGCCTTGATCGATGCCTGGCGCCGCGATGCCGGCGGCATCCAAAGCGATAGCCACGCCTGAGCGTGACCATAATTAACCCAACAAGAGATATCCATGCCTGACTTTGAAAACAAACTGTGCGGCCGTGACGAACTGCGCGCCCGCGCCGCGGCCCTGCCGAAACCGGTGGTGGTGACGAACGGCGTGTTCGACATTTTGCACCGCGGCCACGTGACCTATCTGGCGCAGGCGCGCGCGCTGGGCGCTTCGCTGATCGTTGCCGTGAATACTGATGCTTCAGTGAAACGTCTGGGCAAAGGCGACGACCGTCCCCTGAACAACTGCGAAGACCGCATGGCCGTGCTGGCCGCGCTGGAATCGGTGAGCCTGGTCGTGCCATTCTCGGAAGACAGCGCCCTGGAAGTGGTGCAGGACATTCAACCGGAAATCTATGCCAAGGGCGGCGACTACGACATGGCGGCCATTCCGGAAGGCAAGGCCGTGCTCGCGTATGGCGGCCAGGCCGTGGCCATCGATTTCGAGCACGACCGCTCGACCACCAAGCTGTTGACGAAAGTGCGGGCGCAGCAGGGCTGAGGAAGCTCGTCAATGTTTCCATACAGATAAAAAGACGTTACTATGAGAGCTGCCAGGGCTGCGACTTCGTTTCGACCGCCCCAGCACGTTACACCGTCTGATATGCATTGCTTGTCATAGAAAATAAATGGATCATAAAACTTCTGGGGATTGGCCACTGCCCTCCGGCGCCTGGTACGTCGATGACGACGGCGCGTGGAGCATGCAGCGCAGCGCGGACGGCCAGAACGTCTCGCCCTTGGTGAGCCATGCCGATATCGGCAAGCTGATGCTGGCGCGGCGCCTGCCCGCGGCCGCCGACGCGCCCGTGCGGCAGTTTCCGCCCGAATTCTCGTTCGACCCCGCCTCGGGCGCGGCCTTGCAAGTGCCGCCCGACACCTCAATTACCCCGCCGTGGGTGCCGCCGTATGGCGCACACCCCGTCAGCGACGTGCCGCCGGCCGGCCCGGCCGGCTTGCGCCAGGCCAGCGTGCCCCTGAAACTGGCCGACCAGCGCGCGCGCGAAGAGCATGCGCAGGCCGATGCCTCGCTGCCCATGCCGCCGCCCGGCGAATATGAATTCTTTTCCGCCCAGTTCGGCACCAGCGCGCCCGCGCTGCTGGCGCTCGACCCGCGCAAGGCCGTCCTGCACGCGTGGCTGCCCGCTTCGAAACGCTGGCTGGCGCTGGACCCCGACTATGGCAGCCTGCTGGCCGAATCGGACTTGGCCCACGGCGCCTGGCGCGCCGAGCTGGTGCCGGAATTCAATAGCGTGCTGGTCTTGCCGACCAGCCACGGCCTCGCCTGCATCCGTCCCGACGTGCCATCGCTGACCTACGTGGTCGAGCACGTGGGCGGCGCGCCGTGCATCGCCAGCCCCGTCTGGTTCCAGAACCGGCTGTGGGCACCGCTGCGCGACGACGATGGCCGCATCCGCTTCGTCAACCTTGACGCCGCGCAAAAGCCGGGCAGCGACGTGCTGCTCGACGGCATGGTCGACCTGGGTAGCGTCAGCGCGCCCGTCGCCTACAACCGCATGGCCGTGTGGCCGTGCGCCAACGGCCAGCTGCGCTTGCAGTTGCAGCCGGACGGCAACGTGGCCGCGTCGTTCACCCCGTGGCCCGAAGGGCTGGTGCCGCATTTCGAATTCGGCAGCCCCTACGTGTCGCGCGACGGCGGCCTATGGCAGCTGTGCTTCGAGCGCAGCCGTGGCACCTATGTCTACGTGAAACTGGGCGCGCAGGCCGAACGGGCCGATGCGCTGGCGCCGCGTCTGTGTTCGGGCAGCTTCAATTACCGCTTCGCCACCAAGCTGAAAACGGCGCCGTGGGAAGAGCCGGAACACGGCGACGATGGCGGCAAGAACCAGGCCGTCATGCCGCTGCTGGAATCGAGCGTTGGCAACAGCGTCTTTGGCGTCAAGTTTGCCACCAGTGCCGGCCTGTCGAGCGTGCTGCGCTCGAACGAGCGCCTGGCGGCCCAGCTGGTGCAGGACGACGAGTTGCGCGAAACCGTGTTTCACACGTTCGCCGTCAGCGAGCCGTGGCGTGTGCGCCTGTTTGTCCATGAAGGCATGCTGTGGGCGTATCACCCGCTGCTGTCGCGCATCGATGGCTGGGCCTTGCAGGCATGAAAGCGCGCGTCCTGATCGCGGCCTGCGCCGCCTTTTTCGCCACCGCCAGCGTGCAGGCGGCCGGCATCCAGCAAGCGTTTCTCGTGCAAAACTCGGGCTGGATGGAGCCGTTTTACACGGATGAACAGTCGCAACTGAAAGCCCTCGTGGGCGCTGTGGCGCAGGCCGCCACCAACCCGTCCGATAAAGTTTATACGCTGGCCTTCAGCCAGAGCAGCGGCAGCAATGTGTCGCCCGCACTGATCGGGCAAGGGCAGGGCGGCGCCGGCGTGGCGGGCCAATTGGCGAACTTGGGTCTGGCGCGCAAGAGCGCCGGCGGCGCGCTGGCCGATACGGATTTCCAGGAAGCCGTCACGAAGACCATCACGGGACCGTTCCAGTCCGCCTCCGGCATCGTGTGGATTTTTACGAACAACAAGAACAGCCCGAACAACGACAGCCAGACGGCCGAGCGCAACCGCGACTTTTACCGGCTGCTGCACCTGGAACCGTCGATCACCAAGACGGTGGTGTTTCCCCTGCGCATGTCCGTGCAGGGCAAGCTGTACAGCGCCAAGGGCTTGATGGTGTATGCGCTCGCGTATGGCCAGCCCGCGTCCGAGGCTTTGACCCGCATCCTGGCCGAAGGGCGGCTGTCGCAAGTGCTGACGCGCCCGCCCGCGCGCCTGAAACCGGTGGACCAGGATGCCGTGCGTATCGTGCCCCAGTCCGTCAAGAACAGCGCCAATGTGCACGCCAGCCTGGGCCGCGACGGGCGCACCATCGTGCTCGACGTCGATGCGGCGAACCTGGTGCCGCAAGTGGTGCTGCAGGCATCGCTGCAAAACATGTTTTTCCCGTACGTAATCGATAGCGCCAAAGTGCACGCCAGCCTGGCTGGCCAGAACGCACCGCTGCACGTTGCGCCGGATCAAATCCGCCAGCTGCAGCCGGGCGCCAGCCAGTCCGTGCAGGTACAGTTCGCGCTGCCGATGGCGCAGATTCCATCGCCGTGGTCGGGGCAGGCGATCGCCGCCATGGGCAAGCAGGTGATGCTGCCCATGCAGGCGCAAGTGGGCCTGTCGGAACAGCGGCTGGCGCTGGCGTCCAGCTTTGGCAAGGATTTGCAGGAACTGTTCCCTGGCGACCCGATCTCGGATATGTTTACGCCGCCCGACAGCGTGCGCGCGTCGCAGGCAACGATACCGCTGCTGGTGCGCATACAGTATCCGCTGCTGCCCGTGCTGGTAATACTGGGCGGCGTCCTCGCGCTTGTGCTGGGCTTGCTGGCGCTGGGCCTGGTCGGCACGCGCGCCACGCGCTACAAGGTGATGGCCGATGGCGTGCAGCGGCAAGTGCTGTTGAAACCGTTCAAGAGCGTGCAGATCCGCGATGATGACGGCCGCGACATTGGCGAACTCAAGCGGGGCCTGGGCAAGGCGGCCGTCGTGCGCGTGGCCGAAGGCCATACTCTGAGCCTGGCCTGAACACAGATTCCTTTTTAATTAGTCAAATCCACCAGAGGCATACCATGGCGCAAGACACTCCCAAAGACAACGCAGGTTTTACTTTGCCAGTTCCGGCGTCCGCGCCGCCTGCCGCCGACGCACCGGCTGCCGGCGCTGCCGCCACCACGGCCACCATCGAGCCGGCGCCCGCGCTCGATCCTGCCAGCACGACCGATACCTCGTCGCGCGACACCCTGATCGGCGGCGTCGTGCTGTTGCTGCTGTTCATCGCCTTTTTCTTTGCCAAGAATGCCTATGCGAATGGCCTGGTCGCCAAGCGCGTACCGCCGAACAAGGCCAATGCCTCGGGCTGGTGGTTGTTCATCTTCCTGGCCAGCCTGGCGACCGGCGTCGTGCTGGCCGCCGTGAACGCGCATAAATTCCTCGCGCCACTGTTCATGGGACCGCTGGTGCTGGTGGGCCTGGTTGCGTTACTGTTGACCTTTACTTCCAGCCGCCGCTAAGCACGCCGTAACACGTTTTATCCAAGGAATCACCATGGCAGAGAACCTGAACCAAACCATCACCGGCGGCGCCAGCGAGCGCAAGCAGGACAAGATCATCGAACTGCGCCCGACCCTGTTCATCGGCATCGGCGGCACGGGCATGCAGGTGCTGATGCGCGTGCGCCGGCGCGTCCTCAACACCCTGTGGGGCGGCGCGGGCAACCGCACGCGCATCGAAGGATTGGCCGACTTTCCCATCGCGCAATTCATCCATTTCGACCTCGACAATGGCGCCGTGATCGAAAGCGGCGAGTCGCAGGCGAAGGACTTGCAGTTTGACCAGGTGAAGTTCACGGACGATGACAAGGTGGTCGAATCGTTCGACATGGACAAGTACAGCCGTGATGAAGATTCCCTGGAAAAATATCCGCACATCAAGGAATGGCTGCCGCTGACGCCGCAGCGCATCCGCGAACTGCGTTTCGACATGAGCAGCGGCGCCGGCCAGATCCGTGCCGTGTCTCGCCTGTATTTCTTCGACAAGTACGCGAAGATCCGCGACAAGATCCGCTTGAAGTTGAAAGCGCTGAAGGCGGGCCTGTCGCACGAGCGCCAGCTGGCCGAGCTGGGCTTGCGCATGGAGACGAACCGTTTTCGTATCGTCATCGTCGGTTCCGTGGCGGGCGGCACGGGTTCCGGTTCCTTCCTCGACATGGGCTTGCTGGCGCGCTGGCTGGCGCGCAGCGAAGTGGGCGCGGCCGACGTGGAGCTGATGCTGTTCTTGCCGACCGGCTACACCAAGGCCAACAAGGACCGGGTCGAGGCCAATGGCTATGCCGCGCTGATGGAACTGGAATCGGCCATGATGGGCAACAAGGGCTACGTGGGCCGCTGGGATGCGTACGACCGCCCGGAACTGACGCGTGAGCCGTACAGCGAGGTCTACCTGATCGACTCGGGCAATCTGGCCCAGCAGCACACCAAGGATGTCAGCGACGTCTACCACATGGTGGCCGATTCGCTGTTCGAGGATTTCGCCTCGGCCGACTTCGCGCGCGCCAAGCGTTCGATCGCCGTCAACCAGGCGCAGCACAAGAACTCGCTGTACAACGCGCCCGTGCCGCAAGACCGTTTCGGCGACATGCGGCTGTATTTCTCGAAGCGCTTTTCCTCGTTCGGCATGGCCGTGCTCGACACGCGCCAGGAAGCGGCGCGCGACGAGCGGGCCCACCGCTGGGCCGGCGCCATGCTGCAGGCGTTCTTTGGCGTGGGCGGCACGGATGCGGGCGCCAACCGCGCCACGGATACACAGCGCGATAACTTCCTCGCTGCCAATATGTTCCTGAAGGGCACGCCCTTCAGCGATTTCCCCGAGTTTTCCGACAAGAGCATCGAACTGAAGCGCTCGAGCGGCGACTTCATCGATTTCCGCGTCGTCGACGAATTGCTGGAAGACCGCCACGGCCACTTGCTGGCCGGTGTGGAAAACAGGGTCAATACGCGCATCAACGATATCCGCACGGGCTTTGACCGCAGCGAATGGCCGGCGCAGGTGCGCGACGCCATGAAGCACCTGGAACGCGACGCCGTGCGGGACCAGGATTCCACGGCCGACACGACGGAAGACCGCATCAGCAAGCGCCGCCGCGAAGTGCTGGAAGACGTCAAGAAAGTCGTGCGCGACCAGCTGTATGGCTACCTGGACAACAAGGAATTCGGCGGCCTCGAATACGTGCTGTCCTTGGTGGAACAGATCAAGGACCGCATCGAGGCGCCGGGCAGCGGACTGACGGCGCAGATCGGCAACAATGCCGAGCGCTACCGCGAAATCAAGGAAGCCGTGCGTTCGCGCGAATACGAGCGCCTGCTGAACAACCTGGAGCAGACGCGCAGCACCTTCGGATTCCTCAGCAACGGCGAAAAGCAGGCGGGCGTGGTGATGGACCATTTGCGCACGGAAATGGCGAATGCGCTGAAATTCCATCTGCGCGCCAAGGCGGCGGACGAGTCCGTCGTCCTGCTGGGCGAACTGTCGCGCTGGCTGGGCAATCGGGTCGGCGTCGACGCGCAAGGCCGCGCGCAGTGGAATGGCTTGGTGGGCGAGCTGCAGACAGGCCGCGAAGGCGTGCTGGCCATGCTGGCGGAACTCAAAACGGCGAATACGATTTTGCAGAAGGACCTGGACAAGGAACACGCGACCCTGATCGTCATTCCCGTCACAGAAAAAGACATCGCGTTGCCATCGGCGGCCACCTTGCGCCAGTGGGCCGATGAAGCGTTCAAGGACATGGGCGGTTCGAAAGCGCTGTTCCCCATGCTGGGCGAACCTGCGCAACGGGGCTTGATCCTGGCCAAAGTCACGCGCATGGCGGAAAACATGATTGCCACGACCAGCCTGGTGGAAGGCGCGACAAGCACGCCCGACCCCCTGTTCGAAGCGCTCGAGCAGATGGACGTGTCGGAACGCCTGGACCGCTTCCGCAAGCTGCTGGCCTGTTCGATGCCGTGGATCGATGCCAATATGGCGGGCGACTTCACGGTCGTGTCGGACCAGTTCAAGTGCGTGATCGGCGTGGCCAACGCGGCCGCCTTCAAGGCCAAGTTCGGCGCCGAGCTCGAATCGTGCATGCCGACCCAGGTGGGCATCACGGTGAGCCAGCTGGAAATCGTCGAAACGGGCATCCGCGGGCGTGCCGTCTGTTATTGCGAACTGGCCGGCGTGCCGATGACGGTGCTGCGCGGCCTGGAAGGCTGGCGCACCAGTTACCGCAAGGAAGGCGACAACGACAAGGCGCCGACCCACACGCACATCGATCCGACGCAATTCACGCACCCGATCGCGCCGAACACGGACGAGATGAAGCGCCTGGCGGAAGACTTCGGCGAATTCCTGCAAGCGATCATGCTGGGCGTGCTGACGCGCCACACGGGCCGCGTCGTGCCGCCGGGCCAGTACCAGTTTGCCGTCGAGCCGGGCGACTTGCGCCGCATCGGCAATGAACGGGCCATCCGCCAGAACGGCATGCCCGCCTCGTACGAGAAAAATATCGCCCTGCGCATCGAAGAAAAATTGACGGCGCTTGATGCCGTGCAGACGGCCGCCATGGCGGCGCTGGCAAAATACTATGAACGCACCGTGTATGCGCCCAAGCTGGTGGCGCAGGCCGATGGTTCGCAACTGCCCTACGTCGGTTTTGGCAGCGCCATTTCCGCCGAACTGGGCGCGCGCCTGCGCGAGTCGGCGCGCCGCAAGGGCATGGCCACCGATGAGCTCGACCGCACGGTGCAAACCCTGCTGGGCCGCCTGAAGGAATGGGCGAACGTCATCGGCGACTCTGACAGCGATGCTTATGACTGGGAAGTGCGCGAGCCGGAAGCGGACGGCCAGCCCCGTTTGAAATATGCGATCAAGGCGGAAATGCTGGAAGCGGGGCGCCTGGAACAATTGCTGCGCCCGGCCGGCGCGGCCGCTGCCCCGGCGGCAGCCGTGTTCGGCATGGCGCCACCACCGCTGGGCGGCATGCCGCCGCCGCTGGTGGAATACCAGTATTTCCTGGGTATTAATGGCCAGCAGCAGGGACCGTTCACGGCCCAGCAGATCGTGCAGTACGTGCAGGCGGGGCAGGTCGCTCCAGGCACCACCAAGGTGTGGCGCGCGGGCTTGCCGGCCTGGGCCGACCTGGCCCAGTTCCCCGAACTGGCGCCCTTGTTCCTCAGCGCGCCGCCACCGTTGATGCCGCCGCCATTGTGAACGCTGGAATGACGTTGGAGTGAAGGATTAGTTTTGGATATCTGTAACAAATGCAAGACGGGTCTGTGGACCGTTGTCAGCCATTGCCCGTACTGCGGTCACGCGGTGGCGGGCGCGGCCAAGCCAGCCGCGGCCGTGCCGCCGCCGCCGCTGCCTGTGCCTGCGCCGGTGCCGCCGCCAGTAGCGCCCAAGCCGCCGCCTGTGCCGGTGGCGCCTGCGCCCGCACCGAAAGCGCCACCGAAACCGGCTGTCGTGCCACCGCCAGCGCCGCCGAAGCCGGCCCAGCCGCAAGCCGTGCCCAAGCCCGCGCCCGTGCCGCCATCGGTGCCACCCGTGTCGTCACCGCCGCGCAAGTGGCTGCGCTGGCTGGGCGGCATCGCCGTGCTGGCGGCCGTGATCGTCTACATGAATGGCAAGCCGGGCGGCAAGAATGAATCGGCCTGCAACGACGCCATCGATAGCGGCCTCAAGTTGGTAGCGAATGGCAGCCTGGACGGCGCCCGCCAGAAGCTGGCGACGGCGAAGAATGTGTGTACGGGCAAGTCCAGTGCCAAGGCCGACGATTTGCAGGCGGCCATCGGCAAGGCCGGTGCCGCATCCAGCGGTTGCCAGCGCAGCGTGCGCGCCATCGAGCGCGCGATCGATGGCCATCAATTGCAAAGCGCCGCCAAGGGCATTGCCGGGCTCGACATCGATTGCGCAGGCGCATCGAGCGTCGATTCCTTGCGCAAGCAGCTGGCGCGCCAGCAGGCGGCAGCCGCGTCCGTGCTGGTGGGCGTGCGCCAGGCGTTCGATGGCAAGGATGCGGTGGCGGCACGCAATGGCATCGCCAGGCTGGAAGCGATCGACCGCGAAGCGGTGGAATTGTCTCAGCTGAAGGCTGACGTGCAGGCGCTGTCGGCAACTGCGGCGCCCGCGCCTGCGCCCGTTTCAACCCCGGCTGCTGTGCCGGCGCCCGTGCCGGCGCCGGCACAGCAGGAACCGGCGCCCGCGCGCGCGGTCGAACGTTCAGCGGTGGCCGAACGCCGTCCGCTGGAAACGTCGCCCGTCGATAGCGGCGCGGCCATGCGCAACGAGATGGCGCAATCGTTCCTGCGCGATGCCGAGCGTTCTTTGCTGGAAGGCAAGTTCGATGCGGCCAAGACGTATCTGGAAAGCGCGCGCCGCGTCGATCCGGGCAATGCGCGCATCGACAATCTGTCGCGCCGCATCCGCGAGCGCGAACGGCAAGTGCTGCAGACGGAAACAACGATCAATTAGCAATCTGGGAGTCACCATGCTGAACCACACCACCTTGCGCACGGCCGCTGCGCTGACCATCGCGGCCATGCTGGCCGGCTGCGCCACAGCGCCGATGAACCCGAACGGCGTGCGCCAGGACAGTTCCTATCCGCAAGGTGGCGCCCAGGCGGCCACGGATGAAGACCCGTGCAGCGTGGGCACGTCGGCTGCTGCCGGCGCGGCCGTAGGGGCATTGCTGGGCGCGCTGGCGGGCGGCAAGAATGGCGCGCTGAAGGGGGCCGCCATCGGCGGCGGCCTGGCGGCGGCCGGTTGCCTGGCCATCAATGTCAATTCGCGCCAGACCAAGACGGCGGCGCAGGCGGACCGCGACTATATCCGCACGCGCGGCGCGCTGCCGCGCGAGCCGCAAGTGGTGTCGTACACGCCGCAGCTGAGCGCCTCGACCGTCAAGCGCGGCCAGCCGTTCAAGGTCAATTCGGTGGTGGAGCTGGTCAATGGCAGCGCGCAAAGCATCAACGACGTGCGCGAAGAGCTGGTCGTGCTCGACCCGCAAGGCCAGCCGTTCAAGTCCGGCTCGAAAGCCCTGGCCAGCAACAACAAGTCGGGCGGGCGCTTTGAAAACTCGTTCCAGCTGACCTTTCCAGAAGGCGTATCGCAAGGCGTGTATGGCGTCAAGACGAATCTGTACGTGAACGGCAAGCTGGCCGCCACGCGCGACTTGCGTACGCAGCTGGTGATGCTGGATGTGGATACGCGCGTTGACGCGCATCTGGCGCTGCGCTGATCGCCGTATGCAAACGGGTAGGTCGGATTAGCGGGGTAAAGCCCCGCGTAATCCGACAACACCACTAACGCCAACAATGTTGTCGGATTACGGCCCCTTGGGCCTAATCCGACCTACGCGCCGCCCTGGTAGCCATGCTGGCGCCACGCTTCATACACGACGACGGCCACCGTATTCGATAAATTCAAACTGCGGTTGTCCGGGCGCATCGGCAGGCGGATGCGTTGCTCCGCTGGAAAACCGTCGCGCAGGGCCGGGTCCAGGCCTTTCGTTTCCGAACCGAACACGAACACGTCGCCCGGCAGGAAGGCCACGTCGCCGAACGGGCGCGAGCCGCGCGTCGTCATGGCGAACATGCGGGATGGGTCGGGTTGGGTGTCGGCCAGGAACGCGTCCCAATTCTTGTGCACCTTCATGTTGGCGTAATCGTGGTAATCGAGGCCGGCGCGCTTCATCTTGGCATCGTCGAGCGGAAAGCCCAGCGGTTCGACCAGGTGCAGCTGCGCGCCCGTGTTCGCGCACAAGCGGATGACGTTACCCGTATTGGGCGGGATTTCAGGTTCTACCAAAACAACGTGAAACAAAATGCTCTCCTTATATAAGTGATGCTAGCGTGGCGGCGTGCGCGCCACCACCAATATGCTGACCCTGGCCGCGCCTTCGCTCTTGCAGGCGGCGGCCAGGGCGTTGACGGTATGGCCGCTGCTCATCACGTCGTCGACGATGCCGACATGACACCCTTGCAATAGCGGTGCGTGTTCGGGCGCGATGGCGAACGCGTGCGCCAGGTTGGCTTGCCGTTCCTGCGGCGCCACGCCGCTTTGCGCCCTGGTTTCGCGTACCCGCAGCGCCAGGCGGGGCTGTAAAGCTACGTCCAGCAGGCGCGCCAGCGGACGGGCAATTTCCAGCGCCTGGTTAAAACCCCGCTCGGCCAGCCGGGCCGGGCCAAGAGGCACTGGGCACAGCAGATGCGGCGCTTCCCACTCTGGTTGTTGCTGAATGGCAACGTGCAGCAGTTCTGCCAACAGGGGCGCCAGCGCCAGGCGCGCACCGAATTTCAGCTGCAGCAACAACTGGTCGACGGGCGCCGCATAATCGAACGCCGTGATCGTGGCGTCATACGCGGGCCGCTGGCGCAAACAGCGTCCGCACAGTGTTGCCACATCGTCGAGCGGATTGGCGCACTGGCGGCAGCGGTGGCGCAGTTGCCCCAGATACTGAGCGCGGCAGGGCGGGCACAGTACTTGCGGGCAGCCGATGCCGCACAGCGCGCACTGGGCCGGCAACACCGTGGCGCCCAGCCACTGGCGCAGCGCCTGCCACGCGGCATCAAGGCGGTGCCGGCTGGCGGTTCGCATCGCGATGGCGTCGTTCCATGTACACTGCCGACATTATCTCACCTCACCCGATTCAACATGCCAGTTCCCACCAGTCCGCCCAAAATGAGTGCGCCCATCGATGCGGTGCAAGTACGCGATTTCTTTTCCCGTCCGGCGCGCGTCGCGCCATCGGACTTCCTGCGCCGCGAAGTGTCGGCACGCATGCACGAGCGCCTGGAGCTGGTGAAAATCACGCCGCACCGTGTGCTTGACGCCGGCTGCGGTCCGGGTGCGGACCTGGCGCAGCTGCACAAGGATTATCCCGCCGCGCAGATTATCGGTCTCGATGCAGCGCAAGCGATGATGCAGGCGGCGCGCGCGCCCGCGTCGAAACTGGCCAGCCTGAACCAGTTCCTCAGCAAACTCTTGCCGGCCAAGGCTGGCGTGGATTTGCTGTGCGGCGACCTCGGCGACTTGCCGCTGGCGCAGGGCAGCATCGACCTCGTGTGGTCCAACCTGGCGCTGCACTGGCATGCCCAGCCCGACCGCGTGTTTGCCGAATGGCGGCGCGCGCTGCGCCTCGATGGCTTGCTGATGTTTTCCTGTTTCGGTCCCGACACCTTCCGCGAAGTGCGCGACGCTTTTGCCGAGGCGGACTTGTATCCGCACGCCTTGCCCTTTGTCGACATGCACGACTTTGGCGACATGCTCGTCGAGACGGGTTTTTCCACGCCCGTGCTGGATATGGAGATCATCACGGTGACCTACGACACGGCGGAAAAACTGCTGGCGGACGTGCGTGCTTTTGGCGGTAACCCGCTGACCACGCGCCGGCGCGGCCTGATGGGCAAGACGGCCTGGCAGCGCATGCTGGCCGCGCTGGAAAAAACACGCCGCCCCGACGGCAAGCTGGGCCTGAGTTTCGAGGTGATCTATGGCCACGCCTTCCGTCCCGCACCGCGCGTGACGCGCAACGGGGAAGCCATCATTCGATTCGACTTGCCGCGCAAACCCAAATAAAAGCGTAAAGAAACCGACACTTGGTCGGCATCCGCGCGTTAATGTTGCAGCAAGCGTTGCAAAGCGCGCGGCGGCCGGGAGAAGGGCGCGCACAAAGCCGATTATTGCTTGATGGATTCAAGTTTACTTGATTATAATCGTTGATTGTTTGTCAGCTTGTTAAGTAGAAAAAACAAGGGCTGCATACAAAATAAAAAAAACAAAGCGAGACGAATTCGAAGTTACTGCATTAGTATAGTAACCATCTTCCACACGAGGCCATTTCGATGTGGGGAAGAAAAACAGGGTTCCAGCATGGTTGCGCGCCGCCGTTTTTGCTGCGGCAGCCAGCATGGAATTCGCTGGTGCTTGACGCACATGGCCGCATTCTGGCCGTGTTGCTTTCATGGAGGAGCGGCAGCGGTCCAGTACGGAGAAGTCCGCAGCCGTTTAAAATATCATTATTTTTTGGGTGGTTGGGGAAAACATGACACATGCAAAGCGACTTCAATCGTTGCTGCTCGGGCTGTCTTTGACAGCGTTTGGCATCGGGCGATGGGCCACGGCGGCACCGGCTGCCGGCACCTATCCCGGCACCGGCGGTCCCGTGCCGTTCGAAATGAATCTGCAACCGCCGGCGACACAGATCGCCCATGAAATCTACGATTTGCACACCCTGATGATGATCATCTGCCTGGTGATCTTCGTGGCCGTGTTCGGCGTCATGTTTTATTCCATCTTCAAGCACCGCAAGTCCCTGGGCCACAAACCGGCCACTTTCCACGAAAGCACCACCGTCGAGATCGCCTGGACCGTCGTGCCTTTCCTGATCGTCATCGGCATGGCCCTGCCTGCCACGCGCACCGTCGTCGGCATGAAGGATACGTCGAACGCCGACATCACCATCAAGGCCACTGGCATGCAGTGGAAATGGGGCTATGACTACCTGAAAGGCGAGGGCGAAGGCATTTCCTTCCTCTCCAACCTGGCCACGCCGCGCTCGCAAGTGGGTGCGCCAGGCGCGCCGCCGACGGAAAAACGCGGTGAAAACTACCTGATCGAAGTCGATAACGAAGTCGTCGTGCCGGTCAACAAGAAAATCCGCGTGGTGCTGACGGCCAACGACGTCATTCACGCCTGGTCCGTGCCAGCCTTTGGCGTCAAGCAGGATGCGATTCCCGGTTTCGTGCGCGACACCTGGTTCAAGTCTGACCATATCGGCACCTTCCGCGGCAATTGCGCCGAGCTGTGCGGCAAGGAACACGCGTTCATGCCCATCGTCGTCAAGGTCGTATCAGCCGATGACTACAAGGCCTGGGTTGATGTAAAACAAAAGGAAATGGCGGCATTGGCTGATGATCCTAGCAAGGTGTGGACCATCGACGAATTGAAAGTCAAGGGCGAGAAAGTGTATGCGGCCAACTGCGTGGTCTGCCACCAGGCGACAGGCAAGGGCGTGCCCGGTGCGTTTGCGCCGCTGGACGGCTCGGCGGTGGTGAACGGTCCGAAAGCGGATCAGATCCACGTCTTGCTGAACGGGCAAAAGAGCGGCAAGTATCCCGCTGAAATGCCAGCCTGGAAACAGCTGTCCGACACGGAAATTGCCGCAGTGATCACTTACACGCGCAATACCTGGTCGAACAAGGCCGCAGAGAACATCGTTCAACCAGCCGAAATCGTGGCTGCACGCAAGTAATTAGGAGCCGCATATGAGTACTAGCACGAGCACCTTGGACCACGCCGGTCACGATCACGACCATGCCCACGACCACCCCACCGGCTACCGCCGCTGGCTGTTTGCCACCAACCACAAGGATATCGGTACCCTGTACCTGTGGTTCTCGTTCATCATGCTGCTGTCGGGCGGCGTGCTGGCCCTGATGATCCGTACGGAACTGTTTCACCCAGGCCTGCAATTCTTCCACCCTGAATTTTTTAATCAACTGACCACCATGCACGGCCTGGTGATGGTGTTTGGCGCCATCATGCCGGCCTTCGTCGGCTACGCCAACTGGATGATCCCGCTGCAAGTGGGCGCGTCCGACATGGCGTTTGCCCGCATGAACAACTTCTCGTTCTGGCTGCTGCCGCCGGCCGCGCTGCTGCTGGCCACGTCCTTCCTCGTGCCGGGCGGCGCCACGGCTGCCGGCTGGACCCTGTATGCGCCGCTGTCGACGCAGATGGGCCCTGGCATGGACATGGCCATTTTCGCCATGCACCTGATGGGCGCCTCGTCCATCATGGGTTCGATCAACATCATCGTTACCATCCTGAACATGCGCGCACCGGGCATGACCCTGATGAAAATGCCGATGTTCTGCTGGACCTGGCTCATTACCGCGTATCTGCTGATCGCCGTGATGCCCGTGCTGGCCGGCGCCATTACCATGACGCTGACGGACCGCCATTTCGGCACCTCGTTCTTTAACGCGGCAGGCGGCGGCGACCCCGTCATGTACCAGCACATCTTCTGGTTCTTCGGCCACCCCGAGGTCTACATCATGATTCTGCCGGCCTTCGGCATCGTCTCGCAGATCCTGCCGGCGTTTGCCCGCAAACCGCTGTTCGGCTACGCCTCGATGGTCTACGCTACCGCTTCCATCGCGATTCTGTCCTTCATCGTCTGGGCGCATCACATGTTTACCACCGGCATGCCGGTGACGAGCCAGCTGTTCTTCATGTACGCGACCATGCTGATCGCCGTGCCGACGGGCGTGAAAGTGTTCAACTGGATCGCCACGATGTGGAAGGGTTCCATGACGTTCGAGACGCCGATGCTGTTCTCGGTCGGCTTCATCTTCGTGTTTACCATGGGCGGCTTCACGGGCCTGATCCTGGCCGTCACGCCGATCGACATCCAGTTGCAGGATACCTATTATGTGGTGGCGCATTTCCACTACGTGCTGGTGGCCGGTTCGCTGTTTGCCCTGTTCGCCGGTTTCTACTACTGGTCGCCGAAATGGACGGGCCATATGTACAACGAGACGCGCGGCAAGATCCACTTCTGGCTGTCCCTGATCACGTTCAACGTGACCTTCTTCCCGATGCACTTCCTGGGCCTGGCCGGCATGCCGCGCCGCTACGCCGACTATCCGGCGCAGTTCACGGACTTCAACATGATCGCTTCGATCGGCGGCTTCGGTTTTGGCCTAATGCAGGTGTACTTCCTGTTCTTCGTGGTCTTGCCGACCATCCGCGGCGGCAAGGCTGCGCCAGCGAAACCATGGGAAGGCGCGGAAGGCCTGGAGTGGACCGTGCCGAGCCCGGCGCCTTTCCACACGTTTGAAACGCCGCCGACCGTGAAATAAGGTATCCCGGGCCGGCGTGTTGCGCGGCCCGTCTTGAATAAAGTGCCTGTCATGACCGAAGTGAAAACTGAGCGTAAAAAACCGAACAACCTGCGTACCGGACTGATACTGGGGGGCCTGGCGGCCTTCTTCTTCCTGTCCGTGTTCGTCAAGCGCATGTGGCTCTGACGTGACGACGCCCCATCAACAGGAAACACGCGGCCTGAACCGCAAGATGCTGGGCAAGCTGCTTGTCATTGCCGTGCTGATGTTCGGTTTTGGCTATGCCCTGATTCCCGTCTACAAGCAGATTTGCGAAGTGATGGGCATCAACGTGCTGACGCAAAAAGATGGCACGGTGGCTTACGACAACAATACGCAGGTCGACACGACGCGCAGCATCACCGTCGAGTTCGACGGCAATGCGCAGGGGCCATGGCGCTTCCGCCCGACCGTGTCGAGCATGCAGGTGCATCCGGGCGAACTGGTGACCGTCATGTATGAAGTGGTCAACACGCAAAACCGCGTCGTCAACGCGCAAGCGATCCCCAGCTACGCGCCGCAGAGCGCCACGCCGCATTTCAAGAAGGTCGAGTGCTTCTGCTTCAAGCAGCAGACCTTGAAGGCCAAGGAAGCGCGGCAGATGCCGGTGGTGTTCTTCCTCGACCCGGCCCTGCCGAAAGAGGTCAAGACCATCACGCTGTCGTACACGTTTTTCGAGATTGCCGGTCTGAGCCAGGCTCAGACGCCGGCCGTCCAATAGGAGAGTGGCATGGGCGAATCCAAGCAGCCTGAAAAAGCGTCGTTCCTGTATTCGCTGCGGGCCGTCGTGTGGTCGTTCACGGGACTGCGCCGCAAGAGCGATTTCGACACGGATTCGGCCAAGCTCAATCCCGTGCACATTGTCATCGCCGGCTTCCTGGTGGTGGCTTGCCTGATCGGCATCCTGATTTCAATTGTTAAATTCGTCGTTTTATAAATTATAAAAAACCACCCTATAAGTTTTTGAGGAGATGATGATGAGTTCCAACCACGCCGCCGTACCTTATTATTTCGTGCCCGGCCCGTCGCGCTGGCCCATGCTGGGCGGCGCCAGCCTGCTGCTGACCATGATCGGCGCCTCGGCCTGGGTCAACGACGTCTCCTGGGGGCCGTACGTCAATTACTTGGGCCTGGCCGGCATCCTGCTGGTGCTGTATTTCTGGTTCGGCGACGCCATCAGCGAATCGGAGCAGGGCCTGTACAGCGAGCGCATCGACCACTCGTTCCGCTGGAGCATGAGCTGGTTCATCTTTTCCGAAGTCATGTTCTTCGCCGCCTTCTTTGGCGCCCTGTTCTATGCGCGCAGCATCTCGATGCCATGGCTGGCCGACCTCGACCACAAGGTGATCTGGCCCGATTTCGCCGCTCAATGGGGCAATACGGGCCCGGCCGGCACGGTGCAGGAATTCACCACCATGACGCCGTTCTGGATTCCGACCATCAATACGGCCTTGCTGCTGCTGTCGGGCGTCACCCTGACCATCTCGCACCACGCGCTGCGCGCCGGCCACCGCGGCATGACGGCCCTGTTCCTGTTCGCCACGATCTTGCTGGGCGCCATCTTCATGGGCTTCCAGGTCTACGAATACATGCATGCCTACAGCGAACTGAACTTGAAATTGACGTCCGGCATCTACGGCGCCACCTTCTTCATGCTGACGGGCTTCCACGGCTTCCACGTGACCCTGGGCGCCATCATGCTGTCCGTCATCCTGTACCGCGTGCTGAAAGGCCACTTCACGCCGGAACACCACTTCGGTTTCGAAGGCGCCGCCTGGTACTGGCACTTTGTCGACGTCGTCTGGCTGGGCCTGTACGTGGTCGTGTATTGGTTATAATGGCGGGGCAGGGCACGCGTCGTTGATGCGTGCGCCGGCACCATAAAAAAAGCCGTACCGGGACATCCTGGGTACGGCTTTTTTCTTAGTTTAAGAATTTTGCTAACCAAGCAACGTCGTTAGCACCGGGGTCAGACCCTGCGGGATCGGAATCCGCCCCATTGAGGCGCATTCCCCCGCGGGTCTGACCCCAGCATTTAATGTATCCCCGTCGGCTGTATATAGCCGAGCTTGTGCGCCAGCAGGATCAGCAGGAACAGAGTGATCGACAAGCCCACGCGCAGGGCCAGCGCCTGCACGGTGCGGTTGCTCTTGCCCTTGTCGCGCATGAGGAAGAACAGGGCCGAGCCCAGGCTGCCCAGGATCAGGATGAAGGCGATGGCAACGAGGATTTTCATGGATGGTAGCGCCAAGCTTGAGGAGGTTTCATTGTAATGCGTATCCGCTTCCATTTTAGATGGATTCCATTTGTTGTAATGCTGCTACTGGTGGCCCTGGGCGTGTCGCTGGCGCAATGGCAGCAGCGCCGTGGCGACGAGAAAGTCGCGCGCGCCGCCAGACTCGCCGCAGGCAACCAGGCCGCGCCCCTGGCATTGACGGCCGCCCCCATGTTGCCGAGCGACGCGCAAGCGATCGAATATCGCAGGATCACCGTCACGGGCCATTTCGTGCCCGCCTGGACGGTGTACCTGGACAACCGCCCCTACAAGGGCCAGGCCGGTTTTCACGTGCTCACGCCATTCCGGATCGACGGTTCAGCCATGCACGTTCTCGTGGCGCAGGGCTGGCTGCCGCGCAACAATGCCGAGCGCACGCGCATTCCCGACTACACGACACCGGCCGGTACGGTGACGATTTCCGGCATCGCGCGCCTGAACGCGGGCCATGTGATGGAATTGGGCACGGCGCCGGCCCTGGCGCCGCACGCCATCGTGCAAAATGCCGATATCGGCAAGCTGGCCCAGGCCAGTGGCCTGGCCTTGCAGCCGTTCATCGTTGAACAAACAGTCGACGGAATAACAGCGCCAGCGTCCAGCCAGCTTCCCGTGCGCGACTGGCCGGCGCCCGACCTGGGCGCCGACAAGCACCGCGGCTATGCATTCCAGTGGTACGCACTGGCACTGATGGCTTTTCTATTTTTTGTCTTTACAGGATTTCGACGTGCAAACAAACAACCCTGAAGCAACGCAAGACAGCAGCAATAAACAGGCACAAAATACGGGACGGTGGAAACTGCTGGCCGTCGTGGCCGTGTGCGCGTTTCCCATCATCGCCTCGTATTTCACGTATTACATCATCAAGCCCACGGGCCGCAACAATTACGGCGCCCTGATCGACCCGCGTTTGTACCCGATACCCGAGGTGCAACTGCAGGTGACGGAACTGGACGGCAAGGCGTCGCCGCTGGCGCAATTCAAGGGCAAGTGGGTGCTGCTGCAGACAGGGCCGTCCGATTGCCAGGAAGCATGCAAGAAGCAATTGTTTGACATGCAACAACTTCGCCTTATGCAGGGCAAGGAACGCGAACGCCTGGAACGGGTCTGGCTGGTGACGGATGCCCAGCCGCTCGACACGCTCGTGATGCGCGAATTCGACGGCACCAGCATGCTGCGCGTCAATAGCGACGCCCTGAAAGCGTGGCTGCCCGTGGAGCCGGGCGGCAAGACCAGCGACCATTTCTACCTGATCGATCCGCTGGGCAATCTGATGATGCGCTTCCCGAAAGACGCGGACCCGAACAAGATCAAGAAAGACATCGCCAAGCTGCTCAAAGCTTCGGCGATCGGTTGAGGGGTCTGCATGCCGACGATGCATCTCTCCGCGCTGGCCCAGCTGGGCTTGACGGGTCTGCTGGTGGCGCTGCTGCCACTGACCATGGTCTGGGTGTCCGCGGACGCCAATAAATACCGCAAGCTCGTGTGGATCGCCGTCTTTTTGACGGTCGACCTGATCATGTTTGGCGGTTTTACGCGCCTGTCCGATTCCGGCCTCGGCTGCCCGGACTGGCCCGGCTGCTATGGCTCGGCCAATCCTTTCCTGGCGCACGAGCACATCGTGGCGGCGGAAACGCTGATGCCGACGGGCCCCGTGACGGTGGTGAAAGCGTGGATCGAAATGACCCACCGCTACCTGGCCATGGCCATAGGCGTCTTGATCGTGGCGATGATGGTGCAGGCGTGGCGCCAGTGGAAGAAAAGCAAACGCGAGGAATTTGCGCCCGCGCTGCCCACGGCGCTGTTTTTGTTCGTCTGCCTGCAGGGCGCGTTCGGGGCCTGGACCGTGACCTTGAAACTGCAGCCCGTGATCGTCACCATCCACTTGCTGCTGGGCATGGGCTTGCTGACCATGCTGACATGGCTGGGCGGGCGCCAGGACCATGCCGTCCAACCCCTGCTGCGCGCCGATGCGGACGCTGCCGTGCTGCGCCCTGTGCGCGCGCTGGCCATCTTTTCGCTGGTGCTGTTGACCGTGCAGATCGCGCTGGGCGGCTGGGTGAGCACCAACTACGCCACCCTGGCCTGCACGGATTTCCCCCTGTGCGGCGGCAAGGTCATTCCGGAAATGGATTTCGAGCATGGTTTCCATCTGTGGCGCGAACTGGGCAAGACGGCCGCCGGCCATTACTTGCCGTTTTCCGCGCTGACGGCCATCCACTGGGTGCACCGCAATTTCGCCTTCATCGTGCTGGCTGGCATCGGCTATACGGTGTTTCGCGCGTGGAAACTGCCGTCCTTGCGCAGCACGGCCCGCTGGGTTGCGCTGGTGCTGGTTCTGCAGGCGGCCACGGGCCTGGCGACGATTTACCTGAGCTGGCCATTGTCGATTGCCGTCCTGCATAACGGCGGGGCGGCGCTGCTCGTGTTATTGCTGACCATGTTAAACTACAAGGCTAAATTCCAACTCGATGTAGCGCGGAAATCTGCTTCCGCCTCCGCGCCAGTGCCCTCGGCACCAGCCAGTCCTTCCCGTATCGCATAAATGACTACTCAGACCATCAGCCGTAAACCATCCCCCCGCATCGCCCAATATTGGGCGCTGACCAAGCCCCGCGTGACGCAACTGGCCGTGTTTTGCGCCGTCATCGGCATGTTCCTGGCCAGCGAGGAGTTGCCTGACTGGCGCGCGGTGGTGTTCGGCACCATCGGTATCTGGCTGCTGGCGGGCGCCGCGTTTGCCGTCAATTGCCTGGCCGAGCGCGAGATCGATGCGCGCATGGCCCGCACGGCGCGCCGTCCGATGGCCATGGGCGACATCACGGTGAAACAGACGGTGGTATTCGCGCTGGTGATCGGCGGCCTGGGCATGGCGATTCTGTATCACCTCGTCAATCCGCTGACCATGTGGCTGACCTTTGTCACCTTTGTCGGCTATGCGCTGATCTACACCATGGTGCTGAAACCGGCCACGCCACAGAACATCGTCATCGGCGGCCTGTCCGGCGCCATGCCGCCCGCACTGGGCTGGGCGGCCGTCGCCAACGACGTGCCGATGCAGGCGTGGTTGCTGGTCCTGATCATTTTTGTCTGGACGCCGCCGCACTTCTGGGCCCTGGCCATGTACCGCCGCGACGATTACGCGCGCTCGGGCCTGCCCATGCTGCCCGTCACGCACGGCATGCAATTCACGCAATTCCACGTCTGGCTGTACTCGATCGCGCTGGCCGCCACCACCTTGCTGCCATACGCCGTGCGCATGAGCGGCCTGATCTACCTGGCCTCGGCCGTGGTGCTCAACGCCGGCTTCCTGTACTACGCGTGGAAGATGTACCGCCACTACACGGACTTGATCGCGCGCAAGGCGTTTACGTTTTCCATCATCTACCTGGCCTTGCTGTTCGCGGCCTTGCTGGTCGACCACTACATTCCCCTCGGCACATGAAAAAAACCCTGACTCTGTTGTTGGCGGCCGCGCTGGTCGCCGTCCTGGCCGGCTGCGGCAAGCCTGCCGCGACCAAGCTGGCATTCAAGAACACGGACGTGACGGGCCTCGGCTATGCGCGCGAGTTCGCGCTGACGGACCACACGGGCCACCCGCGCACCCTGGCCGACTACAAGGGCAAGCTGGTGCTGGTGTTCTTCGGCTACACGCAATGCCCGGACGTGTGCCCTACCACCATGGCCGACATGGCCCAGGTGATGCGGGAGATGGGCCCGCAGGCGGATAAAGTGCAAGTGCTGTTTGTCACCGTCGACCCCGAGCGCGACACGCAAGCCTTGCTGGCGCAATATGTGCCGGCCTTCGACAAGCGTTTCGTCGGCCTGTATGGCGACGCGGCCGCGACGGCCAAGGTGGCCAAGGAATTCAAGGTGTATTACGCCAAGGTCGAGGGCGAGACGGACAGCAGCTACACGGTCGACCACACGGCCGGCACCTATGTGTTCGACCGCGACGGCAAGATCCGCCTGTTCGTGCGCCACGGCGAAAAGCCCGCCGCCATCGCGCACGATCTTAAACTTCTGCTATCCTGATCCGGTCGCGCCGCTAGGCGCCATCTTCAGGACATGCAGTACATGGACAAACGTTTCGAGCCCCACGCCCGCCTGGCAGCCATCATCTTCCTGTTGATCGGCTGCTTTTTCGTCTTGCGGCCCTTCCTCGCTGCCATGCTGTTTGCCGCCTGCGTGGGCATTTCCAGCTGGCCTTTGTACTTGCTGCTGCTCGAACGCCTGAAAGGCCGGCGCAACTGGGCGGCCGCCATCATGACCCTGTCGCTGCTGCTCGTCATCGTGCTGCCGCTGGCCCTCGTCACCTACAACCTGGCCGACAATGTGTCGCGCATCTATGAACAGTTGCGCGCCGCGCTGGAAACGGGCAGCTTGCATCCACCGGCCTGGCTGGCCAGCATTCCCGTGGTGGGCGAAACCATCGCCGGCTACGTGGATCGCCTGCTCGCTGACCGCGAGGAATTACTCAATTTAGGCAAGACGATGCTGGAACCGGCGCGCCACTTCCTCGCTTCCGGCGGCATCCTGCTGGGTACGGGCCTGGCACAGACCAGCCTGGCCGTGTTCGTCAGCTTCTTCCTCTACCGCGACGGCCAGCAGCTGAGCCGCGCCCTGATGACAGGCGCCGGCCGCATCATCGGCGACAGCGCGCCGGGCGTGGGCCTGACCATCAGCCGCACCGTGCGCGGTGTCATGTACGGCTTGCTGGGCACGGCGCTGGCGCAAGCGCTGGTGGCCGTGGTGGGTTTTCTGATCGCCGGCGTGCCGGCCGTGGCCCTCTTGGGCGTGGCCACCTTCATCTTTTCGCTGATCCCCGTGGGACCGCCCTTGATCTGGGGCGGCGCGGCCATCTGGCTGTTCAATGACGGCAAGACGGGCTGGGGCATCTTTATGCTGGTGTGGGGAGGCTTGCTGATCAGCGGCGTGGATAACGTGGTGAAACCCATGCTGATCAGCCGCGGCAGCAGCCTGCCGTTTTTGCTTGTGCTGCTCGGTGTGCTGGGCGGCGTGCTGGCCTTCGGCTTCGTCGGCATCTTTATCGGGCCGACCCTGCTGGCAGTGCTGTACAGCTTGCTGCAAACGTGGACGGTGGGCGAGACCACCGTGCCGCAGGGCAAAGATACCCTGACGAGCAAGAAGTAGTTAATCTCTTAAATCCGCATCCAGGTCCCGTTCCTGCTTCGGGATCACTTTGATCAGCACGATGCGGGGCCCGTTCATCTTCTTGACGACGATGTCGAAGTCGACAAAGGTGATGCGCTGGCCCTGCTTCGGAATGTCACCGAGCTTGACCATGATCAAGCCGCCCACCGATTCCACGTCGTCCAGCCCCAGTTCCTCGTTTTCGATATCGATGCCGAGGATGCGTTCGAGCGAGAAGATGGGCAGGCTGGCCTTGCCGATCAGGGTGCCGTCGCTCTGCTTGAGCCAGTCGTTTTCATTGCGGCGGAATTCATCGCGGATTTCGCCGACCATGGCGCCGAGCAAGTTATCCAGGGTGATGAAGCCCAGCGGGCGCTTGCCCTTTTCGCCGATCAGGGCGAAGTGGGGCGCGCCGTCGCGAAAGCGGCGGAACAGTTCCAGTGCCGGCGTGCGGGCGGAAATGATGTCCACGGGACGCAGGAACGGCGTGAGCGAGGTGATCGGCTTGCCCGCCTGCTGGGCAAAGAACAGATCCTTGAGGTGCACGACACCGAGCACGTCGTCTTCATTCATGTCGAAATACGGGTAGCGGCTGAAGCGGTTACGCAGCACCGTGTCGAGGTTTTCTTCCAGGGTATTCGACGCGTGCAGCGCGATCACTTCATTGATCGGGCGCATCAGGTCCGACACCGTCATCTGTTCGAAATCGAGCGACTGCGCCAGGATGTTGCGCTCGTCGCGCGTAAACTTTTCGCCGGGCTGGCTGGTGCGCAGGATCAGTTTCAGTTCTTCGGACGAGTAATGGGCGTCGTGGCCGCCCTTGCCGGACAGGCCCGCCAGGCGCAGCACCCAGTTGGCGCTGGCGTTGAGCAGGTAGATGGCCGGGTACATGGTCCAGTAGAAACCATACAGGGGAATCGCGCTCCACAGGCCGACGGCTTCCGGGTTGCGGATGGCCATCGATTTAGGCGCCAGTTCGCCCACGACGATGTGCAGGAAGGAAATCACGCTGAAGGCGACGACGAAGGAGACGCCATGGATCAGCTCTTGCGACGTGACGCCGATGGCGCCGAACAGCGGCTCGAGCAAGCCGGCGAACGCCGGTTCGCCGACCCAGCCCAGGCCCAGCGACGCCAGGGTGATACCCAGCTGGCAGGCGGACAGATAGGCGTCCAGCTGGCCATGCACCTTGGCCAGGATGCGGCCCCGCAGTCCCTGCGTCTTGGCGATGGCGCGGATGCGCGTGCGCCGCAATGTGACGATGCCAAACTCGGCGGCAACAAAAAAACCGTTCAGCGCGACCAGGAAGAGGGCGAGCAGGACTAGCAAGACATTGTGCATGGGGGCGCTGAAGATGGGCTGGTAAAACGTCATCTTAAACGACGAAGGGCGCAGTATCCTAATTTCCGGCGAATCGGCCCTGCGGTTTTACACGATGCTGCGGCGTGCGGCGTCGACCAGCGGCGCGGCGCCCTGGTCGCCCAGCGTCTGCAGCAAGTCCTCGAAGTCGTGCGCGCGGCCATGCGCCAGCTCGGCAGCGCTGAGCCCGATAATCTGCAGGAAGGCAAATTTTCCCGAGACCAGTGCATATTCTTCCGGGTAATGTTTGCTGGGCACCATGATGATGGCGCTCAGCGCGGACTGCTGGCCATCGATGGGGCCGCCAACGGACATGCGGTCCCAGACGTCCAGCGGTTCCTGGTCACCGAAGCGGCCAGCCGCCAGCAGCATCTGATACGCGGCGAACCTGCGCACCAGCGCCAGCGCCCATGGCGACTGTTGCGGGCACTCCAGCAGCAGTTCGCGGCCCAGTCCCGTCCACTCTTCCTCCGCATCGGGTTCGTCGTCCCATGGGTTGGACAGGCCCGACGACACGTAGACCCAGTGCGGCCGCTCGGGCGTCGGCGGGCATTCGAACACGCCGATATGCAGCCAGCGCGGGTCGACTTGCGTGCAGTTGAACAGCTGTTCGAACAGGGACAGGTCGAGCGGGTAGATGCCCGGTCCCAGGTCCCCGAACAGGGCTGTATAGAGCGTTTCTTCGCGCTGGGCCCAGGCTGTTTCCAGAAGGCTGCTTGCGGCGCCGTCATTGCTAATGTTGGTCATGTCGGTTCACTGAAATGGATGAGCATTTGAGTATAAAACATGCAACTTTATGACGGCGTACGGTTCAACTGGCCGATGCGCCGGCCTCAGGCCGCTAGCTTGGCGGGAGCCGTTTGCGGCCCGCCGCGCATGGCAAAGACCATGACGGCAGAGACGATGGCCGGGATGGCGACGACGAGGAAAATCGTGCTGTTGGGCCAGTTCAGGCGGATCAGCTCGCCGCCAAGCACGGGGCCGATGATGGAGCCGATGCGCCCGATGCCCAGGCTCCAGCCGATGCCCGTCGAGCGCAGGGTGGTCGGATAGTAGCTGGCCGCCAGGGCGTTGACGGCAGGCTGGCCGCCCACTACGCAAAAGCCGGCGATGAAAATCGTGATGAACAGGAAGGCCAGCGACACGTCCGGACGGCCGATCAGGGCAATGGCCACGGCGGCGACCAGGAAGCACGGCAGCAGGATGCGGCGGAAGCTCGAGCGGTCGATCAGCTGGCCCATGACGAGGGTGCCGATGGTGCCACCCACTTGCAGTGCCGTGCCGGCCAGCACGGCGTTGGCCGTCGACAGGCCCGCTTCCTTGGCGATGGTCGGCAGCCAGTTTGACAGGAAATACAGGTTCAGCAAGTTCATGAAGTTGATGACCCACAGCAGTATCGTCATCTTGGCGCGGCCGCCCGTAAACAATTGCAGCACGGGCGCGCCCTTGTGTTCCTTCTCATGCACGACGTATTGCGTGTCGGCCGTGATGGTCACCGTCGGGTCGATGCGTTTGAGCCACTTGGCGACCTTGTCCAGCTTGCGTTTCTTGAGCACGAGGAATTGCATCGACTCCGGCAGCAGGAAGAACATCAGCACGCCGATGACCAGCGGCACCACGCCGCCCACGTAAAACACGGATTGCCAGCCGAAGGCGGGAATCAGCGCGGCGGACAATAGCCCGCCCAGCACGGCGCCCAGGGTAAAGCCGCACGAGACCAGCATCATCAGCGTGACTTTCTTGCGCAGGGGGCTGTATTCGCCAGCCAGGGCCATGGCGTTCGGCATCACGGCGCCCAGGCCCAGTCCCGTGATGAAACGGATCAGCTGCAATTGCTCGATGGTCGTTGCCAGCGGCGTGACCAGCATGCACAGCGAAAAGAAGATGGTCGAGCCGATCAGCACGGGACGGCGGCCGAATTTGTCGGCCGTGATGCTGAAGACGAGCGAGCCGACCAGCATGCCCAGCAGGCCCGCGCCAAACACGGGGCCCAGGTTGGCTTTGCTCACGTGCCAGTCGGCAATGATGGCCGGGGCCACATAGCCCATCGCCTGCACGTCGAAGCCATCCATGATGACGCACAGCCCGCACAGGATCAGCATGCCGATCTGGAAAGAGCCGATCTTGTTGTTATTGATGAGATCGGGAATATCGATCGTCTTGCCTGCCGTGGACATGGTGCCGCTCCTGTTTTTTATGGTGATCGCACCCTTCCGGCGAGGGCTGGGCGCGTGTTTGTCTCAGGCTTTATTACAATCGCTTTTGATTGATTATTCAAACGTTATTTTCGAATGGATTTATCAGCTTTCCTTGTGAATCTTCGGGTGGCCCTGGATGGCCGCCAGGATCACGTCGAGCGCCGGGTGCATGATCTTGCGCTCGTTCGAGATGACGTAAAACTGTTCGCGCAGGGATGAGGCGTCGCCGACCAGCACGGCGCCGAATTGCTCTTCGATATCGGCCGCCAGACTGGCGGACGCGAAGAACAGGCCCAGGCCCTTGCGGCCAAACGCGTTGAGCATGGCGTTGTCCTCGAATTCGCCGACCACGTCCGGGCGCACGCCTTGCTGCACCATCCATTCGTCGATGCGCCCGCGCAAGGCGTTGTTGCGCGCCGGCAGCAGGAATGGCGCACCGTGCAGGCTGTGCGGGAAATTGTCGCGGTATTGTTCGGCCAGCGCGGGGATGCCGAACAGCTTCATGGCGCTCTCGCCCCACAGGTGGCTGGACACGCGCAGGCTGGCGCCGGCCGGCACGGCGCGGTCCGTCAGCACCAGGTCCAGCTTGTGCAGGGCCAGGTCGGCCAGCAGGGATTCGAATTCGTCTTCCAGGCACACGAGTTTGATGGGCTGGTCCAGGCTGCGCGTGGCGTCGAGCATGCGGTACGCCATCAGTTTCGGCAGCGAATCGGAAATGCCCACCGTCAGGCGCATCTTTTCCGCGTCCGCATCGGCCAGCGCGTCCTGCATCTGTTCGCCCAGCAGGAAAATCTGGTCCGCATAGCCGAGCGCCAGGCGGCCCGCTTCCGTCGGCACCAAGCGCCGTCCCTGCGGCTGCAGCAGGGATTTGCCCAGCTCCTTTTCCAGCAGGGCCAGCTGCGTGCTGATGGTTTGCACGGCCAGTCCCAGCCGTTCAGCCGCGCGCGTCACGCCGCCTTCCTTGGCGACCACCCAAAAGAAGTACAAATGGCGGTAATTGAAGCCCGTGGTTTTCATCGCTGCACCCTCTATCTTCTGTTTTTACGAAGTAATACTTCCATTATCTTCTATTTTTAAATGTGTCGCACGTCCCTATACTACGTTCCATTGAATTTGGATAAAGGGAACTATCGATGAAACATTTCAGAGTGTCATTTCTAGTGACATTTATCTGCCTGGGCATTTCCGCCTGGTGGGGTTACACGCACGGTGGCGTGCAGACGATGCTGGCGGCGCTCGGTATCGCGGTGATCCTGGGCGTGATGGAAGTCTCGCTGTCGTTCGACAATGCGGTGGTCAACGCCTCGGTGCTGAAGAACTGGGACAAGTTCTGGCAGGGCCTATTTCTGGGCGTCGGCATCATCATCGCCGTCTTCGGCATGCGTTTGCTGTTCCCGCTGGTCATCGTGGCGCAAGCGGCGGACCTGGGCTTGATGGAAGTCTGGAATCTGGCACTGAGCAATCCTGAACAGTACTCGATGCACCTGACGAATCACCATGCGGAAGTGGCGGCCTTCGGCGGCATCTTCCTGCTGCTGGTGTTCCTGAACTTCCTGCTGGACGATGAAAAAGAAACGCACTGGTTGGGCCGTATTGAAGAAAAACTGGGCGCGCTGGGCAAGGTATCATCGATTTCCGTGATGATCGCGCTGGGCACCCTGATGGCCAGCCTGTCGATGATCGAAGAAGGCCAGAAACTGGTGGTCCTGACGGCCGGCCTGTGGGGTATCCTGACCTACGTGGGTGTCGACGTGATCAGCGGCTTGCTGGAAGGCGATAACGGCGACGGCAACATGGGCGACATCGTCAAGCGCGGCGGTATTGGCGGCTTCCTGTATCTGGAAGTGCTCGACGCTTCGTTCAGCTTTGACGGCGTGATCGGCGCGTTTGCCATCACCAAGGATGTCGTGATCATCATGCTGGGCCTGGCTATCGGCGCGATGTTCGTGCGTTCGATGACGGTGTTCCTGGTGCGCAAGGGTACGCTCGACGAGTTCGTTTATCTGGAGCACGGCGCGCACTATGCGATCGGTATCCTGGCCGTGATCATGTTGGTCAGCATGAAGTTCCACATTCCCGAGATCTTCACGGGTCTGATCGGCGTGGCCTTCATTCTTGCCTCGCTGTGGTCGTCGATCCGTTACAAGCGACGCATGGCCTTGCTGGAAGGCACGGAAGATAAACAGCCTGAGCTGGAAGCAGCAGCCAAGGCGTAAGAGATACGCGGCAAACGTCTACACCCGTTTGCCAGCGTGATGCAGCAAGCGCCGCCGCCGGCCTGGGGAGTCGGGCCGGTGGAGGGCGCCAGGTGTTTTGCAAGTTAATTATCGCTGGACTTTTATTTCACATAGGAGAAATACATCATGGCAATCAGTCTGCAAAAAGGCGGCAACGTCAACCTGAGCAAAGAAGCTCCTGGCATCTCGAAGATGATCATCGGCCTGGGCTGGGATGCCCGCGCCACCGATGGCGCCGCGTTCGACATCGACGGTTCCGTATTCCTGTTGAAGGCGGACGGCAAGGTACGCGCCGACGTCGACATGATTTTCTACAACAACCTGAAATCGAGCGACGGTTCCGTCACCCACTCGGGCGACAACACCACGGGCGCCGGCGATGGCGATGATGAAACCGTCATGGTCGACCTGGCCACAGTGCCAGCCGAGATCGACAAGATCGCCGTCTGCGTCACGATTCACGATGCCGAAGCGCGCAAGCAAAACTTTGGTATGGTATCGAAGGCGTACGTACGCTGCGTGAATGCCAACGGCAACACGGAAATCGCCCGCTTCGACCTGTCGGAAGACGGCTCGGCCGAAACGGCGATGGTCTTCGGCGAAATCTACCGCAATGGCGCCGATTGGAAATTCAAGGCCATCGGCCAGGGCTACAAAGGCGGTCTGGGCCCACTCGCCGCCTCTTTTGGTGTAGGTGTATAAGATTTGATTTAAAAGTCACAACGCCTGACAAAACCGTAGCGAGCGGAAGGGAGAGGTGGCTAAGAAGCGCAACCGTACTCGAGTACGGTGAGCATCGCAGGCCGCCTATACCGACGCGCAGTAGGTTTAGTCAGGTGTTCCGCGGAGGAACAGGTATGCCAGTTTTTACTATTACCGGGGACGTCGACCCGTTCCTGCATGTGTCGCTTGCCAAGGGTGAGAAGATTTATTGCGAATCCAATGCGATGGTGATGATGGAAACCAATCTTGAGCTGAAAGGCAAGATGACTGGCGGCATAGGCGCCGCGCTGATGCGCACCTTTGCCAACGGGGAATCGTTCTTTCAGCAGCATATCGAAGCCATGCGGGGCGACGGCGACTGTCTGCTGTCGCCGACTCTGCCTGGTGCGATGCGGGTGCTCGAGGTGGGTGCCCAACAATACATGATCAGCGACGGCGCCTTCGTGGCGGCCAGTGCTGGCGTGGAATTGAAGGTGCGCACGCAGAGCCTTGGCAACGCGCTGTTTGCCCAGAGCGGTGGTTTTTTCATTACCGAGACGGCAGGCAGCGGCCAGTTGGCGGTGTCCGGTTTTGGCGCGATGTCGATACTGGAAGTGACGCCTGGCAAGGACGTGGTGATCGATAACTCGCACGTCGTGTGCTGGGACAACCGCCTGCAATACGAAATTTCCATGA
The DNA here is from genome assembly GCF_059617945.1 of Janthinobacterium sp. BCJ23. Classification (NCBI taxonomy): domain Bacteria; kingdom Pseudomonadati; phylum Pseudomonadota; class Betaproteobacteria; order Burkholderiales; family Oxalobacteraceae; genus Janthinobacterium; species Janthinobacterium sp. BCJ23. The sequence continues at coordinate 85,506 of NZ_JCAQAW010000013.1, read as the reverse complement.
CGACCGGCAGCAGCGGCGGCTTTCTGGGCAATTTGATCAACAGCCAGACCAGCGGCGAGGGCATGGTACTGAAGTTTTCAGGCACGGGAAAAATCCTCGTGTGCTCGCGCAACCGCGCGGCCTTCCTCGCCTGGACCCAAAGCAAGCCGGCGTAACTAATATTTGATGTAACCAAGCAAACAGGAGCTATGCGTATGTCTGTCAATTTGAGCAAGGGCCAGAAGATTTCTCTGGACAAAGAAGCTGGTACCACCCTGACCCGTATCACCATGGGCCTGGGCTGGGATGCGGCCAAGACCAAGGGTTTCCTCGGTTTCGGTTCGAAGACGGAAGCCGTCGACCTGGACGCGTCGTGCGTCATGTTCGATGAAAACAAGAGCACGTCCGACATCGTCTGGTTCCGCCAGCTGAAAAGCAAGGACGGCAGCATTGTCCACACGGGCGACAACCGCACGGGCGCGGGCGATGGCGACGACGAACAGATCAATGTCGATCTGTCGAAAGTGCCGGCGCACGTGAAAAGCCTGGTCTTTACCGTCAACAGCTTTACTGGCCAGAACTTCTCGCAGGTGGAAAACGCCTATTGCCGCATCTTGAATGCCAGCAATAACCAGGAAGTCGCGCGTTTCAACCTGTCTGTGCAAGGTACCCACACGGCACAGATCATGGCCAAGCTGTACCGCCATAACGGCGAATGGAAGATGCACGCCATCGGCGAAAACGGCAACGGTCGCACGTTTGACGACCTGATGCCGCAGATAGCCGTGCATCTATAAGGAGCAGTACGCAGCGGGCGGGGGACGGACCGGATACCGGCCCTTGTCCGCTGCTCTATTTTGAAGGAGAGTATGTCGTGATGCGATTGCTGATAGCCTTGCTACTTCCGTGTCTCACGTTTTTCATGCTGGGGCGCCCGCTGGCCGGTGCCGCCGCCTTGATCTTGCAGTGCACTGTGATCGGCTGGGTGCCGGCGGCCCTGTGGGCCCTGTACACGGTGAACCAGCATAAATCGGAGCAGGAACTGGAAGGTGCGTTAAGCCGCAGCTACATGCGCAGGCGTAGTCGGTTGATTTAAATCAACCGGGCGCTTGGAATCCTTGCGCTAAAGCCCGCACGAGTGATCGTGCGGGCTTTTTCGTGCCCGCTCACTTCTTGCAGCGTATCGGCACGTTCACGGAATTGCCGTCCGAACTCAGGTTGCGGTACTGCAAATCTTCGCTTTCGATGGCGAAGCGGGGTACGGCATGCACATAGCGCTGCTTGCAGACGGTGTCGTCATTGATCAGCTGGCCCGCCAGCATGTAGTCGCACAGGGCGAAGCGCGATTCCTCGTCGTCGAGGATCAGCACGCGCGCCGCGCTGTACAGCGCCGATTGCAGCACTTCCGGGCTGCAATTTTCCGGGCCCGTCAGCTTCAGATGGGTTTTCGTCTGCGTGGCCAGGCGTTGCAGCTTGACGAGGGCGGCGCGTTCTTCCTTGCGGGCACTGTCGACTTGCGCATCGCCGCTGGCCAGGCGCAGCGCCAGCGAGGCGATCTGGTCGATGGAAATATGCCAGGCAAAGCCTTCGAGCCGCGTGCGGATCTGGCCCGGCAGTGGATCGGCCGCGTCGACTTCGCAGCGGTACTGGCCCAGATGGGGACGGCACAGTACGGGGATGGCAAAGGCCGAGGTACGTTTGCCCTTGACGAATTTCTGGCTCAGGTCGCCAAAATTTTCATGCGTGATGGTATCGAAGCGGGCTTGCCCAAAGCCCATCTTGACGAGGTTTTCCTTGCGCTGGCGCGAAAACAGGGCGTCGACGGCATCGTAGATATTCTTGTTGAAGATGCGGTCCAGCGGCTGGCGCTCGTCCGACATCTTTTCGAATACGGCGCTGGAATTGGGCGCGTTGGCATCGATGGAAATGAGGATGAAGGGCTTGCTGTTCAAACGCGGCGGCACGACGGCCATGTCGTTGCCGTACAGCTGCGTCAAGGCCACGTCCCACAGGGTTTCCACGCCCAGGTTGTCGGCCGCGCCGCCATCGAACAGGTGCACGTACGACGGCGATTCGCGCGACTCGGAACCGAGCTCCGGCACGAAGGTGTTTTTCGGGCGGAAACGCTCGAAGGTGACGGAATCGAACACGCCGGGAAAGGCGGCCGAGGTGGCCACGGCCGTGGCCAGGCGGATATCCTGGATCGGCGAATGCAGGGTGCCGTAAAAATACTCATAGGAAAACACCACGCGCTTGCCGCCATCGGTGGCGTCCGTCGCGTTGGCCAGGAAGATGGGACCGTCGTGCGGCAAGTCCTCGTAGGTTTTCTTGTCGTACAGCACATCGTCAAACACGTCGGACAGGAACGAGGTACGTGTCTTGTTCGTCAACAACATCGTCGTCAGGTTGGCCGGTTTCAAAATGGTCTGGCCGAAGAAATCCGTTTTCAGCTTGCTGCGCAGCAAAGGCCAATCCGTCTGCTTGCCATGCAGCGCATAGTAGCCGCCCGCGATTGCGCCGCCCGAGACGCCGGAGATGGCCGAGGCGCCGCTGACGAGGCCGAACTGTTCCAGTTGCTCCAAGGAGGCGGCCGAGAAATTGGCTGCGCGGCTGCCCCCGCCGGACAGGGCGATGCCGATGAAGTGGTCGTTGGGCATGGGATTCTGGATGCGCGCCTTGGGCGCATCGATGCGCAGGCGCGGGGCTTCCTGCACGGTGAACATGCGGTTTTCGACGCCGCTGTTGGGGCGCAGGGCGAGTACCGTGCAGCCGCTCAGCAGCGCAACGAGGATACATGGTGCAAACAAGCGTGGATTCATGCGTGATCTGTGCGTAGTCATTGGTTGGGATACGGACGGAAATCGTGTGCGATTCTAGCAAACTTGTCTTTGCCTGTATCTATCCTTGCAACTGGTACGCGACGAGGGCGGCGTTGTAGCCGGCGTGCACCAGCATGGGTGCCAGCAGCGCGCCGCTGCGCTCGTATGCGATGCCCGTGCACAGGCCCAGCGCGAAGGCGGGCAGCATGGCGGCGGGTGGATGCACGGTGGCAAACAGGGCGGCGGCGACAGTGATCGCCTGCCAGGCCGGCAGCGAGCGGCGCAGGCCGCCCTGCAGCAAGCCGCGGAAGATGAATTCCTCGCACAGGGGCGCGGCCAGCACGCCCAGGGCCAGCAGCCACAGCCCGTTGCCATTGATATGCATCAATGGCGACGATGCTGGCGGCAACAGGGCCGCGTAGCCGATGCCGAACAGCGCCGCGGCACAGGCGCCGGCGACTCCCCAGCGCCACGGCTGGCGGCCCTGTGCCATGCGCGGCACGCCGGCCGTCCCGGCGCGCCAATACACGAGGCGCAGCAGCACATACGTGAGCGGCGCGGCTGCCTGGTCCTTGAGCAGGATCAGCAGCAAGGTTTGCAGAATGAAAAACAGCATGGCGGCGATCAGGCCATCGGCCGCCGTGATTCTGGCCGGCGGCGAGGCGGCCGGATCGAGCAGGTAGGGCAAAGCGTCGCGCGCCTTTTGCCACAGGGCCACGGCCAGCGCGCCCGTGAGCACGACAAACACCAGTTGCTGCACTAGGCTGCCGGCGGCCAGCGCGGCAATGTACAGGCCGGTGAGCAGCAAATACAGATACGTGTAAGTGGGGCGCACCTTGGCCGTGGTTTCCATGGCCAGCGGATCGCTGGCAAACACGCCCAGCGCCACGGCGATCAGCGAATACAGGGGGATGCCGGCCAGCGCCAGCAGCATCAAACCCGCCATTTCCCAGCGCCAGGCGTCTTGCCAGGCCAGCGCCGCACCAAACAGGATCAATGGATACAGCAGGGCCAGCGCGGCCCACAGCTGTGCCTTTTGCCGCAGTGCCTGTTCGACGGAAACGGGAAACGTGTACAGCAGCCACAGCGCGCCGCCTTCCTTGTTGAGGGTCTGGAAGGCCGACATCAGCAGCACATAGGTGCCGAGGAAGAAGCCCGTCGAGGCCAGCAGGACGGGATTGTCCAGCAGCGCGTGCAGGTCGCGCGCCTGGCCTGTAAACAGGGCCTGGCCGCCGAGGATCAGCACGGGCATCAGCAGGGTTTGCACGAGAAAATTGCGGTCGCGCAAAAGCAACGTCAGTTCGCGCCGCTGGATCGCCGTGCCGATGCGCGGGCGCCACCGGCGTGTAGGCAATGGCGCCGCTGCCGGCTTGCGCGCGCCTTCGCGCTGTCCCTGGCCCACCACGCCGTGGCGCAGCTGGCGGCGCAGGATGGCCATGCCCAGCCACATCAGCAGCAGCATTTGCGCCAGCAGCAGAGCGGCGGGCAGCAAGGCGGCCATGCCATTGGCATTGAGCACGCGCAGCAGCATGCCCGGCGGCGTCCAGCTGCTCCAGGCGGGCATGGCGGCCGCCCACGCATACGCGAAGCCACCCGTGCCCATGCCGAACGACATGCCCATATACATGGGCAACAGCCCGGCCAGCGACATCACCGCCTGCAGATTGCCCAGCCGGGATGGCGTGAGCGACAGGCGTAAACCCGTGTCGATGAGGGTGCGCAGCATGGCGGCCAGGGCCAGCAGGACCAGGCTGGCAAGCAGGCCGGACAAAGGGGACATCCAGCCTTGGCCCGAATACCAGGCGATCACTGTCGTGCTGGGCCACAGGGCCAGCAAGCCCGCCGGGTTGACGAGCGTGCGTTCGAGCACGCGCGCCCACAGCAAGGTGCTTTTCTCGACGGGCAGGGTGACCAGCGATTCCAGATCCCAGTCCGGCTTCGACAGTTCTCCCATGCCCAGCGGCAGCAGGACGCTGACCAGCCACAGCAGCGCCAACTGCAGGGTCAGCCCGCCGGTCAGCGCCGCGCTGAACGGCGTGGCCATCAGTTGTGCAATGACGGGGTCGAGCAGGTGGCTGCCCGTGTGCAGGCTGCCGCGCGCCTGGCAGGCGGCGACCTGGTCCAGCAGGCAATGCATGTTCAGCACGCTATGGCGGGCGATGCTGCCGAAGGACAGCAGCATGGGCAGCAAGAGCAGCGCGCCCAGCAGCCAGCGCCCGCCACGCTTGCCCGGCGTGGCGGGGCGGCTTTTATTGTTTTTCTTGAAGGAAAAGCCCCTGCCGCTGACGTTGAGCAGGCGCTGCAGGCGCAAGCGGGTCAGCAGCCAGACGGCGCGCCAGGCGGTGGGTGGCGCCGGTGTCATGCCGTGGACGTTTCATCGGTCAGTTGCAGGAAGAGGTCTTCCAGGCTGCCGTCGCTGGACAGCTGCCGGCGGATATCGTCCAGGCTGCCCGTGGCGACCAGGGCGCCCCGGTGGATGATGGCAACGCGGCTGCACAGTTTTTGCGCCATATCGAGCAAATGCGTGGAAACGAAGATGGTGGTGCCGGCCGCGGCGATGCGCAGCAAGCGTTCCTGCACGTCGCGCGAAGCACGCGGGTCGAGGCCGTTGATCGGTTCGTCGAGGATCAGCACGGCCGGATCGTGTATCAGCGCACAAGCCAGGCCCAGTTTCTTTTTCATGCCCAGCGAGTAATTGATGGCGAAATCCTCGCTCGCCTCGTCGAGCCCGAATTCCGTGAGCAGGCGCGCAGCGCGGGTGGCCGCTTCCGTGCGTGAAAAACCATGCATTTCGGCCACGAATTGCAGGATTTCACGGCCCCGCAAATAGTCGTAAAAGATGGGATTGTCGGGCAAATAGCCGACCTTGCGCTTGACGGCGGCGCCGTCGCGGTGGCAGTCGAGACCGTCAACCAGCACGCGCCCGCTGCTGGGCACGAGGATGCCCATCAGCATGCGGATGGTGGTGGTCTTGCCCGCCCCGTTCGGGCCCAGGAAGCCGAAGACTTCTCCTTTGCCCACTTGCAAGGTCAGCGGCTTGACGGCTTCGAAGCTGCCGTACTGTTTGGCCAGGCCCTGGAATGTGATCATCGTCTGTCCCTCAGCAAGCGCCGAAGGCGGCCAGCAGGCGCCGCTCGCCGGCCGGCGTGATGCGCAGGGCGCGGCTGTCGAGTTCGCGCTCGGCCCAGCGCTGGCGCAGGGCCAGTTGCAGCAGGGCGGCTCCCAGCGCGCCGCCCAGGTGGGCACGCCGTTCGCTCCAGTCCAGGCAGGCGCAGGCGAAGCGGCGGCGCTGCTGGAGCAATTGCTGCACGTCGATGCCCAGGGCCGCCATGCCGGCCGCGCCCGCTTCCGACAGACGATATTCTCCGCCGTCGTCCAGCAGCCAGCCCTGCGCGTGCAACTGGTCGTGCAGGGCGACGGCGACGGTGCCGGCCATGTGGTCGTAGCAGGTGCGCGCATGGCGCAAGCGGTCCGGTGTCGAAGGGGTAAACGGCGTTGCCGGCACGCCGGCCACCACCAGCAGCGCTTCGAGGGCTTGGCCCACTTCCGCGCTGGCCAGGCGGTAATAGCGGTGCTTGCCCTGCGCCACCATTGACAGCAAGCCATCGTCGCGCAAGCGGGTCAGATGGGCGCTGGCCGTCGAGGCGCCCACTTCGGCCAGCGTCGACAATTCCGTGGCCGTGCGCGCATGGCCATCGAGCAGGCTGCACAGCATGCGCGCGCGGGCCGGTTCGGCGATGGCGCCGGCCAGTTGCGCCAGGCCCATGTCGGCCGAGGGAAGTTTGTCATCCATGATTCGTTCGCTGGCGAAGTGTTGTGGTGGAAGGACCAGCATACTCGTGTCCCCACCTCACTGCAATGGAATGCGCATGCATCTCGCCGATCCCGCCGACCCTTTTTCCGCCGTCACCCATGCGGCGCCGTATGACTACTATCGCCGCCTGGCGGACGGCCCGCCGCTGCGTTTCGATGCGGCACTCGATTGCTGGCTGGCGACGGGCGCGGCCGGCGTGCAGGCCGTGCTCGAGCATCCCGCTTGCCGCGTGCGCCCGCCGGGCTTGGGCGTGCCGCAGAATCTGGCAGGCACGCCGTGCGGTGCGATTTTTGCCGAACTGGTGCGCATGAACGATGGCGAGCGGCATGCCGTGCCGAAACAGGTGCTGGCGCGCGCCTTGGCCCAGGTGGACCTGGCGCGGCTGCAGCGGCAGGTCGCACATCTCGCTGGTGACCGCGTTCCCGCCAGCGCCGCCCAGCTGAACGAGGCGATTTTTCAACTGCCGCTGTTCGTCATGGCCCACTTGCTGGGCTTTGCGCCAGCGCAATGGCCGGCGCTGGCCGCCTGGACGCGCGATTTTGTTGCTTGCCTGTCGCCGCTGAGCAATGGTGAACAACTGGCTGGCGCGCAGGAGGCTGCCGATTCCCTGCTGCAAGGTTTGGGCCACTTGCTGCGCGAGGGCAACGCGAGGCCGGGCAGCCTGCTGGCCAGTATCGCGACAGAGACCGATGCCATGGGGAGCGGCCTGCTGGCCAACCTCGTGGGCTTGCTGTCGCAGACGTGCGACGCCACGGCCGGCTTGCTGGGCAATGCCATCGTTGCCTTGCACGCGCAGCCGGAGTTGCTGGCGCAACTGCGCGCGTCGCCTGAGCGCTGGCCGGCCATGCTGCGCGAAGTCAGCCGGCATGATCCCTCGATCCATAACACGCGCCGCTACACGGTGGACGTTGTGGAATGCGATGGCGTGCGCGTGCCTGCGGGGCAGATGATCGTCGTCGTGCTGGCCAGCGCCGGCCATGCGGAGTCGGGCTTTGGCCATGGCCGCCACGTCTGTCCGGGCCAGTCCATCGCGCACGCCATCGCCGCAGCTTGTTTGCAAGCGTGGGCCGACAGGCTGGAAGACTTGCCGCTGGCGTGGTGTTATCAAGCGTCGCTGAACGCCCGCATCCCTGTGTTTACGCAAGGAGCGAGCGCATGATCGCCGTGATTTTTGAAGTGTGGCCCAGTGCAGAAGGGCGCCAGCAGTATCTGGATCTGGCCGCCGCGCTGCGGCCTTTGCTCGACGAAGTCGATGGTTTCATTTCCATCGAGCGCTTCAGCAGCTTGAGCGAGCCGGGCAAATTGCTGTCGCTGTCGTTCTTTCGCGACGAGGCGGCGCTGGCGCAGTGGCGGCAGCTGGAAGCGCACCGGGCGGCGCAATCGGCTGGCAGGCAGGGCGTATTTGACGATTACCGGCTGCGCATCGCCGCCGTCGTGCGCGATTACGGCATGCTGGACCGGCAACAGGCGCCGACCGACAGCCGCCAGCGCCACGATGCCTAGCGCTTAGCGGGGCAGGGCGCCCTGCGTGATCTTGACCTTGACCCGGTAGGTGGGCTGTTCTGCGTTCAGGGCTGGCGGCGTGGCCGGATCGACGTCGAGCAAGGTAAACGTCAGGTGGTTGACGGTGACGGAACTGGAAGCGCCCGGCATGGAATCGGACAGGACGATGTCCGTGGCGCCCGCACTGTTGAGCAAACTGAAACTGTAGCTGACGTAGCCTTTCCATACGCACACGGCGCCTTTGCGGCAGCGGCTGTCGTTGACGCGCTCGAGTTTCAGGGTATCGGTGGCCGTGATGGCGACCTGTTCGCCCGGCGACAGCACGTGGGTGACGCTGCGCGGCGTGTTTTCCGCGTCGCCGGCGCTGCCGGCCGCGCCGCAGCCGGCCAGTACGGCCAGGCAGGCGAAGAACAGGGGAAGCAGCATGGTGCGGTAAGAGCGGGTCAGAGAATGCATGTTTTTCCTTTCAGGTAGAGCGTCCCGGGCGTGCCTGTGCACGCGTGGGATAAAATGATAGTAACAAAATGATATTTTTCTGGCGCACTATTGACGTGCTGCCGATGAATTCACGCGCCGGCCACGCGGCGCGCCGATTACTGCGTAAAATGGCTGTTTTGAAAATCAGGAAACAACCATGAAAAAAACCGACCTGGCCAAAAGCGATGCCAAGAAACTGATGGGAAAGATGAATGTTCCCGGCGCCGGTGCATTCGGTAAGGAAGCGGTGGTCGTCGACCGCCGCGAGCAGCGCAAGCGCGACCAGGCCCTGGGTCTGGTGCCATTCGCCGTCAAGCTGAACAGCGATCTGGTCTTGCAATTGCAGACCCTGGCCAAGGAGCGCGGTGCGGATCTGAATGAATTGGTCGCCGAAGTCCTCGTCAAGGGCTTGGCCGCAGCTTAATGGGCTGCCATGTTTATCTGTTGATAAACATCAACTTGTAAAACTAAAAGGCGCCTTGCGGCGCCTTTTGCATTGCGGCATTGCTTGCGATTACACCCAGGCGGCCAAGGCGCCCTTCATTTTTTTCAGCGCCGCCACTTCGATCTGGCGGATGCGTTCGGCCGATACGCCGAACTCTTCTGCCAGCGCGTGCAGGGTAGCGCCCGAGCCGTCGTCGTTGGCCAGCCAGCGCGCTTCGATGATGCGGCGCGAACGGGCGTCCAGCTTGCTCAAGGCCGTTTCCAGGCCTTCCGATTGCAAACGCGTCACTTGTTCCGCTTCCAGCACCTTGGTCGGCTCGCTTTGCTCCGACGACAGGTAGGCGATCGGCGAAAACTTGTCGTCTTCATCGTCGGTCGGCGATTCCAGTGCAATGTCGCGGCCGCTCAAACGCGTTTCCATCTCGATCACTTCTTCGCGCTTCACGTCGAGCAGCTTGGCCAGCGCATCGATCTGCTTCGGCGTCATCGCATCCAGGCCCGTCTTGTGGCTGCGCAGGTTGAAGAACAGCTTGCGCTGTGCCTTCGTCGTCGCGACCTTGACCAGGCGCCAGTTTTTCAGGATGTACTCATGCATCTCGGCTTTCACCCAATGCATGGCGTACGACACCAGGCGCACGCCTTGGTCCGGATCGAAACGTTTCACGGCTTTCATCAAGCCGATGTTGCCTTCCTGAATCAGGTCGGCATGCGGCAAGCCATAGCCCAGATAGCCGCGGGCAATCGAGACCACCAGGCGCAGGTGCGACAGCACTAGCTCTTGCGCGGCGGCCAGGTCATTTTTTTCGCGCAGGCGTTTCGCCAGCGAAATTTCTTCGTCGTGGGTCAACATGGGCAGGCGGTTCACGGCCGAAATATAGGCGTCGATATTGCCCAGATTGCCAGTGAAACCGAGGCCCAGCGCATTACTTTTGGTCGGAACCAATGCGGACGTTGCGGACATCATAGTCATGTTTTCTCCCTCGTAGTCTTGCTTTGTTCCAGTTGGCCACGTCACGCGACGTGGTCCTGTTGTCTGTTCGTTTTTGCGTATCCGGTCTTGCACTTGCAGAGCGCGGCACCATCTTCATCTGGCGTCCATGGCGCTACTGCCTTTGGTATGTCCCTATATTAGCACTCTCTGCCTGAGAGTGCCAATCAGCACATTTAATCGTCCTGATAGCCTAAATACTATGGCGGATTAATGCTTGATATATATCTCTGAACAGCGATTTGACCACGTAGCTAGTCTACGGCCTCTGGCTGAAGCGAGCCTTAAGAATACTTGCTTAATATCAAGATAACAGCAGTATGGGAGACGCATGGCGGCACCGAAGGCGCCGCCATGGAAGGGATGGTCAGTTCAGGCGCGCCAGGTGGCGCTGCACGCAGAGGAAGGCGCCGATCAGGCCCAGGCCGGCGCTGACGGCCAGCAAGCCGGCCATCGGCAGCGGCGCCAGCGGCACCAGCTGGAATTCGGACGCATACAGGCGGGCAAACTCGGCAATCGCGGTATTCAGCGGTTGCAAGGCCAGCGCCACGGCGCCCAGGGCCAGCGCGCCGGCGCACAGGCCCAGCAGGGCGCCCGTGTAATAGAAGGGGCGATGGATGAAGGTGTCCGTCGCGCCGATCAGTTTCGAGATGCTGATTTCATCGCGCTGCTGCATCACTTGCAGGCGGATGGTATTGAAGACCACAGCGATCACGGCCACGCCCAGGGTGATGGCCAGCAGCAGCAGCACCAGGCGCAGCACGCCCAGCAGGGCCGCCAGGCGCTTGACCCAGGCCGAATCGACCTGCGCCGATTCCACGCCGGGCAAATGGCGCAGCTGTTCCGCCACGGCATCGACATCCTGCGCTTCGCTGGCGCTGCTGAAGGCGTCGAGCTTCAGCACATAGCTGTCGGGCAAGGGATTGTCGCCCAGGGTGCTCAGCACGTCGGCCAGGCCATTCTTGTTTTTCAGGGTGTCGAGCGCCTGTTCGCGCGGGATGAAGACGATCTTTGCCTTTTGCTCGCCCACGATTTTGCGCATGGCGCTGGCCAGAGCCACGGCTTGCTCGCGCGGCGTGTCGATCTTCAGGAAGACGCTGATTTCCGGGTCGACCGACATCTGTTCCGACATCGGGCGCACGTTGTCGAGCATGGTCAAGCCGGCGAACGGCAGCGACAGGGCGATGGCGACGACGAGCACGTTCAACAGGAAGCCGCCCGGCGACTTGCGCAAGTGAATCAGCGCCGAGCCCAGCGCGAAGCGGTGTTGACGGAACCAGCCTCTCATGGCTGTTCTCCCTGAGCGTCGTCTTGGTTGGGGGACGGTGCAAAATCGGGATCGGGCGGGGCGAAGACGGGCGCTTGCGTGGCCTTGTCGATGGCCACCAGCTGGCCGTTTTTGAGGTGAATTACGCGGGCGGCGGCGTCGAGCATCTGTTCGTCATGGCTGGAAATGAGGCAGGTCACGCCCACCGAGTGGAAGGCTTTCAGGGCGTCGAGCACCTTGTTGGCGCTGGCGCGGTCCAGGTTGGCCGTCGGTTCGTCGGCCAGGATGATCTGCGGCCGGTTGACGATGGCGCGCGCGATCGACACGCGCTGCTGCTCGCCGCCCGACAGCGACAGCGGACGCGCCATGGCGCGGTCCAGCAATCCCACCTTGTCGAGCGCGGCGCGCGCGCGCTGCTCGGCGGCCGCCTTGTGCGCGCCGACGACGAGCAGTGGCAGCATGACGTTGGCCAGGATGGAGCGGTCGTTCAATAACTTTTGCTGCTGGAAGATCAGGCCCATGTTGCGGCGCAAAAACGGCACGCCGGCCGGCTTGATCTTCGCCATGTCCTGGCCATTGACGATCAGCTTGCCCGACGTGGGGCGTTCCATGGCGGCGATCATTTTCAGCAAGGTGGATTTGCCGGCGCCGGACGGGCCGGCCAGAAACACCAGCTCGCCCTTGGCAATACTGAGCGAAATGTCGCTGAGCGCCACGGCATCGGGGGAGTATTGCTTGGAGACGTGCTGAAATTCAATCATGTAGGTAGGCTTATCCGAGCAGCGCTTCGACAAATTCGGCAGCCACGAAAGGCTGCAAGTCTTCAATTTTCTCACCGATGCCGATGAAGTACACGGGCACGGGACGCACGCGGGCTATCGCCGCCAGCACGCCGCCCTTGGCGGTGCCGTCCAGCTTGGTGATCACCAGGCCGCTCAATTGCAGGGCATCGTCGAACGCTTTCACTTGCGTGAGGGCGTTCTGGCCCGTATTGCCGTCGATGACGAGCAGGGTTTCATGCGGCGCGCCATCCATGCCCTTGCCGATCACGCGCTTGATTTTCTTCAATTCTTCCATCAGGTGCAACTGCGTCGGCAAGCGTCCCGCCGTATCGACCATCACCACGTCGATGCCGCGCGCCTTCGCCGATTGCACGGAGTCGTAGGCCACGGCGGCCGGGTCGCCCGATTCCTGCGAAATCACGGTGACGTTGTTGCGCTCGCCCCAGACCATCAGCTGTTCGCGCGCGGCGGCGCGGAAGGTGTCGCCCGCAGCCAGCAGCACGGACTGGTTGTTCGACTGCATGTGCTTGGCCAGCTTGCCGATGGTGGTGGTCTTGCCGGCGCCATTCACGCCGGAAATCATCATCACCAGCGGCTTGTGACGGCCCAGCTCGAAGCGCTTTTCCAGTGGCGAGAGCAGCTCGATCAGCAGCACTTTCAGCGCGGCCTTGACGGCGGCGGCGTCGAGCAGCTTGTCTTCCTTGACCTTTTTCTTCAATTCCGTGAGCAGGAATTCCGTGGCGTCGATGCCCGCGTCGGACATCAGCAGGGCCGCTTCCAGCTCTTCGTACAGGGCGTCGTCGATCTTCGCGCCGACGAACAGCACGGACAAGGTGTTCGAGGTTTTCGACAGGCCGGCCTTCAGGCGCGTCATCCACGATTTTTTCTCGGGTTCGGCGGCCACGATCACGGGCACGAGCTCGGCCGGCGCGCCGCTCAGCGGTTCAGCGGACGGGGCTGCTGCTGGCGCGGCAGGCGGCGTAGCGGCGGGAAGGACGAGAGGCTCGGCTGGCGCAGCCTCGGGAGCGATGGGTTTTTTCTTGAAGAAACTAAACATGGATGTGTGGTGGCGGGTGCTGACCTAAGGCCCGGCGGCGCCGGACACTGTTGATCCGGCTATTCTACCAGAGCGCGCCCGGCCCTTCATGCTTTACTGTTCGATTGGCAACATTGCGCGGCTATCCACGGAGATCGCCGCAGTTGCCGCGCTTTCCAGCCGGTTCAGTGGGTTTGCAGGGCGAGCGCCTGATGGCGGCGGCGCCAGTCGGCGATGCTTTCCTCGACTTGCCGCAAGTCCAGCACGTGCAAAAAGGCTGGCGGCTGCTTGTACAGCACGGGACTGCGTCCGCCGGCCCACAATTCCATCTCTGGCGGCAAGCTTGCATGCAGCTGCTGCAGGCTGTCGCGCGTCTGCCGTTGCTTGCTGGCGCTGGAAAACGACAGCGCGACGATGTCGGCCCGCTGCGCGCGGGCGGCCGCGACGATGTCCGTCAGCGGCGTTTCCACCCCCAGCGACATGCAATGGGCGCCGGCCGCCGCGCACAGCGCCTCGGCCATCAGCAGCCCCAGGCCATGGCGCTCCTGCGGCAAGGTGCTGAGGACGATGCGCGGCGTGCGCGTGGACGGGCTGCTTGCTTGCGGCAGGGAAAAGATGGCGTGGCGCATCACCGTTTGCAAGGTTTCGCTATACAGATGCTCTTCATACACGGCCAGGTCGCCGCAAGCCCACGCTTCGCCCACCATGCCCGTGAGGGGGGCGATCACGTCGATGGTGAACGCTTTCAAACCCAGCACGGCCAGCGCCTGGCGCAGGGCGTCGCCCAGTTCCGCCATCTGGTGGCCACGGCACAGCGATAGGTAGTGTTCGAGCTGGGGTGCGGGCGTTGACGGCGCCGCACTGCCGGCGCTGGCCAGCTGCTGCAGTTGCACGGTGCTGTGTTGCATGATTTTTCCCGGACGAAATCCGAGGTCCAGCAGGCGCTTAACCATGCGCAACTTCTGCACTTGCTCGGCCGGATAGCTGCGTTCGCCAAAGGCGTCGCGCTGGGGCTGGGGAAAGGCGTAGCGGCGCTCCCACACACGCAAGGTTTCCTTGGCCAGCCCGGTATCGCGCTCGACATCGCTGATGCTGAAGGCGGAAGTAGGTTGCAGGTCAGTATCCATACCAGGGGGCTTGCTCGCATGCCAAAAGAACGTGGAGTGCATTTTACGCCTTCCGCCGCCCCGGACCAAATAGCTGAATCCGATTGAAAATTGCCGACGTATAAGTTTCTGAACGGCTGAGAGCGCTCATTGACATAAATCAATATTTCATCGATTATCCATGAGGCTTATTTGTCCAGGACAAACTTAACACAGGTGCACTCATGAAAATTGCCGTCGTCGGAGCAGGAATCGCAGGATTGTCGTGTGCCTATCGCCTGGCGCAAGCGGGCCAGGACGTCACCTTGTACGAGGCGGGCGACTATTTTGGCGGCCACAGCCATACGGTGGACGTCACGCTCGATGGCGTCACGCATGGCGTCGACACGGGTTTTCTCGTGTTTAACCACGCCACCTACCCGAACCTGGTGCAGCTGTTTGACGAACTCGGTGTCGAGGCGGCCGACAGCGATATGTCGTTTTCCGTCAAAATGCCGCTGGGCACGGCATCCGATGCGCGCGTGCTGGAATGGGCGGGCGCCAATCTCGATACCGTGTTTACCCAGCGCAGCAACCTGCTGCGCCCCGCCTTTTTGCGCATGCTGCGCGACATCGTGCGCTTCAACCGCCAGGCCAGCGCCCTGGCCACGGCCAGCGTGCCGGCGCCGGCCATGTCGCTGGGCGAATACCTTGACCTGCACAACTATGGCGACGAGTTCCGCCACTGGTATCTGCTGCCGATGGCCGCATGCATCTGGTCGTGCCCGGCGCGCCAGATGCTGGCTTTTCCCTTGGCCACGTTCATCCGTTTCTGCCACAACCATGGCTTGCTGCAAGTGAGTGACCGTCCGCAATGGCGCACGGTGCGGGGCGGATCGCGCGTGTACGTGGAAAAACTGCTGGCCGGCATCCCGCAGCAGCGCCTCGCTTGCCCCGTGCTGGCCGTGCGCCGCCAGCCGCACGGTGGCGCGCGCATGGTCGAGCTGCACACGGCCGCCGGCGTCGAGCATGTCGATCATGTCGTGCTCGCTTGCCACAGCGACCAGTCGCTGGCCCTGCTGGGAGATATCCGCGACGACGAGCGCTCCGTGCTCGAAGCCGTGCGCTACCAGCCCAACCGCGCTGTGCTGCATACGGATGCGTCTTGCCTGCCGCAGCGCCGCAAGGCCTGGTCGGCCTGGAATTACCAGGGCCGGCCGGCCGCGCACGGCGATGCGCCGCAAGTGTGCGTGCATTATTTGCTGAACCAGCTGCAACCCTTGCCCTTTACCACGCCCGTCATCGTGTCGCTTAACCCGCTCGACGAGCCCGCTCCGGCAAGCATCATCGACGAATTTTCGTATGCCCACCCCGTGTTCGATGGCGCGGCCATTGCCGCCCAGGCGCGCCTGGCCGGTTTCCAGGGCGCGCAGCATACGTGGTTCGCGGGCGCCTGGACGGGTTATGGTTTCCACGAGGACGGCTTGAAGTCGGGCCTGGCCGTGGCGCAAATACTCAATGGCATGGCGGCGGCGGAGCTCGGCCATGCCGCGTGATCCATCGCCGCCGCTCCAGCCGCAGCCCCAGCTGTGCCTGGGACAGGTGCGCCATGCGCGACTGCGCCCACGCGCGCATGCTTTTGCTTACGGCATGTTTTATCTGCGCCTGCCCTTGCGCAGCATGGGGGCGCGCGATTTTCCTGCGCGGCTGATGTCGCGCAACGGCGCCAATGTGCTGTCCTTCCGCGACAGCGACCACGGCGATGGCGCGACGCCGCTGCTGGACTGGATCGACGGCTTGCTGCGTGAGCATGGCGTGACGGATGCGGGCGGTGAAATCTGGCTGCAAACCATGCCGCGCATGTTCGGCTATGTCTTCAATCCCGTCAGCTTCTGGTTTTGCCACCGCCCGGATGGCGCGCTGCGCGCCGTGGTCTGCGATGTGCGCAATACCTTTGGCGAGCGCCACCTGTATCTGCTCGAGCAGGGCGGCGCCATCGCATATGGCAGCGAGTTGCGCGCCAATAAAATTTTTCACGTCTCGCCATTTTGCAAGGTGGAAGGAAATTATCGTTTCCATTTCCTGCGCAACAGCGAGCAGGGCGGCGAGCGCCACCTGGCCCGGGTTGACTATGACGACCTCGACGGCCCGCTGCTGCAGACGAGCTTGTCCGGCACGGCGCAGCCGCTGCGCGATGGCGCCATCGCCTGGGCCCTGCTGCGCTATCCGTTGATGACGTTAGGCGTGATGGCGCGCATCCATTGGCAAGCCTTGCGCCTGTGGCTGCGCCGCGTGCCGTTTTTCAGCAAACCCCTTCCACCACAAGAAAAGGTGTCCCGATGAGCTCCGATTCCCTGCCGACCGGCCTGCAGGCGCGCGCCTGCGTCCGTCCCGACCACACGGCCGATCACACGCACCTGGACGTGCCCGCCTCCGGGCGCGTGATCTTGCGCATGCTGCAAAAATTGCAGCATGGTGCCCTGCGCCTGCGCACGCCTGACGGCAGTATCTTGCTGTATGGCGACGGCAGCCACCCCGTCACCCTGGACTTGCACAACTGGCGTTTGTGCTCGGCCGTGCTGCGCTCGGGCGATATCGGCTTTGCGGAAACGTTTATTGCCGGCGACTGGCGCACGGACAATTTGCCGGGCTTGATCGAGCTGATGATACGCAACCGCGCGCAGATCGAATCGCTGATCTACGGTAACTGGTGGGGCAACCTCGTCTACAAGCTGCGGCACTTGCTCAACCGTAATTCGCGGGCCGGCAGCAAGAAGAATATCCACGCCCATTACGACATCGGCAACGCCTTTTATCAGTTGTGGCTCGATCCGTCGATGACGTATTCGAGCGCGCTGTTCAGCGAAGGCGCCAGCCTGGAGCAGGCGCAAGGGGCCAAATACCGGCGCATCGCCGACCAGCTGCAACTGCAGCCGGGCGCCAGGGTGCTGGAAATCGGCTGCGGCTGGGGCGGCTTTGCGGAAACGGCGGCGCGCAGCTACGGCGCCCACGTGACGGGTTTGACTCTATCTACGGAGCAACTTGCCTATGCGCGCCAGCGCCTGCAGGACGCGGGGCTGGCGCAGCAGGCTGATTTGCAACTGTGCGACTACCGCGACAGCGCCGGCCAGTACGACGCCATCGCCTCGATCGAGATGTTCGAAGCCGTGGGGCAAAGCTACTGGCCCGGCTATTTCGAGTGCGTGGCGCGCAACCTGAAGCAGGGCGGACGCGCCTGCATCCAGACCATCGTCATTGCCGACGACTTGTTCGAGCGCTACAGCAAGAGCACGGATTTTATTCAACAGTACATTTTCCCGGGCGGCATGCTGCCGTCGCCGGCCGAGTTTCGCCGCGCCGCCGAGGCGCAGGGTTTGCGCGTGGAAGACGCCTTCAGCTTCGGCCTCGATTACGCGGAAACCTTGCGCCAGTGGCGCGCCAGCTTCCTGGCCCAGCGCACGGCGCTGGAAAAGCAGGGTTTCGATGGCCGTTTCCTGTTGACCTGGGAGTTTTACCTCGCGTATTGCGAGGCCGCCTTCCAGGCGCACAACACGGATGTGATGCAATTTACCCTGATCAAGGACTAACCATGCGCCGCCTGCTTGCCACTGTCGTGCTGTCATTGACCATGTTGGGTGCCGCGGCCGCGCCGCCGGCCTTTATCGCTGCCGACGTGCCCGAAGCCCGGCTGGCGGGCGAGGGCGAATACACGTGGTTCGGCATGCGTATTTATCGGGCGCAACTGTGGGTGGGCCCGCAAGGCTACCAGGGCGCGGCGTCCGAAACGGCGCCGTTTGTGCTGGAATTGCGCTATGCGCGTGCGCTCGACGGCAAGAAGATCGCCGAAGCCAGTCATGAACAGATGCAAAAGTTGGGCGTGGGCACGGAAGCGCAGCGCCTGGCCTGGCTGTCCACCATGCAGCGCATCTTTCCTGACGTTAAGGAAGACCAGCGCATCGCGGGCGTCTACCGGGCCGGCATCGCGCCCGGCGTACGCTTTTACCTCGACGGCAAGGTACTGGCGGACGTGACGGATGGCGACTTCGCGCGTGCATTCTTTGCCATCTGGCTGTCGCCATCGACGACGGCGCCGAAGCTGCGCGCGGCCTTGCTGCAGAGTGCGGCCCCGCTGCCATGAATGCCGTGGGCAGCGCCTTGAGCTTGCCAGCCTTGTTCAGTTATGGCCTGTTCGGCTTGCCGCTGGCCATGCTGGCGCTGCCCATCTATATATATGTCGCGCCGTTTTATGCGCAACGCAGCAGCCTGGATCTGGCGCAGATCGGCGCCGTGCTGCTGGCGGCCCGCATCGCCGCCGCCTTCATCGATCCGGCCTTGGGTGCCTGGATGGCGCGTGGCGGGCGCAGCTATGCCGTATATGTCGGTGCCTCCTTGCCCTTGCTGCTGCTGGGCTTTGGCGCCCTGTTCCATCCACCGGCCATGCGGGAAGCGGCGACCCTGGCCTGGTTCCTGGCTGCCTTGCTGCTCGTCTATACCGCCTATGGCCTGGCCGGCATCGCGCACCAGAGCTGGGGCGCGGCCCTGAGCCAGCTGCGCGCGCAGCGGGCGCGCGTGACGGCCGTGCGCGAAGGCTGCGGCTTGTTCGGTGTGATCCTGGCGGCGGGGCTCACTTCGGTGTTCGGCTATGGCGGCTTGTCGCTGGCCTTTGCTGCCTGCCTGCTGGCGGCGGGCGCGCTGCTGCTGGCGCGCGCCCCGCGTCCCGCCTTGCGCAGCGCCGCAGAAGCGGTTTCCGCCAATGGCTGGAAGCTGCCGTTTCGCCAGCGCGCGTTTCGCTGGCTGTTTGCCGTCCTGCTCGTCAATGGCGTGGCGGCCGCCATCCCCGCCACCCTGTTCCTGTTCTTTGCCACCGACTACTTGCGCCTCGGCCATTACGCTGGACCGTTTTTGATCGTCTACTTTTGCGCGGCGGCAGCCTCGATGCCCGTGTGGGTGGCCCTGGCGCGGCGCTTTGGCGAAGCGCGCGCCTGGGGCGGCGCCATGTTGCTGGCCGCCACCGTGTTTGTCTGGGCGTATGGCCTGGGCGCGGGCGCCGCATGGGGCTTTGCCACGATCTGCCTGCTGTCGGGCCTGGCGCTGGGCGCCGACCTGGCCTTGCCGCCGGCCCTGCTGGCAGGACTGATCGGCGCGGCTGGCCATG
This sequence comes from Janthinobacterium sp. BCJ23, assembly GCF_059617945.1. Taxonomy (NCBI): domain Bacteria; kingdom Pseudomonadati; phylum Pseudomonadota; class Betaproteobacteria; order Burkholderiales; family Oxalobacteraceae; genus Janthinobacterium; species Janthinobacterium sp. BCJ23. The sequence continues at coordinate 66,157 of NZ_JCAQAW010000013.1, read as the reverse complement.
CCGGGCGGCACGAAGCCGCGTATTTCGGCTGGTGGAACTGGGGCGTACAGATGAGCCTGGCGCTGGCGGCCGGCATCGCCTTGCCCCTGCTGGCCTGGCTCGGCTATGTGCCTGGCAACAGCAGCGGCGGCTTGCCGGCCCTGTCCGCCGCCTACGCCTTGCTGCCCTGCGCCCTGAAACTGCTGGCCGCGCTGCTGCTGTGGCGCGCGCCTCTACAACATATATATAGTGAAACCGGGGAGTATCGACCATGTATCTGATGAAATGTTGCCGGCGCGGCATGACGGCAGCCGCCTTGCTGCTGGCGCTGGCCGCCTGTTCCACGCCGCCCACGCCTGCCACCTACGCGCAGGAAACACCCAAGCTGGACTTGCAGCAGTACTTCAACGGCACGCTGGACGCCCACGGCATCTTCCAGGACCGCGCCGGCAAGGTGGTCAAGCGCTTCACCGTCGTGATGCGGGCCAGCTGGACGGGCGAGATTGGCACCCTGGACGAGGATTTCACGTATTCCGACGGCAGCAAACAACGGCGCGTGTGGACCTTGCGCAAGACGGCGCCCGGGCGCTTCATCGGCACGGCGCCCGACGTGATCGGGGAAGCCGTCGGCGAAGTGGCCGGCAATGCGCTGCGCTGGCAATACGTGCTGGCGCTGCCCGTCGATGGCACGGTCTACCACGTCGACTTCGAGGACTGGATGTTCCTGATGGATGACAAGGTCATGCTGAACCGCGCCGCCATGAGCAAGTTCGGTTTCAGCCTGGGCGCCGTCACCTTGTCGTTCAGCAAGCGTCCGCAGGCGGTCCCATGAACCGCAAGATCACCAGCTGGGCCGGCAAACATGTGTGGATCATCGGCGCTTCCAGCGGCATCGGCGCCGCGTGCGCGACCTTGCTGCTGGAGCAGGGCGCGAGCGTAGCCTTGTCGGCACGTCACCGCGCCAGCCTCGAGCGACTGTGCGAGGGGCAGCCGCTGGCGCAGGCATTGCCGCTCGATATCACGCAGCACGCGCAGCTGCGGGCCGTCTGCGCGCAATTGCAGCAGCAATGGACGCATATCGACCTGATACTGGTGGTCGCTGGCGGCTATCAGGCCATGCGTGCCGATAGCTTCGACCTTGAGGCGGCCCAGGGCTTGCTGGCGCTGAATGTGGGCGGCGTCTTCAATTGCCTGGACCAGGCCTTGCCGTGGCTATTGCGCCAAGGTAGCGGCGGCATCGGCATCGTCGCCTCGGTGGCCGGTTATGGCGGTTTGCCGAAAGCCCTCGCGTACGGCGCCAGCAAGGCGGCGCTGATCAACCTGACGGAGTCGCTGTATCTGGATCTGCATGCACGCGGAATTGATGTGTATCAAATCAACCCCGGTTTTGTCGCCACGCCTTTGACGGCGGACAACGATTTCACGATGCCAGCTCTGATGACGGCGCAGGACGCGGCCGCCGCCATGCTCGACGGCATCGAGCGGGGCCAGTTCCACATCCACTTTCCCAAACGCTTTACCAATACCATGCGCCTGGCGCGGCTGTTGCCGTACCGCGCCTATTTCTGGCTGATCCGCAAGGTGACGGGCGTATGAGCACAAGTATGCTGGACACGACGGAAGGCGTGGAAGCGGCGCTGGCGCGCCTGGTGGGGTTTTACGAGCACCTGAGCCTGGAAAGCCTGGCCCAGCTGGGCGCCGTGTATGCGCCGAACGCCCATTTCAAGGACCCGTTCAACGAGGTGGTGGGGCATGCCGCCATCCTGGCCATCTTCGAGCACATGTTCGTGCAAGTCGATGCGCCCCGGTTTGTCGTGCTGGAAAGCGTGGGGCAGGGGCAGCAAGCGTTCCTGACGTGGGAGTTTCGCTTCCGCATGAAACGACTGGTATCTGGCGAACAGTGCATTCGTGGCGCAACTCATGTGTGTTTCGATACGCAGGGACGGGTGGTCGTGCATCGCGATTATTGGGATGCGGCGGAAGAATTGTATGAAAAACTGCCGTTGCTGGGCGGTTTCATGCGCATGCTGCGGCGGGCAAGCCAGCGCTAAGGTGGTTTCTTGATGCTTTTAAGCAAAAAATGCAAAAAAGAAAAAGTAAATTGTGCGGAATGGGTCAGGCGAAAACTTGATTTCGGTCAAAGTGTCGTTTTTTAGACACAAATATATCAAAATATTGAGAAGGCAACATTGTAAGAAATTGTTTCAAGTGATGCGCAATTTGCAAGCAAGAGTCGTCCTCATCCGTTCCAATCGGATAACTGAAGCGTAGTCCGGAAAACACGGAAAACATTTCTATGTGAGCAATTTAAATTACCGGAAAGTCAGTAATTCCGTTGCTACTTTGCCTATTTTTCCGACGCGCGCGCCGACGTCGAAAATGGCGCCTACGCCCCTGAATAATGCGGCAACGCACCAAAAACGGGCGCTTTATTTCCCATTTTTGTGCGTTCGGCAGCAAACATTGGCGATGCCGTGTATGCTTCGTCCCGTTTATCCATTATCGCCTGACAAATTGTGCGCTTTGTCGCGTAAATCTTGGAGGGAAAATGACGGGTAAAGCATGTTGACGTTTTAATCACTCGCCTGATACTGTTGCACTAATACAACGGGTGTCGACAAGGCATGCGCTATGATGGAATGGTCAATCAGGCCAATGCATTGGTTGGCAAGGGGCACTGGCTCTGTCGCGTAGTACGGTTGGCGATGGTCGGGATGCCTGAAAAAGCCCTCGGCCTGGTACCGGAAGTAACATGTTGGAACTTGATGGAATGTGAAACGGTCGTTATAGTGCCGCTTCCGGTGCCGTTTGAGCACCGAACCGGCGCACGAATGACGGTCGTTATGCAGCCTTCAAGCTTATCGGTGCAATAGCGTGCCGATACCGATATGAATGTTCCCCTGACCGGAACAGCAATGTGGCAGGTGGAGACCTTGCCCTCACTCATAAAAAGCGCTCTGCTAGAGCGCAGCTCGAGATGCATAGGCTGTATTACTTTTTGCTTCAAAAATTAAAGGAAATCGCAATGAAAAAAACTCTGATCACCCTGGCAGTTCTGGCAGCAGCCACTGGCGTAGCCCAAGCTCAATCGAGCGTTGTCATCTACGGTACCGTTGACGCTGGTTTCGTCAGCGAGCGCGGCGGTGTTAACGGCAACGTTAACAAACTGGACAGCGGCATTGCTTCGGCTTCCCGTATCGGCTTCAAAGGCACCGAAGATCTGGGCAGCGGCCTGTCGGCACTGTTCGTTCTGGAATCGGGCTTCGGCGTTGACAACGGTCAACAAGACGTTGCTGGTACCTTGTTCAATCGTCAAGCTTACGTTGGTCTGAGCAGCAAAACGACCGGTACCTTGACCCTGGGTCGTCAATACACCCCTTGGTACAACACCCTGTCGAAAGTTGCTGATCCATTCGCAGCTGGCTACGCTGGTTCCGCTAAAAACTTGTTCCCAGCGAACACCCGCACCAGCAACACCGTGCTGTACACCTCGCCAAACTTCAACGGCTTTGACGCTGACGTGGCTTACACCTTCGGCGAAAACGCTGAGTCGAACAAAATCGGCCGCAAAATCGGCGCGTCGGCTGGCTACTCGAACGGTCCTCTGAACGCTCGTATCGCTTACAACAACACCAGCAACGACACCGCGCTGACCGAAACCGGTAGCGGCCGTAACTGGTTGGCTGCAGCTAACTACGACTTCGCAGTTGCTAAAGCTTACGTCGCATACGGCGTGAACAAAGGCCAAAACAGCGCCATCCGCAACAACGGCAACGTTAACGCGTTTGACTACACTTCGGCTGGCTTCAGCACCGACAGCACCACCGCCCTGATCGGCGCAACGGTACCAGTTGGTCCAGCAGGCACCGTGATGGCTTCGATCATCCACGTGAACGACAAAAACAGCGCAAACGCCGATGCTAACCAGTTCTCGCTGGGCTACTCGTACGCTCTGTCGAAGCGCACCAGCACCTACGCTTCGTACGCTAAAATCTCGAACAAAAACAACGCTGGCTACACCGTTGGTAACAACAGCAATGTTGGTACGGGCGACAAAGCCTTCAACGTTGGCGTTCGTCACTCGTTCTAATATTCGCGCAAGCGAAGCTTAGTTCCGCTGCCAGCATCCCTTCGGGGATGCTGATAAGCAAGGAAACGCGTCTCCAGGCTAGTCCTGGCGGCGCGTTTTTGCATTGGCGGCGCCAGTTATAATGGCGCCGTTACTCAAGTAAAGGAATGCCATGTATTCATACCCATCGCCGCGTCTGGCTGCCATGCTGGCCGCGCTGCTGCTGGCTGGCGCCACGGGCGCCGCTGCCGCTGCCGTCAAGGGCAAGAAGCCGGCCGGACTGGAGCGCTACGGCGTGGCCGTCTACTCCGACCTGTGCCTGCAAAAGGATAGCGGCGAAATCGGCGGCCAGCGCGTCACCTTGCACCGCTTTGCCGAGGCCGATTCCGTCATCTATGAATTCACGGCCGGCGCGCTGAGCTGGCCCATCGTGGCCAACGACGTCAACCTGGACGCCGCCACGGGCGTTTTCGACTTCACCATCGCCGGCGCCGACAGCGAAGAGCGCACCATCGTCGGCAAGTTTTCCAAGGATGGCCAGACCCTGACCCTGGAAGGCGATTACTGCGGCGGCAACGTGCGCATGCCGATGAAATTGAGCCGCGTGCGCGATTTCGGCCGTCCCCTGAAAAACTGCACGCCATGCCCGCCGATGCCGCAAGCGCCGGCCGAGCCAGTGCCTGCCGAGGAAAGCGCGACTGTGCCCGCAGCCTGAGCGATTGCCGCTGTCAAAAAGAAAAAGGCCCGGTATCGACCGGGCCTTTGTTATTTGCAGCGTTGCAAGGAGCTTATTTGGCCGCCTGCGCCTTTTCCGCCGTGGCGCGGATGGTGGCCAGGGTCGCGTTCGGCGTGATCAGGTTGCCGTCGTAGCGCAGCTCGATCAGGGCCGGCAAGTTGTGCGCCTTGGCGTGCGCCAGCGCCCGTTGCAGGGCCGGGGCGAACTCTTCCGTCGTATTCACCACTTCGCCATGCGCGCCGTACGCTTGCGCCAGTGCCGCGAAATCCGGGTTGTGCAGGGTCGTGCCCGACACGCGGCCCGGGTAATCGCGCTCCTGGTGCATGCGGATGGTGCCGAACATCTGGTTATTGAAGACGATGATGACCACGCCCGCCTGGTATTGCACGGCCGTGGCCAGTTCCTGGCCATTCATCATGTATTCGCCATCGCCGGCAAACGTGATCACGGTGCGTTCCGGATGGACGATCTTGGCCGCCACGCCTGACGGCACGCCGTAGCCCATGGCGCCGTTGGTTGGCGCCAACTGGGTGCGCATGCCGCCGTAGCGGTAGAAACGGTGGGCCCACGAAGCGTAGTTGCCGGCGCCATTCGTCAGGATGGTGTCGGGCGGCACTTGCGCCATGATCTCCTGCGTCACTTGCCACAGGTCCAGCGGCGCCTGGCCATCCTGGAAGATGGGCGGGCGCTCCTGGTAGGCGGCCAGCTCGGCCTTGGCTTCGGCCGGCGTATGTTTCCATGCGGAAGCATCGACGGGGGCCATGGCGGCCAGCATGGCGCACACTTGCGGCATGCCGCTGTTGATCATCAGCTCAGCTTGGTAGACGCTGCCCAGTTCCTCTGCATCCGTATGGATGTGCACGAGGCGCTGGCGCGGCACGGGCGAATCGAACAGGGTGTAGCCGCCCGTCGTCATCTCGCCCAGGCGCGGGCCGATGGCGATCACCAGGTCGGCATTTTTCACGCGCGCGGCCAGTTTCGGGTTGATGCCGATGCCGACGTCGCCGGTGTAGTTCGGGTGTGCATTGTCGAGCAAGTCCTGGAAGCGGAAGGCGCAGGCGACGGGCAGGTGGTTGCTTTCCGCGAACTGCTGCAGGTCGGCGCAGGCCTGCGGCGTCCAGGTGGCACCGCCCAGCAAGACCAGCGGCTGCTTCGCGGTGGCCAGCATGCCGCGCAGTTGCTGCATTTGCGCGTCGGATGGTGCCGCCTGCACCGGCTGGTAGGCGCGCGTGTCGGCCACCGTGGCCAGCGAGATCAGCATGTCTTCCGGCAGGGCCAGCACGACGGGGCCGGGGCGCCCGCTGGTGGCCACCTGGAAGGCGCGCGCCAGGTATTCGGGGATGCGTTCGGCGCGGTCGATCTGCGCCACCCACTTGGCCATCTGGCCATACATGCGGCGGTAGTCGATTTCCTGGAACGCTTCGCGGTCGACGAAATCGTTGCCCACCTGGCCGATGAACAGGATCATCGGCGTGGAATCCTGGTAAGCCGTGTGCACGCCGATCGAGGCATTGGTGGCGCCCGGTCCGCGCGTGACGAAGCAGATGCCCGGCTTGCCCGTCAGCTTGCCGTAGGCTTCGGCCATGAAGGCGGCGCCGCCTTCCTGGCGGTTGATGATGAAGCGGATGCCCGAGTCGTGCAGGGCGTCGAGCACGTCCAGGTAGCTTTCGCCAGGCACGCCAAAAGCGGTGTCGACACCGTGGATCTGCAGGGCATCGACCAGGATCTGGCCGCCGGTACGGGATTGTTGCGTCATGTTCGGCTCTTTATATTCTAGTGGGTGGCAAAGAAATGGGGCAAGCGGTACGCATGCGCCTGCATGCAAGCAGCTTGCCTCATTCTATGTGAGCCGATTTGGCCCGGCTTTTGAAATGGCGACATCGAATTACACAATCCCCCGGCCGGTGCGGCGCGCTTTTGCAGAAACATGCTGCGGCGCGGTACAATGGCGGGTGAAGCAGGCCAGACAGTCGCTGGCCGGCGCAGCAATGCGCTGGCGGGAGGAAGGTCCGGACTCCATAGAGCGGGGTGACGGTTAACGGCCGTCCGCTGAAAGCCTACTCGACGTACTTGTACGGAGAGGGGGTATAAGGCGAGGAATAGGGCCACAGAGACGAGCGTATTAAGTTACGGTGAAACGCGGTAACCTCCACCTGGTGCAATTTCAAATAGGCACGCGATGATGCTGCTCGCGGAGCGTGCGGGTAGAAAGCTTGAGCGCCCGAGTAATCTGGCGCCTAGAGGAATGACTGTCATAGCGCCGACCTGCAAGGGAAGGCGCCGTAACAAAATCCGGCCTATCGGCCTGCTTCACTTGAATTCCTGCTCCCTGGTCTGCCAGGGAGCATCTCGGACGCAGCAGCTTTGCCTGCTGCGCGCCAACCAAAAAGCCCCCGCAACGGGGCTTTTTTTGTTTCTAAAAATAGTGCGGCGAAGATAAAGTTGTATATACAACTAAAGTGAACAATTGGTTAAAGTTTCTTGGTTCTAATTAATTGCCGCATTGCAAAAATAGTTTTCCCGCATCAGGTCAACCCCGTAAAACAGGGCCGGTACGCGCCGTGGACGATTATTTTTTGCTTTAAACCAAGTCTTTCACTGCGCTGGATTGCTGTTGTGCCTGGATGAGGAAATTATTGTCATGTGTCAACTAACTGTAAAAAATTCAATTATTTGATTTCGTTTTTTTCGATGTTTACGGTAGGAAAACACATGTGTGCAGATGAGGTAGCACATTCACTATCTTTCATAAGTATCTAATTTATCGATATATTTTTATTTGAGACTCCTTCAACGATATGCGCTAAGTCCTTAATTTCATTAATAAAATTCCTGTTTTGCCAATCGGAAACCGCTTGACCACTATCTTTGCTTCCTCTAAAGTGGGCAACTGTGTGAAAAAGTGTGTTTTTGTGGGAAATTTTCCCTTTTTATCGTGATGCGCAAGCATCGCAACCCAAGCTCAAAAAAGGTCTTCCGTGTTTCAAGGCGCGTCCGCAATCAATCTCGATGCCAAAGGCAGGATGTCTATCCCTGCCAAGCACCGTGACGCGCTGGCGATTCAATGCGAAGGCCGTTTGACCCTGACCAAACACCCCGATGGCTGCCTGCTGTTTTTCCCCCGTCCCGTGTGGGAAAGCCACCGCCAGCAAATCGCCGCCTGGCCCATGTCGGCGCGCGCCTGGCAGCGCATCTTCCTCGGCAACGCCGTCGACGTCGAGCTGGACTCGGCCGGCCGCGTGCTGATCTCACCCGAATTGCGCAACGCCGTCGGGCTGGCGCGCGAAGTGATGATGATCGGCATGGGCAGCCACTTTGAAATATGGGATGCCGCCAAATTGGCCGACAAAGAACAGCAGGCGATCGATGCCGGCACCCCCGATGTACTTTCCAATTTTTCTTTCTAAGGCTCCGTAATGACACAACTCACGGTGCCGGAATTTCAGCATCGCACGGTGCTGCTCGATGAAGCGGTCGATGCCCTCGACCTGACGGGCGACCGCGCGCACGGCGTTTACGTCGATGGCACGTTTGGCCGCGGCGGCCATAGCCGCTTGATTTTGTCGCGCCTGGCCAATGACGCGCGCCTGATCGGCTTCGACAAGGATTTGCAAGCGATTGCCACGGCCGAGCAGATCGCCGACCCCCGTTTCCAGATCGTCCATGACAGCTTTGCCACCATGACGGCCAGCCTGGCCGAACGCGGCGTGCGGCAGGTGGACGGCATTTTGCTCGACCTGGGCATCTCGTCGCCGCAGGTCGACGACGCGGCGCGCGGTTTCAGCTTCCGCAACGACGGACCGCTGGACATGCGCATGGATACCACGCGCGGCATCTCCGCAGCCGAATGGCTGGCGGTGGAAACCGAGCAGAATTTAGAGAAAGTGATACGCGATTATGGGGAAGAACGGTTTGCTTTTCAGATTGCAAAGGCGATTGTTGCTGGCCGGGCAGTCCAGCCAATTTCAAGCACACGACAGCTTGCCGGCATCGTGGCAGGCGCCGTCAAGACCCGCGAGAAGGGTAAGGACCCCGCTACCCGCACCTTTCAGGCCATACGCATTTTCATTAACAAAGAGCTCGAGGATCTCGAGATCGGCCTGAACCAGGCGTATGCCTGCCTGGCGCCCGGCGCGCGCATGGCCGTGATCAGCTTTCACTCGCTGGAAGACCGCATGGTCAAGCGCTTCTTCGCCTCGAAGGCGAACGTGGAGCAGCCTGACCGCCGCCTGCCGATCCGCGCGGTCGACTTGCCGCAGCCGGAAATGAAGCTGATTTCGAAGATGAAGCCGTCCGACGCCGAGATCGAGGGCAATCCGCGCTCGCGTTCGGCCGTGATGCGCGTGGCGCAGCGTTTGCCGCTGGCCTCCACTGCAAATGGCGGCGCCCGATGACTGGCAAGCTGTGTGTCGTGCTGTCGGCCCTGCTGGTGTGCTGCGGCCTGTCGCTGGTGAACGCGCAGTATCAGTCGCGCCACCTGCTGATCGACCTGGAACGCGCGCAAGCGCTGTCGCGCCAGCTCGACATCGACTGGGCGCAACTGCAGCTGGACCAGTCCACTTTGGGCAAGCATGAACGCATCGAATCGATCGCGCGGCGCGACCTGAGCATGACGCCGCTGACGGCGGCGCGTACGCAATACCTGACGGAGGGCGAATAATGAAGTTGGGCGGTAATAGCAACGGCCGGGTGGCGGCATCGAAAGGCGTGCCATTCTCGAAGAACCCCGTACTGGCGGTGCGTCTGCCCGTCTGGCGTTCGCGCGTCGTGCTGTTCCTGCTGTTCTTCGCTTTCGCCGGCCTGGGCGCGCGCGCGCTGTGGCTGCAGGGCGTGTCGACGCAGTTCCTGCAAAAGCAGGGCAAGGCGCGCTATGAGCGCACGCTGGAATTGCCGGCCACGCGCGGCAAGATCACCGACCGCAATGGCCAGGTGCTCGCTTCGTCCGTGCCCGTGAAAGCCATCTGGGCCATTCCCGACGACGTGCTGCAGGCATCGCCCGAAAAAATCAATGCGCTGGCCGGCCTGCTGGAAATGAACGTCAACGAATTGCGCAAGAAGCTCGATTCGGACCGCAGCTTCGTTTACCTGAAACGCCAGGTCGAGATGGACGTGGCGGACAAGATCTCCAAGCTGGGCATCGACGGCATCGACGAGCGCAAGGAATACAAGCGCTTCTATCCGCAGGGCGAAGTGATGACCCACGTGGTCGGCTTTACCAACGTGGAAGACGTGGGCCAGGAAAGCATGGAACTGGCGCAGCAAAAAACCCTCGTCGGCACCACCGGCAGCCGCCGCGTGATCAAGGACCGCCTGGGCCACATCGTCGAAGACATCGGCTTCATCCACGAACCGCATGACGGCAAGGACCTGACCCTGTCCGTCGACAGCAAGATCCAGTACATCGCCTTCACGCAGCTGAAGGAAGCGGTGGAGAAATTCAATGCCAAGGCCGGCGGCGCCGTGGTGCTCGACGTGCACACGGGAGAAGTGCTGGCCCTGGCCAATTATCCGAGCTACGACCCGAACGACCGCCGCAAGCTCACGGGCCAGCAGCTGCGCAACCGCGTCATGACCGATACCTTCGAACCCGGTTCGACCCTGAAGCCGATCACGGTCTCGCTGGCGCTCGACACGGGCCGGGTCAAGCCGGGTACCCTGATCGACACGGGCCCGGGCCGCTATACCATCGCCGACCGCACGATCACCGACACCAAGCCGCACGGCGTGATCAATGTCTCGGAAATCATCGAGATGTCGTCGAACATCGGTACCTCGAAAATCGCGCTGGGCATGCCGTCGCAGGAAATGTGGGAAATGTTTACCAAGGTGGGCTTCGGCCAGCAGCCGAAATGGGGTTTCCCCGGCGCCGTGGCCGGCCGTGTGCGTCCATACAAATCGTGGCGTCCGGTGGAACAGGCCACCATGAGCTACGGTAACGGCATTTCCGTCTCGCTGATCCAGTTGGCGCGCTCTTACATGATGTTCGCGCGCGACGGCGACACGATTCCCCTGTCGTTCCAGAAGGTCAATGAACTGCCCGTGGGCCAGCAGGTGATCAAGCCGAAGACGGCCGCCGAAATGCGCGCCATGCTCGAACTCGTCGTCTCCGGCGCGCACGGCTCGGCCAAGCGCGCCCAGGTCGCCGGTTACCGCGTGGGCGGCAAGACGGGTACCGCCTATAAAGTGGAAAATGGCCGTTATGCGATGCCGCGCAAATACATCGGCTCTTTCGTGGGCATGGTGCCTATGTCGGCGCCGCGCTTCATCATTGCCGTGATGATCGATGAACCGACCGGCCCAGCCCACTATGGCGGCCAGGTTGCCGCTCCCGCTTTCGCGGCGATTGCGACCAACGCGCTGCGCGCGATGAACGTACCGCCCGATTCCTCCGTTACCGAAATCGTGGTCCCGGCCAATGCCGGCCCGGAGGCCATGTGAAGTCGCTCATGACCATACAAGACATCAGTTTGTGGATCAAAACGGCTGCCCCGTCCGGGCAGCTTACGTCCGATTCGCGCCGCGTGCAGCGCGGCGACGTGTTTTTCGCCTATGCGGGCGCCACCGATTTCATCGCCGCCGCCATCGAGCAGGGCGCCGCCGCCATCGTGCATGACGCCGTGGAATGGAACGCCGCATGGAGCCAAGTGCCGCACCTGCTGGTCAGCGACCTGAAACGCCTGGCCGGCCCCGTGGCGCATGCTTTTTACGGCATGCCCGACAGCGCCATGTTCAGCGCCGGCGTGACGGGCACGAATGGCAAGACCTCGTGCGCGCTGTGGCTGGCGCAAGCGCTGGCGCGCCTGGGTGAAACATCGTCCGTCATCGGGACGTTGGGCGTCGGCCTGTGCAAGCCGCGCGGCGCCATCGAATTCGACGTCACCGGCTACACGACGCCGGACGCCGTGCTGCTGGCGCGCAAACTGGCCGCGATGCGCGACGCCGGCGCCAAGGCCGTTGCCATCGAAGTGTCGTCGATCGGCCTGGACCAGGACCGCGCGGCCGGCATGCATTTCGACGTGGCCATGTTTACCAATCTGACGCGCGACCACCTCGACTACCATGGCGACATGGCGGCTTACGAGGCGGCCAAAGTCAAACTGTTCGACTGGCCCGGCCTGAAAACGGCCGTCATCAACCTGGACGACCCCATGGGCCTGCGCCTGGTGCGCCACGTGGATGGCAAGCTGTCCGGCGAATATCCGGTCATCGGCTACACCTTGCAGGATGCGGCAGCCTTGCCCGACTTGCCGGGTGTGCTGATGCTGCGCGCCAGCCAGTTCCGCAGCCGCAATGCCGGCACCGACTTCCATCTGGAATGCGCGCTCGGTGTGGCGCTGGTCAAGACGCAGCTGGTGGGCCACTTCAATATCAGCAACGCGCTGGCCGTGCTGGGCGCCTTGCTGGCGCACGGCACCGGCCTGCGCGCGGCCATCGACGGCATCGAATCGCTGCAGCCGGCCCCGGGCCGCATGCAGCAGGTGGGCGGCCAGGAAGCGCCGATGGTCGTCATCGATTACGCGCATACGCCGGACGCATTGGAAAAAACCCTGGCTGCCTTGCGCCAGGTGGCGCAGGAGCGTGGCGGCCAGCTGTGGTGCGTGTTCGGCTGCGGCGGCGACCGCGATCCGGGCAAGCGTCCGCAGATGGGCGCCATCGCGCAGCTGGCCGATCACGTGCTGGTCACCAGCGACAATCCGCGCAGTGAAGATCCGCACGCGATCATCGCGCAGATCGTCGCCGGCATGCGCGCAGACGGCCCGCAGCCGCAAGCCATCGAAGACCGCGCCGCCGCGATCCTGTCTGCCATCAAGCACGCGGCAAAGCCGGACGTGATCCTGTTGGCGGGCAAGGGCCATGAGCCGTACCAGGAAATCAAGGGCAAGAAACTGCCGTTCTCCGACGCCGACCATGCGCAGCTGGCCCTGTCCGCGCGCCTGACGATGATGAGGACGAACTGATGGATCGCCTGATGCACGCAAGCCTGACGGAACTGATGCGATCGCTGCAAGGTGCGCAGCTGACGGGCGACGCCGTTTTTGACGGCGTCTCGACCGACAGCCGCAGCGCCCCTGCCGGCTCGCTGTTCGTCGCCCTGCGCGGCGAGAGTTTCGACGCCCACGACTTCCTCGACCAGGTGGCCGCGCGCGGCGTCGCCGCCGTGGTGGTCGAGCGCCTGCCTGATGGCTGGGACAGCGGCAAGGTGCCGGCCATCGTGGTGGCCGATACCCTGGTCGCGCTGGGCCGCATCGCCAACCATTGGCGCGGCCGCTTCAATGTACCCGTCATCGGCGTCACCGGCAGCAATGGCAAGACCACCGTCAAGGAGATGATTTCGTCCATCCTGGCCGCGGCCTTCGGCGAAGAAGCGCGTCTGGCTACGCGCGGCAACCTGAATAACGAGATCGGCGTGCCACTGACCCTGTTCCGCCTGAGCGAGCATCACAAGGCGGCCGTCATCGAGATGGGCATGAACCATCCGGGAGAAATTGCCCGCCTGGCCGCGATTGCCGCGCCGACCCTGGCGATGGTCAACAACGCGCAGCGCGAACACCAGGAATTCATGCATACGGTGGAAGCCGTGGCGCGCGAGAACGGCGCCGCGCTGGCGGCCCTGGCAGACGACGGCGTGGCCGTCTTCCCGCATGGCGACGAATTCACGCCACTGTGGCGCGAACTGGCCGGTGCACGCGCCGCCATCACGTTCGGCCTGTCGAAAGAGGCCGACGTCAGCTGCACGCACCGCGCGGCCGAGGATTTTGGCAGCGACCTGTTCGTCAGCGTGCGCGCGCAGGACGGCAGTCTGCGCCAGTTCTTTGTCGGCTTGCAGGCGGCCGGTGAACATAATGTGCGCAATGCGCTGGCGGCCGTGGCATGCGCCGTCGGCGCCGGCATCGCCATCGAACATATCAAGCAGGGCCTGGAGGCGTTTTCTCCCGTGAATGGCCGTCTGCAGAAAAAACGTGCCGCCAATGGCGCCACCATCATCGACGACACGTATAACGCCAATCCGGATTCGGCGCGCGCGGCCATCGATGTACTGGCGCAGGCCGCGGCACCGCGCATCCTGGTGCTGGGCGAGATGGGCGAAGTCGGCACGCAGGGGCAGCAGTTCCACGAAGAGATCGGCGCCTACGCCGCCGCCAAAGGCATCGAACACGTGCTGGCGACGGGCGGCCTGGCGCGCCATCTGGTCAATCCGGCGCAAGCTGCCGCGAGCCAGGAATCGGGCACGGTCGTGGAGTATTTCGAACAGTTCGACGGTTTGCTGGCGGCGCTCGATGCGCATTTGTCCGGCCGTTCGGATGCAACAGTATTAATCAAGGGCTCCCGTTTCATGAAGATGGAACGGGCCGTGCAGCATTTGATTGGTTCAAACAACAATAACAAGGAAGCTCACTAATCATGCTGCTCTGGCTCGCTCATTATTTCCAGGACGACATTGGCCCATTGCGGGTCTTTAACTTCATCACGTTCCGCGCCGTCTTCGCCACCTTGACGGCGATTTTGATCGGCCTGTGCGCCGGTCCCGCCGTGATCCGCATGCTCACGCGCATGAAGGTCGGCCAGGCCGTGCGTACGGACGGCCCGCAAACGCATCTGAAAAAACACGGCACGCCCACCATGGGCGGTGTGCTGATCCTCATCGCCATCGGCATTTCCACCCTGCTGTGGGCCGACCTGTCGAACCGCTTCATCTGGCCGGTCTTGATCGTCACCCTGGGCTTTGGCGCCGTCGGCTGGGCCGACGACTACCGCAAGGTGGTGCACCAGGACCCGGAAGGCATGCGCTCGCGCGAAAAATACTTCTGGCAGTCGCTGATCGGCATCGTCGCCGCGTTTTACCTGGCGTTTTCCGTCTCCGTGTCGGAACCCGACGCGGGCCACGTGTGGAATCTGATCTACGCCTGGGTGCAGTCGGGCTTCGCCATGGATCTGCCGCCGAAGGCCGACCTGATCGTCCCGTTCTTCAAGACCATCAGCTATCCGCTGGGCGTGTGGGGCTTCATCGCGCTGACCTATTGCGTCATCGTCGGCACCAGCAACGCCGTCAATTTCACGGACGGTCTCGATGGCCTGGCCATCATGCCAACCGTGATGGTGGGCACGGCCCTGGGCCTGTTCGCCTACCTGACGGGTAACGCCACGTATGCGCGCTACCTGTTCATCCCGCACATCCCGGGCGCCGGCGAACTGGTGATCTTCTGCGGCGCGCTGGCCGGTTCCGGCCTGGCTTTCCTCTGGTATAACACGCACCCCGCGAAAGTGTTCATGGGCGACGTGGGCGCGCTGGCACTGGGCGGCGCATTGGGCACCATTGCCGTCATCGTGCGCCAGGAAATCGTCCTGTTCATCATGGGCGGCATCTTCGTCGTCGAAACGCTGTCCGTGATCATCCAGGTCGTCTGGTTCAAGTACACGAAGAAGCGCTATGGCGCCGGCCGCCGCGTCTTCCTGATGGCGCCATTGCATCACCATTTTGAACAAAAAGGCTGGAAGGAGACGCAGGTTGTCGTGCGTTTCTGGATCATCACCATGATGCTGGTGCTGCTCGGCCTGACTACCTTGAAGCTGCGCTGATGATGTACGACGCTAAAACCGCACTGGTACTTGGCCTCGGCGAATCGGGGCTGGCCATGGCCCTGTGGCTGGCGCGCAGCGGTGCGCTAGTCCGCGTGGCCGATACGCGTGAGGCGCCCGAGCGCCTGGCCGCGCTGCAGGCCGCCGTGCCGCAGGCGCAGTTCATCGCCGGCGCCTTCACGGCCGACCTGCTCGATGGCGTCGATTTCGTCGCCGTCAGCCCTGGCCTGGCGCCGGGCCGCGAACTGGCGCACATCGCGCCGGCCGCTGCTGAAAAAAATATCCCCGTGTGGGGCGAGATCGAACTGTTCGCGCAGGCGCTGGTCGCCTTGAAGGCGGAACGCGGCTATGCGCCGAAAGTCATCGCCATCACGGGCACCAACGGCAAGACGACGGTCACCAGCCTGGTAGGCCTGCTGTGCGAACGCGCGGGCCTGGTCACGCGCGTGGCCGGCAATATCAGCCCGGCCGCGCTCGACGTGCTGCGCGAAGTGCTTGACGCCGAACCGGCGCCGCAGCCCGTGACTGAAGGAGAAGAAGCGGCGGAACCGGTCGCCAGCAGCTTGCCGCAAGCGTGGATCCTGGAATTGTCCAGCTTCCAGCTGCACACAACGTTCAGCCTGCAGGCCGATGCGGCCACGGTCTTGAACCTGTCGCAGGACCACCTGGACTGGCATGGCGACATGGCTGCCTACGCAGCCGACAAGACGCGCATCTTCGGCGAGCAGACCGTGCGCATATTGAACCGCGACGATGCGGCCGTCATGCACATGGCCGATCCGCTGGCCGAGATGATCACCTTCGGCACGGGCGAACCGGTGGACGTGGACAGCTTTGGCCTCGTCAATGAACGCGGCATCTTCTGGCTGGCGCAAGCCGTGCCCAGCGAAGAAGTGATCGAGAAAAAGCGCAAGAAGAACGATCCGGCACCGGAACCGGTGCCGACGATGGCGAAAAAACTGATGCCGGCCGATGCGCTGAAAATCCGCGGCCAGCACAACGCGTCGAATGCGTTGGCGGCGCTGGCCCTGTGCCGCGCCATCGGCTTGCCATTCGCGCCGCTGCTGCACGGCTTGCGCGAATACCAGGGCGAGCCGCACCGCGTGGAGCTGATCACGGCCGTCAATGAAGTCGAATACTACGACGACAGCAAGGGCACGAACGTGGGCGCGACAGTCGCGGCCCTGTTTGGCCTGGGCAAGGCGTTTGGCGGCGCGGAACAGCGTCTGGTGCTGATCGCCGGCGGCGACGGCAAGGGGCAGGATTTCTCGCCGCTGGCCGAACCCGTTTCGCGTTATGTGCGCGCCGTGGTGCTGATCGGGCGCGATGCGCCTGCGCTGCTCGTGGCCCTCGAGCCGGCCGGCGTGGACATCGTCGACTGCGCCACCTTGCCGGAAGCCGTCAAGCGCGCCAGCAGCCTGGCGCTGGCCGGCGATGCCGTGCTGCTGTCGCCCGCGTGCGCCAGCCTGGACATGTTCAAGAACTATGCGCACCGCGCGCAGGTGTTTGTCGACGCCGTGCGCGACATCGCCCTGGAAAACGGACAGGATATCTGATGGCCTTCCAACTGCCCTTCAGCTTTGGTTCCGGCTCGGCTGCCAAGCCGCTGGATAGCCGCGCGCGGCAGTCGAAGATGATGGACTACGACAAGCCGCTGGTGTGGGTGGTCCTGCTGCTCATGTTGCTGGGCATGGTGATGGTGTATTCGGCGTCGATCTCGCTGTCGGACGCGCGCAAGTTTGCCGCCTATACGAACAATTACTTTGTCGTGCGCCAGGCGCTGTTCATCGGTATTTCGATCATCGTTGGCGCGCTGGTGTTCCGCATCCCCGTCGCCACCTGGCAAAAGATCGCGCCGTGGCTGTTCATCGGCACCCTGGTGCTGCTGGTAATGGTGCTGATACCGGGCCTGGGCGTGTCGGTCAACGGCGGTCGCCGCTGGCTGAACCTGCCGGGCCTGCGGCCGCAGCCGTCCGAGCTGATGAAGGTGGTGATGGTGCTGTATGCGGCCGACTACACGGTGCGCAAGCAGGAATATATGCACAAGCTGACCAAGGGCTTCATGCCGATGGCGCTGGCCGTGAGCTTCGTCGGCTTGCTGCTGCTGATGGAGCCCGACCTGGGCGCCTTCGGCGTGATCGTCTGCATCGCCATGGGTATTTTGTTTCTGGGCGGCGTCAACGCCATCTGGTTCGGCGGCATCGGCGCCATGCTGACGGCGATCTTCGTCACCATCATCGCCTTGTCGAAATTCCGCCGCGAGCGGTTTTTTGCGTATCTCGATCCGTGGCAGGAAGACAATGCGCTGAACAAGGCTTACCAGCTGACGCATTCCTTGATCGCCTTCGGGCGCGGCGAACTGTTTGGCGTGGGCCTGGGCGGCAGCGTGGAAAAACTGCATTACCTGCCCGAAGCGCATACGGACTTCTTGCTGGCCGTGATCGGCGAGGAACTGGGCCTGGTTGGCGTGCTGATCGTGATCGGCATGTTCTACTGGATTATCAAGCGCGCGTTCGACATCGGCCGCCAGGCGATCGCCATCGACCAGACCTTTGCCGGCCTGACTGCGAAGGGCATCGCCATCTGGATCGGTGTGCAGACCTTCATCAACATGGGCGTGAACCTGGGCCTGCTGCCGACCAAGGGCTTGACCTTGCCTTTGATGAGTTATGGCGGCACGGGTGTACTGATTAACTGTATCGGCCTGGCGATTTTGCTGCGCATCGATTACGAAAACCGGATCCTCATGCGCGGAGGCCGGCTATGAACAACGTGACAAACTTGAAAACGACGAAAAGACTGATGATCATGGCGGCCGGCACCGGCGGCCATATCTTCCCGGGCCTGGCGATTGCGCAGACGATGCGCGCGCGCGGCTGGGAAGTGAGCTGGCTGGGCACGACCCACGGCATGGAACAGGACCTGGTGCCGAAGAGCGGCATTCCCATGGACGCCATTGCGTTCTCGGGCATGCGCGGCAAGGGCCTGGCGCACACGGTCAAGGGCGGCTTCAAGATGCTGGCCAGCTTCTTTGCCATCCGCCGCTTCATCGCGCGCCGCAAGCCGGACGTGGTGATGGGCATGGGCGGCTACGTCACCGTGCCGGGCGGGCTGATGGCGCGCCTCAAGGGCGTGCCGCTGGTACTGGTCAATGCCGACGCGGCGCTGCTGCTGTCGAACAAGACCCTGGTACCGCTGGCGCAGCAGGTGTGCTTCGGCTTTCCCGCCGATTTCGGCAGCGCCGCCGGCAAGGCCGTCGTCACGGGCAATCCCGTGCGCGCCGAGATCCTCGCCATGGCGCCGCCGGCGCTTCGCTTCGCGGGCCGCAGCGGGCCGTTGCGCATCCTCGTCGTGGGCGGCAGCCTGGGCGCGAAAGCGCTGAACGACAACCTGCCCGCCGCGCTGGCCCTGATGCCGGAGGGCGAGCGCCCGCTGGTGACGCACCAGTCGGGCAAGAAGAATATCGACGCCCTGCATGCCGCGTATGCGCAGGCGGGCGTGCAAGCCAATGTGGTCGACTTCATCGACGACATGGCCAGGGCATATACCGAGGCCGACCTGGTGATTTGCCGCGCAGGCGCGATCACCCTGTCGGAATTGACGGCGGCCGGCGTGGCCAGCGTGCTCGTGCCGCTGGTAGCGTCGACCACCAGCCACCAGCGCGACAACGCGCAATGGATGGCGAAACAAGGTGCGGCGATTCATCTGCCGCAAACGGAAATGAGTGCGGCGTCGCTGAGCACATTGCTGGCGTCCTTGACGCGGGATACCTGCCAGCACATGGCGCAAGCGGCACTGGCAGCAGGCAAGCGCGACGCCAATGAGGCGATCGCACACGTATTGGAAAAACTGGCATGAGGTTAGCTCTGTGAAGCATAAAGTAAACAATATCCACTTTGTCGGCATTGGCGGTAGCGGCATGAGCGGCATCGCCGAAGTGCTGGTCAACCTCGGCTACAAGGTGTCGGGCTCCGACCTGGGCAGCAATGCGGCGACGCAGCGCCTGGCGAGCCTGGGCGCGACCGTCATGCTCGGCCACGCGGCGGAAAATATCGGCGACGCCGATGCGGTGGTCACGTCGGGCGCCGTCCCGCAGGACAATCCGGAAGTGGCGGCCGCGCGCGCGCGCAAGATTCCGCTGGTGCCGCGCGCAGTGATGCTCGGCGAGTTGATGCGCCTGAAGCGCGGTATCGCGATTGCCGGCACGCACGGCAAGACGACGACCACCAGCCTGGTCGCCTCCGTACTGGCGCAGGGTGGTCTCGACCCGACTTTCGTCATCGGCGGCCGTTTGACCAGCGCCGGCGCGAACGCCAAGCTGGGCTCGGGCGACTATCTGGTGGCCGAAGCCGATGAATCGGACGCCTCGTTCTTGAACCTGACGCCGATGATCGAAGTGATCACGAATATCGACGCCGATCACATGGACACCTACGAGCACGATTTCGAAAAGCTCAAGCAGGCCTTCGTGCAGTTCACGCACCGCTTGCCTTTCTATGGCCGCGCCATGCTGTGCATCGACGATCCGCACGTGCGCGCCATCATCCCGTCCGTGACCAAGCCCGTCACCACCTATGGTTTCGCGGAAGACGCGCAAGTGCGCGCCATCAACGCGCGCGCCGTGGGCCTGGAAATGCATTTCACCGTGCTGCAGGAAGGCTATCCGAACCTGGATGTGGTGCTGAACCAGCCCGGCATGCACAATGTGCAGAATGCCTGCTCGGCGATCGCCATCGCGCGCGAAATCGGCATCGCCGACAGCGCCACGCAGCAAGGCCTGGCCGAGTTTTCCGGCGTGGGCCGCCGCTTCACGCGCTATGGCGACGTGGCGCTGCCGAACGGCGGCAGCTTCGCGCTGGTCGACGATTTCGGCCACCATCCGGTGGAAACGGAAGTGACCCTGGCCGCCGCGCGCGCCGCCTATCCTGGCCGCCGCCTCGTGCTGGCGTTCCAGCCGCACCGCTACAGCCGCACGCGCGACCTGTTCGAGGATTTCGTGAAAGTGCTGGGCGCGCCCGACGTGCTGCTCTTGTCGGAGGTGTATGCGGCGGGCGAAGCGCCTATCGTCGCCGCCGACGGCCGCGCTCTGGCGCATGCGCTGCGCGCGCGCGGCAAGATCGAACCGATTTTCGTCGAGTCCATGAAGGACATGGCCGACACCATCATGAGCGTGGCGCGCGACGGCGACGTCGTGCTGACCATGGGCGCGGGCTCCATCAGCGGTATCCCGCAACAACTGACTACGTATCCATCCAACACTGTAAAGGCCTGATGTGAACCAAGCTTCAGCTATCGATGTAAAACAATTGGGCAAGGTTGGCGTCCTGTTCGGCGGCAGCTCGGCCGAGCGCGAAGTGTCGCTGATGTCCGGCACGGGCGTGCTGGCCGCGTTGACAAGCCGCGGCGTGGACGCGCACGCGTTCGACACGGGCGAACGCAGCCTGGCCGAACTGGCCGCTGAAAAATTCGACCGCGTCTTCATCGCGCTGCACGGCCGCTTTGGCGAAGACGGCAGCCTGCAGGGCGCGCTGGAACAGCTGGGCATTCCCTACACGGGTAGCGGCGTGATGGCTTGCGCGGTGGGCATGGACAAGATTTACACCAAGATGATCTGGCTGATGCATCAACTGCCGACGCCAAAGTACGCGGTGCTCGATGACAGCTCCGACCTGGCCAAGGTCGCCGCAGAACTGGGCTTGCCGCTGATCGTCAAGCCGCCGCATGAAGGCTCGAGCATCGGTATCACCACGGTCAACGAGGCGGGCGCCTTCCAGGCAGCCTACGACATCGCCGCCGGCCTCGATGATTCCGTGCTGGCCGAGGAATTCGTCAAGGGCCGCGAATTCACCGTCGCGATCCTGGGCAAGGGCGCCACGGCGCGCGCGCTGCCGCCGATTGAAATCGTCGCGCCGCAAGGCAATTACGATTACCAGAACAAGTACTTCACGGACGACACGCAGTATTTCTGCCCGCCGCAGCTGGACCCGGCGATCGTGGCGGAGATGGAACGCATCGCCGTGGCAGCCTACCGCGCCCTCGGTTGCGAAGGCTGGGGACGGGTGGACGTGCTGATGCGCGCGGCCGACAGCAAGCTGTTCCTGCTGGAAGTCAATACCTCGCCCGGCATGACGGGTCACTCGCTCGTGCCGATGGCGGCGCGCGCGGTGGGCATCAGCTATGAAGACCTGTGCCTGGAAATCGTCGCTGGCGCGCGTTTGAAAATGCACAAGGGACAGCACTGATATGTGGCATGACGCTAAAAGCCTCAATACGACTGCCAACGGCTTGCTGGCCGCGGTTCTGGTCGTGTGCGTGGCCGCCGGCGTCTGGTGGGTGTCGCAGCGTCCCATGTTCGACCTGCGCACGATCAAGGTGGAAAGCGCGGACGACAAGGGCCTGCGCCACGTGAATTACCTGACCCTGCGCAGCGGCACTTTGGGCCGCATCAAGGGCAATTTTTTCACGACCAACCTGGAAAGCGTGCGTGGCGTGTTCGAATCGGTGCCCTGGGTACGCCGTGCCAGCGTGCGGCGCGAGTGGCCGAACCAGCTGATCGTGGCGCTGGAAGAACACGAAGCGCTGGGTACCTGGGGCGAAGATGGACGTCTGCTGTCAGTCAAGGGCGACGTGTTTACGGCGAATGTGGCCGAAGCCGAAGACGACCATGAATTGCCTGCGTTTGCCGGCCCCGATGGCAGCGAAAAAGAAGTATTGGCCACCTATGTGCAGCTGGCAAAGTGGTTTGCGCCGCTGAAGATGGTGCCGGAAACCCTGTCGCTGTCGAGCCGCTATGCGTGGACCGTGAAACTGAATAACGGCATGAGCGTGGCGCTGGGACGCGAGCAGAATCATACGACCCTGAAGGCGCGGGTCGACCGCCTGGTGGGCATCTACCCGCAGCTGGCGAGCCGGCTGGAAAATATCGACACGATCGATATGCGCTACCAGAATGGCCTGGCGCTCAGTTCCGCCGGCCTGGTGATACCGGCCGAAGGCAAGGATGGCAAGCCAGTGATCAAGAAGAAAAACAGCAGTCCGATTAAAAAACCGGCTTAACCGAATACCCAATTAATTAATAGCCCAAAAAACTAGGCGAAAGAAATGACAAAAGACGCGAAAAACCTGATCGTCGGCCTCGACATCGGCACCTCGAAAGTGGTGGCGGTGGTAGCCGAAGTGATGTCCGACGGGCGCCACGAAGTGATCGGGCTGGGCCAGCACGAATCGAAGGGCCTGAAAAAGGGCGTGGTGGTCAATATCGAGGCCACGGTGGAGTCCATCCAGCGCGCGCTTGAAGAGGCCGAGCTGATGGCCGACTGCAAGATCCGCAATGTGTACGCGGGCATTGCGGGCAGCCATATCCGCAGCTTCAATTCCAGCGGCATGGTGGCCATCAAGGACAAGGAAGTGACGGCGACCGACGTGGCGCGCGTCATCGAGACGGCAAAAGCGGTTAACATTCCGACCGATCAGCAATTGCTGCACACGGTGCCGCAAGAGTTCATCGTCGACAGCCAGGAAGATGTGCGCGAGCCTATCGGCATGAGCGGCATCCGCCTGGAGGTGAAGGTGCATATCGTCACCGGCGCCGTGTCGGCGGTGCAGAACATCGTCAAGTGCGTGCGCCGCTGCGGCCTGGAAGTGTCGGACCTGATCCTGCAGCCGATGGCGTCCGCCGATGCGGTGCTCACGCCCGACGAGAAGGAACTGGGTGTGGTGCTGATCGACATCGGCGGCGGCACGACCGATGTGGCGGTATTCTCCGATGGCGCGATCCGCCATACGGCAGTCATTCCCATCGCCGGCGACCAGATCACCAACGACATCGCCATGGCCTTGCGCACCCCGACCGCGGAAGCGGAAGAAATCAAGATCCGCTATGGCGTGGCCAAGCAGGTCCTGGCCGACCCCGGCGAATCGCTGGAAGTGCCTGGCTTGGGCGACCGCGGCCCGCGCAACCTGTCGCGCCAGGCGCTGGCGGCAGTGATCGAGCCGCGCGTCGAGGAGCTGTTCGCCATGGTGCACCAGGTGGTGCGCGAATCCGGTTACGAAGGCGTGCTGTCCTCGGGCATCGTGCTCACGGGCGGCACGTCCATCATGCCCGGCATGGTGGAAATGGCGGAAGACATTTTCCTGAAACCGGCGCGCCTTGGCACGCCCGAGTATCGGGGCCAGCTGGCCGACGTGGTGCGCAGTCCGCGCTATGCCACGGTATTGGGCCTGCTGCTGGAAGCGAAGAAGCAATACCTGCGCGGCCACATCGTGACGCGTCAGGACGGCTCGGTGAAGGCAGTCTGGCAGCGCATGAAGGAATGGTTTTTAGGGAATTTTTAAGGGCATGATTTACGCCCGGCAGTACAGGTTTTTTGGCAGCATCGCAGGTACACACACATAACTTAATTTTATATTTAACCGCAGTTTTCAATCTCCAGTTCTCCTACCAATATGAGGCCTGGCGCTTGGAAACCGCATCTGATAGGAGCACATCATGGAGTTCGATATGGTCGATAACACAGCTTTAGGTACCGTCATCAAGGTCGTCGGCGTCGGCGGTGCGGGTGGCAATGCAGTCCAACACATGATCAACAAAGGCATGTCGGGCGTGGAGTTCATTGCCGCCAACACCGACGCACAGGCCCTGTCGACATCGAAGGCCCACAACATCATCCAGATCGGCGATACCGGTCTGGGCGCAGGCATGAAGCCTGCCGTCGGCCGCCAGTTGGCCGAAGAGTCGCGCACGCGTATCGCCGATTCGCTGCGCGGCGCGCACATGGTCTTCATCGCCGCCGGCATGGGCGGCGGCACCGGTACGGGCGCCGCCCCCATCGTGGCCGAAGTGGCCAAGGAATTGGGCGCGCTGACGGTGGCCGTGGTCTCCAAGCCATTCTCGTACGAAGGCCAGAAGTGCATGGACATCGCCGACGAAGGCCTGGAGCAGCTGTCCCTGCACGTCGATTCGCTGATCATCATCCTCAATGAAAAACTGGAAGAGATCTACGAAGACGAAAGCATGCTGGAATGGATGCAGCACGCCGATGATGTGCTCAACAACGCGGTGGCCGGCATTGCCGAGATCATCAACGTGCCTGGCCATATCAACGTCGACTTCAACGACGTGAAAACCATCATGGGTGAGCAGGGCAAGGCCATGATGGGTACGGCGACGGCTTCCGGCGTCGACCGCGCGCGTATCGCCGCCGAACAGGCTGTCGCTTCGCCGCTGCTCGATGGCATCGATCTGTCGGGCGCGCGCGGCGTGCTGGTCAACGTCACGGCGAGCCGTGGCTTGAAAGGTAAAGAGATCAAGGAAGTCATGGCTGCCGTGCGCGCGTTTGCCGCGCCGGACGCGTCGATCGCGCAAGGTATCGCCTACGACGACGCCATGGGCGACGACATCCGCGTGACCGTGGTGGCCACGGGCCTGGGCCGCGCCAAGAAGAACATCCAGCTGGTACCGCAGCAAGTGCTGCGCACCGGCACCCACAACAGCCCGCTGACCCCGTCGGCTGCCATGGGTAGCGCGCAAGCGGTGACGACGACGGTAGGCGTGGCCACGCCGGCAGCTGGTTTCGACGGCATGAAGGCGCCTGCAGTATGGCGCCGCGAATCGGCTTCCGAGCAAGTGCGCGCGATGGAAAAGAATGGCATGGAGACGTACGACATTCCAGCGTTCCTGCGCAAGCAAGCGGATTAAGGTGATCTGATGTCAGTAAAGATGACGGCGGCCTGAGGGCCGCCGTTTTTTTTGCCGGCTTTTGACTTTTGACTTTGCCTTTCCGGCCATTTTCTGCACAAATACGGCAAGTCAGGCATACTATCGCGCAGTGTCGGCATCATGCCGGCAGAACCCTCAATCGACAGTACACAAGGAGTCAACATGACCATCAAGATCGGCGACACCCTGCCAGAAGGCACCCTGGCCGAATTCATCGAAAGCGAAACCGAAGGTTGCGCACTGGGCCCGAACACGTTCAACGTGCAAGACCTGGTCAAGGGCAAGAAGATCGCCATCTTCGGCCTGCCAGGCGCCTACACCCCGACCTGCTCCGCACAGCACGTGCCAGGCTACGTGCAGCACGCTGCCGACCTGAAAGCCAAGGGCGTCGATGAAATCTGGTGCATCTCCGTCAACGATGCATTCGTGATGGGCGCCTGGGGCCGCGACCAGAAAGCCACCGGCGTCGTGCGCATGATGGCTGACGGCAATGCCGCTTACAGCAAGGCACTGGGCCTGGACGCCGATTTCTCCAAGCACGGCATGGGCACGCGCTCGCAGCGCTACTCGATGCTGGTCGACAATGGCGTCGTGACGCAATTGAACATCGAGCAGGGTGGCAAGTTTGAAGTGTCGAATGCCGAAACGCTGCTGGGTCAGCTGAAATAATCGTGGCGTAGGTCGGATTAGGCGCAAAGCGCCGTAATCCGACAATATTGTTGACGCCTTCGTGGTGTTGTCGGATTACGCGCTACGCGCTAATCCGACCTACGATGTAAAAAAAACGGCGCCATGTTGGCGCCGTTTTTTTATTGCACCACCGGTTTTGTCGCCTCGAACATGGCCGCGTCGATATCGAAGGAATAATCGTGCTGCAGCGCGAAATATCTTCGCGCTTCCTCGGGCGCGCTATCGAACAGGTTGCGGATGGCCGCCACTCTTTCGCTTGGTGTGCGCATGCGCGCCACCCATTCGTCGAACTGCATCGTCAGTTTCCACACGCTGCGCAAGCTGTGCGTGAATCCCGCGTTGTTGAATTTGGCGCCCCATTCGCAGGTGCGGTAGTCGCGCACGTGCGAAGCATCGCGCAGCATTTCCACCGCCTGCAAGGTGCTGTCGTACAGGGCCGTTTTCGGCGCGACGATGTCGATCACCAGCAAGGTGCCGTTCGGGCGCAGCACGCGCCACGCTTCCGCGAGGGCCGCGGCCACGTCGTTCCAGTGGTGCGCGGAAAAGCGCGTGACAACCATGTCGAAGCTGGCGTCGGCAAACGGCAGGCGCGCCACGTCGCCCTGTTGCGTGCTGATGTTGTGCAAGCCGCGCTGCGCCTTGGCGTGGTCGACGACGTCGAGCATGGGCTGCGCCAGGTCGTAGGCGACCACCGATTGCGCCACGGGGGCGACGGCAAAGCTGGCGTGGCCGGCGCCGCAGCCCAGGTCCAGGACGACGGGCTTGCCGTGGCGGCGCGCGCATTCCTGCATCAGCACCAGGTCGGCGCCTTGCGCGTGTACGGCGCTGCTCAGGTAGGCATTGGCCGTTTTGCCAAACTGTTCGGTAACGACATCGTGCTGCTGCATGGTTTTCTCCTGTTGATGGGTGAGTTCCTGCAGAATAGGGATAAAATTATCCTGTAACAAGACCATAACTTATACTGGTATATCCACTACCATGCATCCATCTCATGTCGAATAAACTTGCTGAATTCATCCGCGCCCGGCGCGAAGCCGTTACCCCCGCCATGGCTGGCTTGCCCGGTGGCGGGAGGCGGCGCACGCCGGGCTTGCGGCGCGAAGAGCTGGCCCAGTTGTGCCACGTCAGTCCCACGTGGCTGACGTGGCTGGAGCAGGGGCGGCCCGTGTCGGCGTCGGCCAAGATGCTGGCCCGCCTGGCGCAGGTGCTGCAGCTGAGCGCGGCCGAGCGCGCCTATCTGTTCGAGGTGGCCGACAAGCATGACCCCAGCCACGCGACAGGCGAGGGCGGTGGGCCTGCCAGAGCCGAACTGGCCGCCATCGTGTCCGCCATTGACGCGCCCGCCTACATCCTCGACCGCGCATGGAACGCCGTGGCGTGGAACGGCGCGGCGTCCACCTTGTTTGCGGGCTGGCTGCAGGCCGGGGACGGCGCACCGAACCAGTTGCGCTTCATGTTCCTGGACGCGGGCGCGCGCGACCTCGTCGTCGGCTGGCCCGAGCGGGCACAGCGGCTGGTGGCGGAGTTCCGCGCCGATATCGGCCGGCAGGCGGACCAGGCGCCGCTGGCCGGCCTGATCGCGGAACTGGCCGGCGCCAGCCTGGAATTCCGGCTGTGGTGGAGTGCGCAGCAAGTACTGGGGCGCGATGGCGGCTTGCGCAGCTTCCAGCATCCGCTGCAGGGTGCGCTCAGTTTCAATCAGGTGACCTTGCACCTGGCGCGCCAGCATGAACTGAAGCTGGTGATGCTGTTGCCTGTGTCGTAGACGTCACTCGCGTGCTTGCCAGGTCCCGGCGTGCTCGTGCCGCTCTGCACCTGCAATGCGCGCTTGCATGGCTGCTGTCATGTGGACATTGCGCTGGGCGTCAACCATCAGCACTTCTTTCAGGTCGAGTTTTTCCGCCATCGCTTGCCAGTCTCGGGGGCCGGTGATGAACAGCGGTTTGGAGTGGCCGTCCGAGCGCAGGCCAGGGGCGCGGCCGCCGCTGGCGATGATGGTGACCGAAGCGACCAGATCGATCGGGTAGCCGCTGCGCGGGTCGATGATGTGCGGGCGGCGCTTGCCGTCCTTCATGAAGTAGCGTTCATAGTCACCGCTGGTGCCGATCGCTTCGTTGTCGCGCAAAGCGATCTGCGCAACTGTCCCGGCGCCACGCGGATCACGGATGCCGACCTGCCACGGTCGTTCACCGGGCTGGCCGATGGCGATGACGTTGCCACCGATGTTGACCAGCGCCGCCTTGACGTGCGCTTCGCGCAGCAGCGCGGCGGCGCGGTCGAGCGCGTAACCTTTGGCGTAGCCGCCGAGGTCGATCATGACGGCAGGGTTGACGCTGCTGATGATGTTGCCGCTGTAGCGCAGGTCGGACAGCGATGGCCGCGCGTCGACCCAGCGCTTGATCTCGGCGGCCGGCGGTCCCTGCGCGCCGATGTCGTTTTTCTGGAAGCCCCACAGCCTGATCAGATGCCCAATGGTGGGGTTGAACAGCAGGCCGGAACGCACTGACAGCTTCTCGGCCGATTTTAGCAGGCCGACCATTTCAGCGTCGGCGCGCATTGGCTCGCCTTTGGCGATGCTGTCGTTGAGGGCGGTGAGCATGCTTGGCTCCCACGCGTGGAATTTACGGTGCAGGCGATCGAATTCTCTCAGTACCTCGGCGCCAAGCAGGTCGGCGCGCTGCTGCGAACCACCGTAGATGGTGATGTCGACCGTGGTGCCGAACACGTGACCCCGGGTTTTGTAGAGGCGTTCCTCGCCGGAACAAGCAGTCAGGAACAGCAGTAGCGCCAGCAGCGTGCGGGTGAACATGGAATATCTCCGGGTGTGGCCGCCGCGCGCAGGCGGCGGCCAGCAGTCTTAATTGCTCTTGGCGACCATGTAGTCGACCAGTGCTTTCACTTCATCATCCTTCAGGCCTGGATTGCCGCCGCGTGGCGGCATCATTTTCACGCCGTTGATGGCGCTCAGGTACAGCGCCGGCTTGCCTTTGGCGATACGCGGTTTCCATCCCGCCTTGTCGCCAACCTTGGGCGCGCCCATGATGCCGCTGCCGTGGCAGGCCAGGCAGGTGGTGGAGTAGGTTTTCTCAACCTTGGCGGCGTCCGGCGCGGCAGCGGCGCTGGTGGCAGAGGTGATGGCTGCCAGCATTGCTGCCAGTGCAAGTAGTTTCTTCATGGTCTGTCTCTTTTCAAAAGTAAGTCGGCAAATGCCGGGGTAAAAACGGACCGGCGCTTTCCGCCGAACGGCAATGCCGGCCCAGGCGGTGGTGTTTCAATGCGCCATGGCGTGCGTCGGCATGGCGCCGCTGGCTTCGTTCAGCAGGGCCGGCGTGATCTGCTTGAAGCGCAGCACGCGGCCGCCTTCCTTGCGAACAAACGCTTCCGCGTCCACCTGCCGGCTGAACGAGGCGATGGCCGGGCCCATCGAGCCCTGCGCCTTGCTGCCTAATACATAGAGCGCGTCGTGTGCCCCGATCCAGTGGCCTTGCGGCTGTTGCCAGTTGGCGCTGCCCATGTCCTGCACGTAGAAGGCGCTGGTGGCGCGACGCTGTTCCGGCGCCAGCATTTCACCGAGCAGTTCTTTTACGTCACAGAAGTAGCTGGTCTTCCCGTCGGCGAAGCGAACCTGCGCTTTCGGCCCAGGGAAGTCGCGCAGCAGCATGCCGTCCAGCGCACACGCGGCTTCGTCGGACGGATCAATGGCTGGCAGGTTGGTGGCGCTGTACGTGCAGGCGGCCAGCGCAAGGGTGGCCAGTGCGGCCAGCGCGCTCCTGCGCAGGTGGAAAATAGTCATGAAAATCTCCTGAGTGCGATAGAAAACGGTAAAAAAATCCAGGCTAGCATCACGCCCGACAGCAGCGCCGGGTGGGTCCAGCCTTGCGGCATCACGGTGGCCAGGCCATACATGGCTTGCGCCTGGTCCGAGCTGAACACGTTCAGCAGGCGAAATACGTCGGCCGGGTTCAGCATCAGCATGGCGGCGAACAGGCCGCTACCGAGCTGGCCCTGGCTGAGCACCATCACCCCCATCAGCAGCAGGTCGAACACCAGCACGAACAGGAACCACAGCGCCAGTGCAATGCCGCTGGCGCGGACGCGGTCGCGGGTGCTGACCGATACCAGCATGGCAATGCTGAGGAAGGCCAGTCCCATCAGCACGGCGCTGGCGACGAATTGGGCGTAGCGCCAGCCCTCGGCCACAGTCAGTTGCGAGAACAGCGGCAGCAGGCCGGCGCCAAAGCCGATCGCGGTGGCGCTGGTGAGCGCCGCCGCCAGGCCGAGATACTTACCGAGCAGCACTTCCAGCGGCGTCACCGGCATCGACAGCAGCAGTTCCAGCGCGCCGCGCTCACGCTCGCCGACAATCGCGTCATAGCCGAGTATCAGGGCGATCAGCGGCACCAGATAGATCACCAGGCTGGACAGGCTGGCGATAGTGGCGTCGATGCCGTGGAAACCAACCTGTCCCTGCTGGGCTGCGCCGAAGTAGGCGATGGCCAGCGCGAAGAAGGCAAACACCAGCGCCACGGCCAGCACCCAGCGGTTGCGCAGCCGCTCACGCCATTCTTTTGCGGCCAGCACGCCGACCTGGCGCCATTCAATGCGTGCGCGCATGGGTGCCTCCGTAGCCGAGAAATACTTGTTCCAATGTCGATTCCTGAATCGCGATGTCGTCGGCGCAAGCGGCCAGCTGGCGCAGCACCGCCATCTTGTCGGCCCTGGCGCAGCGCACGTGCAGCTGTTCGCCATGCACCTCCAGCGCCAGCTCCAGCGGCAACGCGGCCAGCGCCGCGCGCACGCCCGCCTGCAGCGCAGGCGCAATCGTGGCGGTAATGGTCAGCATCCGGGGCGCATGGGTACCCGTCCGCAACTGCCTCAGCGTGCCTTGCGCGGCCACCGTGCCGCTCTGCATGATGAGCAGCTGGTCGACCCTGTGCTCGATCTCTGCCAGGATGTGTGAGGTGATGACGATGGTGGCGCCGCGGTCCTGCGCGGTGCGCAAGATGGCGTAAAAGTCGGCGATGCCTTGCGGGTCCAATCCGTTGGTCGGCTCATCGAGGAAGATCAGGTCCGGCTCGCCCAGCAGAGCCTGCGCCAGGCCGAGCCGCTGGCGCATGCCCTTGGAGTACCCCTGTACCGGCCGCGCGGCGGCATGCGTCAGGCCCACCAGGTCGAGCAACGGTGCGCAAGCAGCGCGCGCAATGTGCTTCAAGTCCGCAAAAAAGTGCAGTACTTCCTGGCCACTCAGGTTATCGTAGGTGAGAAAACTTTCCGGCAGATAGCCGACGCGCCGGCGCGTCTGGCGAAAGGCAGGTTCGGCCGCGTTCTGGCCCAGTACGTGCAGCGTGCCGGCGCAGGGCGTGATAAGACCGAGCATCAGCTTGAATAGCGTGCTCTTGCCGGCGCCATTGTGGCCGATCAGGCCGAACATGGCGCCATGGGCGATGTCAAAGCTGACGTCCTGCAGCACTGTGAGCGCGCCGTAGCGATGCCGGATGCCGCGCAGGCTGACGGCGGCTTCAGTTGTATTCGATGCGGGGAGCGATGTCATTCCATTTCTTCCAATTCTGTGAGAGCGGGCGCATGCGCGGATGGCGGTCGACTACGCTTGGCGCGCGCAGCAGCGGAAACTGACGCGCGGCAAAGCGCAGCGTCTGCAGCGCGGGGCTGGCGCCGAGCAGCTTGAGCAGCGGGTATTGCCAGTTCAGACGGTCAACCAGGTCGTTCGCTTCATACGCCACGTCACCCTGGCCGTCGCCGTTCTGGTCCCAGCCGTTGTAATTGCTCCAGTAGTTGCCTTCCTGTTTGCCCCATTCGACATCGCGCGCGGCAACAAAGCGCACCTGCTCCTGGTTGCCGATGAAGTCGTTGCCATCGACTTGGTTGTTCGACGAGCCGGCCGACAGGTGCACGCCGGTGCGGTTATTGATGATCAGGTTGTGGCGCAGCGTGTTGTACTCGGCGTCATAGATGAAAAAACCACGGTCGTTGCCGGCCACCACGTTGTCTTCGATCAGCGAGTCCTGGATGGTGCGCAGCATGATGCCGTGATCGGTATTGCCCCACGCGATATTGCGGCGCACGGTCAGGCTGCGCACCTCCATCAGCGCCAGCCCGGCCCGGCTCAGATATACCTCGTTGTCTTCCCAAGTACTGTGGTGGGTGTTCATGTAGTGCGTGCCGTAGCGGACATGGTGGATGCGGTTGTGGCGAAATTGCGCGTCGCGCGAGACGTCGACATAGATGCCGTCGCGCGTGCCGCTGATTTCGTTGCCGGTGACGCGCGCTCCGCGCGTGTCGTACACCTGGATGCCATTGCCGCGCTGCGCCGACTGCAGGTCGCGCCGGCCGGTGATGGTGTTGTTCAGCAAGCGCGCATCGTCAACGCCTTGCAGCCAGATGCCGAACAGGTTGGCGACCAGTCGACAGTTGTTGATCTGTACGCGATGCGCGCCAGGCACGATATAAATGCCGGCGTTCTGCGCAGTGAGGTCCGCGCCGCTGTCGATCACGACCAGGCCGATCAGGGTGACGTCGGGGGCGGTGATGCGGATGGTGTCGCCGTGCCCTCGGCCGCTGATGGTGGGATGGCTGCGCCCTTGCAGCGTCAGCGCCTTGTCGACCAGCACGTGTTCGTTATACCTGCCGGGTGCGATCAGCAGTGTGTCGCCTTTCTGCGCACTGGCGATGGCCGCATTGATCGACGTGCCCGGCGCCACTTCCAGCACGGCGGCGGCCAGGCCAGGCCCATAGCCGGCCAATATGACTGCCAGCACCAGCGCGCGCATCAGCGCCAGCAGGGCGGAAGGCGCCAGCCTCATGCGTCTTCCTTGCCTTGCGACGGCAGCGTTGAGCGCAAGCTGTCGAGCGTAAGGAAGTAGCCGTCGGCGCCGATACGCGTCAGCGCTTCGCCCTTGGCAGCTCGCCGCTTGCGCTCTTTCACCAGGGGTGGACAGGCGTGATCGTCGTAGTACATCACCATGCAGTCCAGGCACAGCATGCATTCCATCTGATCGATTTTGCCTTGGCTGTCGATGGCGTGCGAGCCGCAACCGGCGGCGCAGGCGTGGCAGCTGGTGCATTCTGCCTTGCGCTTCAGACCGAACAGACGGAACTTGCCGGGCAGCGCCAGGCCCGCGCCCATCGGGCACAGGTATTTGCAGTAGGGGCGCTCGCTGAACAGCGACAGGCCCAGAATGGCGCCGATAAAGAGCCAGAATGGCCAGCTGCGGTTCCATACGCCGACCAGGAAAGTGGTCTTGAAGGGTTCGATTTCGGCCAGATGTTCGGCCGTCTCCATTGAGAACAGGGATACGCCGATCAGGCCGAAGAAGATGACGTACTTCAGCCAGCGCAGCTTGTCGTGCAGTGGTTTTGGCAGCAGTTTCTGCCAGCGTTTCAGACCGATGGCGGAACCGAGTTTCAGCATCAGGTGCTGCAGCGAGCCGAATGGACATAACCAGCCGCAGAACAGGCCGCGTCCCCAGATCAGCACCGTGATGATGATGAACCACCAGAACAGGAAGATGAAGGGATCGGACAGGAACAGCTCCCAGCGCCATTGATGGATCAGCGAATGGAGCCAGGTCATGATCTGCGTGATGCTGGGCTGCGCCTTCAGGTAGAAACCGATGAAGCCGGCGCTGATGATCCACAGCACCAGCCGCGGCCAGCTGATCAAAGGCTTGTGCTTGCGCGTCGATGCACGCACCAGCCGGTCGCGTCGTGCGTACCAGATGGCGGTAAACAACAGGGTGGCGACGAAGAAGCCGATTTGCGCAATCCGGTCCAGCCAGATGTTTTGCCACGCCGGGCGCGCCGTCACCACTTTCGGATGGCCGCCTTCCAGATAGCGGGCCGGCAGCCAGTATGTCTGGTCGTAGTGGGTGAAGGTCTTGGCGCCCTTGGCGTCCAACTGATTGACCAGCAGCGTCAGCGTCCAAGGCCACGCCGGATTGAAGTGTTTCGAGCGGACGATGAAGATGCCCGATTCGCGGTATTGGGGCACATCGCCGGGCTGCAGGTGATACAGATTGAGATAGTCGGTATCGCGGAAGGTGTAGGTTTCAGGATCTTGCCGCACCTGGATGCGGTCGTAGATGCCGCCGCGCACAAAGCCCGAGCCCTTGAACGAGGTCTGGCCGCTGGCGATGACGAAGATCGCATGCTCGTCCGGCTTGAGGTCGCGCATCAGGCGCTGGTAGTTGTCCTCGCCCAGCAGGCTGTTGCCCAGCGTCGGCGTGTTGAGGTAGCCGAAGTAGAGATCGATGTAGTCGCCGCGTGCGCTGTCGGCGCCGACTTCGCGCGCGGTGATCGTCAGGCGGCCGACCGAGCCCTCGTCGGCCAGCTTGCCCCAGTTGAGGCGCTCGTCGAGCGGCGTGAAGCGGGCTGGCGGCCGCGCCGCCGCAGTGAAGATGCCGACCTGGCGGCCGATCTCATAGGCGCTGCGGGAAATTACCTGGTTCTCGGCGATGGCCGTCACGGTGGCGCCGCTGATCGCGTCCAATCCCACGCTGCCATCGCCGCCACGGCCAATTTCCAGCCTGGCGTCACCGCGCAGGCCGACATATTGTCCGATGAACTTGAGCAGCGCCGATTCCGGTATGCCGGCCAGCAGGATCGGTTCGGAATGCTTGATCACGCGCACGCCGGTAATGATGCCTGCGGTGTCCATGCCGATCAGTGTAATGACCGGCTTGCCGGAATAGGCGGGAATGTCCACCACGTCGGTTGACAGGAAAACGTAGCCAACGAGCTTGCCGCCGGTGTCCAGCGCTTGCACATAGCGTGGAGAACCCATGCGCTGCGAGAAGCGCTGCGCTTGCGGCATCACGTCGCGGCAGGCGGCATGCGCGCACAGGTCGGCGCCGTGCAACAGTTCGGAGGAAAGTTCAGCGTCGTAGATGTTGGCGGCGGCGATGGGCGGTGCCAGCATAGCCAGTAACATCAAGCACGACGCCAGCGAATTGAACAAGGTTTTTAAAGTAGTCGTCATGAGAATATGCCATGCCGGCTGACGCATCAGCCGGCATGGACTTGCGGGACAACTCAGGCTTCAACCAGGAAACGGCTACGCATTTCCAGATGCAGGGCGTGGCAGAAGTGCGTGCAATACAACCAGAACGCACCGGCGTGATCGGCCTTGAAAGTGACCGACTTGGTTTCCTGCGGATTGACGATAAAGTTGATGTTGTAGGTCGGGATGGCGCAACCGTGGGTTAAATCTTCGACCTTGTCGTAGTTGGTCAGGGTGAGCGTGACTTCATCGCCTTTTTTGACCTTGATGACCGGCATGCTGAACGCCGGCGCTTGCGACATCAGACGCACATGCACCTTGTTGCCCTTGCGCTCGATGCCGGCGTTTTCCGGCGTGACGGCATTCGGGAAGTCGGTCATGGTGTGGATCTGGCGCGTCTTGACCACGTCGCGGCGCACGATAATGCCATCGTGCGGTTCCGGGTAGGCAGTGTGATCGGCTATCAGCTTCATGCTGGCGCCGCTGATGTCCACCAACTGTTCGGTTTCAGGATGCAGCGGGCCGACTGGCAGGAAGCGGTCCTTGGAGAACTTGTTGCCGGAGTTGAGGTATTTGCCGTCAGCTTCCCTGGTTTCACCCATCGATGAGTAGTTATGGCCCGGCTGGTAGTGCACGTCCAGCTTCTCGATGATGACCTTGGCGTTTTTGTCGCCCTTGAACTGGGCAATGGCTGCATCCACATTCCATTTGACGGCTTGGCTGTCGAGGAACAGCGAGGTATAGGCGTTGCCCCTGCCGTCGAAGGCGGTGTGCAGCGGGCCGAGGCCGATTTCCGGTTCGGCCACCACGGTGTCGCGCGGATCCTTGACGTTACCGTCGAACCACTGCAGCACCTTGCTCAATTCAATCACGGTGGCGGTCGGCGACAGCTTGCCGGAGCAGACGAAGTATTTTCCGTCCGGGCTGGCGTTGACGCCATGCGGGTTCTTGCTGACCGGGACGTACAGCGAGATCGCGCTTTTCGGATCGGCGTTGGCAGCCTTGCGGCCATCGACCACGGGGACCTTGGAACTGCCGATGGTGGTGAACTTGCCTGCCTTGACCAAGGCCTCGACGCGTTCGATATGCAGGAACACGCAGGCATCGCGCTCGGCCGCCATCATGCCGTTCAGGTCGGCGGCGTTTTCCACGTTGTACTGGTTGCAGGCGGCCAGCTTGCCGTCGTACGAGGTGGCGCACAGATCCATATTGCCGTCAACGCGCACCTGCCACATCACTTCCATGGTCTCTGCGCTGACGCAGCTGAACAACGCACCCCACTTGTCCGGATTGTCCAGGTCGCGGCCGTCGTTCGGCAGCGGGATATGGAATTCGGCGCCGCAGAACACGCGGGTGGTGTAGTCAATCTTCTGGTCGACCGGATCGCGCTTGTCAGGGAACAGGCCGTGGAAGCCGGCCACATTCGGCAGTTCGGTGATCTTGTCGCATTCCATGGTGTCCATGCGGATGCGCGCCACGCGTGAATGCAGCTTGTCGTTGATGAACAGCCAGCGGCCGTCATACGTGCCGTTCTTGTAGCTGCCGTGGACGTGGTGGGTGTCGCCGGTGATGTATTTCAGCGTGCCGTCGGGCTTGGTGCCGATGATGGCTTTCGATTCATTGGTAATACCCCAGCCGACCATGCAATCGACGTTGAACACCGGGATGCGCTTGAGCGTGCGTCCGGAAGGCAGGCCGAGCACCCGCGCTTCGCCCGAATGGCCGGAACTGATGAAAGCATAGTAGTCGTCCAGCTGGCCTGGCGCGATCTCGGTGCCGTGATGTGCGGCCGGTGCGGCAGCGCTCTTGCCACCGGCGGCAGCTTCCTCCTTGCAGCCGGCCAGGCCCAACGTGACGCCTGCCAGGCCCAGTGCGGCGCTCTTGCCGAGAAAGCCGCGGCGGCTCGACGGCGTGTCGTTGGTGGTATCTATCTTCTTGCTGTCCATCTCTCGTTCTCCATCGTTGCAAAATTATAAACAAGCATTTTACATGCATCTTTTAAAAAAACGATGACGTGGATCAAGCATTTCAGGCAGCGCCGCCGCGATTGCGGCAGTACTTGATCCAGGCACTGTTTTCGTCGTCGCCCCTGATGAGCTGGCCGGCTTGCTATAATCAATCCCGGCAGCGCCTCCGCTGTGCTGGCTCCGGACGTCGCCATAATGACGTTCCCAGTGGTCCGCCCCGGACCGGTCGTCAAGGAGCATTCCCTGTCTTCTCGTCAAGAAAATCTGCACAGCATCTATGCGATGCTGATTGCGGTCGCCATGTTCTCGTGCATGGATACCGCCATGAAGCTGCTGTCTGCCCATTATCCCGCCACGCAGGTCACGGCGATGCGCTCGCTCAGTTCGTTGCCACTGCTGTGCGGCTACATGCTGTACCGCGGTGCGTTCAAGGGCATCTTCCGCATACGCTGGCCAATGCACCTGTTGCGCGCCGCACTCGGCATCGCCATGCTGACCACCTTTGCCTTCGGGCTGAAGTCGCTGTCGCTGGCCGAGGCATATTCGATCTTCTTCATCGCGCCGGCTTTGATCACGGCGCTGTCGGTGTGGGTGCTGAAGGAGCACGTGGGCCGCGGGCAGTGGGTGGCGATTGGCGTCGGCCTGCTGGGCGTGCTGGTGGTGCTGCGCCCCGAAGGCACCGGCTTCCTGTCGCTGGGCGGGCTGGCGATTCTGGTGGCAGCTGCCTGCTACGCCGTGTCGGCCATCAGCGCGCGCGTGCTGGCGCGCACCGACAGCACCGAGGCGATGATGTTCTGGCTGCTGACGCTGATGTCGATTGGCGCAGTAACGCTGGCGTGGAATATCTGGGTGCCTGTGCGTGCCGAACACGGCTCGATCTTGATGGTGCTGGCGCTGTCAGGCTTCTTCGGGCAGTTGGCGATCACCAAGGCCTTCAGCACCGGCAAGGCGTCAATCGTGGCGCCGTTCGAGTACACGGCGCTGGCCTGGGGCGTGGCGATAGACTGGCTGCTGTGGCAGGCGCTGCCGGATCGCTATACCTTGCTTGGCGCGGCGATCATTATCGCCAGCGGCATCTACCTGGTGCGGCGCGAGGCCGTGCATGTGGAAAGTGAGCATCCCTAGCATTTCTTTGCCGGTCAGCATTCCACGCCGCAACTGGATATAATCGTGCCATGTTAAAACAACGCACCATCAAACAACAGGTCCGCACCATCGGTGTCGGTTTGCATTCCGGCACCAAGGTCGAGCTGATCCTGCGTCCTGCCGCGATCGATACGGGCATCGTGTTTCGCCGCATCGACCTCGATCCCATCGTCGAGTTCCCCGCCAGCGCCATGGCCGTGGGCGACACGCGCATGGCTTCCGTGCTGATCAAGGATGGCGCCAGGGTGTCCACCGTGGAGCATCTAATGTCGGCGGCGGCGGGCCTGGGGATCGACAATATGTATATCGACGTGAATGCGGAAGAAATTCCCATCATGGACGGTTCCGCCTCGTCCTTCGTCTACCTGCTGCAGCAGGCTGGCGTGGAAGAGCAGCAGGCGGCGAAGAAATTCATCAAGGTCGTCAAGCCCGTGGAAGTGCGTCACGGCAAGGGTGACGCGGAGAAATGGGCGCGCTTGTCGCCATACGACGGTTTCAAGCTTGATTTCTTCATCGAATTCAACCATCCGGCCGTCGATGGCACGATGCAGCGCGCCTCGGTCGACTTTGGCGACGTGTCCTACGTGCACGACGTGGCGCGCGCGCGTACCTTCGGTTTCATGCAGGACGTGGAAAGCTTGCGCGGCATGGGCCTGGCCCGTGGCGGTTCGCTGGAAAACGCCATCGTCATGGACGAGTACCGCATCCTCAACGCGGATGGCTTGCGCTATGAAGACGAGTTCGTGCGCCACAAGATCCTCGACGCCATCGGCGACCTGTACCTGGTGGGCCACCCCTTGCTCGCCTACTACACGGCGCACAAGTCGGGCCACGCGCTGAACAACCAGCTGCTGCTGGCGCTGCTGGAGCAGCCCGATGCGTATGAAATCGTGTCATTCGACACGAACGAGGCGGCGCCGCAATCCTACCTGCGTCAAATGGAGCGCGAGTGGTCGCTGACGTAGGTTGGATTAGCGGGGCGACGCCCCGCGTAATCCGACAACCATGTTGGCACTGATCGTGGTGTTGTCGGATTACGGCCCGAAGGGCCTAATCCGACCTACGCGATATGCGTTAATTTAGCGCCGTTATTCTCAGTCCTTCGGTTCCCGGTGGTGGCGCACCATGTTGCGCAGCGCCGCGATCAATTGCTCGTTCTGCTTCGACGCGGGCAGGGCCGTGCTCAGCTCTTCCAGGGCCGACATGGCTTTTTCCGGCAAGACCAGCGCCCGCGTATGCACGATGGGCGCGATGCTCTTGATGACTTGCACTTTCAGCTTGATGCCTGAAATCTGCCAGCCCTTTCTTTCCAGTTCCCCTTGCAACTTCGGCAATTGCTGCTTGAGCTTGGCCGCCAGCGCCGCGTTCGGCGTGGCCAGCACCAGTTGGCCGCCTTCGAATTGCAGGATGTCGCAGTGCTCGAACATGGCCGGCAAGGCCTTGGCGCAGTCTTTTTGCAAGGCGGCCAGGCGCGTGACGGTAGGCATCAATGAGGCCATCGTCGCGTTGCCGCGCAGAAAATCGGTTGCGCCCGTGACGGCCGGGCCTGAACGGGCAAAGCCGTAGCCGCGGCGCGGCGCCGGAGAATAAGTGGGAGTTCGCATGGCCGAAACATAGCACACTCGCCCGTGCATGACGAGTGCGGCGGCGGGTGCGGCGCAGGCGGGTGGGCCGTATTGCCTTACAGTATGGAAAATGTCCGCAATTTCTGCCATTTGTTTGTCATTAAGCTATTGTTATATGGCGCATTACCCCAACCATGTCGGGAACGCATGATAAAATCATCGTCTTTTGCCATAGTCGAACTCCGTGCGGTGACGCGATACCTACCTCGTTGTTCCCTACCGAGCTTTTTTTAACGGCGTTTTTTCAAGAATTCAAGCATGTCATTACTGACCCAGATTTTCGGTAGCCGCAACCAGCGGCTGCTCAAGCAATACCAAAAAACGGTACGCGAGATCAATGCGCTCGAGCCGGCCATCGAAAAGCTGTCGGATGCCGAGCTGCAAGCGAAGACGCCTGCCTTCAAGGAACGTATCGCCGCTGGCGAATCGCTCGATGCCTTGTTGCCGGAAGCATTTGCCGTCTGCCGCGAGGCCAGCAAGCGCGTCTTGCGCATGCGCCATTTCGACGTGCAGATGATCGGCGGCATGGTCTTGCATTTCGGTAAGATCGCGGAAATGGGCACGGGCGAGGGCAAGACCCTGATGGCAACCTTGCCAGCCTACCTGAATGCCCTGTCGGGCAAGGGCGTGCATATCGTCACCGTCAATGATTACCTGGCGCAGCGCGATGCCGAGACCATGGGCCGCCTGTATGCATGGCTGGGCCTGTCGACTGGCGTGAACATGTCGCAGATGGAGCACAGCGCCAAGCAGCAGGCGTACAACTCCGACATCACCTATGGCACGAACAATGAATTCGGTTTCGACTTCTTGCGCGACAATATGGTCTACGAAGCGCGCGAACGCGTGCAGCGCAGCCTGAACTTCGGCATCGTCGATGAAGTCGATTCGATCCTGATCGATGAAGCGCGTACGCCGCTGATCATTTCGGGCCAGGCCGAGAACCATACGGACCTGTATCACAAGATCAATGAAGTGCCTGCGCGCCTGACTCTGCAGATCGGCGAAGAAACGCCGGACGGCAAGGGCAAGGTTGATGTGCCGGGCGACTACACCAAGGATGAAAAAGCGCACCAGGTGCTGCTGACGGAAGCGGGCCACGAAAAGGCCGAAGGCATCCTGATGGAAATGGGCCTGCTGCCGGAAGGCGCGTCGCTGTACGATTCGGCCAACATCACCCTCGTGCACCACCTGTATGCTGCCCTGCGCGCGCATGCGCTGTACTTCAAGGATCAGCACTATGTGGTGCAAAACAATGAAGTGGTGATCGTCGATGAATTCACGGGCCGTCTGATGACGGGCCGCCGCTGGTCCGATGGCTTGCACCAGGCCGTCGAAGCGAAAGAAGGCGTCAAGATCCAGAACGAGAACCAGACCCTGGCCTCGATCACCTTCCAGAACTACTTCCGCATGTACGCCAAGCTGGCCGGCATGACCGGTACGGCCGATACCGAAGCGTACGAATTCCAGGAAATCTACGGCCTGGAAACGGTCGTGATCCCGCAAAACCGTCCGCTGCAGCGCAAGGACCGCCAGGATCAGGTCTACAAATCGTCGGCGGAAAAATACAACGCGATGTTGAACGACATCCGCGACTGCTACGAGCGCGGCCAGCCCGTGCTGGTCGGTACGACCTCGATCGAAAACTCGGAACTGCTGTCGGGCATCCTGACCAAGGCCGGTTTGCCGCACAACGTGCTGAACGCGAAGCAGCATGCGCGCGAAGCGGAAATCATCGCCCAGGCAGGCCGTCCGAAAGCCATCACCATCGCCACCAACATGGCCGGTCGCGGTACGGACATCGTGTTGGGCGGTAACGTCGAGAACCAGATCAAATTCATCGAAGCCAATGCTGAACTGAGCGACGCCGACAAGGCAGCGCAGTCGCAGACCTTGCGCGACGAATGGCAATCCCTGCACGACCACGTGGTCAATGCGGGCGGCTTGCACATCATCGGCACCGAACGCCACGAATCGCGCCGCGTCGACAATCAGCTGCGTGGCCGTGCCGGCCGCCAGGGCGATCCCGGTTCGTCGCGCTTCTATTTGTCGCTCGACGACGCGCTGCTGCGCATCTTCGCCGGCGACCGCGTGCGCGCCGTGATGGACCGTTTGAAAATGCCGGAAGGCGAACCGATCGAGGCAGGCATCGTCTCGCGTTCGATCGAATCGGCCCAGCGCAAGGTCGAAGCGCGCAACTTCGACATCCGCAAGCAATTGCTGGAATACGATGACGTCGCCAACGACCAGCGTAAAGTCATCTACCAGCAGCGCAACGAGCTGCTGGAAACGACCGACATCTCGGACATGATCGCTTCCCTGCGCCACGGCGTGTTCACCGACCTGGTACACGAGTACGTGCCGCACGAATCGGTGGAAGAGCAGTGGGATATCAAGGGCCTGGAAAACACCCTGGCCAGCGAATGGCAGCTCGACTTGCCGCTGCAGCAATTGCTGGAAGCCGATTCGACCCTGACGGACGACGAGATCCTGGAAAAAGTGCTGGCCGCGGCCGATGCCGTGTACCAGTCGAAGATCGACATCGTCGGCAAGGAATCGTTTGGCGGCTTCGAGCGCAATGTCATGCTGCAAAGCGTGGACAGCCACTGGCGCGAACACCTGGCGGCACTCGATCACCTGCGCCAGGGTATTCACCTGCGCGGCTATGCGCAGAAGAACCCGAAACAGGAATACAAGCGCGAAGCGTTTGAACTGTTTGGCCAGATGCTCGACATGATCAAGAACGACGTCACGAAACACGTGATGACGGTACGTATCCAGTCGCGCGAAGAAGTCGATGCGGCCGAACAGGCGATGCAGCAGTCGCACGTGGAAAACGTGCACTACCAGCACGCCGAATTCGACCCGAACGCGGCGCCGGAAGAACTGCTGGCGCCTGCGGCCGGCGGCAATATGGACAACGTTGACGACATGAGCGTGAGCATGGGCGTCAAAGTGGGCCGTAACGACCCATGCCCTTGCGGCAGCGGTAAAAAATACAAAGCTTGCCACGGCAAGCTGGCATAAGGCGGTTTGACAGCCTGAACAAAAACGGAGACCGCGGTCTCCGTTTTTTTATGCCTTTTCAATTTGCAGGCGTGCATGTGTGGGCGCGCATGCTCACCGGCGCCGCGAAGGCGCTACAATAGCGCTTCCATTTTCCCTTGCAGAAGAACTCACCATGGCCGTCAATTCTCCCAAGCCCGTCGCCGCCGACTTGAAAGCCGTCGCCGGCATTGAAATCGGTGTTGCCGAAGCCGGCATCAAGAAACCCAACCGCAAGGATTTGCTGGTATTGAAACTGGCGCCGACGGCCACCGTGGCCGGCGTGTTCACATTGAACCGCTTCTGCGCCGCGCCCGTGCAAATTTCGAAAGCCAACCTGGCGGCCGTGACGGCCGGCGCCGCGCCGATCCGCGCGCTGCTGGTCAACACGGGCAACGCGAATGCGGGCACGGGCGAATCGGGTCTGGCCGACGCGCAGGCCAGCTGCGCCGCGCTGGCCGAACTGCTGGGCTGCACGCCGCAGCAAATCCTGCCGTTTTCCACGGGCGTGATCCTCGAACCCTTGCCCGTGCAGCGCCTGGTCGCCGGCTTGCCGCAAGCCGTGGCCGCGCTGACGTCGGATAACTGGTTCTCGGCCGCTGAAGCCATCATGACCACCGACACGCAGCCGAAAGCCGGTTCGCGCACGGTCACCATCGGTGGCCACGCGGTGACCCTGACGGGCATCAGCAAGGG
Organism: Janthinobacterium sp. BCJ23; assembly: GCF_059617945.1. Classification (NCBI taxonomy): domain Bacteria; kingdom Pseudomonadati; phylum Pseudomonadota; class Betaproteobacteria; order Burkholderiales; family Oxalobacteraceae; genus Janthinobacterium; species Janthinobacterium sp. BCJ23. The sequence continues at coordinate 22,892 of NZ_JCAQAW010000013.1, read as the reverse complement.
CGCCGGCATGATCAAGCCGAACATGGCCACCATGCTCGGTTTCCTCGCGTTCGACGCCACCGTGGCGCAACCGGTGCTGGACCAGCTGGTGAAACAGGCGGCCGATAAATCGTTCAACTGCATCACCATCGACGGCGACACGTCCACCAATGACTCGTTCATGCTGGTCGCCACGGGCGCCGGCAGCCTGGTCATCGATTCCATCGACTCGCCGCACTATGCGGAACTGGCCGCAGCCGTCACCGAGCTGTCGACCTTTCTGGCACAAGCCATCGTGCGCGATGGCGAAGGCGCGACCAAGTTCATGACCGTGACCGTGGAAGACGGCCGCAACGTGGAAGAGTGCCGCAAGATCGCCTATTCCATCGCCCATTCGCCGCTGGTGAAAACGGCGTTCTTCGCGTCCGACCCGAACCTGGGCCGCATCCTGGCCGCCATCGGCTATGCGGGCGTGGACGATCTGGACGTGGGCCAATTGAATCTGTACCTGGACGACGTGTGGGTGGCCAAGAATGGCGGCCGCAACCCCGACTACCAGGAACAGGATGGCCAGCGCGTGATGCAGCAAAGCGAAATCACCATCCGCGTCAAGCTGGCGCGCGGCGATGCCACGGCCACCCTGTGGACGTGCGACCTGTCGCATGACTACGTGTCGATCAACGCCGACTACCGCTCATGACCGGCCTCGATCAATTCCTGATCCGCGCCGAGCGGGTGCTGGCGCGCCTCGAGTCGATCTTGCCGCCGGCCTTGCCGGCAACCGACTGGAACAGCTTTGCGTTCCGCTGGCGCCGGCGCCAGGGCGCGCTGCCTTATTTGCAGGCCGTGGCCCACGTGTCGAACATCGCGTTGGACGACTTGCACAATATCGGCACGCAAAAAGCGCAGATCGAGCAGAACACGCGCCAGTTCGTCGCTAAGCGTCCGGCCAACAACGTGCTGCTGACGGGCGCGCGCGGCACGGGCAAGTCGTCGCTGATCAAGGCATGCCTGAACCAGTTCGCCGACCAGGGCCTGCGCCTGATCGAAGTCGACAAGGCGGACCTGGCCGACTTGCCCGACATCGTCGACCTGGTGGCGGCACGCCCCGAGCGCTTTATCATCTTTTGCGACGACCTGTCGTTCGAAGAGGGCGAGAGCGGCTACAAGGCGCTGAAAGTGGCGCTCGACGGCAGCATCGCCGCGCAATCGGACAACGTGCTGATCTACGCCACCTCGAACCGCCGTCACCTGATGCCGGAACGGATGTCGGACAACACGAGCTACAAGACGGACGACGATGGCGATCTGCACCCGGGCGAGACGGTGGAAGAGAAAATCTCGCTGTCCGAACGCTTCGGCCTGTGGCTGTCGTTCTATCCGTTCAAGCAGGATGATTACCTCGATATCGCGGCCCATTGGCTCGCCTCGTTCGGTTGCACGCCGGAGCAGATCGCGGCAGCGCGTGGCGATGCCCTGCGCTGGGCCTTGCAGCGCGGTTCCCGGTCGGGCCGGGTGGCGTGGCAATTTGCGCGAGATTATGCGGGGAAACTTCCTGCGGGAAAGTTGCCGCAATGAGCGAAGTGAAAATCAAACCGGTCGACGTCGCCGTCGGCATCCTGATGAAGCCGAATGGCGACGTGCTGCTGGGCCAGCGTCCGGCCGGCAAGCCGTATGACGGCTATTGGGAATTTCCTGGCGGTAAAGTCGAGCCTGGCGAAGCCATTTTTGATGCCTTGAAACGTGAGTTTGTCGAGGAACTGGGCTTGCATATCGACAGTGCCGAAGCCTGGTGCGGCGTCGAATATGTGTATCCGCACGCCCATGTGCGCCTGCATTTCTATATCAGCCGCGAATGGCGGGGCGAGCCGCAAAGCCTGGAAGGACAGGCGTTCGCCTGGCAGGGCACGGTCGGCGTGGAACCCTTGCTGCCGGCCACCATTCCCCTGCTGGAATGGTTAAATGAGGTACGCCGGGAATCGCTGGCACCTGCTTAATCCTTACTTGTGCCAGCGGGCAGCAGCATGCTGCGTGCTGGCGCAAGCTTTCCTGTGACTCTCCTTGTATAGTCGGCGCTTTGCGCTACAGTGCTTTCATCAAGCACCGGGAGTTTCGCATGCCGCTGACACTGACCTTTACCGATACCGATGAATTGCTGATTGCCGCCTTGCACAAGCGTGCCCGCGCGCATGGGCGCAGCATCGAGGACGAGCACCGCGACATCTTGCGCAGCGCCTTGCGGCCGCTGCCGAAGCGTCCGCTCGACGATATTTTGCGCAGCATGCCCGACGTGGGCTTCGATGCGGATTTCGAGCGCCGCCCCTGAGCCATGCCGGCTTACCTGGTCGATACGGATGTAATCGTTGCCGCGCGCAAGGGGAGCGCCGCGCCGGCGGGCGTGGCCGATTTTTTCGAGCGGGTGGCGCCCGAGGCGCGCTATGTGCCGGTGCAGGTGGTCGCCCAATTGCGCGCAGGCATACAGTGCTGCTGGCGGCGCGAAGCGGCGCTGGAAGCACTGGCGCTGGAAGGCTGGCTGGAAGCCGTGCTGGCGGAATATGCGCCGCGGCTGCTGGAATTCGACCTCGATTGTGCGCTCGTATGCGCGCGTCTGCATAGCCGCGGCCACGCGCATGGCGTCGATGGACAGATCGCGGCGATGGGCATCGCCTATGGCTTGACGGTGGTCAGTGGCAGGCTCGACAGTTTCGTAGCGCAGGGGCTGCGCCTGGAAAATCCGTTTAGTTGAGGCTCATTGCGGTTTACTGCGGCTTGTTGTCTTCATCCGCAAGGGGATCTTCGAACGGATCGGCGGCGGGGATCGTGTATTTCTCTTCGGCCCAGGCACCCAGGTCGATCTGCTTGCAGCGTTCCGAGCAGAAGGGGCGGAATTTGTTGGCTTCAGTCCATTCGACTTTGGCGGCACAGGTAGGGCAGTTAACGACGGTCATGATGGGGCAAATAAGTAACAGTTAAAAATTACAGAGCGTGAGCTCGAACGGGACATCTTCTTCCAGCGGCTTGGGTTTCAAGTCGCCGCCTTGGGTAGTGAAGCGTACCCACAGCATGTATTTGTTGGCGGAAATTTCCGGGATGGCGCCGCTGTTTTCATCGAGGCTCAGGCGCAGCATCTGGTACACCTTGCCTTGCAGCATTTGCTGGTAGCTGCCGCCATTGGCGATCAGTTTAACGGGTCCGCCGGAATCGCGCAGCAGGCGCAAGACGAGGGCCAGCGCATCGAACAGCGGCGCCAGCGGGGCGAACCACGCGTGAATGTCGGTCAGGCGCTGTTCGGAGCTGCGTTTTTGCCAGGCAAAATACGACGGCAAGTCGAATTCGCAGGCGCCGCCCGGGATGATGGTGCGGCCGCGGATGCTCATCAGCCATTCATTGTCGCGGATATTCTGGCCTGTCTTGCCTTGCGCCGCCACAAGGGCGCCGCTGACACTGTCGAGTTCACCGAGGATGGCATCGAGGGTTTCCGGCTCCACATTCGGATTGCTGCGGTAACCGAGCAGGCTTTGGCGCTGGCGCTCGAGTTCCTGCAGCAGGTCGGACTTCAGGTCGGCGCGGCCCGCCACTTCGAGCATATCGAAAATGGTTGCCAAGGCAACATGGTGCTGCATTGCATGCTCTTGCTGGATGAAGAACTTGAATTTGTCGTACAGGTCTTCCAGCCGCAACAAGGTACGTATGCGTTCGTTGAAAGGGTATTCGTAGACAATCAAAATAATTCCCTTAAGTAAGGACCTGCAAACAATCCCGTGATTTTGAACCAAGCGTCGACAAATTACAAACGTTGCGGGGCCATTCCAGCCATTCTTTTTGAAAATGCCAGATATAAATCGTGCAACTGGGCAATCTGCGGTGCCAAGGACGCCAAATCGCCGTTGTTGTCGATCACATCGTCCGCCGCCGCCAGGCGCATGGCGCGCGTGGCCTGCGTGGCCATGATGGCTTTGACTTGTTCTTCAGATAAGCCATTGCGCGCCATCACGCGCGACACTTGCAAACTTTCCACGCAATCGATGACCAGTACCCGGTTGACCCGTTCCACCCAGCCGCCGGACTCGACCAGCAGGGGCACGGCAAAGATCACGTAGCTGCCCGTCGCTGCTTCGGCCGCCGCCAGGGTGGCCTGGCGAATGCGCGGGTGCAGGATGGCTTCCAGTCTCGCCTTGGCGGCGGCGTCGGAAAACACGAGGTTGCGCATTTTGGTGCGGTCGAGGGCGCCACGCGCATCGGCGTAGCCGGCGCCAAATTCCGCCACCAGGGCCGGCATGGCCGCACCATTGGGCGCCGTCAGGCTGTGGGCGATCTGGTCGGTGTCGACGATGGAGGCGCCGCGCGCGGCGAACATGTCTGCCACCGTGCTCTTGCCGCAACCGATGCCGCCGGTGAGGCCGACGCTGAAATAAGGGACGTTGTGTCGTTGCATGTATTTATCCATAGGAGCGCAGTGCAGCGCCGGTCAGCCAGTCAGGCCTAGCGTGAGGCGCGACAGGGGCGTGCCGTACAGCAGCGCGATCAAACCCGCCGCCGCGAGATAGGGGCCGAACGGAATCGGCTTGTCGCGCCCGCGCTTGGCAAACACGATCAGGCCGATGCCGACCACGGCACCCACCAGCGATGACAACAGGATGATCGTCGGCAGCATGGTCCAGCCCAGCCACGCACCGAGCGCAGCCAGCAATTTGAAGTCACCATAGCCCATTCCCTCCTTGCCTGTCGCCAGCTTGAAGGCCCAGTACACGGCCCACAAGGCCAGGTAGCCGGCGGCCGCGCCGATGACGGCCTCTTGCAGGGGCACGAAAGTACCGTTGATATTGACCAGCAGTCCTGCCCACAGCAGGGGGAAGGTGAGGTCGTCTGGCAGCATTTGCGTATCGGCATCGATGAAGGTCATGGCGATCAGCAAATACGCAAACAGGAGCGTGGCCAAGCCCGTCCAGCCGCTGCCGAAGTGCCAGATTAACAGGGCCGACAGCGCGCCCGTCAGCAGCTCGACGAGCGGGTAGCGCACGGAGATGGGCGCCTTGCAGGCGCTGCACTTGCCACGCAGCAGCAGGTAGCTGAGGACGGGAATGTTTTCCATGGCCGTGATGCGGTGGCCGCAGGCGGTGCAGTTCGAGTGTGGCAGCATCAGGTTGTAGCGGTCCGTGTGCGGCAAGGGCAAGCCGCTTTCTTCCGCCACGTAATTGTCGGATTCGCGCTGCATCATTTTCGGCACGCGGTGGATCACCACGTTGAGAAAGCTGCCGACGATCAGGCCGAACAGGGCGGCGACGAGGGCGACGGGCAGGTTGCCGGGCGCGGCGAACAGCAGGGTATCTTGCAGCATGGTGGAGTGGTCTGAGGTGATGATGTTGCCGCGCAAACATTGCCTGGCACTGCCGCAGTGTAAAACATCTGCCGGTGCATGGGGACGTTTTGCGCAGGACGAACGGTCAAATCACGGCCCCCAGCTTGAAAATCGGCAAATACAGGGCGATCACGAGGGAGCCGACCAGCACGCCCAGCACGACCATGAGCGCCGGTTCCAGCAGGGCCGAGAGGGTGGCCACCGTGGCGTCGATGTCGGCCTCGACGATGTCGGCCGCGCGCGACAGCATGGCGTCGAGGGCGCCCGACTCCTCGCCGATCAGGGCCAGTTGCGTGAGCAGCGGGGGAAACACGGCGCTGTGTTCCATGGCCAGGGCCAGGCTGCCGCCGGCGCGGATTTCGCGCTCGATGCGGACCGTTGCCTCCTGGTACAGCGCGTGGCCGGAGGCGGCGCCCACCAGGCCGAGCGAGTCGAGCAGCGGCACGCCGGCGGCGAACATGGCGGCCAGGGTGCGCGTCCAGCGGGCGATCGCCGCCTTGCGCAAAAGCGGGCCGAACACAGGTAGCTGCAGCGCCCGCAGTTGCGTGTTGCGCCGCAGGGCGGGCCAGCGGCGCCAGGCCAGGCGCAGCAGCACGCAAGCGGACACGAGCGCCGCCAGCAAGGCCAGCCAGTAATGGACGAGGAAGGCGGACACGCCCATGACAACGAGGGTGGGCAGCGGCAATGGCGCGCCGAAGCTGTCGAAGACCTGGCGGAAGGCGGGCACGACGACGCTCATGATGATGGCCGTGACGACGATGGCGACGAGCACGATGACGAGCGGATACATCAGCGCGCCGCGCACCTGCCGCCGCAAGGCGATGGCTTTTTCCTGGTGGGTGGCCAGGCGCGCCAGCAAGTCTTGCACGATGCCGGCCTGTTCGCCCGCCGCCAGCAGGTTGCAATACAGCTCGTCAAACAGCAGTGGGAACTGGCGGAATGCCTGCTGCAGGCTGCTGCCCGCTTCGATGTCGTGGCGCAAGTCGCGCATCAGTTCCGTGACGGCCGGTTTGGCATGGCCCTTGCCGGCGATGTCGAAGGCGTGGAGCAGCGGCACGCCGGCCGCCATCATGGTCGACAGCTGGCGCGTGAACAGGGCGATATCCTTGTGTGTGATGGCTTTGCCGGGCGCGGCGCGCGGGGCTTTTACCTTGCTGGCAAGGATGCCCTGGCGTCTGAGCGCGGCCTTGGCGGTGGTGGCGTCGGCCGCCCGCAAGATGCCCTCGGCCGCCTTGCCATGGCGGTCCGTGCCCTTCCACGCAAAGCGCCGCTCGGCCGCCATGTGCACCTCCTGCCGTCACGGTAGCAGCGCCAGGGAAAAGCGCCAGCGGCGCCGGCGGCAAGCTTGATGTGGCTCAGCCTTTCTTGGTTTGCACTTCCGTCTGCACAACGGCCTGGGCCTTCACGTCGGCCGCATCTTCCTCGTCGCTGTCCGTGCCCTTGCTGATGCTTTCGCCATCGTCGCGGCGCAAGGTCCAGAACGTCAGCGAAGACAGCACCGTCAAGGCGGCCAGGGTCAGGAAGGCGTGGTGCAGCGCCGTGCTGAGCATGGCGCGGTCCGACTGCGGCATGTCGCCCAGGTACCAGCCCGTGATCAGCGAACCGAAGGCGAGGCCAAAGCTCATCGACAGTTGCTGCATCGAGCTGGCGATGGTGCTGGCCATGCTGGAGTCAGCCTTGTCGACGTCGGCATACGCGATGGTGTTCATGCTGGAAAACTGCAGCGAATTGAAAAAGCCCATGCACAGGCTGATGGCGACGATCACGTACAGGGGCGTGCCCACGCTTACCTGGGAAAACATGGCGATGGTGACGCCGATCAGCACGGTGTTGACGATCAGCACCTGGCGGTAGCCGAAGCGGGCCAGCACGCGCGCGGAAATGAATTTCATGCCCATGGCGGCGGCCGCCGACGGCATCATCAGCAAGCCCGACTGCCAGGCGGGCAAGCCCAGGCCCAGCTGATACAGCAGCGGCAACAGGAAGGGCAGGCCGCCGACGCCCAGGCGCGTGACGAAGCCGCCCACCACGGAGACGCGGAAGGTGCGGATCTTGAACAGGGTCAGGCGCAGCAGCGGGTGCAGCACTTCGCTCGAATGCCAGGCATACGCGGCCAGCAGGCTGATGGAAATGAACAGCAGCACGGCAAACGAGGTGCCGTCGATGCGGTGTTCGCCGAAGATTTCCAGCAGCCACGACAGTAGTGCTATGCCGGTGCCGAACAGCACCAGGCCGATCAGATCCAGCGGACGGGGCTTGTCGCCATAGTAGTCGGGCATGTAGCGGTGCGCCAGGTACAGCGCCACGAGGCCGACAGGCACGTTGACGAAGAAAATCTCGCGCCACGACAGCCAGTGCACGATCAGCCCGCCCACCGTGGGCCCCAGCAGGGGGCCGATCAGGGCGGGGATGATGACGAAATTCATGGCTGCCAGCAACTGCGACTTGGGAAAGGTGCGGATGATGGTGAGCCTGCCCACCGGCATCATCATGGCCGCACCCACCCCTTGCAGCAGGCGCGCGGCCACCAGCATGGGCGCGTTCACGGACAGGCCGCACAGGATGGAGGCGATGGTAAAGATGGCAACAGCGGCGGAAAACACGCGCCGCGTGCCGAAGCGGTCGGCCATCCAGCCGCTGATGGGAATGCACACGGCCAGGCTCAGGATGTAGCTGGTGACGACGGCTTTCAGGCTCAGCGGCGTCACGTTGAGGCTGGCGGCCATGGCGGGGATGGCGGTGTTGACGATGGTGGAGTCGAGTTGCTCCATGAACAGGGCGGTGGCGACCACCCAGGGAAGGTAGCTTTTAATCGGGGAACTGGTCATGGATGCGAGCCTGAGGAGGAAAAACGGAGCCGACAGTACGACGAATTGTCACATAAATGACGCAGGCGTGCCGCCCGCGCCTTTCATATTGCCACCGTGCGGGGGACATCGTCCATGGAACATTTGTTCCATGGCAATAGATTGCGGGCACGGCTAGCATGTGTTTTCCGGCCTCTTCTTTCCCCGAAAGTCACACCACATGAAAAATGCACTTACCTTCCTTGTCCTGGGCGCGGCCCTGTCCGCATGCGGTGGCGGCAGCGACGGCGGCACGCCGGCAGCACCGGTCACGCCGCCTGTCGTGGTGACGCCGCCCGTCGTTTCCGCCGACAGCGTGGCCGTGGCGTCAGCCGCCGTGGCCAAGGAGGCTGGCCTGGCCGTGATCGCCGGCGCCAATGGGGACGAGACGGTGTATGACGTGGCGGCCGATATCGGCGACACGTGGCGCATCACGTTCGACAGCGCGAAGAAAACCTACGCCATCCGCGTGCTGTCGACGCAGTTCGGCCTGGTCGACCGCAGCGGCACGTTCAGCGCTGCCACCATCGGCCATCTCACCACTTACACGGGAACGGATTTCAGCGTCACCGTTGATGCGCGTACGCGCTTGCTGACGGGGACCGTGAAACTGGGCAACATGCATTCCAACGTCAGCGGCACCGGCTATGCCGTCACGGACGTGGCCAAGCTGGCCGGCAACTATATCTTCCTCGGTGCCATGCGCAATGCTTCGAACGGCGGCGACCGTTTCAATCCGAAAGGCAGCCTCAAGGTGGCGACCGATGGCAGCGCGCAATTGTGCAATGGCGGCGTGTTCAATGCGCAAGGCGTGTGCTCCGCGGTATCGCCGCAGCTGGAAGCGGAAAATGCCAGCCTGACCCTGGTCCGTGACGCGGCGCATGGTCTGATCATCGCCCGCCAGGGTGACCAGGACTTCGGCATCGTGCACGTGCACGCCGGGGACCGGGGGCTGGCGCTGTTCATCGACCGCTACAGCCGCAACCAGCAGAACGTGCTGCGCGTGGGCACCATCGTGGCCGCCAAACAGCAAAAGATCGGCACGGAGATCGCCGGCAGCTACGCCTGTGCGGCGCCGGGCATCAGCGCGAAGATCGTCGTGGCCGGCAGCACCGCCACCATCACCAACAATACCGCCGGCAAGACGCATGCGGAAACCATCACCATCAACAAGCTGGGCCTGGGCGCGCAAGCCGTCGATTTCGATGGCATCGCCGTGTTCAAGGACCCGGCCGACGTGCCGGCGGATTACTCGATGTTCATGCCGGTGTCGTCGAGCATGGCGGTCGAATTTTCGACCGACCGCTCGTATATGGGCACGTGCCTGAAAAATTAAGAGGTGTTGCCACGTGCCTGTTTGAGTAGGTCGGGTTGGCCGGTACGGCGTAACCCGACATCACCATTAACGTGGCAGCCGTTCCAGCGCATCCATCAACGGCATCGCCGCGTCGGCAATTCGCTCCAGGCTGGCCTCGCGCAGGGCTGCCGTATCGACCGAGTGCGCCGATTCCAGCCCCGCCCAGCGCAGCAGTGCCGAACACGCGGCGGGTGTGTCGAACATGCCATGCAAATAGCTGCCGAGGATTTGCCCGTCGCCCGACACGGCGCCTTCCGGCCGCCCATCGATGAGAAAGGCCGGCTGCGCCAGCGCCGCGCCATGCGAGACGCCCATATGGATTTCATAGCCTGCCACGCGCGCACCGGCCGCGCCGGCAAACGCACAGTGGCCGCTCACCTGTTCCAGTCGTTTTTCGCTTGTCAGTTCCGTCACCATGTCGAGCAGTCCCAGTGCCTTTGACTCGCCCGCCGCGCCTTCCACGCCCAGCGGATCGCGCACGCTTTGCCCCAGCATCTGGAAGCCGCCGCAGATGCCTAGCACCTTGCCGCCGTAGCGCAGGTGTTTTGCCATGTAGGCGGGCCAGCCTTGTTGTTGCAGCCAAGCCAGGTCGCCGCGCGTGTTTTTACTGCCAGGCAGGATCACCAGTTCGGCCGCTGGAATCGGCTGCCCCTGCTGGATGAATTGCAGGTCGACCTCGGGGTGGGCGCGCAGCGCATCGAAGTCCGTGTGGTTGCTGATGCGCGGCAGTTGCGGCACCACCACCTTGAAGGAGCCGCGTTCGGCCTGCATCGCTTCGACGGCGTCTTCCGCGTCGAGGAACAGGCCTTGCAAATACGGCAGCACGGCCAGCACGGGTTTGCCCGTCTGCTGCTCCAGCCACTCGATGCCCGGTTGCAGCAGCGAGATATCGCCGCGGAAGCGGTTGATGACGAAGCCGACGATGCGCATCCGTTCGCTGTCGGACAGGCACGCCAGGGTGCCGATGATGTGCGCGAACACGCCGCCCCGGTCGATGTCGGCCACCAGGATCACGGGGCAGTCGACGGCTTCGGCAAAGCCCATGTTGGCGATGTCGCGCGCGCGCAGGTTGACTTCGGCCGGGCTGCCCGCGCCTTCGACGACGACGGCGTCGTATTGCTGGCGCAAGCGCGCGTACGACTCCAGCACGGCACCCATGGCGATGGTCTTGTATTGCTGGTAGTCGCGCGCATCCATCTCGGCGCGCACCTTGCCGTGGATGATCACCTGTGCGCCCGTGTTCGACGACGGTTTCAAGAGCACCGGATTCATGTCCGTGTGCGGCGCGATACCGCAAGCCAGCGCCTGCAAGGCTTGCGCGCGGCCGATTTCGCCGCCGTCGCTCGTCACGGCGCTATTCAAGGCCATGTTCTGCGGCTTGAACGGCGCTACGGTCACGCCACGGCGCTTTAACAATCGGCACAGGGCCGCGACGACGGTGCTCTTGCCCGCGTCGGACGTGGTGCCTTGCACCATCAGGGCGGGGAAGGGACTCTTCATGCCTGCCGCTCCTGCCACTGCGCGATGATGTCGCTGATCTGGCGCAGCCCTTCGGTGATCGCCGCAGGGCCTGGCGACAGGATGTCGGGCGACTTGATCTCGAACAGCATGCCATTGCGTACTGCGGGAATCGCATCCCAGCCCGGGCGTGCCGCCAGTTGTGCCGGCTGGAACTTCTTGCCGCACCAGCTGGCGAGGATGATGTTGGGCGCGCGTGCGACTACCGTCAAAGGATCGGCGATGATGCGTTCTTTCGCGCCGGGATGCGCGGACAATTCCGGGAAGGCGTCCGTGCCGCCGGCGATCCCGATCAGTTCCGCCGCCCAGCCGATGCCGCTCATCAGGGGATCGTTCCACTCTTCAAAGTAAATCACGGGCTTGCGCGTCCAGGCGGCGGCGCGGGTCCGGGCAGTGGCGATGTCCGCGCGCAGGCTGGCGATCAATGCGTTGCCCGCTGCCTCGCGCCGCACCAGCGCGGCCAGCACGGCGATCATGCGCAGGATGCCGTCCACCGTGCGCTGGTTGAACTGGTGCACTTCGATGCCTGCCTTGACGAGGTCGCGGCAGATATCGGCCTGCATGTCGCAAAAGCCGATCACGAGGTCCGGTTTCACTGCCAGGATGCGTTCCAGGTTCGTGGACGAAAAGCCGCTGATCTTGGTCTTTTCTTCACGCGCGCGGGGAGGGCGCACGGTAAAGCCGGAGATCCCGGCGATGACGTCTTCGGCGCCCAGCGCGTACAGCGTCTCCACGGCTTCCGTCGACAAACAGGCGATGCGCTGGTAGTGACTCATTGAGCAGCCTTGGTGCGGCGCTGGCGGGCCATTTCCAGCTGTTCGCACATGGCGGCCGTGCCTTCGATCATGCGCGGGCCGGCGCGGTTCAGCAGGTCGCCATTCAGGCGGAACAGATTATTTTTGCGCACGGCCGTCATCGACGGGAAGGCGCGCCACATGGCCAGACCGCCTTCGCTGCGCGGATCGCTTTTTTCGCTGGTGCCGAAGATGACTTCCGGGTCTTCCTGCAACACGCCTTCCGGCGTGACGACGGGCGCCACCACCTTCATCGCGGCGAATACATTCTGGCCGCCGCATACACGCATCGAATCGCTGATGATGCTCGCGCCGCTCAAGGTGTACAAGGGCTTATCCCACACCTGGTAAAACACGCGCACGGGCGGGCGCTGCGCATATTGCGCCGTCAAGCTGGCCAGTTTGGCGCGCAGCTGGGCGGCGGCCGGCTTGGCGGTCTTTTCCGTGCCCATCAGCTGCCCCAGGCGCTCCATGCTGTCGGGGATATCGGCCAGCTTGCGCGGTTCGCTGTGATAGATCGGCACCTTCAACTGGCGCAGCATGGCGATCTGGCGCTCGGCGCTGCCATGCATCCACACGACGATCAGGTCCGGCTTCATGGCGATGATGCGTTCCATGTCGTACTGGCGGTTATCGCCCACCTGCGGAATCTTCTTGGCCGCTTCCGGGTAGTCGCTATAGCTGACGACACCGGCGATCTTCTCGCCGCCACCGGCTGCGAACAGCAGTTCCGTCACATGCGGGGCCAGCGCCAGGATGCGCTGCGCCGGTTTTTCCACGGTGACGGTATTGCCGTCGTCGTCGCGCACGGTGATGGCGGCATGCGTTTGCAGCGAGACCAGTCCGGCCAGCAGCAGCGATATGTTCAGGATTTTCATGTGTGCTTCCATGCGGTGAGGGCCTGCTGCAGGCGCAGCAAGGCGTGTTCGTCGGGGGGCAGGCCCAGGCGGATGCCGTGGGCGGCGTGGCGGAACAGGCGCACCCAGATGCCCGATTCCGCCATGTGGCGCCAGAACGCTTCGGCGCGATCTTCGGGCCACCACTGAAACAGCGCCGTGCCGCTGCTGGCGATGCCGTGCTTGGCCAACAGCTGATGCAAGCGGTCGCCTTCGCCGCGCAGGCGTTCGCGCATCGCGTTCTGCCAGTGCGTATCGGTAAGCGCCGCCAGTGCCACCTGCTGCGCCGGGCCGCTGACGGCCCACGGGCCCAGCATGTCGGCCAGCTGTCCCAGCAGCGCGGGATGGGCGGCGACAAAGCCCAGGCGCAGTCCCGCCAGGCCAAAGAATTTGCCGATGGAGCGCAGCACGATCAGGCCGGGCTGGCCCGAGTGCGGACCGAGACTGGCGTGGGCTTCCGTGTCGCCAAACGCTTCATCGACCACCAGCCAGCCGCCGCGCGCGGCCAGCCGGGTGGCCCATGCCAGCAGCAGTGCGGGGACGATGCGCTCGCCCGTGGGATTGTTCGGATTGCAGACGACCAGCACGTCGCAGCTGTCCACCGCATCGGCCAGTTGCGCATACGGCACTTGGCGCAATTGGTGGCCTTGCTGGCCCCAGTGGTGTGCGTGTTCCGCATACGAGGGCGCGGCCACCACCACGCGCGACGGCGCGCGCAGCCGGGGCAGGGCCTGGATGGCGGCCTGCGTGCCCGCCACGGGCAGCATGGCTGGCGCGTCATAGTAGCTGCAGGCGGCTGCGGCCAGCGCAGGATCGGACTCCGGCAGCCGGTGCCAGGCATTGGCGTCGGGTGCCGGCGCTGCATACCAGTGCGGGTTGATGCCGGTCGACAGGTCGATCCAGTCGGCCAGCGGTCTGCCATATTCGCGCGCGGCGTCGCGCAGGTTGCCGCCATGTTCAAGCAAGGTATTTCCCCTTCAGGTAGAACAGGCCCGCCAGCAGCGCCACCCAGATCAGCCACAGGACGGCCGTTTCCGCCACCAGGCGCCAGGCGCGGTCGATATCGCGCGCTTCGGCCGGGCGGCCGGCACCCAGCGGCGGACGGCGTTCCAGTTCACCGTCGTAGATGGCGTCACCGCCCAAGGCCAAGCCCAGGGCGCCGGCGCCGCTGGCCATCACGGGACCCGCATTCGGGCTGCCCCAGTTGGGGGCCTGGCTACGCCAGCAGTGCCAGGCGCGCTGTTTGTCGGCCATGGTTTTGCCCAGCAAGACATACGACAGGGCCGTCAGGCGCGCCGGAAGATAGTTCAGAACATCGTCGATGCGCGCGGCGCAGCAGCCGAACCAGTCGTAGCGCTCGTTCCGATAGCCCCACATGGCGTCGAGCGTATTGGCCAGCCTGAATAGCACGGCGCCGGGGCCGCCCGCCACGGCAAACCAGAACAGGGTGCCGAAGACGGCGTCGTTGCCGTTTTCCAGCAAGGATTCTGTGCTGGCCTTGGCCAGACTGGCCGCGTCGGCATTGGCCGTGTCGCGACTGACGATGCGCGCCGTCAGCAGGCGCGCGTTGTCCAGGTCATCGATGGCCAGGGCGTCGGCGATCGGCTGATTGTGGTCGCGCAGGCTGCGCAGGCCCAGGCAAAGATAGAGCAGGAAAACGTGGAGCGCCGCACCGGCCAGGCCGCACAGCCAGTAGGCCGCATAGCTGATCGGCAGCACGGCCAGCGACCACGCCAGCGCGCCGCGCAGCAAACGCCCGCGGCCCCGATTCAGCAGGCGTTCCAGTACGTTGGCGATGCGCCCAAATCCGACCAGCGGATGCCAGCGGCGCGTTTCTCCCAGCAGCATGTCGAGCAGCACGCCGGCCGTCATCAAGGCGGCCAGCATGGGTAGCGACAGGCCGCTCAGCATGGGCCGCCTTTCAGGTACAGCGGCAGGCCGGCGGCGACAAAGACAGCCTTGTCGCACACGGCCGCCACGGCCTGGTTCAAGCGGCCCGCTTCATCGGTGAAGCAGCGCGAGATGGCGCCGTAGGGCACGATGCCCATGCCCACTTCGTTCGAAACGAGAACGAGGTCGCAATCGGTCTCGCCAATTTCCGCCAGCGCGTACAGCAGGTGGGCGCGCTCGCTGTGGAATAGTTCTGGCAGGGCGATGTCGCCCACGTCCGGGTACGTCTCGCCAGTGGAAAACATCAGGTTCGTCAGCCACAGGGTCAGGCAGTCGACCAGCAGCAGGCGGCCGGGCCGTGCTTCCCGCAGGATGGCGTCGCCCAGGCGCAGCGGTTCTTCCAAGGTGGCCCACTCGGCCGGGCGCTGCGCACGGTGATGCGCGATGCGCGTGGCCATTTCGCCATCGCCCGCCTGCGCGGTGGCGATGTAGAGTACTTCCCTGCCGGACTCGCGGGCCAGCTTTTCTGCATGGGCGCTCTTGCCGGAACGGGCGCCGCCGAAGACCAGGGTGCGCGTCATGGCGCTGTTACCACTCGGTGCCGATTTGTGCGCCGATGCCGGCCGCATACGCATGCTTGACGACGGCCATTTCGGTGACGGTGTCGGCGATCGCGATCAGTTCGTCCGGTGCGCCGCGGCCCGTGATGACCACGTGCTGCATGGCCGGGCGTTCCAGCAGGTCGGTGATGACCTTGTGCACGTCGAGGTAGTTGTACTTGAGGGCGATATTGAGTTCGTCGAACAGCACCAGGCCATAGCTTGGGTCGGCCAGGAAGGTCTTCGCCTGCTCCCATGCCAGTTCCGCTTTTTCGATGTCGCGCTCGCGGTTCTGCGTTTCCCAGGTATAGCCTTCGCCCATCGCATGAAAACTGATTTCGTCGGGGAAGCGGCGCAGGAATTTTTCTTCGCCCGTCGACATGGCGCCCTTGATGAACTGCACCACGCCCACTTTCATGCCGTGGCCCATGGCGCGGATGGCCATGCCGAAGCCGCTCGAACTCTTGCCCTTGCCATTGCCCGTGTTGACGATGATGATGCCGATTTCCTTGTCGGCCTTGGCGATGGCCGCGTCGATGATGGCCTTCTTGCGTTCCATGCGCACGCGGTGGCGCTCGTTGATGGCGGCGGTGTCCGCATCGATGTTTTTGTTTTCGCTCATGTCAGTCCTCTTTTGGTATGAATATCTTGCGTTTGCCGTGCTCGATGATCTCGATAGGGTGGCCCAGGTAGTCGCCCAGGATGGACGCCTGCATCACGTCGGCCACGGGGCCAGCCAGCCAGCCGCCATCGCCCATCAGCAGCAGCGCATGGGTCGAGACGCTGTGCGCCAGGTTCAGGTCATGCCCCACCATGACCACGGTTTTATTCTGTTCGCGGCACAGTCTGGCCAGCAGGCCCATGACGCTGACCTGGTGCGCCAGGTCCAGCGCGTTGGCCGGTTCATCGAGCAGCAGCAAGGGCGTATCTTGCGCCAGCATGGCGGCGATCGCCACGCGCTGGCGTTCGCCGCCGGACAGGCTGCGCACGTCGCGCTCGGCCAGGTGTTCCACTTCCATCGAGGCCAGCGCCGCCAGGGCGATGCGCTGGTCGTCGCTGCCTTCCCAATAGTGATTGTCGTGATACGGGTGGCGCGCCGACAGCACCGTTTCGATCACGCGGTACGAGAACGCGTCGTGGCGCGCCTGCGCCAGGAAAGCCCGTTCGCGCGCCAGCTCTTCCAATGGCCAGTCGATCAGGGCGCGGCCCTGTATCGTCACGTGGCCGGCATCCGGTTCGCGCAAGCCGGCCAGGGTGCGCAGCAAGGTGCTTTTGCCAGCGCCGTTGCGGCCGATCACGCTCCAGCATTCGCCATCCCTGATTTGCCAGATGAGGTTTTCCACGAGGGAGCGTGTGCCCGCTTTCAGGCCGAGTTGGTAGGTGCGTATCATGCTTGTTTCATCGCCTGCGCAAACGGTGCAATTGGTACAGGAAGACGGGCGCACCGATCATGGCCGTGACCACGCCGACGGGCAGCTGCAAGGGTGCCAGCACGGTGCGCGCCAAGGTATCGGCCAGTACGAGGAAGGTGCCGCCAGCCAGCGCGGCGGCCGGTATCAGCAGGCGGTGGTCGGGGCCGCAGGCAAAGCGCAGCGCATGCGGCACGATCAGACCGACGAAGCCCACGCTGCCGGCGCTGGTGACGGCGCTGGCCGTGAGCAGGCCGGAACAGAAAAACAGACCCTTGCGCAGCGCGCCCACGCGCACGCCCAGGGTGCTGGCCGCTTCCGCGTGCAGCGCCATGACGTTCAGCGAGCGCGCGCAGCGCAAGGCGAAGACGAGGGCGCCGGCCAGGACCAGCCAGGGCATCAGCCGCGCAGGTGCGCCGGACAGGTCGCCGATCATCCAGAACACCATGCTGCGCAAGCGGCTTTCCGGGGCGATGGACAGCATCAGGGTGACGATGGCCATGCAGGCCGAAGCCAGGATCACGCCCGTCAGCAGCAAGAGCGAGGCGCCGCCTTCGGCCGCCGTGCCGCCGCGCAGGTCGCGCCGGGCAAAGAAGTACAGCAGCATGGAGACGCCGACGGCGCCGGCAAAGGCGGCCGCATCGACCACCCACAGCGCGCACATGAACAGCAGCGCGGCCAGCGCACCGACGGAAGCGCCGGCGGAAATGCCCAGTACATACGGGTCCGCCAGGGGATTGCGCAGCAACGCCTGCATCATCAGGCCCGCCAGCGACAGCGCCGCGCCGGTGACAAAGGCAGTCAGCGCGCGGCCCAGGCGCAGGTCGAGCAGGGTGGAGGCGAGGGTGTCGGTCTTGCCCTGTACGACATGGAACAGGGCGGAAGGCAGGTCGGCGAACGGGATCGCGATCGAGCCGATCATGCCGGAGAAAATCAGGCTGGCAATCGCGCACACGATCAGCACCGTGAGGATCACGGTGGCGCGGTGGCGCATATTGCGGAAAAATGGGTGCATGTACTGCCTTAAAAACGGGGACTGCAGAACTGCATCTGCGGGCGATGACAACAATGCCATCGCCCGCAGCTTACATCATTACTACGTGCTTATTTCATGCCGTAGCGCACACCGACGAAGACTTTCGAACCTGGTGTCGCGTAGAAGCGGGCCAGTTCGTAGTCCTTGTTGGCGATATTGTTCCAGCGTGCCAGCACCGACCAGTCGCGGGCGAACTGGTAGGTGGCGTACAGATTGACCAGGCCATAGCCGCCCAGGACGTTCTTGTTGGCGGCATCGTCGAAACGCTTGCCCGACAGCTGCCATTCGGCGCCCGAGGTCAGCGCGCCCAGCGTGTAGTCGACGGCGAAGTTGGCGTGTTTCTTGGCGCGGCGTACCAGTTGCTTGTCCTTGGTTTCATCGCGTGGATCTTGCAGATCGATGTTGCCGCTGACGTTGAACGCGCCGAACTTGCGTGCACCCGCGATCGTCAGGCCTTCCAGCAGCGCCTTGTTGACGTTGTAGGCGCAGCCGTAGCCGGTGAACAGCGGATCGGGACAAGGCGAGGTATTGACCAGCAGGTCGGTGACCTTGTTGTGGTAGTAGCTGGCGCTCAGTTTCGACACGCCGTCGTCGTAACGCAGACCCACTTCGACGTTGCGGCCCTGTTCCGGTTTGTTCGTCGCCAGGCCATAGCCCGGGTAGTACAGTTCATTGAAGGTCGGTGCGCGGAAGCTGGTGCCGTAGCTGGCGCTGGCGCGCAATGCGTTGGTGATGCGGTAGCCGTAGGCGACGCTGCCCGTGTTGTGCGTGCCGAATGCGGAACTGTCGTCACTGCGGCCGCTGATGTTGAACAGATGCGCGCCGCGCACCATGTTGTACGCCGCTGCGAAGGACTTGGTATGGCGTGCGCCCGTGACTTCCGGCGTGCTGCTCGACGTGACGTCTTCATCGCGGTAGCTGGCCAGCAGCTGCAGGTTGTCGCGCCCGATGCGGATGTCGTTCTGCCAGGTGATATCGGTCTGCTTGGTGTCGATCTGGCTCTTGCCCCACGAGCCGGCGCTGCTGTCGTCGCCCGACTTGTCGCGTGCTTCCGCATAACGCAGTTCGCTGGTCCAGTTGGGCAGGAATTCGTTCTTCGTGAAGACCGAAATGTTTTCCAGTTTCTGGTTGCTGCGCGCATCGTAGCCAGGACCGGCGTCGTACTGGGCTTTCAGCTTGCTGTTCAACAGGACCAGGCCGACTTCATGGCCCTTGGCCATCTGGTAGCCGAACTGGCCGCTGAAGCTTTCCTTGTCGTAGCCGTCTTTGTCCGGATTGTAGGTGTACTCAGGCGATGCACCGATCTTCGAAGCCGAGAAGCCATCCGATTTTTCCTTGCCAGCCGCCAGCGCATAGCTGAAGCTGTTCGGACCGCCGGTGGAACCTGCCACCTGGGCTTCGACCTGGCGCGTGTTGTTGCTGCCGTAACCGGCGAAAGCAGAGACGCGCGCGGCGCCGTCGCCTTTCTTCGTGAAGATCTGGATCACGCCACCGATGGCGTCCGCACCGTACATGGTGCTCAGTGGGCCGTAGACGATTTCAATGTGGTCGATGCTGGAAAGGGGCAGGGCGCTCCAGTTGGCCGTACCCAGGGTGGACGAACCAATGCGCACGCCGTCAACCAGCACGATATTCTGGTTGCTGTTCGCGCCGCGAATGAAGACGCTGGCCGCGGTGCCTGCGCCGCCGTTGCGCGCCACTTCGATGCCGCGTTGTTTTTGCAGTAGGTCGACAATCGAGCTGGCGCCCGAGCGCGCGATGTCGTCCGAGCTGATGGTCTGCGTATCGCTCAATACTTCGCTCAGGTGTTGCGGGTAGCGGCTGGCGGTGACGACGACGGGATCGAAGGTGTCTGGCGTGGCTTGGGCGAAAGCGGCAGGCGCGGCAATGGCTAGCGCGAGCGACGTGAGCGCCGCGTGGCGGGAAACAGCATGGGTCATGATAGTTTTCAGTAAGTAATATGCAACCAGCCGACGTCCCCGTAGGCCAGATTGAACAGAAGTGGGAACTGAAGATGACGATCGAAGATGGCCATGGGCCATTCGGATCGCGAACATCCCCGTTCGCACACTTCCACCTGTCCTGGCCGGTATCCGGGCTGGCAAGTGCGGCTATCCCACCTTCCCATGCTCAATGATTGCAAGCACAGTGGTTGTCAGAGATAGCTTGTCGCCCGCGTCCTGTTGGGAGGGGCGACACTTGCTTACCGTTGCGGGGGCAGCACACGTTCGCCGCGAGCGCGGCATCGTGTTTCCCGTTTAACTGCGCTCATGGACATGAACGCGGGCACCAAAACCCCGCCATTATACGTGCAGTGGGCGTGGACTGAAATGGCTGGCTGGGCGCTTCGATATCAGAAATCGACGACGACCGTCGCACCGTAGGCGATTTTATGGGCGGAACGGGCGGCCAGCAGGGCAGTTTCCTCCAATGGCAGCCGGGCTTGCAATGCCGACAGCAGGCGGATGGTGCCCGCATGGCAGATGATGATGGCCGTTTCGTGTTGTTCGCGCAACAGATCGCCTAAAAACGCATCGACGCGGGCAGCCATCGCCAGCACGTTCTCGCCGCCGCCGGGCCGGTACCAGGCAAGGTCGGCCGCCCAGGCATCGATGTCCGCGCGCGCAATCGCATGCCAGGGCTGCATTTCCCATGCGCCAAAATCCATTTCGACCAGCCGCGCATCAAGGTGCAGGGCGCTGGAGGGCAAGTCTTGCGCCAATGCTGACGCCAGGCCGGCGCAGCGGCGCAGTGGACTCGTGTAGAGCGGCACACCGGCTGGCAGCGTTGCTTGCAAATGGGCGCGTACCGTGGCCATTTCATGCGGCGCCACCGCCACGTTGCTGCGGCCATAGCAGGTGCCGCTGGTCACTTGCGGCGTGGGGTGGCGAACGAGGATCAGGCGCATGCTTGTTCAGTAGAAGCGCAATGGAGGCTGGAAGCTGGAAAGGATTGCCAGGTAAATCGCTACTTCCGCCACCTGCTGCACGGCGCCCAGGCAGTCGCCCGTATAGCCTTGCAGGCGGCGCTGGCATTTGCGGCCCAGCCAGAATGCGGCAGCTGCCGCCGCCACGATGGCAAAGACCAGCGTGGCCCAATAGAATATTCCCAGCAGGCCGCAGGCGATGGCGGGTAGCAGACCGCAGACGGTGGCGATGATGAATTCACCCGTGGTCATTTCCTGCGCCATCGGCTTGGCCTTGCCTTCATCGCGTGCATAATCCATGGCCCAGATCAGCGAGACGGCGGCCAGGCGCGAGAGTGGATGAGCGATGAATAAGGTGGCTACCACCGTGGCAGGCGGCAGCGAAACGAGCGCCGCGCATTTGATGGCCAGCAGGCACAGGATGCCGATCGCGCCATACGCGCCGATGCGCGAATCCTTCATGATTTCCAGCACCCGTTCGCGCGTCAGGCCGCCGCCGAAACCGTCGCACATGTCGGCAAAGCCGTCTTCATGGAAAGCGCCCGTCAGGTAAATGCCGGCGGCGACGGCCAGCAGCACGGCCACGGCCGAAGGCAGGAGCCAGCTTGCCAGCAGATACACGACGCCACTGATGGCGGCCACCACGACGCCCACCAATGGAAAGTAGCGCGAAGCGTGCTGCAGCCATGCTGGCTCGAAACCCACCCAGCGAGGGATGGGCAGGCGCGTGAAGAACTGCAGCGCGATGAAGAATAATCGGCATTGATGGATGGCGGCGGAAACGGGATTGGCCATGGTCTTAGTCTGGCGTGGACTTTTCGCTGACCTGGGCCGAGGCAAACGTCGCCATCTCGCGCATGAAGTTGACGGCCGCGTGCAGCAGCGGCAAGGCCAGCGCCGAACCCGTGCCTTCACCGAGGCGCAAATCGAGCTGCAGCAGCGGACGCGCTCCCAGGCTTTCCAGCAGATGGCGGTGGCCATTTTCATCGGAGCAGTGCGAAAACACGCAGTAATCGAGAATGGCCGGTTGCAGACGGGCCGCCACCAGCAGGGCGCTGCTGACGATGAAGCCGTCGATCAGCAGAATCATGCGCCGTTCGGCCGCCTTGAGCATGGCGCCGGCCATCATGGCGATTTCGAAGCCGCCAAAGGTGGCCAGCACGTCGAGTGGCGCATTGACTGCCGCATGATGGGCGACGGCCGCTTCGATCACCTGCTGTTTGTGCAGTATCCCTTCCTTCGACAGGCCGGTGCCGGCGCCCACGCAGTCGGCGACCGGTGTTCGCGTCAGCTTGTGCATCAGTGCGGCGGCGGCCGTGGTGTTGCCGATGCCCATTTCGCCAAAGCCCAGCACATTGCCGTCCAGTGTGGCGACCAGGTCCATTCCCGCCTGCATGGCGACCAGGCATTGCTCCTCGCTCATGGCGGGCTCTTTGGCAAAGTTGCGGGTGCCTGGGCCTTGCTTGCGGTCGAGCAAGCCGTCGCGTGGGCCGAAATCATGGTTCACGCCGGCGTCTACTATATAGAGGGCGCAATCGCTCTGGCGGGCGAAGACGTTGATGGCGGCGCCGTTGCCCAGGAAGTTCTCCACCATTTGCCACGTCACGCTTTGCGGGTAGGCGGAAATGCCTTCGGCGACGACGCCATGGTCGGCCGCGAAAACGATGATGGCGGGCTGGCGCAATGCCAGTTGCGTGCTTTGCTGGATCAGGCCGATCTGGCGGGCCAGGGTTTCCAGCATGCCGAGACTGCCCAGCGGCTTGGTCTTGCTATTGATGGCGTGTTCGAGGGCGCTGGACAGGGTGGGATTGGCGGTAGAGGTAATGTGTGGGATAGGCATGGGAATCTATATGGATGAGGCAGGGTATGGTCGGCACTACGATATCACACAGCAATATTTGCCCAGATGCAAATTAGCGCTTGCGGGGAGTTCGGGGCAGGGCTATAATTCGCCCCCTCGCTGAACGACGCATGCAAATGCTGAGTAAAGTAGAGAAAAAGAAGGAGTTGACGATTGTGCTGAAATGCTTCATACTCTTCCTTCTTCGCAGCTGACAAACACAACGCTTTGTCGATGGCGCGAAAGCAGTACCGAATACAGTTCTTTAACAATTAACAGTCGATAAGTGTGGGCATTTGATGTAAGTGCAGCGATAATCTTCGGATTGTCGTAATACTTAAAATATCAAATGTTCACAAGAAATAATGAAATAGGATACTTCTTCGGAAGTAGCCTGTCAGTTTTTTGAGTGAGCAAACACCTCGCAATGCGAGGGGTTTGAA
>NZ_JCAQAW010000012.1:0-143969 GCF_059617945.1 Janthinobacterium sp. BCJ23 | reverse complement strand
GGGCGCCGCCCACGTGCAGAACGTCAATGCGTATCACAGCCGTTTGCGGCAATGGCTGGGGCCGTTTCACGGCGTAGCGACGCGCTACCTGCCAAATTATCTGGGGTGGCGCTGGATACTCGACGCCGGGCGCATCCGTTCACCGGAAACGTTATTGAGAGCAACGCTGGGCGCGTTCCCACATCTGACGGTGACATAGCCAAAAAAAGCGGCACCGCAGTGCCGCTTTTCCTGTCGACAGATAAATTTAGCTGACGACAGCCAGGCGCGGCTGCGTGGCACCAAAGCGCTGCTCGATCGAGGCGGCAATGCCGGTGGCGTCCAGGCCCACGCTTTTCAGCAGTTGCACGGGATCGCCATGGTCGATGAAGGTGTCGGGCAAGCCCAGCATCAGGATCGGCTTGACGATCCCCTCTGCCGCCAGCGCTTCGGCCACGGCCGAGCCGGCGCCGCCCATGATGCAGCCCTCTTCCACCGTCACCAGGTAATCGTGTTCCGCGGCCAGCTGTTTCACCAGCGCCACGTCAAGCGGCTTGACGAAGCGCATGTTGGCCACCGTCGCGTCGAGCTTGTCGCCCGCCGCGACGCTCGGCGCCACCATCGAGCCAAAGGCCAGGATGGCAATGCGCTTGCCTTGGCGCTTGAGCTCGCCCTTGCCGATTTCAATGCTGGTCAGTTCCGGCACGATGGCCACGCCGGCACCGGCGCCGCGCGGATAGCGGATCGCTGCCGGGCCCGGATAATGGTAGCCCGTCGTCAGCATTTGCCGGCATTCGTTTTCGTCGGACGCGGCCATGACGACCATGTTCGGGATGCAGCGCAAGAACGCCATGTCGTAGTTGCCCGCGTGCGTGGCGCCATCGGCGCCCACCAGGCCGGCCCGGTCCAGCGCGAACGTCACGTCCAGGTTTTGCAGGGCCACGTCGTGGATCAGCTGGTCGTAGGCGCGCTGCAGGAAAGTCGAATAGATGGCCACGACGGGTTTCAAGCCTTCGCAAGCCAGACCGGCGCCGAAGGTCACGGAATGCTGCTCGGCGATGCCGACGTCGAAATAGCGGTTCGGGAATTGCTGTTCAAATTTCACCATGCCCGAGCCTTCGCGCATGGCCGGCGTGATGCCCACCAGGCGCTTGTCGTGCGCGGCCATGTCGCACAGCCAGTTGCCGAACACTTCCGTGTACGTCATCTTGCCCGGCGCCGTGGCCGGCTTGATGCCCTCGGCCGGATTGAACTTCGGCGTGCCGTGGTACAAAATCGGTTCGGCCTCGGCCAGCTTGTAGCCCTGGCCCTTCTTGGTGACCACGTGCAGGAATTGCGGGCCCTTCAATTGCTTGATGTTTTGCAAGGTCGGGATCAGCGAATCGAGGTCGTGGCCATCGATGGGACCGATGTAATTGAAACCGAATTCCTCGAACATGGTGGCCGGCACAACCATGCCCTTGGCGTGCTCCTCAAAGCGCTTCGCCAGTTCCAGCACGGGGCCGGGCAACACCGACTTGCCGACATTTTTCGCCGCCGCATAGAACTGGCCCGACATCAAGCGCGCCAGGTGACGGTTCAGCGCGCCCACGGGCGGCGAGATCGACATATCGTTGTCGTTCAAAATCACCAGCAGGTTGACGTCTTCCTGCACGCCCGCATTGTTCATCGCCTCGAAGGCCATGCCGGCCGTCATCGAACCGTCGCCGATCACGGCGATCGCGTGCAGCGGGTCGCCCTTGATCTTGGCGGCCTGCGCCATGCCCAGCGCGGCCGAGATCGACGTCGACGAGTGCGCCGTGCCGAAGGTATCGTATTCGCTTTCGTCGCGCTTCGGGAAGCCGGAAATGCCGTCTTTCTGGCGCAAGGTATGCATGCGCTCGCGGCGGCCCGTCAGTATCTTGTGCGAATAAGTCTGGTGGCCCACGTCCCAGACGATGCGGTCATGCGGCGTGTTGAACACGTAATGCAGCGCGACGGTCAGCTCGACCGTACCCAGGTTGGACGACAGGTGGCCGCCCGTCTTGGAGACGGAGTCAAGCAGGAAGCTGCGCAGTTCCTGGGCCAGCGGCACCAGTTGCGAGCGGGCCAGCTTGCGCACTTGCGCTGGTTCATTGATGGTTTCTAACAGTTTCATTTATGCCTTCCGCTGCACGACCAGGTCCGCCAGCTCGCGCAGACGGCGTGCCTTGTCCCCGAATGGCGCCAGCGCCGCATGGGCGTCGCACCGCAATTGTTCTGCCAGGGCTCTCGATGGCTCCAGCCCCAGTATCGATACGTAAGTAGGCTTGTTGGCAGCCGCATCCTTGCCTGCCGTCTTGCCCAGGGTGGCCGAGTCGGCCGTGGCGTCGAGCACATCGTCGACCACCTGGAACGCCAGCCCGACGGCGCGCGCATACGCGTTCAGCGCCGTCATCTCGTCTGGCGTCAAATCCTTGCCGGCCAGCGCGCCGAGGATCACGGCCGCACGCAGCAAGGCGCCTGTTTTCAACTGATGCATCTGTTCCAGCTGCGGCAAGGTCAAGGCCAGGCCGACGCTGTCGAGATCGATCGCCTGGCCGCCGCACATGCCTGCCGAACCCGAGGCGTGCGCCAGCAGCTTGAGCATGGCCATCTGCCGCGCCGGAGGAATGGCCGCGCCGTCGGCCAGCAGCATGAACGCCTGCGATTGCAGCGCGTCGCCGACCAGCAGTGCCGTTGCTTCATCGTAGGCGATGTGCACGGTGGGCTTGCCACGGCGCAAGGCATCGTCATCCATGCATGGCATATCGTCATGCACGAGCGAATACACGTGAATCATTTCCAGCGCGCAAGCTGCGCGCGCGAGGGTATCTTGATCGGCATCAAACAATTCACCCGCCGCCATCACCAGCAGCGGGCGCACGCGCTTGCCGCCGCCCAACAGCGCATAGCGCATGGCCGCGTGCAGCTTGTGCGGCACGACATCTGCCGCCGGCAGGAACTGGTCGAGCCGGCCTTCCACGCCGGACTGGGTCGATTGCATCCAGTCGCCGAAGGTGACGCCGTCTTGTTGCACGCTGGCCATCATTGGGCGGCCTCGCCGGCATCCACGAACGGTTTCAACATGTCGCCTTCCAAAACTTTCACCTGCGCTTCAACGCTGTCGAGCTGGGTAGCGCAATACTTGACCAGTTCCGAGCCGCGCTGATACGCCGCGACCGATGCTTCCAGCGGCAACTGGCCCGCTTCCATTTGCGTTACCAGCTGCGCCAGTTCCGCCATCGCCTCTTCAAACGAGGCCGGCGCTGCGGCAGCGGCAGTTAATTTCTTCGACATAAACTCAGATCTCTTCGTGGCACGAGGGGCTTGTAGGGAGACGCCGGGGATTCCCGGCCAGCATAGAAGCGTTATTTTAGAACAAACCACACTATTAAGTGAAAACTAAAGCGCAATCGGCGCGCTCAAAGTCAATAGCGTTGCCAGCTTGTCAGTGGATTTTAGCGCAATCGTCCCCATCTACCGGAAATTGCGCGCCAAATGACAATGTTTCTCATTAATAGACTATTTACCGGGGGGTTTTGGCAATGCCGAGGCCGATACGCGCTATAATCGCCGGTTCTGTCCGAAATACCGTTTCAACAAATTTGAATTCAGGTCTTTGCGGATTCTTTCTCTCTGTAGCGGTTGCCCAGGGAATGGCCTGGGGCACTGCTGACCGTTGTACATTTATGGGGGGTTGGGATGTCCGATCTGGCTACTCACGCCAAGCTGGCGCGCTCAAACGCGCAACTTCCGGTCCACGTCTATTTTGACGAAACGCTGTTGCAGCGTGAAATGCAGCAATTGTTCCAAGCCGGCCCGCGCTATGTCGGGCACGAGCTGATGGTGCCGGAAACCGGCGATTTTGCGACCCTGGCGTCTGAGAACGAAGGGCGTATGCTCGTGCGCAACGCCAACGGCATCGAAGTGCTGTCCAACGTATGCCGCCACCGGCAGGCGCTGATGTTCAACGGCCGCGGCAACGCGAACCATATCGTCTGCCCGCTGCACCGCTGGACCTACGACCTCAAGGGTGAACTGATCGGCGCGCCGCATTTCCCCGAGACGCCGTGCCTGAACCTGTCGAAAACGCCGCTGCAAAGCTGGAATGGTTTGCTGTTCGAACAGAATGGCTACAACGTGATGGAAAAATTGAAAGATTTGTCCGTCTCGAAAGACCTCGATTTTTCCGGCTACATGTTCGACCACGTGGAAATCCACGAGTGCGACTACAACTGGAAGACTTTCATCGAAGTCTACCTCGAGGATTATCACGTCGAACCGTTCCACCCGGGCCTGGGCAGCTTCGTCAGCTGCGACGACCTGCGCTGGGAATTCGGCAAGGATTACAGCGTGCAAACGGTGGGCGTGCACCGCGGCTTGCAGCAGGCCGGTTCGCCTGCCTACAAGAAATGGCAGGAGCAGGTGCTGCAATTCCGTGGCGGCGAAGCGCCGCCGTATGGCGCCATCTGGCTGACCCTGTATCCGAACATCATGGTCGAATGGTATCCGCACGTGCTGGTCGTCTCGACCCTGTGGCCCGATGGCCCGCAAAAAACGCGCAACGTGGTGGAGTTCTATTATCCGGAAGAAATCGTGTTGTTCGAGCGCGACTTCGTCGAAGCGGAACGGGCTGCCTACATGGAAACCTGCGTCGAGGACGATGAAATCGCCCAGCGCATGGATGCGGGCCGCAAGGCCCTGATGGTGCGCGGTGTCAGCGAAGTGGGCCCTTACCAGTCGCCCATGGAAGATGGCATGCAGCATTTCCACGAGTGGTACCGCAATAATATCGAACTGTAATTCCCTCCAGGGCCGCATTGCGCGGCCTTTTCTTTTTCATCGTCAGGATTTCTCATGCAATCGCTTTGGATGCTATTTGCCAGTTTCATGTTCGCCATCATGGGCGTGTGCGTCAAGCTGGCGTCGGATATGTATTCGACGTCCGAAATCGTCATGTACCGCGGCATCATCGGCATGATCGTCATGAGCTGCACCATCCTCTACCAGGGCGGCAGCTTCAAAACCACGATGCCGGGCCAGCATCTGTGGCGCGGCGTGGTGGGCGTGATCGCCCTGTGGCTGTGGTTTTATGCGATCGCCATCCTGCCGCTGGCCACGGCCATGACCTTGAATTACATGGCGCCCATCTGGATCGCCGTGATCCTGCTGGCCGGCGGCTTCTGGAAAGGCATGAAACAGGTCGAGTGGCCGCTGGTGGCGGCCATCGCCATGAGCTTTGTCGGCGTGACCCTGCTGCTGCAGCCCGTGTTCGAGACGGACCAGCTGGCCGGCGCCATCACGGCCTTGATTTCCGGCATGCTGTCGGCCCTCGCCTATTTGCAAGTACGCAAGCTGGGCTTGCTGGGCGAACCCGAATACCGGGTCGTGTTTTATTTCTCGGTCGTCAATTTCCTCGCTGGCGTGATCGGCCACGTGGCCAGCGCCGGCGGCGGCCCCGTCGTCTGGCATGCGCACACAAGCGCCTACGGCATCGGCTTGCTGGCCGCCATCGGCCTGTGCGCCACCATGGCGCAGATGGCCATGACGCGCGCCTATCGCCTGGGCAAGACCCTCGTGGTGGCCAATCTGCAATACACGGGCATCGTCTTTTCCAGCTTCTGGGGCGTGGTAATCTTTGGCGACCTGTTCGACTGGCACGGCTGGACCGGCATCGGCATCATTCTCGCTTCCGGCATCGCGGCAACCTATTACAATACCCGCAACACGGCCCGTGGCGCGGCGATCACGCGCACGGATCCGATTGCCAGCGAAGTGTAAAGGAGCGTTTCCGATGTACACCACCTTGATCCAGGCCAGCGAACTGGCCAGCCACCTGAACGACAGCAACTGGGTGATCCTCGATTGCCGCCACGACTTGCTTAACCCCAATGCGGGCAGCGACGCGTTTGCCGCCGGGCACATCCAGAACGCGCAGTTCGCCGATATCGATACGGCTCTGTCCGGCCCCAAGACGGCGCGCGGCGCGGACTTTACGGGACGTCATCCTTTGCCCGACCGCAACGTCCTGCTGGCCACCTTGCGCGGCTGGGGCATCAATGACGACACGCAAGTGGTCGCCTATGACGGCCAGGGCGGCATGTTCGCCGCCCGTTTATGGTGGCTGCTGCGCTGGCTCGGCCATCCGGCCGTCGCCGTGCTCGACGGCGGCCTGGCCGCCTGGCAGGCGCAAGGCTTGCCCCTGGTCACGCCGGTAGCGCCCCGCCCTGTGGGCAACATCACGGAAAAAACCAGCCTGACGCGCACGGTCAGCGTGCAGGACGTCATCGCCAACCTGGAAACACAGGCACTGACGGTGATCGACGCGCGCGCGCCCGACCGCTATCGCGGCGAAAACGAAACCATCGACCCCGTGGGCGGCCACATCCCCGGCGCGAAAAACCGTTTCTTCAAGGATAACTTGCAAGCCGACGGCCGTTTCAAGAGCGCGGACGAACTGCAACGCGACTTCAGCGCATTGATAGACTCACCGCAAGCGGCCGTCCTGCAGTGCGGCTCCGGCGTGACGGCTTGCCACAACCTGCTGGCCCTGGAAGTGGCCGGCTTGCCGGGCGCGGCCCTGTATCCGGGCTCGTGGAGCGAATGGTGCGCCGATCCGGCGCGGCCTGTGGCGACGGGCACTGAATAAAAAAATGGCGGACCAACTGGTCCGCCACCTTTTACCAGTGGATAACTACGACGTTATCCCCAGCGCCTGATTCAGCCGTTCCAGCTCCGCCAGCCACGCCTGCTGGCTGGCCGGCTTCTGGTGACGCGGCTTGCGGGCCAGGTCTTCCGCCAGCCATTGCTCCAGTTCGCACAAGCGTTCCAGCTGCACGTCGACGTCCGCCAGTACCGCAGATGCATGCTCCACGCGCGGCACGGGCGTCAACGCCTGCCCATCTTCCACACTGAGCCGTGCATACGCGCTGGCCGCATCGGGCCACTCTTCCAGCTGGCCATCGGCCACCACCCAAAAACGGTTGCACGCCGTCTCGATCAGGTCGCGGTCGTGCGATACCAATAAACAGCCACCCGCAAAGCCGTGCAAGGCTTGTCCCAGTTCCGCCTTGCCCTGCATGTCCAGGTGATTGCTCGGCTCGTCCAGCAGCAGCAAGTGGTAGCTGGCCAGCGACAAGCCCAGGAACAACAGCCGCGCCCGTTCGCCGCCGCTCAGGGTCGCCACCGTCTGGCCATGGCGCGCATAGGGAAAACCTGCCGAGATCAAGGCCTGCTTGCGCGCCACCTGGCTGCGCGCGGCCTCGTTCTGCACGGCAAACGGATACAGGGCGTCGGACAGGTCGGCGTCATCGGACAGCTGCTTGAGCGACTGGTCGTAGTAACCGATGTTGGCGGCGTGGTGGTAGCGCAGGTCACTGCGCTCCTCCTGCGCCTGTATCGCTTGCCAGCACAGGCGCAGCAAGGACGACTTGCCGCTGCCGTTGGCGCCCAGCAAGGCGATGCGGTCGCCCGGTTTCAGCCACAGCTGGCCGACGTGGAACAACAGCGGCGAGGCGAGCACGGCGCGCACGTCCAGGCCATCGAGCGCCAGCAGCTGGTCGGCCGCCAGCGCCTTGCCGCGCAAGCTCAAGCGCCACGGTGCGCCCTCGCTGACGAACGACTGTTCATCCTGCAGTTTGTCGATGCGCCGCTGCATGTTTTTGGCCTTGCGCGCCATGCCGACGTTATCGTAGACCTTGCCCCACATGGCCAGGCGGGTGCTGCTGACGGCCAGGCGGTCGATTTCCTTCTGTTCGGCCGCATGCCGGGCGGCAGCGGCCATATCCGCTTCGGCCAGCGCCGCCAGCGCGGGACCGCACGGCAAGTCGAAGTCGTAGAGGCGGCTATCGCGCAAGATCCAGCTGCGCGTGGCCACGTTGTCGAGCAGGCGCTGGTCGTGCGAGACGAGGATGAAGGCGCCGCGCCAGGCCAGCAGGAATTGCTCGAGCCACAGCAGCGACGGCAAGTCCAGGTGATTGCTCGGTTCGTCGAGCAGCAGCACGTTCGGTTCCTGCAGCAGGGCGCGCCCCAGCAGCAACCGCGTGTGCTGGCCGCCGGACAGCGAATGCACGGGCACTTGCGCGGTTTCCTGGTCGAAGCCCAGTTCGGCCAGCAGGCTGTCGACACGCCAATGCAGTTCCGGCTGGTCCAGCACCGGCGCCAGCAAGGCGTCGTACAGGCTCAGGCTGGCAAGTTCGACTGGCAAATGCTGTTCCACGTGCTGCAAGCGGCAGGCACGGGCGTAATGAATGGTGCCGGACGAGGCTTCCCGCGTGCCGCTGAGCAGGCCCAGCAAGGTGGATTTGCCGCAGCCATTGTGGCCGATCAGGCCGATGCGGTCGCCCTGGAGCAAGGTAAAGGCGAGTTCGTTGAACAGGAAACCGTCGTGGGTATCCAGCTGTAAAGCTTGTGTCGAGATAAGGGTAGTCATGGCTCTTGTCTTTGTTCGGGATGCAAGCATCCGCGTTAACAGGAGCGCTAACGACAACCATGAGCCGAGAAAGACTCTATATGAGAGGGGTGACTTTGCTCTGACCCGGTTATCGCAGCGCGATAGAACGTGGGCAAGAGCTGGCAAATGTGCTTAAAGAACGCGCATCCCATAGGGCGAGCATAAAAATTTCCATATTTTCCTCCTTTCTGTGCAAGTTAGTCAGAAAGGCAATACTACACCCACACAGTCAGTACATCAACCGCCGTGGCGCTTGTGCGTCAGGAACAGCACGATGCACACGCCCAGCGCGATCAGGAGCACTTGCGGAATGGTTTCGCGCAAGGTGGCGCGGCGCTGCATCTGCGGCATCAGGTCGGACAAGGCGATATAGATGAAGCCGGACGAGGCGAACACGAGCACGTAAGGAATCAGATTGCTGGCGCGGTCCAGGGTGAAATAGCCGAGCAGGCCGCCCGCCACCGCCATCAGGCTGCACAGCAGGTTGAAGATATAGGCGCGCAGGCGCGAGAAGCCGGCGTTGAGCAGCACGATGAAATCGCCGATTTCCTGCGGGATTTCATGCGCGATGATGGCCAGGCCCGTCACCAGGCCCAGCTTCGGGTCGGCCAGGAAGGCGGCCGCGATCAGGATGCCGTCCGTAAAATTGTGCATGCCGTCGCCAACGAGTATCATCCAGCCGGCCTTGCCCGCCTCGTGCTTGTCGTGCCCGTGCGCATGGTGGTGTCCATCGCCTTCGTGGTGGTGCGAATGGCGCAGGATGGCGAATTTTTCCAGCATGAAGAAGGCCAGCAAGCCCGCCAGCAGGGTAGCGAACAGGGTGCGTGGATCCGCCTGCGATTCGAACGCTTCGGGCAAGGCGTGCAGCAAGGATGTCGACAACATGATGCCGACGGACAAGCTGACCATGCGCTCGACCACTTTGGACAGGAATGCAAACGAAAAGATCGCCGCCGCGGTAATGCTCAACACACCCGCGATCGTGGTCGCGAGCAAAATGGATATAAGGACGGGATCGATGATTTTCTTACCTCAAAATGGCGCCGGGTCACTGGCGCCCGCGATGCTGGCGTCTGGCCTGATGAATGCGTTGTTATCTATTGTTTAATTTTTTGCGCGTTTGGCGGCAGCGTCGCGCGATGAAGATGCAATTGTACTGCATTGGCGCGCAGCGGGCATTTTACAGCCCGGTGCGCCTTTCGCGCCAATTTCTGGGAAATGCGGTGTTTTTCTGTTGCGTCGTCACGCCACGCCGTGGCGCTTGAACCAGGCGAGACAACGCGCATAGCCGTCTTTCGCATCGGCCGCCACGTAGCTGGGACGGTAATCGGCATTGAAGGCGTGGCCCGCATCGGGGTACACGACAAACTCCGATTTGTTGCCGCCCTTGGCCAGCGCCTCCTTCATCTTCGCGATCGATTCCTGGCTGATGCCCGTATCCTTGCCGCCATACAAGCCCAGCACGGGGACCTTCAAGGTGGCGGCAATATCGATGGGGTTGCTTGGCTGCAAGGGATTGGGCTCGCCCACGAGGCGGCCATACCAGGCCACGCCCGCCTTGACGGCCGGATTGTGCGCCGCGTACAGCCACGTGATGCGCCCGCCCCAGCAGAAACCCGTGATGCCCAGGCGACTCGTGTCGCCGCCATTCTGTTTCGCCCACGCCACCACCGCATCGAGGTCCGTCATCACTTGCGCGTCCGGGGTCTTGGCGATAATGCCTTTCATCAACTCCGGGATGCTGCCCACTTTGGTCGGGTCGCCCTGGCGCACGAACAGATCGGGCGCCAGCGCCAGGTAGCCCTGCTTGGCGAAACGGCGCGCCATGTCGGCGATATGTTCATGCACGCCAAAAATTTCCGAAATGACCAGTACCACGGGCAAACCCGTCTTACCCTCCGGCTGGGCCGCATACACGGGCACGGCCTGGCCATCGACCATCACCGACATGCTGCCCGTGACGAGCCCGGCGGAATCCGTCTTGATGACGTTTTGCGCCGCCACGGGCAGCACGGCCACGGCAAAGCCCGTGCCCAGCGCCACCTTCAGGAAACCACGCCGGCCATCCGGCCCGGACAAGCTGCTCTGGCCCAGCAAACTTTCACAATCGGTGATCATGTCGCTCATGCGTTTCTCCTGAAAGGTGTGTTGACAAAAAATGTCGGCTTACGCGCTGCGCGCTAAGCCGACCTACGGTCATTGCTGCTATGTCACATTGTTAATGCGCTTCGTCCCAATTTTTACCGACGCCCACTTCCGCCGTCAGCGGCACCTTCAGCGCGGCCACGCTGGCCATCAGTTCCGGCAGCTTGCGCTTGACCAGTTCCAGTTCCGCATCCGGCACTTCCAGCACCAGTTCATCGTGCACCTGCATGATCATCTTCGTCTGCAAGTTGTCCGTTTCCAGCCAGCCTTGCACGGCGATCATGGCCAGCTTGATCAGGTCGGCGGCCGTGCCCTGCATCGGCGCGTTGATCGCCGCCCGTTCGGCGCCCTGGCGGCGCGGGCCGTTTGGCGAATTGATTTCCGGCAACCACAAACGGCGGCCGAACACGGTTTCCACGTAGCCGCGCGCCTTCGCTTGCTGGCGCGTGTCTTCCATGTACTGTTTCACGCCAGAAAAACGCGCGAAGTAGCGGTCGATATAGCTTTGCGCGGCCGTACGGTCCACGCCCAGGTTACCGGCCAGGCCGAATGCGCTCATGCCGTAGATCAGGCCGAAGTTGATGACCTTGGCGTAGCGACGCTGTTCGCTCTGCACTTCCGCGGCTGGCACACCAAAGATTTCGGCGGCCGTGGCGCGGTGAATGTCGATGCCGTCGGCAAACGCGCGCAGCATGGCTTCGTCGCCCGAGATGTGCGCCATGATACGCAATTCAATTTGCGAATAGTCGGCCGAGACGATGTGGCTGCCGGGCGGCGCGATGAAGGCTTCGCGGATGCGGCGCCCTTCCGCACTGCGGATGGGAATATTCTGCAAGTTCGGGTCGTTCGACGCTAATCGCCCCGTCACGGCCACGGCTTGCGCATAGTTCGTATGCACCCTGCCCGTCGTGACGTTGATCATCTTCGGCAATTTATCGGTATAGGTCGACTTCAGCTTGGCCATGCCGCGGTATTCGAGCAGCACTTTGGGCAGCGGATAATCCTCGGCCAGCTTTTGCAGCACTTCTTCATCCGTCGATGGCGCGCCCGTCGGGGTTTTCTTGACCACCGGCAGTTTCAGCTTCTCGAAGAAAATCTCGCCGATCTGCTTGGGCGAACCGAGATTGAACGGCTGCTCGGCCAGTTCATACGCCTTCTTTTCCAGTTCCAGGATTTTCACGGCCAGCTCGGCCGACTGGATGTTGAGCAACTCGTCATCGATCAGCACGCCGTTGCGCTCGATCTTTTGCAAGACCACGGCCGTCGGCATCTCGATCTTTTCATAGATGAAGGTCAGCTTGTAATCGCCCGCCACGTTGCCCCACATGGCATTGTGCAAACGCAAGGTGACGTCGGCATCTTCGGCCGCGTATTTCGCCGCCTGCTCCACTTCCACCTGGTTGAAGGTGATCTGCTTGGCGCCCTTGCCGCACACGTCCTCGAACGGGATCGTCGTGTAGTTCAGGTGGCGCAGGGCCAGGCTGTCCATGTCGTGCTTCTTGTGCGATTCGAACACATACGATTCGAGCAGGGTATCGTGGGCGATGCCGCGCAGGGTCACGCCGTGGTTGGCGAAGATGTGGCTGTCGTATTTCAGGTTCTGGCCCAGCTTGGGCTTGTTGGCATCTTCCAGCCACGGGCGCAGTTTCGCCAGCACGTGTTCGCGCGTCAACTGTTCCGGCGCGCCAGCGTAATCGTGGGCCAGCGGGATGTAGCAGGCGCTGTGTTCGGCAACGGAGAGGGAAATGCCGACCATTTGCGCCGTCATCGGTTCCAGCGACGTGGTTTCCGTGTCGACAGCCGTCAAGGGCGCCGCATCGATCAGCGCGATCCATTTATCGAGCTGCTCATCCGTCAGCACGGTTTCATACACGGCCTCGACTGCTGGCGCGGCATCGGCGAACATGTCGCCCGTCGTATTCGCGATGGTGGCACCGGCAACTGTCGGTGCGCCAACGGGAGACATCGGCGGCGGCGCCGCGCCCAGTTCGCGCAGCAGGGCCTTGAAGCCGTAGCGGTTGAAGAAGGCCAGCAGCGCTTCCTTGTCTTCGTGTTTCGCCACCAGCGAGTCGGTGATCGTCGTCATGTGCCCGGACAAATCGCAATCGGTCTTGACGGTGATCAAGGCGCGCGCTTGCGGCAGCCATGGCAGGGCCGTGCGCAGGTTTTCTCCCACGGCGCCGCCCACACTGGCCGCGTTTTCCATCACGCCTTCCAGGCTGTCGTACAAGGTCAGCCATTTGACGGCTGTCTTCGGACCGCATTTCGATACGCCCGGCACGTTGTCGACCGTATCGCCGATCAGCGACAGATAATCGATGATGCGGTTCGGCGGCACGCCGAATTTGACCAGCACGGCCGCTTCGTCGAGCTTTTCATTGCTCATGGTATTGATCAGGGTCACCTGGCTGTTGACCAGCTGCGCCAGGTCCTTGTCGCCCGTCGACACCACCACGTTCATGCCGGCGGCGGCCGCCTGCACGGCCAGGGTCCCAATCACGTCGTCCGCTTCCACGCCGTCGACCATCAAAATCGGCCAGCCCATGGCGCGCACGGCTTCGTGGATCGGTTCGATCTGCAAGCGCAGGTCGTCCGGCATCGAGGCGCGCGTCGCCTTGTACTCTGGATACATGTCGTCGCGGAAAGTTTTCCCTTTGGCATCGAACACGCAGGCGATGTAGGCGGCCGGATAGTCGGCGCGCAAACGACGCAGCATGTTAACCATGCCGTGCATGGCGCCCGTGGGATAGCCGTCCGGGCTGCGCAGGTCGGGCAGCGCATGGAAGGCACGATAAAGGTAACTGGAACCGTCGACTAACAGCAGGGTGTTTTGCATAATGCCAATAAAATAAGGTGAGCCGCGCCAGCCGGGAAGAAACAGCGGCGGACGGGCGGAATATCGCACAATTATCGCAGAGTTTAGGGCCGCGCCACCGGCCGCAACTCTTGCCGTTCCTGGCGTTTTTAACAAGCTGGCGGCCCCGTGCGGGCGCGCGGGCTGCCGTTGCCAGCCATTTCGGCACATTTAAACAGCATTGCCTACCAGTTTGTTACAATGCCTTATAGATAAATTGACGGCATTACACACTGCACGCGCTGCAGTCCCACACATGGAAGCGAACCCATCATGATGCGTACATCGACACTCTGGACATTCCTCGCCCTGCCCCTGCTGGCATGTTCGGCCATTGCCAGCGCCCAGACGCCGGCCAAACCGAGCGACGCGCCGCCACAGCTCGAACGTATCGAGGAAATGGGCGAAGCTCCGATCACCGTGGCGCCAGCGGCGGCCAAGCAGCAAATCACCGAAAAACGCGAAGCGGGCGTGACGTCCGAAGTCAAAGTCACGAGCGGCGGCAGCACCTATTACATGAAGCCGGCCGCCGGTGGCGACCAGGCCAACGGCAACGCCTTGCGCGGCCCGCAATGGAAAGTGCTGGAATTTGACCTGGGCAAGAAGAAACAGAAACAACGCGATGAAGAGGCAGCGGACGCGCCAGCACCACCCGCACCAGCGAAGTAAGCAGCCACTCTCTTCTGCCCTGCCCCGGCCATCTGGGGGGCAGCCGGCTTTTTTTGACCTTTTAGACCATTCCCCTCTTTCCCATGGCAGTTTTTACCGCGCTACACCTGGACGATATCGACCAGTGGATCACGCAGTTTCCACTCGGCAAACCTCTGGCGCTCAAGGGCATCGCGTCCGGCATCGAAAACAGCAATTTTTTCCTGAGCACGGAGCGCGGCGAGTATGTGCTGACGATCTTTGAAAACCTCAGCTTCGAGCAATTGCCGTTCTATCTGCAACTGATGCGCCATTTGGCGGACCGGGGCGTACTGGTGCCGGCGCCGATCGCCAATGCCGATGGCGAACTGGTGACGGCCCTGCAAGGCAAGCCGGCCGCCATCGTCAGCAAACTCGACGGCAGCTCGCAGATGGCGCCGCAAGCCGTGCATTGCGCGGCCGTCGGCGCCATGCTGGCGAAGATGCATCTGGCGGCGCAGGATTTCCCCCTGCAGCAGCCGAATTTGCGGGGACTGGACTGGTGGAACGCCACCACGCCCTTGGTCTTGCACCACCTCGACGATGCCAAAGCGCACTTGCTGCGCGCGGAAATCCATTTCCAGGACGCCTTTGCTGCCTGCGATACCTATAAAGCCATCCCGCGCGGCCCCGTGCATGCCGACTTGTTCCGCAACAACGTCATGTTTGACGGCGAGCAACTGACAGGCTTTTTCGACTTTTACTTTGCCGGCTGCGACACGTGGCTGTTCGACGTGGCCGTCACCGTCAACGACTGGTGCGTGGACCTGGCCACAGGGGTGCTCGATACCGAAAGAGTGCGCGCCCTGCTCGACGCCTACCAGGCCGTGCGCCCGTTTACGCATGAAGAACAAACGGCATGGCAACCGATGCTGCGCGCCGCCGCACTGCGCTTCTGGCTGTCGCGCCTGTACGATTATTACCAGCCGCGCGAAGCGGAAATGCTGACCCCGCACGATCCCACGCATTTCGAACGCATTCTGCGCGAACGTATTGCCACACCTGCTCCGGAACTGTTTTAAAAATGGAAAAATTACCTGCAAGTACAGGTTGGCAATGGGTGAAACAAGGCTTTGCCCTGTTTCGCAAGCAACCTGGCGGCATGTCGATGTTGTTTCTCGGCTATATGTTCTGCATGCTGGCCGTCAGCATCGTGCCTGTGCTCGGCCAATTGCTGCCCGTCATCCTGGTCCCCGTGTTTTCTGTTGCCTTCGTGCAAGGCTGCCTGAATATCGACCAGGGCAAGCGCGTCCTGCCCAGCCTGCTGATCTCGGGCTTCCGCAAGCCCGCGTTTCCTTCCCTGTTCGGCCTGGGCGTGCTGTACATCCTGATGGCCATCGTCGCCATCGGCGCCTCGACCCTCGTGGACGACGGTTTGCTGTGGAAACTGGTCACCGGGCAACTGACGGAAGAAGCGGCACGCGCCGCCATCCCCGAATCACGCCTGGGCCTCGGCATCCTGCTGGCCATCGTCATGTACGTGCCTGCCGCCATGGCCTTCTGCTTTGCCGCACCGCTGATCTACTGGCAACGCATCAGCCTGGGCAAGGCGCTGTTCTTCAGCTTTTTCGCCGTCTGGCGTTCGCTGTCGGCCTTCATCGTCTTCGCCGCCACCTGGTTCGCCATCAGCATCGTCACCAGCCAGTTGCTGGCCGTCATCTTTGGCCGCACGCAGCTGATGATGCAACTGATGATGCCGCTGTCGATGATACTCACCATCATCATGCATTGCTCGTTCTATGCCGCCTACCGCCAGATCTTCGGCCTGCCCGTCGATGAGAGCAAGACGGTGTCGCTGGACAAGACCGGCGAGTGATCGCCAGACACCGGTCGGCCGCGTAATCCGACGCTGCGAGGCCAACAATGGTGTCGGATTACGCTTCGCTAATCCGACCTATGCGACCGGCCAGAGTATGTTCCTGGTAGGTCGGATTAGCGGGGCCGAAGGCCACGCGTAATCCGACAACATTGTTAGCCCCCGCGGTGGCGCCAGATTACCGTCACAGCCGTTCCAGCTTCGCAATCCCCAAATCCAGCACCTTCATGCCGTGCTGTCCGAAATTGATTTGCGCGCGCGCATTGCCGCCGCCACCTTCGATATTGACGATCACGCCTTCGCCGAACTTGGCGTGCGCCACCGATTCACCGATGCGCCAGCCGCCGCCCGTGGCTTTTTGCGCGATCTTTTGCGCAATCGCATTGTCCGAACCGAGGCTGACCACACGCGGTGCCTCATCCCAGGCCGACTTGCGGTTGCCGAACCAGTTCGCCTGCACCTTCGGCGACAGCCATTTCAGCGATTCTTCCGGCAATTCGTCGAAGAAGCGCGATTTCATGTTGTAGCGCGTCTGGCCATGCAGCATGCGCGTCTGCGAAAAGCTCATGTACAGCCGCTTGCGTGCGCGCGTGATGGCCACGTACATCAGCCGGCGTTCCTCTTCCACGCCATTGTCTTCCTTCGAGCTGCTTTCGTGCGGGAACAGGCCCTCTTCAAGGCCCGTGATGAACACATTGTCGAATTCCAGGCCCTTGGCCGAGTGCACCGTCATCATCTGCAGCGCATCCTGGCCCGCCTGCGCCTGGTTGTCGCCCGCTTCCAGCGACGCGTGCGATAAAAACGCGGACAGCGGCGACATCACGGCCGGCAGCGGCGCGTCCGCATCTAAAATTTCGATGCCATCCTGGTTGACCACGGGCGCGCCCGACTGCGCCTGGGCGGCAGGGCCCAGATGGGCCGGTGCGCCCTGGCCGAAACCTTCCTCGGAAATGAACTGGCTGGCCGCGCTGACCATCTGTTCCAAGTTCTCGATGCGGTCGGCGCCTTCTTTTTCGTTCTGGTAATGCTGGAGCAAGGTACTCGCCTCCAGCACCACTCTGACCATTTCCGGCAGAGACAATTGCTGCGTTTCGAAACGCACGCCTTCGATCAGCTTGACGAAGCCGGCCAGCACGCTGCCCGCCTTGCCCGCCACATACGGCACGGAGGCGTACAGCGAAATGCCGTACTGTTCCGAGGCGGCCTGCAATTGCTCGATCGAGCGCATGCCGATGCCGCGCGTAGGGAAATTGACCACGCGCAAGAAGGCCGAATCGTTGTGCGGATTGTCCATCAACTGCAAATAGGCAATCGCGTGCTTGACCTCGGCGCGCTGGAAGTAGCGCTGGCCGCCATACACGTGATACGGAATCGCGGCCGAAAACAGTGCATGCTCGATCACGCGCGACTGCGCATTCGAGCGGTACAAGATCGCGATTTCGCTGCGCGAAGCGCCATCGGCGATCAGGCTTTTCGCCTCTTCGATGATCCACTGCGCTTCCTGCAGATCGGAACTGGCCTCATACACGCGCACCTGCTCGCCATGGCCCGCGTCCGTGCGCAGATTCTTGCCCAGGCGCTTGCTGTTGTTCGCGATCAGCACGTTGGCGCTGTCGAGGATGTGGCCGTGCGAGCGATAATTCTGCTCGAGCTTGATCAAGTTCTTGACCTGGAACTCATGCTCGAAGGCGCTCATATTGCCCACGTTGGCGCCGCGGAACGCGTAGATGCTCTGGTCATCGTCGCCGACGGCAAACAGGGCGCCGCCATCGCGGCTGCCGTGGCCAGCCAGCAATTTGAGCCAGTTGTATTGCAGGTTATTCGTATCCTGGAACTCGTCCACGAGAATATGGCGGAAGCGGGCCTGGTAGTGTTCGCGCAGCGGCTGGTTGCGGCTCAGCAGTTCATACGTGCGCAGCAGCAATTCCGCAAAATCGACGACGCCTTCGCGCTGGCACTGGTCGTCGTACAACTGGTACAGCTCGACCATCTTGCGCTCGTGCGCGTCGTACGCTTCCACGTCCGTGGCGCGCAAGCCCTGGTCCTTGGCGTTGTTGATGAAATACATCACCGTCTTCGGCGGGAATTTTTCATCATCGATGTTGTTTGCCTTCAACAAGCGCTTGATCACCGACAATTGATCCTGCGAGTCGAGGATCTGGAACGTTTGCGGCAAGGCCGCGTCGCGGTAGTGCGTGCGCAGCAAGCGGTTGCACAGGCCGTGGAAGGTGCCGATCCACATGCCGCGCGTGTTGATCGGCAGCATGGCCGACAGGCGCGTGAGCATTTCCTTGGCGGCTTTATTGGTAAACGTCACGGCCAGGATGCCGGGCGGCGATACCTGCTGGGTCTGGATCAGCCACGCGATGCGGGTGGTCAGCACGCGGGTCTTGCCTGAACCGGCGCCTGCCAGGATCAGCGCATGCTGCGCCGGCAAGGTGACGGCAGCCAATTGTTCGGGATTGAGGTTGTGAAGAAGATTTTGCATCCCGTGATTATACCGGCATGGCTAAAAATACTGTGCATTTGTCCAGCGGTCGCGGCATTTTACCCACGCGCGCTACAATCGCCATCCCGACACAGCGGCCTGCATCCCATGACACCACCCACCCACCTCGACGGCGCCAGCGTACTGGCCTGGGCCTGGTCCGACCAGCCCTTCGGCCATGTCACCAATGAGCATGGTGGCGCCCCCACCGCCATCCACGGCCTGGCCGTGTGCCGCTACGCAGACGAGGCGCGCGTCTACCGTTTCAGCTGCGACGCGCAGTGGGAAACGGTGCAGGATGACGTGTATGCCAGCGAGGACGACGCCAGGGAGCGGTTGCCGGCGCAATACCTGGCCGTGGCCGCCACCTGGATTGTTGCTTAGCGCACCAGCTTCGCCTTGCCTTCGCTGAGCGCCTGGGCGATTACCTGGCGCGTGGTCTTGTCGGCGATCTTGACGACTTTTTCCTGCTGGCGGCCCAGCTCGCCCATTTGCTTGCCCAGCGCTTCCATCGGCTTGCTGCGCTGCTCCATCTGGCGCGACATCTGCTCCGCTTTCTCGGCCTCGCGCTCGTGCACGTCGGCGATGCGGTCGTTGATCTCTTCCATCTCTTCCTGCGCATCTTCCATCTGCTGCTGCAGGCGCTCCACGTCGCGCTCGGCCGCGCGGCGCGCCGTGTCGCTCGTTGCCAGCGCCTGGCGGCGCGAAGCGTCACCGAGCTTGCGGCCCAGCTCCTGC
Organism: Janthinobacterium sp. BCJ23; assembly: GCF_059617945.1. NCBI lineage: Bacteria > Pseudomonadati > Pseudomonadota > Betaproteobacteria > Burkholderiales > Oxalobacteraceae > Janthinobacterium > Janthinobacterium sp. BCJ23. Next base: position 124,810 of record NZ_JCAQAW010000012.1, on the reverse strand, counting down.
TGCTGGCGGCCCAGCGCGCGCAACTGTTCCGACTCGCGCGCGCTGCCTTTTTCCAGGCTGCGGGCGCCCATCTTGCGGCCCATTTCGCCCATGGCCTTGCCATGCTCGCCCATTTGATCGCCGAGCGCGCTCATCTCCTTGCCGATCTGTTTCGACGGCTGCCATGCCGTGCGCACCTTGCCCAGCAAGGCCGCATCCTGCAGCACATAGGCCTGCCCCTGGTCGCGGAACCACAGGAACGGCCCCTTGATCGAGCGCTTGAGCTTTTCCACCTGCTGCGAGTGAATATCGCTGTCGACGACGATGACGCCCTCGCTATCCGTGGCGCCGTCGACGAGCGCATAGCTTTCGCCCTTGTCGATCGAACGGCTGACCTGCACGCTGGGTGCGGCCGGCGGGGCAGGCGGCGCGGGCGGCTGCGGCGGCTGCACGGCCAGCGCACTGCCGCCAAGCAGGATACCGGCCAGGCTGAGGATCAAACGGTAGGAAGTGGACATGGCTGCCTCGTCGCAAAAGTAGTGGAGCATTGACTTTAGCGGCGGATGGAGCACGGCTCCAGCGCGGTGCGACAGGCTGCAAAAAGACCGGCCTGGATGGCAGACACGGGCGATGGATGGAGGCCGGGCAAAAAAACGGAGGCCGCAGCCTCCGCAAAAACGCCGTGGTACGGCGTAATGTATTAGTACAGCACGACGGAGCGGATCGATTCGCCGCTCTTCATCAGGTCGAAGCCCTGGTTGATGTCGTCGAGCTTCAGGCGGTGCGTAATCAAATCGTCGATGTTGAGCTTGCCTTCCATATACCAGTCGACGATCTTCGGCACGTCCGTGCGGCCCCGTGCGCCACCGAAGGCGGAACCTTTCCACACGCGCCCCGTCACCAGCTGGAATGGACGAGTGGAAATTTCCTGGCCGGCTGCCGCCACGCCGATGATGATGGACTGGCCCCAGCCCTTGTGGCAGCACTCGAGCGACTGGCGCATGGTGGTGGTGTTGCCGATGCATTCAAACGAATAGTCGGCGCCGCCGTCCGTCAACTGCACGATCGTGTCGACCACATTTTCCACCTCGTTGGCGTTGACGAAATGCGTCATGCCGAACTTGCGCGCGATGGCCTGGCGGGCCGGGTTGATGTCCACGCCGATGATCTTGTCGGCGCCGACCATCTTGGCTGCCTGGATCACATTCAGGCCGATGCCGCCCAGGCCGAACACGACCACGTTGGCGCCCGCCTCGACCTTGGCCGTAAACAACACGGCGCCCACGCCGGTGGTGACGCCGCAGCCGATGTAGCAGACCTTGTCGAATGGCGCGTCTTCGCGGATCTTCGCCAGGGCGATTTCCGGCACGACGATGTAATTCGAGAACGTGGACGTGCCCATGTAGTGGAAGATGGGCTTGCCGTCGATGGAAAAGCGCGATGTCGCATCCGGCATCAGGCCGCGGCCCTGGGTCGAGCGGATCGACTGGCACAAGTTGGTTTTTTGCGACAGGCAGAATTTGCACTGGCGGCATTCCGGCGTGTACAGGGGAATGACGTGGTCATCTTTTTTCAGGCTTTTCACGCCCGGGCCCACGTCGACGACGATGCCGGCGCCTTCATGGCCCAGGATGGACGGGAAGATGCCTTCCGGATCGGCGCCCGACAGGGTGTAGTAATCGGTATGGCAAATGCCCGTGGCCTTGATCTCGACCAGTACCTCACCCTCGCGCGGGCCGGCCAGGTCGACTTCTTCGATGGTCAAAGGCGCGCCCGCCTTCCATGCAATCGCTGCTTTGGTTTTCATGTGTGTCCTGTGCTGTGTATGGTTGAACCGGGCGCGCCAGCGCGCCGTATCGCCACATCATAGCAAAGCAGGCGCCAGTAAAACGCTTACTTGCTTTTCGCGCGGTTCAAAAACGCCCCATGCAAGCCGTTCAGGGTTTCCTCGGCCAGCAGCAACTGGCTGGCGATTTCATTGATCTTGCGGCGGCTGGAACGGGCGTGGTCGCGCAGCACTTCGAAGGCCGTGTTGCGGTCTGTCTGGAACTTGCCCATCAGCAAACCCACGGCCAGGCTCGTTTCGCGGCCGGCGGCCAGGGCCGCGTTCAGGTTCAGCTCGGTACGGCGCAGCTGGCGGATTTCATCGGCACGGGCCAGGCCCGCTTCAAACGCGGGCATCAAGCGGCCTTCATCGACGGGTTTCACCACATAACCGACGGCGCCGTAGGCGGCCGCCTGCTTGCCCGACTCGCTGTCGCCGCTGCCGGACAGGAACATGAACGGCACGGCCGTTTCGCCATGCAGGCGCTTGGCCAGTTCCAGGCCGGACATGCCCGGCATGTGGATGTCGAGCAAGGCCAGGTCCGGCTCGCGCTGGGCGATCAGCTGCAGCGCCACTTCGGCCGAATGGGCCAGGGCTGTTTCGTAGCCGGCATGCCGCAGGACTTCGCCGAGGAATTCCAACAGGAGCTGGTCATCGTCAACGATCAGGATAAGGCGTTTCGCGGCGGCTGGCTGGCTCATGGGTGGGGGACCTCGGTAATGAATGATGTTCTTATTATATGCCGATTATTCGCCCAAACCAGCCTTGCACGCCACTGTTCATGCCGCAAACAATTGATTGAATTGCTGCACCGCAATATCCACATCGTCCGCCTGGTAGACACTGCTGATCGCCGCCACCATGTCGGCACCGCGCGCGGCCAGCGGCGCGGCGTTCTCCGGCGTCATGCCGCCGATCACCACGCAAGGCAAGGCGATCTCGCGTTTCGCCTGCAGCACGATGTCGAGCGGTGTCGTGACCGGATACTTTTTCACCAGCGACGGATAAAAGCCGCCGAAGGCCACATAGCTGGCGCCGCCCGCCTCCGCCGTTCGTGCCAAGGCCATGTCCCCATAGCACGAGGCACCGACGATCTTGTCCTTGCCCAGGCGCGTACGCACCTGCGCCACGGATGCATCCGTGCCGCCCACGTGCACGCCGTCCGCGTCGAGCTCTTCGCACAGTTCGATGAAGTCATTGATGATGAAAGGCACGCCGTACTTACGGGCCAGCGCCAGCAAGGCGCCCGCCTGTTCGCGCCGCTGCTCCGCTTCCGCGCTCTTGTGGCGGTATTGCAGCAAGGCCACGCCTTCCTGCAAGGCTTGCTCGCTCACGTCGAGCAGGCGGTCGGTGTCGTCCCAGTTCGGGGTAACCAGATACAGTCCACGCATGATATTTTCCTTATTGAATGAATCGTTGCGGCATCAGCTGGCCTGGCGCTATCGCATAGGCGCCGGTCAGGGCCGCATGGCAATAGCGTTGCGCGCCATCGAGCGCCTCTTGCATCGGCATGCCTTGCGCCAGGCGCGCCGCGATGGCGGACGCCAAAGTGCAGCCGCTGCCGTGAAATTCGCCAGGCAGGCGCGGCCAGCGCCACTCGCGCTCATTGCCAGCACCATCGAGCCAGCGGTTGACGATCACCTCGCCTGTGCCATGGCCGCCCGTCACCAGCACGTTCTCACAGCCTTGTTCCAGCAAGTTTCCCTCGCCGCCCAAGGCCAGCGCTTCCGGCCCGTTCGGTACGATGACGGTCGTCACCGGCAGCAAGGGCGCCAGCGCCAGTACGGCATCATCCCGGCTGAGCACGTCGCCATGGCCGCTGGCCAGCACGGGGTCGAGCACGACAGGCAAGCTTGGGCGGGCCAGCCGCAATTGCGCGATCAGTTGCGCGATGACGGCCGCGTTCGCGGCGCTGCCGGGAATGCCGATCTTCACGGCATCGATGCTGATCTTGTCGATCAGCGCCTGCGCCTGGCGGCGCAGCAATTCCGGCGCCACCGGTTCGACGCCAAAGACCCTGTCGTTGTCCTGCACCGTCAGCGCCGTGATGACGGGCAAGGCATGCGCGCCCTGCGCCGCAATGGCCACGATATCGGCGGCGATGCCGGCGCCGCCCGACGGATCGGCGCCGGCAAACACGAGCACAGTGTGGCGCATCGGCACCGTCACGCCAGCCGGCCCGCCATCGGCGACGACGGCGACGCGGCAAATTTACGCGGCATGCGTCCCGCCAGGAATGCTTCGCGCCCGGCCCGCACGGCCAGCTTCATCGCATGCGCCATGCGCACGGGGTCGCGCGCGCCGGCAATGGCCGTATTCATCAGCACGCCATCGCAGCCGAGTTCCATGGCAATGGCCGCATCGGAAGCCGTGCCCACGCCGGCATCGACGAGCACGGGCACTTTCGCCTGGTCGATGATCAGCGACAAATTCCATGGATTCAAGATGCCCATGCCCGAACCGATCAGGGACGCCAGCGGCATGACGGCCACGCAGCCGATGTCTTCCAGAATCTTCGCCTGGATCGGATCATCGCTGCAGTAGACCATCACGTCAAAGCCATCCTTGACCAGCGCCTCGGCCGCAATCAAGGTTTCCGGCATGTGCGGAAACAAGGTCTTTTCGTCACCGAGCACTTCCAGTTTCACCAGATTGCGTCCGCCCAGAAGCTCGCGCGCCAGTTGCAGGGTGTAGACAGCGTCCTTGGCGTTGTAGCAGCCGGCCGTGTTCGGCAAAATCGTGTACTGGTCCGGCGGCACGACATCGAGCAGGCTGGGCGCGTTCGGGTCCTGCCCGATATTCACGCGCCGGATCGCCACCGTGATGATCTGCGCCTCGGCCGCATCCGTCGCTTCGCGCGTCTGCGGTAAATCCTTGTACTTGCCGCTACCGACCAGCAAGCGCGATTGATACTGTTTGCCTGCGATGGTCAGCAGGTCGTTGTTATTACTGTTCATTGCTTTTTCCTTAGTTCAGCCGCCGCCGATGGCGCGGACTATTTCCACTTGATCCTGGGTTTGCAAGACCTGCCCCTGCCACGCCTTGCGCGGCACGACATTGCGGTTGACGGCCAGCGCCAGCGCCTGGTTTTCCAGCGACAGCGCGGCGATCAGTTGGTCCAGGGTTTGCCCCGGCGGCACCTGGTGCGGTGCGCCGTTGAGCGTGATGTTGATGAATGCAGGCATCACGCTCTCCCTCAGACTTTGCGGTACAGCTCGGCGCCGTTCTTGATGAATTCGATGGCCTTGATTTCCATGCCCTGCTTGAGCGCCTTGTCTTCCGCGATGCCCATGCCGGCCGCGTATTCGCGCACTTCCTGCGTGATCTTCATCGAGCAGAAATGGGGGCCGCACATGGAGCAGAAATGCGCCACCTTGGCCGAATCCTTGGGCAGGGTTTCATCGTGGAATTCACGCGCCTTGTCCGGGTCCAGGCCGATGTTGAACTGGTCATCCCAGCGGAATTCAAAGCGGGCTTTCGACAGCGCGTTGTCGCGGATTTGCGCGCCCGGATGGCCCTTGGCCAGGTCGGCCGCGTGCGCCGCAATCTTGTACGTGATGATGCCGTCCTTGACGTCCGCCTTGTTGGGCAGGCCCAGGTGTTCCTTCGGCGTCACGTAGCACAACATGGCCGTGCCATACCAGCCGATCATGGCAGCGCCAATGCCGGACGTGATGTGGTCGTAGCCGGGCGCGATATCGGTCGTCAATGGCCCCAAGGTATAGAACGGCGCTTCGCCGCACTGTTCCAGCTGCAAGTCCATGTTTTCCTTGATCAGCTGCATCGGTACGTGGCCAGGCCCCTCGATCATCACTTGCACGTCGTGCTTCCAGGCGACTTGCGTCAGCTCACCCAGGGTTTTCAGTTCGCCCAGCTGCGCCTCGTCGTTGGCATCGTAGATGGAGCCGGGACGCAAGCCGTCGCCCAGCGAGAACGACACGTCGTACGCTTTCATGATTTCGCAAATCTCTTCGAAATGCGTGTACAGGAATGATTCCTGGTGGTGTGCCAGACACCATTTCGCCATGATGGAGCCGCCGCGCGAGACGATGCCCGTCAGGCGCTTGGCTGTCATCGGCACATAGCGCAGCAGCACGCCCGCGTGGATGGTGAAGTAATCGACGCCCTGCTCGGCCTGCTCGATCAGGGTGTCGCGGAAGATTTCCCAAGTTAAATCTTCGGCCTTGCCATTGACCTTTTCCAGTGCCTGGTAGATGGGCACGGTGCCGATCGGCACGGGGCTGTTGCGCACGATCCATTCGCGCGTCTCGTGGATGTGCTTGCCGGTCGACAGATCCATCACGTTATCGCCGCCCCAGCGGATGGCCCAGGTCATCTTTTCCACTTCCTCGCCGATCGACGAGGTGACGGCCGAGTTGCCAATATTCGCGTTGATTTTCACGAGGAAATTGCGGCCGATAATCATCGGCTCGACTTCCGGATGGTTGATGTTGGCGGGGATGATGGCGCGGCCGCGGGCAATTTCCTCGCGCACGAATTCCGGCGTGATCTCGGCCGGGATGCTGGCGCCAAACGACTGGCCCGGATGCTGGCGGCCCATCAGGTCGGCTAGGCGCTCGCCCATGGGACCGGACGCTTTCAGCTCACGCAAATATTCCTGGCGGCGCATGTTTTCGCGGATGGCCACGAATTCCATTTCCGGCGTGATGATGCCCTGGCGCGCGTAGTGCATTTGCGTCACGTTCTTGCCGGCGATGGCGCGGCGCGGCTTGCGGTGCAGGTTGAAACGCAGCTCGGCCAGCTTCGGGTCCGCCAGGCGGGCGATGCCGTAGTCGGAGGTCGGGCCCGGCAATTCTTCCGTATCGGCACGTTCGACGATCCACGGCAGGCGCGGCGTGTCGAGGCCCGAGCGGATGTCGATCTGCACGTCCGGGTCCGTGTACGGGCCGGAAGTGTCGTAGACGTAGATCGGCGGGTTCTTTTCGCCGCCGAACGACGCTTCCGTGTCGGACTGGCTGATCTCGCGCATGGGCACGCGGATGTCGGGGCGGCTGCCTTCAACATAGATCTTGCGCGAATTGGGCAGTGGCGCGATGGCGGCTTCGTCGACCGTGGCGGTGGCGGAGAGGAATTTCGGGTTGGCGTTCATTTTGGCTCCTTGGCTAGACTATTTTTAAGCCTGGAGCCAGCTAAGGAGGTTCGGCTGCGCGCACGCGGAAAAGCGGGGTGCGTTCATCCTAAAGCTTCCCTTCGCTGGCATTATCCAGATCAGGTTCGGAGGGTATTTCTCACCCGCGCTTGCACTGTGTTTCCACAGCGAAAGGCAGGACCCCTAGCGTTTGCCGCCTTGCGGCAGCGAGCCAATTATACGCGGTTCACGCCGCGCGGCCAGATGATTTCTTGCAGGTGTCGTCTTTGTACATCGCTCTACTTCTTCTTACCCCAGCGCCAGCTGGTCGGTTCACCCTTCAGCTGGCAGATGAAAATGAGCACGGCAACGATGGCCACTTCATAGACGATGTAGCCCACGAGCATGGTCTGCGGCGGGAACAGGAAAGCGCCGCAGGCGAACAGCGCCAGCGCGGCCAGGAACACCAGCCAGCCCTGCCACGTGATGGGCAAGCCCCAGCCCCAGCCATAGGTCTTGGCGGGGAACCAGTATTGCGGCGTTGATTTGTCAGTCATGATTTTTCCTGGTCAGTATCGATAGCACCCAGTATAAATCAGGCAATGCGATGGCGCTCCGTGACATCGAGGCCGATGCCGCGGTAGCCGATGAAGCGGCTGCCATTGTCGAACATCGGTTCGCCGCTCACCTGCAGGTACTGCGTGCTGCCGTCGAGGTTGGCGCGGCTGTAGATGAAATCGAGAAATGGTTCGCGCGCGGCAATTTTTGCGTCGAGCAGCGCTCGTTCGGTGGCGTTCCAGCGCTGCGGCTCTTGCTCGCTGCCGATGCCCAGCATTTCAGCCACGGGGCCGGAAAAGCGCGTCAGATTGCCCTGCGCATCCTGTTCCCAGTACCAGTCGGACGACAGTTCCGTGAAGCGCTGGAAGCGCGCTTCGCTTTCGCGCAGTTCCGCCGTGCGCTCTTCCACCATCTGTTCCAGCGACTTGTTGTATTCGGCCAGCTTCTGGTACAGCAGGCGCACTTCCAGCATGTTGTGGATGCGCGTCTTGACTTCCACCAGATCGAACGGCTTGCTGACGAAGTCCTTGGCGCCCGCCTGCAGCGCGCGCAGCTTGTGGCCGGGCTGGGCCGTGATCACCAGCACGGGCAGATAGCTGCCCGCCTCGATGTCGCGCAAGCCTTCCATGACCTCGAAGCCATCCATTTCCGGCATCTGCAGGTCGAGCAGGATCAGGTCGTAGCGGTGCTGCTGGTGCAGCGCACGCACGGCTTGCGGGTCCATGGTGGACGTGATGCGCGTATAGCCGGCATTGCGCAGCACCTGTTCCAGCAGCATGACGTTCGCCTCCTGGTCATCTACGATGAGGATGCTGGCGTTCAAAATCTCGGTGGCTTGAAGCATGGCGGTATTCCTAAAAATAAATGCTGAATTAGCGTATTGCGTGAATGTCGTCGGCCAGGCCGTGCGCGGCCGCATGGTGCAGGGCCACGTCGAGCGCATCCATGAATTCGACGACCTTGATCGGCTTGGTCAGGTAGCGGAAGAAGCCCGCTTCCAGGCCCTTCTCGATGTCGCGCGGCACGGCGTTGGCCGACAGGGCCATCACGGGAATATGGCTCGTCAGCGGATCGTCATGCAGGATATGCAGGGCGCCAAAGCCGCTGATGCCGGGCAGGTTGATGTCCATCAAGATCACGTCCGGCTGATACGTGCGCGCCAGGTCGATGCCCAGGTGCGCATCGATGGCCGTGAGCAACTTCAAATCGCTGCGGCGGGCGATCAATTGCTCCACCAGCGCCAGGTTGGCGGGATTGTCTTCCACGTACAGCAAGGTGCGCTGGCTTTCCTGCGGCTCCTGCACCTGTGGCAACGCGTCGCCGTCGCCCAGCACCAGGGCTGGCGCGCTGCTGGAAGCCAGCTCGAACCAGAACGTGGTGCCCACGCCGACCGTGCTGTCGACGCCGATGGTGCCGCCCATCAATTCGATCAGCTGCTTGGTGACGACGAGGCCGATGCCCGTGCCCTCTTCCGTGCTGTTTTCCTGTCCCAGGCGGTTGAATGGCTGGAACAGCTGGGCTACCTGGCCCGCGTCGAGGCCGGCGCCGCTGTCGCGCACGCTGACCCGTACCTTGGCGCCGCGCTGGCTGCAATCGACGGTGACGGTGCCGCCGCCCTGGTTGTACTTGATGGCGTTCGACAGCAGGTTGACCATCACCTGTTTCACGCGTGTGCGGTCCGCATGCACATAGAAGGCCTGGCCGCAGCGGGGGAAATGCATGCGGATGCCGCGCTTTTCCGCCTGCGGCGCAATCATCGCCTGGCAATCCTGCAGCACGTCAAGCAGCGACATCGCTTCCTGCGACAAGGTGACCTTGCCCGATTCGATCATGGCCAGGTCGAGAATTTCATTGATCAGACGCAGCAGATACCAGCCGCCCTTGAGTATCTGCTCGATCGAGCGCTGCTGCGGCACGGTGGGCGGCGGCACGTCGGACGCCATCAGCTGTGCAAAGCCCAGCACGGCGTTCAGCGGCGTACGCAATTCGTGGCTCATGCTCGACAGGAATTCGGACTTGGCGCGGTTGGCCTTTTCCGCCACCAGGCGTGCCTTCTTCAACTCCGCATTGTTGGTCTCGACCAGCGAGCGCGTGTACGCCTGCTGTTCGCGCAGGCGCTGGTCCAGCAAGGCCTGTTCCGCCTCGACCTGCTTGCGCACCGTGTTGTCCGTGCCGATCAGCAAGTAGCCAATGACCTTGCTTTGCGCATCGCGCAAGGCCGTCACGGAAACAATGGCGGGGAAGCGGCTGCCATCTTTGCGGATGTAGGTCAGTTCATAGATGTCTTCGATGCCGCGCGTGGCCTTGAACACGAGCGCTTCCACGCCGGGCGTGATGACGGTGTCGAGTTCGGCACTGAGGGCGGCGGCGCGCGCAACGATTTCCTGCGCATCAGAAATACCGGCCGGCGTCAGCTTGTCGACCACGTCGCTCGCCGCATAGCCCAGCATGCGTTCTGCGCCCACGTTGAAAATCTGGATCACGCCCTGCGCATCGGTGGCGATGCATGAGAAATTGGCGCTGTTGAAAATCGCATCCTGCAAGGCGCCCGCCTTGAGCAACTGACGCGGCAGGCTGGCCGCCACCGTGCGGCGGTACAGCGCCACGAGCAGCATCAGCAGCAAGAAGACCAGCGCGTCGATGACGCAGGCCGTTTCGAACGGCGCGCGCCAGGCCAGCAGGCCGATGGCCAGCAGCACGATGGCGCTGAACGAAAACGCCAGCGCCATGGGCCAGCGCGATGGTGCGCGCGGGGGAATGTTTTCAACAGATTGCATGGGGTAGCCCGGACTGTGACAACGATAAAAGAGAGGATGCGGTGTTCAGCGCGCCTGGCGCTGGCGCACATCCGACAGCAGGCGCGTGAATTCCTTCTTCACCACGCCATAGCATTCGCACACGTGGCCTTCGAGACCGGCGCGGTCCAGCACGGAAATATGGCCACGCCGGTAGCTGATGAAGCCGCGCGTCTGCAAACGCCCGGCCGCTTCCGTCACGCCTTCGCGGCGCACGCCCAGCATGTTGGCAATCAACTCCTGTGTCATGGTCAGCTCGCGGTTCGGCAGGCGGTCCATGGTCAGCAGCAGCCAGCGACACAGCTGCTGTTCCACCGTATGGTGGCGGTTGCACACGGCCGTCTGCGACATTTGCGTGATCAGCGCTTGCGTATAGCGCAGCAGCAAGCGCATGACGGGGCCGGCGCGGTCGAATTCTTCCATCAGCAAATGCGCCTTCAGCCGGTAGCCGACGCCGCCCGTCTGCACGACGGCGCGGCTCGGCGTCGAATTGCCGCCCATGAACAGCGACACGCCCACGACGCCCTCATTGCCGACGCCGGCAATTTCCGACGAACCGCCGTTTTCCAGCAGGTAGTGAATGGAAACGATGGCCGTGGTGGGGAAATACACATGCTGCAGCTTGTCGCCCGAATCGTAGATCACGTCACCGAGCAGCATCGGCACTTGCTCCAGGTGGGGGGCCAGGCGCGCGAAATCGGCGTCGAGCATGGCGGCGAGCAAATGGTTTTGATTCGGGTTGTGCAGCTGGGCATGCGGACTCGACATGGGCAGGTTTCCTGTTTTCCAGTCGTCAGCTAGGGGATCGATGAAAGGCGTCCGAACGAGGGGCGCCATGTGGTGCAGCGTAACACAGCGCTGGCACAGTGACCCGACTATATTTCTTGTCGGCATTGCCGTCCGTTCGGTAGCGAACGGACGGCATTTCGCCGTGCACCCTACAGTCAGTCACTGCCCGGCCTGCCTGATCATGGATCGGCACCGGCGCTGCCACGGGACCACCATGCAATCATTCTTCAAACGCATCTCCATTTCCGTTTCCACCTCGGCCCTGCTCACGCTCGCGTTCGGACTGTGCCTGACGGCCCTGTGCTACGCCTCGGCGCGCCAGATCGAGGCGGAAAGCGCCCGGCTGCTGCTGCAGTACCACGCCAGCGGACACACCTTGGGCGCCGCCCTGCTGCCGGCCAAAGGCATGGGCCTGGACGCCAGCCATCGCGGCTCGCTGTATGTGCTGCTCGGTGGAATGCTGTCGAGCCTGCTGGCGGCCGCATACGTGTATCAGCTGGTCTCGCGCAATTCCGTGATTGCCCGCATCACGGGCGAACGCACGGCGGCGCTGCAGTTTGCCAATTTGCGCCTGTCCGAAGACATCGCCGCGCGCATGCACAATGAAAAGTCGCTGCGTTTGCGCGAACGCATCATCGAAGTGTCGGCCAACGCCATCATCCTGTGCAGCGCCGACGCGCCAGGCTACCTGATCGAGTACGTCAACCCCGCCTTCGAGCGCATTACCGGCTATGCGGCCGGCGAAGTCATCGGCCAGCGCCTGGAAGACTTGCAGGGCCCGGAACAGGGCCGGCAAGACATGCACGCCATTACGTCGGCCCTGCGCGAACAGCGCGAAGGCAAGGCTATCGTGCGCAATTTCCGCAAGGATGGCAGCTGCTACTGGAGCGAGCTGTTCGTCGCGCCCGTGCGCGACGATGGCGATGGCCCCGTCAGCCACTTTGTCGTGGCGCAATACGACATCAGCAGCGTCATGCGTTTCGAACAGGAACTGGAATTCCAGGCCAGGCACGACATCCTGACGGGCCTGGCCAACCGGGCCTTGCTGCGCGAACGGCTGGAACAGGCGATGGCCGTGACGCGGCGCAGCGGCCTGCCCCTGTGGGTGGTCTTCATCGACCTCGACCGCTTTAAATTCGTCAACGATACCCTGGGCCACGACGCGGGCGACCTGGTGCTGAAAAACGTGGCCGAGCGCCTGCGCGACGCCACGCGCGAAGTCGACACGGTGGCGCGCCTGGGCGGCGACGAATTCGTGCTGCTGCTGCCCCAGCATGGCAATGGCGAACCGGGCGCCGCCATCCTGCAGCGCATCCAGGATGCCGTGGCGCAGCCGCTGCAACTGGGCGAATATGAATTTTTTCTCAGCTGCTGCATGGGCGTGGCCGTGTATCCCGACGACGGCCAGAATGCCGACACCCTGATCAAGCATGCCGACATCGCCATGTACCGCGCCAAGGAACAGGGACGGGGCCACTGGCAATTCTATGCCTCGGGCATGAATGCGGGCACCCTGGAGCGGCTGGGACTGGAGAGCGAATTGCGCCACGCGCTGGAGCGAGGGCAGTTCCACCTCGAATACCAGCCCCAGCTGGATCTGGCCAGCGGCACGGTGGTGGGCATGGAAGCGCTGCTGCGCTGGCAACATCCGCAACTGGGGCGTATTCCACCTGCCAGCTTCATCGGCCTGGCCGAGGAAATGGGCTTGATCACGCCCATCGGCGACTGGGTGCTGCGCACGGCATGCGCCCAGGCGCGCGCGTGGCAACTGGCCGGCCATGGCCCGCTGCGCCTGGCCGTCAACCTGTCGGCGCGGCAATTCAAGCAAAAGAATTTGCTGCACGCGGTGGCGCAGGTGCTGGCGGACACGGGACTCGATGCGGCCCATCTGGAACTGGAATTGACGGAAAGCATGGTCATGCATGACGTGGAGCAAGCCACGGCCATCATGGCCAAACTGAAGGCGCTGGGCGTGCAATTGTCGATCGACGACTTCGGTACCGGTTATTCCAGTCTGGCCTACCTGCGCCACTTCCCCATCGACGTGCTGAAAATCGACAAAACCTTCGTCAGCGACATCACGCACAGCATGGACGACGCGGCCATCGTGCGCGCCATCATTTCGCTGGCGCACAGCCTGCGCCTGAAAGTCATCGCCGAAGGCGTGGAAACGGAACAGCAGCTGGCCTTCCTGCGCCAGCACGGCTGCGACCAGATGCAGGGCTACCTGTTCAGCCGCCCGCTGGCTGCCGCCGCCTTCGAGACACTGCTGCTCGAAGGCAGCATGCTGCCCGCTTAGCGCAAAGGTTTAAAAAGCGTGGCGCAGACCGACGTTGAAGGCGCGGTTGCCCGTGCCCACTTCCGTGGCATTGCCCACCATGTAGGCGGCGTCGTTGCGGTTGCGAATATGCGCATAAGCAACATACACCTTGCTGCGCTTAGACAAGGCATACGTGGCGCCGATGGCCAGCTGCCGCGCATCGCGGTTGGCAGCGTCGCGGTCATCCTTGTGCACGTACGAGGCCAGCAAGGTCGTCGCGCCCAGCGGCACGGACACGCCGACGATGGCGTCGCGGCTGTCCGTCGACTGGGCCGGCGCCTGTGCCGCGCCATACGGGTTTTCCCCGAAGAACATGGTGCTGCCGTCGCCCGTGTTGCGGCCATAACCGGCAAACGCGGTGGCCACGCCGAAGTTGTAGTTACCGGCCAAAATCGTGTTGTTCACGTCGGCCTTGCCCGGCTCGCCGGCACGGCTCTGGCGCGCCAGGCGCAAGGTCAAGGGACCGTTGACATAGCCGAGGGCCAGGCCCAGCGAGCGCTGGTCGGCCGCCACACCCGTGTGTTCGCCAAAGCCGTACATGACGGTGGCCGTCACGCCGCGCATTTCAGGCGAGGTGTAGCGCACGGTATTGTCGATGCGCGTGGCCGAATAACCGGCCAGGTTGGTTGCCGCGCCGGCAAAGCCGCCTTCGAACGGGTCGGCCACGTCGGTCAAGGCCTGGCTTTGCAGGTTGTACTGGCGCCCCACGGTCAGCATGCCCAGCGGGCTGTCGATGCCGACAAACGCCTGGCGGCCGAACAGTTGCCCCGCCTGGTCGGAGCGGCCCGTGTCGCTCAGGACACCCGCTTCCAGCGTGAACACGGCTTGCAAGCCATTGCCCAGGGACTCGGTGCCGCGCAAGCCCAGGCGCGAGCCAGCCGATATGCCGCTGGTGAGCTTGCTGATGCCGCCTTCCTGCACCAGGCCGGCGTCCATCAATCCATACATGGTGACTGAAGACGGATCAACTGACGACTGGGCGTGGGCGGCAGGCAAGGCCCCCAGGGTGGCGAGTGCCATCGTGATCGAGATTTTTTTCATGCGGGTTTCCTTGTATAAGCGAAACCAGGAAAGCGCGCGGCCATGGCGCGGCCACAGGCGCCAAGGCGCGCTGGGGAGTGCCGTATCGAAAGACGACGGACCAGGCAGCAAGATTCCTGGCTAAGCTGTGGCGGCAGCGGCGTGCAATGAGCCGCGTTGATTCCGCCGTGAATGGTGCACCGCTGGCGGTGCGCGTGGCTCAGGCGCCCGGCCCGAAGGGGACGCTCTGAAAGTGGCTGGCATCGCAGATGCGCTGGCCGTGAGACGCGGACGAGTGTTGGATATGAAACGTTGATACAACCGCGTCTGCTGGCGCCGTCCGCAAGGATGGGGCAGGAGGCGCCGAGGCCGGCATTATAGCATCGGCAGCACCTCTACCCCCCGTTCTGTTGCAGGAAAACGACTCGCCAGGCCGCCAAACACGGCCATATGGCCGCGTTTACTTCACCTTGTCGTATGACAGCATTTGCCCATCGCGATCCCAGGCCAGTGTGTCATCCCCGATGCCGATGACGGCGTTAAAGTCCCGCATGCCCGAGCGCGGCGGATACAGCGCAAAGCGCAACAGGCCTTGCCGGGCCGGCAGCGCCACCGTGGCAAAGCCCGCTTCCGGATGGGACAGAGCCAGATGGCGCAGCGGCCCGGCAAACGGCACCTGCCACGGCTGCGTGCCGCTGACGCCTTTGGCAAACGCGGGCGCATCGCCGAGCGCCGCCAGGCCGATATCGGGCACGGCCTCGTTGCGATATTCGACGATGATGCGGGCCGGGCCCGTGGTGGCGTCGCCGGGCCGAGGCGGCAACAGCGCAAACGGTGCATCGGGCGACTTCCCATCGCCCTGCAGCAGCAGCTCGCCATCCAGCACCGACCAGCGTCCCTGCGCCGCTTGCTCATCGGCGCCGTACACCATCTGGTAACTGAAACGCCCGTCGGCGCGCAGCACGATCTGCGACGCGACCTCGGTCCGGCGCCCCATGGTGTAGCGTCCCGGCAAGCGCTGTTGCAGCGCCAGGTCGGCAGCCTTGTCCTTGTGTGCGGGTGCAGCCGCAACCTGCGCAGGCGGCACCCGCCAGCCGCCGGCCGCCAGGATGGCCAGCATGTCGGCGCGTCCCGCGGCGCGCAGCACGCTCCAGTCCTGCGGCGCGAGTTGCCGCAGGCCGCCAGCCAGGCGCGGCAGGCGCGCAGCGAAGCGCTGGCCCAGCCAGCCGGCCAGGATCAGCCCCGGTTCCTCGGCAAAGGCGGTGATCAGGCGCGGCGCCATGGCGTGCGCGCACTGTGGCGGCGCGCTGGAAAATCCATGCTTGAGCAGCAAGTCCCAATACGCATCGGACGCGTTCATGACGATATCGATCAGGTTCGGCGTGTCCGGCAGGCAGACCTTGTCCAGCGACAGCGTCCAGTCGCGCGTGACGAGCGCCAGCATATCGGTATTGAGACTGGCAGCGGCCAGGTCCAGTGCGCCACCCCATGGGTGCTCCGTGCCGTCATCGATCCGCGCGCCGCGCGCGAGGAACAGGCGCACGGCCTCGGTATTGCCATTGAGAATAGCCTGCTCCAGCGCGCTCTTCTGATTGGCGCCGCGCCAGTTCGGATCCAGCCCCAGGTCCAGCAGACGCGGCAGCAGATCGCCGCGCTGCGCCCGCAGCGCCTGCCGCAGCACCACCGCATCGCCCGGCGCGCGCCGCACACCGTCGGCGCGCCGCAACATGCCATGTTCCAGCAACAGCGGCGCCAATGCGCGCTGCGGCGACTGCACGGCGAGCACGGCGGCGTTGTTGCCCAACTGGCTGGCCGGCAGGCCGGCCGCCAGCATCAGGCGTACCCGCTCGACGCCGGCCGCATCGCGCACGGAACGCAGCGCCTCGTCCAGCGGCGACCACTTGATGTCTGCCAGCGGCTGGCGCGCCGCGACGGCCGCCAGCAGCAAGGTCAGCACAGTATTGTTTTCCGGCGTCGGCTTCAGTTTCAGCGCCATCCTCAAGACGGGGAACTCGCCGCCCAGCGGGTCGGCGCCCAGGCCCAGCAGCAGCTTGACCATCGCCGCGTCACTATTTTCGACGGCCGCCAGCAAGGGCGGACGATAGCCGTCGCTGACGACGGGCGCACCCATCTCGGCCAGGCGCGTGACCCAGTCCGGCCGCTGGCTGCGCACCGCATGCCACAGCAGGGTCTCCGTTTCCAGGTGCAGCGCGTCGAGCGTCGTCCGTTTTCTCATGTGCAACTCTTCGGCTGCGGGGCCGGCTTGCTTCCAGGGCATGCCGGGCATCACCAGCTGGCGCAGCACGTCCTCGGACGCCGGCTGATGGTTGTACATGGCACGCATCGCAGCATCGAGCCAGCGGTCCTTTCCCTTTGCGTCATGCCGGGGCACGCGCTGCTTGAGCCAATCCAGCGCGCCGGCGTTGCCCGCTTCGGCGGCGTAGGCGTACAGCGACTTGCCCTGTTCGTAGATCTCGGGCGTGGTGCCGGTGGCCAGCATTTTATCGAGCACTTCGGTGCCGCGCGTCAGGCCCAGCAAACGGCTCCAGAGCATGTGATCGGCCAGCGGCCGTTCGGCTGGCGGCGCCGCGCCGTCTTTCGCCGTCTTTTTCTCTGCCTGGCGCAGCTCCGCCATGCGCTGGTCGCCCACCAGGTAGGGCAGGCCCGAACCAGCGTCCAGCAAGGCGATCATGTTTGCCGTGCGTTCATCCGCGTCGAGCAATTCCGGCAGCATGCCCGCGTCTTCCTGCTGCAGCGCGTATTCCAGCGGCGCCAGCGTTTCATTTCCGGCGCCGTAGTGCCGCACGTCGGCGCCATGGGCCAGCAACAGGCGCACCATCGCGGCGTTGCCGTACATGGCCGCCAGATGCAGGGGCGCGACGCTACTGCCCCCGGTACCTTCGCCGACCGGCACGCCGCGCTGCAACAACAGCGTCATCATGCGCAGCCTGGCCGGCAGCAGCGCGGCGTGCCGCTCGCGTTGCGCCTGGCGGTGCGCCCTTTGCTGCATCTGTTGCAGCAAAGGGTCGTCCAGACGCGGCTGCGCCTTCTGCCATGCCGATTCGGCTTCGACCAGGCTGTACGCGGGCAAGATCAAGGTGTGCAGCAGGGTGTTCGAGCCGCTTCGGTAGGCGCCCGGCAGGGCGACGCCGGCGAGCAGCTGGCCGAAGGCCGCTTCATCGCCCTCGCTGGCGGCATCGAACAGCGCCCGCACTTCGGGCGTCGGCGGCAGCTTGTCGCGCGCCTCGCGCACATAATGGATCATGCGTTCCATGCCATGCACCGAGACCTGTGGCAGCGGCATGCCCACCTTCCACGCCCGCGCCAGCTGATCCGCCTCGGCGTTTTGCGCCGCGTTCATCGCCTTTGCCCAGCCCGCCACGCTGGCGGCGGCCTCCGGCTCCCTACCCGCCGCCGCCAGCTGGCTCAGCATGGAGGCGAGCACATAGTCCTGCGGCACGCCCCAACCCATGCCGTACACCTTGACCAGTTGCAGCTGGGCCTTGGCGTTGCCGCTTTCGGCCGCCTTGCGCAGCCAGCGGACGGCCTGCCTTTCATCCAGGCCGTCTGCTCCGTTGCAACACCGCATGCCCAGCTGGTAGGCGGCGTCCATGTCGCCGCCCTCGGCGGCGCGGAGGTACCAGTCCTGCGGCGAGCGCCGCCCCGTCAGCGACGTCGCCGGCAAGGGCGCGCCGCGCCGCCAAAGGCCGGCCAGGCGCACGGCTTCGTCGACCTGGTCCGGCGACATCGCGCTGCGGTGCGCCGGCAGATACGTCTCCAGCTCGGCCGCGCCGCGCCATTCCTTGTCCTGCAGCGCCAGCAGTCTGAGCGCATACGACAACACCTTGTCGGCCGGCACGCCTTTTCCCTCTTCATACATTTTCGCCAGTTGCGCCATCGGTCCGCCGGCGCCCTGCGACGCCAGGCTGCGCAGCCAGGACAGCGCGCGCGCGGGATTGCGCATGCTGCCCGACCAGCTCGTATACAGAGAAACAAGTTCCTCCTGAGCAACGCGGTCGCCGCGCTTGGCCGCCAGCAGATACCAGCGCACGGCATCGGCATCGCTGCGCGCCACGTCCGAACACTGCTCCGCGCCCGCGTAGATATCGCCGAGAACCTTTTGCGCCTTGATATTGCCGCCCAGCGCAAGTCCGCGCAATTGGGCCACGGCGTCAACGCAGCGCCCGCGCTGGAAAGACGCCATTCCTTCCGGAACGCCGGCGCACGCGCCACCGGCAGCCCATCCGGCGCCGAGCACGGCCAATTGCCACAATTTTTTCATGATTGCCTAAGCTTTCAAATAATGTTGCAAATATGATAGCTTAGAAAAAATACAATGAAGCAATATTGCGCAATCGTGCGCGGCTTTTCGGGCCATCCAGGCCCGCTATTTGCTGCGCATGCTTTATGCACCCCTTATAATGGCTCCTTTTGCCAATCACACGCCAAATCATGGAATTAGCCAAGTCTTTCGAGCCCGCCGACATTGAACAATTCTGGCGCACCGAGTGGGAACAGCGCGGTTACTTCACCGCCACCCTCGATGCCGGAAAACCTTCCTTCAGCATCCAGTTGCCGCCGCCGAACGTCACCGGCACCCTGCACATGGGCCATGCGTTCAACCAGACCATCATGGATGGCCTGACACGCTACCACCGCATGCTGGGCCACAACACAGCCTGGATTCCCGGCACCGACCACGCGGGCATCGCCACGCAAATCGTCGTGCAGCGCCAGCTGGACGCGCAAAAGATTTCGCGCCATGACCTGGGCCGCGAGAAATTCGTGGAAAAAGTGTGGGAATGGAAAGAAAAATCGGGTTCGATCATCACCGGCCAGATGCGCCGCCTGGGCGCTTCGGCCGACTGGCAGCGCGAATACTTCACGATGGACGAGCCGCGCTCGAAAGTCGTCACCGACGTCTTCGTGCGCCTGTTCGAGCAAGGCCTGATCTACCGCGGCAAGCGCCTCGTCAACTGGGACCCCGTGCTGGGCACGGCGGTGTCCGACCTGGAAGTGGTGTCCGAGGAAGAAGACGGCTCCATGTGGTACATCAAGTACCCGCTGGCCGATGGCAGCGGCTTCCTGACGGTGGCCACCACCCGTCCTGAAACCATGCTGGGCGACGTGGCCGTGGCCGTCGATCCGACGGACGAGCGCTACCTGCCGCTGGTGGGCAAGATGCTCAAACTGCCGTTGACGGACCGCGAAATCCCCATCATCGCCGACGAATACGTCGACAAGGAATTCGGCACGGGCTGTGTCAAGATCACCCCGGCGCACGACATGAACGATTACGCCGTGGGCCAGCGCCATAAACTGGCGCAGATCGTCATTTTGACGCTGGACGCGAAGATCACCGATGACGCGCCGGAAGCCTACCGCGGCATGGACCGCTTTGCCGCGCGCAAGCAGATCGTCGCCGACCTCGACGCGCAAGGCTTGCTGGAGCAAGTCAAGCCGCACAAACTGATGGTGCCGCGCGGCGACCGCACGGGCGTTGTCATCGAGCCGATGCTGACGGACCAGTGGTTTGTCGCCATGAGCAAACCAGCCCCGGAAGGCACGTTCTTCCCAGGCAAATCGATCGCCGAAACGGCGCTGGACAAGGTCGCCAACGGCGAAATCAAGTTCGTGCCGGAAAACTGGAGCACCACCTACAACCAGTGGCTCAACAACATCCAGGACTGGTGCATCTCGCGCCAGCTGTGGTGGGGCCATCAAATCCCGGCCTGGTACGACGACGCCGGCAATATCTTCGTTGCCAAGACGGAAGCCGAGGCCCAAGCCAAGGCGCAGGCGGCCGGCAGCACCGGTCCGTTGAAGCGCGACGACGACGTGCTCGACACGTGGTTCTCGTCCGCCCTGGTGCCGTTCTCGACCATGGGTTGGCCTGAAGAAACGCCGGACATGAAGGCCTTCCTGCCATCGTCCGTGCTGGTGACGGGTTTCGACATCATCTTCTTCTGGGTCGCGCGCATGGTCATGATGACGGCGCACTTCACGGGCAAGGTGCCGTTTGAAACCGTCTATGTGCACGGTCTCGTGCGCGATTCGACGGGGCAGAAAATGTCGAAGTCGAAAGGCAACACGCTGGACCCGATCGACCTGATCGACGGCATCGACCTGGAAAACCTGATCGTCAAGCGCACGACGGGCCTGATGAACCCGCGCGACGCGGAAAAGATCACCAAGGCCACGCGCAAGGAATTCCCGGAAGGCATTTCGGCCTACGGCACGGACGCCGTACGCTTCACCATGGCCAGCTACGCTTCGCTGGGCCGCAACATCAATTTCGACCTGGGCCGCTGCGAAGGCTACCGCAACTTCTGCAACAAGATGTGGAACGCCACCCGTTTCGTCATGATGAATACGGAAGGCAAGGACTGCACGCCGAACGACGCCGACCTGTCGCAAGCGGACAAGTGGATCATCTCGCTGCTGCAAAAGGCGGAGCTGGACGTGGCCAAGGGCTTTGAAGACTTCCGCTTCGACAATATCGCCGCCACCATCTACAAATTCGTCTGGGACGAGTATTGCGACTGGTACCTGGAAGTGGCCAAGGTGCAAGTGCAACAGGGCACGGAAGGCCAGCAGCGCGCCACCCGCCACACCCTGCTGCGCGTGCTGGAAGTGGTGCTGCGCCTGGCCCATCCGATCATCCCGTTCGTCACGGAAGCCCTGTGGCAGACGGTGGCGCCATTGGCTGGCAAAACGCTCAAAGCTGAGGGTGACTCCATCATGATGCAGCCGTACCCGATCGCCAACACCGACAAGATCGATGAAGCGGCCGAAGCGTGGATGCAGCAGCTGAAAGCGTTGACGGACGCGACGCGCAACCTGCGCGGCGAAATGCAGATCTCACCTTCCGTGCGCGTGCCGCTGATCGTCGAAGCGGGCAATGCCAGCGAGAAAGAAGCGCTGGCGTCGTACGCACCGTACATCCAGTCGCTGGGCAAGCTGGCCGACGTGCAGATCGTCGATGCGCTGCCGGACTCGCCAGCGGCCGTCGCCATCGTCGGCACCACCAAGCTGATGCTGAAAGTGGAAATCGACGTGGCTGCCGAACGCGAGCGCCTGGGCAAGGAAATCGCCCGCATCGAAGCGGAAATTGCCAAAGTCAACAGCAAATTGGGCAATGAAAGCTTTGTCGCGCGCGCCCCGGCCGCCATCGTTGCGCAAGAAAACGAGCGCTTGCTCAGTTTTTCGGCGACAATTGAAAAACTGCGCGAACAGTTTGCTAAACTAGCCAGCGCATAAGGCAAGTTTGGAAGGATTGCGCGGCGTCATTCGTGACGCCGCGCAGCACTGCTGGTCTTGCCTTGGTATATAACTGTTCGTGACACGATCAAAAAACCAATGGAGACTAGCGATGCATAAAGTATTCAAAGCAAGCGTACTGGTGGCCGCCCTGGCCATCGCCGGCAGCGCCACCGCGCGCGACGGCAACTTTACCCCCGTCGGCACATGGAAAACCATCGACGACGCCAGCGGCAAGCCGAAATCCCTCATCGTCATCACGGAAAGCAACGGCGTCTTGCAAGGCAAGATCGACAAGCTGTTCCGCGGCCCGGACGAAGACCAGAATCCCAAGTGCGACAAGTGCACGGGCGCCAAGAAAGACCAGCCCATCGTCGGCATGGTGATCCTGTCCGGCCTGAAATATGACGGCAAGGAATGGACTGGCGGCGAAATCACGGACCCGGCCAATGGCAAGACCTACAAGAGCAAGGCGGAATTGACGGAAGGCGGCACCAAGCTGCAAGTGCGCGGCTATGTCGGCGTGCCGATGTTTGGCCGCTCGCAGACGTGGGTGCGCGAAGAGTAAGCTCCCCCTGCCCTGATGAAGCCGGCCTTAGCGCCGGCTTTTTTGCGTCTGTTTTCCGCACACGGCCGTTGTTTTCCAGGCCGAATCGCGTTTTTTTGACCCTATCTCCGAACGCCAGGGGCCTATGCGCGCCACCGAACATACTTGAAGTTTCCTAAATGAAATAGTGCATGCCTGTGACGCCATCGCCCTGTAGCGACAGGCGGCATGGCTCTGCCGGATGACCTCATCCGCGGATGACCGGCAATGACTGCCATGCACAAAGGAACACTATGAATCTCTTCAAGCGATATCTGAACCCGCTGATCGTCTCGGCAGGCCTGCTGGCCATGACCGCCCTGGCCGGCTGCGGCGGCGGCGACCAGGGACGCGATCCTATCCTCGGCTTGCCGGCTGCCACCCTGTCCAGCCTGGCCGTCACGCCAGCCACGGCCACGGTCGCTATCGGTGCGGGCCAGCAATTCACGGCCATCGCCACGTATAGCGACGGCTCCTCGCAAGATGTCAGCGCCAAGTCGGCCTGGACCTCGGCCACGCCAGCCAGCGCGACAGTCAATGCCGCCACAGGCTTGAGCACCGGCATCGCTGCCGGCAGCAGCAGCATCAGCGCCGCATTTGGCGGCAAGAGCGCAGCGGCCCAGTTGACCGTCTCGCCCGCCACTTTGACGGCAATTGCCATCACGCCGCTCGCGCCATCGATCGCCATCGCAGCAACGCAGCAATTCACGGTGACGGGCAGCTTCAGCGACGGCGCCACGCGCGACGTCACGGCCGTGTCGGCATTTGCCTCGGCCAGTCCCGCCACGGCCAGCATCGCCGCTGGCGGCCTGGCGCTGGGCAAGGTTGCCGGCACGACGCAGATTACGGCCACCACGGGCGCGCTCACGGCCAGCACCGTGCTGACCGTCACGCCAGCGACCTTGCTGTCGATCGCCGTCACGCCGCAAAACCCGATCATCCCCGTCGCCGCGACGCGCCAGTTGGCCGTCCTTGCCACGTATTCGGATGGCAGCAGCGCTGACGTGACGTCCGGCAGCAGCTTCGTGTCCGCCACGCCAGCCTCGGCCACTGTCGCCAGCGGCGGCCTCGTCACCGGCGTTGCCTTTGGTACCAGCGTCATGAACGCCAGCTTCAACGGCAAGACGGCCAGCACCACCGTCACCGTGCCGGCCATTACCCTGGCCAGCATCGCCGTCACGCCGGCCACCGCCAGCATCGTTGTCGGTGCCACGCAGCAATTCATTGCCACCGCAACGTACTCGGACAGCTCGAACGCCATCATCACCAACAGCGCCGCCTGGACGTCGGGCACCGTTGCCAATGCCAGCGTGCTGAACACGGGCGTCGCCACCGGCATCGCCGCCGGCACCAGCAGCATCACGGCCACGGCCGGCGGCCAGTCGGGCAGCGCGCTGCTGACCGTCACTGCCGTCGCCATCCCGCCCGTCCTCAATCCGATCATCCTGGGCCGCGCCGCATCGTTCGGCGTGCTGGCCGGCACCTCGATCACGAATAATTCGGGCGGCACGACCCTGATCACGGGCGACGTGGGTTCGCCTTCGCAAACGGTCGATCCGACCCAGGCAGCTGGTTTTACCAACTACAAGTCGGGCGCCATCCTGGCCGGCGCGATGACGGATTTGCAAACGGCGATCACGGACGGCAACAGCCGCACTTGCGACGTCAGCTTTGCCGGCGGCATAGACCTCGGCGGCCAGACCTTCGGCCCCGGCGTGTATTGCTATGCGGGCGCCATCAGCATCACGGGTACCTTGACCCTGAACGGTCCCGGCGTGTACATCTTCCGCACGGCGCTGACCTTGAATTCGACCGTCAACTCGGTGGTTGCCCTGAACAATGGCGCCACGGCCGACAACGTCAGCTGGCTGCCCGTCGGCCCGACCACCCTGGCCGCCAACAGCGTCTTCAAGGGCAATATCCTGGGCCAGTCGGCCGCCATCACGGTGGGCGACAACACGACCCTGCTCAATGGCCGCGTGCTGACGGCTGCCGCCGTTACCCTGCGCAACAACCAGATCACCAAATAACCGGGACATGACCATGACTATCGCACACACACTGGGCGCCCTGAGCGTCATGACCGGCGCCTTGCTGGCGGCGCAATCGGCGCAGGCGCAGGACAATACGTTCATCAACCCGGACTGGGCCAACAGCGCCTGGTACATCGGCGCGGGCGTGGGCCAGTCGCGCGCCAACATCGACGAGCCGCGCCTGCGCGCCAGCCTGGCCGCCAACGGCGAAAGCGTCACCGGCTTCAGCAAGGACCAGCGCGACACCGGCTATAAACTGTTTGTCGGCCGCCAGCTGAACCAGTATGTCGCCGTGGAAGCCGGTTACTTTGACCTGGGCAAGTTCGATTTCAAGTCGACCACCAGCGGCAACGGCGTACTGAACGGGCAAGCGGCCTTCCGCGGCGTGAATCTGGACTTGCTGGGCCAGCTGCCGCTGTCGCAGCGCCTGTCCTTGCTGGGCCGTGTCGGCATGCACTACACCAGGACCAACACGGAATTCAGCGGCAACCGCCTGCTGGGTTCGACCAATACCCATGCCAGCGAGCGCAAGCTCAATGCCAAGCTGGGCCTGGGCCTCGAATACAAGTTCAGCGAAGCGCTGGCCCTGCGCGGCGAAGTCGAGCGTTATCGCTTGAACGACGCCGTCGGCAACCGGGGCGATGCGGACCTGTATTCCGTCAGCCTCGTGTATAAACTGGGCCGCCCGGCCAGCGCCACGCCCGCCTACCAGCCGGCGCCAGAAGTCGCCCCGGCCGTCGCGATGCCGGCCCCCGTCATCGTGGCCGCACCGGCGCCAGCGCCCGTGTCGGAAAAAGTGTCGTTTGCCTCGGAAGCGTTGTTTGATTTCGATCAATCGGCGCTCAAGCCGCAAGGCAAGGCCGCGCTGGACCAGCTGCTGGGCCAATTGCAAGGCATGGACCTGGAAGTGATCGTCACGGTCGGCCATACGGATGCCGTCGGCCCTGACGTCTACAACCAGAAACTGTCGCAACGCCGCGCCGAAGCCGTCAAGGCCTATCTGGTGGCGCAAGGCGTGGAAACGAACCGTGTCTACACGGAAGGCAAGGGAGAAACGCAGCCGGTGGCCGACAACACAAGTGCCGCCGGGCGCGCCAAGAACCGCCGTGTGACGGTGGAAGTGGTGGGCACGCGCAAAGTTGCACGCTAAGTTACATGCACGTAAAAAACCGGCTTGCGCCGGTTTTTTTTCGTCCGCGAATTACTGCGCCGGGGCCGGCTTGCGGTGGTGCTTGCTCAAATGCCGGTCCAGGCTGTTGGCGAACTGTTGCCGGTCGGACTGGCTGAAGGCGGCCGGGCCGCCCGTATCGACGCCGCCGCTGCGCAATTCTTCCATGAAGGCGCGCATCGTCAGTTGCTGGGCGATATTATCCTTCGTGTAGAACTCGCCGCGCGGGTTCAGCGCGAAACCGCCCTTGGTCAGGACGTCGGCCGCCAGCGGGATGTCGCCCGTGATGACGAGGTCGCCGGGATTCAACAAACGCACGATTTCCTGGTCGGCCACGTCGGCGCCGGACGGCACTTGCACGGTGCGGATGAAACGCGAGGGCGGCACGCGCAAGCCCTGGTTGGCGACCAGGATGAGCGGCAGCTCCAGGCGGTCCGCCACGCGGTACAAAATTTCCTTGATGACGACGGGACAGGCGTCGGCGTCGATCCAGATTTGCATACCCGGCATACCTTCCTGCGCCATCACAGTTCCCACGCTTCGCCGCCCGGGCCCATGCGCGGCGCGCTGACGCCGAAGTGCAGATAGGCAGCCGGCGTGGCGACACGGCCACGGGGTGTGCGCTGCAGGAAACCTTGCTGTATCAGATACGGTTCCAGCACGTCTTCGATGGTATCGGCCGCTTCGCCGATGGCCGCCGCCAGGTTGCCGATGCCGACGGGGCCGCCGCCGAACTTGAACAGCACGGCTTCGAGCAGCTTGCGGTCCATCACGTCGAAGCCGGCGGAATCGACGTCAAGCATGGCCAGCGCGCGGTCGGCCACCACCTTGGTGATTTCGCCATTGCTTTTGACTTCCGCGAAATCACGCACGCGGCGCAGCAAGCGGTTGGCGATACGGGGCGTGCCGCGGGCGCGCTGGGCGATTTCATGCGCGCCCTCCGGGTCGATCGGTGCTTTCAGCAAGGCCGCGCTGCGCGTGACGATCTTCGTCAATTCGCCCGTGTTGTAGAACTCCAGGCGCGCGACGATGCCGAAGCGGTCGCGCAGCGGATTGGTCAGCATGCCGGCGCGCGTGGTGGCGCCGACCAGGGTAAACGGTTGCAGATCGAGCTTCACGGAACGGGCGGCCGGGCCTTCGCCGATCATGATATCGATTTGATAATCCTCGAGCGCCGGATATAAAATTTCCTCAACGACCGGCGACAACCGGTGGATTTCATCGATGAACAGGACGTCGTTCGCTTCCAGGTTCGTCAAAATCGCCGCCAGGTCGCCCGGGCGCTCGAGCACGGGGCCCGAGGTCTGGCGCAAATTGACGCCCATTTCGCGCGCGATGATGTGCGCCAGGGTGGTCTTGCCCAGGCCCGGCGGGCCGAACAGCAAGGTGTGGTCGAGCGCTTCCTTGCGCTGGCGCGCGGCCGTGATGAAAATCTCGAGCTGGTCGCGGATCTTTTCCTGCCCGACATACTCGTCGAGCTGCTTGGGACGCAAGGCCCGTTCGATCGCCTCCTCGTTGTGCGAGATGGGCGCCGCGTCGATGATGCGCTGTTCCGTGAAGCTGTCGGTCTGGATGCTCATGCCCTATCAGCCTTTCGACAGCGCTTTCAGCGCCAGTTTGATGCCGTCCGACACGCCTGTACCAGCCGGCACGTTCTTCACGGCGGCCTGCGCTTCCTTGTCCGAATAGCCGAGCGCGACCAGGGCGTTGAGGATATCCGATTGCGCGTCGGGCGCCGCGTGCGCGCCGCCGGCGCCGATATCGGCTCCCAGCTTGCCCTTCAATTCCAGCAACAGGCGCTCGGCCGTCTTCTTGCCGATGCCCGGCACTTTCACCAGGCGGCCGGAATCCTGCAGGGTAATGGCTTGGGCCAGATCGGCAATCGTCATGCCCGAGAGAATCGACAGCGCCATGCGCGCGCCCACGCCCGTGATCTTGATCAACTGGCGGAACACGGCGCGCTCGGCCGCATTGCCGAAGCCAAACAGCAGGTGCGCGTCTTCGCGGATGGCCTGGTGCGTGAACAGCACGACTTTTTCGCCCACGTGGGGCAAGTTGTAAAAGGTGCTCATCGGCACGTCGACTTCATAGCCGACGCCCTGGCAATCGACCAGCAATTGTGGCGGATTCTTTTCAAGCAAAATACCGGAGAGACGGCCTATCATCGCGTGTTCCTAATGTTGTGTATCGTTGTTTCTATTGATATGAGGGCCATGCGCCTACCCTACTAAACGGCCGCGCTTCATGCGCAGACCCTGCAGTTGCGGCGCCAGCGCGCCTATCATGGCCAGCGCATCGATGCTGTTGGCATGGCAAATGGCCACGCCCAGCGCGTCGGCCGCATCCGTACCGGGCAAGCCGGGCAAGGACAACAACCGCGA
This sequence comes from Janthinobacterium sp. BCJ23, assembly GCF_059617945.1. NCBI lineage: Bacteria > Pseudomonadati > Pseudomonadota > Betaproteobacteria > Burkholderiales > Oxalobacteraceae > Janthinobacterium > Janthinobacterium sp. BCJ23. The sequence goes on along the minus strand of NZ_JCAQAW010000012.1, from coordinate 97,007 downwards.
GACCATTTCCTGCACCTGCTCCTTGGCCGCCTTGCCGTGGCCCGTGACAGCCTGTTTCACTTGCAGCGCCGTGTATTCGGCCACCGACAAATCGGCATGGACGAGCGCGCAAATGGCCGCGCCGCGCGCCTGGCCCAGCAGCAAGGTCGATTGGGGATTGACGTTGACAAACACTTTTTCGATGGCCGCGCAATCGGGCTGGTAGGTGCCGACGATCTCGCTCACGCCCCGCAGGATGACCTTCAGGCGCGGCGGTAATTCCCCTTCGGAACCCGTCTTGACGGTCCCCGACGCGATATAGCGCAGCTTGTTGCCGTGTTTTTCAATGACCCCAAAGCCGGTCGTGCGCAGGCCAGGATCGATGCCAAGAATAATCATCGCCAGATTCTATAATGAATACGGCAGGCACCGGTGAATAACCGGTGCCTGCCGCTGAGTACTTTATCGAGTAGCTGTAGGTCGGATTAGCGGTACGCGTAATCCGACATGCGTTGCCAACTGCGCTTGTCGGATTACGCGCGGCCTTCGGCCCCGCTAATCCGACCTACTCTCTCTATCGATATCAATGACGGAAGTGACGCGTGCCCGTGTACAGCATGACCACGCCGCGCTCGTCCGCCGCATCGATCACTTCCTGGTCGCGCATCGAGCCGCCCGGGTGGATGACGCAGGTCGCGCCCGCGTCGACGACGACGTCGAGGCCGTCGCGGAACGGGAAGAAGGCGTCCGACGCCACGACGGAGCCCGTCAGCGACAGGCCCGCGTTTTGCGCCTTGATGGAAGCGATGCGGGCCGAATCGATACGGCTCATCTGGCCAGCGCCCACGCCCAGGGTCATGTTATTGCCGCAGAAGACGATGGCGTTCGACTTGACGAATTTCGCCACTTTCCAGGCGAACATCAGGTCGGCCAGTTGCTGCGGCGTTGGCTGCAGCTTGCTGACCACGCGCAAGTCGCCGATACCGACGTTTTTCGCATCCGGCGATTGCACCAGCAAGCCGCCACCGACGCGCTTGAAGTCCATGGCGTGCACGCCGCTGCCCAGCGGGATTTCCAGCATGCGCACGTTTTGCTTGCTCGACAGAATCTGTTTCGCTTCGGCGGAGAACGACGGGGCGATCAGCACTTCCACGAACAGCTTGGCGATTTCGCCGGCGGTGGCGCCGTCGAGTTCCGTGTTGAAGGCGATGATGCCGCCGAATGCCGAGGTCGGATCCGTCTGCAGGGCACGCGCATACGCTTCCGCCGCATTCTTGCCCAGGGCCACGCCGCATGGGTTCGCATGCTTGACGATGACGCAAGCGGCGCTTTGCTCGAAGCCGCCCATGCTCTTCACGCATTCCCAGGCCGCATCGGCGTCGGCGATGTTGTTGTACGACAATTCCTTGCCTTGCAGCTGGCGGTAGTTGGCCAGCGCGCCGTCGGTGGTGACGAGGTCGCGGTAGAAGGCGGCGCTCTGGTGCGGGTTTTCACCGTAGCGCATGTCTTGCACTTTTTCAAAGGCCACGTTCAGGATTTGCGGATAGGTGCCGCGCTCGGCGTGCACTTTCGTCGGGCCCAGGCTCGTCAGGTAGTTGGTGATGGCGCCGTCGTATTGCGCCGTGTGCGCAAAGACTTTTTTCGCCAGCATGAATTTGGTGTCGTAGCTGACGTCGCCTGCCTTGCCATCGGCCGCACGCATTTCCGCCAGTACCACGTCGTAGTCGGTCGGGTCGCAGATGACGACCACGTCCTTGTGGTTCTTGGCCGCCGAACGCAGCATGGTCGGGCCGCCGATATCGATGTTTTCGATCGCGTCTTCCAAGGTGCAATCGGCCTTGGCGACCGTGCCCTGGAACGGGTACAGGTTGACCACCACCATGTCGATGGTCGGCATGTCGTGCTCGACCAGTTTCGACATGTGTTCAGGGAAATCGCGGCGCGCCAGGATACCGCCGTGCACTTTCGGGTGCAGGGTTTTCACACGGCCATCGAGCATCTCCGGGAAACCCGTGTAATCGGCCACTTCCGTGACAGGAACACCGTTGTCTGCCAGCAGTTTGGCGGTGCCGCCCGTGGACAGGAGGTTGACGCCGAGGGCGGACAGGGCGCGGGCGAATTCGAGAACGCCGGTCTTGTCGGAAACGGAGAGGAGAGCTTGTTTGATCATGGCTGTGGCTAGGTGGTTAAGTGTTCTTGGCGAATGGCGCAGCGGTCAGCTATGAAGCTGGGCCCGCTGCGGCGGATTCAAATCTTGGCGTCACTTGCATGCCGGCATTACAGCAAACCGTGCTCCTGCAATTTCTTTCGCAGGGTATTGCGGTTGATGCCCAGCATCTGCGCGGCGTGCGACTGGTTGCCATCGGCGCGTGTCATCACGACTTCCAGGATGGGCTTTTCCACGGTCAACACGACCATGTCGTAGATATTCGATGCTTGCTGTTCGCCCAGGTCATTGAAGTAATCTTCTAGACTTTTCTGTACGACTTCCTGAATGCTTTCTTTGCTCATTTGTATGCTTCAACCGGCTGAACACCTGGCCATCCGGCGCCGCGTCGCTCATGCGGTCCGCGTGCTGCCCTCTTGCCTCGGTGTTGTAATTAATATTGCATGACGCTCTGTATAGGCGCTCGCCCTTGTACTTCTTTATCACTCGTACTGATCACTATTGCTTATAACTTATGCCACTACCTTGCTATCTGCTCATGCTGCCGTGGCCGCTTCTATAAGGCCACTTTCACTGGATTCGGAGAGGCGGTATTGTAACCGTTCGCCAAATTTCCATTGCGACTCAAAAAATTGATCGACGGCCAGCAATTGCGCATCCGTCGATTCCAGCAAGTTCATTTGCTGGCGGAACGCTTCGCCGCCTTCCAGATCCTTGACATACCAGCCGATGTGCTTGCGCGCCGTGCGCACGCCGAGAAATTCACCGTAAAACGCGTAATGGGCGCGCAAATGCTCGTCCATCAGCGTGCGCACTTCATCCACGTACGGCGCCGGCAGCAAGGTGCCGGTGCGCAGGAAATGGTCGATTTCGCGGCAAATCCACGGCCGGCCCTGCGCCGCGCGGCCGATCATGACGGCATCGGCGCCCGTTTGATCGAGCACAAAGCGGGCCTTTTCCGGACTGGTAATGTCGCCATTGGCCACCACGGGGATGCCCACTGATGCTTTCACGGCGGCAATGGTTTCATACTCGGCATCGCCCTTGTAGCCATCGGCACGCGTGCGGCCGTGCAAGGTCAGCATCTGAATGCCGGCTTGCTCGGCGATGCGGGCGATTTTCAGGGCGTTCTTGTTTTCGCGGTTCCAGCCCGTGCGAAATTTCAGGGTGACGGGCACGTCGACGGCATTGACGACGGCGTGCAAAATCTTTTCGACCAGGCTTTCATCTTGCAACAGGGCCGAACCGCACCAGCTGTTGCACACCTTTTTCACGGGGCAACCCATGTTGATGTCGATGATCTGTGCGCCCCGGTCCACATTGAACTTGGCGCAATCGGCCAGGTCTTGCGGATCGGCGCCGGCGATCTGCACGGCTTTCGGCTCCATTTCGCCTTCGTGGTCCGTGCGGCGCGCGCTTTTTTCCGTCGCCCACAGGCGCGGATTCGACGCCGCCATCTCCGACACGGCGTAGCCGGCACCCAACTGCTTGCACAACTGGCGGAAAGGCCGATCCGTCACGCCCGCCATCGGAGCGACGAAAACGTTGTTGCGCAGAATGTGAGGGCCGATTTGCACTGAGGAACCTGGAATGGACGGAGGAACCTGCTATTTTAACCGATTCCCTGCCTATTTAATAAGCACTATTTTTTTAGCTCAGTGCGTCAGAGTGAGGATGGGGCCGCTTAGCCCAGCTCGTCCATCGCGGGCGCGCTCAAGTGCTCGATATTTCCCCAGTGCACTAAATGCAGCTTGCCGTCGGCGTAAGAAAACCGGTTGACGCTGGCATTTTTGACCTGGAAGTCGCGCGGACTGTCGAGCGTCATGCCGACCGCCTCGCGGTAAGCGCACTCGAGCACGCCGCCGTGGGCCACGATGGCAATCGTCTGGCCGTCATATTGCTCGGCCAAGCGGGCGATGGCGCCATTCGCGCGCGCATAAAACTGGCGGAAACTTTCGGCCTGGCGCTCGCCCGACGGCATCACGGCGTCGATCTGGCGCGATTGCCATTGCGCATACTCGTGCGGATAGCGCGCGGCAATGTCCGCATACAGCAAGCCTTCGAAGGCGCCGTAGCAGCGCTCGCGCAGCAACGAGTCCGTTTGCACGGGTAAATCTTTCACGTCGGCCACGGCTTGCGCCGTCTGCTGCGCGCGCTGCAGGTCGCTGGCGATGATGGCGGCCAGCGGTTCGTCCGCCAGCGCCTGCCCCAGCGCGACCGCTTGCGCCAGGCCCGCCTCGTTCAAGGCGATGTCGATATGGCCCTGCAGGCGACGGCCCGCATTCCAGGCCGTCTCGCCATGGCGTATCAATAAAATCGTGGTGCTCATGCGTTATTTCTTCAGAGTAAGTGCCAACTCGGGATTGAGCGAATAGGCGACGACGAGCTGGGCTTCATCGAGGATGTGGCCGTACAGGGCGGCATGGGCTTGCTGCCCCGTGAAACGCTCGGGCAAAGCCAGTTGCGGCACGTCGAGCGCGTACAGGCGGAAAATATAGTGGTGGATGCGCTCGTCATTCCACGGCGGGCACGGACCATCATAGCCGTAGTAATCGCCGGCCATGGCGGCATCGCCGGCAAACCAGCCCGTGTAATCGTTGATGCCCTGGCGCAACCCGGGACCTGCCGCCTTGCCACGGGGAGTGATGCCGCTGGAAAATTCTCCGGCGGCAATAACCCGCATGGCCGGAGGCAAGTCGAGCAAGCTCCAGTGATAAAAGTCGCCGCGCAGCGCCGTCAGCGACAGGGCCTGGTCATCGCGGTTGGCCAGGCTGGCATCTTGCGGCGCATCGGGGTCGATGCAGAACAGGGCCAGCGACTCGGTGCCGTTGGGCACGTCGTCCCAGGCCAGATGGGGATTGCGGTTGCCGGCGAGGCGCACGCGGCTGGCCGGATCGATCTCGGCAAAAGCATAGTCGGCCGGCATCAGGCCTCCATCACGAAACGTCTCGCTCCACAATTTCATCGCTTGCTCCTCTTTATAGTTATTGCTTTGCGTTCACTTGTAGCCAGAACGTGACGGGGCCGTCATTGGTGAGCGACACTTGCATGTCGGCGCCGAACTGCCCCGTTTGCACGGTCGCATGGCGGCTGCGCGCCTGGTCCACGAAATGCGTGAACAGGCGCAAGCCGTCCTGCGGCGCGGCGGCCGGCGTAAACGACGGGCGCGTGCCGGACTTGGTGTCGGCCGCCAGCGTAAACTGCGGCACCAGCAGCAAGCCGCCGGCCACGTCCGTCACGCTGCGGTTCATCTTGCCCGCCTCGTCGGCAAACACGCGATAGCCGAGCAGTTTGGTCAGCAAGGCGTCCGCTTCCTTCTCCGTATCGCCCCGCTCGGCGCACACGAGCACCATCAGCCCGGCGTCGATGGCGCCGATGGTGGCGCCATCGACATCCACCTTGGCCTGCGTGACTCTTTGCAGCAGCGCGATCATGCCGTCAAGGTGACGCGCGCAAAGCTGCGCTTGCCAACTTGCAACACGAACTGACCGGCTTCCACTTGCAAGCCCTTGTCGCTGATGACGGTGCCGTCGATGCGCACGCCGCCCTGGTCGATCTTGCGCATGGCTTCCGACGTGGATGGGCACAGACCGGCTTGCTTGAGCAATTGCGGGATGCCCAGCGGTGCGCCAGCCAGGCTCACTTCCGGGATATCGTCGGGGATGCCGCCCTTCGAGCGGTTGACGAAGTCGGCCAGCGCATCTTCGGCCGCCTGTTGCGAATGGAAGCGGGCGACGATTTCTTGCGCCAGCGCAACCTTGGCGTCGCGCGGATTGCGGCCTTCCTCGACTTCGCGCTTCAGCTGGGCCAGTTCGGCGATCGAGCGCCACGACAGCAGCTCGTAGTAGCGCCACATCATGACGTCGGAAATGCTCATCAGCTTGGCAAACATGGTGTTGCCCGGTTCCGTGATGCCGATGTAGTTATTCTTCGACTTGGACATTTTTTCCACGCCGTCCAAACCTTCCAGCAGCGGCATGGTCAAAATACACTGCTGCTCCTGTCCGTACTGCTTTTGCAGTTCGCGGCCCACCAGCAGGTTGAACTTCTGGTCCGTGCCGCCCAGTTCCAGGTCCGATTTCAGGGCCACCGAGTCGTAGCCTTGCATCAGCGGGTACAGGAATTCATGGACGGAAATAGGAATGCCGCCCTGGAAGCGCTTGGTGAAATCGTCGCGCTCGATCATGCGCGCCACCGTGTAGTGGGAAGCGAGCTGGATGATGCCGCGCGCCCCCAGCGGATCGCACCATTCGGAGTTATAGCGGATTTCCGTCTTGCTGGCGTCCAGCACTAAAGATGCTTGCGCGAAATACGTCATCGCGTTAATCTCGATCTGTTCCTTGGTCAGCGGTGGGCGCGTGACGTTGCGGCCCGAAGGGTCGCCGATCATGGACGTGAAGTCGCCAATGAGGAAAATGACTTGATGGCCGAGGTTTTGCAGCTGGCGCATCTTGTTCAGGACGACAGTGTGGCCCAGATGCAAGTCGGGTGCGGTCGGGTCCAGGCCCAGTTTGATGCGCAGCGGAACACCGGTTTTCTCGGAGCGTGCTAATTTTTGCGCAAATTCGCTTTCGATCAATAGTTCGTCGACGCCACGCTTGGTAATCGCGAGGGCTTCTTGTACTCTGTCAGACAGCGGAAGCGCGGTCTGAGCGGCGTTAGCCTTTGTAGGCGATGCGGTGGTGTTGATTTCCATAAAATTTGACTGTAGATCTCAAAATGGTAGTAGGTTTGCAGAGTTTGTTATAATGCTCGATCCCATCAATCTTGCCGTATGAAAACGAATCAAAATAACAATAACAAAGAGCGCTAGCTCAGGTCACGTTCAAGGGCAAATTTTAACTGATTGCATGAACCCTATACATAAAATCACAGGCTCACGCTTGTACACACAGCTGACGACGACCCGCAAGGCACGCATTATTGGTGCGTCCGCGGTGCTGCTCGCCGTGGCCGCCTTCGGCGCGGTCGCTGTGTCGCCCATGGCGCCCGACGCATCGGACTTGCCGGTCACGTCCATCGCCCAAAACCTGGAAATGCCTGATCTCGCCTCGCAAATTTCCGCGATGGAACAGGTAGACCAGAATTTCACCCACGAAGAAAAAGTCCGCGCTGGCGATACCCTCGCCACTCTGCTGACCCGTCTCGGCGTGGATGATCAGGCGGCCGCCAATTTCATTAAAACCGACAAGATCGCGCGCGGCGTGATGTTGCTGAAATCGGGCAAGCGCGTGCAAGCGCAAACGACCGAAAACGGCGACCTCAACTGGATGCGCGCCACCCTCGTCGACGGCACGGACAAATCGGTCAAGAACATCCTGATCACCCGCAAGGGCGACAAGTTCGTGGCTACGGAAGTGGCAGCCCAGCTGGAACGCCGCGTTGAAATGCACGCGCGCAAGATTACCTCCACCCTGTTTGCCGCTACCGATTCCAGCCTGGACGGCACCCGCCTGCCAGACTCGATTTCCGCGCAAATCGTGGAAATGTTCTCCACCAATATCGACTTCCGCTCCGACCTGAAACGCGGCGACTCGTTCAATGTTGTCTACGAGACATTCTGGCAAGATGGCGAATTTGTCCGAGCGGGCCGCATCCTGGCCGGTGAATTCACCAACCGCGGCACGACTTACCAGTCCGTTTGGTTCGAAGACCCAGCCAGCAAGCAAGGCGGCGGTTACTACAGCTTCGACGGCAAGTCCCTCAAAAAAGCCTTCCTGAAATCCCCCCTCGAATTCTCCCGTATCTCGTCCGGCTTCTCCATGCGCGTGCACCCGATTTCCGGCAACTGGAAAGCGCACAAGGGCATCGATTTCGCTGCAGCAACGGGTACGCCTATCCGCGCTTCGGGCGATGGCGTGGTCGACTCCGTCGGCAGCCAAAACGGCTATGGCAATGTTGTTGTCCTGAAACACTGGGCCAACTACAGTACCGCCTACGCCCACATGAGCCGCTTCGCTTCGGGCCTGAAAAAAGGTCAAAAAGTCAGCCAGGGCGATGTGATCGGCTACGTCGGCACCACCGGCTGGTCCACGGGCGCGCATTTGCACTATGAATTCCGCGTCGGCGGCGTGGCACAAGATCCAAGCAAGCTGAACGTACAAGCCCAGGCGCCATTGACGGCCGCCGAGCTGAGCCGCTTCCGCATGGTGTCGGCCGACATGATGCACCGCTTCACCCTGCTGCGTCCGAACGACACGGCACTGGCTTCGCGCTAAGCAACACTGCCTTCGGGCAATATATAAAGGCACCGCCCATGCAGATGGCCGGTGCCTTTATTTTTTGAACAGGAAAATGCGGCACAATGCACCCCATCACTTACGCACTCAAGGAATACCCATGCTGTATATCGGTCTGATGTCTGGCACCAGCCTGGACGGCGTTGACGGCGCGCTGGTCGACTTTTCCGATGATGGCGGCACACGCAGCCTCGGCGATGCCTACATTCCCTTCCCCGCCAGCCTGCGCGACGATCTGATGGCGCTACAAAGTGCCGGCCAGAATGAAATCGAACGCGAAGCGCTGGCGGCAAACCAGCTCGTGCGCCATTACGCCGACTGCGTCGCCCAGCTCCTGAGCAACGCGGGCATCGGCCCGGATGCCGTCACCGCCATCGGCGCGCATGGCCAGACCATCCGCCACCGCCCCGAGCTGGGTTTTACGCGCCAATTGAACAACCCCGCCCTGCTGGCCGAACTGACGGGTATCGACGTCATCGCCGACTTGCGCAGCCGCGACGTGGCGGCCGGCGGCCAGGGCGCGCCCCTGGTGCCAGCCTTTCACCAGGCGATTTTCAATGTGCCCGGCCACACGCGCGTGCTGGCCAATATCGGCGGCATCAGCAATATCAGCGTGCTGCACGCGGACGGCACGGTGACGGGCTACGACACGGGCCCCGGCAATGCGCTGATGGATGGCTGGGTCCTGCAGCACCTGGGCCAGCCCTACGACGCCAACGGCGCCTGGGCCGCCACGGGCCAGGTCATCCCCGGCTTGCTGGCAGACTTGCTCAATGAACCGTATTTTGACTTGCCGGCGCCGAAAAGCACGGGGCGCGACCTGTTCCATGCCGGCTGGTTGCAGGACAAGCTGAGCAACTACCCGCAAGCCAATCCTGCCGACGTGCAGGCGACCCTGACACAGCTGACGGCCGCCAGCCTGGCGCATGCCATCCTACGCGACGGGGCACAGGCGGAAACGGTATACGTGTGTGGCGGTGGCGCGCAGAACGCCAGCCTGATGGCGGCGCTGGCCCGTGCATTGCCGGGCATGGCGGTGGAATCGACAGAAGCGCTGGGCGTGGCGCCCAGCCAGGTCGAGGCGCTGGCCTTTGCGTGGCTGGCCTGGCGCTTTACGCAGCGCAAGCCGGGCAACTTGCCGGCCGTAACAGGAGCGCAGGGGCTGAGGGTACTGGGCGCCTTATATCCGAGCTAAGCGGGCGCAGAAACACAAATAGCGGATCGATGATCCGCTATTTTTACATTCCGATAAAACTACTTTATACCGAGAACGATGAACCGCAACCGCAGGTAGAAGTAGCGGTAGGATTCTTGATCACGAACTGTGCGCCTTCCAGGTCATCCTTGTAGTCGATTTCCGCGCCGACCAAGTACTGGTAGCTCATGGAATCGATCAACAGCTGGACGCCGTTCTTGACCATGGTGGTGTCATCTTCGTTGACGATTTCGTCGAAGGTGAAGCCATACTGGAAACCGGAGCAGCCGCCGCCCTGCACGAAGACGCGCAATTTCAGGTCGGGATTGCCTTCTTCTTCGATCAGCTGCGCGACTTTTTCAGCGGCGCTATCGGTAAAGATAATAGGGGAAGGGATCACATCTTGCATTTCAGCGACGGCATTCATATCAGGCACTCCTACTAGAAAACATTAAGTCATTATAGACTGTTGGCGCAAGTCGCGCTGCGGCCGCCGCTGATGCGGCTGGACGGTGTTGTTCCTGCTCACATTTCCGACACGGCCAGGTGCAGCACGGGGTCGGCGCTGTCGTGCCGACTGAGCTTGCCTTGCACCAATGCACCGCTGTGCATTTCCAGCACCTTGTAATAGACCTCTCCTACAATGCGGGCTTTTGGCTGGATTTCAAGCATTTCAGACACATACACGGGGCCATTGATCTCGCCGCTGACGACCAGGCTCGAGCAGCGCACTTCGCCATCGATGCGGCCCGCTTCGCCCAGCACTATATATGTGGGCTCGCCCGGCTCACCCGTGACGTTGCCGCGCACATGGCCATCGATGCGCAAGCCGCCGCAAAACAGCAAGTCGCCCTCGATCCGCGTGGAAGCGCCGATCAAGGTGTCGATGGGATTTTTCGCGTTGCGCTCGAACATGAACGTCATCCTGTCGGGGTAGGTGGCAGTCCAATTTATCACAGGTCCGGCAAAAAGGCGCCGGACCCGCGCAAGCCCAGTCGCCGATCGTTACGGCATCACGGCGATGTGTTGCAAACCGGCCGTTTCTTTCAAGCCAAACATCAAGTTCATGCATTGCACGGCCTGGCCCGACGCGCCCTTGACCAGATTGTCCTGCACCACCAGCACGATGACGGTGTTGCCGCCTTCGGGACGGTGCAAGGCCAGGCGCAGCATGTTCGAGCCACGCGTGGAGCGGGTTTCCGGGTGCGAGCCGAATGGCATCACGTCGACGAAAGGCTCGTCCTTGTATTGCTCTTCGAACAAGGATTGCAGCTCTTCATTGCTGACATCCTTGTTCAGCTGCGCGTACAGGGTCGAATGCATGCCGCGGATCATCGGCACGAGGTGCGGCGTGAAGGTCAGCGCCACTTTCTCGTCCGTGAAACGCTGCAGTTGCGCCGTCGTTTCCGGCAGGTGGCGATGGCCGGCCACGCCGTAGGCTTTGAAACTGTCGCTGCTTTCCGAGAACAGGATGCCGATTTCCGCCTTGCGGCCAGCGCCGGACACGCCCGACTTGCAGTCGGCGATCAAGCCGCCCGCGTTGACCAGGCCAGCTTTCAGCAGCGGGTAAAAGCCCAGCTGCATGGTGGTCGGGTAGCAACCGGGGTTGGCGATCAGCGTGGCTTGTTTGATGTCTTCGCGGTTCAGTTCCGGCAAGCCATACACAGCCTGCTCGATCAACTCGGGCGCTGTGTGGGGAATCTTGTACCACTGCTCGAACTTGGCCTGGTCTTTCAGACGGAAGTCGGCGGCCAGGTCGATGACTTTCACGCCAGCGGCCAGCAGGGCTGGTGCTTGCGCCATGGCAACACCATGCGGGGTGGCAAAGAAGACCACGTCGCACTGCTCCAGGTTCGCCTTGTCCGGCGAGGAAAACGCCAGTTTGACATGGCCGCGCAGGGAAGGATACATGTCAGCAACGGGCAAGCCATCTTCCTTGCGCGAGGTAATCGCCGTCAACTCGACATCTGGATGGGTAGCGAGCAAGCGCAGCAATTCCACGCCCGTGTATCCAGTGCCGCCGACGATGCCAACTTTGATCATGTTCTTTCCTTGTGTATAGATTGCATAAAGATGAGGGAAACGCTACCCCTGCGGGTTTTCCGCGTATTTTACAGCGCAACGCCGAGTCACGCTGAAATGCAAAAAAGCCGCGGGACCGAAGTCCAGCGGCTTTTCGACCAGCACCCCGGAAGGTGCTGTAGCGTAGAAATTAACGCTTCGAGAATTGCTTTGCGCGACGTGCTTTGCGCAGACCAACTTTTTTACGCTCGACTTCACGTGCATCGCGGGTAACGAAGCCGGCTTTCGCCAGTTCCGGTTTCAACGCTGCATCGTAGTCGATCAGAGCGCGGGTGATGCCGTGACGAACTGCACCAGCCTGGCCCGACTCACCGCCGCCATGGACGTTGACTTTGATGTCGAAACGCTCGACATTGCCGGTCAGTTCCAGTGGTTGACGGATGACCATCAGACCCGTTTCGCGCGAAAAGTATTCGTTTGCTGGTTTGCCGTTAACAACGATCAAGCCTGTGCCAACTTTGATAAAAACCCGAGCCACTGCACTTTTGCGACGGCCGGTTCCATAATTGTAATTACCGATCATGTCAGTTCCTTAGAGAACAAGTGCTTTAGGTTGCTGAGCAGCGTGCGGATGGGAACCTTCCGCGTACACTTTCAGCTTCTTGATCATTGCGTAGCCGAGTGGGCCTTTAGGCAGCATGCCTTTGACCGCTTTCTCAAGCGCGCGACCTGGAAAACGCTGTTGCATTTTCTGGAAGTTGGTTTCGTAGATGCCGCCTGGATAGCCAGAGTGACGGTAGTAAATTTTCTCAGTAGCTTTGGTACCGGTCACACGCAGTTTGCCTGCGTTGATGACGACGATAAAGTCGCCGGTATCGACGTGAGGAGTAAATTCTGGTTTGTGTTTGCCGCGCAGTCGGAGTGCCACTTCGCTGGCAACACGTCCGAGGACTTTGTCCGTCGCGTCAACCACGAACCAATCGCGCTGGACTTCATGTCCTTTAGCGGAAAATGTTTTCATGTTGACTTCCTAATAGATTACACGCTCAAATGGTGGTTCCGACGATGTTGCTGTTCGGACTCTGCCTTATTTACTTTTCCTGAGCGAACGGAAAGCCGACAAGTATAAGCGGCTTTGCCTTGCCGCGTCAAGCCGCAATCGAGGCCGGCTGCGGCCCGGCGGGCGGCACATGGATGGGCATTCCTCTATTACAATACAAAACGCTTACAATTTTCGGAGAGTACGATGGAATGCAAAGTCAGCTGGAATGGCCCGTCGGGCATGAGTTTTCGGGCAGAAACGGGTTCCGGCCACCTGGTGACCATGGATGGCGCGCCCGATGGCGGCGGCCACAACCTGGCGCCACGCCCCATGGAAATGGTCTTGCTGGGCACGGGCGGCTGCACCGCCTATGACGTGGTGCTGATCCTGAAGCGGGGACGCGAAGCCGTCAGTGGCTGCGAAGTGACCCTGAAGGCCGACCGCGCCGACACCGATCCGAAAGTCTTTACCAAGATCCACTTCCACTTCACCGTGCGGGGCAAGGCCCTGAAACCGACGGCTGTGGAACGGGCCGTGGCCTTGTCGCATGACAAATATTGCTCGGCGTCGATCATGCTGGCCAAGACGGCCGAGATTACGCATTCCTTCGAAATCATCGAGGAATGATGTAGGTCGGATTAGCGGGGCAAGGCCCCGCGTAATCCGACGACACTACCGGCGCCAACAATGTTGTCGGATTACGGCCTGCGGCCTAATCCGACCTACCCGATCTACGCAGAAGTATCAGATGTAATACGCTGTTTTTGTCATCACTTTGCCCATCAACCCCATCAGCGCCTTCACCGGCGCCGGGGTGTCGATGGCGCCCAGTCTCTGGGCGGCGGCGCCGTGTTCCACTTCGTCGATGGCCATTTGCTTGACGATGGCGCGCGACTTGGCGTCCTGCGGCGGTAATTCCTGCAAGTGGCTAGCCAAATGCGCTTCCACCTGGCGTTCCGTTTCCACTACAAAACCCAGGCTGCGGCCATCACCCATGCGTGCGGCAATGGTGCCCAGCGCAAACGAACCCGCATACCACAGGGGATTGAGCAGGCTCAGACGCGAGCCCAGCTCCGTCAGGCGCTGGGCCGTCCAGGCCAGGTGGTCTTCCTCTTCGCGTCCCGCTTCGTCGAACTGGGCGCGGATGGCCGGGCTGTGCGCATAGCGCGCCTGCGAGTTGTACAGGGCTTGCGCGCACACTTCGCCCACATGGTTGACGCGCATCAAGCCGGCGCTATGGCGCTGTTCGGCCGGGCTTAGCTCCGCATCGGGCGCATGCGCGGCTGGCGTGGGGCGCGAGGCCGAGGCCACGCCCGCCATGACGCGCAGGGCCTTGTCGGCGCCAACAATCAAACGATCCAGGGGGTCAAAATGGCGGTTTGCGGTCATCGTGGCTATTCATGTCAGGGAAAACATGAATTATAGGACGATAGCGGCCGGCCGTCCCCACGCCGCGCGCAGGGGGATCGGGGCTTTATTGACTTGTGCGCGCTTTTTCCTGCTCGATCCAGTCCACCACGGGGCCGACGGCGTCCAGGCCGGACAGGCTTTTCGCCACGCCCAGGTTCAATGAAATCAGGAAGGAAATGCTGTCGACGGGAATATCCGGGCAGTGCTGGGCGAACGCGGCGCGAAAACGTTCCGATTGCAGCACGCGCAAGACTTTTTCACCGCTCATGAATTGCAGCACGCTGGCGATGCTGTGCCCGCCACCTATGGAGTGGTAGATAAAACGGTTGTACTGCGCGTCGATCTGCTTGAAATCGAGCGTTTCCTCCGTCATCAGGCCGGCCAGGTAGTACAGCCCCAGGCTGACGCGGAAGAAACCGATGGCTTCGGCACTGGTCATGCCGGCACGGGCCACAGCCAGTACCTTGTCCTGCATCGCCTGATCGATCGTTTGCATTGCGCTCTCCCGCGCCGTCCGCCGGCGCCCACCGGGCCAGCTTGCATGAAGATGCTATTTTTTTCAATAGACCAAACGATATTTCCACCTTGCAAGTTACATTTTTTGCATGCTACTCTCGTTCTTCACCATTGAATGGATGAAGCACATGATAGAGGTCAAGCACCTGGCAAAACGTTTCCGCATGCCGCCCCACAAGGGCAAGGGCGTGCACGTCAGCGATCCGCGCGAACATGAGGGCTGGTTCCACGCCGTGCGCGACGTCAGTTTCAGCTGCGCTCCCGGCGAAGTGCTGGGCCTGCTCGGCCCGAATGGCGCTGGCAAGACGACCACCCTGCGCCTGCTGTCGACGGCCTTGCAGGCGGACGCAGGCAGCGCCCTCGTCAACGGCGTCGATGTCTTGCAGCAACCGCTGGTGGCGCGCCAGAGCATCGGCTTCCTGTCCGGTTCGACGGGCTTGTACGGCCGCCTGACGGCGCGCGAAAACGTCGAGTACTTTGGCCGCCTGCACGGCATGCCGGCCGACAAGCTGAAACGCCGCTGCGACGAGCTGTTTTCCCTGCTGCAAATGGAGGAATACGGCGGCAAGCGGGCCGATCAGCTGTCGACGGGCATGAAGCAGAAATGCGCGATCGCCCGCACCGTCGTGCACGAGCCGCAGGTGGTGATCCTTGACGAGCCGACGACGGGCCTCGACGTAATGTCGGCCAAGATCCTGCTCGACTTCATCGCCAGCTACAAGGCGCTGCGCGTACCGCTGATCTTTTCCACGCACCACCTGCACGAGGTGGAAAAGCTGTGCGACCGCGTCTGCATCATCAACCGCGGCACCACCGCCTTCAATGGCACGGTCAACGAACTGCGCCACCTGGGCGGCAGCGCGGACTTGTACGACGCCTTTGTCAGCGTCATCAACCAGGGAGCCTGAGCCATGTGGACCATTTATCTGAAAGAGTTGCTGGAACTCACGCGCGACCGCAAGACGCTGATCTTCACCATCCTCATCCCCATCTTTGCCATGCCGCTGATCTTTGGCGGCTTCGCTTATGTTTCCAGCAATATGTTCAAGAACGCGAAAACGGCGGAAATGCGCTACGCGCTGTTCGGCAAGGACCATTCACCGGGCTTGAGCGCGCGTTTTGCGCAGCAGCACAACCTGCGCGAAGTGCCGCTGGCCAGCGAGGGCGACATCCGCCGCGCCATCGGCGACGACAGCATCAAGTTCGCCGTCGTCATCCCGCCCCGGTTTGAAGAGACGCTGAAGCAACAGCAGCAAGCCAAGGTCACCCTGCATTACAACAGCGCCAGCACGGTCGACGTGACCCAGCAACGGGTGCGCGAAATCGTCGAGGCCTACAACGCCAGCCTGCGCGAAAGCGCGCTGTCGGCCCTGAACCTGAGCCCGGCCCAGCTGGCCTTTGCCCTGCACCCCATCGTGCTCGACAAGCAATCCACGGCCAACGAGCGCGAGCAGATGGGCGCCATCGTCGGCGGCATGCTGCCGTATCTGCTGCTGATGGTGTGCCTGACGGCGGCCATGTATCCGGCCATCGACCTGGGCGCGGGCGAAAAGGAACGGGGCACCCTGGAAACCCTGCTGCTGGCGCCCGTGCCGCGCAGCGCCATCGTGGTGGCCAAGTTCCTCGTGCTGTTTACCGTCGGCATGACCTCGGCCGTGCTGATGGTGGGCAGCATGGGCGCCCTGCTGGCCATCTTCGGCAGTTCGCTCGAAGGCAACATGGCCGTTATGGTGCGCAGCATCGGCTTGCCCGACCTGGCCATGGTGACCCTGATGCTGGTGCCGACGGCCGCCATCTTCGCCTCGCTGCTGCTGTCGATCTCGATCTACGCGAAAAGCTACAAGGAAGCGGCCGGCATGATCACGCCATTGATGCTGTTCGTCATCCTGCCCACAGTGGCGGCCATGCTGCCCGGCGTCGAGCTGAACTGGATGTGGGCCATGGTGCCGCTGACGAATGTGTCGCTGGCCATGAAGGAACTGGTCAAGGGCACCATGGATTACCGCATGTTCGGCGTGATCCTGGCCTCGACGACGGTGATCGCGGGCGCGCTGCTGGCCCTGTGCCGCTGGTGGTTCAACCGCGAATCGGTGTTATTCCGCAATTAAACTTGCCATGTGACTCGCGGCGGGGCGCCATCCGCCCCGCCCGGCTGCACTCTGGGCACGCGAAAATGCCGTGTATCGCATGCAACTGCCCAGTACGTCTTAAATTCAATACAATGCCAGCATAGAGTAGCCCTGTCGCACCGGGCAGCAACGCATGAGTTAGGAGTTGTATGGAATTGCAGATCCGCAAATTGTCGAAGACCTACGCGAATGGCGTGGTGGCGCTGGACAATGTTTCGCTGACGATACCGCCAGGCATGTTCGGCTTGCTGGGCCCGAACGGCGCCGGCAAGTCGACCCTGATGCGCACCCTGGCCACCTTGCAGGAATGCGATTCCGGCTCGATCTTCTTCGGCGACTACGACGTGCTCGACGACAAGGACGAGATCCGCCGCATGCTCGGCTACCTGCCGCAAGACTTCGGCCTGTACCCGAAAGTGACGGCCTACGAGCTGCTCGACCACTTCGCCATGTTAAAAGGCTTGTCGCAGCGGGCGCGCCGGCGCGAAGTCGTCGACGGGCTGTTGCAGCAAACCAATCTGTTCGACGTGCGCCACCAGCGCCTGGGCGGCTTTTCCGGCGGCATGCGCCAGCGCTTCGGCATCGCGCAAGCGCTGCTGGGCGACCCGAAGCTGATCATCGTCGACGAGCCGACGGCCGGCCTCGACCCGCAGGAGCGTGTGCGCTTTCACAACTTGCTGTCCGACATCGGTGAAGACAAGACGGTGATCCTGTCGACCCACATCGTGTCCGACGTGGCCGACCTGTGCGCCAACATGGCCATCATCAACAAGGGCCATTTGCTGCTGTGCGGCAAGACCCAGGAACTGATCGACGAAGTCAGCTGCAAGATCTGGGCGCGCTTTGTCGACAAGAAAGAGCTGGCCAGCTTCCAGCAGCGCCACGCCGTCATTTCCACGCGTTTGCTGTCGGGCCGTACCCTGATCCACGTCTACAGCGACGACGACCCGGGCGACGGCTTCGAGGAAGCCATCGGCGACCTGGAAGACCTGTATTTCGCCACCATTGCCGGGCGCCACCGCGTCGCCCAGCAGTGCGACTGAGGGGACGGCCATGTTTGCCATCGCCCGCTTTGAAGCGCGACAGCGGCTCAAGCTGCTGTCCACCTGGGTGTATTTCGCCATGTTCCTGGCGCTGGCCATGCTGTGGATGGCGGCGGCCGGCGGCGTCTTCAAGGAAGCGAGCATCAGTTTCGGCGGCAAGTTCCTGATCAACGCGCCGCGCTCGCTGGCGTTCACGTGCAGCCTGCTCGGCTGTTTCGGCGCCGTGGTGGTGGCCGCCATGATGGGCCGCTCGGTGCAGCAGGATTTCGAATACGGCATGCAGCATTTCTTCTTCAGCGCGCCGATCAAGAAATACCAGTACGTATTCGGCCGCTTCCTCGGCGCCTATCTGGTGCTGGCCGTGGTGTTTTCCAGCATCGTCATCGGTGCCTGGCTGGGCGCCTGGCTGCCCGGCATCGACCCGGAACGGCTGGGGCCGCAACGGGCGCTCGCCTACCTGATGCCGTATGTATTTACCCTGCTGCCGAACCTGTTCATCTTCGGCGCCATCTTCTTCGTCATCGCGGCACTCACGCGGCGCATGCTGCCGGTGTACATCAGCTCGGTGGTGATGCTGATCGGCTACCTGGTGGCGCCGTCGCTGGCACGCGACCTCGACTACAAGACCCTGGCCGCACTGATCGACCCCTTCGGCACGACGGCGCTGATACGCCTGACGGAATACTGGCCGAACGCGGAGCGCAACACGCGCCTGGTGACCCTGGAAGGCGTGTACCTGCTGAACCGCGCCATCTGGTCCGGCTTCGCCCTGGTGGCCTTGCTGCTCGGCTACTGGCGCTTCCAGTTCCACGCGACGACGGACGCGGGCGCCGCCAGGCGCCGCAGCGAGGGCGAGGCGCCGCAGCGCCTGTCGAACGCCTCGCTGTCCACGCAGGAAACGCCCGACTTCGCGCAGCGTAACCTGGCCGCCCTGCTTCTCAAGATGAGCTGGCTGAACCTGCGCGAAACCATCAAGAACATCTATTTTGTCGTCATCGTGCTGGCCGGCGTGCTGACCATGTACGCGGGCGCGCTGGACATGGGTTCCATGTACGGCACGAATACCTACCCCGTGACGGAAAAGGTGCTGGACATGGTCAGCGCCTCGTTCGCCCTGTTCATGCTGATCATTACCACCTTCTACGCGGGCGAGCTGGTGTGGCGTGAACGGGAAGCGGGCACGTATCTGATGCTCGACGCCCTGCCCGTGCCGAACTGGCTGCCCCTGCTGTCGAAGCTGTTGGCGCTGGTCGGCCTGCAAGCCTTGCTGAGTCTGGTCATCATGCTGTGCGGCATGTCGATCCAGGTCTTCAAGGGCTATTACCGCCTCGCCCCCGGCCTGTACCTGGAATCGCTGTTCCTGTCGCACCTGCCCTACTATGCGCTGGTGGCCGTGCTGGCCATCTTCGTGCAGGTGCTGATCAATCAGAAATACCTCGCGTATTTCGCCATGATTCTGTACCACATCGCCAGCATCAGTTTTTCTTCGCTGGGCCTGGGCGACCCGCTGCTGCTGTACGGCGGCACGCCGGAAGTCGTGTATTCGGCCATGAACGGCGCCGGCCACTTTGTGTTGCGCGAGCGCTGGTACCTGCTGTACTGGAGCGGCGCGGCCGTCATGCTGACGGTGCTGTCGCTGCTGTTCTGGCCCCGCGGCGCGCAGGACAGCTGGCGCATCCGCCTGCGCCTGGCGCGCCATGGCCTCACGCATGGCGTGCTGGCCAGCTTTGCCGGCGGCGCCCTGATCTTCGTCTTCGCCGGCGGCGTGCTGTTCTATGTTTTCCACGTGGCCAACGATTACCAGTCCGAGTTTTCCCGCGATGCGGACCGCGCCAGCATCGAGCGCCAGTACCGCAAGTTTGCCGCCACGCCGCAGCCGAGAATCACCGACGTGAAACTCGACGTGGCCATCTACCCGGCACAGCGCAGCCTCATCGTCACGGGCCGCTATCTGTTGCAAAACAAGACCAGCCTGCCGATCAGCCACATTTTTGTGCAGCAAGACCCGACCGCCACCATGCGCCTGCGTTTTGACGCGCGCGTGCATCCCGGCCTCGACGACGGCAAGCTGGGCTTCTACAGCTACCGCCTGGCCGCGCCGCTGGCGCCGGGCGCCACCCTGGGCCTCGATTTCGACATCCGCTATGCGCCGCGCGGCATCTTCGGCCTGGGCCAGGACACCCCCGTGGTCGCCAACGGCACCTTCTTCACGAACGCCGTGCTGCCGCACATCGGCTACCAGCCGCAGCAGGAATTGACGGACCCGCGCGACCGCAAGAAACACGGTTTGCCGGCGCGCGAACGGGCCTTGCCGCGCGACGATGCGAAGGGCTTGGCCGACAATTACGTCAGCAACGACGCCGACCGCATCAACTTTGACGCCACCGTCAGCACCGTCGACGGCCAGACGGCCATCGCGCCGGGCATGCTGGACAACGACTGGATCGCCAAGGGCCGCCATTACTTCCACTACACGATGGACCAGCCCATCCTGAATTTCTACGCGTTCCAGTCGGCCCGCTACGCCGTCAAGCATGAGCGCTGGCAAGACGTGGCCATCGACGTGTATTACCACCCGGGACATGAATACAACCTCGATCGTTTCGTGCGCGGCAGCAAGGAAGCGCTCGAGTACTACACGAAGAACTTCGGCCCCTACCAGCACAAGATCCTGCGCATCGTCGAGTTCCCCCGCTACGCCACGTTCGCGCAATCGTTCCCGAACACGATTCCGTACTCGGAAGGCCTCGGTTTCATCGCCAAGGTGGACGACAAGAACCCGAAAGACATCGACTATCCGTTCTACGTCACGGCGCATGAAGTGGCGCACCAGTGGTGGGCGCATCAATTGGTGGGTGGCAACACGCGCGGCGCCACCGTGCTCAGCGAAACCCTGGCCGAATACTCGGCGCTGATGGTGATGAAGAAAACCGCGGGGCCGGCCAAGATGCGCCGCTTCCTGCGCTATGACCTGAATCAATACCTGATGGGGCGCAGCGAAGAGCGCAAGAAAGAATTGCCGCTGGCCGAGAATGAAAACCAGGCCTACATCCACTACCACAAGGGCAGCCTGGCCATGTACTTGCTGCAAGATATCATCGGTGAAGACAAGGTCAACGGCGTGCTGCGCGACCTGCTCAGAACCCATGGCCAGAAAGGCCCGCCGTATGCGAGCGTGACGGCGCTGATTGCCGGCTTGCGCCAGGTCACGCCGCCCGAGCAGGCTTATCTGATCGACGACCTGTTCGAGAAAATCGTGCTGTTCGACAACCGCGCCCTGTCAGCCACGGCCACCAGGCGCGGCGATGGCAAGTACGCCGTCACCATCAAGGTGCAGGCGGGCAAATTGACGGCTGGCGAACAGGGAGAGGAACACGACGCGCCGCTGCACGACTGGATCGAGATCGGCGTCGACGATGCGAATGGCCATCCGCTGCTGCGCGAGCGCCTGCGCATGACGGCCCGCCAGGCGAGCTACACCGTCATCGTCGGCAGCCGCCCCGGCAAGGCGGGCATCGATCCCGACAACAAGCTGATTGACCGCAAGCCGGACGACAATATGGTCACCGTCGAGCTTGAAGAGCCGTGACGAACAATGGCCGCCCGTGCATACAGGCGGCCACTTCGGTATCACAGGGGAGTCAGGCTGGGGCGGAGCGTGTCACCAGGCTCAGGCTGATGCCCATTTCCGTCAGGTGCTGCATGTCGACCAGCGACAGGTCGAGCGGCGCGTCGACCGTGTCGTCGCCGTTCAGCTCCAGTTGTAGCTCGGCCACGATGCGCGGCATCGTGAACGTGACGCCGCGCGAACGGCATTCGGCCAGGTAGCTGCGTATGCGCGAGGGCAACACTTGCGATTTGGGCGCCTGCGCGATCAGCACTTCAAAGCCGGAATCGAGATGCACGCGATTCGCGCCCTTCGCCTCGCCCTTGCGCCATTGGCGTTCAGGATCGGTGGGCAAGACTTCGAGGATGGATTTGAGCGTGGGGTCGTCCCCATGCACCGACAGCTTCGCGATATTCATATTGCAAGACTTTCTAGTCAGATCAGACCGACAAGTCTACGCATGGACGGCAAGTATGTCCATACGGCAATATTTAGTATCCGTCTCTAATTTGTGCTGCATCAACAACAGGCGGAACAAGCTTGTTCCGCCTGCCACACGCTTACAACGCCACGCCGCGCGCCTGCAAGGCGGCCCGCACGCCGGCGCCGTAGGCGGCATCGGCCCGGTCGAAGTGACCGAGTTGACGCTGCAAGGTTTCCGGCCGCACCAGACTCAAGGGACCAGCCAGGTTGTCGAACAGGTTTTGCTTCGCCTGCGCTGACATCAGGCGGAACAGATTGCCGGCTTGCGTAAAGTCGTCTTCCACGCCGCGCCCATCGTAGCGCGCCGCACCGCCGTCGAGCGCCAGCGCCCCCTCGCCATGGCCCAGCCCTTGCGGCGCGCTGCCTGCCGCCGCCACGTTCGCGTAATTCTGTGCCGCGCCGCCATTGTGGATCGCCATGCCACCGTCGCGCTGCTGGTTGTGGAAGGGGCAGCGTGCCGCGTTCACGGGCAGATGCTGGTGGTTCGTGCCGACCCGGTACAGCTGGGCGTCGTGGTAGGCGAACAATCGGCCTTGCAGCATCTTGTCCGGCGAGTAGCCCATGCCGGGCACGGCGTTGGCCGGCGAGAACGCGGCCTGCTCGACTTCCGCATGGTAATTGTCCGGGTTGCGGTTCAGCTCGAAAATACCGACCGGCAGTAGCGGGAAGTCCGCGTGCGGCCACACTTTCGTCAGATCGAACGGGTTCCAGCCCGTGCGCTGTTCCCATGCATCGAGTTGCTCCTGCGTCGCCACCTGCAGCTTGACTTCCCACTGGGGAAAATCGCCGCGTGCGATGGCGCCGAACAGGTCGCGCTGCGCGTAGTCGGGGTCAGCGCCGGCCAGGCGGCCCGCTTGCGCGGCAGGCAGATTCTTGATGCCCTGGCGCGTCTTGAAGTGCCATTTCACGTACACGCGCTGGCCGTCGGCATTGATCAGGCTATACGTGTGACTGCCGAAGCCATCCATGTGGCGGTAGCCGTCCGGCGTGCCCCGGTCCGAGAACAGCATGGTGACCTGGTGCAGGCTTTCCGGCGCATGGCTCCAGAAGTCGAACATCATTTCGGCCGATTTCAGATTGCTTTGCGGATCGCGCTTTTGCGTGTGGACGAAGTCGGGGAACTTGATCGGGTCCTTGATGAAGAACATCGGCGTGTTGTTGCCAACCAAATCCCAGTTACCTTCTTCCGTGTAGAAACGTACGGCGAAACCGCGCGGGTCGCGTTCCGTGTCTGCACTGCCGCGTTCGCCGCCGACCGTGGAAAAGCGCGCGAAGGTGGCCGTCTGCTTGCCCACTTCGGCAAACAATTTGGCCTTGGTGTAAGACGAGATGTCGTGCGTGACGGTAAAGGTGCCGTAGGCGCCCGAACCTTTCGCGTGCACGACGCGCTCGGGAATGCGCTCGCGGTTGAAATGCTGGAGTTTTTCGATCAGGTGGAAGTCTTGCAGCAGCAGCGGGCCGCGGGGGCCGGCGCTGATGGAATTCTGGTTGTCGGCGACGGGGATGCCCGAGGCGGTACTGAATGGCGGCTGTTGGCTCATGGCTGCTTTTCCTTCGTTGTTGACTAATGGAACTAGTGTAACGAGGTCAACAACAAAGGAAAAGATAATTGATTTTATCGAATCGATAGCTATTTACAATGCACACCCTTGTGTATCGCACACGCCGCCCAGTTGCGCCTGCAATTTCGCGGGCTGGCCAAGGAAGCCGCCGATATCGATCACGGACAGCTTGCCGCTGCCATCGTCGAGCACGAACGTGGGAAAGCCCTGGCCGCCCACTTGCGCTAGCAAGGCGCGGCTGGCATCGATGTGCCGCTGCGTGGCGGCGCCCGCCTGCCGCGCATATTCGGCCTGGAAGGCGGCTCCGTCCATGCCCAGCTCTTGCGCCAAGGTCACCAGCACGGGCAGGTCGGCGATGCGCAAGCCGTCCACGTAATGGGCGCGCTGCACGCGCTGCAGCATGTCCAGGCCCTGGCCGGACAGGACTTCAGCTGCCAGGATGGCCGTGATCGGCGGTTCGGAATCCATCATGGCCGTCGTATCGTTCAGCAAGCCGTTGATATAAGCGTCGCCGAAGGGCTGGCCAGACATTTGCTCGATGCGCCGGTCATGCGGCAGCACATAGCCACGCCATTCGGGCGTGATCTGGCGGCGATTGCTACCCGTCATCATGCCGCCGCCGTGGAACGCCACCGTCAGGCCAGGCACGGCGCGCGCCGCCTCGACCAGCGGCGCGGCGCCGTAGCACCAGCCGCACAGCGGGTCGAAAATGTAGTGCAGTGTGGGCATGTGAGCCTCCTTGTTGCCGCTTACCATTTCATTTCGCCTTTGGCTACCTTCGCGCTGGTTTCTAAAGCGCCATCGAGGCCCAGCTTCGGATAGCGCATTTTCATCGCCTCGATCAGGGCGGCCGAATTGGCGGCCTTGGCGGTTTCTTCTTCAAACGTCACCAGGTAGTCGCGCGTAAAACCGATGCTGTCCGGCGTCAGGGGCGAGCCGACCTTGAAGTGGCCAGGCACGACGGTCACCGGTTTCAGGGCGGCGATGCCGTCCAGGGTCTTGAGCCAGTCCTGGCGCGATTGCGCGCTTTGCGTATCGGCCGTCCACACGTGCAAGTTACCAAACAGCACTACGCCGCCGACGACGGCCTTGATCGATGGAATCCACACATAGGTGCGCGCTGGCGTCGGGCCGGCGATGTCCAGCGACTGGCCTTCCAGGGCGATGTGCTTGCCTTTCAACGCTTCCGGAATGACGATGCTTTTCGGCGCATTGTCCTTCAGGATCGGGCCCCAGTAGGCGACCTTGGCGTCAGCCTTGCGGCGGATCTCGGCGACCGTTTCCGGCGTGGCAACGATTTTCGCCTGCGGGAACGCGGCCTTGATCACGTCGAGGCCAAAGTAGAAATCGGGATCGCTGTGGCTGATGTACACGGTCGTCAGTTTCTTGCCGCTGGCGCGGATCTTCTCCACCAGCTTTTGCGCTTCGGCGCGCGAAAACTGCGCGTCGATCAGCACGGCGTCATGTTTGCCCGCGACCAATACGGAAGCGACGGGGAAGATGGCCTCTTCGCCCGGGTTGAATACTTCCAGGGTCAGGGGTGCGCTGGCGGCGGCCGAGGCGGCGCCGGCGGCAAACACGGTGGAAACAAGAACGCTGCTGATGGTTTTGGAGAACATGATCTGCCTTCACAAGATGATTGGGATGACTGCATCTTACGTTGCCTGATTCGGTATAAAAACCCGTTAAAGCGCAATAGTTTGTTGCTCAATTCGGATGAATTGACAACTGCCGCGCCAAGGCGTGCAGCCACTGCCCTGCCAGCGCGCCATCCCACACGAGCAGGATTTGTTCGCTGCAATCGACGCTGCCAGCCAGTTCGACCTGCAGCAAATCGTGCGCACGCACGGCGAAGTCGGGCAGGTAGGCCAGCGCCCGGCCGGACTGCACATAGCCCAACAGCAACTGCACATCGTCGCTCCAGTAGCGGATGGTGCGCCCGGCCACGCCGCGCCAGCCATCGGCATGGCGGCCACGCTCCTCGCCGCACAGCAAAGAGTGCGTCGGGCTGGCGAAGGCGTGCGGCAAGACGTCCCGCATGCCGCAGCGCACGGAGGCGCAGGCTGCCGGCACGCCGCGCGCCAGCACATGGCCGCGCCCGGCCGCCAGCAGCATGCGCATGCTGCCCAGCGCCGTGCTGTGCCAGGTGGCGGGCCAGTCGGCGCCGCGCTGGGCGGTGGCGTCCTGCGTTACCAGTGCCGCATGGCAATCGCCACGCGCCAGGGCCGCCAGCGCCGCATCCTCGAAAGCCGGTTGCAAACGCACGCTGGCCTGCGGATAGGCGTCCAGCGCCGCCGCCAGGGTATCCGCGTGCCGCCACAGCAGCAGGGCGGGGCCGGCGATGCGGCCATCGATGGCGCCCCGCTCGCCCATCACGTCCAGGCGCGCCTGTTCGGCCAGCGCCAGCAAGGTGCGCGCACGCTCGAGCAGCAAACGGCCGCTATCGTTGAGCAGCAATTGCTTGCCGCTCCGGTCAAACAGGGGCGCGCCCATGTCCCCCTCCAGGCGACGCAAGGCTTTCGACACGGCCGATGGCGTCAGGTGCAATTCCAGCGCCGCCGCGCCCAGGGTTGGCTGGCGCGCGGCGCTGCAAAACACGCGCAGGTCGGCAAGGCTCATGTTCATGATGATTTCCAAACAGGACACAAAAAGTGAAAAATGGTTGCTGTACTGTCCATGATACCGCCCCTATCATCGTGGCATTCCAACTCATCGATGAAACCCATGCTGCGCACCCTCTTCCTTTCTCTGTTCCTGCTCGCCTCCAGCCTCGCCCACGCCGCGCCCCTGACCTGGGGCTTGCATGGCATGGTGCTGTTTGGCGGCAAGCAAGGGCTGTATGCCTCGCACCTGCCGATGTTCCATGCGCCGCACGATTACCAGGCGGTGCTGCAAGTGCGGCTGGCCGACCCCGTCCTCGATGCGCGGCTGCGCCAGCAGCTCGATGGCCATACGGCACTATGGACCCTCGAACCGGAACACTTCGAGCTGGCGCGCTTGCTGCCGGCCGCGCCGCTGCCGCTGCGCCAGTTCCAGGCGACGGTGGTGCGCGGACACTTCGAGAAGGATGGAAAAGCCGAACCCGGCTACGGCGCTGCCGCCATCATCGTCGAGCGCGTCCTGCTGATGCGCCAGCTGTCGCCGGCCCCCGCCACGCACGCCAGCGCGCGCTACCTGCAGGTGGGCGACGGCACGCAGCGCTTCCTCGTCAAGCGTATCGACAGCCGCCCCGATTTCGAGCATATCGTCGCCTGGACTAGCCCCCAGGATGCGCCGCACGACGACGTCGTCGTGGCGAAAACCGGCGTGCAGGAAACTCCTGCCGCCAGCTTGCAAGCTGCCTTGCGCGCACAACCGGGAAAAACGGCCCGCTTGCGCGGCACGGTGTACTTTTCCACCGAGGACGTGCGCTAAAACAACACGCCGGGCGGACGCGCATCCACGTGTCAAATGTGTCACAGCGTCATGATGGCGTCACATTGGATTGTTATCTTGCTAGCTCTTTCAAACCTAGCCGGATGAACCACATGACACGCAGAAAAATTTCCGTCGCTGGCTGCAGCGTCGCCATCACCCTGATGCTGGCCGCCTGCGGCAGCGATGCAAAAAAAGAAGAGGTAGTGGCTGAAGCCCCGCCGAAAAACGTCATCTTCTTCCTCGGCGACGGCATGGGCCTGACCACCATGACGGCCGCGCGCATCTATTCGGTGGGCGAAGAAGGTGCGCTGACCATGGACACCCTGCCGGAAACGGCCTTCGTCAAGACGTTCTCGAACGACGCGCAAGTGACCGACAGCGCGCCATCGATGGCCGCCTACATGACGGGCGTCAAGATGAACAATGAAGTCATCTCGATGTCAGCCAACACGGTCGCCATCGATCCGGGCACGGATGCGAACGGCAACAAGCTGGTCAACAAATGCGGCACCGGCAACGGCACGCCCGCCACCACATTGCTGGAACTGGCCAAGGCCAAGGGCTTTGCCGCCGGCGTCGTCAGCACGGCGCGCGTGACGCACGCCACGCCGGCCGCGACTTATTCTCACATCTGCCACCGCGACCTGGAAAACGATATCGCCGCGGCCCTGGTGCCGGGCGGCACCGGTTACAACAGCGCGCTGGGCACGGCCGGCCTGGACGTCGTCCTCGGCGGCGGCGCGCAATTCTTCAAGCCGTTCAAGGATGGCGGCAAGCGTTCCGACGGCCGCGACCTGCTGGCCGAACTGAAAGCGAAGAGCTACACGGTCGCCAACACCGCCACCGACTTCAAGGCCGTCGATGCGGCCAAGACGGAGCGCCTGTTCGGCGTGTTCACGTCCAGCCACATGAGCTACGACCTGGACCGCGATGCGGCCAAGGAACCTAGCCTGGCGGACATGACCACCAAGGCCATGGACGTGCTGGCCAAGAACAAGAAGGGTTATTTCCTGATGGTCGAAGGCGGCCGCATCGACCATGCGCTGCACGAAACGACGGCCAAGAAAGCGCTGCAAGACACCGTCGCGTTCGACAACGCCATCAAGGCGGCCATCGACAAAGCCAAGCTCACCGATCCGACCCTGGCCAATACCCTGATCGTCGTCACGGCCGACCATGACCACACCCTGGTGCTGAACGGCTACGCCAAGCGCACGGGCAAGACGGCTGCCGGCAACCCTGGCGTGCTGGGCGTGGTGAAGAACTACGTGACCGGCGCTGTCGAGAAAGACCTGGATGGCGCACCGTATTCGATCATCGGCTTCGGCAATGGCGAAAACCGCACCCAGTCGAGCCGCGCCGCCATGGCCAGCCTCGATGAAACCGTCACCAGCGCCAACACCTACCACCAGGAGGCGGTAATCCGCACGGCGGCCGGCAATGAAACCCACGGCGGCACCGACGTCTTCCTGGGCGCCATCGGCAAGGGTTCGGAAACCTTCCTGGGCACCATCGACAACACCAAAGTATTCGGCCTGGTCAAGACGGCCGGCGGTCTGTAATCCCCAAGACATCAACATTGGACAAGCACATGAAACTTGCATTTAAACTCTCCTTGCTGACCACGCTCGTGGCCGCCAGCGTTGCCAGCGCCTACGCCGCCGACGCCAAGAACGTCATCTTCTTCCTCGGCGACGGCATGGGCCCGTCCGTCGTGACGGCATCGCGCATCTACAAATACGGCGAAGACGGCAGCCTGACGATGGACACGCTGGAGCGCACGGCGCGCATCAAGACGTTCTCGAACGATGCGCAGACGACGGACAGCGCGCCATCGATGGCCGCCTACATGACCGGCGTCAAGATGAACAATGAAGTCATCTCGATGGCGCAGGACACGATCGCCAAGGAACCGGGCCGCGACGCCAATGGCAACCTGGGCGTGGACAATTGCCCGGCCGGCGGCAAGAGCGTGCCGACCATTCTGGAACTGGCGAAAGCCAAGGGCAAGGCCGTGGGCGCCATCACCACCACGGAACTGACGCACGCCACACCGGCGACGACGTTCTCGCACATCTGCAACCGCAATGCGCAATACGCGATCGCCGCGCAAGCGACGCCAGGCGGCGCGGGCTACAACGCGGCCCTGGGCGATGGCGTCGACGTGCTGATGGGTGGCGGCCGCAACCACTTCACCCCTTGGTCGACCAGCAACAAATACGGCCGCGTCGACGGCCGCAACCTGCTGACGGAATTTGCCGCCAAGGGCTACACCGTGGCCGCGACGAAAGCGGAAATGGCGGCGGCGCCGAGCGGCAAGAAATTCATCGGCCTGTACAGCACCCGCAGCCACCTGGAATATGAACTGGACCGCACGGCCACGCCACCGCTGGGTGAAGGCGCGACCCAGCCTAGCCTGTCGGAAATGACCCTCAAGGCCATCGACTTGCTGTCGAAAAACGCGAACGGCTACTTCCTGATGGTCGAAGGCGGCCGCATCGATCACGCCTTGCATGGCATCAACGCCAAGCGCGCGCTGACGGACACCATCGCCTTCGACGACGCCATCAAGGCCGCCATCGCCAAGATCAAGGAAACCGATCCGACCCTGGCCAATACCCTGATCGTCGTCACGGCCGACCATGACCACACCCTGGCCTTCAACGGCTATGGCAAGCGCGGCAACAATATCCTCGACATCAATCGCGGCTACAAGGATAACCAGCCGAGCAAGGATGCCGATGGCAATACCTACACCACCCTGGTGTTCGGCAACGGCCCGAACCGCCCTGCCCTGCGCAGCAACGTCGACAGCGCCACGGCCCTGAAAGACAACTACCTGCAAGAAACGGGTGTGCGCCTGGCCAGCGAAACCCACGGCGGCGGCGACGTCAAGCTGCTGGCCACGGGCGCCGGCGCGAAGACCTTCAAGGGCACCCTCGACAACACCAAGGTGTTTGACTTGCTGAAGGCGGCGTTCGGCTTCTGATCCACATCAACACGGTAACCCCACCGGGGCGGATGGCGTAGGCCCTCCGCCCCTCTGCACGTAAAGGCAACACCATGAAATCGTCCCTGATCGCCGTCCTCCTCGCCGCCGGCTTTGCCGCCAGCGCGCAAGCCGCTCCTCCTTCCGCTCCTGCCGACCTGGACCTGGGCATCACCTATTACAGCCGCGTCCTGACGCCCGAAGGCGTGACGCGCGAGAGCCGCTACGAAGAAAAGATGCTGCGCCGCCCCGGCCACGTGTGGGTCGAGCGCGTGCTGGCGCCGTCGACGGACGCGCATGCGGGCCACAACCACGGCGAGAACAAGAAAGTAGCACTGAAGGCCACGCAGCATGAGCACAAGCACTTCAATCCCGTGCTGATCCCGCGCCACGTGATGCTGGAAAAGAACACCGTGCGCGTGGAATACATCGATGCGCATGACAAGATCGTCGTTTCCATCCCGAAAGCCGAGTACGAAAATGTCAATTTCGACGGCTCCTGGGAAAACAGTTTTTATCTGCTGGACCCGAAACTGGTGGCCGCCATGCCACTGTCGAAACAGGCGTCGAACGTGACGGGCGCGCGCTGGCGCGAAGTGGAAAAGAATGGCGTGTTCCAGCGCATTCTGTGGGATGAGCAAAAGCAGATTCCGCTGATCATCGAAAGCGGCGACCGCGCAAATACCTTCTACCGCCGGGTCGACGTCAAGCTGCAGCCGACCGTCAGCAAGGCGCAGCCATGGGCGAATTTGCAAAACTACGCGCAGCGCGAGTATTCGGACTACCTCGACTAAGCGTCAGACTAAGGCCAAGAAAATCGGGACGTAAAAAAAGCCAGGGAATTCCCTGGCTTTTGTTTGGCTGGCGCCCGATTACTCGGCCGCTGCCGCTTTCTTCGCCGGCGCCTTCTTGGCGGCCGGCTTTTTCACGGCCGCAGCTTTCTTCGCTGGCGCCTTTTTCACGGCTGCCGCTTTCTTGACGGCCGTTTTCTTCGCTGGCGCCGCGCCTTCTTCGCCTTCGACCTCGGCGGCTGCCGCCTTCGTCTTGGCACCCGGCTTGGCCTTGCGCTCTTCAAACTCGAAGCTCACCTTGCCATCCTTGCCGCGCACGAGGAATGCCTTGAACGGGCGGCGGGTACGCTGGGATACGAACCCAGGCAACAGGTCGGTCTTGCCATCGTTGAGCAGTTTCGCCATTTGTTCCGGCAAGATTTCCTGCTGCAAGATGATGCGGCCGCTGCGGAAGTCACACGTCTTCGGCTTGGCCACGCTGTGTTCGCACACATAGGCCAGGCCCATTTCGTACACACCGGCGTTGCACTTGGGGCAAGGTCCCACGGGCGTCTGGCCCGTGAAATCGACGCCTTCGCCATCTTCGCTCTCGTCGTTCTGGCCGAAATCGAATTCCAGCTTGAAATTCTTGATCTCTTCATCGCGCACGATGCGCAGGATGGCGGCGAACGGACGGCCCATCTTCGAACGGAAGCCTTGCAGCGGGCCGATGGTGCGGTCCTTCAGCAATTGCTCCACTTCGGCGATTTCAAACTGGCGCGAACCCGGCGTCTTGCTCATCGAAAATTCGCACTTGGTACAGGCGAAACGGCGGTAGTTTTCCTTCACCACGCCGCCGCAATTCGGGCATGGCGTTTCCAGGGTAGCGTAGTCGCCGGGGATCGTGTCGTTGTCGTATTCCTTGGCGCGCTTGACGATGATTTGCGTCATCTGCGCGATTTCGCGCATGAATTCTTCACGCGAAATCTTGCCTTTTTCCATCTGCGACAGCTTGTATTCCCACTCGCCCGTCAGCTCCGGCGCCGTCAATTCATTGACGCCCAGGCCTTTGAGCAAAGTCATCAGCTGCGACGCCTTGGCCGTTGGAATCAGTTCGCGGCCTTCGCGGATCAGATAGCGTTCCGTCAGCAAGCCCTCGATGGTAGCCGCGCGCGTCGCTGGCGTGCCGAGGCCCTTGCCGGCCATTGCATCGCGCAGCTCGTCGTCGTCGATCAGCTTGCCGGCGCCTTCCATGGCCGACAGCAACGTCGCCTCCGTGAAGCGCGCGGGCGGTTTCGTCACCAGGCCGTTGGCGCTGACGCTTTCCGTCTGCACTTTCTCGCCCTTGGCGACGGGCACCAGGTTGCCGTTGCCATTGCTTTCCTTGTCGGCGTCCGTCGATGCTTCCTTGCCGTAGATGGCCAGCCAGCCCGGATTGGTCATGACCTTGCCTTCAGTCTTGAACTGATGGCCGGACACTTCCGTGTAGCGCGTGGTGACCTGGAATTCCGCAGGCGGGAAGAACACGGCCATGAAGCGGCGCGTGACGAGGTCGTACAATTTTTGTTCCGGCTCGGACAGATTCTTTGGCGCGATCGTCGTCGGGATGATCGCGAAGTGATCCGAGATCTTCGTGTTGTCGAAGATGCGCTTGTTCGGCTTGACCCAGCCCTTGTCGATGATCTGCTTGGCGAACTGGTGATAGTTGCTGTTTTCCTTGACCGTTTCCAGCGCCTGCAGCACGGTCGGCATGTAGTCTTCCGGCAGGTGGCGCGAATCGGTACGCGGATACGTGAGCACCTTGTGCTTTTCGTACAGCGCCTGGGCCAGGCCCAGGGTATTTTTAGCGGAGAAACCGAAACGCGAGTTCGCTTCGCGCTGCAAACTGGTCAGGTCGAACAGGCCAGGCGCCATCGAGGTGGTCGGTTTCGATTCTTCCGTGACGATGCCTTGGCGGCCGCGGCAGGCGGTGGCGATCGAATCGGCAGCCGTCTTGCTCCACAGGCGCTCGGCGCGCTTCTCGGGGTCGTTCTCGTCCTTCTTGAACTTCGTGTCGAGCCAGCGGCCTTCATAGATACCGGCCGCGCAGACGAATTCGGCGCGCACTTCCCAGAAGTCGCGCGGCACGAATTTTTTGATCTTGTCTTCGCGTTCGACGACGATGGACAGGGTTGGCGTTTGCACGCGGCCCACGGTCGTCAGGTAGAAGCCGCCTTCTTTCGAATTGAACGCCGTCATGGCGCGCGTGCCATTGATACCGATCAGCCAATCGGCTTCCGAACGGCAGCGGGCCGCGTCGGCCAGCGGCAGCATTTCTTCGTCGCTGCGCAGGTGCGAGAAACCATCGCGGATGGCGCCCGGCGTCATCGACTGCAGCCACAGGCGCTTGACCGGTTGCTTGGCTTTCGCGTTTTGCGCGATCAGGCGGAAAATCAGCTCGCCTTCGCGCCCCGCATCGCATGCGTTGATGAGGGTGGTGACGTCTTTGCGTTTGATCAGCTTGTTTAATACTTTGAGGCGCGCTTCCGTCTTGGCGATCGGGTTCAGCGCGAAATACGGTGGAATCATCGGCAAGTGCGCGAAACTCCATTTGCCGCGCTTCACGTCGAATTCTTCCGGTACGGCGATCTCCAGCAAGTGGCCGACCGCCGACGACAGGACGTATTCATCCGATTCAAAGTACTCATCGTGCTTGGTAAAGCCGCCAAGCGTCTTCGCGATATCGTTCGCGACAGAAGGCTTCTCGGCGATGATGAGGGTTTTTGTCATATTTTTTAGTCTCGAAAAATGCTCTAGGATAGTTTCAGCATGCGCATCATACAGTGCATTGCCAGGCGCCGACGCTTTTGTCTGCGCAAGGCACAGTGACTTGTGGTCTTGTCAAGCGGCCAATGATAAGCGCCTATTGAAGAATTCGGCAAGTTATCTGCAAGCAAGAATGCGCAGGCGCAAACACAATGGCCTGGCGTGCGCGCCGGTGCAGCACATAGTAAAGGGGATGGCGCGGCGGTGGCGCCAGGGTCGGACAGACAGCGAAGAATATGGGTATATATTAGTGCAGCAGGCGCGGCGGGAGGTCTTCATCGTCGACGAACAGGTCGTCGAACATCAGGGCATCCGGTTCCTTGCCCTGGCTCCACAGCAGCATCAGCACGATGACTTTCAGCTTGCCCAGCGAAACGGGTGCCTCGTCGAGCGCCAGCGCCCGTTCGATGACGATTTCGCGCTGCAGTGGCGAAAGCACCTTGGCGCTTTCCAGGAACTGGATGAACCCGATGGCAGCCGTGCCCAGCACGTCGCTTTCCTGCTGCACATAGAAGCGCGTGCCCGTGGAACTGGCCGTCAGGGTTTGTTCGACGCCGGCCATGGCGTTCAAGTCCGTCAGCCACACGAGCGCTTCGGAAATCTCCACGTCGTCGAAACCGACGGCCGACAGTTTGCGCGCCAGGACTGCCGGCTCGGGGCAGGCATCGGGGCGATAGTAAGTCTCGTAGAGGTACACCAGGATATCGAACATGGCTCTACTCTAGCAGCTAAGCTCGCTAAGACACAAGGGTGCGCACAGACAAAGCGCCCCTGTGCGGCAAGGCCGCCACACAAGTGACAAGCTGTCATTTGCAGCGTTGAAACAGTCCTCCCGGCAAGCGTTCGACCCGGCCCGCCAGCTCCAGCGCCAGCAATTCGCCCATCAGCGCGCCCATGGCCAGGCCGCTGCGCGCGGCCAGGGTATCGGCATCGACGGGATCGTGGCCCAGCGCGGCCAGCAGCGGCGTCTCGTCTTCCACCGCCGCCGGCACGCCGGGGGCGCTACCCAGCCACTGCAGCTCTTGCAGCACGTCGTCGGCAGACTCGATCAGCTTGGCGCCCTGCTTGATCAGCGCATGGCAGCCCTTGGCCAGCGTGGCGTGGATGGAACCGGGCAAGGCATACACGTCGCGCCCCTGCTCGCCGGCCAGGCGCGCCGTGATCAATGAGCCCGACTGGGCCGCCGCCTCGATCACCAGCACGCCGCGCGCCAGGCCGCTGATCAGGCGGTTTCGGCGCGGAAAGTTACCGGGCATGGCCGGCAAGCCCAGCGCGTACTCGCTGACGATGCAGCCTTGCTCGGCGATTCTTTGCGCCAGATCAAGGTTGCGACGTGGATACACCAGATCGGCCCCCGTGCCGATCACGGCGACGGTGGCGCCTTCGCCGCGCAAGCCGCCCTCGTGCGCGTGCGTGTCGATGCCCAGCGCCAGCCCGGAAATGATGGTCAGGCCTGCCGCGCTGAGGGCTTGCGCGAAGGCAGCCGCATTCTGCATACCTTGCGCGCTGGCATTGCGGCTGCCGATGATGGCCACACCGGGACGCGACAGCAGTTCCGCCCGTCCCCGCACATATAACAAGAGCGGCGGATCGGCGATTTCCAGCAGCAGCGGCGGATACGCGGCATCGGCCAGGGTCAGCACGGCATTGCCGGGCCGCTCCAGCCACTGCAGGGTGAGCGCGAGCTGGCTGTTGGCCACCGGCTTGGGCGGCTGCACGATGGCGCGCGCCACGCTGGCCGGCACCACCTCGCGCAAGGCCTCGAACGACGTGGCAAAGATTTGCGGCGGCAAGCCGAAGCGGGCCAGCAAGGCGCGCGCCGCCACCGGCCCCACGCCGGGCAGATGCTGCAGGCGCAGCCAGCCCGCCAGGTCCGTGGCCGTGTCTGCCGCCGTTGCAATTGCATGCATGACAACCTCGCTGTGTACTGTGCCATCCCATGCTAGCGCCATGGCACGGACGCGATACCGACGCGCGCAACAATGCGTGCAATGGCGCTGCAAAACGGCCCGCCGCCCACAGGGCCATGGGTGTCTGTGATAAAATTTCCCTTTGCAGCAAACGAATAGCGCACTGGCAAACGCATCTGCCGCGCCGTTGCGCCACACGCGCCCAACCGTAGCGTACTCAAAAATAAAATAGCCCTGCCATCGTTCGCATGGCCCAGGCATGAATAATCCGGCGCACCGGCGCCCACCTTAACCAGTCGAATCCGTATGTCCATATTAAATATCCTGCGTTACCCCGATCCTCGCCTGCACACGATCGCCAAGCCCGTCACCGAATTTGACGCGCGCCTGCAAACCCTGATCGACGACATGGCCGAAACCATGTACGACGCCCCTGGCGTCGGCCTGGCCGCGTCGCAAGTGGACGAGCATATCCAGATGATGGTGATCGACACCACCGAAGAGAAAAACCAGTTGCAAGTCTTCATCAACCCGGAAATCACCTGGGCCAGCGAAGAAAAGCAGGTCTACGACGAAGGCTGTCTGTCCGTGCCTGGCGTCTACGATGGCGTCGAGCGCCCGGCCCGCATCAAGGTGCGTGCCCTGGACCGCCACGGCAAGCAGTACGAACTGGAAGCCGATGGATTGCTGGCCGTCTGCATCCAGCATGAGATGGATCACTTGCTGGGCAAGGTATTCGTCGAATACCTGTCGCCGCTCAAGCGCAACCGCATCAAGACCAAGATGATCAAGGAAATCCGTGGTCTCGAGCGCGAAGCGAGCTTGCGCGCGCAGAACCGCCGTTTCTGAAAACACCTGACCAAACCTACTGCGCGTCGCGACTTGCGGCCTGCGATGCTCACTGTGCTCAAGCACAGTTCCGCTTCTCAGCCACAATTCGCTTCCGCTCGCTACGGTTTTGTAAGGTGTTCAAGGAGTTTTTGCAGTACAGCTGATAAACTAAGCAACAGTAGTCGTTACACCACGCCAGCCTGGCGCCTTCGGCGCGGGCCTGCGCACCTCACGTCAAGGAACCATATGAAAGTGATCTTCGCAGGCACGCCTGAATTCGCCGCCACGGCCCTGAAAGACTTGCACGAAGCGGGATTCGAGATTCCGCTGGTGCTGACCCAGCCCGACCGCCCCGCCGGACGCGGCATGCAATTGCACGCCTCGGCCGTCAAACAGTATGCCCAGCAGCACGGCATCGAGGTGCTGCAACCGTTGTCCCTGCGCATGGACAGCAAGGACCCGCAGCGCGCCGCCGAAGCGAAAGCGGCCCACGAGCGCCTGCTGGCCACCGACTACGACGTGATGGTGGTGGCGGCCTACGGCTTGATCTTGCCGCGCAGCACCCTCGACATCAAACCCTGCATCAATATCCACGGTTCCTTGCTGCCGCGCTGGCGCGGTGCCGCACCGATTCACCGCGCCATCGAAGCGGGCGACGATGAAACGGGCGTGACCATCATGCAGATGGAAGAAGGCCTCGATACGGGCCCCATGCTGGCCATCGAGCGCACGCCCATCGAGGCGGGCGACTCCACCGCCACCTTGCACGACAAGCTGGCCACCCTGGGCGGCAAGATGATCGTCGAAACCCTGCGCAAGATGCAGCAGCAGCCGCTCGAAGCCGTGCCGCAGCCGGAAGCGGGCGTCACCTATGCGGCGAAAATCGCCAAGGAAGAAGCGGCACTCGACTTCAGCCTGCCGGCGCTGGAACTGGGCCTGAAAATCCGCGCCTTCAATCCGTTTCCCGGCGCCTGCGGCCAGGTCGATGGCGTCACCATCAAGATCTGGGCCGCCGAGGTAATCGAGGCGGACAGCAAGGAAGCGCCTGGCCAGGTGCTGGCGGCCGACGCCCAGCACGGCATCGTTGTGGCTTGCGGCAATGGCTCCTTGCGCCTGACGGAACTGCAAAAGCCGGGCGGCAAGCGCCTGCCTGCGGCCGAGTTCATCAAGGGCTTCCCCCTCGAAGGCAAGCGCTTCGTTTAAACCGGCACGTGCCCATGGACCAGCTGACCGCCCTGCGCGCCCTGCGCCGCGTCGTGGAACTGGGCAGCTTCACGGCCGCCGGCGCCGCGCTGGGCATTTCCCACTCCATCGTCTCGCGCCAGGTGCGCCAGCTGGAAAGCCAGCTGGGCGCCCAGTTGCTCAACCGCACCACGCGCCGCTTCGCCCTGACGGCCGCCGGCCAGGAATACTACCTGGCCAGCCGCGATATCCTCGACGCCCTTGACGCGGCCGACCGCGCCGTCGCCATGCACCAGGCGCAACCGTCCGGCAGCTTGCGCATCAATGCGCCGATGGCTTTCGGCACCCTGGAACTGGCCGCCTGGCTGCCCGATTTCAGCCGCCAATATCCGCACATCCACATCGATCTCGTCTGCAATGACCGTATCGTCGACCTGATCGACGATGGCTTCGATGTGGCGCTGCGGCTGGCGCGCGGCTTGCCCGACTCCACCCTGGTGGCGCGCCAGCTGGCCAGCAGCCGCACGGTGGCCGTCGCCTCGCCCGCCTACCTGGCCCGCCATGGCCATCCGGCCACGCCGCAAGACCTGGTCCAGCACAATTGCCTGATGTACACCTCTGGCGAGAAGCCGGCGGAGTGGTCGTTCACCGATGGTGACGGCGCCGCGCACAAGGTGGCCGTACGCGGCAGCCTGCAAGCCAATACGAGCGTGGCCCTGCGTGAAGCGGCCGTGGGCGGCATGGGAATTGCCGCCGCGGCCGGCTTCATCGTGCGCGATGCGCTGCGCAGCGGCCAGCTGGTGGAAGTCTTGCCCGGCTACACCTTGCGTCCACGCACCTTGTACGCGCTGTATCCGCACAGCCGACAGCTGTCGCCGAAGGTCAGGGCCTTCATCGATTTCGCCGTGCAACACTATCAAAATCGCCGCTGGGATTGATCAGGCCTGCTGCTGCAGCGCCTTGCGCACGGCGCGGAATTGCTGCGTCAAGCCGCCGTAGCCCCAGGCCGCCTGGCGCGCATCGTGCACATGGATGTAGCTGACGTCGTGCAAGGCGCCGAGATACTCGTGCATGGCGGCAAACACGGCGGCGATATACG
Organism: Janthinobacterium sp. BCJ23; assembly: GCF_059617945.1. Classification (NCBI taxonomy): domain Bacteria; kingdom Pseudomonadati; phylum Pseudomonadota; class Betaproteobacteria; order Burkholderiales; family Oxalobacteraceae; genus Janthinobacterium; species Janthinobacterium sp. BCJ23. The sequence continues at coordinate 58,610 of NZ_JCAQAW010000012.1, read as the reverse complement.
CGGCCTTTTCCGCCGCCGTATTCGTTTCATCGCTGATCAGGATATCGAGGAAAAAGCTGGCCTTGCCCTGCGCCTGCAACGAGGGCCCGCCGACAAACCAGTGCGCCGCGTCAAGATGGCTGATCGCCACCGACGTCAGCTCGGGCGCCTTGTGCAGCAGCTGCGCCGTCAATTGGCTCAGGGTGGCGGCGATGGCGGCCGACTGACGCGCATCGGGTGGCGTGGATAAACGCAGGTTCAGGATGGGCATGGGATGCTCCGCAAGTGGATGAAGCCCCATTCTAGGCAGGCGGGAGATAAAACGGCAGCCCCCGCCAGGCACAGGATCTGTGCAGTTTATGCACCAATGCCTGCGCGCATAAAAAAGGGCTTGCCGCGGCAAGCCCTTGTTGCATCGACCGCCCTTGCTTAGCGGCGCTGCACCTTCATCAGGCGTGCGCCCACGGACGACGACAGGCTGACCTCGAAGCGGCCACCGGCCGGCAAGGCGCTGACGTCGACGCTGGCTTTGCCACCGGTCAAGTCACTGGCGACCACCGTCTTGCGGCCATCGGCGGCCACGTGCAGCACGGCGGCGTACGGTTCCGCCTCGGCATTCCAGACCAGCGCCAGCTTGCCGCCGCTTTGTACCGCATCGAACGTGGCATCGTTGGCGGCGACCTTGCTGCGGCGCGCCGGGCGCTCCAGCTTGGCCAAAGCCTTGCCATTTGCCAGCACTTGCACGTCGCTGATGTCGCCCGGGTTGGCGAAGCTGACGCGGAAATGGCTCATGGCGTTGCCGCCATGGTCGGCCACGGAGACGGCATCGAAGGGCAAGTCGATAGTCTGTCCCAACGCCGTCAGCACGCGCAAGGTATAAGCATGGCCGCTGCCGCTGGCCGCTGCGCCGATGCGCACCGACGAGGCAACGGCGGGACGCAGCCCCACGCCAGATGGCGTGATACGGCCGGAAATCGTCAGATAGCCATTCTCGGCCACGGACATGCTGGCGGCCACCACATTGCTGCCAGTAACCTGCGTGCTGCGCTTCTCCAGGAATTGCTGTACGCGCACATAGCTGTAGTCGGAGAACCAGGCGCCGCTGCAATAGCTCATCACGTCTTTCATCGGCGTGCTGCCATAGACTGCCTTGCTCAACTGGCCAATGCTGCCCGCATAGCTGCTGTTGTACAGCGGTTGCGGACCCAGATCGCCATTCGCATACGGGTAGTCGGCAGCGGCGCCGGACGGACCGCCACAGGCAACGTGCTGCAACGAGTGGTTGTGACCCAGCTCATGCACCAGCGTAGTCAGCCATTCAGGCCATTGATTGCCGAATGGATCGACGGAGGCAATGCTGTTGAACCGGGCGTCCAGGCCGATGGCCGACGTGAAGTCGTTGCCGCTGCTGCGCTGGTTGATGTAGGCCAGGCCGGCGGCGCGCGTGGAGGACATTTTCGGCACGAAACCATAATAATAGGCGCCGCGGTCTTCCAGTGCGCGCTGGTTTTCCAGCTTGCCCAGGGTATCGCTCCACCAGCTGTCGGCCGTGCTGCTGCCAGGCATACTCAGCGCCGCGCGCGTGGTGATGCTGATATTTTCCGCCGCATACGGATACACGCGCAGCAGCGCGGCACGGATCACCTCGGCGTCAGGCAGTTGCGCCACGCCATCATCGGTGCTCAACGGTACCAGCACCAGACGGATCCTGGCCAGGCTGGCCACCACGGGCGCCGCTTCCTGACTCACTTGCACGCCGTCATTGCCCACGGCCGTCACGCGCACGCGCACGCCAGGCAGAACCCAGCCGGACGGCAGGATGGCGCTGAAATTGCCGTTGAAACTGTAATCGCTTTTCGACGTCGGCAAGACCGACGGGCCGCTCATGGTGATGCTGCCCAGGTTGCTGCCATTGGCAGCCGTCGCATTCAAGGTCACGGCCGGGCTGGCCTGGCCTGTTTGCGTGGCCAGCACGGACACGCGCACAGCGGCCGGCTTGCCACGCGTCAGGCGCAAGGCTGCATCGCTGGCATTCAAATTCAGTACCTGCGCGAAATCAATGCTGCCCAGGGTAAAGGCCGACACCGTGCCCGCATTCACGGCGATGCGCGAAGCGGCCGACAGCATCACGCTGCCCGTTGCCGACGCTGGCGCGGACAGCACCAGCTGGCTGGCACTGGCGCTGACGATGGCGGCTGGCGTACTGCCCACTGTGGCCGAGCTGACCTGGTCGAGATTGCTGCCCTGCAGCGTCACCGACAAGGTCGCGCCGTTGACGGCCGACGCGATCGACGTCACTGCCACGTTTGCCAAGACCGTATACGTGTCGCTGCTGGCCACATCGTTGTAGGGACCGCGCACCGTCAGCGCGCCTGTCGCCGCACCGGCAGGCACCACCACCGTCACGCTGCCGGCCGTCTGGCTTTGCGGCGTTGCCGCCGCGCCATTGCCGAACTGCACCGCCGTCACGGCGCCCATGCCGCCGCCCGTGATCGTCACGCTGGAACCGACGCCGCCCGTTGCCGGTGCGACACTGCTCACGCTCAGCGGCAGGTACACGTTCACGTTATAGCTCGTGGTCGCCGTGCCGCTGGCGCTGACCAGGCTCAAGGCGCCCGTGACGGGCACGCCCGGCATGGCCAGGGTTACGCTGCTGTCGCTGCTGGCGCTGGCGGCAACGTTCACGCCGCCCACCTGAAAAGCCGTCACGCGGCTCAGATTCGTGCCCGTCACCACCAGGCTGCCACCCACGGCGACATTCGCCGCCGAGACGGCCGTCACGGCAGGAACCAGCACTGGCGTACCCGAGGTGGTCGCCACCACCGTGTCACCACCGCCACCGCCGCCTCCGCCGCAAGCGGACAGGCCCAGCACGACAAACAATGCTACAAGCAGATGGTTTTTCATGGCTGGCAACCATGTTGATGCAGCGCGATGCCGGGGAGGACACGGGAGAAATGTGACATATTGGTGACTTTTGGTGAGAATGTAATTTCGAAGAACCCATATTATGGGTTAATTCGATTCCCAAGGACAACTATTAATGCTTTTGATTCAATTGGTTTTGATAATAGTTAAAGTATCGACTTGGAAAGATTTATTCTAAGAATTATTCGCTTCACTCTGTCTTGTCTTAAATCAAAATTATTTTCCTTTGCAGCTATTGCCATTCAATTCATTAAAAAGATTCTGACAGTGCGCAAATAATGTGGAAATTTTTCCACAGCCTAGACGCCGTGCCTTCCTGCCAAGTTTGGCGGAAGAATTAACGTTTTGAGTAAGATTTTCAGGAATGTAATTTTCAGAAGCAGGCGCGGCGCAAGCTGATGTGTTGCAATGTGTTGCAACCTGGCCTGCTGTGGGGCGAACAGCCGCTTTTGCTTAAAACCAAAGCAGCCTGATGCCGTATAATTTTAGACCCGGTGAAATCAGGCGATTGCCACCTTCTGCCTGCCCTACCCGGCCGGCACACTCCGTCAGCTGATCCTGCTGGCCCGCAACCGCCTCGTACAGTCTTGTCGCCGCGCCGCCGCCCGTTTGCCTATTGAAAGCATGAAATGAACGATACCGTGATCCCCGCCATGTCCCCGACCGAAGCCACCTTGCGCGCCATCCTGGCGCAGCGGATCATGATCCTCGACGGCGCCATGGGCACGATCATCCAGCAATACAAGCTCGACGAAGAAGCGTACCGTGGCGGTCCCGCCGGCCGCTTCATCGATTTCGCCGCGCCGGCCGACAGTGGCGCGCGCGAACTGTTCGTCAAGGGCAACAATGAACTGCTGACCCTGACGCAGCCGCACATCATCCAGGAAATCCACGAGCGCTACCTGGCAGCCGGCGCCGACCTGATCGAAACGAATACCTTCGGCGCCACGACGATCGCGCAAGACGATTACCACATGGCCCACCTGGCCTATGAAATGAACGTCCAGGCGGCCAAGCTGGCGCGTGCCGCCTGCGACAAATATTCCACGCCGGACAAGCCGCGCTTTGTCGCTGGCGCCCTCGGGCCCACGCCAAAGACGGCGTCGATCTCGCCCGACGTGAACGACCCAGCTGCGCGCAACGTCACCTTCGACCAATTGGTGGCCGCCTACCTGCAGCAGACGCAGGGCCTGGTGGAAGGCGGCGCCGACGTGCTGCTGGTGGAAACCATTTTCGATACCTTGAACTGCAAGGCGGCCCTGTTCGCCATCGACCTGTTCTACGAGCAAAACCCGACTGTCGTGCGCCTGCCTTTGATGATTTCGGGCACCGTCACGGACGCCTCGGGCCGCATTTTGTCGGGCCAGACCGTGCCCGCCTTCTGGAATTCCGTGCGCCACGCGAAACCGCTGACCATCGGCCTGAACTGCGCGCTGGGCGCCGCCCTGATGCGCCCATACGCGGAAGAGCTGGCCAAGATCGCCGACACCTTTGTGTGCATCTACCCGAACGCGGGCTTGCCCAACCCCATGAGCGACACGGGCTTCGACGAGTTGCCAGCCGACACGTCCGCCCTGCTGCGTGAATTTGCCGACGCGGGCTTCCTGAACATGGCGGGCGGCTGCTGCGGCACCACGCCCGAGCACATCGCCGCCATCGGCCAATTGCTGTCGAAAAACACGCCGCGCACGGTGCCGGCCTCATCGCACGACTTGCGCCTGGCGGGCCTGGAGCCGTTCGTCGTCAATGACGCGTCGCTGTTCGTCAACGTGGGCGAGCGCACCAACGTCACGGGCTCGAAAGCGTTCGCGCGCATGATCCTCAACGAGCAATACGACGAAGCCTTGTCCGTTGCCCGCCAGCAGGTGGAAAATGGCGCACAGGTGATCGACATCAACATGGACGAAGCGATGCTCGATTCGCTGGCCGCCATGACGCGCTTTTTGAACCTGATCGCCTCGGAACCCGATATTTCGCGCGTGCCCATCATGGTCGACTCGTCGAAATGGTCGGTCATCGAAGCGGGCCTCAAATGCGTGCAGGGCAAGGCCATCGTCAATTCGATTTCCATGAAGGAAGGCGAAGAGGAATTCCTGCGCCAGGCGAAACTGTGCCGCCGCTACGGCGCGGCCGTCATCGTCATGGCCTTCGATGAAAAGGGGCAAGCCGACACCTTCGAGCGCAAGATCGAAATCTGCGCGCGCGCCTACCACCTGCTGATCGACGCGCTGGACTTCCCGCCCGAAGACATCATTTTCGATCCGAACATCTTTGCCGTCGCCACCGGCATCGAAGAGCACAACAACTACGCCGTCGACTTCATCAACGCCACGCGCTGGATCAAGGAAAACTTGCCGTACGCGAAGATCTCAGGCGGCGTGTCAAACGTGTCGTTCAGTTTCCGCGGCAACGATCCAGCCCGCGAAGCCATCCATACCGTTTTCCTGTACCACGCCATAAAGGCGGGCATGACCATGGGCATCGTCAACGCCGGCATGGTGGGCGTGTACGACAACCTCGACCCGGAACTGCGCGAGCGCGTGGAAGACGTGGTGCTGAACCGCCGCGAAGACTCGACCGAGCGCATGATCGAATTTGCCGGCACCCTGAAGGCGGGCGGCAAGGCCGAAGCGCAAACCCTGGCCTGGCGCGAAGGCACGGTGCAGGCGCGCCTGTCGCACGCGCTGGTGCACGGCATCACGCAATTCATCGTGGAAGACACGGAAGAAGCGCGCCAGGAACTGCTGCACAATGGCGGGCGCCCCATCCACGTGATCGAAGGCCCCTTGATGGCCGGCATGGACGTGGTCGGCGACCTGTTTGGCCAAGGCAAGATGTTCCTGCCGCAAGTGGTGAAATCGGCGCGCGTGATGAAACAGGCCGTGGCCCATTTGATTCCCTTCATCGAGGAAGAAAAGCTGCTGGAAGAAAAGCGCACGGGCATCGTCGCCAAGCCGAAAGGCAAGATCATCATGGCGACCGTCAAAGGCGATGTGCATGACATCGGCAAGAACATCGTCACCGTCGTTCTGCAGTGCAATAACTTCGAAGTGGTGAACATGGGCGTGATGGTGCCGTGCTCGGAAATCCTCGCTCGCGCCAAGGTGGAAAACGCGGACATCATCGGTCTCTCGGGCCTGATCACGCCGTCGCTGGAAGAAATGGCGTACGTCGCCAAGGAAATGCAGCGCGACGAACATTTCCGCATGCTCAAGATTCCCCTGCTGATCGGCGGCGCTACCACCAGCCGCGCCCACACGGCCGTGAAAATCGCGCACAACTACGAAGGCCCCGTGATCTACGTGCCGGACGCCTCGCGTTCCGTGTCCGTGGCGCAGTCGCTCTTGACGCCGGAGCAGCGCGAAAAATACGTGGAAGACATCGAACTCGATTACGCGCGCATCCGCGAGCAGCACGCCAACAAGAAGGCGCTGCCCATCCTGCCGCTGGCGCAAGCGCGCGCCAACCGCATGGTCGTGCCCTTCGATGGCGCCTGCACGCCCGTGAAACCGAAGTTCATCGGCCGCCGCGTGTTTAAAAACGTCGACCTGGCCACCCTGGCCAATTACATCGACTGGGGCCCGTTCTTCCAGACCTGGGACCTGGCCGGCCCCTTCCCCGCCATTCTGACCGATGACGTGGTGGGCGACGCTGCCACCAAGGTGTACGCGGAAGGCCAGGCCTTGCTGAAAAAACTCATCGACGGGCGCTGGCTGACGGCCAATGGCGTCGTGTCCCTGCTGCCGGCGAACAGCGTCAATGACGACGATATCGAGGTGTACACGGACGATACGCGCAGTACCGTGGCATTTACGTACTACGGCATGCGCCAGCAAGGCGTCAAACCGGTGGTCGATGGCGTGCAGCGGCCGAACCAGTGCCTGGCCGACTTCATTGCGCCGAAGGCATCGGGCGTGAAGGATTACATCGGCATGTTTGCCGTCACGTCCGGCCTGGGCATCGAGAAATACGAAAAGCGCTTCGAGGATGCGCACGACGATTACTCGTCCATCATGCTCAAATCGCTGGCGGACCGCCTGGCCGAGGCGTTTGCCGAATACCTGCACGAGCGCGTGCGCAAGGATTTGTGGGGCTATGTGCCGGACGAGCACCTGGGCAACGACGACATGATCGCCGAGAAATATGTGGGCATCCGCCCGGCGCCCGGCTACCCGGCCTGCCCCGAGCACACGGTCAAGAAACAGATGTTCGAGGTCATGCAGGCCGAGGAAATCGGCATGCAGCTGACGGAATCGTATGCCATGTTCCCCGGCGCGGCCGTGTCCGGCTTCTATTTTGCCCACCCGGAGTCGAAATACTTCGTCGTCGGCAAGATCGGCATGGACCAGGTGGAAGACATGGCCAAACGCCGTGGCGCCAATATCGAGGACGTGGAACGCTGGCTGGCGCCCAATCTGTCATAATTTAAGCACAAGGCGCGCGGAACTTTCCGCGCGCCGCAGCGCACTAACGCAGTATGCCGGCCGGCATGCTGCATGCCCGCTCCGGCCCGTTCCCTGACTGGCTAAGGAGGATATATGGCAACCAACTTCAAACTGAAACGCTGGCAGGACCAAGTGATCCTGTTGCTGGGCTTATGGCTGGTCGTCTCGCCCTGGGCCTTTTCCTATCCCGAAGGCTCGCCGCAGATGATCAACGCCCTTGTCTCGGGCCTGGTGATCGCCGTGCTGGCCGCCTTCGACCTCTACAAGACCTATTTCTGGGCCGTCGTGGTCAACCTGCTGGTGGGCGTCTGGGTCGCCGCCTCGCCGTGGATCCTGCGGCTGGCCGATCAGCCCGTCGTCATGTGGAACGAGCTGCTCGTCGGTATCGCCGTCGTCGTGCTGGCCCTGTGGGAACTGCGCACCGACCCCGAGCTGCACAAGCACTGGCCCGGGGCGGCAGCGTAGCGGCGTAAAAAAGCCCTGCTACGGCGGCGCCGTGCAGGGCTTTTGAGAACGCGCCAACAATGTTGTCGGATTACGGCCCTTTGGGCCTAATCCGACCTACAGTGCGTAGCGGACGACGTTATCGCTCCATTCGTAGGCGGCCATTTCCAGCTCCACCAGGTCGTCCGGCGACATGGCCAGGTCGCGCAGGGTCGGTACGATCTCGCCTTCCATGTCTTCGATGCGCTCGATGCATTCGGCCAGGCGCAGCAGGTCGCCGTAGAAGCCTTCGCGCGACAGCAGCGCTTCAGCCACCTCGTCGATCACTTCGATCTGGCTGAGGATTTCCGACATCGGCACGCCGAACAGGGTATCCATCAGTGACATGATGCCGACCGTAAAGGCGATATCGGCCGAGTGGGCGTGGTTCGGGCGCAGTTTATGTGCGAGCAATTCGAGCAAACGGCCGCGCGTGGTGGCCAGCATCAGCAGCGGCGTCATGCTATGGCCGCGCTTGCTTGGCTCCGCGTACAGCATGATTTGCAGCCAGCGCTGCAGCTGGCGGCGGCCCAGTACGGTGACGGCCTGGCTCAGCGAGTCGATGCGCTGGCGCGCGCCCACGGCCGGCGTATTGACCAGGCGCAGCAGGTTCAGGGCCAGGGACACGTCGCGCTTGATGGCGCGCTCGATATCCATGTTGTCGGCGTCCGACGTCACCAGGGTCATCAGTTCCATGACGGCCAGTTGCGACGGCGACAACTTCTTGCCCGTCATGATGGCCGGCTTGGCAAAGTAATAACCCTGGAAGTAATCGAAGCCCAGGTCCAGGCCCGACTTGAATTCTTCGCGTGTCTCGACCTTTTCCGCCACCAGTTTCTTGTTTTCCCGCTTGAAACGGGGCGCCAGCGCCGCCAGCACTTTCGGGTCGACCGTGCTCATGTCCATCTTGACGTACTGCACCAGCGGCAGCAGTTCCTGCACTTGCGCCGTATCGGAGACGACGTTTTCCAGCGCGAAGGTGAAGCCATGGCCCACCAGTTCGCTGATGCGCGCGCGCACTTCCGGCGTGACGGGCATCGATTCGACGATTTCCAGCACCACTTTTTCACGCGGCAGGAAGACGAAGATGTCGCTCATGATCACGTCGGCATCGACGTTGACGAAACCGAGCGCGTCGCCGATGACCTTTTCCATGCCCAGCTGGGAAGCGTGGGCGATGACGGACGCCGTGGCGGACAGGTCGCTGGTAATGTTGGCGGGGCCGACCGGAGCGTTGCGGAATAGCAACTCATAGCCGAACAGGGCCTGGTTGCGGTCGAGGATAGGTTGTCGACCCAGATAGAACTCGCGCACGCGCAAGGGTTTCGGGGTGATGTCGTTGCTGGAAATATCGATCATTAACTCTTCATCAATCACGTCGAGTGACACCGGCCGCGCCGCGCCCGCATCAAGGTTCACTATTGACAATACTTTAGCTGAATTTCGCCCGCGCTGTGGGTATTTTGGCAGCAATCCAGTTTATTGTCGTCAACAAATTAGGCCACTGGCATGTCTTGCACCATCCCGTCGACAAATAATTTCAATTCGCCGGGCACAAACGCCGTCCATTGTTCATTCGTCGTCAGCGGCTGGGTAACGATCACGGCCACTCTGTCCTGGGGCGTCGTCACCTGGGAAAAGTCCACGCTCAGGTCTTCATCGGAGAGTTTAGCAGTTGGAAACGGATGTTGTCGCACCAGATAGTGCAAGCTGGTCGAGCAATGGGCAAACAGTGCCTCGCCGCTCGACAGCATCATGTTGAACGTGCCGTGGGCCGCGATGCCGGGCAACAACTGCGCCAAGGTGGCATGCAGTTGCGGCAAGGCCGGCGGGGCATCGCCAAAGCGCGCGTGCAGCTCTTGCAGCAGGTAGCAGAAAGCCCGTTCGCTGTCGGTGCAGCCGACGGGACGGTAACTGCCCGTCAGCACGGGGTTGAAATCCTTCAAATCGCCATTGTGGGCAAAGACCCAGTAGCGGCCCCACAGTTCGCGCACGAAGGGGTGGCAGTTTTCCAGCGCCACCTGGCCTTGCGTGGCTTTGCGGATATGCGCGATGACATTGCGCGACTTGATCGGATAGCGTTTGATCAGTTCGGCCACGGGCGAGGCGATGGCCGCCTGGTGGTCGACGAAATGGCGCACGCCGGCGCCCTCGAAAAAGGCGATGCCCCAGCCATCATGGTGGGTATCGGTATGGCCGCCGCGCATGGCGAAGCCGGTAAAACTAAAGACAATGTCCGTGGGGACATTGCAATTCATTCCGAGAAGTTGGCACATGGTCTGTTTGCAGCTGGATAACACGGCCACCATACCACGCCGTCTGGCGGATTGGTATGGCGGCGATGGCTATCACATCAGTGCAACAGGACGGGCTGGCTCATGAGGGAATCGTAGCTACCCAAGAATTCATCGATCTCTTCCATGCTCGGTTCGCTGGCGATCAATTCCGTGACGTCGCGGCGGAAGTTTTGCGCAAGGATACCGGCGATAAACGTTTCCCGCTTGCCCCCCTTGTCGACGATTTCATAACCGCCAAAGCGCAGGGCTTCCAGGTCGCCATCGACGCCGAATTCCACAACGCTATATTGTTCGCTGTTATAGATCAGGTTCATTTTGCATCCTTCGCTCAAGCAAGAGAAACTCTTGCGGTTTCAGGACAGAGGTGGGGTTCCCACGCCGCCATTTCAAGCGGCAATGCCACCCTGCGGGCTACAGAGTTGTAACGAGATGCAAACTGCGACTGCGGTAAGGCGATCAGGAAGCTACGTTGAAGAAACAATCAAGTCTGCTTCCAGCGCCAGCAGGACATCGTAGGGACTGGCGGTCAGCCAGGTGCGCAGCTGTTCGATATGCGAGGCGTCGGCCAGGCTGATGAACAGGCGCGCGGGTGGATGGCGCAGCAGACGATTTAATGTTACACGCAATACGAGATTGCCGCTGCAGCACAGGCAACCGGGCGCGATGCGCAACAGTTGCAATGGAAACGATGAGGAAGGGGAAATTTCTTCGGCCAGGTCGGCCAGGATGGCGTTGCCGTCGGCGAGACCCTCGAGGATCACGGCAGTCGCGTGGCCAGGCTGCAAGGCTTGCGCGATGGCCGCCTCGCGCTCGGCGGCGCGACCACCGCTGACCAGGGTCAGCGGCGTCGGACGCCGTACGGCTGACGTCACAGGCCTTTCTTGGCCAGCTTGCCCGGTTCGACGCCCAGCTGTTTCAGCTTGCGATACAGATGGGTGCGTTCCAGGCCCGTTTTTTCCGCCACGCGGGTCATGCTGCCGCCTTCGCGGCCCAGGTGGTGTTCGAAATACATGCGCTCGAACGCATCGCGCGCCTCGCGCAGCGGCAAGTCGAACGACAGGTTGTAGCCATGGCCTTCTGCCACCGCCGGTACGGCGATGCCTGGGCGCACCATCAGCTGTTGCGGCGCGCTGCCGCCAAAGCTGGGCACGGGATGGCTGCTTTCCTCGGCCACCACGGGCGCCACGGGACGCGGCGCCACGCTCGGCGCGCGCACGGTTTCCTGGGCCCGCGTCAAGCCTTGCTGGACCGCCTTCAGCAGTTTTTGCAGGGCAATCGGTTTTTCCAGGAAGTTCATGGCGCCGATGCGCGTCGCCTCGACCGCCGTATCGATGGTGGCGTGGCCCGACATCATGATCACCGGCATGGTCAGCAAGCCATCGCGCTGCCACTCCTTGAGCAAGGTGACGCCATCGGTGTCGGGCATCCAGATATCCAGCAATACCAGATCCGGCGCACCGGCGGCACGCGCTTCGCGCGCCTGCTGCGCATTTTCGGCCAGCTGGATAGCATGTCCTTCGTCGCCCAAAATTTCCGAGAGCAACTCACGGATACCCATTTCATCATCCACTACGAGTATGTTTGCCATTCGTGTCTTGCCTTCCTCATTTCGCCGGCCGTCGCGCACAAGATGCACGCGGCGGACAACTATGATTTTATTAGTGTTTTAAATACTAAACCAGACCCTCACGCCAGGAATTCCTGGGCAGGAGCGTCGGGAGCTAACTTTAACAGCAAAATGACCACCGAAGCGCCATTGCCGTCGACCCGGTTCTCGATATCGATGCGTCCGCCGTGTTCATCGATAATTTTCTTTACCATCGCCAGGCCCAATCCCGTGCCGCGGGCCTTCGAGGTCACATACGGCTCGAACGCGCGCGCCAGGATTTTGGGTGCAAAACCAGGACCATTGTCCGTGATGGCCAGCCGCACGGCGATATTCACGCCGCCGTCCGCACTGCGATAATGAATTGCTTCCGTCCTCACGTCAATCCGCGGATGCGGCGAGTCCGGCGGCAGGTCGGCCATGGCGTCCTGCGCGTTCTGCAGCAGGTTGTGAATCACCTGGCGCAACTGGGTCGGATCGCCCATCACCATCGGCAGATTCGGCGCCAGCAGCGGGTGGATGATGTCGCCATCGTCGCCGCGCAGGTACAGGTTCAGTATCTCTTCGATCAGCTCGTTCAAGCGCAGCGGCGTGAGCACGGCCGGCGGCGTGCGTGCATAGTCGCGGAAGTCGTCGACCATGCGCTTCATCGCATCGACCTGCTTGACGATGGTGGTGGTGGCGCGGCTGAGCAGATCCGCATCCGGCTGCTCCAGCTTGCCTTCGAGCTTCATCTGCAGGCGCTCGGCCGACAGCTGGATCGGCGTGAGCGGATTCTTGATTTCATGCGCGAGGCGGCGTGCCACCTCGCCCCAGGCGATCGAGCGCTGTGCGGAAATGACGTCGGAAATATCATCGAACACGACGATGTAGCCGCTGCCGGACTCCAGCGGCAGGCGCGAACCACGCGCCAGCAAGGTGATGTCATGCTCGTCGGCACTGCTGCCCAGGCGGCGTGGAATCTCGATCTGCCGCTGCCAGTGCAGACGCTGCTGGTTGCGGCCCGACGCCGATTGCGCGCTTTGCGCCGTGAAGGCGCTGATGATGGCGCCGCCAAATTCTTCCATTCCAGCAATATGCGCCAGCGGCTGGCCCACCATGCTCGTGCCCGAATGCTGGAGGATGCGCTCGACCGATTCATTGCAGGTCACCAGCTTGAAGTCGCCGTCGAGCACCATCACGCCGGCCGACATGTTCGCCAGCACCGATTCCAGGTGGGCCTTGGCGTTTTGCAAGGCAGCACGGTTGCTTTCCACGGCCGTGCGCGCATCGAGCAACTGGCGCGTCATGATGTTGAACGACTGTGTCAGGGTGCCCAGTTCATCCTTGGTGGCGACGATGGGGCGCGGCGACAGGTCGCCTTCGGCCACGGCGCGCGTGCCTTCGGCCAGCAGCAGCAGGGGCTGAGCCAGGTTGCCCGCGATCAGGAAAGCGCTGCCGATGGCGCCAAAGATGGCCAGCAGCAAGGTCAAAGTGAGGATTTCCATGTACATCTTGCGCAGACCCACGCGTGCGACGAAACGTTCCTTGTATTCGCTGTAGGCGGCGCGCAGCACTTCGCCATTCGTCGCCAGCTTGGGCGGCACCGCCTGCAGCAGTTGCAGGTAGCGGGGCGACACGGACGGCCCCGGCACGGCCACCAGCACGCGCAGGCGCAGGCTGGCCGCCGTTTCCAGCGACGCCGGCAGGCCTGAGCGGAAACCGCCGCCGCCCGACTCCGTGCCATCGTCGTGCAATTCCAAGCCCCCTTCGGCCGAGGCATAGCCGGCCGGCGAGGCCGCCTGCACCAGCATGGCCGGCGTCGGCAAGTCGGCCGCGCTGTGCGGCCCCGCGCTGGCCAGCAGCACGCCGTCGCCGCTGACGAGCATGGCGTTTTGCATGCCCTCCTCGCGCAACAGGCTGGTCAGCACGGCCGGGCCGGCCACCGGGTCGGCGCCCATTTCTTCGACCGCCTTGTGGCCCCGGTGATCGAGCTCGACCAGGGCGGCATCGAGGCCGGCACGGCCCAGCTCAATCCCCGATTCCAGCGCCGCTTCGATCTTGACGTTGAACCAGGATTCGATGGAGTGGGAGACGAATTGCACGGAGACAAGGAAAATCACAAGGCCCGGCAGGATGCCGACGGCGGCGAACAGCATCACCAGGCGCGTCATCAGCTTGGAGCCGAACTTGCCGCTCTTGTAGCGCGCGTACAGGCGGGCCAGGGAAATACCCACCAGCGCCAGCAGGGAGACGGCGACGGCCGCGTTCAGGCCCAGCAGCCAGGTGTAGTAACGGTCGAAAAAACCGGAATTGTCGGAAGCCGACGCCAGCAGGAACAGCAGGATACTGACAATGCCGCCGCCCACCACCAGCAGATAGCGCAATGCTTGACTCACTACTCCGCCGTATACAAAAAGGTTTTTTTATTCGAAGCCAGGCGCCAGTCGCTGTTATTGAAGGCATTGACCTGTATCGGCTTGGGCAGGTAGTCGCGGTCCATGCCCATGCGCAAGGTGACGTTATACGTCTGCCCCACTTTCAGTTCGCCGCGCCGCGCCACCAGCCAGCGGCTGGGACGGCGGATCAGGAACAGCGCATCGTCGAGCGTGGCAAAGCTTTGCTGCAAGCCGCCGCCCGACACGTGGTACTGGCGCGTGAGCACGTTGTACGACAGCCGGCTGGTCTGGCGCGCCACGATGGCCTTTTCATCGAACCAGTACCAGCGGGGCCGGGTCAGTTCGATTTCCGTCGTGAAAAACAGCGGCACGCCATGCTGCACGGCATCATCGAGGTCATGATTGAGCTCGAAGGAATATGTGGCGGCCAGCTTGTAGCCCTCTTCGCTAGACTCGATGTAGGCACGGGTGATCTCGACCATATCGGCGGCATGCGCACGTGGCATGGTACATGCCAGCATCAGCAGCAGGGCCAGGAGTCGGAAGAGTCGTGTTGTCACAAGTGTGCCGGTGTAGTCCGTAGAATAAGGTTCGACGAATCGCTCAAGCCGCATTTTTTTGGAATAGCGCATAGAACAAACCGTCGTGGTCCTGCTCCGCGCTGCCGGTCGGCAACAGCTGGCCAGGCGCTGTCAATCGGGTCGCATTATTGCGCACCGCAAATGCCGCCGCCTGTGCCTCGGACTCCTGCGGCCACAATGAACATGTCACGAACAGCAATTTACCATCGGGGCGCAGCATCTGCCACAGGTTGTCCAGAATTTTGGATGAAAGTGTTGCAAGTTGGAACGCGTCACCCTTGCGGCGCAACCAGCGGATATCGGGATGGCGGCGCACGATGCCCGAGGCCGTGCACGGCACGTCGGCCAAGATGCGGTCGTACTGCTGGCCGTCCCACCACGCGCTCGATTGCGCATCCTGCGCCTTCAAGGTGGCGTCCAGGCCCAGGCGCTCGAGGTTTTCCGCGATGCGCGGCAAACGCTTGGCGTCCGCGTCGATGGCGGTCACGTGCACGTCGGCCAGTTCCAGGATGTGGCAGGTCTTGCCGCCCGGCGCCGCGCAGGCATCGAGCACGCGCATGCCGTCATGCAAGTCCAGCAGCGGTGCGGCCAGTTGTGCGCCTGCATCCTGCACGGAAACGACGCCCTGCTCGAAGCCGGGGATCAGGGCCACGCCGATCGGTTTATCCAGGCGCACGGCGAACGGTCCCACCTGGCGCGCGGCGATGCCCGCTTCCTGCAGCACGGCCAGATACGCTTCCACCGTGCTCTTGCGGCGGTTCACGCGCAAGGTCAATGGCGGCACGGCATTGCCGGCCGTCAAAATGGCTTGCCAGTCGCGCGGATAGGCCAGGCGCAGCGAGTCGATCCACCACTGTGGATAATTCCATTGCGCCAACGGTTGCTGCAGGGCCGCTTCCAGCAAGGATTTGCGCTCGCGCAAGAAACGGCGCAAGACAGCGTTGACCATGCCCTTGGCATGCGCCAGGTCAGGGTGCGACGTGGCGACGGTGACGGCCTGGTCGACCACCGTGAATTCCTCATACGGCTGCTCGCCCGGCTCGGCCGACATCAAGGACAGCGCGCAGCACAGCAAGGCCGCCAGCATCGGCGGCTCGGGCGCCTTCGACGTCATCAGGCCGACGAGGGTTTCGCTGCGGCCCAGCTGGCGCATGGTACGGTAGGAAATATCCTGGATGGCGCCGCGCGCCTGCGGGCTGGCGTTCGATTGCGTAAACACCTTGGCCAGCGCCTGCGGCAGGGCCGTGCCCGTGCGCACTTGCGCTACGGCATTGGCCGCGCCCAACAGGCAAAACGCCAGCGAGTCGGTGCGCAAATCGGGCTGGAAGCCTGGCTGCAAGACCGGTTTCAGGTCGGGATGGTAGCTGGGACGCAATTTCGGTACGGCAGGAGCCTGGCCTGGCGCCGGCTTGGTTTTCAATTTCAGCGTGGGGCGCTTGTTCATAGTTATCCGGTGTGGCTGCGCGCGGCGGGCTGCATGGAGGCAAAGTCGCGGCCGCGCGTCATCAATAAAGGGTCGATTGTAGCGTTTGTGGCGCCCTCTGGCCCAAGCGATTGCAGCGATACCTGTAAATTGCGGCAAAAAACTGCATATATACAAGCAGAATGCACCATGCTGATGTTTTCGCGCACCAACATGGGCATGCTGTCCTGATAATATCGTGAAACGCGCCGGCACGGGAACACTGCCGGCTGGCGTATTGTTCCCGGCAGCAAACCAGTATAATTAACGCAGTCTGGGCGGCTTGTGTACTAGCCGTCCGTTTTGCTTTTTGATTCATTCTATTCATTCTTAACGCGGTTCCACCGCCATCCTGCTCATGCTCGCCCAACAGAAACAAGAAATCATCGCCCTGTTCCAGGCCGCCCTCGCTCCCGTCCTGGCCGGCACTACGCTTGAGCCTACCGTGGTGCTCGAGCGACCACGCGATGCATCGCATGGCGACGTCGCCTGCAATATCGCCATGCAACTGGCCAAGCAGCTGAAACAGAATCCCCGCGAACTGGCGCAAACCATCGTGGCGGCCGTGCTGGCCAACCCGGCCGGCAAGGGTCTGGTCGAGGCAGTGGAAATCGCCGGCCCCGGCTTCATCAACGTGCGCGTGTCAAACGCCGCCAAGCAGGCCGTGGTGAAAACCATCTTGAGCGAAGCCGACAGCTATGGCCGCAGCACGGCAGGCGCCGGCAAGCAAGTCATCCTGGAATTCGTCTCGGCCAACCCGACCGGTCCGCTGCACGTGGGCCACGGTCGCCAGGCGGCCCTGGGCGACGCCCTGTCCTCGCTGTTCGACGCGCAAGGCTACCAAGTGACGCGCGAGTTCTACTATAACGACGCGGGCGTGCAGATCCAGACCCTGGCCAATTCCGTGCAGGCGCGCGCGCGCGGCTTCAAGCCCGGCGACGCCGAATGGCCCGAGTCCGCCTACAACGGCGACTACATCGCCGACATCGCCAACGACTTCAAGGCCGGCAAGACCGTCTCGGCCAGCGATGGCCAGCCTGCCACGGCCAACGGCAACGTGGAAGACATCGATTCGATCCGCCCGTTTGCCGTCACCTACCTGCGCAACGAGCAGGACATCGACTTGCAGGCGTTCGGCGTGAAGTTCGACAATTACTACCTGGAATCGTCGCTGTACGCGGACGGCAAGGTCAATAACGCCGTGGAAACCTTGATCAAGGCCGGCCACACCTACGAGCAGGATGGCGCGCTGTGGCTGCGCACCACCGACTTCGGCGACGACAAGGACCGCGTGATGCGCAAGACGGACGGCACCTACACGTATTTCGTGCCGGACGTCGCGTACCACCTGGTGAAATGGCAGCGCGGCTTCGTGCAGGCCATCAATATCCAGGGCAGCGACCACCACGGCACCATCGCACGCGTACGCGCCGGCCTGCAGGCCGTCGACATGGGCATCCCGCAAGGCTACCCCGACTACGTGCTGCACAAGATGGTCACCGTCATGAAAGACGGCGAAGAAGTCAAGATTTCGAAGCGCGCCGGCTCCTACGTGACCGTGCGCGACCTGATCGAATGGTCGGGCGGCGGCGACATCGCCAAGGGCCGCGACGCCGTGCGCTTCTTCCTGATCTCGCGCAAGGCCGACACGGAATTCGTCTTCGACGTCGACGTGGCGCTGAAAACCACCGATGAAAACCCCGTCTATTACGTGCAGTATGCGCATGCGCGCATCTGCCGCATCCTGGAAAACTGGGGCGGCGATGAAAGCGCGGTCGCCAACGTCGACCTTTCCCCACTGACGGCGCCGACCGAAGCGACCCTGCTGGCGACCCTGGCCGCCTACCCGGAAATGCTGGCGCGCGCGCAAGCGGAACTGGGACCGCATCAAGTCGCCTTCTACCTGCGCGACCTGGCCGCCAACCTGCACAGCTTCTACTTCGCCGAAAAAGTGCTGGTCGAGGACGAAGCCGTCAAGATGGCCCGCCTGGCTCTCGTCATCGCCGCGCGCCAGGTACTGCGCAACGGCCTGGCACTGATCGGCGTGTCCGCGCCAAACAAAATGTAATCGCGAAGGTCAATCAGTCAATGAATCATGTTTCCCGCTTCTCTTCGACCCGGCGCCAGCAGGGCAATACCCTGGTCGGCATCATCATCGGCCTGGTCATCGGCCTGGGCATCGCCGTCGTGGTCGCCCTGGTGATCACCAAGGGCGCCTCGCCGTTCACCGACAAGTCGGGCAAGGCCGGCAAATCGGCCGAACCGACGGCCGGCCAGATCGCCGACCCGAACAAGCCGATGTACGGCAACAAGGAAGCGGCCAAGGAAGCGGCGCGCGACTTCTCCAAGGAGCCACGCGAGATCGTCACGCCGACGCAGCCGGCAGCACCGGCGCCAGCTCCCGCGCAGCAGCCGAAGGCGCCGCCGCCGGACGCGCTGCAGGAATTGATCGGTACATTGAAAGACAAGCCAGCGCCGAAAACACCGGCGGCAGCGCCAGCACCGCAAGCGAAGGCCGACGTGAAAGAGGCAAAGGCCGATGCAGCCAGCGACAAATGGATTTATTATCTGCAGGCCGGCGCCTTCCATGACATGTCGGACGCCGAAAGCACGCGCGGCAAACTGGCGCTGCTCGGCTTCGAAGCGGCCATCAGCGACCGCAGCACCGACGCCGGCGTGCTGCACCGCGTGCGTATCGGGCCGTTCAACCAGCTCGAAGCGATGAACCGCGCGCGCACCAAACTGTCTGAAAACGGCATCGATGTTGCCGTCGTCCGCAACCAAAAATAAGGAACCAGCATGCGTTTTCTGAAGAACATCCTGATCGCCGCCGCACTGTGCACCGCCGCCATGGGCGCATCGGCCTCGCCGGCCGACCCGAAGAACGGCGTCGAATACGAAACCCTGCCCACGCCGCAGGCGACGGAATCGGGCAAGAAAATCGAAGTGACGGAATTCTTCGCCTATTACTGCCCGCATTGCAACGTGCTCGAACCACAGCTGGCCGCCTGGGTCAAGAAACAGGGCGACAACATCGTCTTCAAGCGCGTGCACGTGTCGCGCGATGAAAGCGTGGCGCCGCAGCAGCGGCTGTTCTTCACCCTGCAAGCCATGGGCCTGGTCGACAAGCTGCACACCAGCGTCTTCCACGCCATGCATGTGGAACGCAACCGCCTGAACACCGACGATGCCGTCTTCGACTTCGTCGCCAAGCAGGGCGTGGACCGCCAGAAATTCATCGACACCTACCGTTCGATGGGCATCTCGGCCCGCGTGCGCCGTGCGGATGCCATGATGCAGGGCTATAACGTCACGTTCTGGCCGATGATCGCCATCGATGGCCGCTACATCACGTCGCCTTCGCAAGCCGATCAGGGCAGCAAGTCGGCCAAGAACGAAGAGCAGCTGAACGCCCAGGCGCTCACCGTGATGGACGTGCTGGTCACGAAAGCCAAAGCGGAAAAGAAATAAGCATGGCCACTTCCCTGGCGCGCCCGGGCATCGCCTGATGCATCGCGTTTTCATCACGGGCGCGTCGAGTGGATTGGGCGCCGCCCTGGCGCTGCAGTACGCGCACCAGGGCGCCCAATTGGGCTTGCTGGCCCGCCGCGGCGACACACTGCGGCAACTGATCGCTTCCCTGCCCCACCCTGAACGCCACCGCGCCTACGCCGTCGATGTCTGCGACCACGCCGCCCTGAAAAGCGCGGCCGATGACTTCATCGCCCATGCCGGCGGCATCGACGTCGTCATCGCCAGCGCCGGCGTGTCGTACGGCACCTTGAGCGAACACGCGGAAGACCTCGACGCCTTCGCGCGCCTCATCGCCATCAACGTCACGGCCACCGTCGCCACCTTCGCGCCCTTCATCGCCGTCATGAAAAGCCAGGGCAGCGGACGCCTGGTGGGCATCGGCAGCGTGGCCGGCATCCGCGGCCTGCCCGGCGCCGAAGCCTACAGCGCCTCGAAGGCGGCCGTCATCAGCTACTGCGAATCGCTGCGCCTGGAATTGAAACCGGCGGGCATCAAGGTCGTCACCATCACGCCCGGCTACATCGACACGCCGATGACGCGCCACAACGCCTACCGCATGCCCTTTTTGATGCCGGCCGAAAAATTCGCCGTGCGCGCCGCGCGCGCCATCGCCGACGGCGACAGCTACCGCGTGATCCCGTGGCAGATGGGCGTCGTCGCCAAGCTGCTGCGCGCGCTGCCCAATGCCGTGTACGACCGGGCCTTCGCGAATGCGCCGCACAAGGCGCGCAACTGACCCTATCACCATGACGAAACACTCAGACTTGAACAGCGCGGCCATCGCCGCCCATTGCGCCACGGGCGCCGCCCACGTATGCATAGAGGTGGTCGACGAAACGGGATCGACCAACGCCGATCTGCTGGCGCGCTGCGCCACCCTGGCCGGCCCCACCCTGCGCATCGCCGGCCAGCAGACGGCCGGACGGGGGCGCGCCGGACGGCCGTGGGTGTCGCAGGCGGACGCCAGCCTGATGTTCTCGCTGGCCTGGCGCTTCAAGGGACCGCTGCATCAGCTGGTGGGATTGCCGCTGGCCGTCGGCGTGGCGCTGGCCGAAACCATGTCCTCGCTGGGCGTGCCGGTGCAGCTGAAGTGGCCGAACGACCTGCTCAAGGATGGCCATAAACTGGCCGGCATCCTCGTAGAAACGCAGCAGGCGCCCGA
This sequence comes from Janthinobacterium sp. BCJ23, assembly GCF_059617945.1. Taxonomy (NCBI): domain Bacteria; kingdom Pseudomonadati; phylum Pseudomonadota; class Betaproteobacteria; order Burkholderiales; family Oxalobacteraceae; genus Janthinobacterium; species Janthinobacterium sp. BCJ23. The sequence goes on along the minus strand of NZ_JCAQAW010000012.1, from coordinate 37,755 downwards.
CGGCGGCGTGTGGGCTGTCATCGGCTGCGGCATCAATCTGCTGATGCCCGATGTGCTGGAACGGCAGATCGGCCGCAGCGTCTCGGCCGTGCCCTGGCTCGCGCAGATGGAACGCAATACCCTGGTGGCGGCGCTGCTCAGCCGCCTGGCCGGCGTGCTGGCCGAATTCGACGACACGGGCTTTGCGCCGTTTACGGAGCGCTGGAACCTGCTGCATGCCTGGCAAGGCCAGCACGTGAAAATCCTCGACAACGGCCAGCTGCTACAGCAAGGCGTGGCGGCCGGCGTGGATCACCTGGGCCGCCTGCTGCTGCGCACCGATGGCGGCCTGCAGGAAGTCATGTCCGGCGACGTATCCTTGCGCCTGCTGGGGGAGTAAGCACATGCTGCTGCTGATCGACGCCGGCAATACGCGCATCAAATGGGCACTCGTGGCCGCCGACAGTGCCGCCGGCGGCTGGCTGGCCAGCGGCGCCGTCGCGCATGCGCAGATCGACACCCTGGCTGCGCAATGGGCGCAACTGGCCATCCATGAGGCGCTGCTGTCGAACGTGGCCGGCGCCGTCATCGGCACGCGCCTGCGCGCCATGCTGCCCGTCGTTGCCCGCGACTTTGTCTCGCTGCCACAGCTGGCGGGCCTCACGAACGGCTACCGCGCGCCGTCGCAGCTGGGGTGCGACCGCTTTGCCGCCGCCATCGGCGCGCAAGCGCTGGCGCCTGGCCAGGCCGTCATCGTCGCCAATTGCGGCACCGCCACCACCATTGACGCCGTCACGGCCGACGGCGTTTTCCTCGGCGGGATGATCTTGCCGGGACTGGGACTGATGGCCAGTTCGCTGGCGCGCAACACGGCGCAGCTGCCGCAAATCGCCAGCGACGCCATGCTGCCGGCCGGCTTTGCCGACAACACGGACGACGCCATCCTCTCCGGCTGCCTGGCGGCCCAGGCGGGCGCCATCGAACGGGCCGTGCGCATGCACGGCGCCAGCGCCTGCCTGCTGTCGGGCGGCGCCGCGCCGCACATCGCACCGGCCCTGGCGCTGGCGGTGCCGCTGCACCTGGTCGACAATATCGTCATGATCGGCCTGCAGGCGGCCGCGCGCGCCGGGGCCGCGGGAACACAAGGAAACCACGTATGCTGAAATTCGTCTTCTGGCTGCTGGCCGGCGTCAACCTGCTGGTGCTGGCCATCGGCCAGGGTTATCTGGGCAGTTTTCGCGCCGAGACGCGCGAACCGGCGCGCCTGAAAAACCAGCTACAGGCGAGCAAGCTCACCTTGCTGACGCAGGAGCAGGCCACGGCGCCTGCCGCACCGCCGGCCACCGACGGCGCGGCACCGGCAGCGGCCGCACCAGCGGCGCCGCCATCGTATGCGTGCACGGAAGTGGGCAATTTCCTGCTGGCCGATGGCCGCCGCTTCGAAGCGCAAGTGGCGACGCTGGACCTGGGCGACCGCCAGTCGCGCCGCAACGTGGCCGGCCAGGACATTTCCAGCTACATGGTGTACATCCCGCCGCAGGGCAGCAAGGAAGGCGCCGACCGCAAGGCCGGCGAATTGAAACAGCTGGGCGTGACGAACTACTTCATCATGAATGAAAGCAGCCCGCTGCGCTGGGGCATTTCACTGGGCGTGTTCAAGTCGGAAACGAGCGCGCAAAGCCAGCTGGCAATGCTCAACAAACAGGGCGTGCACAGCGCCCGCGTCGCGCCGCGCTACAGCGCCAGCAAGCAATTCGCTTACCAGTTCCGCGACCTCGACGCGGCCACGCGCGCGCGGCTGGAGAAAATCAAGGCGCAGTTCCCGGAGCAGGAACTGCGCTCCTGTAAATGACTGCTGACAATCGCGTCGGATTACGGCGCCTTGCGCCTAATCCGACCTACGTTCATCTCTCAATGACGATCGGTTTGACACCCGCCGACGCCGGCAGGCTGGCCGCCGCGCGCGCCGCATCGGTGCGGCTCGTAAACGGTCCGCCGTACAGGCGGAACAACGGGCCGGCCGGCACCACATCGAGATTGCCCAGCGTTTGCGCATACGGCGCCAGTTGCGCGCGGCCCGCTTCCGCATTGTCCGCACGCGAATAAGCGCCCAGCTGCAGGTAGAAGCCGGTGGCCAGCGCCGCTGGCGCGGGCGCGGCCACGGTGGCATCGACCACTGACAGCGCGGTGATTTCAGGCTGCACCACGGCGCCCATTTCCGGTTCGCTGTCGGCCGGCGTATCGATCGACCTGGCCACCACCGACGGCACCGGCTTCGGCGCCGCGCGAGCGGCCAGGATGGCGTCGATATCGGCCGGCAGCAGGCGCTCGACGACCACCTGGTGGCTGCCCTTGCCGAGGAAGCCCAGTTTCAGCGCCGCCGTATAGGACACGTCGATGACGCGCGTGGCGTGGAACGGGCCGCGGTCGTTGATGCGCACGATCACCTGCTGGCCGCTGTCGATGCTCGTCACGCGCGCATACGATGGAATCGGCAAGGTCGGGTGGGCCGCCGTCATCTTATACATATCGTAGATTTCGCCCGACGAGGTGCGCTGGCCATGGAATTTCTTGCCATACCAGGTGCCCGTGCCCTTCTGCTTGAACGGTTCGTTGTCGGTGATCGGTGTATAGGTCTTGCCGAAGACGACATACGGGCGGTTCGAGCGCGTCGAATACGGCTCGTTGCGCACTTCCGCGTCGGGTACGTCGCGCAGGTTGGCCGGCGGATTGTCGCCCGGACCGTCATCCTTGTAGTAGCCGCCGCGCCCGGAGCCGGCCGCCGGCAATACCGGCAAGGTGGGATCCTGGCGCACGGGCACCTTGACCTTGCCGCCGGACGGCAGCGGCACGTTATTCGATGCGGACTTTTGCGGCGTGGTGCCGCAGGCGGCCAGGGTCAGCAAGACCGCCAGGCTCAATCCGCGCATGGCGAAGGTGTCGAAAGGCGCCCGCATCAGGTCTGCACCAGCTTGCGGTGGCGCTGAATGCTCATCAGGATACCGGTGGCCACGCCCAGGGTCAGCAGCGCGGTGCCGCCATAGCTGAGGAATGGGAGGGGGACGCCGACCACCGGCACGATGCCGCTGACCATGCCCATGTTTACAAAGGCGTACGTAAAGAAAATCATAGTTATCGCTCCTGCCAGCAGGCGAGTGAAAAAACTGGGGGCGTTGGCGGCGATCATCATCCCCCGTCCCACCAGCAGCAAATACATCAGCATCAGGATCAAGTTACCGACCAGGCCGAATTCTTCGGAATATACGGCAAAAATAAAATCGGTCGTGCGCTCCGGAACGAATTCCAGGTGGGCCTGCGTGCCGTGCGTCCAACCCTTGCCCGTCATGCCGCCGGAACCGATGGCGATGATGGACTGGATGATATGGAAACCCTTGCCCAGCGGGTCCTTGGTCGGGTCGATCAGCATCATCACGCGGTCGCGCTGGTAATCATGCAGGTGCGACCAGGCGATCGGTAGGCAGGACACAAAGGTGATCAGCAAGCCGGCCAGCACCTTCCACGACAGGCCGGCCAGGAAGATGACGGTAAAGCCGGCCGCCACCACCAGCAGCGCCGTGCCCAGGTCGGGCTGGCGCGCGATCAGGTAGACGGGCACCAGCAGCAGCACGGCCGCCATCAGGAACGACTTCCAGCGCAGGGCGCCCGCATTATGCTGGAAGAACCAGGCCAGCATCAGCGGCGTGGCGATCTTCAGGAATTCGGACGGCTGGATGTCGATCACGCCGATATGCAGCCAGCGCCGCGCACCGAGCTTGATGGTGCCGAACAGCGCCACGGCTACCAGCAGGATCACCGATACCGTGTACACGGGCACGGCGATGCGCATCATCATCTGCGGCGTGACATTGGCCGCCACCCACATGACGAAAAAGCACAGCAGGATGTTGCGCAGGTGATCCTCGATCTTGCCGGGAATGCCGATGCTGGCCGAATACAGGGTCAGCAAGCTGGTACTGAGCAGCATCAGGATGATGATCATCAGCGGCGGATCGAACACCGCCAGGTAGGGTTTGGCGCGCCGCCACAGCGAGCGCCTCTCGTTAATGGGCATGTGCTTCCTTATTGCCTGGCAGGTGCCGGGGCGGCCTGCTCGTCCGTGATTTCTTCCAGGGTGCGCACTTCGTCGACATCTTCCTTGGGCACCTTGGTGGTGTCCCTTTCCTTGTCGCTCGGACGCTTGCCCAGCAGGTAGTAGTCGAGCGCCTTGCGCGCGATCGGTGCGGCCACGCCGGCGCCGAAGCCCGCGTTTTCCACCACGATGGCGATCGCGATACGCGGCTTGTCGGCCGGCGCGAAGGCCGTAAACAGGGCGTTGTCGCGCAGGCGCTCGGCCAGCAGCTTGGCATTGTACTTCTCGTTTTTCTTGATGCCCACCACCTGTGCCGTACCCGTCTTGCCGCCCACCGTGTACTGCACGCCGGTGAAGATGCGCGCGGCCGTGCCGCCCTGCTCGCTCGTCACGCCCACCATGGCGCGCTTGATGGTATCGATGTTTTCCTGCTTGAGCGGAATGCGGTAGCTTTCCTTGGGCACGGTCAATGTACGCGCGCGCGTGGCCGCGTCTTCGATGATCTTCACCAGATGCGGCTTCATCACCACGCCGTTGTTGGCCAGGTTGGCCGTCGCGTGGGCGATCTGCAGCGGCGTGTAGGAATTGTAGCCGGAACCATTACTCACCGAAATCGTGTCGCCACCCACCCATTTTTTCTGCTGCGGCGTCTTGAAGCGGTTGCGCTTCCATTCCGTCGACGGCAGCACGCCCGTCTTCTCGTTATTCAGGTCGATGCCCGTCAGCTGGCCGAAGCCGAACGGCTTCATGAAGTCGTGAATGGCGTCGATGCCCATGTCGCGGCCCAGCTGATAATAATAGGTGTTGCACGAGACGACGATGGATTTGTGCATGTCGACCGTGCCATGGCCGCCGACTTTATCGTCGCGGAACATATGCCCGCCCAGCATGAAGAAACCGGGATCGGAGATCGACTGGCTCGGCGTGCGCTTACCCAGTTCCAGCGCGGCCAGCGCCATGAAAGGCTTGAAAGTCGAGCCGGGTGCGTAGGTGCCCGACAGGGGACGGTTGACCATCGGCCGGTCCAGCGAGGTATTGAGTTCGTTCCAGCTTTGCTGGTCGATGCCGTCGACGAACAGGTTGGGGTCGTAGCCAGGCTTGGACACGTAGGCGAGGATGTCGCCCGTGGCCGGGTCGATGGCCACGGCCGCGCCGCGCCATTCGCCGAACGCTTCCTCGACCACTTTTTGCAGCTCGATGTCGATCGACAGGATCAGGTTGTTGCCGGGGGTGGCCGCCGTGCGCGACAAGGTGCGCATGGCGCGCCCGCCGGCCGACACTTCCACTTCTTCGTAGCCGGTGGTGCCGTGCAGCTGCTTTTCGTAGCTTTTTTCCAGGCCTTCCTTGCCGATATGGTCGGTGCCGTTGTAGTTGGCCGCGTCCTCGCCCTCTTCCAGCCCCTTGGCTTCATTGCGGTTGATGCGGCCGATGAAGCCCACCACGTGCGAGGCCACTTCGCCCATCGGATACTGGCGGAACAATCGCGCCTGCACCTCGACGCCGGGGAAGCGGAAACGCTGCGCCGTGAAGCGCGCCACTTCCTCGTCCGTCAAACGCGTGCGCAGCGGCACGCTGACGAAGTTCTTCGATTCTTCCAGCAGCTTCTTGAAGCGGCGGCGGTCCTTGATGTCGATCTGCACCAGGGTCGACAGTTCGTCGATCACGGAATCGAGGCTGGCGCTCAATTTAGACGGCGTGATTTCCAGGGTGTAGGCCGAGTAATTGCGCGCCAGGACCACGCCGTTGCGGTCGAGGATCAGGCCCCGCGTGGGCACGATGGGCACCACGGCGATGCGGTTGTCTTCAGCCTTGGTCGCATAGTCTTCGTGCTTGATCACCTGCAGCCAGATGAAGCGCGCCAGCAGCAGCGAAAAGCAGACGAAGACGAGCGCGCCCAGGATGGTCAGGCGCATGCGGAAAAAATGCAGTTCGCGCTCGGTGTTCTTGAGTTCAGTCATGGCAGGCGCTCGTCAGATCGGCCGGTTATGGTCGCGGTCCACGGCGCGGCGCTGCGGTGCCAGCAGAATCCACGTGACAATCGGCCACAGGGCGACGGCGACGAAGCTCTCGATGAAATTGAGCCAGCCGGGGAAGCGGCCCGAGACGATCAAGCGCGTCAGCAATTGCAGCGCCTGCGTCAGCAGCAGCAGCGGCAGCACGTGCAGCGCCTGCGTCATGATGGGGAACCACAGCACGCGGCGGTGCATCATGATGGCGAAATACGACAGCAAAGTGTAGGCCAGCGCGTTCTCGCCCAGCAGGGTCGAGTCGTGCACGTCCATCATCAGGCCCATGAAGAAGGCCACGCCGATGCCGACCTTGCGCGGCTGGTGGATGCCCCAGAAGACCAGCACCAGCGCGACGAAATCGGGTACGCCGACGAACTGCCCCCATGGCAGCAGGTTCAGCAGAAAAGCGCACAGCAGGGAAAAGCCGATGAACAGGGGGCTGACCGGCAGCAGGATGTAATGCGGGCGGTTCATCGTGTCGCTTCCTTCGGTGGCACGGCGGCAGGTGCGGGCGCTGGCGCTGGCGTCGCAGGTTTTGCGGGCACGGGCGCAGCCGCGTTGGCGGCAGGCGGCTTGGCGGCAGGCGTGGCGGCCGGTGGTGCAGCGGCTGCGGCAGCCTCCTTGGCAGGGTCCTTGATCGGCGCCATCTTGCCGGCAATCTTGCGCCCCGTCTTGATATCTTCAGCGGGCGGACGCGGCGGAATCTCGGGCGACGTCATCAAAATGAGCAGCTGGGTGTTGCGTTCGATACCGGCCAGTGGCTGGCACACGACGCGGCCGAACGGACCATGCGCATTGCGCTCGACCAGGGTCACGCGCGCCACGGCCAGGCCTGCCGGGTACAGGCCGTCGAGGCCCGAGGTAATGACGATGTCGCCGATCTGGATGTCGGCGCTGGGGGCCGTGAAGCGCAATTCCATGGTGCCGGACTTGCCGCGGCCGATGGCCACGCTGCGCACGCCATTGCGCAGCAGCTGTACGGGAATGGCCTGCTCCTCATCGGTCAGCAAGGTCACTTCGGAGGTAAACGGGAACACGCGCGTGACTTGCCCCACCACACCGAGGTTGTCGATCACGGGGCGGCCCAGTTCCACGCCATGCTGGATGCCGCGATCGAGCACGATCTTGCGCGTGGCCGAATCGCGCGTGTCGTACAGCACTTCGGCCATCATGGTCTTGACGGGGACGCGCTCGCGCGCTTCCATCAGCTTGCGCAAGTGGTTGTTTTCAACGATGTTGAGCTGCGCCTGCTGCAGTATCTGCGCCGAGGCGATCTGTTCGTGCTTCAGGTCGCGCACCTGTTTTTCCAGGGCGGACAGCGAAGAAAAGTAATTGCCGACGCCAAGCGCCACATCACGCGGCACCAGCGCCGCCATCTGCACCGGATACAGCACGGTGCCGACTGCCTGGCGCACGGCCGTCAGCGCGTGCATGCGCGAATCGACCAGCAGCAGGGCGATAGAAATGCCGGCGAACACCATCATCTTGACGCGGGCGGAGGCGCCTTGTTTGAAAAGTGGCGGAGGACTGTATTCCATGACTTCCAATGATCAGGCCAGGCGCAGTGCGCCAACGTGCAGGCCCCGGTCAAACGCCGGCGCCAAAACCAAAAAAAGGCCGGAATGGTTTCCGGCCCTTCTGTCAGATTATTCGTAGGAGAAGATCGAGCCGAGCTTGTCCATACGTTCCAGTGCCATCCCGGAACCGCGCACCACGCAGGTGAGCGGATCCTCGGCCACCAGCACCGGCAGGCCGGTTTCCTCCATCAGCAGGCGGTCCAGGTCGCGCAGCAGTGCGCCGCCGCCCGTCAGCATCATGCCTTTTTCGGCGATGTCGGCGCCCAGTTCCGGCGGCGTCTGTTCCAGCGCGTTTTTCACGGCCGAGACGATGTTGTTCAGCGGGTCGGTCAGCGCTTCGAGGATCTCGTTGCTGGAGATGGTGAACGAACGCGGGATGCCTTCGGACAGGTTGCGGCCCTTGACTTCCATTTCCTTCACTTCCGAACCAGGGAAAGCCGAACCGATGGCTTTCTTGATGGCTTCGGCCGTCTGTTCGCCGATCAGCATGCCGTAGTTGCGGCGGATGTAGTTGACGATGGCTTCATCGAACTTGTCGCCGCCCACGCGCACGGAACCCTTGTAGACCATGCCGCCCAGCGAGATGATGCCCACTTCGGTCGTACCGCCGCCGATGTCGACCACCATCGAGCCGGTCGCTTCGGACACGGGCAAGCCCGCGCCGATGGCCGCGGCCATCGGTTCTTCGATCAGGTACACCTGCGAAGCGCCGGCGCCCAGGGCCGATTCGCGGATCGCGCGGCGTTCGACCTGGGTCGAACCGCAAGGCACGCAAATGATGATGCGCGGCGATGGACGGAAGAATTTCGAGTCGTGCACCATGCGGATGAATTGCTTGAGCATCTGCTCGGTCACGGTGAAGTCGGCGATCACGCCATCTTTCATCGGACGGATTGCTTCGATATTGCCCGGCACCTTGCCCAGCATCTGCTTGGCTTCCTTGCCGACTGCCTGAATGGTCTTCTTGCCATTCGGACCGCCTTCCTGGCGGATGGCGACGACGGATGGCTCGTCCAGGACGATACCGAGGCCGCGTACATAAATAAGGGTGTTGGCCGTGCCCAAGTCAATGGCCAGATCGGTGGAGATATACCTGCGTAAAAAACCAAACATGAGTGTCCTGTAGCGCATCGAGCTGCGCAAAAGCTGTTTATGGGGAGTTTCAAAGCGGGCGCTTTCAGGCACCCTGAAAATCCGTGGAGGCGATTTTTTCGGGTTTCGCTTGGCGCTTGCGCAATCTTTTCTATGCTGCGGCAGCGGTCCATCAGCGCCGGCAACGCATTAACCCGCCATTCTACCTTATAATTTGAATGCGATTTGCTCAAAAACCATGGAAAAGTGCGACTCTTGCAGCCGCGAGTTACGCGGCATTCCTCGATTTTTGTGAGCAAAATAGCAGTAAATACCCGCGTTTTATCAAAACGCCAACTTAATACTAATGCGCGGCACTCCGCGCCATTCGCCATGTCCCTGACACTCTCCGACGTAAAACGCATCGCCCACCTGGCCCAACTTGAAATGGCCGACGACCAGGCCGTCACGTCTTTGGCCCAATTGAACAAGATTTTTGCACTGGCAGAACAAATGCAAGCCGTCAATACCGATGGCGTGGCGCCCCTGAGCCACCCGCTGGCCGCCCACATGGACAATATCGCCCTGCGCCTGCGCGAAGACCTGGCTACCGAAACGAACCGCCGCGACGCCTACCAAGCCGTGGCGCCGAAGGTACAGGATGGCCTGTATCTCGTGCCAAAAGTGATCGAGTAACTGCGCCGCTCCATGCTGCTGCCTTCCCGTCGAATATCAAAATAGAAACGCCATGCATACAAAATCCATCAAACAGCTGTCCACGCTCTTGCAGAACAAGGAAATTTCCGCCGTTGCGCTGGCGACGCATTTCCTCGACCGCATCGAAGCGGACAACTCGAACGCCTTTTTGCACGTCGACCGTGCCCTGACCCTGGCGCAAGCGGCCGAAGCGGACGCGCGCATCGCCGCCGGTACGGCCACGCCATTGACGGGCGTGCCGATCGCGCACAAGGACTTGTTCGTCACAAAAGGCTGGCGCACGACGGCCGGCTCGAAAATGCTGGCCAACTACGCCAGCCCGTTTGACGCCACCGTGGTGGAAAAATTCCAGGCGGCCGGCATGGTCACTTTGGGCAAGGTCAATTGCGATGAATTCGCCATGGGCTCCGGCAATGAGAACTCGGCTTTCGGCGCCGTGCGGAACCCGTGGGACAAGCACGCCGTGCCAGGCGGCTCGTCCGGTGGCTCGGCCGCCGCCGTGGCTGCCGGCCTGACGCCAGCGGCCACCGGCACCGACACGGGCGGCTCGATCCGCCAGCCAGCCGCTTTTTGCGGCATCACCGGCATCAAGCCGACGTATGGCCGCGTCTCGCGCTTCGGCATGATCGCCTTTGCCTCGTCGCTGGACCAGGGCGGCCCGATGGCCCGCTCGGCCGAAGACTGCGCCCTGCTCTTGAGTGCCATGGCCGGCTTCGACGAGCGCGATTCGACCAGCCTGTCGCCGGAACAGGGCGGCGTGGCGGAAGATTTTTCGCGCGACCTCGATCAACCGCTCACGGGCTTGCGCATCGGCGTGCCGCGCGAATACTTCGGCGAAGGCCTGGCCAAGGACGTGGAAGCGGCCGTGCGCGGCGCGCTGGCGCAGTATGAAAAGCTGGGCGCCACCCTGGTCGACATCTCGCTGCCGAACACGGCCCTGTCGATTCCCGCCTACTACATGATCGCCCCGGCCGAAGCGTCGTCGAACCTGTCGCGCTACGATGGCGTGCGCTACGGCCACCGCGCCACCGAGTACAAGGACTTGCAGGACATGTACAAGAAGTCGCGCGCCCAGGGCTTCGGCCCGGAAGTGCAGCGCCGCATCATGGTCGGCACCTATGTGCTGTGCCACGGCTATTACGATGCCTACTACCTGAAGGCGCAAAAGATCCGCCGCCTGATCGCGCAGGATTTCGACGCCGTCCTGAATGGCCCGAACGCCGTCTGCGACGTCATCATGGGGCCGGTCGCGCCGACCGTCGCCTGGGACCTGGGCGACAAGACGGACGACCCGGTGGCGAACTACCTGGCCGACATCTACACCCTGTCGACCAGCCTGGCCGGCCTGCCCGGCATGTCGATACCATGCGGTTTCGGTGAAGGCGAGAAAAACAGCAAGCGCCCCGTCGGCCTGCAAATCATCGGCAATTATTTTGGCGAAGCCAAGCTGCTGAACGTCGCCCACCAGTTCCAGCAAGTGACGGACTGGCATACGCGCAGCCCTGCCGGTATTTAATAAGAACAGACGCGCCGCCCAGGCGGCGCCACCAAAAAATAAGCGAGAACACTATGCAATGGGAAGTCGTCATCGGTCTTGAGAACCACGTGCAGCTCACGACCGAATCCAAAATTTTCAGCGGTTCGCCGATCAAGTACGGCGCCGACGCCAATACGCAAGCGAGCCCCGTCGACCTGGCCCTGCCAGGCGTGCTGCCGGTGATGAACAAGCAGGCCGTCGACCGCGCCATCCGCTTCGGCCTGGCCGTGGGCGCCACCGTGGCGCCGCACTCGGTCTTCGCGCGCAAAAACTATTTTTACCCTGATTCACCGAAGGGCTACCAGATCAGCCAGTTCGAGGACCCCGTCGTCATCGGCGGCGCCCTGACCTTCGGCTACGAAAAGGATGGCGAATTCGTCACCAAGACGGTGAACCTGACGCGCGCCCACCTGGAAGAAGACGCCGGTAAATCCCTGCACGAAGACTATGCGGGCATGAGCGGCATCGACTTGAACCGCGCCGGCACGCCGCTGCTGGAAATCGTCTCGGAACCGGAAATCCGCAGCGCCGCCGAAGCCGTGGCCTACGCCAAGGCCCTGCACTCGCTGGTCATGTGGCTGGGCGTTTGCGACGGCAATATGCAAGAAGGCTCGTTCCGCTGCGACGTCAACGTCTCTGTACGCCCTGTCGGCCAGAAGGAATTCGGCACCCGCTGCGAAATCAAGAACCTGAACTCCTTCCGCTTCATCGAAGAAGCTGTGCACGTGGAAGTGCGCCGCCAGATTGAGCTGATCGAAGACGGCGGCAAGGTCGTGCAAGCGACGCGCCTGTACGATCCGGACCGCAAGGAAACGCGCGAAATGCGCAGCAAGGAAGACGCGCAGGATTACCGCTACTTCCCGGACCCTGACCTGCCGCCGCTGGTCATCTCGCAAGCGTGGATCGACACCGTCAAGGCCTCGATGCCGGAACTGCCGGCCGCCATGCGCGCCCGTTTCATCAGCGAATACGCGCTGCCTGACTACGATGCGCTGGTTCTGACGCAGTCGAAAGCCATGGCCACCTATTTCGTCGCCGTGGTCGACAAGGCCGGCAAGGAAAACGCCAAGGCCGCCGCCAACTGGCTGATGGGCGACGTGTCGTCGACCCTGAACCGCGAAGGCGTGGACCTGGACGACGCACCCGTCTCCGCCGCGCAGCTGGCCGCCATGCTCAAGCGCATCGCCGACGGCACGATCTCGAACAAGGCCGCAAAGGAAGTCTTCGCCGGCATGTGGGAAGCGAAGTCCAGCGACGAGAACCTGGTCGACACCATCATTGACGCCAAGGGCCTGAAACAGATTTCGGATACTGGCGCCCTGGAAGCCATCGTCGATGAAGTGCTGGCGGCGAACGCCAAGTCGGTGGAGCAGTACCGCGCCGGCAAGGAAGCGGCCATCAATGCGCTGATCGGCCAGGCCATGAAAGCCTCCAAAGGCAAGGCCAACCCGGCCCAGCTGACGGAACTGCTGAAGGCCAAGCTGGCGGGATAATTCACCTGCCCCCAAAAAAAAGACGCCGCGGCGTCTTTTTTTTCGCCTGTACACATCGCGCATAAACAGCCTTGTCTAGACTTTTCCTGCGCGCTGAAAGGCGTTTGAAGGCCTATTAAAATTAAAGTATACATTTTTGTCTACACGGTTTAATCTAGCCATATTGAATTTCAGGCAAGAGGAAAACCGCATGGCCAAGACGCACGACATCCCGAAACCGACGGCAGCCGAACTCGATCTGCTGCAGGCGCTGTGGCCGCTGGGCGCCGCCACGGCCAAGCAGGTGCACGAGGCGATGGCGTTGACCAAGCCGGCCATCACGTATGGCACCGTGCTGCGCCTGATGCAGATCATGCATGGCAAGGGCTTGCTGATCCGCGACGAAAGCCAGCGCTCGCACGTATATGCGCCGGCGCAGGCGCAGGACAGCCTGCAGACGAATCTGCTCAAGGAATTGATGCAGAAGGCCTTTGCCGGTTCGGCCAAGGCGCTGGTGCTGGCGGCGCTGCGCACGGGCGTGTCGCGTGCCGAACGCGAAGAGATCGAAAAAATGCTCAAGGACGATCAGTCATGAGCGGCTTCGTTCCAGCACTGGGCTGGACCCTGCTGCACTTCCTGTGGCAAGGCTTGCTGATCGGCTGCGCCACGGCGCTGGCGCGGGCGGCACTGCGCAATGCGCGTCCGGAGGCGCGCTACGCCGTCGGTTGCGGCGCCCTGCTGGCCTGCCTGGCATGGCCGGCGGCGGGCCTGTATCTGCGCCTGGCCGGTGGCGATGTCACGGGCTCCCTGTACTCCAGCGCCTTGCTGCCGGCCGCCCTGCTGGCACCCGACAGCCTGCCCGACCTGGACCTGTTGCTGCGCGCCGTCGTTGGCGTGTGGGCCCTGTGCGCCGCCGTGCTGGCCGTGCGCATGGCACTGGGCATGCTGTGGATAGAGCGCAGCGCAAGGAACACGGGCGCCACGCATGGACCACTGCAGACCAGGCTGTCGCGCATGGCGCACGATGCGGGCTTGACGCGGCCCGTGCGGCTGCGCGTGCTCGACAACATCGCCAGCCCGCTCACGGCCGGCATCTGGCGCCCCATGGTGCTGGTGCCCGCCTCGCTGTTGACCGGCATGCCGCCGCACCTGCTCGACGCGCTGCTGGCGCACGAACTGGCGCACATCCGGCGCCACGATTATCTGATCAACCTGCTGCAAAACGCCATCGAGGCGCTGCTGTTCTTCCACCCTGCCGTCTGGTGGATTTCACGCGGCGTGCGCCTCGAGCGCGAACACATTGCAGATGATTTCGCAGCAAGACAACTGGGCGAACCGCGGCGTCTGGCTCTTGCACTTTCGGAACTGGAACGCCTCCAGTTCTCAACCCACCACCTGGCCCAGGCGGCCAACGGAGGAGATCTTATGTCACGTATCAAACGATTGCTGCGCCCCGCACCACACACCCTGAACTGGAAGGCGGCCGTGCCGCTGCTGGCTCTGGCCGGCGCCTGCCTCGGCATCTACGGCCAGGCCGTCGCCGCCGACAGCGCGCCCGTGCTCGAGCGCCGCCCCATCATCGACTTTGGCGTCTGCGGCAAACCCGTCTACCCAGCCGCATCACTGCAGGCGAAGGAAGAGGGCAAGGTCACCATGTCCTTCGACGTGAATGCCGCCGGCAAGGTAACAGGTTCGAGCGTGGTCAAGAGCAGCGGCCATCCGGCCCTCGACGAAGCGGCGCGCAGCGGCATCGCCAAGTGCACGTTCAAGCCGGCCCTCGCTGGCGGCAAGCCTGTCAGCGCCAGCGTCAAGGCGCAATACGTCTGGAGTCTGAAGTAATCCCTGGGCGGCGGCATCGCGGCAACATCGCAGCAGCGCTGCCGCCGCCCGCTTGCGGGTATGATCATGGATTCTTCCACGCACCTGTGAACACGCCATGAACAAGATCAAAACCGGCCTGGTCGGCTACGGCTTTGCCGGCTCCACCTTCCACGCTCCCGTCCTGTCCACCATCGATGCCCTGGAACTGACGGCCGTCGCCTCGAGCAAGCCGGAGCTCGTGCACAAGGATTGGCCGCACGCCACCGTGTATGCGCAGCCCGCACAGCTGTTTGCCGATCCATCGATCGAACTGGTCGTCATCGCCGCACCCAACGAAGCGCATTTCAGCCTGGCGCAAGCGGCCCTGCAGGCGGGCAAGCACGTGGTGGTCGACAAGCCCTTCACCATTTCCAGCGTTGAAGCACAGAGCCTGATCGCGCTGGCGAAAGAGCGCAAGCTGGTGCTCAGCGTGTATCACAACCGGCGCTGGGATGGCGACTTCCTGACCCTGAAAGCGCTGCTGGCACAGGGCACCCTGGGCCGCATCGCCAGCGTCGAATCGCACTTCGACCGTTTCCGCCCCGAGATCCGCCAGCGCTGGCGCGAGTCCGCCGCGCCGGGCGGCGGCTTGCTGTACGACCTGGGCCCGCACATGCTGGACCAGGCCATGCAGCTGTTCGGCCAGCCGGAAAAGCTGTACGCCGATATCGTCCTGCAGCGCGATGGCGCGCAAGCCGTCGACTACATGCACATCGTTTTGTACTACGACCGGCTGCGCGTGGTATTGCAAGCGGGCTGCCTGGTGAAGGCGCCGACGGCGCGCTTCGCCGTGCATGGCGACAAGGGCAGTTTCGTGAAGTTTGGCCTCGACCCGCAGGAAGACGCCCTGAAGGCGGGCGGCAGGCCGGGCCAGCCCGGCTGGGGCGTGGACCCCGTGCGCGGCGCGCTGCACCTGGGCACGCAGCCGGACGGACATTGTGAGCACCTGGAGATGCAGGCGGGCCGCTACCAGGACTTTTACCAGGGCATGGCCGACGCCATCCGCCACGGCGCAGCGGCGCCCGTGCCAGCCGAAGATGCGGCGGCGACGATACGCCTGATCGAACTGGCGCTGCAAAGCGCCGCCGAAGGGTGCGTGCTCAAGGTCAGTTGATCGGGTTCAGTTGATGACAAAGGCCAGCACCACGGCGCCCAGCGCCAGCAGGGCCAGGCCGCAGATGAACAGCAGTTCGCCCCACCATTCGTAGCGCAAGCGCGACTGGCCGGGGCGCAGCGACATGAACGACAGCACGGCGCTGACGAGAAAGACGATGGCGTCGACAGCGAGCAGCTTGTCGATGGCCACGCGCACCTCGCCGCGCGGCGCCAGGTGCCCGATCGACAGCACCGTCATGCAGACGCCGACCATGGTCGCCGACGTGGGCAGGATATGTGCCGACAAACCCCGCGCCGACAAACCCTGTTCAGGCGCCTTGCCGTCGCCAGCCATCAGGATTTACCTTGATTCGTTCCCGCCGGCCAGATCAGCTCCACCCGCGCGGAACTGCCAGCCTTGATTTGCAGCTTGCGTTCCAGCGTCTTGCCGGCCAGGGTGGCACGCAGGCTGTAGCTGCCCGGCGCCAGTTTCGCCAGCAGGAACGGTCCGCTGGCCGTCGTTTCCAGCACCGGGGCGCCCTTGGCGTCGCGTATTTCCAGCTTCACGTCGGAGGCAAATTCCGCCTTGCCCGCCGCCTGCACGGAAAACACGAGACTCAAGGGCCAATGCCGGCTGGCGCTCTTGATGGCCGTCGACTCGTCGAGGCCGATGCCGCCGCTCAGGTATTCCACCGCCCCGTTCTTCTGCACGGGCGGCAGCGCGCTGTCGGCTTGGGCCTGCGCCGCACTTCCCAGCAACAGCCCGGCGGCCAGCATTGCCGCCGCCAGGCCCAGGGTACCGCGTCTGCGTCTGTTTGATGCCATCTCACTCTCCTCATGTCGGTTGAATCAAGATAGGAAGCGCAGCTTAGGCCAGTCTTAGCTTAGCGCCGGCGCATGGCCTCGGCAATCTTCTGGTCCGTCTTGTACTGGCTCAGCGCATATACGGCCCAGATCGTCGCTGGCAGCCAGCCGATCAGGGTGATTTGCAGGATCAGGCAAATGATGCCGGCGATCGGACGGCCGATCGTGAAAAAGGTCAGCCACGGGAGTAACAGGGCAATCAGCAAGCGCATCGTTCGTTCCTTGAGTATTCCCCTGTGCCGCGGGGACCGGGCCGGCATGCGCCGACGGTAAATTCAGTCTAGCCGATTATAACGATACTGGCGTCTCACGCCGGCACGGGTGCCAGCAGTTTTTCCATCCAGGCCAGGATGGCGGCGAAGATGACATCGCGATTCACTTCATTGAAGTTCTCGTGATAATTGGCCGGATAGTAGTGATAGTCGAGCAAGCCATCGGGCACGCTGCGCAGCAGGCTTTCCGTGGCGCGGCTGTCGGCCAGCTTGTCGTCGCCCGCCACCACGGCGAACAGGGGGAAACGCCACGCGGACAAACCGCCCGCCAGTTCCTTTTGCGCCGACGTCAAGGCATGGGCGAAGCGCACCGACGCCGCGCTGGCGCGGATGCCGTCGCGCTCATCCTGGAAATGGCGCGCCGTAATGGTTTGATCGTGCGTGAGCAGCATGGTCAGGTTCCCCAGCGGCACCTTCATCGTGGGGAATCGCTGCGCCAGCCAGCCCGACAGCATCTGCAGCACCTTCGGCACGGGTATCGCATTCACGTAATACGGCGATGAAATCACAAACCCCTTGATGGCCGCATCGCCCGCGAAACGCCGCAACCCCAGGTGCGTGGCGATCAGGCCGCCCATCGAGTGGCCCATGACGAACACGGGCAAGCCCGGATACGTCTGTTTGACCCAGGCGAGGAACAGTTCCTCGTCGTCGAGGAAGGCGTCAAACGAGGGAATGTCCACCTTGCGCTTGCCATCGTGGCCCACCATGTCGAAGCTGACGGTGGCGATACCGTGCTGGCGGAAGTAGAGCGCCGGCGTGACGTAATCGCCCGCATGCGCCATGCCGCCGTGGATCGCCAGGATCACGGCACGTGGATGCTCGGGCTGCCAGATGTGGATCGGCCGCTCGACCTGGTCGCTGCACAGCAGGCTGGCCATCTTGTCTTCTGAAAAACGCATCGCTGCTCCTGTCATGCCCTGTCACGCCTTCAGATGATCGATCAACTGGCGCGCATACAGGGGTAATTCACTGAACTGGCGCACGCAGATCGTGAGATTGCGTACCGACCAGGGATCGGATAATTCCAGGCAGCGCAGCGCCATCGTCTGCTGGCAGCGGCTGGCCGCCGCCAGCGGCACCACGCTGATGCCCACGCCGCTGGCCACCATGCGGCACACGGCATCGAAGCTGCGCAGGCGCACGCGTACCTTTAACGGACGCCCCAGGCGCGCCGCATGCATGCCCAGGTATTGCTGCATCGCGCTGTCGTCGGCCAGACCGATGAAATCGTGATCCAGCACGCTGGCAAAGTCGACCACGCCATCCTGGCCCAGCGCGCGGTGGTGCACGCCGTCGGCCGCCGCGATGACCACCAGCCGGTCGGGGCGGAACAAAAACGTCTGCAAGCCGCGCATGTCGACCGAGTCGGAAACGATGCCCATGTCGGCCAGCCCTTCCGAGACGGCCTTGACGATATCGTAACTGAGGCGCTCTTCCAGGTCGATGGTCAGGTTCGGATGGCGGTCGAGAAAAGCGCCCAGCGCCTCGGGCAAGAATTCGCTGAGCGCGGCCGTATTGCACAACAGGCGCAACTGCCCTTTCAAGCCGCGCGCAAATTCGCCAAGTTCGCCGCGCATTTTCTCCATTTGCAGCAGCACCAGGCGCGCGTGATGGAGCAAGGTCTGGCCCACGGGTGTCGGCTCCACACCGCGCCGGCCGCGCAGCAGCAAGGGCATGCCCAGCATCTCTTCCATGCCGCGCACGCGCGCGCTGCTCGACGCCAATGCCAGGTGGCTGCGCGCGGCGCCCGCCGTCAGGCTGCCCGCCTCCACCACGTTGACAAACAGCTGCAAATCGACCAGATCAAAGCGCATGGCGGCTCTCCTTTTCGCCATCTTACCAGCCTTCGTATTTGACTAAGGCTGACTCAAAATAATCCGCCTTGGCGAAAGTGTCTGGCAAGCGCAGAATCCACGCAGTTCACTGTGGATAAAAAAGATGGAGACCTCATTCCTGCTGGCCGTCGGCGCCAGTTTTCTCGTCGCTGGCTTCGTCAAGGGCGTAGTCGGATTGGGCTTGCCGACGGTGGCCATGGGCACGCTCAGCCTTGTCATGCCGCCCGTGCAGGCGGCCGCCCTGCTGATCGTGCCATCGATGGTGACGAATGTCTGGCAGCTGGCGGCCGGCCCCGGCCTGCGCGACCTGCTGCGCCGTCTATGGCCCATGCTAACGGCCGTCATGGCCGGCACTCTGGCGGGCGGCGCGTTGCTACCGGCCGACAGCGGCGCCTGGGCCGTCGTCGCGCTCGGCGTGGCGCTGATGCTGTATGCGCTGGCGGGACTGTTCTCGCTGCAGCTGCGCGTGCCAGCGCGGCACGAAGCGTGGCTGGGGCCTGTGGCGGGCGCCGTGACAGGACTGGTGACGGCCGCCACGGGCGTCTTCGTCATCCCCGCCGTGCCGTATCTGCAGGGGCTGGGGCTGGCGCGCGATGCGCTGGTGCAGGCGCTCGGCCTGGCGTTTACGGCATCGACCGTGGCGCTGGCGGCCAGCCTGGCCCTGCACGGCGACTTCAGCCTCGGTGCGGCCGGCGCTTCCGCGTATGCGCTGCTGCCGGCGCTGGCCGGCATGCTGGCCGGTCAATGGCTGCGCGGACGCATCGCGCAGCAGGTATTCAAGCGGTGCTTTTTTGCGGGGCTGTTCGCCCTGGGCTTGCATGCGGCGGTCAAACCATGGATGGCGTGATGCAGATCGACTGGCAAGGAGGCAGCGCGCTGTGCGCGTGGATCGGCGGCCAGCAGGTGGCCATGCTCGACATCAGCCGACACGCCGATGAAGTGACGGTGAACATGCTGTTCGTGAAACCGCCATTCCGCCGGCGCGGCATCGGCGGCGCACTGTTGCGGCGGCTGTTGCAATGCCACCCGCAAGCTGCCACTGCCTGCAGCGACCCGCGGCTGCGGACGCTGCTGGAGAGAACTACTTAAATACCATACCGATTGCGGTACGCGGAAACAGCCTCTTTATATTTGAGCAGTTCCGGATCGGCGCCCGCGCCATTCAGGTAGCCGAACAGATCGTCCAGGTTGCCGATCGAGATGACGGGAATGCCATACTGTTTCGACACTTCCTGCACGGCCGAACTTGGCGACAGCTGGCCGTCCGGGCCGGAACGCTCCATGCGGTCCAGGGCGATCAGCACGGCGCATGGCTCGGCGCCGGCGGCGCGTATCATGTCCACCGATTCGCGCACCGAAGTGCCGGCCGAGATCACGTCGTCAATGATGACGACTTTGCCATGCAGCTTGGCGCCGACGATGGTGCCGCCTTCGCCATGGTCCTTGGCTTCCTTGCGGTTGAAGGCGAACGAGGTGTTGCGGCCCTTGCCGGCCAGCGCCACGGCGGTGGCCGACGCCAGGGTGATACCCTTGTAGGCGGGGCCGAACAGCATGTCGAATTCCACGCCCGAGTCGAGCAGGGTTTGTGCGTAGAACTGCGCCAGCTCGGCCAGGGTGGCGCCGTCATGGAACAGGCCCGCATTGAAGAAGTACGGCGACTGACGTCCGGCCTTGGTGGTGAACTCGCCGAACCGCAAGACTCCCTTGGATACTGAAAACGCGATAAACTGCTGGCGTAAATTATTCACATTAGCCTCATTTTTTAAAAGTGCCTGTATTTTAATCCGCGCGCACCGGCGAGACAATCGCCATGCCGCGCCCGCCGGCCCCGTACAACGCCCTTTCACTCTCGACCTATGCCAAAAATTATTTCCGCCAATCTGAACGGTATCCGTTCCGCCGCCAAAAAAGGCTTTTTCAACTGGATGGGCACGCAGACGGCCGATTTCATCTGCGTGCAGGAATTGAAGGCGCAGCTACCCGACATGACGCCGGAATTCCTCAACCCGCACGGCTACCATGGCCATTTCCACTATGCCGAGAAAAAGGGGTATTCGGGCACGGGCGTGTACAGCAAGGTCGAGCCGGACGCCGTACATATCGGCTTCGGAAGCCCTGAATTCGATGCCGAAGGCCGCTACGTGCGCTGTGATTTTGGCAACCTCTCCGTCATTTCCGTGTACTGCCCGTCCGGCTCGTCCGGCCCCGAACGCCAGGAAGCCAAGTTCCGCTTCATGGAACTGTTCCTGCCGCATTTGCTCGAATTGAAGGCGCTGGGCCGCGAAGTGGTCATCTGCGGCGACTGGAACATCGCCCACCATGAAATCGACTTGAAGAACTGGAAGGGCAACAAGAAGAACTCCGGCTTCCTGCCCGAGGAACGGGCATGGCTGACGCGCGTCTTCGACGAAGTGGGCTTTGTCGACGTGCACCGCGGCCTGGACAAGCGCGAAGACCAGTACACGTGGTGGAGCAACCGCGGACAAGCCTACGCGAAAAACGTGGGCTGGCGCATCGACTACCACGTCGCCACCCCCGGCATCGCAGCCCAGGCGCATACGGTCAGCGTCTACAAGGACGAGCGTTTTTCCGACCACGCGCCGTTGATCATCGATTACACGATCAAGGGCTGATCTTTGACACGTCGCGGGTGGTGTCGGCTTACGCGCTGCGCGCTAAGCCGACCTACGCCTGCTCTACCGTAGGTCGGATTAGGACCGCAGGGCCGTAATCCGACAACATTGTTGGCGTCGCCAGTGGTGGCGTCGGCTTACCCGAGCATGCGCCGGCTTTCAAAATGGCGCATCTCGCCCGTCAACGGGTCCGTGAAATCGATGGCCCG
Organism: Janthinobacterium sp. BCJ23; assembly: GCF_059617945.1. Classification (NCBI taxonomy): domain Bacteria; kingdom Pseudomonadati; phylum Pseudomonadota; class Betaproteobacteria; order Burkholderiales; family Oxalobacteraceae; genus Janthinobacterium; species Janthinobacterium sp. BCJ23. The sequence continues at coordinate 16,532 of NZ_JCAQAW010000012.1, read as the reverse complement.
CGCCAGCAGTTGCAAGGGCTGCGACATGTCATCTTCCTTGCACGGCAGGGCCACGGGATAAAACGCATCGTTGACGATGGGGATGCCCAGCGCAGCCAGGTGCACGCGCAGCTGGTGCTTGCGGCCCGTGTGCGGCTGCAGCCGGTACAGGGCGACAATGCCGCGCTCTTCGATCACCTCGATGATGGTTTCCGAATTCGGCTCGCCCGCCTCTTCGCACATGAGGAAAAACTGCGCGCCCTCGACCATGCGGCTGCGGTAGGTAAATGGAAAATCGCGGCCCGTCAGCACAGGCGCCAGTGCCTCGTACGTCTTGCGCACTTCGCGGCGCTGGAACAGCGACTGATAGGCGCCGCGGCTGGCTACCTGGCGCGAAAAAATCACCACGCCGGCCGTCTCGCGGTCCAGGCGGTGGATCGGCGTCAGCTCGGCGCAGTCCAGCTTTTTCTTCAGGCGCGTCAGCAAGGTCTCCTGCACGAAGCGCCCGGCCGGCGTCATGGGCAGGAAGTGCGGCTTGTCGACCACCACCAGGTGTTCGTCCTGGAACAGGATCTCTTCCTGGAAGGGGATCGGCGTTTCGCGTTCCAGCTCGCGGTAGTAAAAAATGCGCATGCCACGCTTGTACGCACTGCCGGGGCCCAGCACGGCGCCGTCACCATCGACCACTTCGCCGCGCGCCATGCGGTCCAGCCATTGCGCGGCGCTGATCTGCGGATAGCGCTCGAGCAGGAAGGACAGCATGTCCGGCCACTGCCCTTCGGGCAGCCACAGATAGCTGGGCGCCACGCCGTCGCGCATGGGCAAGGGTGCGGCGGCGTGACGGGCCGGCATCCTAGCGCTGCGCGATGGCGTTGCTGCGGTAAGGCGGCAAGGCGTCGACGCTGACGCCCTTGCTGCGCGCGTACAGCGGCAGCACTTGCGCCATGTGGCTGTTCATCTGCGAGATGCGGTCCTTGCCCGACGGGTGCGTCGAGAGGAATTCCGGCGGCGCGCCCTTGCTCACGGCCGCCATTTTCTGCCACAGGATGACGCCGGCGCGCGGGTCGAAGCCGGCGCGCGCGGCCAGGTCCATACCGATCAGGTCCGCCTCGCGTTCATCGTCGCGCGAAAACTTCAGCATCACGCCCTGCGCCGCCATATTCGTGGCGGTACTGGTGATGCTCGGATCGACGCCGAGCCAGGCCGACAGGCCGGCACCGGCCAGCTTGGCACCGACGGCGGCCAGGTTGCCCTTGCCGGCCTGCGCCTGCGAGTGCTCGCGCAAGGCGTGGGAAATCTCATGGCCCATGACGATGGCCACTTCGTCGTCGGTCAGATTCAGCTTGGTGATGATGCCGCTGTAAAAAGCGATCTGCCCGCCCGGCATGCAAAAGGCATTGACCTGGTCGGAATTGAGCAGGTTGACCTGCCAGTTCCAGTTGGCCGACGCCTCGTTCCAGCGCGTGGCGAACGGGATGATGCGCTGGGCGATGGCACGCAGGCGTTTCACTTGCGGATCGCTGTCGGGCACCAGCGCATTTTTTTCCTTCGCCTCGTTGACCAGCTGCGTATATTGCTGCTTCGATTGTTCATTGAAGTCGGCGCCGCCGGCAAAGATGCGCGAAGTCGACAGGGGGCGTACCTTGATGCCATCCTGGACCGTCGCCTGCTGGGCGTGGGCGGACAGGGACGACAGCGCGGTGGCCGCGCACAGGCTGGCCAGGACGGCGTAACGTTTAAGGGATATTGGTGCCATTGGCAGACCTCCATGGAGCGATTTTAGGCAGCATCATCATGGCCGGGAAGGCCAGGAAGAAGCACACGATGAAAAATGAGAACCAGCCCAGCTCGGCGACCAGAAAGCCCACCGAGGCATTGATCAGGGTGCGCGGCACGGCGCTGAGGCTGGAAAACAAGGCATATTGCGTGGCAGTGTAGCGCGGGTCCGTGCTGCGCGACAGGAACGCGACAAAGGCAGCCGCGCCCAGGCCCAGGCTGGCAAAGGCTTCAAAACCGATCACGGCGCTGAGCAGCATGGTATTCGGCCCCACCTGCGCCAGCCAGGCGAATCCGAGAATGGCGACCGCCTGCAGCGCGCCAAACACCCACAGGCCCCGGTTGATGCCCAGCTTGAGCATCCATATGCCGCCCACCACGCCACCGGCCAGGCTGGCCCAGAAACCCGTGGTGTTGGCGGCCAGGCCGATCTGCGTCATGGAAAAACCCAGGTCCAGATAGAACTTCGTCGCCAGCGCCGTGGCCATGCTGTCGCCGATTTTGTAGAGTAGTACGAAGGCAAGGATCCACATTGCGTTACGCCAGCCATCGCGCGCGATGAATTCCTGGAACGGCAGAATGATCGCTTCGCGCATGGTCTTCGGCGGCGAGCCGTACACGGTCGGCTCCTTGATCAGCAGGGTGCAGACAAACCCCGGCAGCATGAAGGCGGCCGTGATCCAGAAGACGGGTTGCCACGGCATGCGGTCGGCCAGGATCAGCGACAGCGCGCCCGGCACCATGCCCGCCACTTTATACGCGTTGACGATGACGGCGGCGCCCAGGCCCTGCTCGTTGTCACTGAGGATTTCACGCCGGTAGGCGTCGATGACGATGTCCTGGCTGGCCGACAGGAAGGCCACGCCGCCGGCGGCCGCCGCGATCAGGCCGATCTGCGTGAGCGGGTCCAGCATGCCCATGCCGCCGATGGCAAAGAACAGCGCCACTTGCGTGAGCGCCATCCAGCCGCGCCGCCGTCCCAGTCCCAGGATGCGGTAGCGGTCCATCAGCGGCGCCCACAGGAATTTCCAGATGTACGGGAACTGCACCAGCGCAAACAGCCCCAGCGCCTTGACGTTCAAGCCCGACTTGGCCAGCCATGCCTGCAGCAGGTACAGCAGGATGAACAGGGGCAGGCCGGAACTGAAGCCCAGCACCAGCACGGCCAGCATGCGGCCGTTGGCATAGGAACGCCAGCCAGGCGCCGGGCTTTTGCTCATCAATGCACCGCTTTTTTACGCAGGCGGAAGACGGCCAGGTCGCCGCGCAGGTTCGGCAGCACGGAGACCATCTTGCCTTCGGCCAGGGCCACGCATTCGATCACTTCCAGGCCGCATTCCTCGGCCAGTTCACGGAAGTCGTTGATGGTGGCGCAGCGCACGTTCGGCGTGTCGTACCACTGGTACGGCAGCGATTTCGACACGGGCATGCGGCCCTTGAGCAGCGCCACGCGGTGCGGCCAGTAAGCGAAGTTGGGGAAGGAGACGATGGCCTCGGCGCCCACGCGCACGATGTCGCGCAGCAGCGGCTCGACCTGCTTCATCATCTGCAGCGACGACAGGCACAGCACCGTATCAAAACTGTTGTCGCCAAAAATCGACAAACCCTTTTCCATGTCTTGCTGGATCACGTTCACGCCACGGCGGGTGCTGGCCAGCACCTTGTCGTCGGCGATCTCGATGCCGTAGCCGCTGCACTGCTTGTCGCTTTGCAGGTACTGCAGCATCACGCCTTCGCCGCAGCCCACGTCCAGCACGTGCGCGTTGTTCGGCACCCAGTGGGCGATGAAGGCCAGGTCGGGGCGCAGCGCGCTCAATTCGTCAAAAGTCATGCGGTCTCCTTCGCGCCCTGGCGGACGGCTGTGTTCTGTACTGCGGCAGGCGCGCCCGCCCCGATGTCGTTCCAAACCTGGCCATAATAGGCGCGCACCATGTTCATGTAGCGCGCGTCTTCCAGCAGGAAGGCGTCGTGGCCGTGCGGCGCGTCGATTTCCGCATACGTGACCTGGCGGCGGTTGCACACGAGCGCCTCGACGATTTCGCGGCTGCGCTCGGGCGAGAAGCGCCAGTCGGTGGAAAACGAGGCGAGGAAGAACTTGGCCTTGGTGCCCGACAGGGCCTTGGCCAGGTCGCCGCCATGCGCGCGCGCCGGATCGAAATAATCGAGCGCCTTGGTAATCAAGAGATACGTGTTGGCGTCAAAGTATTCGGAGAACTTGTCGCCCTGATAGCGCAGGTACGATTCGATCTCGAAGTCGATGCCGAAGCCGAACTTGTAGTCGCCCGTCTGCGTCGCGTCGCGCAGCTTGCGGCCGAATTTTTCCGCCATGTCGTCATTCGATAGGTAGGTGATGTGACCGACCATGCGCGCCACGCGCAAGCCGTTCTTCGGCACCACGCCGTGCGCATAGAAGTCGCCGCCATGGTAATCGGGGTCCGATAGGATGGCCTGGCGCGCCACGTCATTGAAGGCGATGTTTTGCGCCGACAGCTTGGCCGTCGAGGCGATCACCACACAGTGGCGCAGGCGTTCGGGGAACATGATGCTCCACGCCAGCGCCTGCATGCCGCCCAAGGATCCCCCCATCACGGCGGCGAACTCGGTGATGCCCAGTTCATCGGCCAGGCGCGCTTGCGCGCTGACCCAGTCTTCCACCGTGACGACGGGGAAGGCGGCGCCATACGGCTTGCCGGTGGCGGGATTGGTATGCATGGGGCCCGTCGAGCCGAAGCAGGAGCCGAGGTTATTGACGCCGATGACGAAGAATTTGTCCGTGTCGAGCGGCTTGCCGGGACCGACCATATTGTCCCACCAGCCTGCGCTCTTCGGCTGGTCCGCGTACACGCCTGCCACGTGGTGCGAGGCGTTCAGGGCGTGGCAGACCAGCACCGCGTTCGATTTGTCGGCGTTCAGGGTGCCGTAGGTTTCATACATCAACATATAGTCCCGCAGCGATGCTCCGCTTTGCAGCTGCAGGGGTTGCGCAAAATACATGGTTTGCGGCGAAACGATTCCAATGGATGACATGTGTGTCGGTTTATAAAAGGGGGGCGGCCCCACGGGCCATGGTCGATGCAGCACCGCGATGATAGGTGCTGCAACTTTAGCATCAGGACACCTCTTGCCGCGCGCGACGTGTCCTGATGCTGATAGGTGACAGTTTACATGAGCTGCAGCTGCTGGACTGCTTCCGCGATCACATTTGGTTCCATGGAACGCATAATTTTGCGCATTTGTGGCGCAATCAGGCCCAGGTCGCTGTTGAGGATCTCTTGCTTGACCGCCAACAGCTGGGCCGGGTGCATGGAAAACTCGCGCAAGCCCATGCCCAGCAACAGGCGCGTGAGCTTCACGTCGCCCGCCATTTCGCCGCAGACGGCCACGTCGATGCCCGCCTTGTGGCCGGCGGCGATCGTCATGGAGATCAGTTGCAGCACGGCCGGGTGCAGCGGATTGTACAAATGTGCCACTTCGTAGTCGACCCGGTCGATGGCCAAGGTGTACTGGATCAGATCATTCGTGCCGATCGACAGGAAATCCATACGCTTGACGAACATGGGCAGGGCCAGCGCGGCGGCGGGAATCTCGATCATGGCGCCCACTTCGACTTCGTCGTCGAACTTGACGCCCTCCTCGCGCAGGCTGGCCTTCGCTTGCGCGATCATGGCCAGCGACTGGTCGATCTCGAACGCATGCGCGAGCATCGGAATCAGAATGCGCACCTTGCCGAAGGCGGAGGCGCGCAAAATGGCGCGCAGCTGCGTCAGGAACAATTGCGGCTCGGCCAGGCAGTAACGGATGGCGCGCAGCCCCAGCGCGGGATTCAAGGCCGTATGGTCGGCCTGGTCGAGCGGCTTGTCGGCGCCGATGTCGAGCGTGCGGATGGTGACCACGCGGCCCTTCATCGACTGCACCGTGTTGCGGTAAGCCTCGAACTGCTCGTCCTCGGTGGGAATCTTGTGGGCGCGGCCCATGAACAGGAATTCGGAACGGAACAGGCCCACGCCGCTGGCGCCCGACTCCAGCGCAAACGGGCAATCCTCGGGTAATTCGATATTTGCCAGCAGGGTGACGGGCGTGCCGCATTTGGTCACGGCCGGTGTCTTTTTCAGCTTGCCCAGCTTCTTGCGCGCGCGCTGCATGGCCACCTGGCGCTCGCGGTACTGTTCCAGCACCAGCGCGCTGGGGTTGGCGATCACCACGCCGGCGTCGCCGTCGATGATCAGCCAGTCGTCCTGGTCGATCAGCATCGATGCCTGCGACATGCCGACGGCGGCGGGAATATCGAGGCTGCGCGCGACGATGGCCGTGTGCGAGTTCTGTCCGCCCACGTCGGTAATGAAACCGATGAAGGAGCGGTCGCGGAACTGCAGCATGTCGGCCGGCGAGATGTCGTGGGCGACGACGATCATCTGCGCCATCAATTCGTCTTCGGCCGCGGCCTTGGGCAGCAGTTGCTCCGTGCCCAGCAAGACTTTCAAGACGCGTTCGGCCACCTGCTGGATATCGGCCTTGCGTTCGCGCAGGTACGGGTCTTCGATTTCGTCGAACTGCGCCGACAATTCATCGATCTGCGTCAGCAGCGCCCATTCGGCGTTGTAGTGGCGCTTGCGGATGATGTCGAGCGGCGCTTCTGAAATCATCGGATCGGACAAGATGAGCGCATGCACGTCGATGAAGGCGCCCAGCTCCGTGGGCGCATCCTTGGGCAGCTCGTTCCACAGGGTTTGCAGTTCCTTGTGGACGGTGGCGATGGCGCTTTGCAGGCGCTGCACTTCGGCTTCGATCTGCTCCTGGGCGACCAGGTAATGTTTGACGTCAAGGGCGGCCGGCGCCAGCAGATGCGCGCGGCCAATGGCGATGCCGCGGGAAACCGGGATGCCGTGGAGCGTGAAAGATGCCATGGGTTGACCTGTCGGAATGCGGCTGCGGCTGCGTTCGGCGGGCATTACTCGCCTTCGCCAAACCTGTCATTAATCAGGGCGGTCAACGCATCGACACATGCCTGCTCATCATCGCCCTCTGCTTCCAGGGTCACTTTCGCGCCCTTGCCGGCGGCCAGCATCATCACGCCCATGATGGACTTGGCGTTGATGCGGCGCGCGTTGCGGGTCAGCCAGACGTCGCTCTTGAACTTGGCGGCGAGCTGGGTAAATTTGGCGGAGGCGCGTGCGTGCAGTCCCAGCTTGTTGATGATTTCGAGTTCTCTTTGAATCATTTTTGTATGGTCTCTATCCCTGAATGCACTGCATTGTTGCCAGCCCTGCTATAAAACCCGCCGCCTTCAGGGCGGCGGCCATGTCACTCTCTACTCGCCCACGCGAATACGGTTATCGACGCGCACGGCGCCGCTTTGCGCACCGGCCAGCGCCATCTCCACCACCACGTCGAGCGTGTCGCGGCGATACGTGATGGCACGCAGCAGCATCGGCAGGCTGATGCCGGCGATGACTTCCACCCTGCCCGCATCGGCCAGCTTGTTGCAGCAGTTCGACGGCGTGCCGCCCTTCACGTCGGTAATCACCAGTACGCCGGAACCATCGTCGAGGCGGCAGATGGCTTCCGACGCCAGTTTCTGCACTTCCATCAGGTCCTGGTCGGCGACGACATCGATGGCTTCAAACCGTTCCGTTGGCCCCCGGAACACATGCGCGCAGGCGGCGATGAACGCCTGTCCCAGCGGTGCATGTGTCATGAGCAAAATCCCTACCATAGTCATTTCACCTTCTAGCGCTGCTGCGCTTGCGCAACGCCATGCTCGACGGCGTCGACAAACATGGCCGCCACGTCAAAACCCGTTTGCTGCATGATTTCCTGGAAGCAGGTCGGGCTGGTGACATTGACTTCCGTCAGATAGTCGCCGATCACGTCCAATCCTACCAGCATCAGGCCGCGCGCGGCCAGGATAGGGCCCAGCTTTTCTGCGATTTCCAGGTCGCGTGCCGTCAATGGCTGCGCCACGCCCGTGCCGCCGGCGGCCAGGTTGCCCCGTACTTCGCCCGCCTGCGGGATGCGCGCCAGCGAAAACGGCACCGGCTTGCCGCCGATGACGAGGATGCGCTTGTCGCCCTTGGCGATGTCGGCGATGAAACGCTGCGCCATGATGGTCTGCGCGCCGTTGTCCGTCAGCGTCTCGATGATGGCGCCCAAATTCAGGCCATCGGCCTTGACGCGGAAGATGCCCGTGCCGCCCATGCCGTCGAGCGGCTTGAAGATGACATCCTGGTGCTTGGCGTGGAAGGCGCGCAGGCGCGCTTCGTCCGACGTCACCAGGGTCGGCGACGTGAATTCGGAAAACTGGGCAATGGCCAGCTTTTCATTGTTGTCGCGGATGGCGGACGGCTTGTTGAAGACGCAAGCCCCCTGCTTTTCCGCCAGTTCCAGCAGATACGTGCCATACACGTATTCCATGTCGAACGGCGGGTCCTTGCGCTCGACGATGGCGTCCAGCGCCGACAGGCGCACTTCTTCGGTGGAGACGACCTTGTACCAGTCGTGTTCGTCGCCGGTCAGCTCGATGTGTTTGACCCGTGCCGTGACGATGCCCTCTTCCAGCGCCATGTCCTTCTGTTCGAAGGCATACACGGCATGGCCGCGTTTGGCCGCCTCGCGCATCATGGCGAAGGTGGAGTCTTTGTAAGTCTTGAAGCCTGCCAGCGGGTCGGCAAGGAATGCAATTTTCATGGTGCGTCCAATCGGGGAGCCTGGATAAGGAATGCTTGATTCTAGCCGAGATCGCCAGGCGCGGTAGTCGTCGCGCCCGGCAAGTCTCGTTGACGGATCAATACACCTCGGGATTCGGGTCCGTGCGCTCCATTTCCAGCGACGCGGCCAGCAAGGCCAGGCGCGCCACCACGCCATACACATAGAAGCGGTTCGGCGCGGCCGTGCCCGGCTTGGCCTTCAAGTCCGGCACCGCATGCTGCTGGGCAAACGCCAGCGGCACGTACTGCGAGCCGGGCGCGTTCAGGTTCTGGTCCACACCTTTTTCAGCATGCACGCGGTAGAAGCCGCCCACCACATAGCGGTCGATCATGTAGACGACGGGCTCGGCTACGGCATCCTTGATGCTTTCAAACGTGGGCACGCCTTCCTGGATGATCACGTCGGTCACCAGCTGGCCATCCTTGACGATGGACATTTTTTCGCGCTGCTTGCGCGACAGGTCGCGCACTTCGCTCGCGTCGCGCACCGTCATGATGCCCGTGCCATACGTGCCCGCATCGGGCTTGACGATGACGAACGGCTTTTCCTTGATCCCGTATTCTTTGTATTTCTTGCGGATCTTGGCCAGCAGCACGTCGACGCTGGCGGCCAGCGCATCTTCGCCCTCGCCTTCCTGAAAATTCACATCGCTGCACTTGGCGTGGAAGGGGTTGAGCATCCACGGGTCGACATCGATCATCTTGCCGAATTTTTTCACCACTTCATCGTAGGCCGTGTAGTGGTTGCTCTTGCGGCGCAAGGCCCAGCCCGCGTGCAAGGGCGGCAGCAGACTTTGCTCATGAATATTTTGCAAGATATCGGGGATACCGTCCGACAAGTCGTTATTCAGCAGAATCGTGCACGGGTCAAAATCCTTCAAACCCAGGCGACGGCCGTTGTTCAGGCGCACGAGCGGTTCGATGACGAGCATGTTGCCATCCGGCAACGCCAGCGGTGTCGGCTGGGTAATCTCGGGCGACCAGGAGCCAAAGCGCACGTGCAGCCCCGTCTGGCGGAAGATTTGCATCAATCGCGCCACGTTCTGCAGGTACTGCGGCGTAGTGTTGTGCAATTCCGGCACGATCAGCAGGTTGCGGGCGTCCGGGCAATACTTGTCAATGGCGGCCATGGCCGCTTGCACGGACAGGGGCAGCATTTCCGTGGCCAGGTTGTGAAAACCGCCAGGGAACAGATTGGTATCGACGGGCGCCAGCTTGTAGCCGGCGTTACGCAAGTCTACCGAGCAATAGAAGGGCGGCGTGTGCTCTTGCCACTCCATGCGAAACCAGCGCTCAATGGCTGGCGTCGCGGCCAGAATCTTTTTTTCGAGGTCGAGCAGCGGTCCGGTCAGGGCCGTGACGAGATGGGGAACCATAGTTACATCCTTAAATTATGTGCAGTATTCAAAAAAGCACACAGAACTGCCGACTATATTACCGTGTAAGTACCCCAAATCGGGGCAAAAGCCTTGTTTTAAAGACCTTTTACATTCCCACAACGAAAAAAAGGCACCTCAATGAGGCGCCTTTTCCACCGGACATGCCGCGCCGGGACGCTGGCATGCCAGATAGTGATTATTTAGCCATGATACGCTTGCTCGCCGTGGCTGGTGATATCGAGGCCTTCGCGCTCTTCTTCTTCCGGTACGCGCAGGCCGATGACGATGTCGACCAGTTTATAGGCGATGACGGAAATGATGGCAGACCAGAGGATGGTGGTGCCGACCGCTTGCGCTTGCACCCACACCTGGTGGCCGATCGAGTACGGATCCGCCGACATCTTGTTGGTGACATAGTCGAAGATGCCCTGGCCGCCCAATTGTGGTGCAGCAAACACGCCCGTCAGCAAGGCACCGAGGATACCGCCCACGCCATGCACGCCGAACACGTCGAGCGAATCGTCAGCGCCGATCAGGCGTTTCAGGCCGTTCACGCCCCACAGGCAGACGACACCGGCCAGCAAGCCGATGACCAGGCCGCCCATCGGGCCGACAAAGCCGGCCGCCGGGGTGATCGCCACCAGGCCGGCCACGGCACCCGATGCGCCACCGAGCATCGATGGCTTGCCTTTGCTGATCCACTCGCCAAATACCCACGACAGGGTAGCGGCGGCAGTGGCCAACAGCGTATTGACGAAGGCCAGCGCAGCCACGTCGCCCGCTTCCAGCGAGGAACCGGCATTGAAACCGAACCAGCCCACCCACAGCAGCGACGCACCGATCATGGTCATGGTCAGCGAGTGCGGCGCCATCGATTCGCGGCCGTAGCCTACGCGCTTGCCGATCATGATCGCGCCCACCAGGCCGGCGACGGCGGCATTGATGTGCACCACGGTGCCGCCGGCGAAGTCCAGCGCGCCTTTTTGCCAGATCCAGCCAGCCTTCAGGGCTTCGCTGGCCGAAGTGGCGGCGTTGGTGATCAGGTCAGGACCGGTCCAGAACCACACCATGTGGGCCGCTGGCAGGTAGGCGAACGTGAACCACAGCACGACGAAGGCCAGCACGGCGGAAAACTTGGCGCGCTCGGCAAAGGCACCGACGATCAATGCGCAGGTGATGGCGGCAAACGTGCCCTGGAAGGCGACAAAGACGAACTCGGGAATGACGACGCCCTTGCTGAAGGTGGCGGCGGCGGCAAACGTGCCCTTGGCCGGATCCCAGATACCGTTCAGGAACAGGCGGTCGAAGCCACCGAAGAAGGCGGTTTTTTCCGTGAAGGCGATCGAGTAGCCGTAGATACACCACAGCACGATGACCAGCGCGAACACCATGAACACTTGCATCAGCACCGACAGCATGTTCTTCGAGCGCACCAGGCCGCCGTAGAACAGGGCCAGGCCGGGGATGGTCATCAGGATCACCAGCAGGGTGCTGATCATCATGAAGCTGGTATCGCCCTTGTTGGCAACGGGCGCGGCGGCTGGCGCGGCAGCGGCCGGGGCAGGAGCGACGGCGGCCGGAGCTGCTGCGTCAGGCACCGGCGTGACGGCGGGAGCGGCGACGGCCGAAGTCGTGGCCGCCTCCGTCTTGGCGGGGGCATCGGCAAAGCTCGGCGCGGCGACGCCAAACGCACACAGACAGGCAAACCCAGCTAGCAATTTTGTTATATTTTTACGCATCAATATTCCCCTTAGAGCGCTTCGTTGCCGGTTTCACCGGTACGGATGCGGATGACTTGTTCCAGGTTGTAGACGAAAATCTTGCCATCGCCGATTTTACCGGTACGCGCGGCACCTTCGATCGCTTCGATGGCCTGGTCGACAATGGCGTCATCGACGGCCGCTTCGATTTTGGTTTTTGGCAAGAAGTCGACGACATACTCGGCTCCACGGTAGAGTTCCGTGTGACCTTTCTGGCGGCCGAAACCTTTGACTTCGGTAACGGTAATGCCTTGCACATTGATAGCCGACAAGGCTTCGCGTACTTCGTCCAGTTTGAACGGTTTAATGATTGCAGTAATCATTTTCATGGCAGTCTCGCTTAAAAGGTTTTGGATACGGTCAGCACGAGACCGGATTTCGCCAGATTCTTGCCATTCGGTGCCAGCGACGTGATGTTGGCTTTGACGTAGGCCAGGGCGACTGTTGCCATGCCAAAATCCTTGGTGACGCCTAGCTTGTAGTCGGTGTAGCTGAGGGAATCGTTGTGCTCGACTTTCTGGCGGCCCACATGCAGGTTCAGCAGATAGCCTTCGTGCACATCGATATTCGCGCCCACGTCGAGGTAGCCGCTGTTCTTGCTGTCGGCCACGCCGAACAGATTGGTGGTCGAGTGCGAGTACTTGATGTAGGCCGGGCCATAGCCGAGCTGGCCATACAGCTCGAAGGTGTTGGCATTGGTGCTCAGCCCATTCGAGGGATAGAAGTAGTACAGGCCGCCTACGTCATAGGTAAAATCCTTGCTGATCTCGCCCCGTTTGCCGCCGTAGATGTCCCATTCCAGATTGGTATCGCCGCCGCCGTCCTTGATCCATTTGATGCTCGACAGCCAGGTGCCGACGTACAAACCCGTCGGGTTGTGGGTATAGTCGGCGCCGCCGCTGATGGCCGGTTTCAAGCGGCTTTGCGAGATGCCGCGGTAACGGTAGTCGCTGGTCAGCGCCACGTTGTAGCTCACCACGTTATCAGGTACGGCTTCGGCTGCAGCAGGCGCCGCCACTGCATCCTGGGCCATGGCGCTACCGCACAAGGCGGCCATGGCCAGCGTCAACGCTGCAGCTAAAGTCATGTTCTTGGACAGATTCTTCATGGCGATTCCCTTTTATTGAACTTTTAAAGCGGTTGAGGTTTAAAATCTTGGCTGGAGATCACAAAGCGTTCATACCTTCTTTAGCAGAATACGTGCCAGCTCTCTTGCCACCTTGACAGGTGCGTTTCCGGCCATACATACCCTGCAAGCCTCTGGGCATGCGGGTACGGGCTGCTGAAGCATTGTGAATTTGCCCAGTTTCGCACCAGATTAACGCCGCTGTGCACCGCAATGGTGCGATGCACAGGCCGCACCATAAAAGGACTGACCATGGACATGAATACCTTCTTTAACGACTTGCAAGGCAAGATCCATCAAGCCATCGAAAACTCGCCTGCCAAGGATATCGAGAAAAACGTGAAATCGATGATGACCCAGGGCTTCGCCCGCCTCGACCTCGTCACGCGCGAGGAATTCGATATCCAGGCGCAAGTGCTGGCCAAGACCCGCGCCAAGCTGGACGCACTGGAACTGCGCCTGATCGAACTGGAAACGCGCCTGAACGACACCAAGGCGTAAGGTGCGGCCAGCAAGGCTCCGTTATTGACGGCCTTGCTGGCATAGCTCAAGCCTGACGGCGTTGCATGCGCTAGACTGATCCTGCCCGCGCCCGCGCCACAGGGGAGTCTGATGAGTCTGGCCGTCCTGAAAAGCCGCGCCCTGGCCGGCATGGAAGCGCCCGAGGTAAGTGTCGAAGTCCACCTTGCCAATGGCTTGCCTTCGTTTACGATTGTCGGCCTGCCGGATACGGAAGTGAAGGAATCGCGCGACCGCGTCCGTGCCGCGCTGCAAAACTGCGGCTTTGACATGCCGGCGCGGCGCATCACGGCCAATCTGGCGCCGGCGGACTTGCCCAAGGAATCGGGGCGCTTCGACCTGCCCATCGCGCTGGGCATCCTGGCCGCGTCCGGCCAGTTGCCGGGCGACCAATTACACCACTACGAATTCGCGGGCGAACTGTCGCTGTCGGGCCAGTTGCGCCCTATCCGCGGCGCGCTGGCAATGACCTTTGCCATGCAGCGCAGCCAGCCGGGCGCGCCACGCGCCTTCATCCTGCCGCAGGCGAACGCAGACGAAGCGGCGCTCGTCAGCGATGCCTGCATCTATCCTGCCCACAGCCTGCTCGAGGTCTGCGCGCATTTTGCCGCGCACGCCAGCCGGACCACCCTGCAACGCCATCAGCCCATGCTGGCCGTACCCGATTTTGCGTATCCGGACTTTGCCGACGTGCAAGGACAGCAGCAGGCGCGCCGCGCACTGGAAGTGGCGGCCGCGGGCGGCCATAACGTCCTGATGGTGGGGCCACCGGGCGCGGGCAAGACCATGCTGGCCAGCCGCTTCCCTGGCGTGCTGCCGCCCATGAGCGACGAAGAGGCGCTGGAATCGGCCGCCGTGCATTCGCTGGGCGGCCACTTCAAGGTGGAACACTGGAAACGGCGCCCCTACCGTGCTCCGCACCAGACGGCGTCCGGCGTGGCCCTGGTGGGCGGCGGCAACGTGCCGCGCCCGGGAGAAATCTCGCTGGCCCACTGCGGTGTGCTGTTTCTCGATGAAATCGCCGAATTCCAGCGCCGGGTGCTCGATGTGCTGCGCCAGCCCATGGAATCGGGCGTGATCAGCATTTCACGCGCGGCCCGCCAGGCCGAGTTTCCTGCTCGCTTCCAGTTGATCGCCGCCATGAATCCCTGCCCCTGCGGTTATCTGGGCCATGCTTCGGGACGCTGCCGCTGCACGCCGGACGCCGTACTCCGTTATCACAGCCGCCTGTCCGGTCCGCTACTCGACCGTATCGACCTGCAGATTGAAGTGGCCGCCATGCCGCCGGCGGCGCTGGGGCGGCACGCAGGCGCAGGCGAAAGCACGCAAGCCATCGCCACGCGGGTCGCGGCAGCCTTTGCCCTGCAGCTGGCACGCCAGGGCAAAGCGAACCAGCGCCTGAGCAGCACGGAAATCGAACAGCATTGTCGCCTGGAAACGCATGGCGAGCAGCTGCTGCATGGCGCCATGGCGCGCCTGCACTGGTCGGCGCGCACCTATCACCGGGTATTGCGCGTGGCGCGCAGCATCGCGGACCTGGCGGACAGCCCCGGCATCACGCAGGCGCATGTCGCCGAAGCGATCCAGTACCGGCGCGTGCTGCGTGAAATATAAGGCAGCCAGCGCGAACGCCACGCGTGCGCGATTGCGCGTGATGGGCGGCGCTGCTACCATCTGCTGATGAAAAAACCATCAATTGCCCTCTTTCTGACTACGCTCGCGGCCGCCAGCGTCCTGTCCGCCTGCAGCCCGAAGTTCGACTGGCGCGACTATCGCAGCCCCGACGCCCAGTTCACGGCCTTGTTTCCAGGCAAGCCCGCCGTGCTGACGCGGGAGGTCGATCTCGATGGCAAGAAAGTCAGCCTGACCATGACGGCCAGCGAAGTCGATGGCAATACCTTCGCCATCGGCAGCGCCGTGCTCGACAGCGCAGAACAGGCGCAAGCAGCCCTGCCCGCCATGCAGACGGCCCTGTTGAAAAATATCAACGGCACCGTGCGCAGCGAAAAATCCGCATCGGCGGCCAGCAGCACGGCTGCCGGAACGCAGCAGCGCAGTTCGCTCAGCATTGAGGCCAAAGGCACGCAACAAGGCAAGCCTGTCTTGCTGGTCGGCCGTTTTGTGGCGCAGGATAAGCGCATCTTCCAGATCATCATTCTCGGTGAAGAAAGCAAGCTGTCGCGTGACACCATCGACACCTTCATGGACTCGGTGAAACTGGATTAAGACTTAACGATCGCTTAAACCGGTGTTTTCACGATAAGCGAGCTCTTGTAAATACGTGCGTTGTCCAACAGATGGCCCTATCCGGCTTGCAAATATGCAATCCGGGACAAACGGACGGCCTGTGCGACATTTCAAGTCGTGATATTGTTTCGACACTAACAACAAGTTTCAGAAAGCGCTTATGTTGATCTCATTCAAATCCAAATCTTCCCCTGAAGTACTGATGTATCAAGAACATGCCCAGCGTATCCTCGACATCCTGCACAAGAACCCCACGCGCGGCGTCATCACGCCAGCCGAAGCGGGCGATGCCTTGGCCCTGCTGGAAAAAGAAGTCGCGGAAAGCAAGTTGCATCCGGAAAATGACATCGAACACGATGTGCATACCCCGGAAACCCTGGAAGATGGCGAAACGGGCGCCCATGCGCGCGCACAAAAAGTGCATTTCTCGCAGCGCGCCTATCCCCTGATGGAGATGTTGCGCTCGGCCAAGGCGGAAAATGAAAGCATCACCTGGGGCATCTGATCCGATGAATGCTGCAGACGAAAAAAAACCCCGCACCTAGCGGGGTTTTTTTATATAACAAGCCTGACGATAACCTACTTTCACACTGGTTGCAGCACTATCATCGGCGCAAAGTTGTTTCACGGTCCTGTTCGGGATGGGAAGGGGTGGTACCAACTTGCTATGGTCATCAGGCATAACTTTTTCAACAACCTGCTCCCAGCGGGGCAGCAAGTCGTCTGATCTGAGGAGGCGAATTATACCCCAGGTCGGCTTGACGCACAAGCGCGTAGCAGGGAATCACCACGCGAATGTCAACAATGTTGTCGGATTACGCGCTACGCACCTCGGCGGCCCCGCTAATCCGACCTACCGGCCATCCAATAAACGTAGGTCGGCTTAGCGCTGCGCGCGTAAGCCGACAAACACCCGCGGCGCCCAACAAAAACCCCAGACGTAAAAAAACCCCAACCGGATCACCGGAAGGGGTTTTTTCGAATAACAAGCCTGACGATAACCTACTTTCACACTGGTTGCAGCACTATCATCGGCGCAAAG
>NZ_JCAQAW010000011.1:0-234130 GCF_059617945.1 Janthinobacterium sp. BCJ23 | reverse complement strand
ACTCGCCACCAGAGCAAGCTCCGTGCTGCCGTTCGACTTGCATGTGTAAGGCATGCCGCCAGCGTTCAATCTGAGCCAGGATCAAACTCTTCAGTTTAATCTCTGTTACTTTGCCGTTTTACCGGCATGGTCGAACTATTTAACTAGTTCAAACCCCTCGCATTGCGAGGTGTTTGCTCACTCAAAAAACTGACAGGCTACTTCCGAAGAAGTATCCTATTTCATTATTTCTTGTGAACATTTGATATTTTAAGTATTACGACAATCCGAAGATCATCGCTGCACTTACATCAAATGCCCACACTTATCGACTGTTAATTGTTAAAGAACTGTATTCGGCGCTACTTTCGCGCTATCGACAAAGCGTTGTGTTTGTCAGCTGCGAAGAAGGAAGAGTATGAAGCGTTTGCAGCATTTCGTCAACCTTCTTTTTTCACTCTGCTTTACTCAGCATTTGCATGCGTCGTTCAGCGAGGGGGCGAATTATAGCCAAGCAACAGCGTGTCCGCAAGAGACATTTATGGCAAGACGAACGATTTCACCAGGGTCAGCTCGCCGGCGGCCCGCATCGGCACCTGGAAACTCTGCAGCTTTTCGCGCGGCGTGCCTTCATTGGTGATGATCGATATGCGCGCGACAGTCAGCATGGCGGTGTTTTCGCCGCTGCCGTAGTAATTGACATAAGCGTGATAGTTGCCCTTCACTGGCGCCGAACTGGAAAATATCTCCGGGCCATAGCCGGTCGTCACGTCCACGTCCAGCGCACCGCCATCTTTCAATACGCGATTGCCGTACCAGGCGTGGCCGCCGTCCGGCGTGACTACATGCAGATCGAGGTCGGTGCCGGCGCTGTCCCACGACAGCACGATGCGCAGGCGCGCCTGGGTCTTGCCCTGGTAGCTGTCGACAAACTGGGTGCGCGCGCGGCTCTTGCCATCGGGCGAGCGCACTTCCACGCTGTTCGAGCCGCTGCCGAAGCCATACGGGCGGCCATAGCTGCCGTCTTCGCCCACTTCCATCGGCATCGCCACGCCGTTGACCACCAGGGTAGCGGGCTTGCCCTTGACGGCGCCCGCGATACGGCCCCGTATCTGCGCCGTTTCAGCCTGGCCCGGCTGCAGGTTGACCGACGCGGCGGGGTAATTGACCGCTTGCGTATAGTCCTCGCGCGCACCGGCCGAATTGCGCCAGCCGCTCTTCGGTGCGTCGATGGTGACCTGGGCCTGCGCCCATAGTGGCAATAGCATTAGCGGAATCGCGCAACGGATATAAAAACTCACAGGGCCTCCAGGTTAAGGTCGACGAGCCGGCGTGCCAGCCGCTCGACATATTCTTCGTCCTGGCCGCGCGGATGATTGCGCAGGCCAAGGTGTAAATATTCATGGGCCAGGGTGATGCGGTCTTCGCGCGTGGCCAGCGGCCGCATATAAATGCGGTTGCGCGACTGCTCCGAATATGGCGCGCCGCTCTGCAAGGCGCAGACCAGCGGCGCTTGCGGCGGCGCTTCATAACCGGCCTCGCGCAGCAGCACGCGCTGCCAGCGCGGCACGGACCGCGCCAGCCAATCCTCGTTCTGCGCCAGGCGCCGGCAACGCGCGCCCGTATTGCCGAAGGTGCTCAGGGCGCCGCCGGGATAGGCCGCCGCCAGCAATTCATCATAGTGCTTGCCCTGTCTGGCCTGGCGCACCGCCTCGCTCCACGCCATCGTGCCCTCGGACGCCTGGTTACTGTGATAGCGCACGGTGACGCCATCGACAATCAGCTGGTCGGTCCAGCGCGCAATCGCCAGGGCCGCTGGCGTGGCGGGGCTGGGACTGACACGCTGGGTCGCGCTGCTGTCGGCGATCTGCTGGCAGCCCGCCACCGTCACCGCGTTCTGCTGCAGATAGGTGCGCGCGGCAATCGCCAGCGCCTTGGCCGCTTCCGGCTCGTTGGCATTCGCTTCGCGGTCGAGCACGCGCGCCACATATTCATTGACGCCGAAGCGGCCACGCAATTGCGGACGGCCGCCCTGCTCTTGCAGCAGCATCAGCTCGCCGGCGCTGCGCAAGGCCAGGTTCTGGCCATTGTCGAATTGCACATGGTAGCGGCCATTGAGCGGGCCAGGTGCGGCCACGCCACGTTCGCCGCGCACGGTGCGGATCGGATAGCGCTTGAAATAATCGACCACCACGCAACCGCCATCGTCGGCCGCGCCTACCGGCGGCAAGCTGGCGGCCAGCCTGGGCGCCCACTGCTCGAAGACATTGCTGCTGCCGCCCGCGCCGCCGAACCAGATCGGCGTGCCGTCGGCCAGCCAGCCGGCCGCGCCGCCGATACGTTCGTCCGTCCGGCGCCGCTCGTGCCAGGAATACGTTTTGACGCGCAACTGGCTGCCGAACCAACGCGCCGTGCCTGCGCCGCGTCCATCGAGCACCACGCGCAGTAGCGCCGCTTCGGCGTCCGCGCGGCTGGCGGCAGGGATGCTGTCCAGCGCGCGCAGCAGGCTATCGAGGCGCACCGTGCGCGCCGGCGCCAGTTGCGCGGGGTCGGACAGCCAGGCAAAGTCGCCTGCGGGCGCCGCGCCCAGACGTCCGGTCCAGTACTGGCGCCATGAAGCCGGCGCGATCATCAGGCGCTTGGGCGAGAAAAATGGGCCGCACGATTGCGCCAGCGCTGCGTCGTGGCCGATGCTCTGGCCAGCATCGCAGCAATACACCTCTTCCGGATCGCGGCCGCCGCAGCGGTAGTCCGGCATCGCCACCTTGTTATCGCTCGCATATACATATACGAACAACTTCCACAAGCTGGCCAGCGGTACTTGCCGCGCGCCGTCAAACGGCGGCGGCGCCGCACCGCCCTGGCGCAGCTGCCGCACTTCGATTTTGCCGTCGCGCCACCAGGCCACATCCAGCGAGGCCGCCCATGCAGGCGCGGCCAGCAAGGTGGCAAGCATCAAGGCTGGACGTGCAAAGCCCATCACTCGACCTTCAGCGCGCGCGTGGTCTTGCCGCCGCCTTCGAAGGCTTTCTGCTCCGGCTGGTACATGCGGTAAAAGCGTGCCGGCGGCAGCACGTAACCGCCCTTCTGCGCAAAGCGCAGCAAATGGCGCACCGTCACCTCGCCGGCCAAAGGCTCGATCGGCACAGCGTAGCCGTCGCGGCGCTCCGTGTGGCGCGCGCGTTCCAGCGCGGTCGGCTTGTCGCCCGCCATGACCATGCCCCAAGTAGTCGATTCGACCATGGCGCCGGGCGGCAGCGCCACTTCCAGCAAGCCAAAACGGTGCTTCGCACCTGGCCCCGCTTTCAAGGTGATTTCATCGAGGTACAGCGCGTCCGTGCTGAGCGCTTCGCCCGGCTTGACCAGCTCCGTGGTGTAACCGCCCTTGCCCGCCTTCATGCGCAAGATGCGGCGCTCGACGGCGACCGGCAAGGTTTGCGCCTCGGCGGCGTGGCTGTCGTACTGCAGCACAGCCACCGTGCCGGCCGGCGCCGGTGCGGCGAGACGCAATTTATCGGGAATACTCTTGGTGTCGCTCCAGCGCCAGACCGGCTGGCCACTGCGGCTGTCGCGTTTTTGCCAGGCGCCGTCCAGTGCGACGGCGGGCCCCTTGCCAAACGATACGCCGCCCAGCTTCTTTTGCACCCACATCAAGGTCATCGCGCGGTCCAGTGTCGGCATTTCGGCGCGCACACTGGCCAGCACCGCGTCGGCCTGGGTAGCCGGCACTTCGCCGGCCAGCATCAGCAAGGCCTGCGCCACCGGCGCTTTGGACTCGCGCAGCACCTGCCACGAGCTGGCCACCTGCAGCTGCAGCCCATGCGGCAGGGCGATGCCGTTCTGGGCGGCGACCAGCGCCACCAGGCCCAACGACATCGCTTGCGCCTCACGGTCAGAAGCTCCGCCCAGCAACAGGCTGCTCGTGTCGCCAGTCTGGCGCGGCTTGCCGCCCAGGACGGCAATCGCGCTGTCGTCCACCAGGCCGGCCGCCAGGGTCTGCGTGGGCAAGCCCATCTCGCGCGCCATCCACAACACCAGCGCACGGTCGCCCATCGCGTCCTTCAAGCCATGTTCGCTGTAGACGGCCAGCAGTTTGTTCCAGTGCTCGGGCGGCAGCTCGATGCGCAGCGCGCGCGCCGCGTACCAGTCGGCGTAATAGGCATAGGCCGTCATCAAGGCATTGCCGGCCGTGGCGTTGCCCCACCAGCCGAAGACGGCGTTCGGGCCGGCCATGGAGACCAGGCGCAAACGCTGCGCCGTGACCAGCGTTTGCAGGCGCTCGCTTGCCGCGCCGGCGTCCGGCCCCAGGCTTTGCGTGGCCAGCGCCAGCGGAATCAAACGGCTGGCCGTCTGCTCGACGCAGCCATACGGATAGTCGATCAGGTCGTCGGCAATGCGCGCGAACTGGCTGGCGGCTCCTTGCGCGAACGAAACGCGGATATTGCGCGCGTCCGCCGGCAGCTTGAGTGGAATATCAGCGGTGGCGCCATCGAGCGGCAGCACCAAGGAGCGCGGGCTGCTCCAGGCGGCGGGCAAGGTTTGCATGGCCGTGTCCAATGCGTCGAGCACTTTGCCATTCTGTTTCAGCTCCAGGCGCAGCGGCCCTGTAGCGCCAGCGGCGAGCGGGAATTCGACGTAATTGACACCTGGTTTGGCGGACAGCTTTTCCGTCTTCGGCTGCGCCCCGCCGGAGAGAACGACGTCGAGCGCCTGCTCCTTGCCCGTCTGGTTGAATACCGCCACCGAGGCACGCGGCGCATCGCCGGCGCGCATCCAGTCGGGCGCGGTCCACTTGGCATAGAAGTTTTTATCGGAACGCAGATAGGCCGTGCGCTGGCCCACGCGCCCCTGTTCATCCATCGCGCGCCCCGTGATCCTCCAGCGGGTCAGCGCGTCGGGCATGGTAAAACTCACGCGCGCGTTGCCATTCACGTCGGTCTTCAGCGAGGGCGCCCAGTACGCCGTATCGATATTGTCGCGGCGCGGACGTTCGAGCACCTTCACGCCACGCTCGTTGTAATTGTGTCGCGCGGGCGCGCCGGCCGTGCGGCCCTGCGCCATATCGTAGCTGATGAAGGACAGGCTGGCCGTCGTGCGCACGTTGTTGCGGCGCGGGTGATAGAAAAAGTCGCCGATGTCCGGCGCAATTTCCGGCTGCAGCACATAGATCATTTCATCGACCACGCCCAGCGCCACCATGGTGCTCAAAGGCTTGCCGTCCAGCGTCGCCGTCACATCGAGCGTGACCTTCTCGCCCGGCTGGTAAACCTCCTTGTCGCTCTTGAATTGCAGCGCGATGCGCGGCTCGATCACTTGCAGGCCCGCGTTCTCGAAGACGAAGTCGCCATTGCGCGTGTACGCCACCGAGAACGTCATGTTCGGGCCATGCTCTTCTTTTACCGGGATGCGCACTCTCCACTGGCGCGGCGCCACGCGCTTCGCCTGGTACCAGTTGGCGGCGCCGGCCATCAAGCCATATTGCTCCACCTTGTCGCGCTCGAGCGTCAACAGCGCCTGGTCGACCTTGTCGGAGAACGTGATCAAGGCTTCGGCCGTGTCGCCCGGACGATAGCGGGTGCGGTCCAGCACGATCTCGATGCTGCCCGGCGTCGTTTGCACGCCATCGCCGGCGACCCAGTGGCTGGCGGCGGCCAGCAGGTTGCCGCGCTCGTCGCGCAGCGCCAGCTGGTACGAGCCGGAGGCGGGGAGCGTCACGTCCCAGCCCTTGGCATTTGGATCGAACGCGCCGTCGGTCTTGCTCTGTTTTTCCAGCTGCACCATCTCCCAGCGCACGGGCTTGGCCGCGCCCTGTCCATCGGCCAGCAAGTCGAAATGCACGGCCTGGCCAGGATCGGAAAACTGGCGCGTGGCCTTCAGCTGGTAGCTGCTGCTCGAGCGTTCTATCATCAGCTCGCGCGTCGCCTTGACGCGGTAGGCCGCGCCATCAGTCGCCAGCACGGTCAAGATGTAGCGCGAGGGATCGGCGGCGGGCGGCAAGCTGAAGTCCACATTGCCGCTGCCGTCGCTCGTCACTTCCTCGGTCTTCAGGGCCACGGGGAACAGGCCGCTGTAACGCAGCTCGCCTTCGACCATGGTGTTTTGCTGGCCGCGCAAGGACAAAGTCATCTTCGCGTTTTTCACGGGTTTGCCATCGGGGTAGCGCAGTGCGATGCTGCCCTTGACGGCCTCGCCCGTCTTGAATTCCGGCTTCGATGGCTGGACGTTGATTTCAAAGTGCGGCTTGACGTATTCAGCCACGCGGAAAGCCGCGCCATACACGCCATCCTTGTAATTGAAACGCAGTTCATAGCCGCCGGCCGTGGCTTCCGTGGGCAGACGGAAGCGCGTGTCGGCACCCGTCTCGCCGGACAGCTGCAGCGTTTGCGTCAGCAGCGGCGTGCCGTTCGGATTGAGTATGGTCAGGCTGACCGGCGCCGCGCTTGCTGCCTGCGAGTTGCGCGCGGAGGTAAATTCACGGCCCAAAAACTTGACGTTGACCTCGTCGCCGGGCCGGTACAGGGGCCGGTCCGTTACGGCATAGATCTTGGTGTTATAGATTTCGCTGTCATAGTAAAAATTCTCGGACACGAACACGCCGCCGGCGCGGTCCTGGCCCAGCACATATGTGTGTTCCGGGCTGCCGCGCTCGAGCGAGGCGACACCATCGGCACCCGTGGTGGCCGACTGCAGCACGCCCGTGCCATCGGTCCACGCCACATTGGCGCCAGCCACGGCGGCGCTGTTGTCGCGCCGCGCCGTCCATACGAGCATCTGGCCGGACGACACCTTGGTCACAGCCACCGTGTCCGACACGAATACCAAGGTGGTGGCGCGGTGTTCGCCGATGATCGCTTCGACCAGGTACAGGCCCGGCTTGCGCTTGCCCAGCGGGATCATCACATTACCGGCGCCAGCGACGATGAAGTCGCTGCTGGAGCCATCGAGCTTGACGCCTTTCGGCGGCGCGATGGCCTTGGCTTGCCAGATCGGATAGCGGAAGCTGTCGACCAGTTCCATGCCCTTGATCGGCTTGTACTGCGGATGATTGGCGAACACGGTGCGCCGGCGGATCGCGTCGTTGGTCGCCAGTTGCGGCTGTTCTTTTGTCACCGCGAGGCGCGCCTCGCCGGAAAACAGCTTGCGCCAGGCCAGGCGCGACTGCTTCCACCAGCTATCCCACAGAAAGCTCAAGGTGTTGGCCAGGCCTTCGCCCTGGTAATTGCCCTCGACCTGAATGCGGTGCAGATTGCGCTGCTTTTTCAGGAACTCCATCGGTTCGGGCACGCGGTAGACGACGATGTCGGCGCCCGAATATGCTTCCAGGTTCATGCGCCCCATGTCGCGGCCCGGCACCTCGAGGCGCACGCGCGCTTCATCAAGACTGCCGTAGCTGGCGTCCGACAGCAGGAAAAACGGTTCACCCTTGAAGGTGCTGTAGTTGCTTGGATCGCGCGGCTGCGCGGAGGCGTTGCCCAGCATGAGCAGCGCCAGAAAGCCCATGAAGAGCAGCTTCATGACAAAAACCGGCTTCATGATAAAAACGCCAGCCGGAACACGCCGGCGAAATTGGGATTGTTGACCACAGGTTGCCACCGCGTGTCCTTCCAGCTCGTAAGTTCTTTGATATCGACGGTCCGCAGACCATTGTCGTCGGGGGTGACGGTGCCGGTGTGGTAGGCGATGCGCGCCCCCATCCAGACCATCAAATGCTGTTCGTCTCCCTGGTCGAAAAACAGCAGGTCGCCGGGCAGCGCCTGGCTGATTTCGCGGGCGATGAAACGGCTGTTGTGCTGCACCAGCGCCAGCGCCGTGACGAAGTGGCCGACATTGCCGCCTGTCTGCACCCAGCGGTTGCGCAAGGCGGCCTGGGCCGCGCTCAGTTCCAGCTCGGGCGGCAGGCGCCGGTCGCTGGCAATGCCGTTCGCATGCAGCCACTTCGCGTCATGCACGGTGAGCGCCTCATTGACGGCAAAGCGCACCAGGCCGGCGCAATCGCGGTGCGTCCAGCGCGGCGACGGGCCACGTTCGATCTGCGCGTTGACGATACGCAGCATCCACGCCTGGAAGGCGCGGCTCTGCGCCTGCGACAGCTGCACTTGCGGCTCGGCGGCCGCGCGCAGGGCCCAGGCGGGCATTGCCACGGTGGCGGCGCAAGCCGCCAGCCAGCGCAAGGCGGCACGACGTCCATGCCGCCCATGCCACGGCGTCATCGCGCGGCCTCTTGCCATTCCAGCGTTTCCCATGACGTGCCGCTGGCTGGCTGCCGCTTGAGCACCATGCGCAGCGGCGGGTATTTTTTCAAGGCGTTCAGGCGCGGCACCAGGTGTTCGTTGGCGGCCGCGCGCAAGACCGGTTCGTTATTCGCCGGCAGGGTATCGAAGGCTTCCAGCTGGATCAGCCGGGCCAGCGACGCCGGCGCGATCAGGCCGATCGTGCGCGAAGCATCGGGCAGCAGGTCGCTGGCAGCCGGCGCCTGCTTGCGACGCACGGCCAGCACTTGGTCCACCAGCTTGCCGTCGGTGGAAAAGACAACAGTATTGCCGGCCACGACCAGCGCCGGCTTGGACTGGCCCAGCGCCGTGGCGACACTGCGTTCCCAACGCGTGGCGCCATCTTTACCTGTCGTTTTGCGCACGGGGTCCTTGCCGCCGATGGCCGCCTCGAACAAGCTGCCATACAGAGCGTCATCACCGGCCTGCGCACTGCGCGTGGCGACAAAAACCGGTGTATGCAGCCGCGAACTGCCATACCAGCACGCGGCGGCCGGGCCTTGCAAGTGCCCGGCCAGCGGCGCCACCGGCGCGGAGGTCTTGCTGCCCAGGCGTTTGAGCACGGGCTGCAGCGCGGTCCAGTCGACCGGCACGCTGAAACAGGCGCTCGGGTTGTGCGGCAGCTGCGGCCACAGGGCGCTGCTGTCGTAGCCGCCGTTTTTCAGTTTATCGGCATTGAGCAGCACCTTCGATTGCCAGGCGCCCTGTTGAAAATCGAAGCGCAGCGCCTCTAACGCGCCAAAGAAAGGCTGGTAGCCGAAGGACAGGAAGTCCGCCTTGACGGCGATGCTGTGGCCCTCGGGCGCGGCGCCGTCGAGATGGAACTGCGCATGAAAGACGTTTTGCTTGGCCGCTTCCGGCGCCAGCAGGCTGGCCACGGTTTTCTCGGCCGTGCCATCGCCATGCTTGCCATCGCTGCCGCCATACAGCATGCCGGGATGAGACAGGATGACCAGGCGCTGGCCATGCGCGGCAAACAGCAAGGTGCGCTGGTAAGCGTAGTTCAGCGCATACACGGGCACCTGGCCGCCATCGACGCGCAAGCTGCCGGCCACGCGCATCTGCGTATCCTTCAGGGCGATCTTGCCCGCTTCTTCCAGCAGGCGCGTGAGCTGGCTGCGCGACACGGCGATGGCGAAATGCTTGAGCGAGCCGTCGGCGTCGCGCCACAAGGCTACTTCCGCCGGCTGGTCCAGCACCATGCGCAGCAGCTGGTCACCCCAGCCCAGCTCATGCTCGTAAGCGATGCGGCGCAAGCTGCCCTTGAGCCCCAGCCGGTCTTCGCTTTGCTCGTAATAGAACAGGAAATCCTCACGCAACACGTCGCGCGCCAGCGGCACCGTCAGCAAGTCGCGCGGCAAGGCCGACAGGCTTTTCGTGCGGACCAGCGCGTCGGGCCGGGATAAATCGAGCTTCAGGCCGTTGACCGGCCCCATCGCACCCCAGCCAAAAACCCGGTAGCCGACCAGTGCGGCGGCTACCACGGCCACGCCGGCAAGCGTCCCGAGCAGGACTTTTTTATTGAGTACTTTTTTCGCCAGCACCTTGTATCCTTTTAGCCTGCCGTAGCATTGACAAGTTAGTAATTATTGACAAATGGTAACATGGCATTTGTTGCCGCAGCGCACAGCTGACGCGACAGCGTAAAATAGCGGTTTCGCCGTTTTCATCGCCTCCCATGACCATCCTGCTCTCCACCCTGAACGCCCGCTACACCCACGCCTCGCTGGGATTGCGCTATCTGCTGGCCAATATGGGGCCGCTGCAAGCGCAGACGCGGCTGCAGGAATTCGTCATCGGCACGAAAACCACGGAACTGGTCGAACGCATCCTCATCAACAAACCGCGCATCATCGGTTTTGGCGTGTATATATGGAACGTCGAGGAAACGACGAAACTGGTGGCCATGCTCAAGCGCGTGGCGCCCGAGGTCATCATCGTGCTGGGCGGGCCGGAAGTGTCGCATGAGGCGGGCGAGCAAGAGATCGTCAAGCTGGCCGACTACCTGATCACGGGCTGGGGCGACGTCACCTTTCCCAAGCTGTGCGGCGAGATCCTCAACGGGCCGAAGCCGCTGATGAAGATCCACGCGGGCGTGCAAGCGCCGCTGGCAGAACTGCAGCTGCCCTACTCCTTGTATACAGACGACGATATCCGCCACCGCACGATTTACGTGGAAGCGTCGCGCGGCTGTCCGTTCAAGTGCGAATTCTGCCTGTCGGCGCTGGACAAGACGGCTTGGCCCTTCGCGCTGGAGAACTTCCTGGCCGAGATGGAGTCCCTGCATGCACGCGGCGCGCGCCTGTTCAAGTTCGTCGACCGCACCTTCAACCTGAATATCAAGACCAGTTTGAAGATCATGCAGTTCTTTCTCGACAAGATCGAAGCGAATCCGGACGACCCGATCTACGCCCACTTCGAACTGGTGCCAGACCACTTGCCTGACGCCTTGAAAGAAGGCATCAGCAAATTCCCGCCAGGCGCGCTGCAGTTCGAGATCGGCATCCAGAGCTTCAATCCGGACGTGCAATCGCTGGTCAGCCGCAAGCAGGACAATCAAAAGGCGGCCGACAACATCCGCTGGCTGTGCGAAGAGTCGAACGCCCACCTGCACGTGGACTTGATCGCCGGCTTGCCGGGCGAGGATGAAGCGAGCTTCGCGGCCGGCTTCAACAAGCTGGTGGCCTTGAAACCGCATGAAATCCAGTTCGGCATATTGAAGCGGCTGCGCGGCACACCCATCATCCGCCATACGGAAAATTATGGCATGGTGTTCGACCCGCACCCGCCGTACACCATCCTGGCGAACAAGCAGCTCGATTTCATGAGCATGCAGCGCCTCGTGCGCTTCGCCCGCTACTGGGACCTGGTCGCCAACTCGGGCCGCTTCGCCAATACGGTGCAATGGATGCTCGGTGACGCGCCATTTGAAAACTTCATGGATTTTTCGAACTGGCTGTATGCCCACACGGACGCCACCCACCGCATCGCCATGGAGCGCCTGGCCAAGCTGGTGGCGCAATGGCTGCAGACGCGCGGCATGAGCGCGCTGGAGGCCAACGCCCTCGTGGCCAGCGACTATGCGGGCGGTGCGCAAGCCAGCTCTCATGCCAAGCCAGCCGAAGTGAGTACTGGCGGCGCCAAGGTGCGCCCGGACGTCGCCCTGCCGCAGCGGCAGGCGCGCCACCTGGCGTCCTGAGGGGCCGGCGATTGAACAGCGGTGGCGGTCTGCGCCATTCTCCCTTAAACTGGCACGATGCCGACTGTACAATCGCCGAAACTGACCCTCTCCCAGACCAGCTCCCAACAGGGAGCCCTTGTCACTGCCAGCGGCACCTGGCAGGTGCACGCGCTGGCGCATGACAATGCCATCAAGTCCATCGACGCCCAGCTCAAGCCCTTGCAGGGCGATGCCAAGGCGCAATGGGACCTGTCGGCCATCGACAGCATGGACCATATCGGCGCCCAGCTGTTCTGGAATGCCTGGGGCAGGCAACGCCCCGCGCAGCTGACCCTGGCGCCGTCGCAGGAAGAGTTTTTCCGGCGCATCGAAGAAACGGGGCCGTTGACGACGCCGCCTTCGCGCGCCAACCGCCTCACGCCCGTGATGAAACTGGGCATGGCCATCCTGCTGTTTTTCGAACATTTGAAGGGCTTTATTGCCTTGGTCGGCCAGGTGACGCAGGATATCGGCAGCTTCGCGCGCCATCCGATGCGCGGGCCGTGGCGTGAAATTTCCGCCAATATCTTCCATGCGGGCTTCCAGGCGCTGGGCATCACGGCTCTCGTCGGCTTTCTGATCGGCGTCGTGCTGTCCTACCTGTCCGCGCAGCAGCTGCGCGCGTTTGGCGGCGACATCTACCTGGTCAACCTACTGGGCATGAGCGTCATCCGCGAACTGGGGCCGCTCTTGGCCGCCATCCTCGTGGCCGGGCGCTCCGGTTCGTCCATCACGGCCCAACTGGGCGTCATGCGCGTCACGGAAGAACTCGACGCCATGCTGGTGATGGGCATTTCGCACGGTTTCCGCCTGATCATGCCGAAAGTGCTGGCCCTGGCCATTTCCATGCCCCTGCTCGTCATCTGGACGGATACGGCCGCGCTGATCGGCGGCATGGTGGCGGCCAAGGTGGAACTGAACCTGTCGGCGCGCTATTTTATACAGAAGCTGCCGGACGCCGTGCCGCTGGCCAACTACATGATAGGCCTGGGCAAGGGCGTGATTTTCGGCATGCTGATCGCGCTTGTCTCGTGCCACTTCGGCCTGCGCATCAAGGCCAACACGGAAAGCCTGGGGCGCGGCACCACCACCGCCGTCGTCACGGCCATCACCGTCGTGATCCTGGCCGACGCCGTGTTCGCCATCGTCTTCAATGGAGTGGGCTACTGATGGCGGACGACACCAATATCGCCTGCGGCACCGGCAACGAAGGCCAATTCAACCTGCACGGCAACGCGCCCGTGGTGGACATCACCAATCTGTGGACCAAGTTCGGCCGCACCGTCGTGCACCAGGACTTGAACCTGGAAATCGAGCGGGGAGAGATCCTGTCCATCGTGGGCGGTTCCGGCACGGGCAAGACGGTGCTGCTGCGCCAGATGCTGGGCCTGGAACATCCGGCGCGCGGCTGCGTCAAAGTCTTTGGCGAAGATATCAATAAAGCAAGTTCAGACCAGCTGCAACAGTTGCGCAACCACTGGGGCATGCTGTTCCAGCAAGGCGCACTGTATTCGGCACTGACCGTGTTCGACAATGTGGCCCAGCCGATGCGCGAATTGCGCGTGCTGCCCGAAGCGCTGGTGCACGACGCGGTATTATTAAAGATGAATATGGTGGGCCTGGGCCCGGAACATGCGCTCAAGATGCCGTCGGACTTGTCGGGCGGCATGATCAAGCGCGTGGCCCTGGCCCGCGCCCTGGCGCTGGAACCGAAGCTGCTGTTCCTCGACGAACCGACGGCGGGCCTGGATCCGGACCTGTCGGAAAGTTTTGTCGCCCTGATCCAGTCGCTGCACCGCGAACTGGGCTTGACGGTGGTGATGGTCACGCATGATCTCGACACCTTGTTCGCCCTGTCCACGCGCATCGCCGTGCTGGCGGAAAAACACGTGATCGCCATCGGCCCCACGCGCGAGGTGATCGAAGTCGACCACCCGTTCATCAAGCAATTTTTCCTCGGCGACCGCGGCAAGCGCGCGCTGGCCGTCCTCGATGAGAAACAGGCGGCGGCGGGCAAGGCGGCGCAGCCAGGCGACGACGCCGGCACAGACACGAAAGCGGAGAAGTAATGGAAAACAGATCACATGCCCTGATGACGGGATTTTTTACACTGACCCTGCTGGTGGCCGCCATCCTGTTCGGCGTCTGGTTCAACCGCGACCGCGTGGAACGGGTGCCGTACCTGCTCGCCACCACCCTGTCCGTACCAGGCCTGAACCCGCAGGCGACCGTGCGCTACCGGGGCCTGGAAGTGGGCAAGGTCGACGCCATCGACTTCGACACGCAAAAGGCGGGGCAAATCCTCGTGCACATCAGCGTGGCGCCCGACACCCCTGTCACCAACACCACGTTTGCCACCCTCGGCTACCAGGGCGTGACGGGCATCGCCTACATCCAACTCGACGACGAGCATGTGGGTTCGAAACTGCTGGGCACCAGCAAGGACAAGCCGTCGCTGATCCCCCTGCGCGCCGGCTTGCTCGACCAGCTGGAAAAACGGGGCAAGCGCATCCTCGACCAGGCCGAACAGATCACCAACAAGGTCAACAACCTGCTCAGCCCCGACAACCAGGCGGCCATGCTGGGCGCCTTCACGGAAGTGGGCAAGGCCGCCAAGGCTTTTGGCGCCATTCCGCAGCAACTGGAACCGACCCTGACACAATTGCCGCAACTGACGGAACAGACGCGCCAAACCCTGACGGCCGTGAGCACGGCCAGCAAGAATGTGTCGGACTTGACGGCCACGTGGAAAAAACTGGGCAACGATATCCAGGCGCCAGGCGGCGTGCTCGACAAGGTCAATGGCACGGTCGACCGGGTCGGCAGCTCGGTGGAAACGGTGGCCAATGGCGTGTCGCTGGAAGTCTTGCCGCAAGTCATCGAGCTGAGCGGCGAAGCGCGCTCCTCGATGCGCGCCCTGAAAACCACCATGAGCACGCTCAATGAACAGCCGCAGAGCATCTTGTTCGGCGCCCCAGACATCCCGCCCGGCCCGGGCGAGCCCGGTTTTTCGGCACCGGGCAAATAAGGAGAACACCGCATGCCTACCCCACGCAATCTCAGCGCACTCATCCTGGCCGCCGCATTCCTGCTGGGCGGCTGCGCCAGCCGCGGCCCCGTCCCCACTTTCTATGATTTCGGCCCGGCCGCACCGCTGGCAGACGCGCAAGCAGCCGCGCCAGCCGTGCCCGTGCTGGTAATCGCCGACGCCAACGGTCCATCCTGGCTCGACAGCCAGCGCATGTATTACCGCTTGCTGTACGCCGATGCGCAGCAATCGCGTCCGTACGCCTACAACCGCTGGAACACGCCGCCGCTGCAACTGCTGAGCCAGCGCCTGAAAACGCGCGTGGCGCAAAGCGGCGTGAAAGTGTTGTCGACCACGGACGCGGCCGCCGGCATGCCCCTGCTGCGCATCGACGTCGATGATTTCTCGCAAAACTTCGATACGCAGACGCAGAGCAGCGGCCACGTGTCGCTGCGCGCCTCGCTGTTTCGCGGCCACCGCCTGATCGACCAGAAAACCTTCAGCCGCAGCGGACCCGCCGGCAGCGCCGATGCGCAAGGTGGCGCGCAAGCGCTGGCGGCGGCATCGGACGCCATCGCCGCCGACCTGCTCACCTGGCTGGGCACGCTGAATATCACGAAAGAATGACCGACCCCGCATCCCCCGCCAGCCCGGCGGCGCCGCTGCCGCCCGTCCGTTCCTCGCCCGTGTCGCGCGCGACCCTGCTCGCCTACGTCTTCCTGATCGTGTATGCGAGCTGGTTCCCGTTCACGGGCTGGCACAGCAATGGTTTGTCGCCGCTGACGTTCCTGGAAAACACGCGCATGCCCCGCTACTGGACGGGCTTTGACGTGGGCATCAACGTCGTCGGCTACATTCCGCTGGGCGCGCTGATCGTGTATTCGCTGTTTCCGAGGATCACGGGTTTCTTTGCCGTCATCGTCGCCAGCCTGTGCGGCATGTTGATTTCGGGCAGCATGGAAGCCGTGCAAACCTATTTGCCCAGCCGCGTCTCGTCGAACCTCGATTTTTATACGAATGCGGCCGGCTGCTGCATCGGTTCCATCATCGGCGCCCTGACGGCGCGCAAGCTGCTCGACCAAAGTCATTTGTTCCGCTTGCGCCAGCGCTGGTTTGCCCAGCACGCCAGCCAGGGCTTGGTGCTCGTGGCCCTGTGGCCGCTGGCGCAAATCTATCCGCAAGGCTATCTGTTCGGCCTGGGCCAGCTGCTGCCCATCCTGTCGGACTGGCTGTCGCAGCTGGCGGGCATCGACATCGACCTGGCCGCGTATCTGCGTCCCGACGTCATCTTGACGGTTGAGCAATATTGGCTTTCGGAAACCATCATCACGGCTTGCGGCATGACGGGCGCCGTACTGACCCTGCTGTGCCTGCTGCGCCGCGCCGCGCCGCGCACCATCTTGATGCTGGCCCTGATCGCCGCTGCCTTGATCGTGCGCTCGATGGCCAGCGCGCTGCTGTTTTCACCGGAAAACGCCTTCGTCTGGATCACGCCGGGCGCCCAAGGCGGCTTTTTGATCGGCCTGATCATGCTGGGCGGCCTGGCCTTCGCGCCGCACGTGGCGCAGCGCCGCATCGCGGCCGCCACCTTGCTGCTGAGTCTGGTGATGGTGAATACGACGCCGATCAACCCGTATTTCATGTCAACCTTGCAAGGCTGGTTTCAAGGCAAGTTCCTCAACTTCAATGGCGCGGCGCAATTTTTGGCCTTGCTGTGGCCCTTCATGGCCCTGTGGTTCCTGTGCCTGCCCTCGCACCGCCTGAACCGGCAGGAAGATGTGCAGCGCCAGCGTCGCGAAGACCACCCATAAGCGTTATCATGGCGCATTGATGATTCCGCAGGAGCATAGTATGAGCGACGCACCGTATTTTGAACGCCACGTTTTTTTCTGCATGAACAAACGTGAAGACGGCCGCAACAGCTGCGGCGACCATGGCGCGGAAGCGGCACAAAAGCATTGCAAGCGCCGCATCAAGGAACTCGACATGAACGGCGCGGGCAAGATCCGCATCAACCAGGCCGGCTGCATGGACCGCTGCGAAGAAGGCCCGCTGCTGGTGATCTACCCGGAAGCGACCTGGTACACCTACGTCGACACCAGCGATATCGATGAAATCATCGATACGCACCTGGTGGGCGGCAAGATCGTCGAACGCCTCAAGATTTAATGCCAATTTAAGAGATACCCACCAGTATGAGCCTCATGAACAGAAACTCGGAAAAATTTACCCTCGCCGGCCATGCAGGCAGCATGGAAGGCTTGCTCGATTTCCCGGCAGACACTCCCCGCGGCATCGCCCTCGTTGCCCATCCGCATCCGCTGTACGGCGGCACGATGGATAACAAGGTCACGCAAACCCTGGCGCGCGCGTTTGTCGCGCTCGGTTACGTGGTGGCGCGCATCAACTTCCGCGGCGTCGGTGCTTCCGAAGGCGTGCACGACCATGGCGTGGGCGAAACGGACGACATGCAGTTGTTGTATGAACACATGCGCGGCCTGTATCCGGGCTTGCCCGTGGCCTTGTCCGGTTTCTCGTTCGGCACCTTCGTGCAATCGAAACTGCAGGAACGTCTGGCCGCCGCCGGTACGCCCGTCGAGCGCCTGGCGCTGATCGGCAGCGCGGCCGGCAAATGGGCCATGGCCGACATTCCCGCCGACACCATCTTGATCCACGGCGAACTGGACGACACGATCCCCCTGTCCGCCGTCTTCGACTGGGCCCGTCCACAAGACATTCCCGTGATCGTGATCCCCGGCGCCGACCACTTTTTCCACCGCAAGCTCAATCACATCAAGAACCTCGTGATTGCCCTGTGGCACGGTGACAAACCCGCAATTGCAGCAGATGATCATTGAAGTGTGGGCTTACTAGCGCCTCCACGGCTATAATTGATCCGTTTTTTCCACGCGGCCATGCAAGCAGCAACAGCATGGCCCTCAGCCTTCATCTTTTTCTCGCAGACCAGCCTCCATGAAAAAACTTTTAGCGGCACTGGCCTCCAGTGTATTTTTCTTTTCCGCCGCCTACGCCCAGAGCGTTCCAGCCCCGACCATCGCCGCCAAGTCCTGGCTGTTGCTTGACGCCACCAGTGGCCAGATCATTGCTTCGCAAGATCCGGACGCACGCATCGAGCCGGCTTCGTTGACCAAGATCATGACGGCTTACCTGACGTTTGCCGCCATCCGCGAAAAGAAACTGGCGCTGGACCAGAAAGTCAACGTGTCCGTGCGCGCATGGAAAGTCGATTCGAGCAGCTCGAAGATGTTCATCGACCCCGCTACCCCTGTCTCGATCGACGACTTGCTGCACGGCCTGATGATTCAATCGGGTAACGACGCCGCCGTGGCGCTGGCGGAAGCCGTTGCCGGCGATGAAGGCACGTTCGTCGTGCTGATGAACCGCGAAGCCCAGCGCATGGGTCTGAAAAACACGCGTTTTGCCAATCCGCATGGCTTGCCTAGCCCCGATAACTATTCCACGGCGCAAGACCTGTCCGTGCTGGCCAAGCGCGTGATCGCCGATTACCCGGAATTCTACAAAATCGATTCCATCAAGAGCTTTACGTACAACAAGATCACCCAGCCTAACCGCAACCGCCTGCTGTGGCTGGACCCAACCGTCGATGGCATGAAAACGGGCCACACGGAAGCGGCCGGCTATTGCATGATCGCGTCGGCCCGCCGCCCAGGCGGCACGGGCGAGCGCCGTTTGATCTCCGTGGTGCTGGGCACCTCGTCGGACCAGGCCCGCACGCAGGAAAGCCAGAAGCTGCTGAACTGGGGCTTCCAGAACTTCGATACGGTCAAGCTGTACTCGAAGGGCCAGGCCGTGGCCACGCCAGAAGTGTGGAAGGGCTCGAAAGGCACCGTGAAAATCGGTTTCGCCCGCGATGTGCTCGTCACCGTACCAAAAGGCACGGCTGCCAAGATGAAACCTGTGCTGGAACGCAAGGACCCGCTGGTCGCGCCATTGGCTGAAAACGCCCCGGTCGGCAAGCTGAAAATGATGGTCGATGACAAGGTCCTGCTGGAACTGCCGGTCGTGGCGCTGGAAACCATCAACCAGGCAACGATCTTCGGCCGCGCCTGGGATTCGATGCGCCTGTGGATGAAATAAGTCTTTAGCGTTTCCCCATAAAAATGCCCGCAGATGCTGCGGGCATTTTTTTCGTCTGTCTCGCCGCCGATTTCTCCACAGCATGCTGTAGCGTAGCTGGCTATAATCGTGGCGTCACCTTCATCTCCACCATCAGAAAGCCAGCCCATGAGCCATGTGTTTCCCGCCAGCCTGCAAGCGCCGCGCAGCCGTTTGAGCAGCAACGGTCCCGAACTGTCGCGTATCGTTGCCGGCATGTGGCGCATCGGCGAGTGGAATATGTCGGCGCAGCAGCGCCTGGCTTTCATCGAACAATGCCTGGCGCTGGGTGTGTCAAGTTTCGACCATGCCGACATCTATGGCGATTACAGCGCCGAAGGGCTATTTGGCGAAGCGCTGGCCCTGCAGCCGGGCTTGCGTGACAAGATGGAGCTGGTCAGCAAGTGCGGCATCAAGCTGCTGTCGCCGCACCGTCCCGGCCATGCCATCCAGCATTACGACACGAGCGCGGCGCACATTACCAGTTCCGTGGAACACACCCTGCGCCAGCTGCACACGGACCGCCTGGACTTGCTGCTGATCCACCGTCCCGACCCGCTGATGGATTTCGACGAGATCGCCGGCGCCTTCACGCAATTGAAAGCGGCGGGCAAGGTGCTGCACTTTGGCGTGTCGAACTTCAGCCGCCACCAGTTCGAGTGCCTGCACCGGCGCTTCCCGCTGGTAACGAACCAGGTGGAATTTTCGCCGCTGCACGTGGCGCCCCTGTTCGATGAAACCTTCGACGGCTTGCAGGATCTGAAAGTGGCGCCGATGATCTGGTCGCCGCTGGCGGGCGGCCGGCTGTTCCAGGGCGGCGACGCGAATGTGGAGAACTTGCGCAATGTGATCAAGCAGATCGCCGACCAGCTGCAGCGTCCGTTTGCCAGCGTGGTGTTTGCGTGGATCATGCAACTGCCTTGCCGTCCCCTGCCGCTGACGGGCACGGGCCGCATCGAAGCCGTCGGCGTGGCCGTGGAAGGCACGCAGTTTACACTCAGCCGCAGCGACTGGTTCGCCATCCTGCGCGCCGCACGCGGGCACGAGGTGGCTTAGTCAATTTCATCCGGATCGTTGAAAACCTGGGGAAGCGCAATGCCGCGCCAGCCCAGGTACCACGCCAGGTTGAGCAGCAGGGTGGCGCCGATGTAGACGGCGAAGAACAGCGCGAAGAAGCTGGTCTTCAGCCACACGAGCAGGGCGATGGCCAAGATCAGCACCAGCAGCGCGGCCAGGCTTTTCTTTTGCTTGGAGCTGGGGAAACGCAAAGTCGACACCATCAGGCTGCCCACGCCGACGAGCAGCAGCATCAGCAGATAGCTGTGCAGCATGGAATCGATGGGCGCCGGCCAGGCCACCACGACGGCCGCCACGCAAGCGGCCCCGGCCGTGATCGGCATGCCGACGAAATACAGGGGGTCCGTGCGCCCCACGTTCACATTGAAGCGCGCCAGGCGCATCGCACCGCACGCGACAAAGAAGAAGCTGGCCATGCCGCCAAAGCGCAGCAGCAGCGGATCGTGCACGCCCATCTGCACGAAGCCGTAGCAGTACAACAGGACGGCCGGGGCGCAGCCGAAATTCATCACGTCGGCGATGGAATCGAGCTGCACGCCGAACTGCGAACTGGTGTTCGTCAGGCGCGCGACATAGCCGTCGAGCGCATCGAACACGCCGGCCAGCACCAGCAGCGCCGCCGCCAAGCGGTAGGCATCCGCGTCGCCCACGGCGGCGTTATCGACGGAAATGACGATGCTGGCAAAACCGCATGCTATCGAAAGCAAAGTCACCATGCTGGGCAAGGCGTATTTGGCGCGCTGCAGGCGCGACTTGGGCAATGTGTTCAAATGTATGGGCAATCAAAAAATCGGAAGTAAGGCGATGCAGCGGCAAACGCTGCGCTACGCTCATTCTACCCTGCGCAGCTGCGGCACCGTCCGCGCACGAGCACGACATATCTTTTCATGGATGCGCTACGCGGTATCAAAATACCTTAGAATCGTTTTACAGGACAGCACGCTGGCCCCACCGCTGTCCGCCTACCTATACAGGAGCCAACTTGATTGCCTCGTCACTGCGTTGGAAATACTGGATACCCGCCCTGCTGAGTGCAGCACTGCTGAGCGCCTGCGGCGGCGGCGATAGCGGCAGCAATACGTCGCTGAGCACCTCGACCCCGGCCGGACAGCTGACACAGGAGCCGGGCGCTCCCGTCCTCAGCAACAATATTGCCACCGATGGCTTTAACTGGTTCAACTACCGGCGCAGCCAGATCGGCCTGTCGCCTATGGTGCGCAACAGCCTGATCGACAGCGCGGCGCTGGGCCATTCCAGCTATCTCAATCTCAACAGTACGGTGGCGCACGAGCAGGTGCAGGGCAAGCCCGGCTTTACGGGCGTCAAGCTGGGCGACCGCCTGGCCAAGGCCGGCTACGTCGTCACGTCGCTGCAGGGCGAAGTCATCGCCGGCGCGGGCAACACGTCCGGCTTTTACCTGGCCGAAGAGTTGGTCACGGCCATCTATCACCGCTTCGTCATTTTCGAGCCGCTGTTCAAGGAAGGTGGCGCGGGCGCGGCCGTCAGCAGCTCCGGCTATGCCTATTTCACCACCGACATGGCCGGCAATCGCAACTATGGCCCCGGGCTGGCGGCGGGACAGATCGTCACCTATCCTGTCAGCGGACAGCAGAAGGTGGCCGTCAGTTTTTCCAGCGATAACGAATCGCCAGATCCCGTGCCGAACCAGGACGTGGTCGGCTACCCGATCAGCGTGCATGCCAACTACGGCACGCCCGTCAGCGTGACGGCATTCAGCGTGCGCCAGCGCGGTGCCGCCACGGACCTGGCGGTACGCCTGCTCACCAGCGGCAACGATGTGCATACGCCGGTCTCGGCCGCGTCCATCATCCCGCTGGCGACCTTGAACGCGAACACCAGCTATGACGTGAGTTTCATCGGCAAAGTCAATGGCGCGGACGTCACGCACAGCTGGTCATTCACGACGCGCTAGCGATGTCGCTGGCGGCCAAGCGGGCGCGGCGTCGAGGATGACTAGATGTAGAATAGCTGTTCCTGCTTTACGGCAATTGACAAGTTTTGGGGCGCTCTGTACAGCATGCTGAAACCACACGCCACTTGCGATGATGATGCCGCCGTTGCGGCATCCGACATGGTCCGTATTCTCGATGTCGAGAACGGACTGGGCCGCATCATGGGCGACCGCATCCTGTACCTGAAAATCCTGCGCCGCTTCCTGCACGACCACGGCACCACGCCGTGCCAGATCCGCGCCGAATTCGACACGGGCAACTACGCTTCCGCGCGCCTGAAGGCGCATACCCTGAAAGGCGCCGCCGGCATGATCGGCGCGCGCCACGTGCACAGCCTGTCGGAAACCCTGGAATCGGCACTGCGTGCGCAGGCGCCCGACCTGGCCCAGCAGATGCTGCAGCTGGAACTGGCGCAGGATCAATTGCTCGGCGCGGTCAGCAGCATGCTGGGCACGCCGGAGGCAACCCACACGGCGGCGCAGGACGTGGCGCCCGACCCGGCCGCACCCGCCATCCAGCTGCTGCTGGCGCGCCTGGCCAGCCACCTGCGCGAAGGCGACGGCGCGGCCATCGATATCCTGGAAAACTCGGCCAGCCTGCTCGCGGCCAGCCTGGGCGTCAACGTCTACCAGGAAGTGGCGGCCGCCGCGCACGAGTTCGATTTCGAAGGCGCCCTGGCGGCGCTGCTGCGGCGCCGCTAGCGCTCAGCTGTTGTACTGCGCCTCTTCCGCATACGCCACGCAACAACTTTTGCAGCAGAAACGGCGCACGGCATCGAGCGGCTTGTCGCAATACCAGCATGCGCCTTTCGGCGGCAGCGCTGCGATCAATTGCGGCAGGGAAGGCAATGGCGGCGCCACCATCCCCCTGCTTTCCACGACTTCCGGCTGTTCGCTGTCCATGGCGCTTCCTTTCCTAGCGGCACTTCAAGGCCGCTCAGCAAGATTACGTCAGCGTCGTTTGAAGCCCATGACATTTCTCAACCGGGGCCACGCTTACACCATCGGCCCTTGAAATTTCCAAACGACAACGTTGTCACTTCACACTACAATCAGTGTTCCGTTCACTTGCGCGCTTGCCATGAAACACATCCCCCTGCTGCTCTCCTGCCTGCTGCTCAGCGCCTGCGCCACGCGCGCACCCACCGCCTACACCCTCAATTCAGGCGCCGAACGCACGCCGGAACAATTGGCGGTGGTGTTCGAACACGCCGACTTGACCCTGCGCATCGACCCTGCCAGCCGCAGCATTGCCGGCGATGCGCGCCTGACTTTCCTGGCCACGCAGCCGATCTCGCGTTTCGCGCTGGACCTGGACCGCAACCTGCCTGTCGACACCATCGAAATCGACGGCAAGGCGCTGCGGCCGCAAGACTATGCCAACCCGGACGGCCGCCTGAGCATGACCTTGCCTGCCACCCTCGCGGCAGGCGCGCGCACCACCATCCGCGTCGTCTACCACGGCGTGCCGCACGTCGCCGTGAAAGCGCCGTGGGATGGCGGCATGGTGTGGTCGAGCACGGCCGATGGCGCGCCGTGGATCGCCAGCGCCGTGCAAGGCGAGGGCTGCGACCTGTTCTGGCCGTGCATCGACCACCCGATGGGCAAGGCCCGGCTGATCGACCAGCACATCATCGTGCCGGCACCGCTGGTAGCGGCCGGCAACGGCATCGCGCTTGGCATGGATGAGGCTGATGGCTGGCGCACCTGGCACTGGCGCGCCAAACACCCGAGCACCTATGGCATCGCCCTCAACGTGGCGCCCTACCGCAGCATGCAGAGCGAGTATGTGAGCCGCTACGGCAACCGCATCCCCCTGCAATTCTGGTATCTGCCGGAAAGCGAGGCCAAGGCGGGCGCCCTGTTCGCGGAATTGCCGCCCATGCTCAACTTTTTTGAAAGCGTCATCGGCCCCTACCCGTTTGCCGATGAAAAGGTCGGCATCGCCGAAACCCCGCACAAGGGCATGGAACACCAGACCATCAATGCCTATGGCAACAAATTCGCCAAGACCAGCTATGGCTACGATGAATTGCTGCAGCATGAGTTTGCCCATGAATGGTTCGGCAACCAGCTGACCAACAGTAACTGGGACGACATGTGGCTGCACGAAGGCTTCGGCACGTATATGCAACCGCTGTACATGCAATATCTGCGGGGCGAGCAAGAGTATTTTGCGTCATTGCAGCAAATGCGCGCCGGCATCATCAACAAGGCGCCCATGGTCTCGGGCAAGCCGAAAAGCGAGGAGGAAGTCTACGACCTGAAAAAGGGCGGGCCGGGCGGCGACCTGTATGTGAAAGGAGCGCTGGTGCTGCACACCTTGCGCGGCCTGATCGGCGACGACGCGTTCTTCCGCGCCGTGCGCCTGCTCGTCTACGGCACGGAACAGCCACAGCCGGGCCAGTTCCAGCCGCGCTATGGCAGCACGACGGAATTCATGGCCATCGTCAACAAAGTCACAGGCAGCAACTACGACTGGTTCTTCCAGACCTATCTGTACCAGGCCGCGCTGCCGGAACTGTCCGCCGTGCGTGACGGCGACACCTTGCGCCTGGAATGGAAGACGCCGGCCGACATCGCCTTCCCGATGCCGGTGGAAGTGCGTATCGGCAAAGAAATCCATACCGTTCCCATGTCGCTGGGCTTTGGCGAACTGCCCCTGCCGGCTGGCGCCACGTACACGCTCGACCCGCACTCGCGCGTGCTGCGCCGCGCCGAGCATATCGAGACGTTCCAGAAGTTCAGGGAAGAGCAGGCGAAGGGGAAAAAGGGCTAACAAACCCAGGGGTCAGACCCCCTCGCACGTTAGCGATGACCTTTGTGTTGGCGGTGTTGAGGGTCTGACCCCGGCCTTTTCACCGTTCGGACTTATTTCCGAAAGCTCCTGACCGCATCATTCGCATGCGCGTCGATGACTTTTTTGATCGCCGGCTGTCCCGCATACTTGGCGGACAGCCGTTTCCACTGCCGCTGCGCCTGGCCGCAAGCATCGTCCACGGCAGCGATGATCTCGCGCTGGCGCGCCTTGTCGTTGTCATCCCACTCGCCGGCAAAGTGCTCGCACATCTGGGCATGCTCGACAAACCGCGCCACGTCCTTGGGCAACTTTTCCTGCGCACCGGCCAGCAGCGGCAGGCAACTGAACAACAGAACAAGCAGCAGCTTCATCGAACCTCCTTACTTGCCGATGCAGAAACGGCTGAAGATCACCCCCAGCAGATCGTCAGGCGAAAACTCGCCCGTGATGCTCGACAGTTGGACCTGCGCCAGGCGCAGCTCTTCGGCAAACAGGTCCAGCGACTGGTCGTCCTGCGCCGCGTGCGCGGCCGCGATATCGAGATGCTTGCCGGCCGATTTCAAGGCGATCAAATGACGTTCGCGCGCCAGGTACAGCGATTCGCCCGTCTGCTGCCAGCCGGCGATGCGCAGAAGCTCGGCGCGCAGCAAATCGATGCCGATGTGCTCGTGCGCCGACAGGTACACGTGGGTGGCGTCCGGCATGCTGTCGACGCCGGGCTTGTGGCCAGAGAGATCGATCTTGTTCCACACGCGCACCACGGGCACGCCTTCCGGGAAGGCCGCGACGATGGTTTCATCGGCCAGGGTCGGGCCGTGGTCGGCATCGAGTAGGTGCAAGATCACGTCGGCCTTGCCGATTTCTCCCCAGGTGCGTTCGATGCCGATGCGCTCGACGGCGTCGATGGTGTCGCCCGCGCTGCGGATGCCGGCCGTGTCGATGATGTTGAGCGGAATGCCTTCGATCTGGATGGTTTCGCTGACCTTGTCGCGCGTGGTGCCGGCGATCGGCGTGACGATGGCCACGTCGGCGCCCGCCAGCGCGTTCAGCAGCGACGATTTGCCGACGTTGGGCTGGCCGGCCAGCACGACATTTAAACCTTCGCGCAGCAGCGCACCCTGCGCCGCCTGCGCAAACACTTTGTTCAAGGCTTCGATGACGGCTTTCAATTGGCCGCGCGCATTCGATTTTTCCAGGAAGTCGATTTCCTCTTCCGGAAAGTCCAGGGTCGCTTCGACCAGCATGCGCAAGCCCGTCACCTGCTCGACCAGCGCGTGGATGGTGTTCGAGAACGCGCCCGACAGCGATTGCGAAGCGGACTTGGCCGCCGCTTCCGTGGATGCGTCGATCAGGTCGGCCACGGCTTCCGCTTGCGCAAGGTCCAGCTTGTCATTGAGAAACGCGCGGCGCGTGAATTCGCCCGGCTCGGCCAGGCGCAAGCCGCTGTCACGGCCCGCTTCGAGCACGCGCGCCAGCAGCAACTGCAGCACGATGGGGCCGCCGTGGCCCTGCAATTCCAGCACGTCTTCGCCCGTGTACGAATGCGGACCCTTGAAGTGGATGGCGATGCCCTGGTCGATGATGCTGCCATCGGCTTCCGTGAATGGCAGATAGGTGGCGTGGCGCGGTTTCAATTGCTGTGCGCCGAACAGGGCCGTCATTAAGGGAGCGAGGTTTTTGCCGGAGGCGCGTACCACGCCGATGCCGCCGCGACCGGGAGCGGTGGCGATGGCGGCGATAGGGGAAGAGTCGAGTTTCATGGGGATATTGTAATAGGTACGGCAAGGGAAGTGCAGCAACGTAGGTCGGCTTAGCGCGCAGCGCGTAAGCCGACGCAGCACACCTGGCGATAGTGTCGGATTACGCGTGGCCTTGCCACGCTATTCCGACCTACAAGAATTAAAAAGCCCGCGCGAGGCGGGCTTTCTGTTCGCTGGCCGGAATTACTTGGCGGCAGGCGCGTATTTCTTGGTGATCACCCATTGCTGGCCGATCGACAGGACGTTGTTGACGACCCAGTAGAGTACCAAGCCCGACGGGAAGAAGAAGAACATCACCGAGAATGCCAGTGGCATGAACAGCATCATCTTCGCTTGCATCGGATCGGCAGGAGCCGGGTTCAGCTTGGTCGTGATGTACATCGAGATCGCGTACAGCACTGGCAGGATGCACCATGGGTCATGCTGGGCCAGGTCGGTGATCCAGCCGATCCATGGCGCGCCGCGGATTTCCACGGACGCGTTCAGCACCCAGTACAGGGCGATAAAGACGGGCATCTGGATCAGGATCGGCAGGCAGCCGCCCAGCGGATTGATCTTTTCCGTCTTGTACAGCTCCATCGTGGCCTGGTTCATCTTTTGCGGATCGCCTTTGTAGCGCTCGCGAATCGCCTGCATCTTCGGCGTGACCAGTTTCATCTTGGCCATGCTGCGGTAGCCGGCGGCCGACAGCGGGAAGAAGGCCAGCTTGATCAGGATCGTGAAGGCGATGATGGTCCAGCCCCAGTTGCCCAGCACGCTGTGGATCTGTTCCATGACCCAGAACATCGGCTTGGCGATGATGGTCAGCCAGCCGTAATCCTTGACCAGTTCCAGGCCCGGCGAGACCGGCTCGAGCAGGTGGGCGATTTGCGGACCCGAATACAGCTTGCTATCCATGCTGGCCGAGGCGCCTGGCGCCAGGG
Source organism: Janthinobacterium sp. BCJ23 (assembly GCF_059617945.1). NCBI lineage: Bacteria > Pseudomonadati > Pseudomonadota > Betaproteobacteria > Burkholderiales > Oxalobacteraceae > Janthinobacterium > Janthinobacterium sp. BCJ23. Next base: position 206,964 of record NZ_JCAQAW010000011.1, on the reverse strand, counting down.
TAGGCAGTGGCAGCACGTTGCCGATGGCGTACAAGTTGGTGCCGACCTTCTTCGTGAAGATGTCGCGCTTGGCGTTTTCAGGCGGAACGAAAGCCGAGACGAAGAAGTGCTGCGAAATCGCAAACCAGCCGCCATTCGCCGTGGCTGGATGCAAGCCCTTCATGGCGTTGTCGTTGCCCTTCTTCTCGTCTTCCACTGCCGCTTTTTCGATTTTCTCGAACGTCAGCTTCTGGTACTTGTCTTGCGGCGTGTACAGGGTCGGACCCGTGAAGCTGCTGTTGAAGAACGAGTCGCCGACCGGCTTGTTGCCGTCATGCGTCAGTTGCAGATACAGCTGCGGCGTCACGGGCGCTGCGCCCACGTTGGCCACATCGTGGCGCACGTCGATGACGTAATCGCCGCGCTTGAAGGTAAACGTCTTGGTCAGCTTGACGCCGCCTTCGACCGCTTCCATCACCAGTTGCACTTGCTTGCCGTCGCCGAGGGTGCGCACGCCAGGCTGCACGGTGAAACCGCTCGCATGGGTGGGGAATGGACCGCCGACCAGGCCCGACTGCGCCAGATAGGTGCGGTTCGCGCCTTCGTCAAACAGCACTTCGTTTTGCTTGCCATCGTCAGGCTGGCACCATTTGAACAGGCCGAAGCAGCCGCCGAACCAGCCCGGATTGCCCGCGCCCTTGAACTTCAGCAATTCCAGACGCTTGACCTGGCCGCCCAGGGTGTCGATATCGACCTTGATGACGTCGGTGGTGATGGTAATCACTTCGCGCTTGAACGCGGCGGGATCGGTCGCTTCGCCAGGCACGGCGGCTGCGCCGGCAGCCGCGGCAGCCAGGGCGTCCGTCTTGGCCGGGGTGACAGGCGCCTTGGCGGTTTGTTCCGTGTTCGCGGAGAACATCGACGGCTTGCCGTTCGAGATCATCCATTCGTTCCAGAGAATTACCAGCGAGACGGAAAACACGATCCACAGGATGGTACGTTTATTGATATCCATTAGGGTATTTGTCAGGAGTGGTTGCAACCGCAAGCGGTCGTTGAAGATTGTTTACCGTCGGCCGGCGGCACCGGGTCGACGCCCCCTTCATTCCAGGGGTGGCAACGGCACAGGCGCTTGGCAGCCAGCAGGCTGCCCTTGGCCGTACCGTGCACGCGCAGCGCTTCCATCGCGTAATGCGAACAGCTCGGATAGAAACGGCAATTCTGTCCCAGCATGGGGCTGATCAGCAACTGATAAGCGCGCAGCAGGAACAGCAGCAGGGTTTTCATGGCGCGGATGGTGGTGGCGCAGCAACAGAACGGGCCTGGGCGGCGATTTGCGCCGCGAACAGGCGGCTCAATTCTTCACGCAGCTCGGCTTTGAGCTTGGTCGTGGTGGCCGGGCCATCCTTGCTGTTGACGGCGCGCGACAAACGCACCACGCAGTCGACCGGCGGCATCGCGCTGTTGCGAAACAGCTCGCGCGTGACGCGCTTGATCGTGTTGCGGGTCGCCGCGCGCGGCGCGAAACGCTTCGCCACAACGACGCCCAGCCGCGCATGCGGCAATTGATTGTGTCGGGTGTACAGCACAAAATGCGCTGTTTTTTGCGAAGGGCGCAAACGAAAAACGGATGAAAATTCATCCGTTTTAACGATACGCCGAACGCGCGCGAAGTCGTGTGAACCTTCGCGTTGATTGCCGACTGGAGTACAGCTAGCCACGCGATCAGCTGTCAACGACAAGCCTAGACGGCCAGACGTTTGCGGCCCTTTGCGCGACGTGCGTTGAGCACATCACGGCCACCACGGGTAGCCATACGAGCGCGGAAGCCGTGCGTACGCTTGCGGCGAACGACGGAAGGTTGGTAAGTACGTTTCATGTTGGTCTCGCTAAAAACAAAAAAAATGCAAAATCGGGTCTGACGTCCCGTCAGTTTTTGGTGCCAATGACAATCGCGCACTTATGCCAAGGCACAAGCTGGCCAATCTCATCGCCCGCTTAATCCACGCTTAGTCCATATTGTCGTTCCAAATGAATAAACACGGAATACGGGCGGGGAACCCTGAATTATTCAGCATATGCCCCCCTCTTGTCAAGGATTGCCGTGATCGCCTGGAAATTTGCGCGCCGGCCCCCATCTGCTTGCAAGGCCCCGCCACAGGCCGCGCCAGCACTGCTTGTGACGGGATAACCGGGGGATAAGTCGCCTCTTATGCACATGGCGCCCCACCCCGCCACAGAAAAATAAGCGTCGTGCCTGTGGATAACTTTCTCAGTCGGGAGTAGAATAGCGCGTTACGTGTGGCGAGCCCTCGCGCGACGCCGGCCTTGCAACACGGTGAACGCAGGGCAGAATCGATACGCCCTCCCACACCTTTTCACATAGACATACATGGATAATTTCTGGCAGGCCTGTTCCGCGCAGTTGGAACTGGAGCTGACACCGCAACAATTCAGTGCGTGGATCAAACCGCTTATCCCTCTCGATTACGAAGAGGGCAAGCTGCGCATTGCTGCGCCCAATCGCTTCAAGCTCGATTGGGTCAAGACCCAGTTCGCCAGCCGCATCACTGCCCTGGCCATTCAGTACTTCGAAGCGCCGACGGAAGTGCAGTTCGTGCTCGACCCGCGCCTGGCCTTGCCGAAGAAGCCCGTTGCCGCCAGCACCCCGGCCAGCGATCCGAATGGCGGCGCGCCCAGCGCGCGCGCCGCGGAGCCGCAGCCCAGCGTGCCGGAACTGAGCATCGGCGCCGCCCCGCGCCGCGAGCAGAGCCGCATCAACACCGACCTGACCTTCGACAGCTTCGTGACCGGTAAGGCCAACCAATTGGCGCGCGCCGCCGCCATCCAGGTGGCGAACAATCCGGGCGTGTCGTATAACCCGCTGTTCTTCTACGGCGGCGTCGGCCTCGGTAAAACCCACTTGATCCACGCCATCGGCAACCAGGTGATGGCCGACAATCCGGGCGCAAAAATTCGCTACATCCACGCGGAACAGTACGTTCGCGACGTAGTGACCGCTTACCAGCGCAAGGGTTTCGACGATTTCAAGCACTACTATCACTCGCTCGACATGCTGCTGATCGATGATATCCAGTTCTTTGGCGGCAAGAGCCGCACGCAGGAAGAGTTCTTCTATGCGTTCGAGGCATTAATTGCCGCAAAGAAACAGATCATCATCACCTCGGATACGTATCCGAAGGAAATCACGGGCATGGACGACCGGTTGATCTCGCGCTTCGACTCGGGCCTGACGGTGGCCATCGAACCGCCGGAGCTGGAAATGCGCGTGGCGATTCTGTTGAAAAAAGCCAAGCAGGAAGGCGTGACCTTCTCCGACGACGTGGCTTTCTTTGTCGCCAAGCACTTGCGCTCGAACGTGCGCGAGCTGGAAGGCGCGCTGCGCAAGATCCTCGCGTACTCGCGTTTCCATGGCAAAGACATCACGATCGATATCGTCAAGGAAGCCCTGAAGGACTTGCTGTCGGTGCAGAACCGCCAGATTTCCGTGGAAAACATCCAGAAAACCGTGGCCGACTTCTTCAATATCAAGGTTGCAGACATGTATTCGAAGCGCCGCCCCGCGAATATCGCCCGGCCGCGCCAGATCGCCATGTACCTGGCCAAGGAATTGACACAGAAGAGCCTGCCGGAGATCGGCGAACTGTTCGGCGGCCGCGACCACACCACGGTGCTGCATGCCGTGCGCAAGATCGCGCTGGACCGCACCAAGAATCCGGAATGCAACCATGAATTGCATGTGCTGGAGCAAACATTAAAAGGCTAAGCGCCGCTTGAGCAAGACTGGCTCAAAACGTGCTTTACCCTTATCATCTGGGAGGGCACCGCAGCCGGTCTGTCGGGGCTCCCTATGGTAAGAATTGTTAAATTAATACGTTAAACGTCGTACTGTTCAACCTATACATTGAGGATAAATATGCAATTGGTCAAAACCACCCGAGATACCCTTCTCCGGCCACTGCAGATCGTGAGCGGTATTGTCGAGCGTCGGCACACTATGCCGATTCTGGCCAATATCCTCATCCGCAAAGACGGTGAAAATGTCTCCTTCCTGTCGACCGACACCGAAGTGCAGATCACCACGCACGCGGAAATCGGTTCCGGCGCGGACGTCACCGGCACCACCGTGGCCGCGCGCAAGCTGCTGGACATCCTGCGCGCCCTGCCCGAATCGGGCGACGTCACGATGACCCTGCTGAACAAGCGCCTGACCGTGCAAACGGGCAAGTCGCGCTTCGCCCTGCAAACCCTGGCGGCGGAAGAGTTTCCAACCGTGCAACAGGCGGAAAGCTACAACGCGTCCGTCACCCTGCCCCAGAAAACGCTGAAACACCTGTTCAACATGGTGCATTTCTCGATGGCGCAGCAAGACATCCGCTACTACCTGAACGGCTTGCTGCTGGTTCTGGATGGCAATAATGTGATCGCCGTGGCTACCGACGGCCACCGTCTGGCGTTTTGCCAGGTTGCCACCGAGCAGACCTTCGCGCGCCAGGAAGTGATTATTCCTCGCAAGACCATCATCGAACTGCAGCGTCTGCTGGAAGAGAACGATGAGCCGGTCCAGCTGGACATCGCCGCCAATCAGGTGAAACTGACCTTTGCCGACATCGAGCTGATCTCGAAGCTGGTGGAAGGCAAGTTCCCCGACTACACGCGCGTGATTCCAAAAGGCTACAAAAACGACTTCACCATCGGCCGCGATGAACTGCTGCGCTCGCTGCAACGCGCCGCCATCATGACCAGCGACAAGTTCAAGGGCGTGCGCTGCATCATCACCCCGGGCAGCATGAAGATCAGCTCGACCAATGCGGACCAGGAAGAAGCCGTCGAAGAGCTGGAAATCGACTACGGCGGCGACTCCGTCGACATCGGTTTCAACGTGACGTATCTGCTGGACGTGCTGAACAACCTGAAATGCGAATACGTCAACATCGCGCTCGGTGATTCGAACTCGTCCGCCCTGATCTCCATCCCGGACAATGCCGACTTCAAGTATGTCGTCATGCCGATGCGCATCTAAAGACCACAGCAGTGACGTAGGTCGGATTAGCGCAGCGTAATCCGACATGCTGAATCGCCGTCTGTCGGGTTACGCCGTTCCGGCTAACCCGACCTACGGTCATCAGCCAGCAGCCCCGAATCAATCAGCAATCGTTATTTGAGAAAGCAGTCCATGTCCGAGAATCCACAAGACACCCCGATCCAGGCCAAAACGGAAGAATACGGCGCCGCCTCCATCCAGATCCTGGAAGGCCTGGAAGCCGTACGCAAACGCCCGGGCATGTACATTGGCGACACCTCGGACGGCACCGGCTTGCACCATCTGGTATTCGAAGTGCTGGACAACTCCATCGATGAATCGCTGGCCGGCCACTGCACGGAAATCCACGTCACCATCCACAGCGACAATTCGATCTCGATCACCGACAATGGCCGCGGCGTGCCGACCGGCCTGAAAATGGACGACAAGCACGATCCGAAGCGTTCGGCGGCGGAAATCGTCATGACCGAGCTGCACGCGGGCGGCAAGTTCGACCAGAACTCCTATAAAGTCTCGGGCGGTTTGCACGGCGTGGGCGTGTCCTGCGTGAATGGCCTGTCGAAACTGCTGAAACTGACCATCCGCCGCGATGGCAAAGTGCATCACATGGAATTCGTGCGCGGCGTGCCGCAAGACCGCCAGATCGTCATGGTCGGCGACATCGCCACCTCCCCGATCCGTGTCATCGGCGAAACGGACAAGCGCGGTACCGACGTGCATTTCTGGGCCGACGAAGAGATTTTCACGCACGTGGAATTCCACTACGAAATCCTGGCCAAGCGCATCCGCGAACTGTCCTTCCTGAACAATGGCGTCAACATCAAGTTGTCCGACCAGCGCACAGGCAAGGAAGAAGTGTTCGCCTTCGAAGGCGGCACGCGCGGCTTCGTCGAGTACATCAACAAGGCCAAATCGGTCTTGCACCCGACCATTTTCCAGGCCACGGGCGAGCGCATGTCGGACCAGAACACGAACATCTCGGTCGACGTGTCGATGCAGTGGAACGATGCCTACAATGAACAGGTGCTGTGCTTCACGAACAACATTCCGCAACGCGACGGCGGCACCCACTTGACGGGCCTGCGCGCGGCGATGACGCGCGTGATCAACAAATACATCGATGAACACGAGTTCGCCAAAAAGGCGAAAGTGGAAATCAACGGCGACGACATGCGTGAAGGCCTGACCTGCGTGCTGTCGGTCAAAGTGCCGGAACCGAAATTCTCGTCGCAGACGAAAGACAAGCTGGTATCGAGCGAAGTGCGCGGCCCGGTCGAAGAGATCGTCGCCAAGACTCTGGCAGATTACCTGCAAGAGAAACCAAACGACGCCAAGATCATTTGCGGCAAGATCGTCGAAGCGGCACGCGCGCGCGAAGCGGCACGCAAGGCCCGCGACCTGACCCGCCGCAAAGGCATCATGGACGGCCTGGGCCTGTCGGCCAAGCTGGCCGACTGCCAGGAAAAAGACCCCGCCCTGTGCGAACTGTACATCGTCGAGGGTGACTCGGCAGGTGGCTCGGCAAAACAGGGGCGCGACCGCAAGTTCCAGGCGATTCTGCCGCTGCGCGGTAAAGTGCTGAACGTGGAAAAAGCCCGTTTCGAGAAAATGCTGTCATCGGAACAGATCACCACGCTGATCGCCACGCTCGGCACCTCGATCGGACCGGACGAATTCAACGTCGAGAAACTGCGCTACCACCGCATCATCATCATGACCGATGCGGACGTCGATGGCGCTCACATCCGTACCCTGCTGCTGACCCTGTTCTACCGCCAGATGCCGCAACTGGTCGAGCGCGGCCACATCTACATCGCGCAACCGCCGCTTTACAAAGTGAAAGCCGGCCGCGACGAGCGCTATCTGAAAGATGACGCCGAGGAAGCGAGCTACATGATGACCGTGGCGCTGAACACGGCCGTGCTGGTGCCGCGTGAAGGCGCAGAAGGCATTTCCGGCGAGACGCTGACGGAACTGGTGCGCAAGTTCAACCTGTCAAACACCATCATGACCCGTCTGACGCGCGTCATCGACCGCGCCGCCCTGACAGCCATCATGACGGGCGTGCAGCTGGACCTGTCGACCCTGGACCTGGCGGAAACCTCCGCCCTGGCCCTGCAGACGGCCATCAACGACAGCGCCGTGCGCGTGCACGTGCGTTCCGACGACTTGTCGGAAAAGCACAAGCTGCACATCGAGCGCATGTACCACGGCAACGTCAAAGTCACCGCCATCGACGCCGACTTCGTGCAAGGTCCGGACTACGCCGTGCTGAGCAGCGGCGCCGCCACCTTCGAAGGCCTGATCGGCGAAGGCGCGTTTGTCCGCCGCGGCGAAGGCGAGCGCATGAAGGAAATCGCCGTGGTCGACTTCCACCAGGCCATGCAATGGCTGCGCGACGAAGCCGAACGCACGGTTTCGAAACAGCGCTACAAAGGTCTGGGCGAAATGAACCCGGATCAACTGTGGGAAACAACGATGGACCCAACCGTCCGCCGCCTGTTGAAAGTGCAGATCGAAGACGCGATTGCCGCGGATCAGATCTTCACCACGCTGATGGGAGACGACGTGGAACCGCGCCGCGCGTTCATCGAAAACAATGCGCTGCGCGCGGGCAATATTGACGTTTAAGACATAACAGCAACGAGATGTTGCCATGGCGGCCCTCTTGTAGGGCCGCTTCCTTTTTCAACGTCCAGACCGTGCCCTTCGGGGATGCAGCGATCACGCTCACAGTACCTGTATCCATACCGCCGCATTTCCACGCTCTCCGTGCCCACTCCCCCCAAGAAACCAGTACACTAGTTCCTGAGCGCAACTAATTTTGTACGCGCGCCATGCCGCCTGCCGTTGCGGGAGGCGTCCCTGCCGCAAGGCCTGTTGTCTGCCTGGACGAATGGAATGTTCACTTCGCGCAGCCTGTCTCCTGCCTTCTATTACCTGTTCTTTTCAGGAGAACGGGAGCAGCAGCAGCGCTTTTTCAAGGAACTGCATTTCATTTCGATAGCCATCCTGACGTTTGGCCTGGCTTGCTGGCTGGTCACGTTCAGCCTGACCTTGCCGCGCGCTTCGTTCGATCATGCGCAGGCGGCGCTGGGTGTGACGGGCATGCTGGGCGGGCTGCTGCTGACCGTGTATGCGAAGTCCTTGCAGGCCATCATCGCCAGCGGCACCATCAGCGTGCTGTTCATCGCGTTCAGTTTTCGCGTGCTGATGCTGGGCACGGAAGACCCCGCTTTCTGGGTGTTGCCGCTGGGCGTGATGATCACCCTGACGACGGCGCCCATTTTCAGCGGCATTGCGTATTACCTGGGCGTATCGCTATGCGTGTGGGCCATTCTGGGGCTGGGGCAATTTCCCGTGCATGCTGGCCAGGCCGACCAGCACTGGCCCGTGCTGGCCGTCACCATCAGCGTGATCATCGGTTTGGCGCTGAATATCTATTTTCTCGTCTTGCGCATCCATAACTACCGTGCCCAGCGCGAACTGGCGACGATGGCTTACAAGGATGGCTTGACCGGGCTCAACAATCGCCGCATGTTTACGCAAGGCGCCCGCGCCTTGCAGCGCACGGCGCGCACGCCCGCGTATTTCCTGATGATCGACATCGACGACTTCAAGCAGATCAACGACGTGTACGGCCATGACGTGGGCGACGAGGTGCTGAAAAAGATCGCCGACGTGATCGCCAAACTGTCTGGCGAGCACCTGTGCGGACGTCTTGGTGGCGAGGAGTTTGCCGTCATTTACCTGGGCGAAAAGAACGCGGCCTGCGCCTTTGCCGCGCAGCTGGTCGACAGCGTCGAGGCGGCCTTCGTGCCGGAACGCAAGGTGTCCGTCAGCATCGGCGTCGCGGAGCTGCTCAAGGAAGCGGACTTGTCGCACAGCTACCGGCGCGCCGATGAATCCTTGTACCAGGCCAAGAAAAGCGGCAAGAACCGCTACGTGCTCAACGCCGCCTGAGTATTGCCGCTGGGGCTGGCGCCGAGCAGCGCCAGCAGGGCCTGCGGGGAAATCTTCCAGGGATCGCGCTGCTCGGGGTCCACCTCATACCAGCTGTCCCGGGCGCCGATCTTGAGGATCGTCAAAGGGGTATCCTTGCTCTCAAAAAAAGCCAGCATGGCGGATCAAACGGCTCACCTTGGCATGATCATCGCTATACAAGGACAGGTATAGAAACAGCCCTTTTCTCCCATCCGCAATTTCTTGGCCGCGCCGACACTCGAGTGAAGCACGTACTTGAGCAAGAACTCGTCACGACCTCATTTATTCCTGAAATGCTAAGATCGCGGCCCGCGCATGCCGGCAACCGGTCCGGCATGGCGTCTCGACAAGGACGGCCATTGAACACCCCAGGAAAAATCACTCTACGCATGCTGACGCTGTGCGCCGCGCTGTGCCTGCCGATTTCCAGCATGGCAGAAACTATTTCTACCGAAGATGCCGCCTTCGTGGCCGCCACCGTGCCCGTGCCATCGCCGCCGCTGCGCCTGAGTGCGCATCCGGAGATCCGCGCCGACATCTTCAAGCTGCTCGGCTATGCGCGCGGCAGCTATACGCAAGGCAACACCCTGATCGCGCGCCAGGTGCTCGACAGCATGTATTCACTCGACGACATCACGCGCACCATGCTGCCCGATGGGCGCTCGGTGCTGGCCTCCATCGATGCCGGCACACACGGTGCACGGCGCGCCGCCATGCTGTTCGATCCGAAACGCAAACTATTGGCGCTGGGCCTGGTCAACGGCCATTGCCAGGCCGCCATCGGCGGCGCGGCCCCCGCCTGCCTGCCATCCACGCACGCCGTGCTGACGGTGTTCCTGCCACCGGGCGCGGAGGATGAGATGGCCGCACCGCTGCTGGTCTGGGCACGGCAGTTGCCGACCACGCTGGCACAGGCTGCACCGGCACAGCGGCAAAGCATTGCTGCCGTGGAATACATCACGACCCGCCCCGGCCAGCCCGGCTGGGAACAGCGCGACGTGCCGCCCGGCTTTCCCGCAAGCTTGCTGCACCTGCTGCTGCCGAATGCGGAGTTGAACAGCAGTTCCAGCGGCGGCAAGATCGTCACACCGGCGGGATTGGCCGGTTTGCCCATGCGCACGCCGACGGAAGCGGCCGAGGCCGGCGACGAGCCCATGCCCGATGCCGACATCACCTTGCGCAGCTATGCCGATTTCCACTGGGTACTCAACACCTACGCCAAGCTGGCCAAGGGCGCCCAAGTGAAGGGCCATGACGACAAGGTGGTGTTTACGGGCAACGATGCCAGCGGCCGCTACACGGTGACCTTGCGCGAACCAAACAAGGACGATGGCGTGCTCATCACCGTGGCCAGCTGGCGGGAAAAATAAGGTAGGCGCATAGGGAAAGCATTGCCATTACGCACAAGAACATGGCATTTTGGCATTTTGCGGTATGATTTCCGGCCGTGCGGCGCGGCCCTGTCCCTGCCTTGCCCACCCTGCCTTTCAAGCCAGTCACGCTTGCGTCGCATCCTGCCCCTAAGGAATTCATATGTTCGGTTTTAACTTGCGCGTTGCCAAGATGGTGTGGACGGCTTTCCTCATCGCCTTCCTGCTGTTTCTCACCTACAAGGTTTCGTCGACCCTGATCGTTGTGGTCTTTGCCATTTTCTTCAGCTACCTCGTGTATCCGCTGATCGGCCTGCTCGAACGCCATGGCCCGAAACGCTTGCCGCGCACGGCCGCCATCGGCATCGTCTTCCTCGTGGTGATCTTGCTGGTGGCGGTGCTGGGCTCCATCTTCGGCGCGCGCATCGAGGAAGAAGCGATCAAGCTCAGTAATCAGTTGCCGACCCTGCTCAAGGGCAACAACTTTGCCGAGCGCATCCCGTTGCCGGAATTCATGGAGCCGTTGCGCGCGCGCCTGCTGTCGTTCATGCAGACGCAGCTGAGCAGCGGTACGGGACAAGCGATGCCGCTGGCGAAAGAACTGGGTTTGACCGTCATGCATGCGGCCAGCAACCTGATCTATCTGGTGCTGGTGCCCGTGCTGAGCTTTTTGCTGATCAAGGAAGGGCCGGACATGCGCGACGGCTTGCTGTCCCTGCTGAACCGCCCGAACAAGAAACTCTGGGGCGCCATCATCGATGACCTCGACATCTTGCTGTCGCGCTATGTGCGCGCCCTGCTGCTATTGTCGATCGCCACGTTTGTGTCCTACAGCATCGCCTTTTCGCTGATGGGCGTGCCGTACAGCCTGCTGTTGGCCGGCGCTGCCGCCTTGCTGGAATTCATCCCGTTTGCCGGTCCGTTGGCGGCGGCCGTCATCGCCGTGGTCGTGGCCGGTTTCAGCGGCTTCGAGCACGTGTTCTGGCTGATCGGCTTTATCGCCGCCTACCGTTTGTTCCAGGATTACGTGGTCAACCCGTATTTGATGAGCGAAGGCGTGGAAGTGAGCCCGCTGATGGTGATCGTTGGCCTGCTGGCCGGCGACCAGCTCGGTGGCGTGGTCGGCATCTTCCTGTCCGTGCCCGTGATGGCGGCCATCAAGATCGTCTTCGTGCGCGCGCGAGCAGCCTTGCAGGCGCGCCACGATGCACTGGAGAAAGCGGAACAGGCCGCGGAAGAAGCGCGCGCCCAAGCCCTGGCCGAGGCGGCGCGCTTACAGGAACAGGGCAGCAAGGCCACCCTGTCGGCGCAGTAATTTAGAACTCTTCCCACTCTCCGCTATTGTCCGCTGCAGGCTTGGCCGGACGCGGTTTTGCGGCAGCGACAGGTGCTGCCGCGGCGCGGCTTGGCGCCAGGCGCAGCGCCGGGCGTTTCAAGGCCGTGCTGGCGGCTGCCACGACAGGCTTGCGCAAGGCAGACTTGGCGGCAGGACCGCTATGGTTGGCATCGAGTTTGAAGATGCTGACCATTTCGGCCAGCGCCGCCGCCTGCTCCTGCATGGCTTCCGAGGCAGCTGCCGCTTCTTCCACCAGCGCCGCATTCTGTTGCGTCACGGTATCCATTTCTGCCACGGCCTGGTTGATCTGGCCGATGCCCAGTTCCTGTTCGCGGCCGGCGGCGCTGATTTCGCCCATGATGTCCGTCACGCGGCGGATGCTGGCCACGATCTCGTCCATCGTCGTGCCCGTCTGGCTGACCAGTTCGCTGCCGGCACCCACGTTCTGTACCGACGCTTCGATCAGCATCTTGATGTCCTTGGCGGCGCTGGCCGAGCGGTGCGCCAGATTGCGCACTTCGGTGGCGACGACGGCAAAGCCGCGACCTTGCTCGCCGGCACGCGCCGCTTCCACGGCTGCATTCAAGGCCAGGATGTTCGTCTGGAAGGCGATGCCGTCGATCACGCCGATGATGTCGGCGATCTTTTTCGACGATTCGCTGATGGTACCCATGGTATCGACCACTTGCGCCACCAATGCGCCGCCTTTTACCGCCACATCCGATGCCGACACGGCCAGCTGGTTCGCCTGGCGTGCATTGTCGGAATTCTGCTTGACGGTCGAGGTCAGCTCTTCCAGCGACGAGGCCGTTTCTTCCAGGCTCGACGCTTGCTGCTCCGTGCGGCTGGACAGGTCCAGGTTGCCCGAAGCGATTTCATTGCTGGCCGTGGCGATGGCGCCGCTGCCGTCGCGCACGCCGCGCACGGTGGTCGACAGGCGTTCCTGCATCTTCTGCAAGCCCGTCAGCAAGGCGCCCATCTCGTCGTTGCGCGTGATGACGATATCGTTGGCCAGATTGCCGTCGGAAATGGCGCCGAAATGGCGCAGGGCCTGGTCCAGCGGGCCGAAGATGGCGCGCAGCAGCAAGATGCTGGAAATAATCGTCAGCAAGGCGCCCACCAGCACGCCGCCGATGGCCATGGCCAACTGGGTGCGATAGCTGGACTGGCTTTCCGCATACATCCGGGCAGCCGAAGTGGCCTGATACTGCGTCAATGTTTCAGCGGCCTGGTCCAGGGTGCGGTACAGCGGCGTCAGTCCCGTCATCATCAAACCGTCCGCTTGTGTGACATTGCCTTCACGCAAAGCCTTGCTCATGACCAGCAAGCCGTTGCTCATGTAATCGCTGCGCTTCTTGTCCATGTCGTCGGACAGGCGCTTTTCATCCGCGCTTTGCGGCAAGGCCAAATACACCTTCCAGGACTTGTTCGACGCCTCCATGAATTGTTCGGCACGGGCCAGGATATCCTTGGCGTCGGCTGCATCGGGATGCACCATCACGCGGTCCATTGTGAACCGGGCGCGGCCCAGCAGAATCTGCGATTCGCCGATCGCTTGCGTCGATGCCAGCTGATTGCTGTAGACCTCGTTGAGGCTGTTGTTGGCCGATTTCAGGCTGATGATACTCATGACGCCGAGCACGGCGATCAGCAAGCCCAGCACACTCATGGTGGCAATCAGGCGCATCTTTATTGTTATGTTCGACAGCATGCAATTTTCCTTGGTAGGGGCGCAACCATGCCTGCGCCCGCCAAACGGGATAGCAGCAAACGCCTGATGGGCGGGTCACGTGAATTGTTCAGGACAGATCGATACGGCGTGTGCGGCGGCAGGGGGGAAGGCGGCCCGCGCATATCGTCAGGAGTGCAAGACAGGGCAACGAGGTCGAGGTTTCCTGTACTTTTATTTCCTGACTGCAAGATACAGGGAAAGATTACTAGTAGCAACATCCAGCATGGATTTTCACGCTTTGTAACAAGTAGATGATGTTTTTTGCGCAGAACTGGCATTCCGCAATCGTGCGCGGTCGCGTGGGAATGCCAGTTATGTTAATAGACGGTTTCTGCAATCGAGCATGATCAGCATTTGCCAGCCACCGTCCGGCGTCGCCTTTTACGGCCCCTGTTTCACGTCATCGACATACAGGCCGCCACCGCCAGGTTCCACCCACTGGCCCTGCTTCTTGCCGTTGACATAGTTGCCCTGCCATTGCACCACGCCGTCGATGCGGCGTTCGCTGGGGCCGTTCAAGCGGTCTTTCACAAACGTGTCGTAGCCGGTGAAACTGTGCATGTCCACTTCGCGCCATTCGTCTACGCCCGGGCTCACTTCCCAGCGGCCTGTGCGCTGGCCACGCTGCATCATGCCCGTCGTCGTTTCATCGCCGCTTTCATACGTCCACGGCCCTTCGACCTTGTCATCGACAAAGGCGCCAAACGAGCGGATGGTGTTCGGCTCCTCGTAGTGCCACTGCCCCGTGCGCTTGCCCTGTGCATACTGGCCACGGGCATACACGCTGCCCACGCAGCAATTCACGTTGTACTCGATGAATAGCCCGTCCTGGCTGGCGGCAAAGCGCTGCGGCTGCGTTTCCCATGTGATCCACTTGATGTGATAGCTGGGTGCGCGGTTCCCTTTCCGGCCCTTGCCAAGCAGATACGTGACCGTGAGGAAATGGCCATCCTTTTCCACGAAGGTTTTTTTATAGGCAAACGCCGGCGCATCGGCCGGCTTGCCGGGCAATAAATCGCCATCGATATTGAAATAGCCGACCAGCTTGCCATGGCCATGCTCGATGGCGTCGAACTCGGCCACACCCGTGGGTGCGTAGGCTATGCTGTCGTCGATCTGCGGCACATGGGCCAGCGCCGTGCGCACCTGCGCCTCGTCCATGGTTTTCGCGCCGCGCTCGACGGTGCTGGCGGTGGCCATCGGTTTACCCTCGTAGAACCGCGCCGCCTGCGCTGACGCCAAGTTACTCAGCGCCAGTAGCGCCACCATCGTGCTCATCCAAAATGTTTGCCGCATGCCCACTCCACTGCCTGAAAACCGCCATTATGCATGGCCGTTCAGGCAAGACCGGACACGCGAGGACGCCGGCCGAACAGGGGCCGCTGCACCGTCTGCGCCAGCAGCACGCCCAGCAGCGAGATGCCGCCGCCGACCAAGTGGTACACATGCATGCTTTCGTGCAGCCAGACGATGGCCAGCAGGGCCGTCAGCAGGGGCAGAAGGTTGACGTAGATGCTGCAGCGGTTCGGCCCCAGCAGTTTGACGCCTTCGATCCACAGGTAGGACAGCACGATGGACGAGCCGATGCCCGCATAGCCGATCAGTGGCAAGGTGGTGGCGTCCAGCCTGGCGCTGCCGGGCGGCAAAAGCAGGAAGAACGGCAGCATGCACGCCAGGGCCGCCAGCGCCTGGCAATAAATGGCTTGCCAGGCGGGAACGGACAGACGCCAGCGGCGCAGCAGCACGCCGTACAGGGCGAAGCTCAGGGACGCCAGCAGCATCAGCGCATCGCCCGCATGCACGCCTTGATGCAGCAAGGCCAGCACGTCGCCGCGCCCCACCAGATACAGCAAGCCGCCAAACGACAGCACGCCGCCGGCCGCCATGCCGACCGTCAGGCGTTCGCCCAGCAGCAGCACGCTGAGCAGGGCCGTCATCAGGGGCGCCAGCGCCGTAACGATGGCCATATTCGTCGCCGTGGTGCTTTCCGCAGCGCGGTAGGACAGACTCTGGAACAGGGCCATCGACATCAGGCCGCACAGGGCCAGCTGCCACCAGTGGCGGCGGATGGCGGCGCGGTTGCGCCACAGGGGCCGGGCGATAAACGGTGTCATCACGAGCAAGACCAGCACCAGGCGGTAAAAGGTGATGGCCGTGGGGGCGATGCTGGACGCAGCCAGCTTGGACACGACGACGTTGCCGGCCCACAGCAACATGGCCAGAAACGGATACAGATAGGCGCGCACAGGCATGCGAAACTCCGGGAATAGTTACGGGAAACCATCATGCCGCAGGCGCGCCGCGCCTTCTCGCGCTAAGATGTCCGAACCTATCGCAAAACTGACCTTATTTGATGGATTGTTCCTCTCCCGCCTTTCAGGAATTGCTGCCCGTCACGGCGCGCGCCATGGCGCTGGCCGTCGACTATGCGCACGGCCACGTGATTTCCGCGCACCGCCACACGCATGCGCAACTGCTGTACGCCATCGAGGGCGTGATGACCATCGAGGCGCAGGGCGGGCGCTGGGTGGTGCCGCCCACGCGCGGCGTGTGGCTGCAGCCCGGCATCGCGCACAAGGTGCGCATGAGCGGCGCCGTCAAGATGCGCACGGTGTTCGTCAACTGCGCCAATTCGCCATTGCTGCCGGGCCACAGCTGCGTGCTTGAGATCGGTCCCCTGCTGCGGCAATTGATCGTGGCGGCCGTCGACATCACGCCCAATTTCACGGAGGGCAGCCGCGACTGGCATCTGCTGCAATTGCTGTTGCACGAGCTCAACAGCTTGCCCGTGCTGCCCCTGTATTTGCCATTACCCGTCGATGCACGCCTGCGCGGCATTTGCGCGCGGCTGATGGAACAGCCGGGCGAACAGCAGACGGTGGCGCACTGGGCACAGGAACTGGCGATCACCGAGCGCAGCCTGCACCGTCTGTTCCAGAAACAGACGGGCATGCGCTTTGGCCAGTGGCGCCAGCAGGCGCGATTGCTGCGGGCGCTCGAGCAATTGGCGCAAGGCGTCAAGGTCATCGACGTGGCCATGGACAACGGCTACACGAGTCAAAGCGCGTTCACGGCCATGTTTAAAAAACATTTCGGCACCACGCCCACCGCGTTTTACCAGGCTAAAGTCGTTGCGGCGTAAAAAAAATGCTGCTATGCATCAATAATCATGGGCGATTGGGAGCAGGCTTGTTATCATCGCAAGCCTTATCGCACCGCGCCCATCCTGGCAACGGTGTTGACCTCATCTCCACACCACCATGACACAGAATTTCTTCCAGACATTTATCCTGCTCTTGCTCGTCACCGACCCGTTCGGCAACGTTTCCCTGTTCGTCAATGCCCTGAAACGGGTGCCCATCGAGCGGCGCTGGAAAGTGGTGGTACGCGAGTGCATGATCGCCTTTGGCATCTTGCTGCTGTTTATGTTCTTCGGCCGCCATTTCCTGAACGCCTTGCAATTGTCGGAAGTGGCGCTGCGCATAGGCGGCGGCGTGATCCTGTTTCTGATCGCCATGCGCATGGTGTTTCCGCAGCCAAACGCGGGCAATAGCGACCACGAGATGGGCGGCGAACCGTTCATCGTGCCGCTGGCCATCCCCGCGCTGGCCGGCCCGTCGGCCCTGGCCACCGTGCTGCTGTTTTCCTCGCATGAAATGAACGAAGTCATCGCCCACGTGGCGGGGCTGACGGCCGTGGCCGTCGTCTGGCTGGCCGTCTTCCTGTGCGCCGAACGCTTGCAGCGGGCGCTCGGTCCAAGGGTCATGACGGCGTTTGAACGCCTGATGGGCTTGATCCTGACGGCGATGGCCATTGAGATGCTGCTCGCCGGCATACGCGCATTCCTGAAATCCGTTTAACATCAGCATTCATCCACTGAAGGAGTCCAGCATGAGCCGTTGCGCCCACATTTGCCTGATGGCCGATTACAACCAGTGGATGAATGCCAAGGTCTATGCTGCGGCGGCAGGCCTGCCGCCCGGCGAGCTGGAGCGCGAGCGGGGTGCCTTTTTTGGTTCCCTGCTGGCCACCCTGAATCACGTGATGGTGGGCGACACTCTGTGGCTGCAGCGCTATGCGAAGCACCCGGCCGGCTTCCCCTTGCTCGACCCCATCCGCGCCATCACGCCGCCCGCGTCGCTCACGCACCCGCTGTTCGCGGCCGAGGATTTTGCCGCCATGCACGCGCACCGGCAATGGCTGGACCAGCTCATCATCGACTGGGCCGCCTCCATCACGGAAGCGGACCTCGATCACCTGCTCGACTACCGCAACAGCAAGGGGCCGAACCGGCGCGAGTTTTTCAGCCTGCTCATGCATTTCTTTAATCACCAGACGCATCACCGGGGCCAGGCCAGCACCCTGCTGTCGCAAGCGGGCGTGGACATTGGCGACACGGATTTACTGTTTCGCATCCCCAACCATCTTGCCGACTGACGGCGCACGGTACAGCCACGCTTTCCCGGCAATCGCCGCCAGCGCCAGCATACCCAGCAGCGCGCCGCACGCCAGCGCCCCCGGCATGCCGTAGGACTCGATGGCGATGCCGCCCGCCATTGCGCCCACCGTCACGCCCAGGTTGATGGCGGCGATGTACACGCCGATGGCAAACGCCGGCGCCTCGCGCGCTTCGCTGCTGAGCCACACTTGCGTGACGATCAGCCCGCTCGTATGCGCCGCGCCCCAGAACAGCAGCAAGACGGACAGCGCCAGCCAGCGGATACCCGTGCCCGCATACTGGTACAGCAGCCAGTATGCCAGCCCCAGCAGCACGGGCTGCAGCAGCACCGTGCGCAACACGTGCATGCCCAGCTGGCGCCCCGCGAACAGATTGCCCGCCACGCCACCGATACCAAACACCACCAGCGCCAGCCCCGTCTGGCGCGCCGACAAGCCCGCTTCCTGCTGCAGATACGCGGCCGCATAGGCATACACGGCAAACATGGCGGCAAACACGAGCACGGCGGCGGCAATGGCGAACCACAGGGCCGGTTTGCGCAGCACGGCCAGCTGGCGGCCATACGCCATCGGCGCCTCGCGCGGCGTGTCCGGCAAGAACAGATATAGTCCCAGCGCCGCCAGCGCGTTGACGAGGGCGCAGGCAAGGAACGATGCCTCGTAGCCATATTGGGCGGCGATCCACGTGGTGAGCGGGATGCCCAGCACCATGCCCATGCTGGTACCCGTGAACGCATGCGCGCCGGCCCGCGCCGCCTGTTGCGGCGGGTACAGGGCGGCGGCCGCCACCATCGCCAGCGAGAAATACACAGGGTGGAACAGGGCCGGCACGATACGCAGCGCCAGCAGCAGCTCGAAGCGGGGCGCATACGCCGACACCACGCTGGCCAGCGCGAAGACGAGCAGGGAAACGATCAACACACGCTTGCGGCGCCAGCGCGTGGCCAGCAGCACGAGGAAGGGGCCGCCCACGGCGATCACGAGGGCGAACAGGCTCACCAAGGAACCCGCCTGCGCGGCCGTCACGCCGTAGCGCTGCATGATCATCGGCAAGATGCCGACCACGCCAAACTCGATGCAGTACACGCCGAACAGGCCCAGCGCGAGGAAGACGATCGGGTGCGGGCGGGTCATGGCGTTTCCTTGGCGCCATACACTGCCTGGCACAGTTCCGCCACGAACGGTCCCGCCATGCCTTCCAATGCGGTATTCGTAAACGCCACCACGGACAATTCCTGCGCCGGATCGACAAACCACGAATGGCCATATGTGCCGCCCATGCGCCACGTACCCACCGACTCCGGCGTGGCGGCGGCAAGCGGGTCCGTCAACATGGTAAAACCGAGGCCAAAGCCCCGCCCCGGCCAGAACGGCAAATCGAAGGCACCGGTCTGACTCGTGCCCATCTGCTGCGCCAGATCGGCTGGCAGCAGCGGCGCGCCCCCCAGGCGCAGGGTTTCCAGCAAACGCATGAAATCGGGCGCCGAGCCGACCATGCCCGCGCCGCCCGATGGATACGCCTGAGCGTCGCGGGCGCGCGCCGGTGACAGGGTAAAACCTGCCATGCCATCGAGAAACGGCAGATGGTCTTCACCCTCGTCGCGCAAGCGGCGCGGCCGGGATTCTCCCGCTGCGCGGTCCACATACGCGACGACCAGACGCGCCGGGTCGGCAGCCACAAAACCCGTGTCGCGCATGGCCAGCGGCACCGTCACCAGATATTCCACGGCGTGCGCCAGCGGCATGCCGGCCGCCTGTTCGATGACGGCGCCCAGCACATCGGTGGCAATCGAGTATGCCCACCGCTCGCCCGGCGCATACGCGAGTGGCACCGTGGCCAGGCGGCGCAGGTTGCCCTCCAGGGAAATACGGGAGGCATCCATGCCGTCGGACACCCCGGCTTGCGCATACACGCCTCCCGGCGGCTGGAAAAAGCCATAGTCGAGCCCGGCCGTGTGCGTAAGCAAGTGGCGCACGGTGATGGCCGCCACCATACCGTCCGGCTGGCGCGGCGCAAAATACGGCAGCCAGCGCGTCACCAGGTCGTCCAGGCCCAGCCGGCCCTGCCCCACCAGCGCCAGCGCGGCCGTCGACACGATAGGCTTGCTGACGGACGCCAGGCGGAAGACGGCATCTTCAACCATGGGCGTACCCGCCTCGCGGTCCAGGTGGCCGGCCGCGCGGCGGTAAATGTCCTGGCCACGCTGGCGCACCAGCACGACGGCGCCCACCAGGCGCTGCTGCTGCAAGACTGCGTCCAGCAAGGGATCGATACGGGCGGACAAGGCCGCGGGAGAGAAGTTGTACATCATGGCGTAGCCTTTCAAATGATCAGGCTGCCAAGGTAAGGCAGGTGCGATCAAAGAAAAACAGGCTATAGTTTCTGTGTGTGCGGACGTTGGCATCCGCAATCAATGAGGATCGACATGGATAACCTGGCGGGATTCACGGCCTTCGTGCAGGCGGCCGAAATGCGCAGTTTTGTCGCGGCGGGCCGCGTGCTCGGCATTTCCGCCTCGGCCGTGGGCAAGAGCATCGCGCGGCTGGAAGAGCGCCTCGGTGTGCGCCTGTTTCACCGCAGCACGCGCAGCATCGCGCTCACGAGCGAAGGCACCGTGTTCCTGGAACGCTGCCGGCGCATCCTGGGCGAGATCGAAGCGGCCGAGCTGGAGTTATCGAACAGCAAGAGCGCGCCGCAAGGCCGGCTGCGCGTCAGCTTGCCGCAGGTGGGCAGCCTGCTCAATCCCGTGCTGGCTGCGTTCGCGCGCGCCTATCCGCTGGTGGAACTCGACCTCGACTTCAGCGACCGCCGGGTCGACGTGATCGAGGAAGGCTATGACGCCGTCGTGCGCGCGGGAGAGAGCGCCGACAGCCGTTTGATGAGCCGCCAGCTGGGCCAGTTCCAGCTGCAACTGGTGGCCGCGCCCGCCTACCTGGCGCAGCACGCCATGCCGCTGCTCCCCGCCGACCTCGCGCAGCACACTTGTTTGCTGTACAAATTTCCCAGCAGCGGCAAGGTCGAGGCCTGGCCCCTGCCCGAGTGGCCTGCCCTGCATGCGGCCGGCTTGCCGTCTCTGCTCCACTGCAACAATGTCGACACCTTGCTGCACTTTGCCGAAAGCGGCCTGGGCATCGCCGCCCTGCCCGACTTTGCCGTGCGCGCGGCGCTGGCCGCGGGCCGCTTGCAGCCGGTGCTGGACGCGCACCGCCAGCACGACGGCGCCTTCCGCATCCTGTGGCCCAGCAGCCGCCATCTGACGCCGAAACTGCGCGCCTTCATCGATTTCCTCGCCACCCACGTGTTTCCGGAAAGCTGAACCCGCATCAGCACCGCGCTCGTTGTTTCCACACGACAACTTAATCAAGTTGCTACCAGTTTTTCAGCTTTTCACGGACTTGATACAAGTTTTTGTATTGCAGTGCGGAATTTTGAGGAACAATTACAGGCTAGCCGCCGCTACGTATAAACCCGTAGCCCCGGCCTGTCCGATGTTTTCCCTCACTTCCGCAATACGAAAGCAATCATGTCACTCACACAATTCAAAATCGGCACCCGGCTCGGGATCGGGTTTGCTGTCGTCCTCGGCCTGCTGGTGGCTGTCTTGCTCGTCGGCTTGTATTCCATGGGACAACTGAGCGCGCGCACGCACGACATCGTGGCCGACAAGAACGTCAAAATGGCGGCCGCCAATACCATGAGCGACAACGTGCGCAACATTACCCTGGCGATCACGAGCATTGTCGTGGCGCCGACGGAAGCGCTGGTGCAGGCGGAACTGGCAAAGATCGGCGAGTCGCGCAAGAAATACGGCGCCGCCAAGGAAACCTTGCAAAAGAAAATCTCGACGGACAAGGAAACGGCGCTGATGGCCGAGCTGGACGCGGCCCTGAAATCGGGCGCGCCGCTGAACAACAAGGTCATCGAACTGCGCAATGCGGGCCAGACAGACGAAGCGATCGCCTTCCTGACGCAGCAGGCGGCACCGAGCTTGAAGCGCGTGCTGGGCGCGCTCGACAGCCTGGTCGCGTATGAAGGCGAGCAGGCGGCGCAGGCGGCAACGGAAGCCGAAACGCTGAGCAACAGCGCGCGCGCCTCCATGATTACCTTGGGCAGCGTGGCCGTGCTGCTGGGCGCTTTTGTTGCGTGGATCATCACGCGCTCGATTACCCAGCCCATCAATGCGGCCGTCAGCGTGGCCGAAACCGTGGCCTCGGGCGACTTGTCGTCGCACATCGTCGTCAATTCCAGCGATGAAACGGGTCGCCTGCTGGGCGCCCTGAAAGCCATGAATACCAGCCTGCTGGGCGTGGTGGCGCAAGTGCGCAACGGCACGGATGCGATCTCCACGGCATCGAGCGAAATTGCCGCCGGTAACCTCGACCTGTCGTCTCGCACGGAAGAGCAAGCCAGCTCGCTGGAAGAAACGGCGTCGGCCATGGAAGAGCTGACCTCGACCGTGAAGCAGAACGCGGACAATGCGCGCCAGGCGAACCAGCTGGCGAAAAGCGCATCGGAAGTGGCCGTGCGCGGCGGCAGCATCGTTTCTCAAGTGGTCGACACCATGGGCACCATCAACGCCTCGTCGCGCAAGATCGTCGACATCATCGGCGTCATCGACGGCATAGCCTTCCAGACCAACATCCTGGCCTTGAACGCGGCCGTCGAAGCGGCGCGCGCGGGCGAACAGGGACGCGGTTTTGCCGTCGTGGCCTCGGAAGTGCGCAACCTGGCGCAGCGCTCGGCTGGCGCGGCGAAGGAAATCAAGGAGTTGATCGCCGCCTCCGTCGCCAACGTGGACACGGGTTCGCGCCTCGTCAATGAAGCGGGCCAGACCATGGGCGACATTGTCGACAGCATCGTGCGCGTGACCGACATCATGGGCGAGATCACGTCCGCCACGCACGAGCAGACCATCGGCATCGAACAGATCAACATGGCCATTGCCCAGATGGATGAAGTGACGCAGCAAAACGCGGCCCTGGTGGAAGAAGCGGCAGCCGCCTCGCAAAGCATGCAGGACCAGGCGGGCGAACTGGCGCATGTGGTCGGATTCTTTAAAACCGGCAACCATGTCGCCAGCGCAGCCAAGCTGGCGCCTGTACGCACGGCACCAGCAGCGCCCGCCATCGCACGCCCCGCGGCCAAGCCAGCGCCAGCGCGCAAGGCCGTCGCGGCCGCGCCGGCACGCCGCAGCAATGCGGCCGCCGAGAGCGAATGGGAAGAGTTTTAATGCACGAGTTTTAACCCTCAGCAACATCGCAACGGGGGAAGGCCAGGCAGGAAGTTGCTGCCTGGCTTTTTTTCGTCTGCCAATACCACTTTTTTTGCCGTAAAGCCCGCGCAATAGACAAAAGTGCAAAACGTGCACCGCGCATACGCTTTACAATCCTCGCTCGCTTTACAAAATATTGGTCATCATGAATCAGGCAGAACAGCAGCGCCTCCTGGCTATCCTGGAGTATTGGCACAAGATCGAATTTTTTATCCCGTTTGACCTGAATCAAATCACGGACGTTGAAGACCAGTCCAGCGTGCGTCTCCTGCACCGCGAACAGCTGGCGCAATTGCCGCCGCAGTTCGCCACGCAATGGCAAGTACCGTCCGACCGCGAGATCGACGGCTTTTCATTGTTCCTCGGCGTGTTCGACAAGGCCGAAATCAACAAGGCTTGTCCGCCAGCCACTGGCACGGAAAACATTGCCGAAACAGAAAAAACAGAGTTGCTTGGACGCTCGTGCTTTGCCCGCCTCAATCTCAATGCGCTGGGCGAGCCGCAGTTCGATCCGGTGTCCGTGTCGACCTTGCCGTGGGCGCTGGGCCGTGCCCGCACGCCGGACTGGTCTGGCCTGAGCCTGGACGCCTTCAGCGACAGCCAGCTGGCGCTGCAGGACAGCCTGCGCAACTTCGCGGCCAGCCGCACGCCACAGCAAGTGACGGACGAGGCCGGCAATGTCTCCTCTCCCCTGTCCGGCATGGAAATCGCGGCCCTGGCCGACCTGCTGCGCGACTGGGCCGGCTTCCACCCGTCCGCCGGCCAGCCGCTGGCCGTGCTGGAATTGCGTACGCGCAAGAAACGCGCAACGGCCACGGAAACCGATGCGCTTGAATCCAGCCAGAACCGCAGCCTGGACTTTGGCGACGCGGTGGAACCGTCGATCGATATCCTCAACAGTTTTTACCTCGATGACCTGGAACAGATCATCCGCGCCTTGCGTGGCGGCAAGTTGCCCGCGACGGTCGCCGCCTACCTGACGCCGCTGGCGCAGGATGAGCGCATCGACCTGTACAGCCCGGCCGGCCGCCAGGCGCTGGCCGCCATGCTCAATCCGGGCAATATGAACCGGGGACACTGGCTGGAAGACGCCAGCTACGCCATGAGCCTGATGCAGCAGTTCGCCATCCACGGCGCGCGCACGGGTTTGAGCGAACGCGGCATCTTTTCCGTCAATGGCCCACCGGGCACGGGCAAGACGACCTTGTTGCGCGAATTGTTCGCCGACAACATCGTGCGCCGGGCCAGCGTGCTGTCCTGCCTCGATCGCGCCGGCGACGCCTTCATCGGCAAGGTGGCCGTGGCCTTCGAAGGCGTGCGCGACCCGATCACCATCGCCCGCTTGCGCCCGGAACTGACGGGCTTTGAAATGGTCGTCGCTTCGTCGAACAATGCAGCCGTGGAAAACATTTCCGGCGACCTGCCAAAACCCAAGCAGCTGGGCAAGGAATGGGCGCGCACGCGCTACTTTGAAAGCGTGGCGCGCCGGGTCGTGGCCGATGGCAATGGCGCCAACCGCGCCCTGGGCGAAGCGGAAGCGCCATGGGGCTTGATGTCCTGCGCGCTGGGCAATAGCGCGAACCGCCGCCGCTTCGTCAGCAATTTCTATGACGACGACTGGGACAAGACCACGGCGCGCAAGACGCCGAATGCGCAAAATATCCGCCAGTGGCTGGCCAGCCACCAGGGCGTGAGCTTCGCCCAAGCCGCGCGCGAATTCCGCGAGACGGAACACGTGGTGGAAAAGGCGCTGGCCGAGCACGCCCAGTACGCGGCCCTGTGGCAAGCCGTGGGCACGTGCACGGAAGCCGACTTCATGCAGGCCAGCCAGCAAGCGCTGATTGCGGCCGAGCAAGAGATGGATGCGGCCAATGGCGCCTTGTCCGGCGCGCTGGCGCAGCAGGACACCCTGCTCGCCAGCAAGAAGGAATTGCTGGAAGAGGAACGCCTGGTGGCGCTGACGCAGCCCGGCTTCTTTGCCCGCCTGTTCCGCACGGCACCGGCGCGCGCCTACAAGGATGCCGTCGTCGCCAACGCCGAAGCGCAGCGCCAGGCCGCGCGCGACGTGTCCGCCATCAAGCTGCTGCTGAAAGGCGAGCTGGAGCCGCGCTGCGAACGCGCGCGCAACAGCCTGCACATCGCCCTGCGCACGGCGCAATCGCGCCAGCGCGAATGGGATGACAGCACGGAACTGCTGCGCCGCGCGCGCATGCGCTTCCCCACCATCGCCGCACCGGCAACCCTGGACGAGCTGGACGGCGACGCGCTGCAAATTGGCGGCCTGTGGCATGAACCGGCCCTGGCGCGCCTGCGCTCGCGCCTGTTCGCCAAGGCTCTGGCCCTGCACGAGGCATGGCTGGCGGAAGTGGCAAAGAAAGGCGGTCCCGGCTTTGGCGGCAACTTGCTGGCCGTGTCGAAATTGCTGAAAAATAAGCGCGCCTATGACCAGTCGCACATCGCCATGGTCTGGCACAGCCTGTTCATGGTCGTGCCCGTCGTGTCGACAACGTTTGCCTCGTTCGCGCGCCAGTTCCAGGGCATGGGTCCCGAATCGCTGGGCTGGCTGTTCATCGACGAGGCGGGCCAGGCCGTGCCGCAAGCGGCGCTGGGCAGCCTGTGGCGTGCCAAGCGCGCCGTCGTCGTGGGCGACCCGCTGCAGATCGAACCCGTGTTCACGGTGCCGGGCCGCCTCGTGCAAACCTTGTCCGCCCTGTCGCCGCACACGCAGGATGGCAGTTACGCGCCGACTTCCGTTTCCGTGCAGACTCTGGCGGACAAGGCCAACCGCTATGGTGCGACTGTCGGCGCCAATAGCGCGCAGCCCCTGTGGATCGGCAGCCCCCTGCGCGTGCACCGCCGCTGCGTGGAACCGATGTTTTCGCTGGCCAACGCCATCGCCTATGAAGACAAGATGGTCTACGGGCTAGCCGAGCGCACGCCGCCGGCCGGCGCGCGGGGACTCACGCGTGGCCCCAGCTGCTGGATCGACGCCGCCGGTCCTGTCAGCTACAAGCAGGTCGTGCCCGTGCAACTCGATTTCGTGCTGGAAGTGCTGCTGAAGCTGTATCGCCGCGACGGCAAGTTGCCCGACATGTACGTGATCACGCCGTTCAAGGCCGTGCGCAACGAATTGCGCTCGCGCATCGTCGACATGGACTGGGACCGCCGCCTCGGCTACGGCAAGGCGCCGACGGCGCGCGAATTGCGCCAGTGGAGCAGCCAGATGGTGGGCACCGTGCATACCTTCCAAGGCAAGGAGCAAAGCGTGGTGATGCTGGTCCTCGGCGCCGATGACAGCACGGCCGGTGCCGCCCAGTGGGCGGCAGCCACGCCGAACTTGCTCAACGTGGCCCTCACGCGCGCGCAGCACCATGTGTACATCGTCGGCAACCCGCTGCTGTGGGGCCAATTGCCGCATTTCGCGCCCGCGTGTGCGCAGTTGCCGCATACGGGCATGCATGAGTTTTTGGTGGAGATGGGTTGACGGCCCCATGACCATGCTTTACGGCGTAGGTCGGATTAGGTCCGCAGGACCGTAATCCGACAATATGGTTGGCGCGTGATGTCGGATTACGCGCTTGCGCGCTAATCCGACCTACAGTCCTCGAGCGGAAACACTAAAGTAAACGTCGTGGCGGCCGCGTCCGATGCCACGGTCGCGCTGCCGCCATGCAACTGCATGATGGCCGTGACGATGGCCAGCCCTAAGCCTGTGGAAGCGGCCGAGTCGCTGCGGGCCGGGTCGGCGCGGTAGAAACGCTCGAACAAATGGGGCAAGTGGCGCGCGGGGATGGCGGAGCCGAGGTTGCTTACGCTCAGTTCCACACCCTCGTTCGTCGCATGCGAACGCAGCAGTATCGTGCTGCCGGGCGCCGCGTGGCGGATGGCGTTCGACAGCAAATTGCCGAGCGCACGGCGCAGCAGTTGCGGCTCGGCCGTCACCGTGCCGCTGCCGTGGCAAGCCAGCGCCAGCTCGCGCTCTTCGGCCAGTCCCTCAAAGAAATCGGCCAGGCGCAAAAACTCGTCCTGCACGGGCAAGACTTGCTTGACGAGTACCATTTCATCCTGCTGCGCACGGGCCAAAAACAGCATGCTGTCGATCATGCGCGACAGCCGTTCCAGCTCCTCCACATTCGATGACACCAGCTGTTCATACTCGTGCGCGCTGCGCGGGCGGGCCAGCATCACCTGGCTTTGCCCCAGCAGATTGGTGACGGGCGTGCGGAATTCATGCGCCAGGTCGGCGGAAAATTGCGACAGCCGCGCATAGCCTTCCTGCAGCCGCGCCAGCATGGCGTTCAGGGCCTGGATCAGCGGCAAGAGTTCCGTCGGCGCGCCGCGCGCATCGAGTTGCTGCTCCAGCTTGCCCGGCCGCACGAGGGCCGCATGGGCGGCGATATTGCGCAGCGGCCGCAGCCCCCGCAGCAGCATCAGGCTCGCCAACAGTGCCGCCACCAGCGCGCTGACGGCCACCGAGACGACGATCTGCCAACGGTAGGCGGCGAACATGGCCGTGCGGTCGCCGTATACCCTGGCGACGGAGATGTCCGCCATCTGCGCCGGGTCGCCGATGCGCGCGCTGGCCGCCACCACGCGTGCTGGATAACCGTCGCGGCTGGTCCAGCTGACGATATCGTTGTTTGTCACGGGCGCATCGACGGCCACGGGCACAGGATGCGCCACCGTCTCGCCGTTCGGATTGACATCGATCAAACGCGTGCCATCGGCGCGCACGATGCGCACCAGCGAGTTCTCTTGCCCGCTCATGGTGTCGCGGAAATACTGGGGCCGCTCGCGGATGATGTCGAGGGTACCCGCATTGCCCAGCAGCTGCTGGATCTGCCGCAGTTTCCCCAGCAATAAAATATCGTCGCGGCGCTCGATTTCCGCGACAAATGAACGGTACAAATGCATGCCCAGCCCGGCCGACACGAGCGCCACGATCAGTACGAAGACGAGCGTGACGCGCAGGGTCAGCGAGCGGCGAAGTTGCGCCAATTTCATGCGGGCGCGCCACTGTCAGGGACCGTGGGAGAGCGCAATTCGCAGACATAGCCCATGCCCCGCAAAGTGTGGATCAGCTTGGGTTCGAACGGGTCGTCGAGCTTGCTGCGCAGGCGGCGGATGGCCGCGTCGATGACGTTGGTGTCGCTCTCGAAATTGATGTCCCACACTTGCGAGGCGATGATGGAGCGCGACAGCACCTCGCCCTGGCGCCGCGCCAATAAATGCAGCAAGCCGAATTCCTTGGCCGTCAGGGTGATGCGCTGGCCTTGCCGGCTCACCTTGCGTTTCATCACGTCGATTTCCATGTCGCCGATCCGGATGACGTCGTCTTCGCGCGGCGGCCCGCGCCGCAGCAGGGTGCGGATGCGCGCCACCAATTCGGCAAACGCGAACGGTTTCACCAGGTAATCGTCGGCGCCCAGTTCCAGCCCTTTGACCCGGTCCTGTACTTCGTCGCGCGCCGTGAGGAAAATCACGGGCACCTCGGCGCCCCCCTCCTGCAGCCGCAGCGCGCGCAAGACTTGCCAGCCATCCATGATGGGCAGCATCACGTCGAGCACGATGAGATCGGGCGCCTCGCTGCTGGCCATATGCAGGCCGTCGCGGCCATTGCGCGCCAGGCTCACCGTAAAGCCGGACTCGGCCAGGCCACGCAGCAGATAGTCGCCCGTCTTCGGTTCGTCTTCAATGACCAGGATGCGCATGGGTAGGGGCTTTCTTGTGGGAAGTTGAACCATTTTACGCCGCGTGCAAACCGCTGCGGATGATAAAAATGTCATGCGGCGATCATCTTCTCGTAGGGCAACACTGGCCATACTGGCGTCACTTTACTCAACGGACAGCCACATGAAAACCCTGTTACTCGGCAGTACCCTGCTGTGCCTGCTGGCCAGCCCAGCGCACGCTCAATTGCGCAAGGTCGATGACCTCTCGCTGGCGGCGGCCAACAAGCTGGCCGATGCTGCCATGGCCGCATGCCAGGCGCAAGGACGGCACATCGTCGTCACCGTGCTCGATCGTGGCGGCAATATTGTCGCTGTGCAGCGCGCCGATGGCGTCGGGCCGCACAACACGGATGCGAGCCGGCGCAAGGCCTACACGGCCCTGTCCACCAAGAATGATACCCAGGCGCTGGCCGTGGCCGCACGCGGCAATCCCGACATGGCCAATTTGACGACCGTGCCGGAACTGTTGCTGCTGGGCGGCGGCCTGCCCTTGCGAAGCAAGGGCGAAGTAGTCGGCGCCATCGGCGTGGCCGGTGGCGGTGGCGCCCTGCAAGACCGGGCCTGCGCCCATGCCGCCCTGGCCGCCATCCCTGAACTCGATTCCCCTACCCTTTAAACTGAAAGATACGACGATGAGCACACTGAAACAAATCACCGCCGCCCTGGCCTTCGCCAGCCTGTCCAGCATGGCCCTGGCCGCCGCCAATCCCTTGAGCGTGCACATCCTCGACTTGCAGAGCGGCCAGCCGACGGCGGGCGTGACGGTCACCCTGGAGCAAAAGAACGGTGAAGGCTGGCAACAACTGGGCAGTGCCGTGACGAATGCGCAGGGGCGCATCGCGGCCATGTATCCGGTGGATGCGCCCATGCAGGCGGGCGATTACCGCATCGTGTTCAAGACAGGCGAGCACTATGCGCGCCTGAAACAGGAAACTTTTTTCCCGGAAATCCCCGTGCAATTCCACGTAGAAAAGACTGACCAGCACTATCACATTCCGCTGCTGCTCAGCCCTTTCGGCTTTTCCACGTACCGGGGCAATTAACCGTTGCTCAAGCCACCGTCTTCGCCGTCTGGCCGAAGAGCACGCTTTTCGCATCGCCGCTGACGGTCGGCTGCACATTGATTTCTGCCGCCCGCGCATACGCGCGCACGGTGGCGGGACGGGCGGCAATGGCCGCGAACCAGCGCGCCAGATGCGGGAAATCTTCCAGCTTCTGGCGCTGGCGTTCGTGCGGCACGATCCACGGGTAGATCGCCATGTCGGCGATGGAATAGCTGTCACCGGCCACGAATGCACGGTCCGCCAAGCGCTTGTTCAGCACGCCGTATAGCCGGTTCGTTTCGTTGACGTAGCGCGTGATGGCGTAGTCGATCGGTTCGGGCGCATATTGCACGAAATGGTGGTTTTGCCCGGCCATGGGGCCAAGGCCGCCCATTTGCCAGAACAGCCATTGCATGACTTCGGCACGCCCCCGCACGTCGGCCGGCAGGAATTGCCCGCTTTTCTCGGCCAGGTATTGCAAAATCGCGCCAGACTCGAACAGCGACAGCGGCGCGCCGCCATCTTCCGGCGCCTGGTCGACGATGGCGGGAATGCGGTTATTCGGCGCGATGGCGAGAAACTCGGGCTTGAACTGCTCGCCCTTGCCGATATGCACGGGAATGAGGTTGTAGGGGATGCCCGCTTCTTCCAGGAACATCGTCACTTTGTGCCCGTTGGGCGTGGTCCAGTAATACAGGTCGATCATCGTGGTCTTTCCAGGTAGATAAGTAGGGGCAGGCGAACTTGGCATAACTATTGTCGCGCCGCAACTGATATGCATGGATATAATGCCACGTAAGCGAAAAACAAGGCGGCGCAAGCACCCACTAGCGCCGTCACGCAGGCATCCCGACATTCCCGAGCACAAACAAAGAAAGCCGACCATGCGCAAACTCCTGATCGTCACGCTGTCCGTCCTGCTGTCAGGCTGTGTCCAGGACTTCGCCATCTACATGTTCGATGGGCAAGACCATTCCCTGACCGTGCGCCGCCAGCAACGTTATTTTTGGCAAGATACCGTGGAGGTGCAGCTGATGGCGACCAATCTGCCGCAATGCCAGCGCTTGCATACCCTGTCCACGGATGCGCCGGCCGACATCACCGTCGAGCTGTTCGCGGCCGGCGATGGCCTGTGGAATATCCGCATGGGCAAGCAGTTGTGGCAGGCGGAAACGAATACCTGCAATGAGCTGACGGAAATGGAAAACGACCCGAAAGCCGACCTGGGCCAGCCGGTCGGGCAATTCGTGGTCGTCGATGACAAGCTGGAATTCGAACCGGCGCCGCCAGCGGCGGCACCAGCCCAGTAGAACCCTAGCGCGCCGCCAGGCTGCGCAGCGGCTTTTTCGCCGCGGCGCGCGGTGCGACAGCCGAAGTGGCCGCCAGGCGCGGCGACGTGCCCGGCTCCTGCGCCGACAGTTTGAAGCGCGCCACCAGTTGCGCCAGCACGGCCGCCTGGTCCTGCATGCTCGACGCCGCTGCCGCCGCCTCTTCCACCAGTGCCGCATTTTGCTGCGTCACGCTATCCATCTCCGTGATCGCCTGGTTGACGTGGCCGATGCCCGTGCTTTGCTCGTGCGAGGCGGCCGTGATGTCGGCCATGATGTCGGTCACGCGCGAGACGGAAGCGACTACCTGATCCATGGTCGTGCCCGCCTGTGCGACAAGCGTGCTGCCGGCCGCGATGCTGTCGACGGAAGCGCCGATCAGTTCCTTGATTTCCTTCGCTGCGCCAGCCGAGCGTTGGGCCAGATTGCGCACCTCGCTGGCCACGACGGCAAAGCCGCGGCCCTGTTCGCCGGCGCGCGCCGCTTCCACAGCCGCGTTCAAGGCCAGGATATTCGTCTGGAAGGCGATGCCGTCGATGACGCCGATGATGTCGACGATCTTGCGCGACGAAGCGTTGATGGTGTCCATGGTACCGATCACTTGCGCCACCACGGCGCCGCCCTGGCGGGCCACGGCGGAAGCGGACTGCGCCAACTCATTTGCCTGCACGGCGTTGCCCGCGTTTTGTGTCACGGTCGAGGTCAATTCCTCCATCGAGGCAGCCGTTTCTTCCAGCGAACTGGCTTGCATTTCCGTGCGCGCCGACAAGTCCATATTGCCGCTGGCGATCTCGCTCGACGCCGTGGCGATCGTCTCGGCGCTATGGCGGATTTCGCTGATCGCATCGACCAGGTTGGTTTGCATGGTTTTCATCGCGTACAGCACGCTGTGGCGATCGTTGGCATGCGTGCGCACGACGCCGCTCAAATCGTTATTCGCGATCTTTTCCGCCACGTCGGCCGCATACTCGGGATCGCCGCCCAGCGCATGGCGCAAGCTGCGATTGATCACCACGACGACGGCGGCCAGCAAGCCGCACACGAGCACCAGCACGCCCAGCGAGGTCAGCAGCGACTGGCGGAAGGCCGCGTCGATATCGTCCATGTACACGCCCACCACCAGGGTCCAGGCCCATGGCTTGTAGGCCGCCACGCGGCTCATCTTCGGTTCGGGGGTCTTCTGGCCGGGACGGGGGAAATAATAATGAACGAAGCCCTTGCCCGTATCGCTCTTGCCGACAGCCACGATGTCGCGGTACAGATAGGTGCCGTTGGCATCCTTAAAATCCGACATGTTCTTGCCATCGGTTTGCGGCGCGGCAGGATTCATCACGACGACGGCGTCGAGGTTGATGATGGACAAATAACCGGTCTCGCCGAAACGCATGCTCTTGATGACGGCCGTGGCCTGCTTTTGCGCTTCTTCCTTCGTCAAGGCGCCGCTGGCGGCCAGGTCGCCGAACATCTTGACGGCGCCCAGGCCCAGGTCGGCGGCATTGCTCAGGTCGGCGCTGCGCTCTTCGATGCGGATCTTGCGCACTTCCAGGGCGTTATAGACAAAAATAACGGTGATGCACAACAGGCTGCAAATCAGGGGAATCCATAACTTCTGCTGGAACGTCAATTTCTTCATGCTGTGTCTCCAACTATCTATTTGCGGCGGTGGGGCGTGGCCCGCTTCCTGCTCGACAGGCCAGGAATGCGGCGGCGACGATGCTCTGGCGGCACCGTTCAGACGACACCAGCATACGCTCGAAATACCGGTATTTACAATGCCGGGAGGCAATGATTTTTGCTTGGTGTTGTTAATGCGTTGCGACAATTGATGAGAATTGATGCTGCATTGCAGTAAAAAAGCATGCAGATAGGGGCGGCAAGGCAGGCGGGGGTGGCGTGCCTGTGTCAAAATGCACGCCGGATATAAGATGAATCACGAAAGCACAGCATGACCAAGAATGAAGCCATGAAACGCATCAACGACCGCCTGGGCAAACCCACCTTGACGGACAAGAACACGCATTTTGCCAGCGTCGCCAGCTATGGCACGGACGAAGGCTGGTGGCTGAAGATCCCCTTCCTGACCTTCAAGCAGGAATTGCATTTTATTCTCAACAATGAGAAAACGAAAAGTTTCCAACACCTGAAAATCGGCGCCAACCAGATCCTCAGCCCCGGCATGAAGTTTCGCAGCACGGGCGGCGCGGCCGACGCCTTCATGTCGGCCTCGGCGCCGAAGCGCCTGGTCGACTTGCTCGACGGCGGCAGCAAGTACAACTTCACCAAGCATTTTATTAACGATTATCGTTACTGATGCGCGGCCGTGCCGCCGTCAACTGGCGGCAGCCACGCCTTGATCAAATGCTGGGCGATGTCGAGCGCGTCGTCGCGGCTGGTGCCGAAATGCAGGGGATAACCCCAGAACTTGCCGAACATCACGGCAAAGGCCTTGCCCGCCAGACGCTTGGCGGCGCTCGGTTCGACCAGCACCATGCCCTGGATATACGCGCGGATGGCCGCCTTGTTCTGCTTCATCCAGAGTGACGCCCGCTTGCGCTCTTCCTGCGGGTGTTCGTGCCCATCCTCGTCAAAGCCTTCCTCGCTGAGAATGACAAACGCCTGGCGGCGCGCCAGCAGCGCGTCAAACTGGGCAAACAGCATATCGGGCTGGGCAGGCGCTGCCTCGCGGCGCATCCAGACGAGGGGAAAAGTGGATAGATCAAGCTGCATGGTGATGACTCCTTCAAGGGGTTGCCGTTCCTCCTTACCTTCATCAGAACACTGGCGGCGGCGGTTGCCGTTGAAGCGGGGCTGCGGATCTCCATACAATACCGTTGGCGGTACCGCGCGTCATTGCATAAAATAGCCACAATATTATTCAATCCAGCCAGAATCCACCCATGTCCCATCCATTGCAGCCCAACATGCTCACCACCGAGCTGGGCCTTGACGCCAGCGCCTCCCTCATGGATTTCGACGTCGATGGCGTGTTGCGCCCGCTGCTGGCCGTGGGCCTGGCCAGCGTGCCCGAGGAGGCCGAGCAGGCACCGCACCAGCACCGCAAGGGGCAGTTGCTGTATGCCACGCGCGGCGTGATTCATTGCGAGGTGGACAGCGGCGTGTGGATCGTGCCGCCCCAGTGCGCCGTGTGGATACCGGGCGGCCTGATGCATTCCGCGCAGGGCGTGGGCGAGGCCCAATGTTATTGCCTGTTTGTCGAACCGGCCATGGCGCCGGCCTTGCCCACCGTCTGCTGTACCGTGGCCGTCTCGCCCCTGCTGCGCGAACTGATCGCCAAGGCGGCCGGTTTTCCTACCCTGGCCGCGCTGCATGGCGCGCAGGAACGCCTGGTGTTCACCCTGCTCGACGAACTGGCGGCCGCGCCCGTGGAAGACTTGCATCTGCCGATGCCGCGCGATGCGCGTTTGCGCCGCCTGGCCGCCCTGCTGCTGGCGCAGCCCGCCGATAAAAGCACCCTGGCCGAGTGGGCCGGCCGCATCGGCATGAGCGAGCGCAGCATGACCCGGCAGTCACTGGAGGAATTGGGCATGAGCGTGGGCCGCTGGCGCCGGCAATTGCACGTCATCCTGGCCTTGCGACGGCTGGCGCAAGGCCACAGCGTAAAAGCGGTGGCGCTGGAACTCGGTTATGAAAATACCAGCGGTTTCGTCACCATGTTCCGCAAGGCGGCGGGCAAGCCGCCAGCGCGCTACCTGGCGGAACGGGAATCGGGAAGAGCATAAAAAAAGGCGGCATCTGCCGCCTTCGTCACGCATCATCGCCGAACAATCAGCTTTCGCGCGCCAGTGCCAGAAATTCCGTACGCAGCGCCAGGTTCGGCTGCATCTCGCCCAGCATGGCCGAGGTGATGGTTTCTTCGCCCGGCGTACGGATGCCGCGGCTTTCCATGCACAGGTGGCGGCAGCGTACGACCACGCCCACCGATTTCGGTTCCAGCACTTCCATCAGGGCATTGGCGATCTGCATCGTCATGCGTTCCTGCACTTGCAGGCGCTTGGAGAAACAATCGACGAGGCGCGTCAGTTTCGACAGGCCGACGATCTTGCCGTTTGGCACGTAACCGATGGTGGCCTTGCCGAAGAACGGCGCCAGATGGTGTTCGCAATGGCTGTAGACGGGAATCCCGCGCACGACGATGAGCTCGTTGTACTGTTCCGCGCCATCTTCAAACGCTTTCAGCAAGTCCACCGGATCCTGGCCATAGCCGGACGTCCAGTGCTTCCACGCCTTGGCCACGCGTGCCGGCGTTTCCAGCAAGCCAGGACGCTGCGGATCTTCACCAAAGCTGCTGATCAGCCGGCGCCAGTCGTTTTCGGAGAATTCTTCTTGAGACATGCTACACCACCCTAAAATTTTCAATTGCCGCCAGTATATAGAAAATGCGGCAGGCTGCCCGAGCAGCCCCGGCTTTCTATGCCGTTGGCGGACGGTGGGCGCCCACCAGCAACGCGGAAATCGACACGCTCGAACTCGCCTCCGGCCACGCATCGCCGGGGCCGAACCAGCGCGCCTCGGCGATCTCGTTCTCGTCGAGGCGGATCTCGCCGTCGAGGTAATCGGCCGTAAACGCGATCATCAGCGAATGGGGAAACGGCCAGGACTGGCTCATGAAGTACTGCAGATTGTGCACGCGCAAGCCCACCTCTTCCATCACTTCGCGGTGCACGGCTTCCTCGATCGATTCACCCGCTTCCAGGAAACCGGCCAGCGGGCTGAAACGCTGCGATGGCGAGTGCTTGTGCATGGCCAGCAACACCTGTTCGCCCTTGCGGATGAGCACCATCATGGCCGGCGAAATGCGCGGATACGCGAGCATGCCGCAGGCGGCGCAGGTGAAACAGCGTTCGCCGCGCGTGCGCTGCATGGGCGTGGCGCACACGCCGCAATGGCGGTGCGTGCGCGCCCACTCGGCCAGTTGCACGGCGCGGCTGGCCAAGCCCAGGAAAGCATCGTCGACGGCATTGAACAGCGAGCGCATGCCGTGCCAGGCCAGGCCGGCACCCGGCGGCAACTCTTCGTCGGCCCAGACCGTCTGGCAATAGCGGCCCTGCCACCAGCCCACGGGCTGTGCGCGGCTCAGATCGATATCGTACGCGGCTACCTCGGCGGCCGTGGGCAAGGTCAGCTCTGGCGTACGCAACAACAAACGCCCGCGGTGAAAGACAAACGTCAGCGTATCCGTGGCGGCCGGGGCCGGTTCGGGCGCATCGATCAGGGGGACAAAGGCATCGGGAGTCTGCAGCATTCTGAAAGGAAATTTGTAAAGGTTGCTCATCATACTCCCGCCGGCGGACGCTTGCGCGCATAGCAGCGGCCGGGCCGCAAAGCAAGCATTCATCAGCCATGACAGTGTTTTTTTTGCGGCACGCCCAATCCGTTGCGTAAATGATACTGATAACGATTCTCATTTACGAAATAGCGCCCAGTTATTACAATACGGCCTATTCCGTCTCCATCGCCAGCCACTTGCCCGCGTGCCCAAGCACTGCGGCGCAGAGCCAGCCAGGAACCACTACCCTGACCTTTTCGAAAGAGCAAGATGGCAATCAAGAGCCGCAAACACGCCCCCACCCGTTTCAACCAGCACATCGGCGCCGCCCTGGCCGTGATGCTGCTGCCCGTTGCCGCCCAGGCGGCCGACCCGGCCGGCCAAAGCGCGCCCGCATCGCAGCAAACCCTGAACGAAATCAAGGTCGTGGGCTCCAAGGAAAATGATTTCAAGGCAGAAAAAGCCTCGTCGCCGAAATACACGGAAGAACTGGTCAATACGCCGCAAACCATCGTCGTGATCAAAAAGGAATTGATCGAGCAGCAAGGTGCGCTGACCCTGACGGACGCGCTGCGCAACACGCCAGGCGTGGGTACTTTTTTCCTCGGTGAAAACGGCAACACGAACACGGGCGACGCCGTCTACATGCGCGGTTTCGATTCGTCGGGCAGCATCTATGTCGATGGCGTGCGCGACGTGGGCTCCATCTCGCGCGACGTCTTCAACATCGAACAGATCGACGTATTGAAGGGCCCGGCGGGCACGGACAGCGGCCGCGGTTCGCCGACCGGCTCGATCAACCTGGTCAGCAAGACGGCTACCATGGAAAACAAATTCAATTCGCTGCTGACAGTGGGCAGCGGCAAGCAGAAACGCGCCACGGCCGACTGGAACCGCGTTCTCGACAGCGATACCGGCACGGCATTGCGCCTGAACCTGATGACGCAGGACAGCGGCGATCCGGCGCGCGACGAAGTCAAGAACAAGCGCTGGGCCTTCGCGCCCACCGTCACCTTCGGCATCGGCAAACCGACGCGCATCACGGCCAGCTACCTGCATGTGGATCAGGACAACGTACCCGACGGCGGCGTGCCGACCATCGGCTTGCCTGGCTACTCGACGCCGGACACCATCACGAAGACAAACCCGGTCATCCGCACTTTCCTGAACGGCGCGGCCAAGGTCGATCCGAAGAATTTCTACGGCTCCACTGCGGACTACAACAAGGTCAAGGCCGATATGGGCACCTTGCGCATCGACCATGATTTCTCGCCAACCTTGCAAATCCAGAACACCACGCGCTATGGCAAGACCCAGCAGGACTACCTGCTGACGGCCTTCATGGGCAGCACCGTCAACCTGAAGACACCGGTCGCCACCGATCCGTCGACCTGGACCATGGCGCGCTCGTTGCGCACCGTGAAAGACCAGGAAAACACGATCCTGACCAACCAGACCGTGGTCAGCGCACAATTCGACACTGGCGTGCTGAAGCACTCCGTGGTGGCCGGCGCCGAGTTCACCAGCGAAAAACAGACCAACTACAGCTATGTGCCCGCCAGCCTGGGCACTTTGCAGGATGCCAATCTGTACAACCCGAACCCGCGTGACACCGTCACCGGCCATAACCCCGTACGCAGCGGCGCCTTCACCGAAGGCGAAGTCAATACGCAAAGCCTGTACGTGTTCGACACCATCAAGTTCGGCGACAAGTGGCTGTTCAACGGCGGCGTGCGTTTCGACCATTTCAACACCACGTATGATGCCGTCGCTCTGCAAGGGGCCGTGACTGCGCCCGCAGTACAGCCCTTGCCCGTCGGCACGCCGATTCCGACGCATCTGACCCTGAGCGACACCTTGGCCAACGGCAAGATCTCGGCCATGTACAAGCCAACGCCGGACAGCAGCGTGTACGCCTTGCTGGCCACGTCGAAAGCGCCGCCGGGCGTCAACTTCGCCTTGAGCGCGGGCGCCAACAGCGCGCAAAATCCAAAATATGACCCGCAGGAAACCATTACCAAGGAAATCGGTACCAAGTGGGACTTCCTGAAACAAAAACTGTCGTTCTCGGCCGCCGTCTACCAGACCACCGTCAAGAATGAAGTGGAACAAGATCCTGTGATCCCGACCATTTATTACCAGACCGGCAAGAAACGCGTGGAAGGCCTGGAACTGGGCGTGGTGGGCGAGATCATGCCGAACTGGCTGGTCAGCGCCGGCTACACGCGCATGAATACCAAGGTCGAGTCGGGCAAGGTCGTCACGGCCAGCGGCGTCAACAACCTCAGCTACACGCCTAAACAGGCGTTCACCAGCTGGACCTCGTACACCCTGCCATTCGGCCTGAAGATCGGCGGCGGCGCGCGTTACGTGGGTGAAATGCTGCGCGGCACCGATGGCGCCGTCGGCACGCCGGCACGCGTGGATGCCTACTGGGTCTTCGATGCCATGGCAAGCTACACCGTCAACAAGAACCTCGACCTGCAGTTGAATGCCTACAATCTGGCCGACAAGACCTATGTGGCGGCCATCAACAAGTCCGGCTTCCGCTACACGCCAGGCCAGCCCCGTTCGTTCAGTCTGATGGCCAATATCAAGTTCTAACATCAATAGAACACGCATTACGTAACATCGGCCCCTCTTCGGAGGGGCTTTTTTATTGTCCTGATAATCTTGCCTTTTTGACGCACTGCCGCCCTGCCGCGACTAGCGTATGAAAAGTCATACAGCGATGGCCCGCCGCGTCCAATATTTCGCGCAAGCACGCGAAGTTGCAACATCCTAACAACAAAAAAGCTTCCTTAAATCAACAACTTAAGAAGTTATGCGCCAAATCCCAATTTCAGGCATATCCTTTGCTATGTACAGGTTTTGCTGCAAATAATCGCTAGCACGCAAGGGCTTGTTTTTGAGAAATATTGACTCCAAGCTTGAGTTGCTCGCTATCAATAATCCGCTCACAGCGGCGTTTCACCGGAGGAGTCAAAATGAAAAAGAAACGGCCATTAACCCTGTACATCCTGATTGCCATGGTCCTCGGCATTATTGTCGGCTATGGATGCAACACCGCTTTCCCTGATGCCAAGCTCAGCGCTCAGATCGCTGGCAATATTTCCATCGTCACCGACGTCTTCCTGCGCCTGATCAAGATGATCATTGCGCTGCTGGTGTTCTCGACCCTGACGGTCGGTATCGCCCACATGGGCGACGGCAAGACGGCCGGCCGCATCGGCCTGAAAGCCATGTGCTGGTTCGTCGTTGCCTCGCTGGTTTCGCTGGCGCTGGGCATGGTGCTGTCGAACCTGATGCAGCTGGGTACCAACCTGGGCTTGCCATTGCCGGACGTACACGCTTCGACGAATTTGAAAACGGCCGCCTTCACCTTGAAAGACTTCTTCACGCACCTGGTGCCGAAGTCGCCGATCGAGGCCATGGCCAACAATGAAATCCTGCAAGTGCTGGTGTTCTCGATCTTCTTCGGCGGCGCACTGGCCGGCCTGGGCGAATCGGGCAAGACCCTGACGGCCGTCGTCGATCAGCTGGCGCAAGTCATGCTGCGCATCACCGGCACCATCATGAACCTGGCCCCACTGGCCGTGTTCGCCGCGATGGCTTCCGTCATCACCACGCACGGCCTGGGCGTGCTGGTCACGTTTGCCAAGTTCATGGGTGGCTTCTACCTGGGCCTGATGTGCCTGTGGGCACTGCTGATCGGCGCCGGCTTCGTCGTCATCGGCCCGCGCGTCTTCAAACTGGTCGGCCTGATCCGCGAACCGTTCCTGCTGGCGTTCTCGACAGCCAGCTCGGAAGCGGCCTATCCAAAACTGCTGACGGCGCTCGACCAGTTCGGCGTGGACCGCAAGATTTCCAGCTTCGTGCTGCCGATGGGCTACTCCTTCAACCTCGATGGTTCGATGATGTACTGCACCTTTGCCGTGCTGTTCATCGCGCAAGCCTACGGTATCGACCTGTCGATCGGCACGCAGATCACCATGCTGCTGCTGCTGATGCTGACCTCGAAA
Organism: Janthinobacterium sp. BCJ23; assembly: GCF_059617945.1. NCBI lineage: Bacteria > Pseudomonadati > Pseudomonadota > Betaproteobacteria > Burkholderiales > Oxalobacteraceae > Janthinobacterium > Janthinobacterium sp. BCJ23. The sequence continues at coordinate 166,355 of NZ_JCAQAW010000011.1, read as the reverse complement.
GGCATGGCCGGCGTACCGCGCGCCTCGCTGGTGGTGATTGCCGCTACCCTGAACCAGTTCAATATTCCGGAAGCGGGCTTGCTGCTGCTGATGGGCGTCGACCAATTCCTCGACATGGGCCGTTCGGCCACCAACGCGGTCGGCAATGCCGTCGCCACGGCTGTCGTCGCCAAGTGGGAAGGTGGCCTGGCCACCGAGGAAGAAGCCGCCGCGGCCAACGCGGCCAGCCAGAACACGGAAAGCCATTGGGGCGAAGCGGATCACGCTAGCAAAGCCTGATAGCGCCATGGCCCGCCACAAGCGGGCCATTTATTTGTTGTCGATGTTGAGTAACAAGCAGTCAGGTAGTGCGATCAGTAGTCATTCCAACTTATTAGAGAGATTTTCATGAAAAAAGTCCTGTTTACCCTGCTGACCCTCGGCGCAGCCTCCACCGGCGCCATGGCCCAATCGAGCGTGACCATGTATGGCGTGGCTGACGCCGGCCTGGTGTTCGACAAGGATGCGTCCGGAGACCGCCTGAACCGCGTCGCTTCCGGCGTCGCTTCGGGCTCGCGCATCGGCTTCAAGGGCAAGGAAGACCTCGGTGGTGGCCTGGCCGCCACCTTCGTGCTGGAAAGCGGTTTCAATATCGATACCGGTACCTCGGGCCAGGGCGGCCGGCTGTTCGGCCGCCAGGCGTATGTGGGCCTGACCGGCAGCGCCGGCGCCCTCACCCTGGGCCGCCAATATACGCCGTACTACCTGGCCCTGCGCGACGTGGCCGATCCGTTTGTCATCGGCCTGGCCGGCACGGCATCGAACATTATGGCGACGAATTATCGCATCGACAACATGGTGCAATACAGCACGCCGACCTGGAGCAAGCTGTCGGCCGACCTGGCGTATGGCTTTGGCGAAGTGGCAGGCGACAATGCGAAAAACCGCAGCATGGGCGGCGCCGTGCATTACATCGACGGTCCGCTGAACGTGACCCTGACGCACCACCGCCAGGAAAATGCGCTGGCGACCCAGCAAACGCGCAACACCCTGCTGGCCACGCGCTACGACTTTGGCGTGGTGCAAGGTAACTTCGGCTACGCCGACAACCGTGCCCTCGACGACAGCAAGAGCAACGACATCCTCGTCGGCTTCAGCGCCCCGTTCGGCGCCACCAAGCTGGTCGCGTCGTACATCCGCCACAACGACAAGAGCAATGCCAACCGTGACGCCCAGCAGTGGGCCATCGGCGCCTTCTATGCACTGTCCAAGCGCAGCGACCTGTACACAGGTTACGGCCACATCAGCAACAAGAACGGCGCTACCTACAAGGTTGGCAATGCCACGGACGATGGCACCGGCAACAGCGGTTTCAACCTCGGCATGCGCCACACGTTCTAAGGACGTCGGCCAAAATCTACTGCGCGGCGCGCTTTGCGGCCGGCGATGCTCACCGTACTAAAGTACGGTTGCGCTTCTCGGCCACAAATCACTGCCGCTCGCTACGATTTTGTCGGACGTTGAGATGTCCGTAAAATAGAAGTGTGGGCCGCCGGATGCATATCCGGCGGCTTTTTCTTTTTACGCAATATTTAAATGCGATACTGTGGGTTCTTGCAAGTTGGCAGCTGATTTTATGAATAGCAGTACTACCAAACCCTCCCTTTCCTGGCGCCAGCGCCTGTCGCAACGGTCGGGCCGCGAAACGCTGGCCTGGGGCGTGGTGCTGGCCGCCTGCCTGGCCACCGTCTGGCTCGTGTATTTCTGGACCGAACGCATCGCCATCGGCAAGCTGCAGGCCAGCGGCGCGCAGCGCCTCGAGGTGTATGTCAGCAGCCTGGAAAATGCGCTGGAAAAATACGACTTCCTGCCCAAGACGCTGGAGCTGAACCGCGACGTGATCCGCCTGCTGCAGCACCCGGAAGATCCGGTCCTCGTCGATACGGTCAATCATTACCTCGAGCAGATGAATGCCCAGGCGAAATCGTCGACGATTTTCATCAGCAACCTCGATGGCAACACGCGGGCCGCCAGCAACTGGCAGCAGCCCGACAGCTTTATTGGCGACAATATCTCGTTCCGCCCCTACGCCCAGGATGCGCTGCGCGGCACGCCGGGCCGCTTCTATGGCGTCGGCACGACACGGCTGGAACCCGGTTACTTCTTTGCCCACGGCATCTACCAGAATGGCCACATGCTGGGCCTGGCAACGGTAAAGGTGAACCTGGAAACCCTGGAAAAACGCTGGGTGCAGGGCGCCGACAAGGTCATGCTGGCCGACGAGCACGGCGTGATCTTTCTCAGTTCCATGGCGGACTGGAAGTACAAGACCCTGGCGCCGCTGTCGCCCGCCATCGTCGAAGAACTCAACCGCACGCGCCAGTATTATTCGAAGCAGTTGGCCGCCATCCCTTTCGTTTCCGACCGCCAACTGGGCAATGGCGCCCGCGTGATCAGCGTGCGCGAGCAGGAACACGCCGACACGCCGCCGAAGATCAGTTCGAGCGTCATGACGCAGATCAAGCTCAAATCACCGCAAGGCTGGACTTTCATTTATTTGTCCGACCTGGCGCAGGCCAAGGCCAGCGCGCGCGCGGCGGCCGCCTTCTCGTGCGTGCTGCTGGGCTTTTTCATGCTGCTGTTCTTTTACCTGCGCCAGCGCCGCGCGGCCGTGGCGCAAAAATTGCGCGCCCGCGAAGATCTGCAACATGCCTATGACAACCTGGAAGCCATGGTCGAGGAACGCACGTCGGAACTCAATGCCATGACGCAAAGCCTGAGCCAGGAAATCGAGGTGCGCAGCAAGGCCGAGCAAAAGCTGCACATCACGCAAAATGAACTGTTCCAGGCCGGCAAGATGGCCGTGCTGGGGCAAATGTCGGCCAGCATCACGCATGAGCTGAACCAGCCGCTGACGGCGCTGCGCACCATGTCCGACAATGCCGTCATCCTGCTCGAGCGGGGACGGCTCGACGACGCGCGGCGCAATCTGGCGAAGATATCGCAAATTGCGGCCAGGATGGGGACCATTACGGGACAATTGAAGATTTTTGCACGCAAGTCGACAACCAGCCTGACCTCCGTGTCGATCCCCACGGCCATCAGCAATGCCCTGTTCCTCGTCGAACGCCGCCTGCAGGTGGAAAATGTGCGTTTTACCTTGCAACTGCCGCCCGAAGACATCTTCGCCATGTGCGAAAGCAACCGCCTGGAACAGGTGCTGGTGAATCTGTACGCGAATGCGCTCGACGCCATGAATGGCAGCGACGTGCGCAGCCTGCGCGTGTCCGTCGAATGCACGCCCGAACACGTACTGATCCATGTGGCCGACACGGGCCCGGGCCTGTCGACGGAAGTGTATGAACACCTGTTCGAACCGTTCTTCACGACAAAACCGCAAGGCTTGGGACTGGGCCTGGGACTGGCCATTTCCGAACAGATCACGCGCCAGTTCGGCGGCGTGCTGCGCGCCGAAAACGCCCCCGGCGGCGGCGCCATCTTCACCATCGAACTACAGATAGCAACGCAGGAGGAAAAACATGTTTGACGGCTTGAAGGTCTTGCTGGTCGAAGACGACCCCACCGTACGCGAAGGCAGCGAGCAGGCTTTACAGCTGGCCGGCCTGGACGTGCTGGCCTTTCACTCGGCCGAGCTGGCCTATAAACTGCTGACGCCCGATTTCCCCGGCATCGTCGTGAGCGACGTGCGCCTGCCCGGCATGAGCGGCCTGGAATTGCTGCAGGCGGTCAAGACGCTCGATGCCAACCTGCCCGTGATCCTCGTCACGGGCCATGGCGACATCACGATGGCCGTGCACGCCATGCGCACGGGCGCCTACGATTTCATCGAAAAACCGTATTCGTCCGACCAGCTGGTCGACGTCATCCTGCGCGCGCTGGAAACCCGCCGCCTGACCCTGGAAGTGCACAGCCTGCGCCGCCAGCTCGAGGACGGCGGCGGCATTGAAGCGCGGCTATTGGGCAATTCCGTGGCGATGCGCGACATACGGCGCTTGATACTAGACGTTGCCGACGAACCGGCCGACGTGCTGATCTATGGCGACACAGGCACGGGCAAGGAAATGGTGGCCCGCTGCCTGCACGACTTCAGCCACCGCCGCAAGCACAACTTTGTCGCCGTCAACTGCGGTGCTATTCCCGAAAGCATTTTTGAGAGCGAAGTCTTCGGCCACGAACCGGGCGCGTTTACGGGTGCGGCGAAGCGGCAGGTGGGCAAGATCGAGCACGCGGACCAGGGCACTTTTTTCCTCGACGAAATCGAATCGCTGCCCTTGTCGCTGCAAGTGAAATTGCTGCGCGTGCTGCAGGAACGCTATATCGAGCGGCTCGGCTCGAACGTGCCCACGCCCGTCGACGTGCGCGTCATCGCGGCGGCCAAGCTGGACCTGGAAGACTTGTCGCAGCAGCAGAAATTCCGCAGCGACCTGTACTACCGCTTGAACCTAATCGTGCTGCACCTGCCGCCGCTGCGCGAACGGCGCGAGGATATTCCCATCCTGTTCGAACACTTCGTGCTGGCCGCCGCCGCCCGCTACAACCGCGCCGCGCCCGTCGTTTCCAGCGCGCAGATGCGCAACCTGATGGCCCATTCCTGGCCCGGCAATGTACGCGAACTGCGTAATATCGCCGACCGCTTCGTGCTGGGCATCGCCGGTGGCGCATCGAGTCTGCTGGCGAGCGGCCAGGCCAGCCCCTTGTCGCTGGCGGAACAGGTGAACGGCTTCGAACGCGCGCTGATCGAGCAGGAACTGCGCGCATATGCGGGTAATGTCAGCGAAGTGAGCGCGGTGCTCGGCTTGCCGAAACAAACCCTGTATCACAAGATGCAGAAATACAACCTCGTGGCGGAAGAGTTCCGCTAGGGAGCGACACAGTGGCAGGCTTGTCAAAAAGAGCAGAAATATATTGCCATAGGGTATATATTATTTCCTTTTGATAATTTAAAATTCACAATGAAAAACCCTGCCGTCCTGTTTTCCCTGTTACTCAGTGCCTCCAGTTTTGCTCAGGATGCCGCCATCACCGAGCCACCCGCAGCTGCCGCCGCCGAAGCGGCGAGCACGCCAGCCGTGCCGGCAACGTCCACCATCAGCCGCCTGCGCCTGTTCGGCCAGAATGGCGCCACGGCCTTCCTGTACCGCGACAGCAGCTGCATCCGTGGCATGTTCAGCGATGGCGTGGAAAAGGCCAGCGGCGGCATGAGTTCCGCCTTCGGCTCCCTGATCGGCACTGTCAGCAATACCAGCCTGGGCATCCCGGAAACGGAAACGTCGCAAAACCTGTCGCGCAAGGATGGCTTTTTCTCGAAAGCCTATTTCCGCGAATATGAAGTTCCCGCCGACAAGCCCAGCAGCTTGCGCCTGGGCTTCCAAGACGTGTCCTCGTTTTACGTGGCCAACGGCGTGCGCTATGAAAGCGTCTCGCCCAGCTGCAGTGGTGACGTCACCTTTACGCCGCGCGCCGGCGAAGATTACGAAGCGGCGTTCTCGTGGGAAGGCAAGCGCTGCAGCATCAGCATCAACCAGGTGATCGCCAAGGACGGCAAGACGGAACTGGTGCCCGTCACGCGCGCCCCAAGCTGCTAAAGAGCTCAGGCGGCGCCCACGCGGCCCGTGCGCAAGGGCGTGGCCCAGTCGGGCCGGCCGTTGGCCAGCGCCAGCCGGGCCGCCTTTTCCCAGTCATATTCCACGGCGTATAACTGCGCCGTCCAGCGGCCATCGGTCCCCTGTTCGGCAATCGCATAGCGCGCGTGCGGCGTGCCGTTTTCCATCACGTGCGGATAACCATGGTCGTCGTCATAGGCTTGCAAACCGACGCTGCCCGGGTTGACGATCAGCCGCCCGTCGGCCAGGCGTACCTGGCGCGGCATGTGCGTGTGGCCGCACAGGATCAGCGCGGCGTCTGTCTCGCCGGCCCGTTCGGCCACTTCCATCGGCGTGGCGGCGCGGCTGCCTTGCGGCGTGACGCTGTCGAGAAAATACACAAGGTCGCTGACGGGCGTGCCATGCACGAGCAACACATCGTGCCGCAGGCGCAAGGTGGCGGGCAGCGCCGCAATCCAATCCAGTTGCTCCGGCAACAGTTGCGCGCGCGCATAGGCGTCCGACACACCCATGCGGGCCGGATCGCCCAGCAGCTGGCGTTCGTGGTTGCCGCGGATGGTCGGCAGGCCGAGCCCCATCAGGCGCGCCGCCGTGGCGCGCGGCTGCAGATGGCCCGAGACGATATCGCCGAGGTTGACGGTCACGTCCACGCCACGCCGGGCGATGTCGGCCAGCACGGCGTCAAGCGCGTCGAGGTTGCCGTGGATATCGGATATGGCGGCGATTCTCATGTTCCCTCCTGTGCACACCATTCTGCGCGCGTCAGACGATACAGGCAATGCGTGCGCAATGCGTGTCCTGGCGCCAGGGCCGGATGCTCGAACGTGTCCGCATCGCGGCGCATGCCCAGGCGCGCCATCAGCGTACTCGAGCGCAAGTTGGGCAACGCCGTGAACGCGACGATTTCCGGCAATTGCAAGCGTTCAAAACCTGCCTGCAGGGCGGCCCGTGCCGCTTCCTTTGCATAACCTTGCCCCCAGTAATCGAACGCCAGGCGCCAGCCGATTTCCACGCACGGCGAACATGGCAGTTGCACAGCGGGAATATGCAAGCCCGTCATGCCGATGAAGGCATCGTTTTCTCGCAAGGCCACGGCCCACAAGCCCCAGCCCCGCTCGGCGATCAGGCCGCTGCAGCGCTTCGCCATGGTGTCGCTGGCGTCGCGCGACAGGGCCGCGGGGAAATAGGCCATCACGCGGGGATCGGCATTCAGCGCCGCGAACGGCGCGAAGTCGCTGTCGCGCCATTGCCGCAGTACCAGCCGCGGCGTCACCAGTTCCATGATTTCCTGCATCGTTGACATCCCTTCATTACCAGTTTTTACAGTTGCTTGACCGGCGGTAGGACAAGTCCGACGGACAGTTGCGCCGTGCGGCTACGTAATCTAAATGTAACAGTTGCTACCATTTCCTTATTGCACTGTTGCCTAAAACGTCGCGACAGTTTTCACTTTATCTTGAGGAGTTGCCCCATGTCTGCCATGTCCGTGTTCACCCGCCTGTCCCCACCACGCCCGCACCACCTTGCCTTGCGCGGTGCCATGATGCTGGGCGTGCTGGGTATTGCCACGGCGGCCGCCACGGCGCGCGCTGAACCGTCGCCCACCTTGGACCGCGTCAGCATTTCCGTGGGCGCGTTTTCCGCCGATCCGCGCATCAATATCGGCGCCGACACGCAATTTGGCCGCATCGACGCGCCCGAATCAAAGCCAAGCCATACCACCATCCCGCGCGTCAAGGCGGACTTGCTGATCGGCGACCGCCATGGCCTGGCATTCGACTACTACCGCTACGACAAATCCTACACGCCAAGCCTGACAGGCGAAACCATCATCAATGGCCAGCCCGTCACGGGCACGGCCACGGCGAATGCCGATCTGAAGCTGGACCTGGCCAAGCTGGCCTATAAATGGTGGCTGGGCAGCGGCAACGATACCTTCGGCATCGGCCTGGGCGCCGCCTACTACCACGCCAACCTGAAAGGCACGGCCACCGGCGTCGTCAATGGTGAAACGGCCACGGCACGCGATTCCATCAGCGAGCACGCGTTTGCGCCACTGCTGGAAGTGGGCTGGCGCCACGCCTTCACGCCGGACTTGCGCATGTATGCGGAAGCGTCGGGCATCAAGAAAAACGGCGGACGCATCAATGGCCACATCTACGGCGGCAATGTCGGCGTGGAATGGTTCCCGTTCAAAAATATCGGTTTCGTGGCCGATTACGGCATCTCGAAAATCAAGCTGCACCGCGACAGCGAACGCGATGCCGACCTGAACATCCGCCTGACGGGACCGTCGGCATATGTGAAAGTACGCTTCTAAACCAGCTCAGGCCGCAGGTTTCAGCAACGTCAGCTGGAACTGCGGCAAGTCCGGATCGTCCCACGCCTCGACCCTGGCAAACGGCAGGCGCGCAAACGCCTGCCGCCAGAACGCGCAGGCATCCGCATCGGCGCGGAACATCGCCACCATCCACGTCTGCGCGCTGTCCAGCAGCACTCTCCGCACCACTTCCAGAGCCAGCCCCCGGCGCCGGTACTTCTTCAAAATAAAAAAGTCGCTGAACTCCTGCACCGGCAACTCGCCCGCCATGCCGGGCTCCGTGATGAAAAAGCCCGCCAGCGCACCACCGACCTCGATCCAGAAGGCCGTATGCCCAGGCGCATGCACATAGTCGGCCAGCCCGGCATCGCACACATCGTAACGGCCGTCGGCCAGCACGTCTTCACCGCTCCAGGCGGTATTGTCGTAGCAATACAGCTGGAACAGCCGCGCCAGCGCCCCCTCTTCGCCGGGCGCAACGGCGCGCAATGTCATGTTCTGTATTACCGTCATGGTCCCGTCTTTCCGCCGCATGGCGTCATTGAGATGGCGAGTGTAGCACCACGTCGCTCATCGCTTCCTCCTGCATTCCAGCCCTGCATTTCCACCCTTGGTCGCAAAAATATTAATTTCCTTCCAATTGGTTATATATTATTGTTTTTAAGTAACATCCGCCATCGCGGCTGAAAAACAAGGGTGATCCCCTTCCACAGACCGGCAGGCATGTATCTGCCGGCTTTCATACCCAAGCTCTGGAGAATGCTGCACATGCTATCGATCAAACAGCTGAACAAAACGTATGCCAATGGCGTCAAGGCCATCAACAATGTCAGCCTGGACATTCCCAACGGAATGTTCGGCTTGCTGGGACCGAATGGCGCGGGCAAGTCCTCGCTGATGCGCACCATTGCGACATTGCAAGATCCCGATAGCGGCAGCATCCATTTCGATGGCGTCGATGTGCTGCAGGACAAGGCCGGCCTGCGCCGCCAGCTCGGCTATCTGCCGCAGGATTTCGGCGTGTATCCGAAGGTCAGTGCGGAAACCCTGCTCAACCACTTTGCAGTGCTCAAAGGTTTGACGGAAAAGGGCCCGCGCAAGGAGGCCGTGGAAGCCTTGCTGCAGCAAACCAATCTGTGGGAAGCGCGCAAGCGCAACCTGGGCACGTATTCGGGCGGCATGCGCCAGCGCTTCGGCATCGCCCAGGCGCTGCTGGGAGCGCCGCGCTTGGTGATCGTCGATGAACCGACGGCCGGCCTGGATCCGGACGAGCGCAACCGCTTCCTGAACCTGCTGGCGAAGATCGGTGAGCAAGTGGTCGTCATCCTGTCGACGCACATCGTCGACGACGTGACGGACCTGTGCCCGCGCATGGCGATGATCGTCAAGGGACAGGTGCTGGTGCAGGGCGAGCCGCAGGCGGCCATCGATACGCTGCTGGGCAAGGTCTGGCGCCGCAGCGTCAGCATGGACGAGCTGGCGCAGTATCAGCAAACCTTGAACGTGCTGTCGACGCGCCTGGTGGGCGGCAAGCCGCAAATCAATGTGTTTGCCGACAGCCAGCCCGACAGCGGCTTCACGCAGATCGCCCCGGACCTGGAAGACGTGTACTTCCTGCACGTGCGCAACGCCGCCCGCAACGGCGCCGCCGCGCCGGCCGCAGCCCCAGCCGCAGCGTAAGGGGCCGCCATGTGGAAGGAATTTTTCAAGTTTGACCTCGGCTATCAGCTGAAACAGCCGCTGCTGTGGATATTTGCCGTCATCCTCGCCTTGATGGCGTTTGGCGCCAGCAGCAGCGATTCGATCCAGGTCGGCGGCGCCATCGGCAACATCAACCGCAATGCGCCCACCGTGGTGGCGCAGCTGCTGACGATGTTCAGCCTGCTGTCTATGCTGCTCATCACCATCTTCATCGCCGGCGCCGTGCTGCGCGACAGCGAAGTGGGCATGGCCGACATGCTGTTCGCCACGCCCATGCGCAAGTGGGATTACCTGTTCGGCCGCTTCGCCGCCGGCTTCGTCGCCTGCCTGGTGATCTTTGCCGCCATCGCCCTGGCCATCATGCTCGGCCCTCTCATGCCTTGGGTCGACCCGCAGCGCGTGGGCGCGTTCTCGCTGCATGCGTACGCGTGGAGCTTCGGCGTGATGGTGATCCCGAACCTGCTCTTCATCGGCGCCCTGCTGATGCTGCTGGCGGCCACGACGCGCTCGATGTTGCTCGTCTACGTGGGCGTGCTGGGCTTTTTCGTGCTGTGGGGCATGGCCGGCGCCTTTACGCGCGACATCAACAACGAATGGATCGCCGTCCTGCTCGACCCGTTCGGCATGCGCGCGTTCGGCCGCATGACGCGCTACTTCACGTCCGCCGAAGCGAACGCGGGCCTGCCGCCATTTTCCGGCTTCCTGCTGGCCAACCGCTTGCTGTGGCTGGCCATCACGGTGATACTGTTCGCCGCCACCGTGATCCTGTTCAAGCCGCAGCGCACGGGCACGGGCAAGCGCCTGTTCGGCAAACACAAGGCAGAGGCCACCGCGCCGGCCGTGGCGGCGCCGCCGCACCTGCCGCGCAGCATCCCCACCTTTACGGGCGCGACAGCCTGGCGCCAGTGGTGGCAAATCCTGCGCTTCGACGCCGTCGGCGTGTTCAAGAGCGTGCCCTTCCTCGTCATGCTGCTGTTCGCCGTAATCAACCTGGTCGCCGGGGCGAGTATCGGCAAGAACATGTACGGCACGGCCGTGTATCCGATGACGCATTTGATGCTGCAAAATATCAACAACAGCTTCAGCTTCATGCTGATCATCATCGTCACCTTCTATGCGGGCGAACTGATCTTCAAGGAGCGGCAAGCCCGCATCGCCGACGTCAGCGATGCCATGCCCGTGCCCAACTGGGTACCCCTGCTGGCCAAATGCACGGCCCTGGTCGGCGTCATCGCCGGTTACCTGCTGGTGGGCGTCATCGCGGCCATCGGTTTCCAGCTCTACAAGGGCGGCGCGCCCGTGGAACTGGGGCTGTACCTGAAAGGCACCCTGCTGGGCGCCCTCTTCTTCGTGCTGATGGCCTTGTGCGCCCTCACCCTGCAAGTGCTGTCAAATAACAAGTTCATCGGCTACCTGCTGGTGATCCTGCTGATGGTGGCGCAAATGGTGCTGGGCATGCTGCACTTCGAACACAATCTGTACGCCTTCGGCGGCATGCCGGCCATCAAGTATTCGGACATGAACGGCTATGGCCACTTCCTGGCCGGCTGGTCCTGGTTCGCGCTGTACTGGAGCCTGTTCACGGTGGCCCTCGTCATGCTGGCGCAGGCATTCTGGGTGCGCGGCCTGTCCGCCGACTGGCGTGCGCGCGTGCGCCTGGCGCGCCAGCGCCTGCAGGGCCGTACGGGTGCCGCGCTGGTATTGGTACTGCTGTGCTGGGCCGGCACGGGCGGCTGGATCTTCTACAACACGAATGTGCTGAACCAGTACGAAACGGCGAATGTCAGCATGGACAAGCAGGCACGCTACGAGAAATTGTACAAACAGTACAAGGACTTGCCGCAACTGAAGATCACCGATATCCAGGCCGACGTGGATATCTATCCCGAGCAACGCAAAGTCTTGATCAAGGGCCACTATGTGCTGCAAAACAAGACGCAGCAGCCGCTCGACACCTTGCGCATCCAACTCAATCCGGACCTGGACACGCACTGGTTGAACTTGCCTGAACACAAGGTGGCGCTGGACGACAAGGAACTGGGCTTCAGCATCCTCAAGCTGGCCCGTCCCGTGGCGCCCGGCGCCACCCTGCCGCTCGACTTCACGGTGGCCGTCACGCATGCGGGCTTTACCAACAGCGGCGCGCCGGACCAGGTCAACCTGAACGGCAGTTTCTTTAACAACCAGGCGTATTTCCCGCACTTCGGCTATGCCAAGGAAATGGAGCTGACGGACCGCAACGAGCGCCGCAAGCGGGGCCTGGGCGAACCGCAGCGCATGGCCAAGCTGGAAGACTCCTCCGCCTATGGCAATACGGTCTTTGGCGGCGAGGCGGACTGGATCCATTTCGACACGACGGTGTCCACCAGCGGCGAGCAGACCGCCCTGGCGCCCGGCTACCTGCAGAAGAGCTGGGAAAAGGATGGCCGCCGCTATTACCGCTACAAGATGGACCAGCCGATGATGCCGTTCTTCGCCTATCTGTCGGCGCGCTGGGAAGTCAAGAAAGACGCGTGGAAAGGCTTGCCGATCGAAGTTTATTTCGATAAAAAGCATGGCTACAATACGCAGCGCATGATTACCTCTGTGCAAAAGTCGCTCGACTATTACACCACCGAGTTCACGCCCTACCAGCACAAGCAGGTGCGCATCCTGGAATTCCCCGGCTACCAGAGCTTCGCGCAGTCGTTTGCCAATACGATTCCGTATTCGGAAGGCATCGGCTTCATCGCCGACCTGCGCGACAAGGATGACATCGACTACGTGTTCTACGTCACGGCGCATGAAATGGCGCACCAGTGGTGGGGCCACCAGGTGATCGGCGCCAACGTGCAGGGCGCCACCATGCTGATGGAGTCCTTGGCGCAATACTCGGCCCTGATGGTGATGGAAAAGGAATACGGGCGCGACAAGATGCGCCGCTTCCTGCGCTATGAACTTGACCGCTACCTGAGCGGGCGCGGCGGCGAAGCCATCGAGGAACTGCCGCTGGCGCGCGTGGAGGGACAGCAATATATCCACTACAACAAGGGCAGCCTGGTGTTCTACCGCCTGCGCGATGAAATCGGCGAGGAAGCGCTGAACCGTGCGCTGAAACGCTATCTGCAGGACAAGGGCTACCAGCAGGCGCCGTTCACCACGTCGTCGGAACTGCTGGCCTACATCCGCGCCGAAGCGCCGCAGGACAAGCAGGCGCTGATCACGGACCTGTTCGAGAAAATCGTCTTCTACGACAACCGCGTCACGCAAGCGAGCGCCGTGCAGCGCAAGGACGGTCAGTGGGATGTCACCATGCAATTGCACTTGGCCAAACTGGAGTCCGACGGCAAGGGCAAGGAAAGCCCACGCGCCTACGACGAGCCGGTGGAAATCGCCATCTTCGCGCGCCCGGCGGGCGGCAAGGAAAAAGATGAAAAAGTCCTGTTCACCGACAAGCGCGTGTTGTCGGGCAGCGACCCCGTGGTGACGATGACGGTGAAGGACAAACCGTTTGAAGTGGGCGTCGATCCGTACAACAAGATGATCGACAGGGTTCCGCGCGACAACCGCAAGGAAGTCAGCGTGAATTAATCGATGGGGGTCTGACGGGGACGCCGATTCCCCGCCAGCCCCCCCAATCACGCCATCAGCGGTACACCAATCCCCCGTCGATCAGCGGCGCCTGGCCCGTCATGTAATCGGCATCGGGCCCCGCCAGGAAGGAGACGAGCCCTGCCACGTCGTCCGGCGTCTCGGCGCGCCCCAGTGCGATGCCGTCCACATATTTTTTATACGTCGCGCCCAGCTCGGCGCCCGTCACTTCAGCCATGCGCTTGTCGATCTCGGTCCACATGTCCGTGCCGACGACGCCAGGGCAATACGCGTTGACGGTGATGCCGTCGGCCGCCAGTTCCTTGGCCGCCGCCTGCGTCAGCGCGCGCACGGCAAACTTGGTGGCCGAGTACACGCCCAGCAAGGCAAAACCGTCATGACCGGCGATGGAGCAGGCATTGATGATCTTGCCTTTCTGCTTGCGCTTCTTGAAGGTCTTGGCGGCCGCCTGGATGCCCCAGAGCGTCCCTTGCACATTGATGCGCATGATGCGGTCGACCTCTTCCGGCGTCACGTCGAGCAGCGGCTGCACTTGTGCGATACCGGCGTTGTTGACGATGATGTCGAAGCCGCCCAGCTCCTGCTCGGCAAACGCCACCGCTTCGGTGACCTGAGCGAGCTGCGACACGTCGGCAATGAAGGTGACGGCGCGGCGTCCCAGCGCGCGCACTTCAGCGGCGGCCGTGTCCAGCTTTTCCTGGTTCAGATCCACCAGCGCGATATCGGCGCCATCCTTGGCCAGGCGCAAGGCGATCGCCTTGCCGATACCTTGCGCGGCCCCCGTGACGAGCGCGACTTTTCCGGAAATACCCATGCTGCGTTCCTTTCAGAGTAGTGAGAAGAGACGCTTCAGCCTACCTGAATTTCGTCTTTTTCCGCGTATTGAAACGTGCGCGCCCGGAAAAAGCGCACAGGTCAAGAAAGGAGGAAAAAACGCACCGGCACACGCTATACGAGCGCTGCCGTACTGGCCAATCGCGGCATCTGGCGTAACATGGACAGCATCGCCGGCGAGCGCGCTGGCACCACGTTCAAGAGGAAGTCCCCATGCCGCGTCGCCATCTGCCCATTCGCGCCAGCCTGCTGCTGGCAGCCCTCGTTTTCACCATGCCCGCCTGGAGCGCCGACCCGGTCCACAAGGAAACAGTGGAACTGACGGCAGGAAAAACCGTGCACAGCGTGAAAGGCAAGATCAAGGGCTACGCCACGGCCGAATACACGGTGACAGGCAAGGCCGGCCAGACCCTCAGCCTCAAGCTGAAGACCAACCAACCGTCGAATTACTTCAACATCCGCCAGCCAGGCCAGGATGAAGCCCTGTTCATCGGTTCATCCGGCGGCAACAGCTACCAGGCAAAACTTCCGGCCGATGGCGAGTACACGGTACAGGTTTACCTGATGCGCAACGCGGCGCGCAGGAATGCGGTGGCCAGCTACAGTCTGGAGATGGGCTTGCGCGATTAAGTCTGCGAAATATCCTCGAAGGCTACCGGCATTGCATTTTTTAGGTGTAAATTATTCTAAAAACCACAAGGATGTATCGTCGCCCCTTAGCTTACGAGTATACTCAAGGACAAAATAACAACGGCTGCCTAATGGAGGCCCCGTTCAGACGTAATACAGCACTAGGAACAAATTCTGTAAATCATCGATGTTTCTCTGCAAGAATGCGGTAGCCATCCCAAACACTTTCAAAGTTGGGATCAATTCGAGCGCATAGACGAGCCTTTCTCCCACCTTTCCCCAGTTCACACATGGTGTAATCGATTTTTGCACCTCGCTTTTCCAGTAAGGCGAGCTGGCCCTCAAGGTCGGCCTTTTCGTCTCTCAATGACCGAAGTTCGCTGATATTCGGCATGGCCAACCATGCTGCAAATACAATAGCCGCCATACCGATGCTCGTAATGGCCAAGGCTCCAGCAATCATGCGCCAAAAGCCGAACGTTGCTGCTTCTTGATATGCCGCCGAGGCACGTTTCGCATCTATATTTGCCGCATCAAAACGCCGCACCAGAACGTCAGCCGCTTTATAGATGGCTTCCTGTATAGCTGATGTCACTTCACGGGCCACCTTTGCTGGAAGCTGGGTCGCGGCAGTCTCGACGCTATGCTCTGTGTTAATCAACCTATCTACTGCTCTCTGAACAGCTTTCTGGTCGCGTATCGCCATCTCGAGTAGTGTTCCAACGACGATACTTATATCTTCATCTTGATTGTATTTATTCATCGAGAATACCCATCCCTTTCGATACCTGGGAGGCTGCGAGTCCACTGTTTTTCATATTGTTGTTGGCGCTCAAGTTGTCGTATACGATAGATTTCCTGTAGCTTATCCAATTTCAATCCTATCTCGCGTAAATCCTCTACAACGACGTAATTTACTAATCCGCCATCATCAACAGAAACAATTAATCCGCCAGATGATCCCTTAATAGATCCTTGGCTTTCAGCAACCACTCTTAAATATCGTGAGAATATAGCAGATCTTTCATCAGTGGCACTGGCAGCGTCCGTGATCATTTCGCCAATAAAATTCCCCAAAGTCATTTGAGATTCAAGCATTTCCTTAAAATCAAGGTAAGGAGAAATTTGCAGTTCCAACTTCCCATACTCACTTCTCGATCTTACAAACCAGTGCACCTCACGCGATACTGGGATCAGATCAGAATTTTTTGAATTTGACAATGAGCGCTGCAAATGAATAAGTTTACCTTCTTCTTTTTCATCATCATTATTCGAGCGTTTAAATTCAAGTAACCGCATTACACAAGCCCCCTGTACCAGTACATCACCAGCACCTCGGTCAAGCGGTGTTTGTTGCAGTAAGTTTACTGAGAGTGGTAATTTCTTGGAATGGCTAGTACTACCCATTGCAAGTCCAAGTCCATATAAAAAGTTCCCGATAACAATGTTCTCGTAAATATCCATTTTATAATTTACATGAAAATAAAAAAACCTGTTCTCTTTTCAGAGAACAGGTTTTAATCAATCAAAAAGACATGTTCAGATTTAGAACGGAATATCGTCATCCATATCCGAGAAGTTCGGTGCTGGCTTCGGTGCCGGACGTGGTGCCGGAGCTGGACGCGGGGCTGGCGCCTGGCGCGGGGCCGGGGCGTCGTAGCCGCCGCCACCGCCACCACCGTAGCTGTCATCGCCACCGCCGGCGTCGCCGCCCATGCCGGAACGGCCGCCCAGCATTTGCATCTGTTCCGCGATGATGTCGGTTGCGTACTTCTCGACGCCGTCCTTGTCCGTGTATTTACGGGTTTGCAGACGGCCTTCGACGTAGACGGACGAGCCTTTTTTCAGGTATTGGCCGACGATTTCCGCCAGACGGCCGAAGAACGAGATACGGTGCCACTCTGTCAATTCTTTTTGTTCGCCCGTGTTGCGGTCCTTCGATTTGTACGAAGTGGCCACGGCGATGTTGGCGATCGCGTCGCCGCTAGGCATGTAGCGGATTTCCGGGTCACGGCCCAGATTGCCGACGATGATGACTTTGTTGACTGATGCCATGAATAACTCCTGATGAACTGCAGCGGGAGCCGGTGTCCCGCGCGTTAGTTTAGTGTACTAAACGAGGATTATAAGCGACCACGCGGCGCAAAGCACCCGCTTTCTGGCGGACGCCCTCTCCCGTGCGGCGGCACGTTTTTTTCACGGCAGGTGAAAACAAGAAACTTGAATACTGGTATTATATACAGTATTCAAACGTCAGTACGCATCTGCATCAAACTTTGTCAGGGCACGTTCGCCCGGCGGCGCAATCCGCCCATGGACGCCTCAGGCATGCAGAGCAAAACCCGGCTATAGTTACAGGTTGACCCGTTGTGGCTCCTCATCCGCACCCAGGCACAATGCGCCGGCCGCACCACTCACTGAAAGCAAGGCAATCACATGGAACAGATCCGCATTCGCGGCGCTCGCACGCATAACCTCAAGAATATCAATCTCGATTTGCCGCGCAATAAGCTGATCGTGATTACCGGCTTGTCCGGCTCCGGCAAGTCGTCGCTGGCCTTCGACACCTTGTACGCGGAAGGCCAGCGCCGCTATGTCGAGTCACTGTCGGCCTATGCACGCCAGTTTTTGCAGTTGATGGAAAAGCCCGATGTCGACCTGATCGAAGGCCTATCGCCGGCCATCTCCATCGAACAGAAGGCAACGTCGCACAATCCGCGCTCGACCGTGGGCACCGTGACGGAAATCCATGATTATCTGCGCCTGCTGTATGCGCGCGTGGGCACGCCGTACTGCCCCGACCATCCGGAAAACGCGCTGGCCGCGCAATCCGTGTCGCAAATGGTCGATGCCGTGCTGGCCATGCCGGAAGACACCAAGCTGATGATACTTGCGCCCGTCGTCGCCAACCGAAAGGGCGAACATGTGGACCTGTTCGAGCAGATGCAGGCGCAGGGCTTCGTGCGCTTTCGCGTACAGAGCGGCACGCATGCGGCCAAGATCTATGAAGTCGATGATCTCCCGAAACTGAAGAAAACGGAAAAACACACGATCGACGTCGTCATCGACCGGGTCAAGGTGAACCAGGAGATCAAGCAACGCCTGGCGGAAAGTTTCGAAACAGCCCTGCGCCTGGCCGACGGCCGCGCCATTGCCTACGAAATGGATACCGCCCAGGAGCACGTGTATTCCAACAAGTTCGCCTGCAATGTGTGTGGCTATTCCCTGCAGGAACTGGAACCGCGTCTGTTCTCGTTCAACAACCCCATGGGCGCCTGCCCGGAATGCGACGGCCTGGGACACATTGAGTTCTTTGACCCGAAACGCATCGTCGCGTTCCCGAACCTGTCGCTTGCCTCGGGCGCCGTCAAGGGCTGGGACCGCCGCAACCAGTTTTACTTCCAGATGCTGTCGAACCTGGCCGCGTATTACGAGTTCGACTTGGACATGCCGTTCGAGCAGCTGGACTTGAATTCACAGCAAGCCGTGTTGTACGGTTCCGGCAAGCAAGTGATTCCATTTACCTATGTCAACGAACGGGGCCGCACCGTCATCAAGGAACACACGTTCGAAGGCGTGGTCAACAATCTGCAACGCCGCTACCGCGAGACGGATTCGATGGCCGTCAAGGAAGAATTGGCCAAGTTCATCAATGAGAAATGCTGCCCCTCATGCGATGGCGCACGCCTGCGCGTGGAAGCGCGCTTCGTCAAGGTCGGCACGGGCAAGCAGCAGCGCGCCATCTATGAAGTGGCGGGAAAACCGCTGCGCGAGACCCTGGAATTCTTTGAAAAGCTGAAACTGACGGGCGCCAAGAAAGAGATCGCCGACCGCGTGGTCAAGGAAATCATTTCACGCCTGAAATTCCTCAACAATGTGGGCCTCGACTACCTGTCGCTGGACCGCAGCGCCGACACGCTCTCCGGCGGCGAAGCACAACGCATCCGCCTGGCGTCGCAAATCGGCTCCGGTTTGACGGGCGTCATGTATGTGCTCGATGAACCGTCGATCGGCTTGCACCAGCGCGACAATGACCGCCTGATCGAAACCTTGAAACACTTGCGCGACATCGGCAACAGCGTGCTGGTGGTCGAGCATGACGAGGACGCCATCCGCACGGCCGACTACATCGTCGACATGGGCGTCGGCGCGGGCGTGCACGGCGGCGAAATCATCGCCGAAGGCACCTTGCAAGACATTCTCAAGAACAAGAAATCGCTGACGGCGCAATACCTGAACGGCAAGCTGAAAATCGCCGTGCCGGCCAAGCGCCACGCCAGCAATCCGGAAAAGCAGCTGGTCATTACTGGCGCGACGGGCAACAACCTGAAAAAGGTGTCGCTGAGCTTGCCTGTGGGCTTGATGACATGCGTGACGGGCGTGTCCGGTTCAGGCAAATCGTCGCTGGTCAACGATACTCTGTATCCGGCCCTGTCGCGCCATTTGTATGGTTCGCAGACAGAACCGGCGCCGCACGAGTCGATCAGCGGCCTGGAACACTTCGACAAGGTCATTTCCGTCGACCAGGCGCCGATCGGCCGCACGCCGCGCTCGAACCCCGCCACGTACACGGGCTTGTTTACGCCGATCCGCGATTTGTTCTCCACGGTGCCGACGGCCAAGGAACGCGGGTACAGCGCGGGCCGCTTCTCGTTCAACGTCAAGGGCGGACGCTGCGAAGCGTGCCAGGGCGATGGCGTGATCAAGGTCGAGATGCATTTCTTGCCTGACGTCTATGTCCCGTGCGACGTGTGCCACGGCAAGCGCTACAACCGAGAAACGCTGGAAGTGCAATACAAGGGCAAGAACATCACGGAAGTGCTGGGCATGACGGTGGAAGAGGCGCATGAATTCTTCAAGCCCGTCCCCTTGATCGCGCGCAAGCTGCAAACCCTGCTCGACGTGGGCCTCGGCTACATCAAGCTGGGCCAGAGCGCCACGACCCTGTCCGGCGGCGAAGCGCAGCGCGTGAAACTGTCGCTGGAATTGTCCAAGCGCGACACGGGCCGCACCCTGTACATCCTCGATGAACCGACGACGGGCTTGCACTTCCACGATATCGACTTGCTGCTGAAAGTCATCCACCGCCTGCGCGACCAGGGCAACACTTTGGTGATCATCGAGCACAACCTCGACGTCATCAAGACGGCCGACTGGATCGTCGACCTGGGCCCGGAAGGTGGGGCTGGCGGCGGCCAGATCATCGCCACGGGCACGCCGGAAGACGTGTCACTGAACCCGGCCAGCGTGACGGGTAAATACCTGGGGCCGCTGCTCAAGCAATAACGACGGCAGCGCAATAAAAAACGGCGCGGATTGCTCATGCAATCCGCGCCGTTTCTCTTTTTGATAGCACCCCAGTCATTGCCGGCGTGTCATTTATCTCACGCCAGTCTTTGCTGGCGTGTTTCTCCCCCACTACAACTCTCAACACCTGACAAGCTACTGCGCGGCGCGCTTTGCGGCCTGCGATGCTCACCGTGCTTCAGCACGGTTGCGCTTCTTAGCCACAAATCACTGCCGCTCGCTACGCTTGTCAGATGCCGCTTTACGCTAACTTAGTTATGCACTCAGCCGCTTTTCCAGCGCAGCCTTGTTATCTGCCAATTCCTGCGGCAGATGATACGCGAGTTTTTCAAACAACTGCGTATGCAATTTCAACTCTTCAACCCACGCGGCCTTGTCGATCGAGGTGATGGTGTCGAACTGTTGCTGCGTGAATGGCAGGCCATCCCAGTTCAGGTCGCCATACTGCGGCGTCGTGCCGAACAGGTTTTCCACACCGCCGGCCTTGCCTTCGATACGCTCCAACATCCATTTCAGCACGCGCATGTTGTCGCCAAAGCCAGGCCAGACGAACTTGCCAGCCTCGTCCGTACGGAACCAGTTGACGCAGTAGATCTTCGGCAGGGCAGCGGGGTTGACCTTGCCCACCTTGACGCCCATGTCCAGCCAGTGCTGGAAGTAATCGCTCATGTTATAGCCGATAAACGGCAACATGGCAAATGGATCGCGGCGCACGACGCCCATCTGGCCCACGGCCGCGGCCGTCGTTTCCGAGCCCATGGTGGCCGCCATGTAGACGCCTTCGACCCAGTTGCGCGCTTCGGTGACCAGCGGCACGGTGGTCGAGCGGCGGCCGCCGAAGATGAAGGCCGAGATCGGCACGCCGGCCGGATCGTCCCAGGCCGAGTCGATCACGGGGTTTTGCGTTGCCGCCACCGTGAAGCGCGCGTTCGGGTGCGCCGCCTTGGTACCGGACGCCGGCGTCCAGTCCTTGCCCTGCCAGTCGATCAAATGGCTAGGTGCTTCCTTGGTCAAGCCTTCCCACCAGACATCGCCGTCGTCTGTCAACGCCACGTTGGTGAAAATCGTGTTGTCGCGCATGGACGCCATGCAGTTGTAATTGGTTTTTTCGTTGGTGCCTGGCGCCACGCCGAAGTAGCCCGCTTCCGGGTTGATCGCATACAAACGACCATCGGCACCTGGCTTGATCCAGGCGATATCGTCGCCGATGGTGGTCACTTTCCAGCCGTTAAAACTTGCCGGCGGGATCAGCATGGCGAAGTTGGTCTTGCCGCAAGCCGATGGGAACGCTGCCGCGACATAATGCTTCTTGCCTTCCGGCGATTCCACGCCAAGGATCAGCATGTGTTCGGCCAGCCAGCCCGGATTATTGTCCGATGCTTGCGCTTCCTGGTAGCCCATGTTCGAGGCGATGCGCAGGGCGAAACATTTCTTGCCCAGCAAGGCGTTGCCGCCGTAGCCCGAACCGAAGGACCAGATTTCACGCGTTTCCGGGAAATGCACGATGTACTTGGTGCTGTTGCACGGCCATTTCACGTCGGCCTGGCCCGCAGCCAGCGGTGCGCCCACGCTGTGCACGCACGGCACGAATGCGCCATCGGTACCCAGCACGTCGTACACGGCACGGCCCATGCGGGTCATGATCTTCATGTTGACGGCGACATACGGCGAATCGGACAGTTCCACGCCGATGTGCGCGATTGGCGAGCCCAGCGGACCCATCGAGAATGGCACGACATACATGGTGCGGCCGCGCATGCAGCCATCGAACAGGCCGTTCAGGGTGTGGCGCATTTCGCCAGGCTCGGTCCAGTTATTCGTCGGGCCGGCCGCTTCTTTCGTTGCCGAGCAAATATACGTGCGGTCTTCGACGCGGGCCACGTCGCTCGGGTCGGAGCAGGCCAGGTAGGAATTCGGGCGCTTTTCGGCATTGAGTTTTTTCATGGTGCCGCTGGCAACCATTTCGGCGCACAGGCGCTCGTACTCTTCTTGCGAACCATCGCACCAGTAGATGCGGTCTGGCTTGGTCAGCGCGGCAATGTCTGCCACCCAGTTGATCAGTTTCTGTTGTTTAATATAAGCTGGGACGTTGAGTGCGGCGACGCCACCCATGACGGGCTGATTCATATTACCTCCAATACCAATAAAAGAAATTCTGGTCGTTCCGGCAAGACAGGCAGCATCGTTGAGAGGTGGCTGCGGCTCACTGCGGGCGGCGTATTCACGCGGGCAGGGCTCTGGTGTCGTGTCAGCCGCGGCACTCGCGCCGGCGGCATTTAGCTGGATCATGCTCCCGGGCTGCAGGAACAGTTTGCGCTATCACTATAATCAGGAAGCTTCAAAAGTGCCGGCGATTGTACACCCGCCTAACGTCTATTCTCGCAAAAATGTAGGAGAATAGCTTGACTAATGTAGTAGGCTATTCAGCATTTCCCGTATCCTGTTATTTCCCTACCAAATCCTCACTAAAATCGGCCATCCACCATGAAAATTGCCATACTCGATGATTACCAGGATGCCGTGCGCGGCCTCGATTGTTACCAGTTGCTCGACGGCCACGAGGTCAAAGTGTTCAGCAATACGGCGCGGGGACTGGGCCAGCTGGCGATCCGCCTGGCACCGTTCGACGCGCTGGTACTGATCCGAGAACGCAGCAGTTTCAACCGGGCTTTGCTGTCGAAACTGCCGAATCTGAAACTGATTTCACAAACGGGCAAGGTCAGCGGCCACATCGATGTGGCGGCCGCCACCGAGCTGGGCATCGCCATTGCGGAAGGCATCGGCTCGCCTACGGCGCCGGCCGAACTGACATGGGCGCTGATCATGGCGGCGCAGCGCAAGATCGTGCCGTACGCGCAACATTTACAAGAAGGGCTGTGGCAGACGTCGGCGCTGGAACCGGCACGCAACACGCTCGGTACGGTATTGAAAGGACGCACCCTGGCGATCTGGGGCTACGGCAAGATCGGGCAATTGATCGCCGGCTATGGCCGCGCTTTCGGCATGAGCATCCTCGTGTGGAGCAGCGAAGCGAGCCGCGCGGCGGCCGTGGCGGCCGGCGATACGGCGGCAGAGTCGCGCGAGGCCTTCTTCGAGCAGGCCGACGTGCTGAGCTTGCACTTGCGCCTGTCCGACAAGACGCGCGGCCTGGTAACGAGCGAGGACCTGGCGCGCATGAAGCCGGCTTCGCTGTTCGTCAACACCAGCCGTGCCGAGCTGGTGGCCGATGGCGCGCTGGAAGCGGCGCTTCAGATGGGGCGCCCGGGCGCCGCCGCGCTGGACGTGTTTACGGACGAGCCGCTGCCGCCAGGCTCGCCATTGCTGCTGCTACCGAACGTGCTGGCCACGCCGCACCTGGGCTACGTCGAGCGTGACAGCTATGAACTGTATTTTCGCTACGCCTTGCAAAACATCGTCGATTTTACGCAGGGCCAATGCACGCGCCTGCTCAATCCCGAGGTGTTGCAACATGCGCGGCAAAGCCCTCAGGAACGCTGAAAACCCTTCAGCAAGTCCGGCTCGCCCGTGATGCCGATGGCGCGCGCGGGCAGCACGTGCCGGCCCCGCCACAGGCCGGCCCAGCCGGGCGGCCAGGCGATGTCCGGCCCACTGTACGGCGCCACGCCAGCGCGCACGGCCACGACCGGCACGGGCGGCATGTCTTGCAAGGGCTCGCCTGCGGTGCGCTGCATATCCAGGCTGTACATGTAATTGGGCAATAAAGCGTCGCAGACGCGGCCAAACCAGTCGCTATGGTCGTCGTCGCGGCCCAGCGCCTGCGCCAGCCCCTGCGGGTCGAAGCGGGCCAGGGCATCGATCAGCTCGCCAGTGGTGGCGCCCGGGGAATCGCCCCAGCCCATCACGGGGTTGACGTTGTAATCGGCGCCCGAGCCATACCAGCCTTCGCGCCAGGGCCGCTGCATCCAGTCGCGCGGCCCCGTAAACAAATGCCAGCGCCAGTGCAAGCCGGACGGCTTGGGCCAGGCATACAGATACAGCTTTTGATAGCCGGCCTGGTGCAGCTCGCGCACCATGGCCATCAGGCGCGCGTGCGGCATCCGGTCCGGCGGCGCGCGGCGAAACAGGATCGCTTCGCCATCGGCAAACTGCACGTCATCGGTCGACAGGTTCAGGTCCAGGGTCCGCGCTTCGCTGCCGAAACGGGCGGCGATCCAGCCCGTCAGCAAATTGACGGACGTGATCACCCCGTAACCGCGGTGGCGGTGAAAAATGACGGTGCCGGGAGCGAGCGCTTTCATACGGAGTCGGGGGCAGGCAAACAAAGAAACCAGTGTACTCACAGATGGCCAAATTTTCCAGATGCGGCGCAAGCGCAGGCGGCAAGCACGCTGCCCCATCCGCAGCGCCATTCACGCAAGGGCATCAATCCACGATATCATGCGCGTCATTCTCCACTGACATCGTGACCACATCATGACATTGCGCATACTCGCCACCGGCGGCACTTTCGACAAGCACTACAACGAATTGAACGGTACCCTGGGCTTTTCCGACAGTCATTTGCCGGCAGCGATTGCCCGCGCGCGCATGACGGCGCCCGTGGCGCTGGAGCAATTGCCACTGCTCGACTCGCTCGACATGCAGGATGCGGACCGCCAGCGCGTGCTCGCTTCGTGCCGCGCGGCGCACGAGAAAGCCATCGTCATCATCCACGGCACCGACACCATGCGCGAAACGGCGCAAGTGCTGGGCGCGGCGAACCTGCAGCAAACGGTGATTTTGACGGGCGCCATGATTCCCTACGAAATCGACAACTCCGATGCCCTGTTCAACCTGGGCTTTGCCTGCGGCGTGGCGCAAACCTTGCCAGCCGGCGTGTATGTGGCCATGAACGGCCAGATCTTCGCCTGGGACAATGTGCAAAAGAACCGCGCCGCCGGCGTGTTCCAGCCCTTGTAAGCCGATGGCGGGACAGGGCGCACAAGCAGAACGACTAACGCTCTGACTGACACTCTGTCACAATTCCACCAGCCCGCTTTCAGCGGGCTTTTTTACATTTTTTTACTTTGCATAAATTCCGCAATACAACATTTTTCGTCTAATTATTGCTGGTAAAACATCGAATTGCCAATACAATAATTTTATGTTGCAAAAAAACGCCATTGATCATTTTTAAAAACGTAGATATTTATAAATATAAAATTTATATTTAACATTTAAATCAAATATTCTTCAGTATCTCGAATTTATTGCCAAATACGACACGGTTGAGGTGCATTTTTTCTTGCTGAGACGACATAATGTTTGCCTCGACAAGTCAAAAGTGCATTTATAACAATATTGCACCAAGTAGTCTTCCACCTCCCACCGACGTGGTTCCGCCTACCGTACACGAGCACCGCAGACCATCTACCCGATGGCTATATCGGTGCTCGTGTGCCGCTTGTCGTTATTAAAACTACTACGGAGTAATTGTTACAATGGCATTTAAAGAAAAAATTGGCGTACGCAGCGTACGCCTGGCCCTGACCGTCCTGGCAGGTAGCGTCTTGTTCTCCGGCCAATCCATGGCGGACGAAGCAATTCAAAAAGTTGAAATTACCGGTTCGAGTATCAAGCGTATCGCTGTCGAAGGCGCACTGCCTGTACAGCGCCTGTCGCAAGAAGCGATCGCCAAATCGGGCGCCACTTCGGTAGCCGACCTGATCCAGGCCCTGCCAGCCATGCAAGGCTTCACCATCGGCGCAGTTGCTGCCGGTTCCGACTCGGGCGGCAATACCAGTGCATCGCTGCACGGTATCGGCGAGTCCTACACCCTGGTACTGCTGAACGGCCGCCGCATCGCACCACAAGGCTCCGGCACCACGGTCAACCTGAACGCCATCCCGATGAGCGCCGTTGAGCGCGTCGAGATCCTGACCGACGGCGCTTCGGCCCTGTACGGCTCGGACGCCATCGCCGGCGTACTGAACTTCATCCTGAAGAAAAACCAGCAAGGCGCTACTCTGGAAGCCACTTATGGCGGTCCGGAAGACAAAGGCGGCAACGCCTGGAATACCAGCGTCACCTACGGTTTCGGCGACCTGGACGAAGACCGTTTCAACGTGCTGCTGTCGTACCGCCACGACGAGCAATCGAAACTGCGCGCCACCGACCGCGATTTCGCCGCTACCTCGTATGTGCCATTCAGCCGCAACGGCAACAACTACGTGTGGGACCGCACCAGCACCTCGGCTTCGCCAGCAGGCGCCACTGTTGCCTACAATAGCGGTGCTAAATCGACAGCCTTTACGCCTTACCTGGCGATGAATGGCAAGTGCCCTGAAGACTCCTACAAGACGACCAGCAATGCGCGCGCTTGCGGCTTCGACACGGGCTCCACCGTGGAAGTCGTACCGCAATCGAAACGTGACAGCCTGTTCTCCAAAGCTACGTACAAGCTGAACGACAACCTGAACGCGTTCGCCGAACTGGCCTACTCGCGCTACGACCTGACGGCGCGTATCGCCGCCAATCCGATCCCGATTTCGATCGCCAAGGGCAGCCCGCTGTACAACACCTATGTATCGCCGTACCTGACGCCAGCGCAACGTGCCGACGTCAAGTCGATCACCGCCAACTACCGCAGCACCGACTTTGGTCTGCGCGCCAGCAACACCATCACCGAAACCAAACACATGGTCGTTGGTGTGGAAGGCGAACTGGGCGCGTGGAACTTCGAAAGCGGCCTGACCTGGTCGCAAAACTCGATCGACGAGCGCTACACGGGCGGTTACCAGAAGAGCCAGGAATTCAAGAACATCCTCGCCAATCCGGACTTCAACCCGTTTGCAGTGACGCAAAAACCATCGGTGCAAGCGCAAATCGCTGGCGCGCAGTTCGTTGGCTCCGTGCGTACCGCATCGACCACGATGCGCGGCGTCGACACGCACGGCTCGCGTGAATTGTTCAGCCTGCCAGGCGGCAAAGCCAGCCTCGGTATCGGTGGCGACTACCGCACCTATACCTATGAGCAATCGCCAGGCAGCAATGCCACCGGTGACGATATCTACAACTTCAACACCAAGGCCGCCTACGACATGAGCCGCGACACCTACGGCGCGTTCGTCGAGTTGCTGGCACCGTTGACCAAGTCGTTCGAAATGACCGTTGGTGGCCGTCACGACGCTGTCAAGGCGATCGACGACAAGCTGAACAACAAAACTGTCGGCAAAAAAGACAGCGCCAATACCTACAAGGTATCGGCACGCTGGCAGCCAGTACAGACCGTGCTGATCCGCGGTTCCTACGGCACGGGCTTCAAGGCGCCAAGCATGCTGGAAATTGCTCAGCCACTGGTCAATGCCGGCTTTACCGCCAAGAAATTTGATTGCCCATACCCAGGCAACGCACTGTGCCGCGCGGAAGCAACGCAATACAACGCCGTGTCGCAAGGCAATCCGGATCTGCAATCGGAAAAGTCGAAACAGTTCACCCTGGGCTTCCGTGTCGAACCTAGCTCGGCCTTCTCGTTCGGCGCCGACCTGTGGGATGTGAAACTGCGCAATGCCGTGTCGGAAGTTTCCGAAGAGCAAGCATTTGCCGATCCGATCAAGTATGCGTCGAGCTTCGGAACTTATACCGAGCCATCGACCGGCATCACCTACTACTCGTTCAAGAAACTGTCGGTCAACATCGGCAAGAAGGAATACCGTGGTATCGACTGGGATCTGTCGGCCAACCACAAGTTCTCCTTCGGCAAGCTGACCGCCCAATTGAGCGGTACGCACATGTTGCACGCCAACTACACCAAAGCCGGTAGCGATAATATCTACACCAGCAACATGAACTTCTTCGGCGACACCAACGAAGTCACGTTCCGCAACCTGATGAAGCTGACGACGACCCTGGATACGGGCCGCCTGAGCAACACGGTAACGGTCAACTACCGTAACGGCTACACCGATGCAGCCGCTACCGTGTACAACCTGGCGACCCAGCAGGAAGAGAAAAACTTCCGCCTGCAAGTACCGTCGTACACCACGTTCGACTGGCAAGCACGTTTCGCCTTTGACAAGCAAACCACGATCCGCGCAGGCATCAAAAACCTGTTCGACCGTGCACCACCGCTGTCGCTGCGCGCTTCGTCGGGCCACCAGGTTGGTTTCGACCCACGCTACGCCGATCCAATGATGCGTTCGTTCTACATCACCGGCAACTACAAGTTCTAATGTGACGTTGTGAATTAGCTTGTCCGAAAGCGCCTTGCACTTCACCGTGCAAGGCGCTTTTTTTATGGCGCGACATATTGCGCAGACGAAAAAAAGGAGCCGCAGCTCCTTTTTTGTACCGGCATGACGGCTGTTACGCCGTCGCTTCGCCGCCCAATGCTTCGACCACGTCGGCCATCAGCTTGCTCAGCTCGCCCGTCATCAGCATCACGTCGCCGTCGAAACGCTCTTCGTCGTTCTTCGTGCTCGATTCCGTTTCCTTGATCACGTCGAGCGGCTTGACGCTCTTGATGGCCAGCGACTCCGTCAGCACGAACGAGATCTTGTCGTTCCACGTCATGGCCAGGCGCGTGCACTGCTTGCCGGCCGCGATGTGGCGGCGCACGTCGTCCGCTTCCAGGGTGTGGCGCACGTAGCGCACGGTGGCCTTGCTTTCGCCCGTGGCGCGCAATTCCGTATCCATGTCGACCGTGAAGCCGGCAGGCGCGTCGTCCGCCTGCAGCCATTCCGTCATCACCGCCACGGGCGAGCGCTGCACGCGCAGGCTTTCCAGCGGCAGTTTGTCGACGGCTTTCAACAGCAGCTTGATGACTTCATCGGCTTTCGCCGGGCTGGCGGCATCGACCACCAGCCAGCCATTGACGGGGTCGATCCACGTCCAGACGTTGCTGCGGATGCTGAAGGCGCGCGGCAGCAGCTCGTCGGCCACGCGTTCCTTCAATTCCTTCATGGCCTTTTTACCAGGCGCAAAGCCTTGCGCTTCTTCCATCTCGGCGGCGCGGGCCTTGGCCACCTGGTTGATGACGGTCGCTGGCAGCAGTTTCTTTTCCGTGCCCAGCAGGATCAGCATCTGTTTGTTGACCACGTGGACCAGGCCGCCGTTCGGGCGTGGCGTATCCCAGCCCTGGCGCATCAGATCCATGCTGGTCGCCGGCGTAAATTTGTTCGAGGACAGCGCCTCTTCCAGTTGTTCTGGCGTGTAAGCCCACGGTGCGGGCAGGCGGTAAATCTGAAGATTCTTGAACCACATAGTTTTTGTCTTCCGTTTGTTTCAGTAGTGCCAGGGGAACGCCATTCTACACTTTCGACACGGGAATGCCGTCAAAAGCGCGGACTGGCGCGGTGTTGTTGCTGCGTGGGGAATGCCGCTACAGGGCGGGAAACAGCTCCGCCTGGGCCGGCGCCTGCCGCGTCACGAGGGCCGGGTCGGACAAGGTCGAGATGCGCACGCCCAGCAGGCGGATTTTCTTGTCAAATGGCACGCGCCGCAAGCAATCGCGGCTGGCGCGCAGGATGGCGGCGGCATCCGCCGTGGCGCTGGGCAGGGTGATGTCGCGCGTGACGGTGCTGAAATCCTCGAAGCGCAGCTTGATGCCCACCGTGCGCCCCGCCAGCGATTGCTTGTCGAGGTCGCCCGCCACGCGCGTGCACAGGCTTTCCAGCTTTTCCGACAGGGTGGCGCGGTCGCGCACCACCTGCAAGTCGCGCTCGAACGTCGTTTCACGGCTGACGGACTTGGTTTCCCGGCTCGTCTGCACAGGCCTATCATCGATGCCCAGCGCCGCCTGGCGCAGCCAGCCCGTGTACAGGTCGCCGAACTGCGTGCGCAGCATGGCCATGTCGGCCCGGGCCAGTTCGCCAATGGTGACAATACCCAAGGCTTCCAGCTTGGCCGTTGCTTTCGGGCCGATGCCATTGATCTTTTTCGCCGGCAAGGGCCACACGCGCGTTTCAATATCCTCCGGGTTCAGGATGGTCAGGCCGTCCGGTTTTTCCAGGTCGGAACAGATTTTCGCCAGCAATTTGTTGGGTGCCAGGCCGATCGAGCACGACAGGCCCGTCGCTTCGAACACGGCCGCCTTCAGGCGCGCCGCCATGGCCGGCGCCTGCTCGCCGTATTCGGTGAGATCAACATAGATTTCATCGATGCCCACGTTCTGGATGATGGGGCACAACTGGGCCACGGCCTGCTTGAAGCGGGCTGAATAGTCGCGGTAGGCCTCGAAATCGGCCGGCAGCAGGATGCTGTCGGGCGCCAGCTTGGCCGCCTTCATGATGCCCATGGCGGAAAACACGCCGAACACGCGCGCCGCATACGTCGACGTGGTGACGACGCCGCGCCCCACGTAGTCGCGCATGCGCGCAAATTGCCGCGTGCCGTCTTCCTGCAGCACGGGCTGCTGCAGACGCCCACCGCCGATGACGACGGCTTCGCCGCGCAATTCCGGATATTTCAACAGTTCCACGGAGGCAAAGAAGGCGTCCATGTCCAGATGCGCTATCCAGCGGCGGGCTGCGGGTGGCTCGGGAAAGGGGGAGGCAGATGTGGTCAAGGACACCTCGCGGCGGGATACTGTAGTTATATACAGTATCGCTGGAAATGCCCATGGATGCAAGTTGAAACGCACGCGCAAGGCGGTTGCTTTTCTCAATAGCAAGATTACAATCCTGACACAACTATTCAAAGGAGTCGCCTTGTCTATCGCCCATCACGCTGCGCGCCGCCGGTCCGCCTGGTTATCCATCCTGCCGGCCCTGCTGCTGTCCTCGCTGGCGCCATCCGCGCTGGCCGCCGACGCCGCCACTGTCGCTACCGCCACCGCACCTGTCGCCACCAAGACGGCCTGGCAGGAAACGCGCCACGGCACCGTCGTCACGGACGACTACCGCTGGCTGCAAAAGAAGACCGATCCTGCCGTGATCGATTACCTGAATGCGGAAAACGCCTACACGGCCGCCGTCACGGCCCCGATCCAGCCGCTGGCCGACAAGGTGACTGCGGAAGTCAAGGGACGCATGCAGGAAGTGGACCTGTCCGCGCCTGCGCGCCAAGGCAATTTCTACTATTACACGCGCACGGAAGCGGGCAAGCAATACCCGATTCACTGCCGCCGTCCTGTCGGCAAGAACGGCGCCTACGATGCGCAGGCGCTTGAAGAAATCCTGCTCGACCAGAACCAATTGGCCGAAGGCCACAAATTCTTTGCCGTACGTGCGTTTGCCATCAGCCCGAATGAACAGTTGCTGGCCTACACCACCGACACGACGGGTTTCCGCCAGTACGAACTGCATGTCAAGGATTTGAAGACGGGCAAGCTGCTGGGCGACACCATGCCGCGCGTGACCTCGCTGGCGTGGGCGGCGGACAACGCCACCCTGATGCTGACGCAGGAAGACGCCACCACCAAGCGCGCGGACCGCTTGTTCCGCCTGCCCCTGGGCGGCACCTTGCAGCAGGTCTACCACGAGCCAGTGGAACAGTTCGCCATCGGCGTGAGCCGCACCCGCGACCATCGCTACTTCGTGCTCACTGCGCGCAGCACGGATACGAGCGAAGTGCTGCTGCTGCCAACGAGCAAGCCCGAAGGCAGTTTCCAGAGCGTGCTGAAACGTGAAAAAGGCCACCGCTACGGCATCGAGCACCGCGACGGCCAGCTGTTTATTCTGACCAACAAAGAGGCGAAGAATTTCCGCGTCGTCAGCGCGCCAGTGACCGCCCCGCAGCCGAAGAACTGGAAGAGCGTCGTGCCGCACAACAAGGATGCCGTGATCCAGTCCATCGACGTCTTCCAGGGCTATCTGGTGGTGATGGAAAAAGCCCGCGCCCTGAACCGCGCCCGCATCCATGATTTCGCGCGGAAGAACTGGAAAACGGTGCAGTTCGACGACCCCGTCTACCTGGCCACGGCGGCCGGTACGCCGGAGTTTTCCGCCACGCAATTCCGCATGTCCTACCAGTCGCCCGTCACGCCGCCCACCGTCATCGACATGAGCATGCAAGACGGCAAGCGCACGGTGCTCAAGCAGCAGGAAATCGTCGGCGGCTTTGATGGCAGCCGCTACACGACGCAGCGCCTGTGGGTGACAGCGCGCGATGGCGTGCAAGTGCCGCTGTGGGTCGTCTACAAGAAGGGCGTCAAGCTCGACGGTTCCGCGCCGCTGCTGCTGTATTCGTATGGTTCGTATGGCATCTCGACGGAAGCCACTTTTTCCATCAGCCGCATCAGCCTGCTGGACCGTGGCGTCATCTATGCGCAAGCGCATATCCGCGGCGGCACGGACATGGGCGAAGCGTGGCATGAAGACGGCATGCTGATGAAGAAGAAGAACACCTTCAATGACTTCATCGACAGCGCCGACTACCTGGTGCGTGAAAAATGGACGAGCCCGAACCGCCTGATCATCCAGGGCGGCAGCGCCGGCGGCTTGCTGATGGGCGCCGTCGTCAACATGCGTCCCGAGCTGTTCCACGCCGTGCACGCGGCCGTGCCCTTCGTCGACGTGATGAACACCATGATGGACGCCAGCCTGCCGCTGACGACGGGCGAGTACCTGGAATGGGGCGACCCGAACCAGAAGGCGGCCTACGACTACATGCTCAGCTACTCGCCCTACGACAACATTGCGCGCAAGAATTACCCGGCCATGCTGGTGACGACGGGCCTGAACGACAGCCAGGTCATGTACTGGGAACCGGCAAAGTATGTGGCCAAGCTGCGCGCGTACAAGACGGACGGCAATCCCCTGCTGCTGAAAACGAATATGGGCGCCGGCCATGGCGGCGCTTCGGGCCGCTATAACGCCATTGCCGAGAATGCATTCAATATGGCGTGGATGCTGTCGCAGTGGGGTATTACGGAGTAAAGTGAAAAAAGCGCTTGCAGAAGGATTTTGTCCGTCCTATAATAGCGCCTCTTCCAGACGTGGTGACAAACGTCGGGATGGTTTTCTGAGACAAGCAACGGGTGCTTAGCTCAGTTGGTAGAGCGGCGCCCTTACAAGGCGTAGGTCGGGAGTTCGAGCCTCTCAGCACCCACCAAATCAGAAAACTGTCCAGTGCTTCATGGATCAGCAATACAGATCATACGAGCTTGGAGTGGTAGTTCAGTTGGTTAGAATACCGGCCTGTCACGTCGGGGGTCGCGGGTTCGAGTCCCGTCCGCTCCGCCAATAAAAGAAAAGCCCTTTGGTTCTCTGAACCGAAGGGCTTTTCCCATTTCAGAAGCAGAAAACACGTCGGTTCCCCCTTCCCTGACTATTTTTGCGCTTTTCAGCAAAAAAACTGCTGTTCACCCTCAAGAATAGTTGCACAAGCACGAAAGCGCCCCCTATAATAGTGCCTCTTCCAGACGTGGTGACAAACGTCGGGATAGTTTTCTGGGTATGCGGGTGCTTAGCTCAGTTGGTAGAGCGGCGCCCTTACAAGGCGTAGGTCGGGAGTTCGAGCCTCTCAGCACCCACCACCAATACAGAAAATTATCCAGTGCTTCATGGATCAGCAACACAGATCATACGAGCTTGGAGTGGTAGTTCAGTTGGTTAGAATACCGGCCTGTCACGTCGGGGGTCGCGGGTTCGAGTCCCGTCCGCTCCGCCAATAAAAGAAAAGCCCTTTGGTTCTCTGAACCGAAGGGCTTTTCCCATTGTGGGACCGCAAATGCTCTAGAATCAGCGCTACCCCGGCTCCGCCCCTGCCCCGCAGCTTTTCCCCCCTACCTAATCCTGCGCTTGCGTCTGGCCCATCATGCTTTGCTGCAATTTGCCGCCAGCGCATCGTGCTGACCAACCATTTGGCGCCGGACGTGCCCCTAGCGGCGACCATGCAATTGTGAAATAGGACTTTGCAGATCCGACAAGAAACGCTTAGGATGCCGTGTTGCAAAAACCGGCGATCCCGGTGCAGCCACAACGACAATATGGCGCGGCTACTCACTGCGCCAGGCTTATTCTTGGAGAAATTATGTTGAACACCCACCGCAGTGCCCTGGCGATTTTGTGCGCCGTCCTTGCCACCTCGGCCATCGCGGCCGGCCCCACGGGCACGGCCGCCGACTATGGCAGCAGCGCCCCGCACGCGGCCGCCCAGCGCAGCATCGAGCTGCAACCCGATACCCGCCACATCAACGTCACGCGCGGCGAAACCGTCACCATCGCGCGCGCCGGCCAGCGTTTTACGTGGCACGTGCAAACCTTCAACAACAAGACCGTCTTCGCCCTGGCCGAGATCGCGCCGAAGGACATGCCCGTCGACGGCGTGCAAGTGTATGTGGCCGCCAATTCCCAGTACGCGGGCAGCTAAGTTTCTTCTACGCATAAAAAAACCGGAACCACCTCGCGGCCGTTCCGGTTTTTTTGCAGCGTAAAGATTTACGCCGTCAATGCTTCTTTCGATGCGGACTCTTCCACCACTTCCTCGTCGTCCGAGCGGATCAGGTGGTCAAAGGCGGACAAAGCTGCCTTGGCGCCTTCGCCGGTGGCAATGATGATCTGCTTGTACGGCACCGTGGTGACGTCGCCGGCCGCAAACACGCCGGGGATCGAGGTCTGGCCGCGGGCGTCGACTTCGATTTCGCCGTGGCGCGACAGTGCCACCGTGCCTTTGAGCCACTCCGTGTTCGGCACCAGGCCGATTTGCACGAAGACGCCTTCCAGCTCGACCTTTTTCGACTCGCCGCTGACCCGGTCCGTGTAGCTCAGGCCATTGACGATCTTGCCGTCGCCGTGGATCTCGGTCGTTTGCGCCGAGGTGATCACGGTCACGTTAGGCAGGCTGTGCAGCTTGCGTTGCAGCACCGCATCGGCACGCAATTCCGCGCCGAACTCGATCAGGGTCACGTGTTTCACGAGACCGGCCAGGTCGATCGCCGCTTCCACGCCCGAGTTGCCGCCGCCGATCACGGCCACGCGCTTGCCCTTGAACAGCGGGCCATCGCAGTGCGGGCAGTAGGCGACACCGTGGTTGCGGTATTCCTTCTCGCCCGGCACGTTGATTTCGCGCCAGCGGGCACCGGTGGCCAGGATGACGGTCTTGGCTTTCAACACGGCGCCATTGGCCGTCTCGATCTGCACCAATTTGCCCGGCGTCAGTTTCGCGGCGCGCTGGGTGTTCATGATGTCGACTTCGTATTCCTTGACGTGCTGTTCCAGCGCCATGGCGAACTTCGGACCATCGGTTTCCTTGACCGAAATAAAGTTTTCGATGGCGAGGGTGTCGAGCACCTGGCCGCCGAAACGCTCGGCCAGCACGCCCGTCTTGATGCCTTTGCGGGCCGCGTAGATGGCCGCTGCCGCGCCGGCAGGACCGCCGCCGACGATCAGCACATCGAACACGTCTTTTTTCGACAACGCTGCGGCCTGGCGGGCGCCGGCGTTAGTGTCGAGCTTGGCGAGGATTTCCTCGACATTCGTGCGGCCCTGGCCGAAATGCTGACCATTGAGGAACATCATCGGTACGGCCATGATCTGGCGCTCTTCCACTTCTTTCGGGAAGACGCCGCCATCGATGGTGGTGACCTTGATGCGCGGATTGATCACCGCCATGGCATTCAAGGCCTGCACCACTTCCGGGCAGTTATGGCAGGAGAGCGAAATAAACGTTTCAAACTCGTAATCGCCGTCGAGGTTGCGGATCTGCTCGATCACGGCCTCGTCGAACTTGATGGTGTGGCCGCCCACTTGCAGCAGCGCCAGCACCAAGGAGGTAAATTCGTGGCCCAGCGGCACACCGGCGAAACGCACGCCGATATCGGAGCCTGCACGGTTGATGCTGAACGACGGGGCGCGTACGCCAGCGTCAAGGCGCTCGACCAGCGTGATCTTGTCGCTCAACAGGACTATCTCCTGGAGCAATTCCTTCATCTCGCGGGCTTTTGCGCTGTCATCGAGAGAAGCGACCAGCTCAAGCGGATACACCACTTTTTCCAGGTAGGATTTCAGTTGGGTTTTGAGGGTTGCGTCTAACATGATTTTTTCTTCCTTTACAAATATTTAGGCGAATGCCGGGCCGGACGCCCGGTCCGGCATCGCGGTAACTACTTGTTTGCTACGTGTTGCATCGAGACTTAGATCTTGCCAACCAGGTCCAGCGATGGGGTCAGGGTTGCTGCGCCTTCCGTCCATTTGGCTGGGCAAACTTCGCCTGGGTGAGCGGCAACGTATTGAGCTGCCTTAACTTTGCGCAACAGTTCCGATGCGTCACGGCCGATGCCGTTGTCATGCACTTCCAGCACTTTGATGAAGCCGTCTGGATTGATGACGAAGGTACCGCGCAGCGCCATACCTTCTTCTTCGATCATGACTTCGAAATTGCGCGACAGGGTACCGGTTGGGTCGCCGATCAGTGCGTATTGCACTTTCTTGATCGCGTCCGAGGTGTCGTGCCATGCTTTGTGCGCGAAGTGCGAATCGGTCGAGATGCCGTAGACATCGACGCCCAGTTTCTGGAATTCAGCGTGGTGATCGGCCAGATCTTCCAGTTCGGTTGGGCAAACGAAGGTGAAGTCGGCTGGGTAGAAGACGAATACCGACCACTTGCCTTTCAGCGACGCTTCCGTCAGGTCGACGAATTTGCCATTGTGGTATGCGGTTGCCTTGAATGGTTTAACTTGGGTATTGATCAGCGACATAGTCATTTCCTCTCGTGTGGTGAATCAGTAAGACTCTAGTGTAAGGGGTTTTAACCCATATGCAAAATTGATTGTCACAATAGTTTCAATTGGTTTTAGCTATCATGACGCTATGGGAACTCCATGATAGGCAGTTCCCACAGGATTGGATAGCGGTGACAGTGGATACCCCTGCCGCCGCCAGGTGTTTAGTTCTTCAGTTCTTCCGGTACCTTGCCGCCGTTTTCGGCCAGCTTGATCATCACCTGGCGGTGCAGCCAGATATTCATGCTGGCCGAATCGTTGGTGTCGCCCGTAAAGTGCAGCTCTTGCGCCAGTTCCTTGCGCGCGGCCAGGCTGCTGTCGAGTTGAAGCAGTTTCATCAGGTCGACGATGGACGTGCGCCAATTGAGTTTTTCCGCGTTCTTGCTGGCCAGGTCGACCAGCACCACTTCCACGTCCACCACGGGCGCGGCAGCGGCCGGAGCGGCAGCAGGAGCGGCCGGTGCTGCTGCAGGTGCTGTCGTGGCGGCGGCCGGCGTGGCAGCCGGTGCGGCGTCGGACGAATGGTGGAAGATCTTGTTGTAGATATTGCTGAAAATGCCCATGAGGTCACCTCGAGTTGAGTGAATGGAAGAAGTTTGCCTGCGCACCCGGTGTAGGTACCGGTGACAGCAAAGCCGGGCGCAGGCGCCAGCCCATCGAGTATAAGCCCGTTCAAGCCGGGAGCCCCGTCCCGCAGGCCTCGATGAAATCTGGTGGCAGGCTGGGCCTGTTTCAAGGGCGCAAGGGCCGCCGGGCGTGCAGCAGCGCGTCGAACGCTTCGATGGCCAGCGGCGGCGCAAACAGCTCGCCTTGCGCGAAATCGCAGCCGATCTCCAGCAGCCGGGCGCGCTGCTCTTCGGTCTCCACCCCTTCGGCAATGACCTGCAAGCCCAGCTTGTGGGCCATGGTGACGATGGCTTCGCACAGCACCAGTTCGCTGGCGCCGGCCGCCAGCTTGCGCACCAGCACGCCGTCGAGCTTCAGGTAGTCGATACCGCATTGCTGCAGCTGCGTCAGCGAGGCATGGCCGCTGCCGAAGTCGTCGAGGGCGATCTGCAAGCCCGCTTCGCGCAAATGCTGCAGGCGTGGCGCCATGCTATTGCCGTTGGGTAAAAGTACATCTTCGCGCATGTCGAGCACAATGGCCGAGGCCGGCACATCAAGCGCCATCAGCTGGCGCAGCCAGGTGCCGGGTGCCTCCACTTCGCGCTGCAATTCCAGCGGCGACTGGTTCAGGCACAGTTGCAGTCCCGGCAAACCGATGGCCTGGCCCTGCGCGCGCCAGTGCAGCAGTTGCGTGGCCGCCGTGCGCAGCACCCAGTCGCCGATCTCCACGATCAGGCCGCTGCTTTCGGCCAGCGCGAGGAAATCGGGTGGATACACGATGCCCCGCTGCGGATGCTGCCAGCGCAGCAAGGCTTCCGCTTTGGAAATATTGCCGCTGTGCAGTTCGACGATGGGCTGGTAGTACAGCTGCATCTGCTGTTCGCGCAGGGCCGTGCGCAAGTCCGCCCCCATGCGCATGCGGTTGACGGCCGCCACCTGCATGGCCGGCGTAAAGTAGCTGTAGCGGTTGCGCCCCGCGCCTTTCGACACATACATGGCCTGGTCCGCCTGCTTGAGCAAGTCCTCGATCGTGCCCGCATCATCGGGATACAGGGTGATGCCGATCGAGGCCGAGACGAAGGCCTGCTCCTGTCCCAGCAGGAACGGCGCCAGCAAGCCGTCGAGTATCTGCCGCGCGATGCGGTCGACTTGCTGCAAATCATCGATGTCGGACAGGATCACCGTGAATTCATCGCCGCCCAGCCGCGCCACCGTGTCCGTCTCGCGCACGCCCACGCGGATGCGCCGCGCCGCTTCGATCAGCAAGATATCGCCCTGGTGGTGGCCCAGGGTGTCGTTGACTTCCTTGAAATGGTCGAGGTCGATGAACAGGATGGCCACGCGGTTCGCATCGCGCCGTCCCTGCGCCAGCGCCTGGCGCAAACGCTCGTGGAACATGCGGCGGTTCGGCAATTGCGTCAAGGTATCGAAATTGGCTTGCTGCCAGATCAGCGCTTCCGTTTGCCGCTTGTCCGTCACATCTTCCAGCATGCACAGGTGGTGCGGTCCGCCATGGCGCGCCGTGGCGATGGCCGTCACCGAGGCATCGACCCACACCACGCCGCCATCGGGACGCACGATGCGCTTGGCGTGGCGGAAGCCCTGCAAACGCCTCGCCAGCAACTGCGCCACGTGCGCCTGCTCACCGGCCACATCGTCGGGATGGCTGATCTCCATCCAACTCGTTTGCTTCATGTGCTCCAGGGTGCGTCCGGCGATGGCCAGATAGCGCGGATTGATATCGAGAAACTGTCCGCTCACGGTATCGATCAGGGCGATACCCATGGGCGCTTCCTCGAACATGGTGCGAAAGCGCAATTCCCCCTGGCGGATGGTTTCCTCCGTGCGGCGGCGCTCGCGCGCCAGGTTGTTGAAGTGGAAGCCGGCCGACACGGCCAGCAAACTGCCCGCCAGGCCCAGCGACAGGTATAGCCAGCCCAGGTCGGCGCCTGGCACGGGGCGGTACAGGAAACCCTTGTAGGCGCGGCTGTCCGTGGCCTTGGGTGGCAGCACGCCCATGGCCGCGTACGTGTCGGCAATATGCTGCCAGCGCTGGGGATTCATGTAGCCGAGCTCCACCAGCACGGGCTGCAGCAGCAATTCCATCTGCTGCGCCTCGTACAGCAGGTGCGCGCGGTCGTGGCGCTGGCTGTATTTGACGTGGATCAGTTGCGCCATTTCCTCGCGGTGCGCCATCGCGTATTGCCAGCCGCGCAGGCTGGCCGCGCGGAACGCTTTGACACGCTCGGGATGGCGGCGCAGTTCCTGCTCGCTGGTAAACAGGTTGTCGCCGTAGAAATCGATGCCGGCCGTACGCGGCGTAAACTGGTAATAGGAAAATCCCGCCCGGTCCAGGTAGTCCGGTTCATTGGTGGAGTACGCGGCAATCGCATCGACCTTGCCATCGATCAAATCCTCGATCCGGTAGCTTGGCGGCAAGTGGCGCATCTGCTGCGGCGCGACGCCCATTTTCCCCAGGAATAGCGACACTTCATCGGAGGCGGCCGCCACATTGACGGCCGCGCCGATCATCACGGGCGCCCCCACCAGCTTGCGCACGTCGGGCGCCCCGCCCTGCTGGCGCATCAGCAGCACGCTGGGCGAATGCTGGAACACCACGGCCAGCACCACCACGGGCTTGCCCGCCAGGCGGCTGAGCAACAAGGTGCTGTTGCCCACGCCATACTCGGCCTGGCCCGCCAGCACGGCCGCCTCGGCAGGCGGCACGCCGCTGCCTTCGACCAATGTCACCTCGAGCCCCGCCTCGCGGTAATAGCCTTGCTCGATGGCCGCGTAATAGCCGGCGAACTGGAACTGGTGCGTGAAATTGAGGTGCAGGGAGACGGCTTCCAGCGCCCGGACGGGCGTGGCCAGGCACAGCAGCAGAATGAAACAGCAGCGGAAAGCGTCGGAGGCTTTCATCGGCATGGCGGGACACCACAGGAAGCTGCCGCGTTGGCAGGGGTAAGGCTATTGTAGCCGCCCCTTTTGCCGATGGATAATTATTTCAATGCGGACAATAGCGTTGATGTTTTTAGCAAACAATCGCGCCATTGTTTGCGTTAGAACACGACGCCAGCCACCAAAATGATGTTGGCGTACGGACTGCACTCACCCGTGCGCACGATGGCGCGCGCGCCCTTCGACAATTGCTTGAACTCGTCGTGCGTCACCTGGCGCGCATCGGGCAAGGCCAGGGCCGCCACCTGCGCCGCCATGGCCGGATTATGCTGCGGCAACTCGCTGGCGAGCAAATGGTATTCCACCT
The DNA here is from genome assembly GCF_059617945.1 of Janthinobacterium sp. BCJ23. Taxonomy (NCBI): domain Bacteria; kingdom Pseudomonadati; phylum Pseudomonadota; class Betaproteobacteria; order Burkholderiales; family Oxalobacteraceae; genus Janthinobacterium; species Janthinobacterium sp. BCJ23. The sequence continues at coordinate 125,895 of NZ_JCAQAW010000011.1, read as the reverse complement.
GCATTTCGCTCAGCACGGTGTTGACTGTATCGATGAAGCCGGGGATGCCGCGCGTCAGGGCCAGGTCGATCAGGGGCACGCCCGGCTGCGACGGCAAGCCCGCGTCGCCGATGACGAGCATGTCGCCATGGCCCAGCGACGCGATCAGTTGCGACAGTGCGATATTAAGCAGCGGTGATTTTTTCATGGTCTCAGAACAGCTCGTGCAAGTGGGGGATCGACGTTTGTGCGCCGGGCTTGGTCACGCTCCAGGCGGCCGCGCGCTGGCCTTGCTGGATCGCTTCCGCCTCGTCCATGCCGGACGCCAGGCCCGCCACAAAACCGCCGATAAACGTGTCGCCGGCGGCCGTCGTATCGACGGCTTTTACCACTTCGGCCGGGAACGTGAAATCGCCGCCATACAGGGCCGCGTGCACGCCCTTGGAACCCAAGGTAATGATGACGTTGTCGCTGCCCAGCTTTTGCAGCGCGGCGGCCAGCGCCTTGACGTCCGCACCTTCCGGGCTGACGCCGGCCAGCATGGCCACTTCGATTTCATTCGGAATCAGGTAATCGACCAGTTCCAGCACGCCTTCCGGCAAGCTGGCCGCCGGGGCCGGGTTCAGCACCACGGTCTTGCCCAGCGAACGGGCCAATTTGATCGCATGCACGACGGTGGCCATCGGGGTTTCCAGCTGCAGCACGACGATGTCGGCCTGCTCAATTAACCCTTGCGCCGCGTCGATGTGCGCGGGGCTGAGCAGATCGTTGGCGCCGCCGGCGATCACGATGCTGTTCTGGCCGTTGTCGTCGACAAGGATCGAGGCGATGCCGGACGCGACACCGGGCAAGGTCGTGATGTGGCTGTCGATGATGCCGTCGCCGACAAGCGCCGCGCGCAGGGTCGCGCCAAACGCGTCGTCGCCCACGCAAGCGACCATGGCCACTTGCTGGGCACCGGCCACTTTGCCGCTCAGGCGCGCGCAGGCCACGGCCTGGTTCGCGCCCTTGCCGCCAGGGATGGTTCTAAACGCGCCGCCCGTCAGGGTTTCGCCGGGGAGGGGCATGCGCGGCACGCGCAAGACCAGGTCCATATTGATGCTGCCGATAACCACGATCATGATGTCATTCCCATCAGTTCAGTTGCAGGTAAAGAAGTAGGTGCGGTAGAAGTTACAGCGGCCGCCACGCTGGAGCCGCGCACGTGCAGTGCCGGCGCGATGCTGCGCTGCTGGCGCGGCAAGGCGGGGTCGGCGATGCGCGCCAGCAGGCAGGCGGCCGTGATGTGGCCCAGCTCGCGCGTATTTTGCGCCACGCTGGTCAAGGCCGGATGCACGAAGCTGGCCAGGTCGATATCATCGAAGCCGACGACGGCCAGTTCCCCCGGCACGGCAATGCCCCGCTCGGCGGCGGCGCGCAGGGCGCCAAAGGCCATCAAGTCATTGCAGCAGAACAAGGCGTCGGGGCGCTGGCCTGGCGGCAGCGCCAGCAGATCCAGCGCGGCCGCATAGCCGCCCGCGCTCGTAAAATCTCCATGGCGGCACAGCGCGTCGTCCAGGGCCACGCCCGCGTCCGCCATGGCGCTGCGCACACCGTCGATGCGCTCATTGGAAATGCTCACTTCACGGGGACCGGCGATGCAGGCAAAACGCCGGCGCCCCAGACCCAGCAGATGGCGCGCGGCCAAGGCACCGCCGGCGCGGTTATCGACGGCCACGGCATCGATGGACAGGTCGCTGGGCGCGCGGTCGAGCAGCACGGCCGGCACCTTCATCTTGCGCAGCAATTCGCCATCGCTGTCGGCCAGCGCGGACAAAATCAGGCCGTCGCAGCGCTTGGTCAGCAGCACATTTAAATAGTCGCGCTGCTTGACGGGGTCGTCGTCGGAATTACATAAAATCACGCTGTAGCCGGCCGCGTAGCAGCTGTCCTCGATACCGCGCGCCACTTCCGAAAAATACGGATTCGTATTGTTGGGGATGATCAGGCCGATGGTGCCCGTGCTGCGGCTGCGCAAGGACCGCGCCAGTGCGCTGGGGACGTAATGCAATTGTTCCACGGCCGCCAGCACGGCGCGGCGCGCCTCGTCGCTGACGGGGCGGGTATTGTTGAGGACGTGCGACACGGTGGTAAACGACACCCCCGCCGCCTGCGCCACTTGTTTGATGGTTGCCATGGGCCAGTATTATGAACGCTCGCCACGGCGGCGGTAGGTATCGAGCACCACGGCCGCAACGATCACCAGGCCCGTGACGATGCGTTTCACGGGTTCGGACACGCCCACTTGCGCCAGGCCCGCTTCCAGCACGGAAATGATCAACACGCCGATAAACGTGCTGATGACGGAACCGCGTCCACCCATCAGGCTCGTGCCGCCGATCACGACGGCTGCGATCACTTGCAATTCCATGCCCACGCCGCCGTTCGGGTCGGCCGCTTCCAGGCGCGACACCTGGAACAAGGCGCCCACGCCGGCGAGAAAGCCCATCAAGGCAAACACCAGTACTTTTGACGGTTTTGTGTTGATGCCGGACAAACGCACGGCTTCTTCATTCGTGCCGATGCCGATCCAGTGGCGGCCCAGCACCGTGCGCGTGAGCACGAGGTGACCGATGACAACGATGGCAATCGAGGCGATGAAAGCGGGCGACAGGCCGAACGCGATCGGCGAGCTGATGCCGTCAACGGCGCTGCCGATGTATTCCGTGCGCGAGTTCGTCACCTGATACGCCATGCCGCGCGCCATTTCCAGCACGCCCAGGGAAACAATGAACGAGGGAATGCGCCAGCCGACGGAAATCAGGCCCGTGGTGGCGCCGCACAGGGCGGCGACGAACATGCCCAGCATGGCAGCGCTCCACACGGGCCAGCCCCAGTGCACGACGGCCAGCGACAGCACGGACGCGGCCAGCGCCATCACGGAACCGACCGACAAATCGATGCCGCCGATGATCAGCACAAACGTCATGCCAACAGCCATCACGACGAGGGTCGGGATATTGTTCGACAGGGTGCTCAAGGTGGCCAGGGTGAAGAAGTTTTCGCTGGCGAACGAGAACAGCACGCACATGGCGACCAGGGCGCCGATCAGGCCCGCATAGTTTTTCAGGTCGGCCAGGCTGCGCTGCAGATACGAAGGAGAGGAATTGGTGGTCATGGGAATCTTTCCGGCGGATCAGGCCGCAACTGGAGTGGAAGTGGGGGTCAAATAGCCGGAGAAGGCGGCCGACAGCAGCGCGTCCTGGCTCCAGGCGCCGCGCTCGAAGGTCTCGACGATGCTGCCCGCGCTCATGACGGCGATGCGGTCGCAGATCAGCATCAGCTCGCGCAAGTCGCTCGAGACGATGACGAGGCCCTTGCCCTGGCGCGCCTGTTCGGCCAGCACCTGATAAATATCAAACTTGGCGCCGATATCGATGCCGCGCGTGGGCTCGTCGAACAGCATCACGGGGCAGTCGCGGTACAGCCAGCGTGCGATCACCACCTTTTGCTGGTTACCGCCAGACAGTTCCGCCACCGTTTGCGCGCTGTTGCGCGAGCGGATACCGAGGCGCTCGATGTAGTCGTCGGCCACCGACGCTTCGGACGCATCGTTGAGCCAACCGGCGCCGCTGACGGTGTCGAGCGAGGCCAGGGTCGTGTTGACGGCGATGGACTGGCGCAACAACAAGCCTTGTCCCTTGCGGTCTTCCGTGATCATGGCGATGCCCGCTTTCACCGCTGCCTGCGGCGAGGCCAGGGCGGCCGGCGTTTCGCTGTCGCCAAGGAACACGTCACCGGCATCGGCGCGGTCGGCGCCGAAGATCAGGCGCAGCAATTCCGTGCGGCCCGAGCCGATCAGGCCGGCGATGCCGAGGATTTCACCGGCGCGCAAGTCGAACGAGGTCGGGTTGACGACCTTGCCGCGCGCCAGTCCCCGCACGCGCAGCAATGGCGCGCCGATGGTGCGACCGCTCAGGTCCACCGCATCGTCGGCCGAACGTCCCACCATCAGGCTGACCAGATCGGCGGCGGAATGGCCCGCGATATCGTCGTCGCACACGAGCTGGCCGTCGCGTAGCACGGCGATGCGGTCGGCCACGCGCTTGAGTTCTTCCAGGCGGTGGGAAATATAGATGATGCACACGCCTTCGGCCTTCAGGCGTTCGATTTGCAGGAACAGCAATTCCACTTCGCGGTGCGTCAGCATGGCTGTCGGCTCGTCGAGCACCAGCAGGCGGCAGGCGCCGATCAGATTGCGCGCGATTTCGATCATTTGCTGGTGGCCGATGCCCAGTTCGCCCACGAGGGTCCACGGATCGAGGCCGCCCAAACCCACTTTTTCCATCTGTTCACGCGCGTCGCGTTCGAGACGGCCGCGGTCTATGAAGCCGAAACGCTGCGGCAGGTTTTTCAGGTACAGGTTTTCCGCGATCGACAGGGTGGGAATCAAATTGAGTTCCTGCATCACCATGCGGATGCCCAGCGCCTCGGCGGCGCCGCGCGAGGCGGGCTGGTAAGGCTTTCCGTCGAGCAGCATCGTGCCCGTGGTGGCTTGCTCCAGACCGCAGATGATCTTCGACAAGGTGCTTTTACCAGCACCGTTTTCGCCCGTCAGCGCCAGCACCTGGCCGGGGGCAAAGCGCAAGCCCACGCCGCCCAGCACGGGGCCGACATAGGACTTGCCGATGTTATCCAGGGTCAATAGAGGGATGGCGGCTGATGGCGCCGGGGGGATGTCGATGGGCATGATAAAACTCCGCGGTAGTGGCGGCGGGGCCGGCGCCGCCTGCTCGCATGAGTAGGCAGGCGCCGGCCCCGGCGGGATCAAACGATCAGGACTTGGCGGCCTTGGCGACCAGTTCGACCTTGGTTTCGATGACGCCACCAAGCTCGGCCTGTTTCTTCTTCTGTGCCAGGGCTTTCAGCACGGTCTCGATGCCGAACACGGCTTGCTGCGAACCGAACTGGTCGGCGGTAGCCAGCACGCGGCCATCGGCCAGCATCGGCTTGATGGCGTTGATGTTGTCGTAGCCGACGACGATGACTTTGCCCGTTTTACCAGCCGCCTTGATGGCGGACACGGCACCGATGGCCATGTTGTCGTTACCGCACAGCAAAGCCTTGATGTTCGGGTTGGCGTTCAGCATGGCGGCCGCCACCGTGTTGGCCGGAGCGATTTCCCACTGGCCCGACTGCACGCTGACAACTTTCGCGCCGGCCGCGTTCATGGCGTCCTGGAAACCCAGTGTGCGCTGCTGCGCGTTGTAGGTCGTCGACACGCCTTCGATGATGCCGACCGGGTCGCCCTTCTTGATCTGCTTGGCCAGGAAGTCGCCAACCACCTTGGCGCCCTTGCGGTTGTCCGGGCCGACGAACGGCACGGTGATGCCCTTCTCTTTCAGGGCACCTTCGTCGAGCTTGTTGTCGATATTGACGACGATGATGCCCGCGTCGATGGCTTTCTTCAGCACCGGCACCAGCGCTTTCGAGTCGGCCGGGGCGATCACCAGCGCGTTGACGCGCGAGACGATCATTTGCTCGACCAGCTTGATCTGGCTCGACGTATCCGTCTCATCCTTGATGCCGTTCGACAGCAGGTCGTACTTGGCGGCATTGGCCTTCTGGTGCGCCTTGGCGCCATTTTCCATGGTCAGGAAAAATTCATTGGCGAGCGACTTCATCACCAATGCGACCTTCGGTTTGGCAGGTGTCTGCGCCATCGCCGGCGCTGCGGGCAAGGCACACACGAGGACAGCGGCGGCAATCATTTTCAGGCGAATACGGGATGTCATGAGCGTCTCCAGAGTTGTTGGTCAAGCACGTCTACACCATGCTTTTATGAAATTTTACGGCGCGCAAACGTTTGCGCGAAGCGAATAGTGCCTCAATGCCCTATTACAGTGCAAGCAAAACTGTATGTGCGGTGCAGCAAAAAGGGAGCGCCCAGAGGGAAACAGGCAGGCCGACGCGATCGGCCTGCCGAGGAGAAATGCGTAGAAATCAGACGTTTGTTGCGGGACGGGCGCTGGCCCACTGCACGGCCAGCACGCTGGCCAGCACCAGCAGCAAGCCCAGCATCGACCAGCCCGTCATGGCCTGGCCCAGAAAGGCCCAGCCCAGCACGACGGCCATCAGGGGACTGAGCAGGCCCAAGGAGGAGACGGCCACGGGCGACAGCCTGGCGATGCCGCGAAACCACAGCGCGTACGCGAGCAGGGCGCCGGCCAGGCACAGGTAGGCGTAGGCCAATATTTGCGGCAAGGACAAGGCCGGCAGCGGTGCGTCGGCCAGCCAGGCGACGGGCGCCAGCATCAGGCCACCGAGCAGCAATTGCCAGCCCGTCAGCGCCAGCACGGGCAAGTCCGGCTTCCAGCGCCGCGTCAGATAGGTACCGGCCGCCATGCAGGCCGTGCCGCCCAGCGCGGCGGCAATACCGATCGGTTCCCACACGGTGCGCGGCGACAACAACAAAATGCCCATGCCCGCCACGCCCAGTACGCTGGCACCCAAGGCCAACCGGGCCGGACGGCGCCCTTCCACGCCCCAGGCCAGGCCCATGACCAGCAGCGGCTGGATGGCGCCCACCACGGCCGCCAAGCCGCCGGGCAAGCGGTAGGCTGCCACGAACAGCAGCGCCTGGAACACGCCGATATTCAGCGCCGACAGGATCAGCACGCGGGCCCAGTCGCGCCGCGCGGGCAGGCGCCGCATGACCAGCAGCAACAGCAAGCCGGCCGGCAACACGCGGATCAGGGCCGCAGTGAAGGGCCGGTCGGGCGGCAGCAGTTCGGACGTGACGATATACGTGGAACCCCAGATCAGGGGCGCCAGCGCCGTGAGCAGAATATCGCCCCAGGCGGGGCGGACGGAAGAAGAAACCATACAACTATCTCGACACTAAGATAAAAACTCAGTGTGGACGCGAACTATCTTGATGTCAAGACAAATGGGCGTGCGCACCGCTGCCTGCGGACGAAAAAAAGCCCGGCATGGCCGGGCTGCGGGGAACCATGTCAGGCGGAAAGCCGCGCTGTCTGACAGATACTTAATCGCGCACGCGCCGCAGGGTCGTTACCCGCATGCCGCCCATGCTGATCTGCGCCGTGCTGCCATCGTCGCTGACGATAATATCCATGGCCGCTTCGCCCGCGCCTTCCGGCGCGATCGTCACGGTATTGCCCTTGGTGGTGAAGGTGGCCTTGGTCGAGGTGCCGTTATTGATCACGCTGTCACTTGTAAATTCCAGGACGTTGCCCATCGCCGCCTGCCATTTCCCCACCGCCGGGTGGCCGCCAAAGCTGAACACGCTTTTCAGCTTGTCCAGCATGCCCGCACCCTGCGCGGCCGACGATTTGCCTATCGCACCGGTCATGGCCGCCTGGCTCATCTGCGCTTCGTCGATGACTTGCCATTGCTTGTCAACCAGCGCCATCGGCAGTCGCACTTGCAGATCGCCGTCCGGCAAGCGCTGCAGGATCAGCGCGCGGTCCGGCGATTTGGCGAACCACGCCGCCTCATCGGTCAGCGTCAGGGTGGCCTTGGCCATCGCCACTTGCTGTACGCCCAAGTCGCGCACCTGATCGTAGCCGCTGACCTTGGCCACTTTCACGCCCTTGGCCACGCACAGCTTGTCGCCACGCAAGGCCGCCTTGCCCGGCGCGGCCAGCGCGTAGACAAATTGCGATTGCGCAACCCAACCACCGCTGCTTTGCTCGACGGGAGCGTTGTACAGGCCGCTACGCACAAGGATATCGAGCCATTGCCGAGTGGAACTGTCGTACGACGCCACGCGGATTTCTTCCTTCTGGTACGGCAAGTTGGACAAGCACAGCAGCTTGTCGCGCGCCGCCTCGTCGGCCGCCAGGTGGGCGTCGATGGCGCGGCTGAAACTGCTGGCCGAGGCCGCCTCTGGCTTCAGCAGCCACGCCAGGGCGCCGCCAGCCACGACGACCACCGCCAGCACGCCGCCGGCGATCACGATGTGGCGCCGCTTCACGCCGGACAGCGCCGGCGTCGCGGCTGGTGCAGATGCCGGTACAGGAGCGGACGCGGGCGCCGGTGCGGCGTTGACAGCCTTGCCGCATTCATCGCAGAAGCGCGCCCCGGGGGCATGGGCGGTGCCGCATTTGGTGCAGAAGTGAGCCATGGTGTGCCTTACTTGAGTTTATGCGCGCATTCGCCGCAGAACACGTCATCGGACGCGACCGGTGCCTTGCAGCTCGGGCAATGCAGGCTGTCAACGGGCGCGGCAGCCGGAGCGGCTGGCGTGGCCGGTGCCGCAGCTTGCTCGGCCAGGGCACGCGCACGGTCACGCGCTTCCTCGGCTTTTTTCTTGACCGTGGCCAGGCCGTCGTTCAGGCTCGCTTCCGAGGCGCTGAAATCGACATTGCGCGTGGCGTTCAGGTAAATGATGCACACGCCCTTGGTGAAGATCAGGCCCGGTACCACGGCCGCGGCCGCCAGCAGCAAGCCGCCGCCCAGGCCCGCTGCGATGATGTAGCCGGAACCACCATTCAAACCCGAAGCCAGGGTGTACATATTCATCTGGCCGCCCAGGCCCAGGATGCCGGCCGACATGCCGCTGGTCAGCGATACGCCGGTACCGACCACGCCAAAGATCAGCAGCGCCACAAACGTCGTGATCAGGAACAACAGCACTTCCAGCAAGATCACGGACACCAGCTTGGTGCGCACGATCAGGTTCAGGCGGGCAATGATCTGGAACACGGTGGCGCCCGACCAGGCGGCAGGGCCGGCCAGCGGCAGCATCACATAGAACAGCGCAAATACCAGCACGCCCAGCACGATGGCCGACAGCGGGAAGACGACCGTGTACAGCACGGGGCCGAGCACGGGAATCTTGCAGACAAACAAGATGATGGCGATGGTGATCATGGCCGCCAGCACGATCAAAAATTCAAGGAAGACGACCGCGATCAGGCGGTGGCTCGTGTACAGCGAAACGAGCATGGCATCAACCAGGCTCATGCCAGGCTGGCCTTGCGCGTCGCGCATCAGCATGATGCCGACAGCGTTAGAACCGTAAAACATCACAAGGAAGGCCATCAGGCCACCGACAAAGACCAGCAGCGGACTGCTCATGCCGCCGGCAAGCATCGTCAGCACGCCACCGACGAGCACGGCGCTGATGAAGGTCAGGGCCAGCAGCGCAATCGCGCGAAAGTTCCTGATGGCGTCGGTCGCTTCGATCAGCGAACCCACGGCGGAGGAAAAGGGAAGAGGTTGATGTGTTTGTGTGGAAATGGTCATGTCTGGCCTGGAAGGGGTGAATCGGGAGGGGACGGCCTGCCTGGCCGTCCCATGGTCATACTGTGTCAGTAGGCGAGCGCCAGTTGCAGCTCGCTCGCAGGCGCCTGGCGCTGGACGATCTGCAGCTTGACGTCCTGACCACCGACGCGCTTGCTATTCAGGTACAGGGCCGTGCGTACCGGGTAAATGCCTTGCGGCACGCCTTCAGGCATGGGAATCGAGAAGCCGCCCTTGTAGGCGCCGCTGCCGTTATTGCTGCTGACCACCTTGCGCACGGTTTTGATCAGGTCGCCATTGGGCTTGTACAGGCTCAGTTCCTCTTCCACCAGCGGGTTCGGATCGCGCGTGCCGGCCGCCACTTCGATGTACGAATTGGTCTGCGCTTTCTGGCCCGGACGCACGGACGACGGCGTAAAGCCCGTCTCGTATTTCACCAGGGTCGACTGCTCGGGCAGCTTGCCCTTGTTGGCCACCTTGTAATCGGCCTGCACCTGCTGCGACGTCTTGACTTGCTGGCTTTGATAATTGAGGGCCACGCAGGCGAGCGCGCCCAGGCTGGCGCCCAGGGCCGCACCGCGCACGGTGTTGTTGCCACCGCCCAGCAAGCCGCCGACGACGGCGCCGATGCCGGCCAGCATGGCCGTATTGCATTCGCCACTGGCCGCTTCCGTGCCTGCGGTGGTGGTATTGCCCGTGGCGCCAGGGCCGCCCGGCGCGGCGCAGCCGGCCAGCATCGACGACACGACCAGCATCGCCACCAGGGGCTTGGCCATTTGTTTCAAGTTTTTCACGTTATTCTCCGAAATAATCAAAATAGGAATGGGAGGCAAGCTACGGCTTACTCGATCTGGATTTGCGACAGCGCCTTGTCTTGCGCTTCCTTCGCCTTGCGCTTGATGTCCTGCGCATGGCGGTTGCCCTTGTCCATGCGCAACACGGCATTCGCATTGGCAATGGCACAGTCGTATTTGCGCTGGCTCATGCAGTGGCTCGCTTCCGACAGGCTGTCCGTGATCACGCTTTCCAGGCCCGTCGTCTGTTTGACAGGCGCCGGTGGCGGGGTCACCTTGACGGGCTTGGCCGGTTTTTCCACGACAGGGGCCGGGGGCGCTGCTGGAGCCGGCTCGGGTGCCGGAGCAGGCGCTGCCGCTGGCTCAGGCTCAGGCTCAGGCTCGGCAGCAGGTGTCGCGGCAAGGTCGCCCGCCGTGCCGCCATCGAGCGCAGCGTCATCGATGGCCAGCGGCTGCTCGGCGGCCAGCGCAGGGTCTTCCTGCACCGGCAAGGTTGCCTCCGGTTCAGGCACGGCGACAGGCGGCTTGCTTGACAAGAAATAGTAAGCGCCCGCACCGCCCAGCAGCACCACCGCTGCGACGGCCGCGGCGATCAGTTTCATGCGCTTGCCAGCCGGTGGGCTGTCAGCCGGCGTGTCGGGAACGCTGTCTGTCACTGCTGCGGGAGCGGCTGCTGGTTCCCGTGCAGGGGCGGGCGCAGGGACAGGATCGGCACGGCGCTTTTCCAGCACGGGCGGTGGCGCAGGTGGCGCGACCGGTTCCGCCACCGGTACCGGGGCAGGCTCAGGCACGGACACGGGTTCAATGACAGGTTCAATGACGGGCGCAATCTCCGGCGCGATGACCGGCTCTGGCAGCGGCATCGCTGCGGCCACCGGCGCCACGGCAAAGCTGAACGCGCACTTGGGGCAGAACCGGGCGTCCGGCTTGCAGTCATGGCCGCACTGGCCACAGGATTTTCCCGGCACCGGGGCGGCAACGGTCGTGGCAACGGCAAACGTCGTGCCGCAGGAAGAACAGAATTTGGCGCCCGGCTTATTCTCGGCCTGGCAGGAAAGGCATTTCAATTGGCATCTCTTTTCATATCAACGCTGGGAGCCGCGTACGCCGGCGCTTGCCAGAATGGCAGTATTGTTGACGTACGGCTAAATGTTCAACGAGTATATTTTCAAATACCAAGTTGCCACAAGGGAAAATTGCCTTTTGCTCTATTCAATTTTTAAATATTGGTAAAAATCCTGCCAGCATGGCGTGCTGCGCCCCATGTTGGTGCGCAGATGGCAAAAAACCCGGCAACGCTGTATGCGTTGCCGGGTTCTCAGTCGATGCCGGGGACAGTGACGCTGGCTTACTTGCGTCCGCCCCGTGCCGGTGCGGCATGAGCGCCCTTGGCTGGCGGCTTGCCGCCACGGCCCATCGGCGCGGCCGCCGGCTTGGCCTTGGTCTTGATGGTCGACAGGATCGATGGACGCACTTTCGATTCGACGGCTGTCGCCTTCGGCGCGGCGGCCGTGCCGCCCAGGGCGATGCGGTTCTTGCCCGGCGTGACCTTGAACTTGTCCGGCGTGCCGGCGCCATGCGTCTGGCGGCTGCGTTCGCCTGCGGCCAGTCCGCCCGACTCGGACGAGGTCCAGGCCGGAATCAAATGCTTGTCGCCATTGCCGATCAAGTCGCCACGGCCCATGTTGACCAGCGCTTCGCGCAGGATCGGCCAGTTGGCCGGGTCCTGGTAGCGCAGGAAGGCTTTGTGCGTGCGGCGGATCTTGCCGCTGCGGGCCGTTTCCACCACTTCCGAGTCCGCCGTGACCTTGCGCAAGGGATTCTTGCGCGTGTGGTACATGGTCGTCGCCATGGCCATCGGCGTGGGCATGAAGGTTTGCACCTGGTCCAGCTTGAAATTATTTTTCTTCAGCCACAGGGCCAGGTTCAGCATGTCCAGGTCCGTCGTGCCCGGATGGGCGGCGATGAAATACGGGATCAGATACTGCTTCTTGCCTGCTTCCAGCGAGAAACGGTCGAACATTTCCTTGAATTCGTCGTACGCGCCGATGCCGGGCTTCATCATCTTCGACAAAGTCCCCTCTTCCGTGTGCTCAGGGGCAATCTTCAGCAAGCCGCCGACGTGGTGCGTGACCAGTTCCTTGACGTATTCAGGCGAACGTACGGCCAGGTCGTAGCGCAGACCTGAGCTGATCAGCACTTTCTTGATGCCGGGAATGGCGCGCGCCTTGCGGTACAGCGAGATGAGCTTGCTGTGGTCCGTGCCCAGGTTCACGCAGATGGACGGGTACACGCACGACAGGCGGCGGCACGACACTTCGATCTCTTTTTCCTTGCAGGCCAGGCGGTACATATTCGCCGTCGGGCCACCCATATCGGAAATGGTGCCCGTAAAGCCTTTGGTTTTATCGCGGATATGCTCGATTTCACGCAGGATCGACGGCTCCGAACGGCTCTGGATGATGCGGCCTTCATGCTCGGTAATCGAGCAGAAGGTGCAGCCGCCGAAGCAGCCGCGCATGATGTTGACGGAAAAGCGGATCATTTCCCAGGCTGGGATATGCGCCTTGCCATAGCTCGGGTGCGGGGCGCGCGCGTAATTCATGTCGTACACGCCATCCATCTCGTCCATGGCCAGCGGCAGCGGCGGCGGGTTGAGCCACACGTCGCGTTCGCCGTGCGCCTGCACCATGGCGCGCGCATTGCCGGGATTCGATTCCAGGTGGAACACGCGCGACGCATGCGCATACATGACGGGGTCATCCTTGACGACGTCGTAGGCGGGCAGGCGCACGACCGTCTTGTCGTGCTTTTCCTTGGCCATGGCCAGGCGCTCTTCGCGGCTCATGATACGGATAGGCTTGATGACTTCGGCCGATTTCGACGCATTTTCCGTGGCGCAGGCGGTCTTGTCTTCCTGCACCATCTCATACGGGCTGTAGTGCGGATCGATCTTGCCGGGCACGTCGACGCGGGTGGAGTTGTGCACGCCCCAGTCGTCGCCGGGCAGCCAGCCGGACGGCACCATGAAGGCCGTGCCGCGCAAGTTGCGGATATCCTTGATCGATTCGCCGGCGGCCAGGCGGTGCGTCAGGTCGACCAGCGCCCGTTCGGCATTACCGAAGATCAACAGATCGGCCTTGGAATCGGGCAAGACGGAACGGCGGACCTTGTCCGACCAGTAATCGTAATGGGCGATGCGGCGCAAGGATGCCTCGATGCTGCCGATGACGATGGGCACGTCGGGATACGCTTCGCGCGCGCGCTGGGCGTACACGGTGACGGCGCGGTCCGGGCGCTTGTTCGGTTCCGCATTCGCCGTGTAGGCGTCGTCGGAGCGGATCTTGCGGTCGGCCGTATACTGGTTGACCATGGAATCCATGTTGCCGGCGGTAATGCCGTAGTACAAACGCGGCTTGCCGAGGATGCGAAACGCGTCGGCCGACAGCCAGTCCGGTTGGCTGATGATGCCAACGCGGTAACCTTGCGCTTCGAGCAGGCGGCCAACGAGGGCCATGCCGAAACTCGGATGGTCGATGTAGGCGTCGCCCGTAACGAGGATGACGTCGCACTGGTCCCAGCCCAGCGCGTCCATCTCGGCACGCGACATCGGCAGGAAAGGCGCCACGGCAGCGCGGGCAGACCGCTTGGGAACGGTCGCAAATAAATTGGTAGGGGAGCTCATAGGGTACGGATTGTACCGGAATTGGCCATTTCCAACCTGACGGCCTGCTTTTTACTGTTGGATTTCAGTACAAAAAACGTTTATTTTTCAATCACTTGGGGTCAGACCCGTTGGGTCTGACCCCAGAATTTTTGACTGCTGGGGTACGACCCGGCGGGTCGGACCCCGATCAAATTCCCATATTCGCCAGAATCTCACCAAGTTCCCGCAACGCCGGCTCCAGTTTCGGGTGCTTGACGGCAAACTTGGCCGACAATTCCTGGCTGCGCTCGGCCAGTCCATAGGTGGTCGACTCTTCTTCCTGTTCCTGCGCGGCGCGCTTTTCCATCAGCAACTTGATGTCGACATCGAGTTTTTGCAGCAAACCATGCAGTTCTTCATCGACGGGGCCGCTGGTTTCCAGTGTCGAATGCAGTTGTTGCAGCGATTCCTTGAGTTTGCTATCCATGTTTTTTCCTGTCAGTCAGTAAATTGCGTGTCCAGGAACAATTGTTCCACCTTGCTCCTGGCCCACGGGGTCTTGCGCAAAAACTTCAGGCTCGACTTGATGCTGGGATCGCTGATGAAGCAATTGATATCGATGTGCTTGGCCAGGCCGTCCCAACCGTAGTGGGCGTGCAGGCGCGTCACGATACCTTCCAGGGTGATGCCATTCAAATCTTGCTGACTCATATACTCTTTCGACTGCCTTCTTGTTTACATCTTACTCAATTCTACGCCGCCGGCACGGAAAGCTTGCGTGCGCCATGTCAACGCAACGCAAGCTTCTGACGAGGACGTCTTACTTCGCGTTCAAGCCGCGGCGTTCCAGCAGCGGTTCCACGGTGGCATCGCGGCCGCGGAAGTCACGGAACAGTTGCAGCGCATCGACGCTGCCGCCGCGCGACAGCAATTTGCTGCGGAACCAGTCGCCATTCTTGCGCGTCAGGCCGCCGTTTTCCTTGAACCAGTTAACCGATTCCGCATCCAGTTTTTCCGACCACAAGTAGGCGTAATACGCGGCCGAGTAGCCGCCCGAGAAGCTGTGCGAGAAGTAGCTGGTGCGGTAGCGTGGCGGCACGGGTGCGTAATCGACGCCAGCGTCTTTCAGCGACGCCGCTTCAAAGGCCAGCACGTCGGTTGGGATCTGGCTTGGCGCCAGCTGGTGCCAGCGCTGGTCCAGCAACGCTGCCGACAGGTATTCCGTCGTCATGAAACCCTGGTTGAATTTCTTGGCCGCAGTGACCTTGTCGAGCAATTCCTGCGGCATGGCCGCGCCGCTCTGGTAGTGCTTGGCATAGTTTTGCAGCACTTCCGGCCAGACGGCCCACATTTCATTGACTTGCGATGGATACTCGACGAAGTCGCTCGGCACGCTGGTGCCGGCAAAGCGCGGATATTTCACGTTCGAAAACATGCCGTGCAACGCATGGCCGAATTCGTGGAACATGGTCGTCACTTCATCGAACGTCAAGAGCGTCGGCTGGCCGGCCGGCGGCTTCGGAATGTTCAATTGGTTGGCCACCACTGGATGCGTGCCCATCAGCATTGACTGCGACACGTATTCATTCATCCACGCGCCGCCATGCTTGTTGCCCCGCGCATAGAAGTCGGCGATGAACAGGGCCAGCGGCTTGCCGTTGGCGTCCGTCACGTCGTAGACGCGCACGTCCGGGTTGTACACCGGTAGATCAGTGCGTTGCTTGAAGCTGATGCCGTACAGTTTATTGGCGGCAAAGAAGACGCCGTTGTTCAGCACGCTGTTCAATTCCAGGTACGGTTTCAGCTCGTTTTCATCGAAGTTGAAACGCTGCTTGCGCAGCTTGTCCGTGTAGATGGCCCAGTCGGCCGCCGCCACCTGGAAGCCGCCTTTTTCCGCATCGACCACTTGCTGCAGGTCGGCCGCTTCGCGGCGTGCGTTGGCGACGGCAGGTTTCGCCAGTTCCGACAGCAGCGTATTGACGGCCGTCGTCGTCTTGGCCGTCTGGTCTTCCAGCGAGTACGCGGCGTAGTTGGCGTAACCGAGCAAGGTGGCCCGTTCGGCGCGCAGTTTCGCCAGTTTCAAGACGGTGGCGCGGTTGTCGAACTCGCCGCCCTGGCTGCCGCGGTTCAGCGACGCATCCATCAGGCGCTGGCGTGTCTTGCGATCCGTCAATACGGCCAGCGGCGGCTGGCCGCTGGTGTTCACGAGAGCAATGACGAACTTGCCCGTCAAACCGCGTTCCTTGGCGGCGGCGGCGGCCGTGTCGATATCGCTGTCGGTCATGCCGGCCAGCTCGGCGCGCGTGTCGACGACGATGCTCTTGGCATTCGTTTCCTTCAGCACGTTTTGCGCGAAGGCCGTTTCCAGGCCCGCCTGCTCGGCGTTGTAGGCTTTCAATTTTTCCTTGTCCGCATCGGACAGCTTGGCGCCGGCGCGCACGAAGTCCGTGTGATAGCGTTCCAGCAAGCGCAAGGATTCGGCATCGAGGCCCAGCTTGTCGCGCTTGGCGTACAGGGTGTCGATGCGGATAAACAGTTTTGGATTCAGGGTAATCGCATCGCCATGCGCGGCCAGTTTCGGCGACACGTCCACTTCCACCGCTTCCAGCACGCTGTTCGTGTTGGTCGACGTCATGTTGCTGAAGATGCTTTGCACGCGGTGCAGCAGCTGCCCCGTGCGCTCGAGGGCCACGATGGTGTTCTCGAACGTGGGCGCCTGGCGGTTGTTGGCAATGGCGTTCACTTCGGCCAACTGGCGTTTCATGCCTTCGGCAAACGCCGGCGCGTAATGCGCATCCTTGATCAGGCCGAACTGCGGCATCTGGAATGGCAGCGGACTCGCTTTCAGCAGAGGGTTCTGGGCGCTGACGGCGGCGGCGGGCGCGGATTTTGCAGTGGCGGCAGCCATGGCGGATGGGGCGGCGTGTGCCAGCATGACGCTGGCGGCGATGACGAGCAGTTGTGGACGGATCATGACATCTTTCTGAAAGCGCGGGGAAGAGCCGCGATCGCGTCGCGGGCCAGTGGCAGATCATAGCAGCCTGTCACACAGGCGTCATCCAACATGGGCGATCCTGTGGTGCATCACGCCAACTGCGCGGTTTACCACGGTTTGCGTGGCGATTCGCCAAATAAAAATGGCCGCCCATTGCATGGCGGCCACTGATGTTCATCACCGGCCAGGCCGGTGACGGGTACGAGGATTACTTGCCGTTCAAGCCACGGCGTTGCAGCAGAGGCTCGATCTTCGCATCGCGGCCGCGGAAGTTGCGGTAGATGTCGAGCGCATCGGCACTGCCGCCGCGCGACAGCAGTTTGTTACGGAACCAGTCGCCGTTCTTGCGCGTCAGGCCGCCATTTTCCTTGAACCACTCGACCGTGTCGGCGTCGAGCTTCTCCGACCACAGATAGGCGTAGTAGCCGGCCGAGTAGCCGCCCGCGAACGCGTGCGAGAAATACGTGGTGCGGTAGCGCGGCGGCGCCGGGGCGAAATCGACGCCGGCGTCGCTCAAGGCAGTTTTTTCAAAGGTCAGCACGTCTGTCGGGATTTGCGCCGGGGTCAGCTGGTGCCAGCGCTGATCCAGCAGGGCCGACGCCAGGTATTCCGTGGTTTTATAGCCCTGGTTGAAATTGTCGGCCGCTGTCACTTTCGCCAGCAGTTCGGCGGGAATTGCCGCGCCCGTCTGATAGTGCTTGGCATAGTTTTGCAGCACTTCCGGCCACAGCGCCCACATTTCATTGACTTGCGACGGGTATTCGACGAAGTCGCGCGGCACGCTGGTGCCGGCAAAGCGCGGGTATGTCACGTTCGAAAACATGCCGTGCAGCGCATGGCCGAATTCGTGGAACATGGTGTTGACTTCGTCAAACGTCATCAGGGTCGGCTGGCCAGCTTCCGGCTTCGGAATGTTCAGGTTATTCGCGATCACCGGCTTGCGGCCCAGCAAGGTCGACTGGCCCACGTAGGCATTCGCCCAGGCGCCGCCGCGCTTGTTGCTGCGCGCGTAAGGATCCAGAGTGAAGATGGCCAGCTGCGTGCCGTCTTCATTGAAGACGTCGTAGACCAGCATGTCGGACGTGTAGACGGGCAAGTCGGTGCGCTGCTTGAACGTGAGACCGTACAACTTGCCTGCAGCAAAGAACACGCCCTTGGTCAGCACGCTGTGCATTTCAAAGTACGGTTTCAACTGCGTCTCGTCGAAGTTGTAGCGTTCGGCGCGCACCTTGTCGCTATAGAAGGCCCAGTCGGCGGCACCCACCTTGAAGCCGCCTTTTCCTGCATCGATGACCTTCTGGATATCGTCCGCTTCACGGCGCGCATTGACGACGGCCGGCTTCGCCAGCTCGCCCAGCAGGGCGTTCACGGCGGTCGTGTCGTGCGCCGTCTGGTCTTCCAGCGAATATGCCGCGTAGTTCGGGTAGCCCATCAGCGCGGCACGTTCGGCGCGCAGTTTTGCCAGCTCCAGCACTTCCTGGGTGTTGTCGAACTCTCCGCCACGGCTGCCGCGCGCTTGCGAGGCGGCCATGATGCGTTCGCGCAAGGCGCGGTTGGTCAGCAGCGACAGCGGCGCCTGGCCCGTCGTGTTGACGAGGGCGATCACGTATTTTCCGTCCAGGCCGCGCTTCTTGGCCAGGCCGGCGGCCACTTCGATGGCGGCCGGCGACAGGCCATCCAGTTCTTCGCGCGTATCGACGACGACGGCCGACGCGTTCAATTCCTTCAGCACGTTCTGCGCGAACTTGGTCGACAGGGCAGCGAGCTGGCCGTTGTAGGCGCGCAGCTTTTCCTTGTCCGTGGCCGACAGCTTGGCGCCGGCGCGCACGAAGTCCGTGTGATAACGCTCGAGCAAGCGTTTCGATTCGGCATCGAGGCCGAGCTTGTCGCGCTTGGCGTACAGGGTATCGATGCGCTTGAACAATTTGTCATTGAGCATGATCGCATCGCTATGGGCCGCCATTTTCGGCGCCAGTTCGCGTTCCAGGCCCTGGATCGTGTCATTCGTATTCGAGCCGGACATCACGGAAAACACGGTGCGTACGCGGCTCAGCAACTGACCCGAGCGCTCCATGGCCACGATGGTGTTGTCGAACGTGGCAGGTTTCTTGTTGTTCGCAATCGCACTGATTTCCGCCAGGTTGGCGGCCATGCCTGCCGTAAAGGCTGGCGCGTAGTCGGCGTCCTGCACCTTGTCGAACGGCGGATAGTTGAATGGCAGGCTGCTCGCTTGCGCAAACGGGTTCGAGGCAGGCAAGGCTACCGCCGCGGTAGCGGTGGTGGTTGGCGCCGCGGTGGCGGCAAAAACGGCGGCGGCTGGCGCCAGCATCAGGCTGGCGGCGATGACGAGCATTGTTGGACGGGTCATGTCTTCTTTCAAGAAACGCAAGAGAGCCGCGATTGTGTCGCGGGCCAGCCTGAAATAATAACAGCCTGAAACACTTGCGTCACCAGCAACTACCGATGGTAGCGATAGGGCCATACATGAAAGGTTTTCATGCCCGATCATCCGTCAGGCGCTCCCCTGCGGCAGGTCCATACCCACCACGCTCGGTGCCGGGTTCCCATTTGTTCAGTCCCGCATGGACGCGCCGGCGTAGCTCGGCGCTTTGGAGCCAGTCCAGAATGAACAGCGTGCGCTCGATGCGGCCAAGTGCACGCAGCGCGATTACTGAAAATATGCGAGATGCCTTGATCTAGAATGTGATGATGAAGTGAGCGCCATCGTTGACCGGGCGGGCGTAGCGCACAGTTCCGCCGTTCAACTGAATTAGCTGCCGCACCATTGCAAGGCCGATACCGCCTCCCTGTTTTTTGGTCGAGAAAAATGGCGTAAACATTTCCGCCGCTACCCCATCGGCAATGCCATGTCCATTGTCTCGCACATCGATGCGCAACCGGCCACCTGTCGTCAGGCGCGCATCGACGGCCACTTGCGGCACCAGATTCGCGGTGGTTGCTTCTACCGCATTCTGGAGCATGTTAACCAGAGCTTGTTCGATCTGGCCGGAGTCAGCCCGTAATGCCAGCGTGCTTGATGCAACGACGAAAGTCGCGCTTCCTCCGCGGGCCTGCCAGCTCGGTGCCACCAAAGCCGATAAACGTGCAAACAAGTCTTTGATTAGGAATTGTTGCGGCAGAGGCGTCGGTAGGCTAGCCAACACGCGGTAATGGCTGACGAAATGACCCAGACTTTCAGCGCGACGGCTTATTGCGTCTAGCGCGACGTCAAGGTCTGCGGCAACGTCGGGAGCAAGAGAGCCTGCTGCCTCAGCGAGCAGCGTGCGCGACGTTTGCGAAAGGGACGCCACTGGGGTCAATGAATTCATGATCTCATGGGTCAATACATGGACGAGCTTGCGCCAGGCTTGCATGGCTTCAGCGGATAGTTCGTCCTCCAGCGGCAGCAGTGCAACGAGGGACTGCGGCGTACCATCGACGGTCAAAGCATTGCGCACGGCTAGGGCACGTTCAGTGCCATGCTCACTGTCGAACTGAACCAGCGTTCGCGTGCCAACGGCAAGGCCGGCTAAAACCGTACTTAGGGGAACCGTGTCAGTGACACGTCCAGGCGCCAGAAGCCGCCGCGCGCTTGCATTCAATGGTTCCATCCTGGTCGGAGTCATGTTGAACAGCGGGACCGGTGCATGTTCAAGGCGTGCTTCAAGCAAGAGCAGTCGGAGAGTCTCAGGCGCTTGCAAAGTCGGGAGTTGAAACTGTCTCTCTGGCGTCATTGCCGTAACGTGTACGATTGAAGGCCAAATCAGCGCTGCAGCGAGCAGCACTGTCAGGACGAGCAAAACGGTGGCGCGTGCTCCCAGACCATCAACGCTCTCATTTAGCGCACCACCTACCCACCCAGCCGCAGCAAGCAGTGTCCCGCCGAGGGCGACGCGAGCCTGTCTATAACCCATGTTTGTCCAGCTTGCGATACAGCGCTGCCCGGCTTACACCCAGCGTCTTGGCGGCCTTGCTGATATTTCCCTTAACTTCCAGCAGCGCCGCGGCGATGGCGGCACGTTCGAGTGTACCCAGTTCACGTGGGACATCGATGGTGAGCGGGGACGATAACGCAGGCACAGCTGTCTTCGCAGAAATACCGAAGTCAGCGATGGTATAGACATTTTCCCGACCTAGGATGACAGCGCGTTCACAGGCATGGCGCAGGGAGCGAACATTGCCTGGCCATGCATTCGTGCACAGCACATCGAATGCAGTCGCTCCTATGGCACGCGCGGGTTTGCGATATTGGTGCTCGTAGTAGGCCAAATAATGGCGCAGCAAGTCCGGAATGTCGCCCGCGCGCTCGCGTAAGGGCGGCACGCGCAGGACGATAGTATTTAGGCGAAACAGAAGGTCTGTGCGAAAAAGCGCAACGTCGTGCAGCCGGTCTTCTTCGAGATTGGTGGCACTAATGACGCGCACGTCAACGCCCTCGGGAGTGTCCGCGCCCAAGGGCGTCACCTGGCGTCGTTCGAGCACTCTTAGCAGCTTCGCTTGTGCTGTCAAGGGCATATTGCTGACTTCGTCAAGAAACAATGTGCCACCGCACGCTGCCTGGAAGCGGCCCGCGCGGTCATTGCGTGCATCGGTGAACGCGCCGCGCCGGTGTCCGAACAATTCGCTTTCCAGCATTGCCTCTGGCAAGCTCCCCATATCCACTGCCAGAAACTGCCTGGATGCCCGGTGTGAAGCCCGGTGAACGGCTCGCGCCACCAGTTCCTTGCCCACGCCGTTTTCTCCCAGGATCATGACGTTTGCCTCGGTGGGCCCCACACTGGCGATCATGTCACGCAAGGCAGCCATCGCAGTCGAGTTTCCGAGCAATCCATCGGCGTCGGCTGGCGCCGCGTCAGATGCTTTAGCATGAATAGGCTGACGCAAGGCCTGTCGCGCAAAGGCTGCCTCGACAGCATGCACCAGGCGAACGTTATCCCACGGCTTTGTCAGAAAATCGCTTACGCCGCCCTGCATCGCCGCAACGGCCAGAGGAACATCAGCGTACGCGGTCATCGCGATGATATCGGGTGGGTTGGGCAGCGCCCTCAATTGCGCCAAAACCTGCATACCTTCGCCACCATCCGTCCGTCCCGCCGAAAAATTCAAATCGAGGAGAACAACGTCAGGACGATTGCTTGCGAGCCATGTGGGCAACTGTGCAGGATGGTCAAGTGTCGCGACCTGCGCAACGTGCCGGCGCAGCAGCATACGCGCTGCCAGCGCCACGTCTGCATCGTCGTCGAGGATCAGTACATTTGCGTGCTTGCCGGACATTGGAAATAAAAGAATTAACAGAACTCGAGTTTATCAGCATGCTTTGCATGATTCCACAGCGCGATATCACTTTGCCAAAAGTGTCCGGAAGTGGACAGTTTGCATGTGCGTTTGCGAACGAATGAGCGGGCAATTGGAAAAAATACCGGTCGATTGGTCCGAAACCGCGTGGCACGGATGTTGCGACAGTAGAAATCATGACAAAAGACGACAGCGCAAATGCATCACGCCCTACGGGTGCGGCGATGGACCAACCGGTCCTGCGACAGCGCGGCCAGCGTTGGCGCATGGCAATAGCGATTTTGCTCATCTTGATTGGACTTGCTGCACTGGCGTGGTGGCTCTGGCCCAGCGGACTTCAGGTACCCGCTGCCAGCGTGCGCATCGCTGTCGTCGAGCGCGGCATCCTGCGCGACGACGTGGCCGCGCGTGCAACGGCCCAGCCGCTGCACTCGGTCGTACTGGATGTGGTGGAAAATGGCCGGGCCGAAGAGGTGATGGTGCGCGATGGCGCGCTGGTACGCCAAGGCGAATTACTGTTCCGGCTGTCGAATCCACAGCGCCGGCTTGAGGTGCTCGCACGCGAAGCTGAGCATGCGCAGCAGATTTCAAACCTGTTGAACCTGCGCCTCGCGGGTGAAACCAGCCGGGCGGAAAGTGCGCGGCGCAGCGCCGACCTCGCGTTTGCAGTCGCTCAGGCTGAGAAGCAATTCGCGAGGAGCGCGGCACTGGCCAAGCAGGGTTTCGTGTCGGGTTCCGCACTGGAAGAAGTAGCCGACCAGCTGACGCGGCAGCGCCACGCGCTAGCCAGCGAAGACGCCGCTGGGAAAAGCGAAGAGGCAGCCCGGCGCGACGCCATCGGACAGATTGCCCAGGCGGTATCCAGGCTGGAAGATGGCCTGAAGTTGGTCAATGCCGGCGTCGATGCACTGGCCGTGCGCGCGCCCGTTGCCGGCCGCCTTGCAGATTTCAAATTGCAGGTAGGGGAAACCGTCCGATCAGGACAGCGCCTTGGACGCATCGACGACATCGCGCAATTTTGTTTAGCGGCCCAGCTCGACGAATACTATTTACGGCGCCTTGCCACCGGCCGATCGGCGACAGCCGTGATCGATGGCCAGACCAAGCACGTGGTTGTCAGCCGCATATATCCGCAAGTGAGCGACGGCAAATTCACAGTTGAGTTGACGTTCGTTGATGGCCAGCCGGCCACCCTTAGCCCAGGCCAGAGCGTCGACGTCCTGATCACGCTGGGTGCTGCGCGGACAAGCTTGCTTCTTCCAAACGATGCGTTCAGCAATGACACCGGCGGCGGCTGGGTATTCGTCGTGCGCGCTGACGGCGTACAAGCGGAGCACCGGGCCGTGCGTTTTGGCCGGCGCAACAGTACGCAGATCGAAGTACTCGACGGCCTGGTCGCCGGCGAGCGCGTCATCGTGTCATCCTACACGCCGTATGCAACGGCGCGGCATCTTCAGCTTACCCACTAACAGGGCTCTCACGGAAATGACAAAATCATGCAATTGAATCGTACACAACAGGAAAGCATGTTCAGGCTCGTCAACCTAACGAAAACGTATCGTGGCGGCGAGGTGCAGACAACGGCGCTTGACCGGATTGACCTCACCATCGCCGCGGGTGAATATGTGGCGATCACCGGGCCGTCCGGCTGTGGCAAGTCTACACTCCTGGCTATGCTGGGACTGCTGGACACGCCCGACGGTGGCGAATGCTGGTTCGACGGTCGCAATGTGGCGGGCTGGAGCGAGGCACAGCTCAACCGATTACGGCGCGGACGTATCGGCTTCATTTTTCAGAATTTCAATCTAATCGAAGAATTGACGGTTACCGAAAACGTGGCATTGGCACTTGACTACCTGGATGTGCCTGCAACGCAACGAAAGGTTCGCGTCGCCGCGATGCTCGATCAACTAGGCGTGGCGCACCGCGCCGGTCACCGTCCGTCGCAACTTTCCGGCGGACAGCAACAGCGTGTAGCCATCGCGCGCGCGCTCGTGGCCAGTCCAGCGCTGCTGCTTGCTGATGAGCCGACGGGCAATCTTGATACAGCACACGGCGACGAGGTGATGCGCATTCTGCGTCAGATCAATGCAGATGGCACGACCATCGTCATGGTGACGCACTCGCCGACGCACGCCGCGCAAGCTTCTCGTACGGTACGGCTGCTGGACGGCCGTATCCTGATCGACGCCCTGCAGCCCGCCTGACCGGAGAGCGAACATGTTATTGACCACGATGCGCCACAGCGCACGCTCACTGCGGCGGGAACCCGCCTACGCTGCCATTGCCATACTCACCCTGGCTATCGGCATTGCTTCAGCCATACTGATTCTCGGCTTAGTGCGTTACTGCTGGCAATATAATGCCGAAGTGCCCGATGTGGAACATGTCTACATCGTGAAGCAACGCGACAATGTCGATCCCACGGGCCCCTGGTACGACCAGGCGCCGCTGCTGCTGCGCTCTGTTGCAGCGGCAGCACCCGGTGTGGCTGCGGCCACCGGCTACTTGCCATCACGTCCCGAGACAGCAGGCTTGACGGTCAACGTCGACGGCAAGCTGCATGCCCTGAAAAGCCTGACTGTCTTGCCTGGGTTTGTCGAGATGCTGGGCCTGAGGGCAGTGCGGGGCGATCTTGCCACGGCATTGGGAGCGCCGGATCAGATCGCGGTCACCGAATTAACTGCAATGCGGTTGTTTGGCACCAAGCAGGCCCTGGGCCGCAGTCTGTTTGCGGAAGGTAAATTGTTACGGGTTGGCGCGGTGCTGCGTACGCCGGCTGCGAATACCACCATGCCATTTGAAGCACTGCTAGGCACCGATTCAACGCTCGCGGCCGATGTCCGCGATGAAATGCGAACCGGCCTCAAAGGCTGGTCAGGCAAGCTCCTGGTGCGTGTGAACATCGGCGCGTCCGTGCCGATGCTTGTCCGACAGCTGCAGGACGCAGTCGACGGTGCACCAGCATTACATCAGCAGGCCCCCGATATCAAGGCGCGCCTGGGCCTGCGCCCAGTAATGGACATTGCGCTAGCGCGGCTCGACGCAGCCTATTTCGATACGGGCATCAAGGGTAATTTCATCGCCAGCGCCGGCCAGCGGGGCGATCCGGTGGTCGTTGCCGGCCTTGCCGCTGTCGCCGTGCTCATCCTTGTTCTGGCTTCGATCAATTTCGTGAACCTGGCGACCGTGCGGGTAATACGGCGCCAGCGTGAACTGGCCATGCGCAAAGTGCTCGGCGCCTCAGCTTGGAGCATTGCGCTGGAATTGCTGGCGGAGGCATGGCTGATCACGTTCTTGGCGGCCTGTGTCGGCCTACTCCTGGCATGGCTGGCACTGCCGCTGTTTTCGACCCTGGTAGACCGCCAACTCAACGACGCGTTCACAGTTGGCGACCTGGGTTGGGTCGCTACCCTTGTCGTCGGGCTCGGGCTGTTGACGGCGGCCTGGCCGGCGTGGATCGCCTGGTCTGTCCCTTCGGCACAATCATTGGCCGGGCGCACGGCAACTGAATCGCGTGCGACTGCACGCCTGCGGCGCAGCATGACCGTGGCGCAGCTAACGGCAGCGATTGGATTTGCCAGTGTGACGTTAGCCATCGCCTGGCAGACAAGTTACGCCATGCGTGCTTCGCCCGGATTCGACCCGGCCTCCATACTCATCGTAGATATGCCTGAACAGGTCAAATACAGCGCGCCAGCGCGCGGCCTGATGACGGCTTTGGCGGCTGCGCCCGGGGTACAAGACGTAGCTGTGTCGGATGACGCGATCGGCCGTCATAACGACACGTGGCGCCGCGACCTGAAACGTCCGGATGGCACCAGTGCCACGATGGAAATCAAGCAAGTTAGCCGCAATTTTTTTATGCTTTACGCCATCAAGCCAGAAGCCGGGCGCTTATTCGATCGAACCCTGGACCGTGACGACGACCCCGTGCCGCTGGTCCTCAATGCACTTGCAGCACGCCAGCTGGGCTTTGCCGACGCCCGAGCAGCACTTGGTCAAATCGTCATCACGACAAGTTTTGATAACAAGCCGGCCCCAGGTCGTGTCATCGGGATCGCGCCACCACTGCGGTTCCAGTCATTGCGCGAAGCACCGGCGCCGATGGCGTTCCAATTGAGCACAGGCGGTAGTGCCTTGAGCGTGCGCACGGATGGCGACCCCGCCAAAATGGCTAATGTCATCAGGTCCATATGGCCAAGTTATTTTCCCTCGGCCATTCCGTCCATCCAGCCAGCGTCGAGCGTCCTCGCCGCCAATTATGCTGACGATGCGCGCATGGCCAGCCTACTCGCACTGGCAACAGGTATCGCCCTAACCCTTGCAGCATTTGGAACCTACGTTCTGTCGGCCGATACCGTGCAGCGCCGCGCTCGCGAAATCGTCTTGCGCAAGCTGCATGGTGCAAGTGACACTGCTATCGGCCTGCTGGTCTTGCGCGGCGTCGGAACTATGCTGTTGGTAGCCGCGTTAATTGGGTTGCCGGTTGCAGCAGTGGCCATCGCACGTTATCTGTCTACTTGGGTCGAAACGGCACCTGTCGGGTACTTGACCCTGCTGCTCGCGTTCGTCGTGACCAGCGTCGTTGCATTGGCGGCAGCCAGTCGACAAGCGTGGATCGCGATGAAGGTCCGTCCCGCCAATGCCCTTCGAATGTAAGGCATCAATGTTCGTTACGAACACGCGACGTAAGCAAAACGCAGCCTTTGAAAGGCTGCTTTGCGTCCAGGCTGTGTGAAAACGCAAAAACACGAAATTTTCATGGGTAGGGTGACCATTCCCCACGCCGAAAAAATCGCGTAGCGGGCGTTTTAAGAGACCGTTTTTTTGCGGGGCCGAATTTTTCTGCGTTTTCACACAGCCTCGGTCGAAAGCAGTCCTTCATTGAAGGACACGTTGCCTTAGAGCCCGATTTTTTCCGAATTCTGTGTTCTCCCCTGGACGACCAACAAGCGGCGTCGCCAGGCTAGTTCCTGTCTCAGTAGTGCGGTGGACGCTCGTTGACCAATCCGCCATTGGCCTGCTGCGCGCCGTCGCGTACGTGTTCGCCCAGCTTGTGCAGCATCGCTTCGAGCTGGTCGATGCGCTTGCCCTGCTGGTACACCATCTGGTTCAGCGATTCGACCAGGTCTTCCTGCTGCGCCAGCTTGATTTCGATATCGACGAAACGTACTTCCATCTGTTCTGCATTGTCCATGGTGCTCACGATCATTTCTCACTGAAAGCGGCATTCTACCGCCGTCACGGCGTGAGCCAGGACAAACAAGCGGCATTCTTCCTGTAGCGGTGCCGATTTCTGCCTATTCTCCCCGTATGGCTGAATCAAACCGCTTGACGAATGAGAACAAACGATTACAATGGATGCACCGACGCCACCCGAACCACTGCTGATCGACACGCGCAAGACGGCTGAATACCGGCGATGGGAAGAGTGTCTGCACGACGTGGCTGCCGCCGCCATCGATGCGCGCATCAAGCATTTGCAGCACGGTAAAAAGGGCGACTGGCGGCCCGTGGGCGAAGGCGTGTGCGAGCTGCGTTTTTTACAGACGGGGCCCGGCTGGCGCGTGTATTCTCACGAAACCAACCTGGGCACCCTGATCTTGCTGCTGCTCGGTGGCGACAAGTCGAGCCAGCGGCGCGACATCAAGCACGCGCAAGCGATACTGCAAACATTGAAGGCCCGACAGGCGGCCATCCGGAAACAAAAAGCGGTGGCCAGCCCATCGACAGGAGCACGAAAAAAATGAACGACCATACTGACGCTGACGGCTTTGACCTCGACGACCTGGACGCATTAGACCTGAGCAAATTTGATCCCACGCAACACCTGACCAGCAAGGAAGCCGTGGCTGCCTACATGAGCGAAATCGTCGCCACCGGCAACGCCGAACTATTCCAGTCCGCCATGAACGACGTGGTGCGCGCCTACGGTATGGGCAAGGTGGCGGCCAGGGCCGACATCACGCGTGAAGGCGCGTATAAAGCCTTGCGCGAAGGCAGCAAGCCGCGCTTTGAAACCATTTTAAAGATGCTCGATGCGCTGGGCATGCAGCTGGCCATCGTGCCGAAAACCACGCCAGACGGCGCCGTGGAAGCGTGAACGTTCTTTAGTTAACTTTCGGCGCAGCCAGCAAGGCCTTCATGCGCGCCAGACGTTCCTTGGGCGAAATCACTTCCGCCTCCGTCGGCACGGCGTCGCCTACGTCGAGTTCCATTTCCTTGATGAAGCGCGACGGGTCGCAATGGACTTGCTCGCCAGCCCGCTTGCGCTTCTTGCACCACGTGATGTGCAAGGTGCGCTGGGCCCGCGTGATGCCCACGTACATCAGCCGCCGCTCTTCCTGGATGCGCGCGGCGATGGTTTCGGCCGGCGCGTCAGGGTCGCCCTTGTGCGGCAAGATGCCCTCTTCCACACCCACCAGAAACACGTGCGGAAACTCGAGACCTTTCGACGCGTGCAGGGTCGACATGCGCACGGCGTCCTGCTCCTCGTCCTTGCCCTCGAGCATGGTCATCAGGGCTACCATCTGCGTCAGTTCCAGCACGTTCTTTTCTTCGCCGTCGCGGTCCTTGCCGCCCCGGCCCCGTTCCTTGAGCCAGTTGACGAATTCCAGCACGTTCTGCCACTTGCTTTGCGCTTGGCGTTCCTCGAAAGCATCGTACAGATACGATTCGTAGTGGATTTCCTTCATCATGTCGTCCAGCACTTCGGCCGCGTTATCGCCGCTGCCGGCCGCGCCGGGACGGCTGGCGCGCGATTCGAGGTCGTTGATGAAGTTGCAGAAGTCGCGCAGCGGCCCCAGCTGGCGGTCCGTCAGCTTGGCCTCGATGCCGCCTTTAAACACAGCCTGGAACAGCGAGCACTGCCACTGCCCCGAGAACGCGCCCAGCACCTCCAGCGTCGATTGCCCCACGCCACGGCGCGGCGTCGTCACGGCGCGAATGAACGCCGGATCGTCGTCTTCATTCGCCAGCAAACGCAGATAGCTGATGATGTCCTTGATCTCGGCCTTGTCGAAGAAACTCTGGCCGCCCGAGATCGTGTACGGGATGCGTTCCTTGCGCAAACACTGCTCGATGATGCGCGCCTGGTGGTTGCCGCGGTACAAAATCGCGTAATCGGAAAATTTGTTCTTGCGCTCGAAATGGTCGGCCGAAATCATGATGGCGACCTGCTCCGCCTCCTGCTCGTCCGTCTGCATGCCCAGCACCTTGATCGGCTCGCCCAGGCCGTGCTCGGACCACAGCGACTTTTCAAACAGTTTCGGGTTGTTGCCGATGACGGCATTGGCCGCGTTCAGCACGCGCATGGTGGAGCGGTAATTCTGCTCGAGCTTGATCACGCGCAGATCGGGGAAATCCGTCTCCAGGGTCTTCAGGTTTTCCACGGTGGCGCCGCGCCACGCATAAATCGCCTGGTCGTCGTCGCCCACGGCCGTAAACATCGGCTTCTTGCCGATGCCCGTCACCATCAGTTTCACCAGTTCGTACTGGCAGGTGTTCGTATCCTGGTATTCATCGACGAGCAGGTAGCGCAGGCGGCGCTGCCACTTGTCGCGCACGGGGCCGTTGTTGCGGAACAGTTCCACCGGCAAGCGGATCAGATCGTCGAAATCGACGGCCTGGTAGGCGGACAAAGTCGCGACATAGCTGCGGTAGATGCGCGCCGCGTTGGCTTCGTCCTCATCCTTGGCTTGCGCCAGGGCCATGTCCGGATCGATCAGGCCATTTTTCCACAGGGACATGGCATTCTGGATGCCGCGAATGACCTGTTTATCGGTGGTAATGGCGAGGTCTTGCACGAGTGAAAAACAATCGTCGCTGTCCATGATGGAAAAGCGGTCCTTCAAGCCCACGCCATTGGCTTCCTGGCGCAGGATTTTCACGCCCAGCGAGTGGAAGGTCGACACTGTCAACTGCTTGGCCTGGCGCGGCTGTTTCAACAGCTTGGCGATGCGTTCCTGCATTTCCAGCGCCGCCTTGTTGGTGAAGGTCAGCGCGGCGATGGTGCGCGGGTCATAGCCCCGGTCTTCGATCAGGTGGGCGATCTTTTGCGTGATCACGCGCGTCTTGCCCGAACCGGCGCCCGCCAGCACGAGGCAAGGGCCGTCGAGGTAGGTAACCGCTTCACTTTGGGGCGCATTCAGACCGAACTGTGGTGCTTTGGACATCAGGGTATTTCCGCAGGGAACAGCAGCCCATTGTAACAGCGTCGCGTGGGCTATTTGCATGGCGGACCCTGCCTGAAAAACAGGCATAGTCATTGATATATCGCCATATGCCGCCATCTTGGCCGATTCAATGCGTGCGGCGATGCCACGCCTGGAGTACCATTCCGCCTATATCGCCCGTGCGCGCCCACTTACCGAATGGCAGTCCCATGAAATTTGAACACCTGATTGAAATCAACGATCCCTTGAACCCGCTGATCGACACCTTGACACTGGAACAGGTCTGGCGCGGCCTGGTCTTGCGCGCCGAGTCGCCGAAGCTGTTCGTGCCGCACCTCGACGAATGCCAGATCAGCGAACGCAGCGACGCCGGTTTCGCGCGCAGCCTGCGCTATGGCGAGCTGGTCATCAACGACAAGGTGGTGCTGATACCGCAACTGCAGGTGCGCTACGAAGTGCCGGCACAACAGGATATCAGCGCGTCCTCGCTGGTGATGACCATCGAAATGCCCGACGAAGCGAGCATGTGGGTGCGCTTCCAGTACGACGACGGCCACGACGCGGCCACCGACGCGGCCAATGCCCTGTACGACGACTTCCGCCGCTCGGCCTACAAGGAGTCCGACATCGACACGGTGCGCATCATGCGCGAACTGGCGCTTGAAGGACGGCTCGATGCGGGCTTGCTGAACTAAATCAAATTCGCGCGCTGCGGCCCCACAACTGATCGGGGCGAAACTGCAAGCCCGCCTGCTCGGCACTGAGCACTTCGCGGATGGCGTGCAAGTCCACGCGCGTATCGCGCCGCAGCGGCACGTCCAGGCGCGCGCCACGCGGGCCGACCAGCGACTGCACGTGCGGCGTGGTGGCGTTCAAGCCCTTGCGCGTGACGACGCCGATTTCCCCATTGAGCAATTTGACGAAGGTGCCGACCGGATAGATGCCCAGCTCGCGCACCAGCAGGGACGCCAGCGGCGCATCGAAGGTGGCCTTGTCGGCCATCAGCATTTCGCGCAGGGCCACGTTCGGCAGCAAAGGCTGGCGGTAGCTGCGCTTCGATACGCGCGCGCAATAGCGGTCGGCCAGCATGATCAGGCGCGCGCCGATGCCGATCGCCTCGCCTTGCGTGCCCAGCGGATAACCGCTGCCATCGATATTTTCATGGTGCTGCAGCACGGCTTGCAGCCAGACGGCATCCGTCACGCCCGCCGCACGCAGCAAGTCGACACCGGCTTGCGGATGGGCGCGCAAATAGGCGCGTTCCTGCGCGTCCAGCGGCCCCGCCTTGTGCTGGAAATGGGCGTGGCGTTCCAGCATGCCCACATTCATGCTCAGCGCGGCCAGCACCACGCTGCGGATCACGCCGTCATCGAGTTTCAGGGGGCGCGCCAGCAAGGCCGTGATGACGGCCGTATCGACGCTGTGGCGCACGGCAAAGTCGCCCGCGCCCTGATTGTGCAGGATGCAGGCCAGCGCCACGTCGGCGTCCAGTGCAACGGCCTCTTCCACCAGCTGCGCCAGCGGCGCGAGGGATAGGTGGCTGCCCGCCTGCCTGGAGGCAATGGCCGGCAAGACGAGGGCCAGGCCGGCCGTGACGAGGTTGAGCATGCGCAGGGCCGACGGCGCTTCCGTGGCCGTGCGCGGCACGTCGGCGCTGGTATCGGCGATGACGCCGCGCGCCAGCAGCAATGCGATCTGGTTCTCGCTGCTGATGACATGGCCCAGCCTGGCCAGCAAGCTGCCCGTTTCGCCGTGCACGTCCCAAGGCAGGGCCACGCCCAAGGCGAGTTCTCCCGCGTAAATGCGCCGAATTTTCACATCGTCTCCGTGTCATCGCCAGCCGCCACCCTTTTTACCATTGCGGCATGGGCGGCATGTGCCAATTGAAATGTTTTTTGCTTTTAATCAATATTTCAATGTGGCAGCGATGATCGCGCAATCATGTGAGCTTGTCTACAAAATTATGTAAATCATAAAGTTGCCTTCAAGGTCCCGGTGTGCAATCGGCGCAGCCGGGCGCATGTTCCGGGTCTTTTTCCAGGTGCAGCGCCAGTTCGCGCAAGGCCGTGCGCACGCCTTCCTCGATGACGGGGTGGTAAAACGGCATGTCGAGCATGGCCGGCACCGTCAGCTGGGCTTGGCATGCCCAGGCCAGCAGATGGCCCAGGTGTTCCGCCCTTGGGCCGATCAGCTCGGCGCCGAGAAAACGCTTGCTGCCGAATTCCGCATACACGCGCAGCAAGCCCTGGTTTTGCAGCATCACGCGGCTGCGGCCCTGGTTGCCGAACGACACGGCGCCGACGGCGAAGCGGCCCGCGTGGCTCACGCACAATTGCTGGTACGTCGCGCCCACGGTGGCGATCTGCGGTTCCGTGAAGGCGATCGTCAACGGCGTGCGGCGCAAGCCCGGTTTGACGTCAGGAAAGCGCGCCGCGTTGTCGCCCGCGATACGGCCCTCGTCGGCCGCTTCGGGCAGCAGCGGTAACTCGTTGTCGGCGTCGCCGGCGATGAAGATGGCGCTCTTGCCGCACTGCATGGTGTGCGGATCGTGCAGGGGAATACCGTGGCGGTCGAGCTCGATTTGCGCCGTTTCCAGGCCGATCTTGTCCACGTTCGGCGCGCGGCCGATGGCGGCCAGCACATACTCGAACTGCTCGCTTTTTTCCACGCCGGCGTCATCGCGACTGGTCAGCACGATACCGCTGCCGTCCGGCGTTTTTGCCATGTGCGCGACCTTGGTCATGAAACGGATATCGAGTTCGCGCGCCAGCACGGCGTCCGCCTCGCGCAGCACCAGCGGGTCCGTCAGCTGCGCGACTTTATTGCCGCGCGCAAACAAGGTCACGCGCACGCCCAGCCGTGCCAGCGCCTGGCCCAGCTCCAGGCCGATGACGCCGCTGCCGACCACGGCCACCGAGCTGGGCAAATCCGTCCATTCGAACACGGCGTCGCTGGTGATGAGGCGCTCGCCCGCCTCCCGCCACTCGGGCGGCACGATGGGCGTGGAGCCGGTGGCGATGACCACGCTGGCGGCCTCGACGATCGTATGCTCATCCACCTGCAGCTTGCCTGGTCCGATGAAGCGTGCATGGCCGCGCAGTTTCTCTTCCTCGGGAATGGCGTTGACGCTGTCGAGCACGAAGCCGACAAAGCGGTCGCGCTCGCTGCGCACCCTGGCCATCACTTGCCGGCCATCGATGCGCACGGGGCCCGGATGCACGCCGAAACCGGGCGCGGCAGCCACGGCATGGGCCGCCTCGGCCGCCGCGATCAGGAGTTTGCTGGGCATGCAGCCCACCCTGGCGCAGGTCGTGCCGTACGGTCCGCTTTCTATCATCAGCACGCGCTTGTCCTGCATGCGCGCCGCCCTGTGCGCCGTCATGCCGGCCGTGCCGCTGCCGATCACGGCCACATCCACTTGTATCGTCTTCATGGTGCTATCCATCCACTGAGGTTGCTCACAGCGTTCGATACTACCCGTTTGCCGAAAATAAGGTTTTACTTTGCAGCAATATATGCATTAGTATAACTAATCATTTTCAAAATTTATAAGCTGAGCTAATGGGATCACTCGATTATCGCGCGCTGGCCGTGCTGGACGCCGTGGCCAGCCATGGCAGTTTCGACAAGGCCGCCCTGGCGCTGGGCATCACCCAGTCGGCCGTCTCGCAGCGGATCAAGGCGCTGGAAGACGCCAGCGGGCGCTTGCTGATCATCCGTGGCCAGCCAGCCGTGCCGACGGGCCTGGGCCAGCGCCTGATCGTGCATCACCGCAATGTCAAGCTGATGGAAGCGTCGCTCGACATCGACTTGGGCAACAGCGTCAGCATGCCGGAAATCGCCATCGCCATCGATGCCGACAGCCTGGCCACGTGGTTCCCCGACACCTTGTCCGCCCTGCTGGCGCCGCCGCGCTGCCAGCTCGACGTGCGCCTGGCTGACAGCGACAGCGCCTTGCAAATGGTGCGCGACGGCTCCGTGTTTGGCTGCGTGGCAGCCGAGTCCGGCACAGCGATCGACGCGGCGGCGGCCACCAGCGTCACGCCGCTGGGCACCTTGCGCTATGTCTGCGTGGCAACACCCGTGTTTGCGGGCCATTGGTTCGGCGATGGTTTTATTGCCGAGGCGGTGCAACTGGCACCGGCCGTCGTAGGCCAGCACAGCTTGCTGGCGCGTTTCCTCGCTGAACAATTAAGCATGCGTGAACCATTCCCCCACCACACCTTGCCGGTGGAAGCGGCGCGCCGCGGCTGCGTCCAGGATGGCCTCGCCTACGGCCTGATGCCGCAGCGCCTGGCCGCGCCAGCGCTGGCGGCGGACCGTCTCGTGGACCTGATGCCGGGCAGCACCCTGGACGTGGCACTGAGCTGGCATGCCTGGACCCTGGACACGCCGTTTACCAAGCTGCTGTCGGAACAGATCGTCAAGTCGGCCCGCAACTACCTGCAGTAATCAAATATCGAGCGGGTCCACTTCCAGCGACCATTTCACGCGCGTTTTCATGGCGCGCAGCTCGGCTAACCATTCCTTCAAGAACGCCTGCAGCGCGGGCCGCGAGGCGGACTCGAGCAGCAGCTGGGCGCGGTCCACGTTGTAGACGCGCGTCATGCTCATGGGAATCGGGTCATTGATGGTCACCTGCGGGTGTTCCATGCACTCTTTCGCCGCCTGCAGGAATTCGATGGCCGTGGCCAGCTCGGGCGCCTCGGCGCGCAGCAGGGCCTGGAACAGATACGGCGGCAGCGCCGCCTGCGCCCGCTCTTCCAGCAAGGTCGTGGCGAAATGGTCGTAATCGTGGTTGACGACGGCGTCGTACAGCGGATGGCGCGCATAGCGCGTCTGGATCAGCACCTCGGACACGCTGCCCCCTTCCGTCTGCGCGGCCCGCCCGGCGCGGCCCGCCACCTGCATCAATTGCGCGAACAGCCGTTCGCTGGCCCGGTAGTCCTGCGAAAACAGGGCCGTGTCCGGATTCAAAATGCCGACCAGGGTCAGCTTTTTGAAATCGTGGCCCTTGGCCACCATCTGCGTGCCGATCAGAATATCGACTTCGCCCCGGTGCACGGTGTCGAACGCTTCCTGCGCGCTGCCCTTCTTGCGCGTGGAATCGGCGTCGATGCGCAAAATCCGCGCCTCCGGAAACAATTGCTGCAAGCCCTCTTCCACCCTTTGCGTGCCGCGTCCCAGCGGCTGCAAGTCGACGTTGCCGCACGTGGGGCAATGGCGGGGAATGCGCAGTTCCAGGCTGCAATGGTGGCAGCGCAAGCGGTGTTCGGGTTTGTGCAGCACCATGAACGAGGTGCAGCGCGTGCAATTGCTGATCCAGCCGCACGATTCGCAGCAGATGACGGGCGAATAGCCGCGCCGGTTCAGGAACAGCAGCGACTGCTCCCCGCGCTCCATGCGCAGTTTCAAGGCGGCTACCAGATGCGAAGTCAGGCCATCTTTCGGCTTGTCGCGCTCCATGTCCAGGATCTTGACGCGTGGCAACACCGCATTCCTGACGGCCCGTTCGCGCAATTCCAGCTTGCGATAGCGCCCCGTCTGTGCGTGGTGCCAGCTTTCCAGCGACGGTGTGGCCGAACCGAGCACGATGGGAATCTGCAATTGCCAGGCGCGCCACACGGCCAGGTCGCGCGCCGAATAGCGCAAGCCTTCCTGCTGCTTGTAGGAAGGATCGTGTTCCTCGTCGATGACGATGAGCTTGAGCTTCGGCAACGACGCCAGGATGGCCAGCCGCGTGCCGAGCACGATGCGCGCCTGGCCCTGGTGGGCGGCCAGCCAGTGCAGCATGCGCTCGCCCTCGGACAGGCTGCTGTGCAAGGTAGCCAGCATGACGCCGGGAAAGCGCGCACGGATATTGCCTTCCAGCTGGGGCGTGAGGTTGATTTCTGGCACCAGAATCAGGATTTGCGCATCGTCCTCGCGCGCCAGCACCTGGGCGCAGGCTTGCAGATACACTTCCGTCTTGCCGCTGCCCGTCACGCCGTACAGCAGGGTGGGCTTGAAACCCTGGGCGCCGCCAATGGCATCCGCCGCCTCCTGCTGCGCCGGGTTGAGCACCGGCATGTTCAGCGGCGTGCCGTCGTGCGCGTCGGCCAGCTTGCCCAGCTTCTTGATGGCGCGGTCGAGCGCCACGGTGGTGAGCACGCGCAAATTTTTCGGCAAACCGGGCAGCGCCACTTCACCGAGCGGGCGCTGGTAGTAATCGGCGGCAAAGGCGGCCAGCGCCAGCCACTGTTCCGACAGCGGCGCCAGCTGGCTGCGCACGGCCAGCACGTCCTTCAATTTCGCGGCGGGCACGTCGGTGCTGTCGGAGACGCCGACGATCAGCCCCATCACTTCGCGCCGGCCGAATGGTACCAGCGCCAGCTGTCCCACTTGCGGCAGCGGCGCCGCAGCGTCCGCACCGGCCTCCGCCACCGCCGCGTTCCAGCGGTAGTCGAACAGGGCGTTCAAGGGCGTGTCGAGCGCGATTTTCAGGATGCACGACGTCAAAATGCACTGCGACATGGGAGGTGGGCCTATCTCAATAAAAAAGCGCGCCGCAGGGTCGGTGGCGCGCGGGAGTCCGGCATCAAGCCAGCGGGCCATGATACTTGTTTCGCCCATCAAACACCTAACGGCAGGCACGACAGCGTGTCATCGTGCCTGAAGAAAATTCTGTGGATAACTTTGTGGACAAAGCAAAATTAACTTTCAGAAAAATGTGGACAGAAAATTTCGATCGCCGTCAAGAGCGGCACGCAAGAAAAATTACCCTTTTAAAATCAATGGCTTAAAAATTGATGCCCGGGAAGCCATAAATCCACAGGGCATTTCCGGCGCTGTGCATAACTGAACCATTTGTAATGTATTTATACAGAAATCAGCACCGTTTTGATACATGCGATCCGCAAAAATACGGGAGGAATGAAGCAAAGTTGACAATTGCCGGGCAAGCGTTCGTTTTTAGCTGACGAGCGGCGAAACATTGTTCAATTATCATGCACTGCAACATGCACTTCAGGTGAAACCTGAACATCGGCGCTAAGTATCGGTTAACAAAATACTTTTCAATTTTATCCACAGAATCTGTTGATAACTTTGTGGACAATGAAGGAATAAGGCAAGCGAACGAAAGAATAACCTTATCAATAGCAACAAAGTCCACCGAACAATAGATTTTTTATATCTTAATAATCAAGCACTTGCAGAGCATCCCCGGGCATGGCTTTTACGGTGCCTCTTATTTCCGCAGCAAAAAAAATTGTGCATAAGTCGGTATTTCTTGCTAGGGCGCAGCAAAGAAAAAGGCAGGCTTCCGCTGGAAAGCCTGCCTTGTCTTGCCCCTGAACCAGGGGGGAAGCGAATACTTACTGGCCGCTGCGCATGGCGCGGCTCATGCTGTGCACGGCTTCCACCATGGCTTCCACGGATTCCGGCGGCGTGAACTGGGAAATACCATGGCCCAGGTTGAACACGTGGCCCGTGCCTGCCGATGGCGCGCCAAACGCGTTGAGCACTTTCGCCACTTCGGCGCGGATCTGCTCGGGGCTGGCAAACAGGATGGCCGGGTCGAGATTGCCCTGCAAGCCCACTTTATGACCGACCAGCTGGCGCGCGCGCGTCAGGTTGACGGTCCAGTCCAGGCCCACGGCATCGGCGCCAATGTCGGCGATCTGCTCGATCCACTGGCCGCCGCCCTTGGTAAACACGATGGCGGGAATCTTGACGCCATCCTTGTCGCGTTTCAGCTGCGCCACCACTTGCTGCATGTAGGCCAGCGAGAATTCCTGGTAGGCGCCGTCGGCCAGCGCACCGCCCCACGAGTCGAAAATCATCACGGCTTGCGCGCCGGCATCGATTTGCGCATTCAGATACTGCGCCACGGAGGTGGCGTTGATCGCCAGGATGTGGTGCATCAGGTCCGGGCGGTTGTACAGCATCTTCTTGATGGTGTGGAACTCTTTCGAGCCGCCGCCTTCCACCATGTAGCACGCCAGGGTCCACGGGCTGCCGGAAAAACCGATCAGCGGCACGCGGCCATTGAGTTCCGTGCGGATTTGCGTGACGGCCTTGAAAACGTAGTCGAGCGACTCCAGGTCCGGCACTTGCAGCGCCTTCACGTCCTGTTCCGTGCGCAGCGGACGCTCGAACTTCGGGCCTTCGCCATCGGCGAAATACAGGCCCAGGCCCATGGCGTCAGGCACCGTCAGGATGTCGGAAAACAGGATGGCCGCGTCGAGCGGGAAGCGCTCCAGGGGCTGCAAGGTTACTTCGGTGGCGTAATCGGGATTCTTTGCCAGGCCCAGGAAAGAGCCGGCCCGCTCGCGCGTGGCGCGGTATTCGGGCAAATAGCGGCCCGCCTGGCGCATCAGCCAGACAGGGGTATGCTCGGTCGGCTGGCGCAGCAGGGCGCGCAGGAAATTGTCGTTCTGGAGCGGAGCAAATTGTGGCATGGCAGGCAATCGAGCTTGGAGAAGCGGTATTATCGCATCCAATCGCCGCCATTTCATTGATTCCGGTGCCGCTTTGCAGCATTTGCCACGCACAGCGATGACTTTCGTTGTGCTTGCCCTTCCATTATGATGATGCACGCCGCCGCGCGCCCTGACCCTGCCTGGCGGCCCTTGATCCCCTCACTACACGGAGCCCGCATGACCTCGACCGCATCCAGCACCCCTTATGGCATCTGGCCATCGCCGATCAGCGCGGCCATCGTCGCCGCCGGCGCCTCGCCGCTGACGCAGCTGGCCCTGGGCGGTGCGGATGGGGCCGACGTGTTCTGGCTGGCCGGGCGCGCCAGCGAAGCGGGCCGCAACACCCTGCTGCGCCAGCGCGGCGCCAAGGTTAATGAACTGACGCCGGCGCCGTTCAATGTGCGCACCCGCGTGCATGAATACGGCGGCGGCGCGTATGCCGTGGCCGGCGATACCGTATATTTCTCGCATTTTGCCGACAATTGCCTGTACCGCGTGGCCGGCGACAGCGCGCCTGAAGCGTTCACCACGGGCGGCAACACGCGCCATGCGGACTTCGTCGTCGATGCGGCCCGTTCCCGCCTGATCGCCGTGCGCGAACAGCATCCGGCGGAAGGCCATGCGCATCCGGAAAACAGCCTGGCGGCCGTCGGTTTCGACGGGCGCGAAACGGTGCTGGCGCGCGGTCACGATTTCTATGCGGCGCCGCGTTTGTCGCCGGACGGCAGCCAGCTGGCCTGGATCAGCTGGGACCACCCGCGCCTGCCGTGGCAAGGCACGGAACTGTGGCTGGCCGACGTGCAGGCGGACGGCAGCCTCGGTTCGCCGCGCCTGATCGCCGGCGGCGCGCGCGAGTCGATTTGCCAGCCGGAATGGTCGCCGAACGGCTTGCTGCACTTCGTTTCCGACAGCAGCGGCTGGTGGAATCTGTACCGCCTGCATGGCGCCGACATCGAGGCGCTGTGCCCGATGGAAGCGGAATTTGCCACGCCGCACTGGACTTTCGGCGGCAGCATGTACGGTTTTCTTTCCGACGACGAGATCGTCTGCACATATATCCAGGCCGGCGTCAGCTACCTGGCGCAATTGAACGTGGCGGCGGCCAAGCTCGAGCCGATACCGCATCCGTACCAGGAAATCCGCGAACTGCGCGTGGGCCCCGGCTTCGTCGCGCTGCTGGGCGGCAGCCCCACCATCGCGCTAGAACTGGCGCGCATCGATTTGTCCAACCATGAGCTGGAAGTACTGGCGCAGTCGATCGCACAATTGCCCGCGCTCGAGTATTTGTCCGTGCCGCGCAGCTTGAGTTTCCCAAGCAGCAATGGCCGCACGGCCTACGCCTTCTTTTATGCGCCCACCAATGGCGACGTGCAGGCGCCGGCGGGTACTCTGCCGCCCGTCATCGTCATCAGCCATGGCGGCCCCACCAGCATGGCCAGCAATACCTTGAAACTGGCGACGCAATACTGGACCAGCCGCGGCATCGGCGTGCTCGACGTCAACTATGGCGGCAGCAGCGGCTTCGGCCGCGAATACCGCGACGCGCTGCGCGGGCAATGGGGCATCGTCGACGTGGAAGACTGCATCGCCGGCGCGCGCTACCTGGCCGCCAACGGCCTGGCCGATCCGGAACGCCTGATCATCCGCGGCGGCAGCGCGGGCGGCCTGACGACCCTGTGCGCATTGACGTTCCACGACGTCTTCAAGGCGGGCGCCAGCTACTATGGCGTGTCCGACCTGAAGGGCCTGGACGACGATTCGCACAAGTTCGAATCGCGCTACACCGATTACCTGATCGCTTCGCAGCCGCAAGCCGAGGCGCTGTACCTTGAGCGCTCGCCCATCCACCACACGGATAAACTGTCGCGCCCGATGATCTTCTTCCAGGGCCTCGACGACAAGGTCGTGCCGCCGCAGCAGTCGCAGCTGATGGTCGACGCGCTGCAGGCGCGCGGCGTGCCGGTGGCCTACGTGCCGCTGGAAGGCGAGGGCCACGGCTTCCGCAAGGCGGAAAACATCGTGCGCACCCTGGACGCGGAACTGTATTTCTACCAGCGCGTGTTCGGCCTGCCAGTGGCGGCCGGCGAACCGCCCGTCCACATCGCCAATTTGCCCGCATGACAGACCAGCTCTTGCTTGACGAATTTGCCGCACTGGAGCAGCACGAACAGATGATCCTGGCCCTGCTGGCCATCGCGGGCGAACCGGTGGGCAAGCATGCCGTGTATGAACACTTACAGCGCGCCAATGTCGTCGAGCCGGACGGCACGCCGTTCGCCCTGCTCACCGTCACGAACATGCTGCAGCATTTGACGCGGCACGCGCTGGCATCCGAAGTGGTGGGACGGGGCTTTGCCTGCGAAGCGAAATTGCGCTGGCCCGCCATGCGCGCCGCCATCGAGCACCTGGTGTTTCGCGACCTGTGCCAGGCCATCGAGCTGATCAACCCCGTGCGCCGCAACTGGGATGGCTATGTGGAATTGCGCAGCTACCGGCAAGGCGTGGCGCGCTTGCGCATCGCCCTGCTGCGCAACGACGAGGTGCGCCACGTGGCCGCCATCCTGGCCGCCTGCATGGCCTGCTATGAAGCGCAGCAGCTGCATCCGCTGATTGAGATTTTCGGCCGGCCGTTCGAACCGGAAATGCTGTCTTTCGTCATGCCGCAACTGCAGGATGACATACTCGCCGTGCTGCTGGGCAACGCCCCGCGCGAGCCGGCCACGGCGCACGCCATCCGCACGTATGCG
Source organism: Janthinobacterium sp. BCJ23 (assembly GCF_059617945.1). Classification (NCBI taxonomy): domain Bacteria; kingdom Pseudomonadati; phylum Pseudomonadota; class Betaproteobacteria; order Burkholderiales; family Oxalobacteraceae; genus Janthinobacterium; species Janthinobacterium sp. BCJ23. The sequence continues at coordinate 84,551 of NZ_JCAQAW010000011.1, read as the reverse complement.
CGCGCCCACCATGCGCGCCAGGCGGCCGCCGGCGACCATATCGGCGCCGCCCTGCCGCTGGCCCTGGCAGAAGACGCCCTGCTGTGCGGCGAACTCGACGCGGCCGCCCGTTACCTGGCGGGCCAGCAGGGGCCGCAGGCGCTGTTTGTCGACAGCAGCATCGCCCTGTTGCGCGGCGAACATGCGCACGCCGTGGCCGGCTTTGAAACGGCCTTGAAAGGGCTGCGCAAGGAGGCGGGCAAGCGCAAGCTGTGCTTCACGGGCATCGGCGGCCATTTGTACGTGCTGGCGCTATTGCGCGGCAACGATGCCAAGCTGCTGAAAAACGCGGAAACCTATCTCGATATCGCGCTGCACGCGCAGCCGAACCACGACAGCATCGTCTACCAGCAACTGAGCACCTTGCGCCTCGTGCGCGCCGGCGTGCAGCAGGCGGAAAGCATTTCCACGCGCAGTTGGGAAACGGGACTGCAGGCGCAGCTGTTCCAGGCCTTGCTGTACTACTGGCTGGCGCTACCGCAACTGGCCGAACGCAAGGACCAGCTGCGAGCCCTAGTGCAGCAAGCGGACGCCGCCGGCTACGATTTGATCGCCGCGCAGGCGGCCAGCTTGCTGGGCTTGATGGGCGAGCCGCAGCAGGAGCGCTATGCCACGGGCAAGCGGGCGCAACACGGCCTGACGGACATGGCGCCGTGGTTCGAACGCCAGGAAGCGTGGCAGCGCCAGCTGAGCGCCCTGATCAACCTGCAGCAGAACGCGCCCGCCGAAGCGCTGGGCGGCGTGTCGCGGCTCGTATGGCTGGTGGCGTTCGATCCGCGCTTTGGTCTCACTGCAGTGGAAGTGCGCGAGCAGAAACGCGACGCACGCGGCGGCTGGAGCAAGGGCCGCGCCATGGGCCTGAAACGCCTGGCCGAGGAAGCGGGCGACATCGATTTCCTCACGCCGCAGGACGCCCGCGCGGCCGGCAGCATCGCGCCGTTCAAACAATACTATTCATCGGCGCCGCGCTATGAAGTCGAGCTCGACAAAGCCGCCATCCTGCTCGTCGGCCACCCGCTCGTCTTCTGGCTCGACAATCCCGACACGAGAGTGGAACTGATCGCCGGCGCGCCGGAGCTCCTGATCAAGTCGCACGAGGGGCAGCTGTGGCTGGGCATGCAGCCGCCCCTGCCCGACAGCGGCAGCAATGTCGTGGTGCAGCGCGAGACGCCGACGCGCTTGCGCGTCGTGCACATCCTCGACGAACACCGGCGCATCGGCGCCATCGTGGGCCTGGGCCTGTCCGTGCCCCTGCATGCGGAAAAACAGGTGATGCAGGCGATCGGCGCCATCTCGTCCATGGTCACCGTGCAATCGGACATCGGCGGCGGCGCCGGCGACGCGGAAGCGATCACGGCCGACCACCGCCTGCACGTGCATTTGCTGCCCTACCAGCAGGGCCTGAAAATGCAGATTTTAGTCCGCCCACTGCTCGACAACGGCGCCTATTACGCGCCGGGCAGCGGCGCCGAAAGCGTGTTTGCCGATGTGGCAGGCCGTGCCGTGCAAGCGCGGCGCGACCTGAACGCGGAACGCGAAGCGCAGCGCCAGCTGATCGGTAAGTGCCTGGTGCTGGAAGAGGCGGAAGAAGAGCATGGCGAGTGGCTGCTGGGCCAGCCAGCGCTGGGCCTGCAACTGCTGGTGGAACTGCAAGCGCTCGACCCCGCTGGCATCGTGCTGGCCTGGCCCGAGGGCGAAACCATGCGCGTGTCGAAACGCATCGACAGCGGCCAGATGCGCCTGAATATCAAGAGTGAAAAAGATTGGTTTGCCGCCAGCGGCGAGGTGCAGATCGATGAAGACAAGGTGATGGATTTGCGCGCCCTGCTCGACTTGATGCAGAACAATAAAAGCCGCTTCGTGGCCTTGGGCGACAACCAGTTCCTGGCCCTCAGCGACGAGCTGCACCGGCGACTGTCGGAACTGGCCGCGTATGGTGAGGCGCATGCCGATGGCGTGCACATCCACCCGCTGGCCGCGTTTGCGCTGGAAGAGCTGGTCAACGATGCGGGCGGCGTGAACGCCGACAAATTGTGGCGCGAACACTTGCTGCGCCTGCGCGCGCTCGACGACTATCAACCGCAGCTGCCCAGCACCTTGCAGGCGGACTTGCGCGACTATCAGCTGGCCGGCTACGAATGGCTGGCGCGCCTGGCGCACTGGGGCGTGGGCGCCTGCCTGGCCGACGACATGGGCCTCGGCAAGACGTTACAGGCGCTGGCCCTGATCCTGGCGCGCGCGCCGAACGGCCCCACCCTCGTCGTCGCCCCCACGTCCGTCTGCATGAACTGGATCAGCGAAGCGCAGCGCTTCGCGCCCACCTTGAACATCAAACTGTTCGGCAGCGGCGACCGCGCCGACATGCTCGATACATTGCAGCCGTTCGACGTGGTGGTGGCCAGCTATGGCTTGCTGCAGCAGGAAGCGGCCATGTTTGCCGGCGTGCACTGGCATACGATCGTGCTCGACGAAGCGCAGGCGATCAAGAATGGCGCGACCAAGCGCTCGCAAGCCGTGATGGCCCTGCAAGGCGATTTCCGCATGGTGGCCAGCGGCACGCCGCTGGAAAACCATTTGGGCGAATTATGGAACCTGTTCCGCTTCATCAACCCCGGCTTGCTGGGCACCCTCGACCAGTTCAATTTGCGCTTCGCCGGGCCCATCGAGAAGGATCAGGACAAGCGGGCGGCGGCCGGCGCGCGCTTGCGGCTGCGCCGCCTGATCGCGCCGTTCATCCTGCGCCGGACAAAAACGCAAGTGCTGTCGGAATTGCCGTCGCGCACGGAAATCGTGCTGGAAGTGGAATTGTCGCCGCAGGAAACGGCGCTGTACGAATCGTTGCGCCGCGAAGCGCTGGAAAAGCTGGCCATGGTGGAAGGGCCGGCGTCCAAGAAAGCCATCCAGATCCTGGCCGAGATCATGAAGCTGCGCCGCGCCTGCTGCAATCCGCAACTGGTGGCGCCCGAGCTGGGCCTGGCCAGCAGCAAGCTGGCGGCGTTCGCGCAACTGCTGTCGGGCTTGCTGGAAAACCGCCACAAGGTACTCGTCTTCAGCCAGTTTGTCGACCATCTGACCCTGATCCGCCAGCATCTGGAACAGCATGGCGTGCGCTACCAGTATCTCGACGGCAGTACGCCGATGCAGGAGCGCAAGCGCCGCGTCGACGCCTTCCAGGCGGGCGACGGCGATGTTTTCCTCATCAGTCTGAAGGCGGGCGGCATGGGCATCAATTTGACGGCCGCCGATTACGTGATCCACATGGATCCGTGGTGGAATCCGGCCGTGGAAGACCAGGCCTCGGACCGCGCTCACCGCATGGGGCAATTGCGCCCCGTCACCATCTACCGCCTGGTGGCGAAACATACGATCGAGGAAGGCATCGTCGAATTGCACCAGCACAAGCGCGACCTGGCCGACAGTCTGTTGGAAGGCAGCGATGCGGCCGCGCGCATGTCGGCCAATGACATGCTGGGCATGCTGCAGGAAGGGTTGAAGCGATGAGCTTGAAAAAATGAACGGCGCCGCCGCGTTCCATGCGATGATCCATTTTTCCTGTTGCTCTCCCACGCCATGACCGACTATATCGCCACCAGCGCCGGCCAGCGCGCCACCTTTTTGTGCGGCAAATCCTGGACCGCCTACGTCAGCACCTTCCTCATTGCCGTGCTGCTGTTTTTTGCCGCCCTGCCGCTGGCCTTCAAGTACAACACGCGCGCCGCCTTCATCGTGCTGGTCGGTTCGGCCCTGATCGTCGGCTACCGCCTGCTGACGATACGCAGCTATCAGCTGTACTACGATGAGGCGGGCGTGTGGCTGGCGTCCGGTATCTTGCCGTGGAAAAAGAAACTGACGGGCGTCAAATGGCGCGACATGGATGAAGCCGTCTATGAAACGAACTTCTGGAGCTGGCTGTTCCAGTCCTACACGGTGCGCGTCAGCCAGCGCTACACGCAGGAAACAGAAATCCACGCCACCGGCATGGCGCGCGGCAAGGATGCTGTGGCGGCCATCAATGCGCGCCACCAGGAGCTGCTGCACGGCAGCGCCATCGTCGTCTAGCGCCGCAGGGGCAATTAGTGCTAATCTTTGGGCCGCCCAGACAAGCAAGGCCAACCTTTCAATAGTTGTTTGTTACTTATATTATCAGTTTATTATTTTCTGATGAGGGCAAACGACAAAATATTCAAGAGATAAACTATGCTGATAAAAAATAAAGTTGCGCTCGCCGCATTGATGATGGCTTTTACCCTGACACCGGCCAGCGCCGCGAAAAAGCCGCAGAAAAACGGCAAGGCCAGCACCAGCAGCAAGAAGAAAACCGTCGCCAAGAAAGCAGCCGTCGTCACGGCGGCAACGGCAGCCACGGTCGCGGCCGTCGCCAGCGAGAACAGCAGCGACCGCTCCATGAATAACCTGAGCGGCCAGTTCCTCACGGCCCTGTGGCGCCTGGACCCGGAAAGCGCGATTTCCGTCGGCAAGTACGATGGCGCCGCCAACCTGAGCATTCCCGACGCGGCCAGCCGCCAGAAGCAACTGGCCTTCATCGAAGAATGGCTGGGCAAGTTCGGCAAGCTCAATGCCGGCAAAATGTCGGACAAGCAACGTACCGACCTGGCCTTGCTGACGAATAAACTGCAATCGGACCGCTGGTATCTGACCACCTTCCGCGAATTCGAATGGAATCCCGCCCAGTACAACGTGGCCGGTTCCATCGACTTCATCCTGAACACGGAATATGCGGCCCAGCCGCAGCGCCTGCGCACCTTGCTCAAGCGCATAGCCACCGTGCCGCAATACTATGCGGCCGCGCGCGCCAGCATCGTCAACCCCACGCGCGAACACACGCAGCTGGCCATCGCACAGAGCGCAGGGGTGATCAGCGTGCTTGACGACTTGAACAAGACGGCACAGGGTTCCATCCTGACGCCGGCGGAAAAGCAGCTGTACAACGCGCGCATCGCCGCGGCCCGCACGGCCGTGCAAGGCTATGCGGCCTGGCTGACGGAACAGGATGCGGCGCTGGCGCAGAACGGCAATGCGCGCTCCTTCCGTATCGGCAAAGATTTGTATGAGCAGAAATTTGCCTACGATATCCAGGCCAGCGTGAGCGCCGAGCAGATGTACCAGAAAGCCCTGGCCGCGCGCGAAAAGCTGCTCGAACACATGGATAGCCTGTCCGATGAGCTGTGGGTGAAAACCATGGGCAACACGGCCAAGCCGGCGGACCGCACGGCGAAGATCGGCATGGTGATCGACAAGCTGTCGAGCAACCACGTGGCGGCCGCCGATTTCGTGCCGGAAATCCGCCGTCAGATTCCCGAGCTGCAGGAATGGGTGACCAGTCACAACCTGCTGACGATGGACCCGAAAAAGCCCCTCGTCGTGCGTGAAACGCCCGCTTACCAGCGCGGCGTGGCCGGCGCCAGTATCGAGGCGCCCGGCCCGTACCGTCCGCAAGACCGCACCTATTACAACGTGACGCCGCTCGATGGCGAAACGCCGGAACAGGCGGAAAGCAGCTTGCGCGAATACAACCACTGGATCTTGCAGATCCTGAACATCCACGAAGCCATCCCCGGCCACTACACGCAGCTCGTGTATGCCAACAAATCGCCGTCCCTGGTCAAGTCCATCTTCGGCAACGGCGCCATGATCGAAGGCTGGGCCGTGTATGGCGAGCGCATGATGCTCGAATCGGGTTATGGCAACAACGCGCCGGAAATGTGGCTGATGTATTCGAAGTGGAACTTGCGCAGCGTCACCAACACCATCCTCGACTACAGCGTGCACGTGCTGGGCATGACGGAAGCGCAAGCGCTCGACCTGCTGACGCGCCAGGCCTTCCAGACCCAGCGTGAAGCCAAGGAAAAATGGCGCCGTGTGCAGCTGAGCTCGGTGCAATTGACCAGCTATTTCAGCGGCTACAGCGAAATCATGGATTTGCGCGAACAGCGCAAGCAAGCGCTGGGCAGCAAGTTCGTGCTGAAGGATTTCCACGAGCAATTCCTCAGCTACGGCAGCGCGCCCGTGAAAGTCATCAAGGAACTGATGAATTAACTCGTACGCATCCTCTCCTTGCAAAGGGCGCTGCGGCGCCCTTTTTGCATGCGTTTGCGCCACCGCAAACCGCCGGCGTGCCTGTCCATTACGCTGACGGGAAGGCAGGCGCCACCGCACTCCTCACTGGCAATTGCCGATTTTCCTGCTAGGCTGGATACAGGAGCGTCCATGCATATGCCCATCCAGTTCGACACCTTCGATTACGCCAAACGCCTTGCCTCGGCCGGCGTGCCCACGCGGCAGGCGGAAGCCCATGCGACGGCGCTGGGCGACGTACTGGGTTCGGCCGTCGTCGTGCATGGCGAACTGGCGGCGCTGGAGCGCAATCTGCTGGGGGAAATCAAGCTGGTGTCGCACAACGTCGATGCCAAGGTGGGCGCCCTGGAGTTGAAGATCGATGCACTGGAGCTCAGACTCGATACCCGGATCGATGCACTGGACCTGAAACTCGATACGAGGATCGATGCGCTGGAGCACAAATTCGATACTAAATTCGACGCCTTGGAACACAAATTCGACGCCCGCCTGGAACGCCTGGACTTGCGCCATGGCGCGGACATGAAACACGTGTACTGGATGATGAGCACCCTGATCCTGCTCAATCTGGGCATCCTCAGCAAACTGATGCTGCAGTAAGCACCTGCTAACTGATCTGGCAATAAAAAAGCCGCTGCTCCCGAAGGAGGCCAGCGGCTTTTGCTTGCGCGTCTTGCAAACCGTCTAGGACGCTTCTTCCGGCGCCTGCGTGGCCTTGACGAAGATGGGCGCTACCAGCAGGCCCAGCTCGAACAGCAGACACATCGGGATGGCCAGCGAGAACTGGCTGACGACGTCCGGCGGCGTGACGATGGCGGCAATCACGAAGGCGCCGACGATGATGTAGGGACGCACTTCCTTGAGTTTCGCAATAGAAACAATGCCCATGCGCACGAGGATCACCACCACTACGGGCACTTCGAACGTGGCGCCAAAGGCCAGGCACATCGACATGACGAAATCGAGGTAGTTTTCGATATCGGGCGTGACGGCGATCGACGATGGCGAAAAGTCGCTGATGAAGTGGAAGACGCGGCCAAACACAAAGAAATAGCAGAAGGCCACGCCAGACATGAACAGCAGGGAAGACGAAATGACCAGCGGCGCGATCAGGCGCTTTTCATGCGTGTACAGGCCGGGGGCGATAAATGCCCACATCTGGTACAGCACCCAGGGCAAGGCGACGATGAAGGCGATCACCAACGTCACTTTCATCGGTACGAGGAACGGTGAAATGACGCCGGTGGCGATCATTTTCGAGCCGGCCGGCAGCGAGGCGATCATCGGCGCCGCGATAAAATCGTAGATCTGCGAGGGGCCGGGCCAATAGAACAGCACGGCGCAGACGACGGCGATGCCGATCGACGCCTTGACCAGGCGGTTGCGCAGCTCGACCAGATGCGAGATAAAAGTTTCTTCCACCGGGGATTTGCTACTCATGAGTAAAAGGAGGAGGAACTGGTGCGCGGACGGAAGCGCGCCACGCGGGCGGCCGCCGACTGCACGTGCAGCTTGCCGCCATGGCGCTGCTTGTACCAGCCAGGGATGGCGGAATTGCGCACCAGCTTCTTGCGGCGGAATTCGCGCGCCTTGCGGGCCAGGTCTTCATTGGTGGCACGCAGCATGGCTTCATGGGTATCGTGATGCCCGTCATACGCACTGGCATCGCCGCGCCAGGCGTTTTCCACCTCGGCCAGGTTGCCGGAGATCGAGTTTTCCACGCCATGCATGGATTTCTCCACGCTTTGCTTGACGGAATGGGCCGCATCCTGCACTTCCTTCTGCAGGTTTTTCAGCTCTTCCATTTCAATTTCGCGCGAGACTTCGGATTTCACCTGGTTCAGGTAGCGTTGCGCACGGCCATACAGGGTACCGGCCATGCGCGCCACTCTCGGCAACTTTTCAGGGCCGATGACTATCAACGCAACCACGCCGATGATGGCGATTTTAGAGAGACCGAGATCGATCATAAGCGGACAAGGGCCGTTACCGGACGAGGCAAGCGCCCCGCCACGCTATCAGGACTTGCTTTTCTCTTTCGTCTCGACGTCGATGGTGCTTTTGTCGGCCACTTGCGATGGCGCAGCAGGAGGGGTATTGGCTGCCGGGGCGTCATCTTCGCCCTTGACGCCATCCTTGAAGCCTTTGACGGCCTTGCCGATATCACCGCCGATATTGCCCAGTTTCTTGGTGCCGAAGACCAGCATCACAATGACCAGAACGATCACCCAGTGCCAAATACTCAATGAACCCATCACATTCTCCTTGCGGGACGGTGCCCGAATAGCGTCAACCAATGCCGGTAGTATACACGTGAACCCGGCGCGCAGCGAAATCAGTGTTGCCCGCGCCAGGGACGGGGACCGCCGTACACGTGCATGTGCAGGTGATACACCTCTTGCCCGCCGTTCGGGCCGCTGTTGATCATGGTCTTGAAGCCGCCGGCAGGCGCGCCATCGGCGTCATACGTGACGGCGCAACCGAACTCGGCAGCAAGTTTCGGCGCCAGGCGCAGCAGCTTGCCCAGCATGTCCGTATGGCTATCGTCGCAATCGGACAGGCTGGCCACGTGGCGCTTCGGGATCAGCAGCAGGTGCACGGGGGCGGCCGGGTTGATGTCCTTGAAGGCCAGCAAGTCCTCGTCTTCATACACGATGCTCGAGGGAATTTGTTTTGCAGCAATCTTGCAGAAAATACAGTTATCCACGCACGCTCCAGTAGGTCAGTGTTTGTCTGTTTCGCCGGCGTCGCGCAGCTCATCCTTGCGCGCTGCCTTTTCCTCGAGGCCGGACAAGCCTTCGCGGCGCGCCAGCTCGTCGAGTACCTGCTGCGGCGTCAGATCGAACTGCGCCAGCATCACCAGCGAGTGGAACCACAGGTCGGCGCATTCATACAGGACCTTCGACGGGTCGTTGTCGCGGCGCGCATCCTTGGCCGCCATCACGGTTTCCGTGGCCTCTTCGCCGATTTTTTTCAAAATCGCATCATCGCCCTTGGCAAACAGGCGCGCGACATACGACGTGGCGGGGTCGCCGCCATTGGCCAGCTTGCGCGATTCGATCACGGCGGCCAGGCGCTTCAGGGTTTCACTCATTTGCTCTTGCTTTCCGCGTAAATCGTCTCAGGGTCTTTCAGGACGGGGTCGGTGACTTGCCATTCGCCCGTTTTTTCGTCGCCTTCGAATTTCTGGAAGAAACACGAATGGCGGCCCGTATGGCAGGCGATGCCGCCCGCCTGCTCGATTTTCAGCAAGACCACGTCTTCATCGCAATCGAGGCGGATTTCCAGCACCTTTTGCGTGTGGCCCGACTCTTCGCCTTTATGCCACAATTTCTTGCGCGAACGGCTCCAGTACACGGCTTCGCCCAGCTCCACCGTGCGCGCCAGCGCGTCGCGGTTCATCCAGGCGAACATCAGCACGTCATTGCTGCCCGCTTCCTGCGCGATCACGGGTACGAGGCCGTGCTCGTCCCATTTGACCTTTTTCAGCCACTTGGCATTGCTTGCTACGATGGTTCCGTTTTGCATGTTCTTCTATCCTGCTGATTTTACGCCAGGCGCATGGGGATGCCCTGCTGCGCCATGAAACGCTTGGCTTCCTGCACCGTGTGCTGGCCATAGTGGAAAATGCTGGCGGCCAGCACGGCATCCGCGCGGCCCACCTTGATGCCATCGACCAGGTCCTGCAAGCCGCCCACGCCGCCCGAGGCGATGACGGGAATGCTGACGGCGTCGGACACGCCGCGCGTCAGGCCCAGGTCGAAGCCGACTTTGGTGCCGTCGCGGTCCATGCTGGTGAGCAAGATCTCGCCGGCGCCCAGGCTTTCCATTTTACGCGCCCATTCGAACGCGTCCAGGCCCGTCGCGGTGCGCCCGCCATGGGTAAACACTTCCCACTTGCCGGGCGACACCTGCTTGGCGTCGATGGCGACGACGATGCATTGCGAGCCGTGCTTTTGCGACGCCTCGTACACGAGCTGGGGATTCGTCACGGCCGAGGTGTTGATGCTGACCTTGTCGGCACCCGCATTGAGCAGCCGGCGCACGTCTTCCACCACGCGCACGCCGCCGCCCACCGTCAGCGGAATGAACACCTGCGACGCGACGGCTTCGATGATGTCGAAGATTAGGCCGCGGTTGTCGCTGGACGCGGTAATGTCGAGGAAAGTGATTTCATCGGCGCCCTGCTCGTCATAGCGGCGGGCGATTTCCACCGGGTCGCCGGCGTCGCGCAATTCCGTGAAATTGACGCCTTTGACGACACGGCCATTGGTCACGTCGAGGCAGGGGATGATACGTTTTGCAAGCATGATGGTATCCAGATTGTCGCCAGGCCAGGGCGTGCGCAGGCACGCTCCCGGCCGGGCAGGCTTAAACGGCGGCGTCGGTCAGTTCGTCGGCGCGTTCTTGCGCCTGCGCCAGGTCGATCGTGCCTTCATAGATGGAACGGCCGCAGATCACGCCTTCGATGCCCTCGGCCTGGACCGCGCACAGCGCTTCCACGTCGCCGATATTGTGCAGGCCGCCCGAGGCGATGACGGGGATCTTGACGGCTTGCGCCAGCTTGACGGTGGCGTCGATATTGATGCCGCCCATCATGCCGTCGCGGCCGATGTCCGTGTAGATGATCGATTCGACGCCGTAGGCTTCGAATTTTTTCGCCAGGTCGATCACTTCGTGACCCGACATCTTGCTCCAGCCATCCGTTGCCACTTTACCATCCTTGGCATCGAGGCCGACGATGATGTGGCCGGGGAAAGCGCTGCAGGCGTCATGCAGGAAGCCGGGGCTTTTCACGGCCGCCGTGCCGATGATGATGTAGGTGATGCCGGCGTCGAGGTAGCGCTCGATGGTGTCGAGGTCGCGGATGCCGCCGCCCAGCTGCACGGGGATTTCCTCGATGTCGTTTTCCACGGCGAAATCCTGCACGGCCTTCAGGATGGCCTTGACGGCGCCCTCGTTCTTCGGCTTGCCGGCAAAGGCGCCGTTCAGGTCGACCAGATGCAGCCGGCGCGCGCCTTGCATCAGCCAATGGCGGGCCATGTCGGCCGGGTCTTCGGAAAATACGGTGGCAAGTTCCATATCGCCTTGTTTCAGGCGTACGCAGTGACCGTCTTTCAGGTCGATGGCGGGAATGAGCAGCATGGTCAGTGTGATTTAAAAGTGAGTGAGGGGCGGAAAAAAAGCCGGAGAGCTAACGTTAAGGTTGCCAGTGAACGAAGTTCTTGTACAGCTGCAAGCCAGCGGCAGCACTTTTTTCAGGGTGGAACTGTGTGGCGAAAATATTATCACGGGCGACGGCGCAAGCGAACGGCGCACCATAGACAGTCTCGCCCACCGTGTGCAACGCCTCTTGAGGTTGAGCAAAATAGCTGTGCACAAAGTAAAAATAGGCGTTGTCGGCGATACCATCCCACATGACATGGGACGCCGTTTGCCGTACTTGGTTCCAGCCCATTTGCGGCACCTTGAAGCGCGAGCCGTCTTCCTGCACCTGGCCGTCGAGCTGGAAACGCACGACTTTGCCGGGCAGCAAGCCCAGACCGGCCGCATCGCCCTCTTCGCTGCCGTCGAACAGCATTTGCTCACCGATGCACACGCCCAGCACGGGCTTGCTGTCGGCGGCGCGCAGCAGCGCTTCGAGCACGCCCGATTCGCGCAGGCTGCGCATGCAGTCGGGCATGGCGCCCTGGCCCGGCAAGACGATGCGGTCGGCGCTGTCGATGTCTTGCGCCAATCCGGAAATGCGCACGTCGGCTTCCGGCGCCACGGCACGCAGCGCTTGCGCCACCGAGCGCAAATTGCCCATGCCGTAATCCACCACCACAATTTTATTCATGTTTGATCTCGGAATCTACAGTGGTTCGCGGGCGCTTACAGGCTGCCCTTGGTCGATGGAATGATGCCGGCCGCGCGCTCATCGAGCTCGGCAGCCATGCGCAGCGCGCGGCCAAAGGCCTTGAACACGGTTTCGCATTGATGGTGGGCATTCGTACCGCGCAGGTTGTCGATATGCAAGGTTACGCCCGCATGGTTGACGAAGCCGCGGAAAAATTCCAGGGTCAGGTCGACATCGAAGCCGGCGATCATGGCGCGCGTAAACGGGATGTGGTATTCGATGCCCGGGCGGCCCGAGAAATCGAGCACCACGCGCGACAGCGCCTCGTCCAGCGGCACGTACGCATGGCCGTAGCGGCGGATACCCTTCTTGTCACCGATGGCCTTGGCCACGGCCATGCCCAGGGTGATGCCCACGTCTTCCACTGTATGGTGGTTGTCGATATGCACGTCGCCCGTCGCTTCGATATCGAGGTCGATCAAGCCGTGGCGGGCGATCTGATCCAGCATATGGTCGAGGAAGGGCACGCCAGTGTTCAGCTTTTGCTGGCCGGTGCCATCGAGGTTGAGGGCGACGCGAACTTGCGTCTCATTGGTATTGCGCGTGATTTCTGCGGTGCGGTTCATGGGAGGCTCTGGCGGTAGGCTAAACGAGGGATGCCTTGAAGGCATCGTAAAAAAGGGAATTTTCTTCCGGGGTGCTGACGCTGATGCGCAGGCAATTGGCCAACGCAGCATGCATTTTACTCATATTTTTAATTAAAACCCGGCGGGCAAGCAGTTTTGCGCAAACATCGTCGGAATCAGCCACACGAATCAGAAGAAAATTTGCCTTCGAGGGAAATACCGTCACGCCGGGCAGCTGCGCCAGGCGCAGCGCCAGGTCGTCGCGCGCGCTGTTGAGCAGGGCCGCCTGGGCATTCAATACGTCGAGGTGATCGAGCGCGAATTCAGCCGCCGCCTGCGTCAGCACGTTCACATTGTACGGCGGGCGCACTTTCTCGAATTGCGCCAGCAGGGCCGGCGCGGCCGACATGTAGCCGAGGCGGATGCCGGCCAGGCCCAGTTTCGACACGGTGCGCATCACCACCAGGTTCTCGAACTCGGGCAAGCGGCCCATGAAGCTGTGCTGCGCGAACGGTTCATACGCTTCGTCGACGACGGCGATGCCCGTGTCGCCGAGCGCCGCGAGGATGCGCTCGATGTCGGCGCTGGCAAACAGGTTGCCCGTCGGGTTGTTCGGATAGGCGAGGAAGACCAGCGCCGGGCGGTGTTCTTCGATGGCCGCCAGCATGGCCGGCATGTCCAGGCTGAAATCGGCCTGCAAAGGCACGCCGACGAAATCCATGCCGGCAAACTGCGCCGAGCGCGCATACATGACGAAGGCGGGAACGGGCGCCAGCAGCACGGCGCGCTTGCCCGGCTCCTGATGCGCGCACGCCATGGCCAGGATGGAAATGAGTTCATCGGAGCCGTTGCCCAGCATGACATCGTAGCCGGCGGGTACGCCGAGCTTGGCACAGATGGCCGCCTGCAGACTGGCATACGACGGCGGATAGCGGTTCAATACCACGCCGGCCAGGCGCGCGCCCAGTTCCTCGCGCAGATGCGGCGGCAGCGGATACGGGTTTTCCATCGCATCGAGTTTGATGTAACCGCTGGCATCGGCTACCTGGTAGCTTTTGACGGCCCGCACATCGGCGCGCACGGTGTTGCTGATTAACTGATCGAGGAAAGACATGCTGCAAACACTCCTGATGAAATTAAATGGAGACTAAATGACGACGTCTTCCGGCACGGCGGCGCTGCGCGCCTTGCGCGCCGGCGCTTTTTTCACGGCGGGCGGTTTCTTCACGGCGGCCGGCTTTTTGGCCGCCGCCGGTTTCTTCGCTGCCGCCTTGGCGGGTTTGGTCGCGGGCGGTGCTGCCAGCTCCTGCGTCAGCGCCGCCAATCGCTGTTCGATGATGGTGCAGTAGTCGGCGTTCAATTCAAAGCCGACAAAATCGCGCCCGCAGCGCTTCGCCGCCAGCGCCGTGGTGCCGCTGCCCATGAACAGGTCGAGCACCACGCCGCCGGGCGGGCACGACGCCTTGACCATGCGCTCGATGATTTCGAGCGGCTTTTGCGTCGGGTGGTCGGCCCGTTCCGGGTGTTCCTTGTGCAGGCGCGACACGCTCCACAAGTCTTTCGGGTTGTAGCCCACTTCCAGCCATTTGGCGCCGATGAAGATCGAGCGCGAACGGGCTTTCTTGGTGGCCGCGTCGTAGGCGATGCGCACCGCGTCAAGGTCGAAGTAGTAATCCTTGCGCTTGACGAAGAAGCCGATGGTGTCGTGCACCGATGAAAAGCTGCGCACGCTGCCGCCCATGGACGGCACGCGGCGGTCCCAGATGATTTCATTCATCATCGCCATGCGCTGTTTCAGCATGACGAAGATCTCCGGCGAATAGCGCCAGGTGAGGAAGATATACAGGCTGCCGTTGGCTTTCAGCTTGGGCAGCGCCGCATCGATCCACTGTTCCGTCCAGCGCAGGTAGTCGGCCACCGACTGCTGGTCCGAGGCATTGCCGTAATCCTTGCCCAGGTTGTACGGCGGATCCGTCAGGATCAGGTCCACCGAGCCATCGGGAATGCGCGCCAGCCCCGCCAGCGCATTTTCGCAATAGACCCGGTTGACCCAGTCCGGCTGCTCCGCCAACTTCGTCATGGCTGCGGCTTCAGGCGCAGTTCGGCGCTGCGCGCGTGCGCCTGCAAGCCTTCACCGTACGCCAGGGTGGCGGCGACACGGCCCAGGGTTTGCGCGCCCGCTTCACTGACGTGAATGATGGACGAGCGCTTCTGGAAGTCGTACACGCCCAGCGGCGACGAAAAGCGCGCCGTGCGCGACGTCGGCAGCACGTGATTGGGACCGCAGCAATAGTCGCCCAGCGATTCGGACGAGAAGCGCCCGAGGAACATGGCGCCCGCGTGGCGGATCTGCTCGGCCCACTGCTGCGGATTCTCCGCCGAGATTTCCAGGTGTTCCGCAGCGATGGCATTGGCGATCTCGCACGCCTCTTCCATGCTGCGCACCTTGATCAGGGCGCCGCGGTCGGCCAGCGAGGTGCTGATGGTGGCCTGGCGCGGCATCGTCGGCAGCAGCTTGGCGATGCTCTCTTCGACTTGCGCGATGTAAGCGGCGTCCGGGCACAGCAGAATCGCCTGCGCCAGTTCGTCGTGCTCGGCCTGGGAAAACAGGTCCATGGCCACCCAGTCCGGGTCCGTCGTGCCATCGCACAGCACGAGGATTTCGGAAGGCCCGGCGATCATGTCGATGCCGACGATGCCGAATACGCGGCGCTTGGCGGCGGCCACGTAGGCGTTGCCGGGACCGACGATTTTATCCACGGCGGTGATGCTCTGTGTTCCATACGCCAGTGCGCCGACGGCTTGCGCGCCGCCGATCGTGATCACGCGCGTCACGCCGGCGATCGCGGCGGCGGCCAGCACCATTTGGTTTTTCACGCCATCGGGCGTCGGCACCACCATGATGATTTCGCCCACGCCCGCCACGTGCGCGGGAATGGCGTTCATCAGCACGGACGACGGATACGCGGCCTTGCCGCCCGGGACGTAGATGCCGACCCGATCCAGCGGCGTGATCTTCTGCCCCAGCACCGTGCCATCGGGCTCGGTGTAGGTAAAGCCGCGCAATTCTTCGCGTTGGCGTTCGTGGAAGGCGCGGATGCGCTGGGCGGCGATCTGCAGCGCTTCGCGCTGCGCCGACGGCAAGCCGTTCAGGGCCGCCTGCAATTCGGCTTGCGAAATATCGAAGGCCGCCATTTCCGCCGCGCCGCCATGCGGGATGCGGTCGAAACGGTTCGTGTATTCCAGTACGGCGGCGTCGCCGCGCGTTTTCACGTCGGCCAGGATTTTTGCGACCGACGTTTCAATCGCTGCATCGGTACCCGCCTCGAACGCCAGCAAGGTGTCGAGCGATTGTTGGAAACCATCCTGGCTTGAATCGAGCTTGCGTATCTGTATCGGCATAATCGGCTTTCTGCTACTGAATAAGTCTAGGCTTGCGAGGCGCGTTCAAACGCCTCGATAATCGGCTGCAAGCGCTCGCGCTTGAGCTTGAGCGCGGCCTGGTTGACCACCAGGCGCGACGAAATTTCCATGATGTGCTCGACTTCGACGAGGTTGTTCGCGCGCAGGGTGCTGCCCGTGCTGACCAGGTCGACGATGGCGTCGGACAGGCCGACCAGGGGCGCCAGCTCCATCGAGCCATACAGCTTGATCAGGTCGACGTGCACGCCCTTGGCGGCGAAGTGTTCGCGCGCCGTGTGCACGAACTTGGTGGCCACGCGCAATCGCGCGCCCTGGTGCACGGCCTTTTCATAGTCAAAACCGGCCTGCACCGCCACCGACATGCGGCAGGCGGCGATATTCAGGTCGATCGGCTGGTACAGGCCTTCGCCGCCATGTTCGAGCAAGACATCCTTGCCCGCCACGCCGAAATCGGCCGCGCCGTACTGCACGTAGGTCGGCACGTCGCTGGCGCGCACGATGATGACGCGCACGTTCGGATCGTTGGTGGCCAAAATCAGCTTGCGCGAGGTCTCCGGGTTTTCCAGCACCTTGATGCCGGCCGCTTCCAGCAGCGGCATGGTGTCCTCAAAAATGCGGCCTTTCGACAGCGCCAGGATCAGCTGGGAGCTGTCACCGTTGTTCGATCCGTTCATGCTCGTTCCTTGTTATTTGATGCGTACGATATTCGCGCCGACGGCCGACAGCTTCACTTCCATGCGGTCGTAACCGCGGTCGAGGTGATAGATGCGGTCGATCAGCGTTTCGCCATCGGCGGCCAGGGCCGCGATCACCAGCGACGCCGACGCGCGCAGGTCGGTCGCCATCACGGGCGCGCCGCGCAGCTGCTTGACGCCGGCGATGATGGCCGTGTTGCCTTCGATGGTGATGTCGGCGCCCAGGCGGTTCATTTCCTGCACGTGCATGAAGCGGTTCTCGAAGATCGTTTCGGTGACGCGGCTGGCGCCATTGGCGATCGTGTTCACGGCCATGAACTGCGCCTGCATGTCGGTCGGGAAGCCCGGGTATTCCGTCGTGCGGAAGCTGACGGGATTCGGGCGGGCCGACATCTCGGCGCGGATCCAGTCGGCGCCGAAGGTCATCGTCAGGCCCATGGCGCGCAGCTTGTCGAGCGCAGAGTCGAGGATATCGGTGCGCACGTTGCGCAGGGTGATATCGCCGCCGGTGGCCGCCACGGCGCACAGGAAGGTACCCGTTTCGATACGGTCGGCGATCACCGCGTGCGAGGCGCCGTGCAGGGCGTCCACGCCCTGGATCACCAGGCGGCTGGTGCCGATGCCGTCGATCTTCGCGCCCATGGCAACCAGCAAATGGGCCAGGTCCGTCACTTCCGGTTCGCAGGCGGCGTTTTCCAGGATGGTCTCGCCTTCGGCCAGGGTCGCGGCCATCAGCAAATTCTCGGTGCCGGTGACGGTGATCATGTCGGTGACGATGCGCGCGCCTTTCAGCTTGGCGCACTTGGCGTAGATGTAGCCCGCCTCGATGCGGATCTCGGCGCCCAGCGCTTCCAGGCCCTTGATGTGCTGGTCGACGGGGCGCGATCCGATGGCGCAGCCGCCGGGCAGCGAGACCTTGGCTTCGCCGAAGCGCGCCAGCATGGGACCGAGCACGAGGATCGAGGCGCGCATGGTTTTCACCAGTTCATACGGCGCTTCCAGGGTGTCGATGGCGCTGCCGTTGAGCACCACGCGGTCGCCGTCCTGCCGCACTTTCAGGCCCGTCTGGCCCAGCAGTTTCAACATCGTGGCCACGTCGTGCAGGTGCGGCACGTTGGTCAGGTCCAGGTCGCCCGCGGTCAGGAGACCCGCGCACAGGATGGGCAGGGCGGCGTTTTTCGCGCCGGAGATGGCGATGTCGCCGTTCAGGCGGTTGCCGCCGTTGATGAGGAGCTTGTCCATGTGCTTATCCTTGGAATTCTTCAGGTGTCAGGGTTTTCATCGACAGCGCGTGGATTTCCTCGCGCATGCGGTCGCCCAGCGCCGCGTAGACGATCTGGTGGCGCTGGATCAGACGCTTGCCGGCAAACGCGGGCGAGACGATCACGGCCTGGAAGTGCTGGCCATCGCCCTCCACTTCGAGGTGCGTGCATTCGAGGCCGGCCGACAGATAGCCGTGGATCAGTTCTGGAGTGGTGGTCACGATAAGTCCTTGATATTGAATAATGTAGTGATGTGATATGCCGCAATCAACGGCGCAATTAGTGTCGCAGTCGGTAGCCGCTTTTCAGCAGGCGGATCGACGCCAGCGCCAGGATCACGAGGAAGCCGGCGACGATGGAAAGACTGAGCCACGGGCTGACGTCGGACACGCCGAAGAAGCCGTAGCGGAAGCCGTCGATCATGTAGAAGAAGGGGTTCAAATGCGATACCGTCTGCCAGAAGGCGGGCAGCGAGTGGATCGAATAGAACACGCCCGACAAGAAGGTGGCCGGCATGATCAGGAAGTTCTGGAAGGCGGCCAGCTGGTCGAATTTCTCGGCCCAGATGCCGGCGATCAGGCCCATGGTGCCCAGCATGGCGGCGCCGAGGAACGCGAAGACGACGATCCACAGCGGCGCGACGAACGACAGGTCGGCGAACCAGCACGTGATGGCGAACACGCCAAAGCCCACGGCCAGGCCGCGCGCGACGGAAGCGAGTACATACGCCGAGAAGATTTCCCAGTGCGACAGGGGAGTGAGCAGCACGAACACCAGGTTGCCCGTGATCTTGGACTGGATCAGCGAGGACGAGGAATTGGCGAACGCGTTTTGCAGCACGCTCATCATCACCAGGCCGGGAATCAGAAAGGCCGTGTAGCTGACGCCGGGACTCGGCTCGACGCGGCCGTCGAGCACATGGCCGAACACCAGCAGGTACAGCATCGACGTGAGCACGGGCGCGGCCACGGTTTGCGTCGCCACTTTCCAGAAGCGCAGCGTCTCTTTGTAGACGAGGGTGCGAAATCCTGTCGAAATCATACGGTACCTTTATCCATGATCTGCAAGAAGATATCTTCCAGGTCGGCTTGTTGCAATTGCATTTCATCGATCTCGGCGCCCGCTTCGCGCAGGCGGGCGAGGATTTTTTCAACTTCGCTGTATTCGTTGACGCGCAGGCTGAACTTGTTCGGCGCCTGCTGTTCTTCCGCATGCAGCACCAGGTGCCGCAGGTCGTCCGGCAGGCTGCCGTTTTTGAGGTGCAGCTGCAGCTGCGAGCCGGCGATGCGGCGGATCAGGGCCGACATGGTGTCGAGCGCCACCACCTTGCCCGTCTTCAGCATGGCCACGCGCTGGCACATGGCTTGCGCCTCTTCCAGGTAGTGGGTGGTCAAGACGACCGTGTGGCCGCCTTCGCGGTTCAGGCGCGAGATGAACTTCCACAAGGTCTGGCGCAGTTCCACGTCGACGCCGGCCGTCGGCTCGTCGAGCACGATGACGGGCGGCTTGTGCACCAGCGCCTGCGCCACGAGCACGCGGCGCTTCATGCCGCCGGACAGCGCGCGCATATTCGTGTCGGCCTTGCCGGTGAGGTCAAGGTTTTCCATGACCTCGTCGATCCACTTGTCGTTGTTCGGCAGGCCGAAATAGCCGGACTGCAGGCGCAGGGTTTCGCGCACGGTGAAAAACGGGTCGAACACCAGTTCCTGCGGCACCACGCCCAGGTTGCGGCGCGCGTTGCGGAAGTCCTTGACCACGTCGTGGCCATGGATCTTGACGGTGCCCGCGTCGGGGCGTATCAAGCCGGCGATGATGGAAATGAGGGTGGTCTTGCCGGCGCCGTTGGGACCGAGCAGGCCGAAAAACTCGCCTTCTTCGATGGCCAGCGACACGCCGCCCAGCGCCTTGAGCGATTTATAGCTCTTTTCTACATTCGTTATTTGAATTGCGGTCATGTGCTTGTTTCAAGTGTAATGCGTCTGGTGTGATGCACCAGTTGCCGGAGACATCGAGGCCGGCAGGCCGGTGCAGGGCGCCACCTTCAGGCGAGGACGGCGCAACAGTCAATTATAGTTGGAAAATTCGTGGAACACTTGGAGATCAATCCGGCGGCGCTGCTGGCCTGCCGGCTTGAAAGCTACTGCTGATGCGGGGAGTGGGACAGGATCAATGATGATGCAGGTCGGACGGGCTGCGTTCGGCGTGGCCGCCGGCGCTGGCGCAGTCGTCGGCCGTCAACGTGCTCGAGACGAGCGAGCAGACGCCATACAGCTTGGTGAGGTTTTTCAGGTTGTTCGGCAGGTTTTTCAGCTCCAGCACGGCGCCGGCATCCTGCGCGGCGCGCTGCCACGTCAGCATGACGGAAACGGCGGCCGAATCGACAGCCTTGACGTTGCGCAAGTCAAACTTCGTCTGACCCGAGCGGATGGCGTCCAGACCCTGCTCCAATGCCGAAGTGGCATTGTGCACGGTCAGGGAAGTCAGGGACTGCAAGGTGTCGAGAGAGTCGGGCATGGCGTCGGGCTGCGCTGGTCTGGAGCTATATGATAGCCGATTATTTGGCTTTGGCAGCGGGACGGCTGGCCAGGGCCTTGTTTTTTGCCTGCAAGGTCTTGATCAGGCCATCGATGCCGCCCTTGCTGATCTCGCTGGCAAAGCTGCTTTTGTACGTTTCCACCAGCCACGCGCCCAGCACGTTGATGTCATAGATCTTCCAGCCGGACGGGGTTTTCGCCACGCGGTAGTTCAGGGGCACGGGTTCGCCGCGCGCCACGTTCACTTGCGAACGTACTTCCACTTCCGTGTCGGCCGGGTCGGCGCGCAGCGGCTTGAATTCCACGGTTTCGTTCTTGATCTGCGACAGGGCGCCCGAGTACGTGTAGATCAGCAAGGTGCGGAATTCCGCAGCCAGCTGCTTTTGCTGGTCGGGCGTGGCGTCGCGCCAGTGGCGGCCGGCGGCCAGCGACGTCATGCGCTGGAAATCCACGTATGGCAAGATCTTGCTTTCCACCAATTCGGTGACGCGCTTGATATCGCCAGCCTGGATGGCCTTGTCGGCCTTGGCTGTGTCGATCACGTCCTGGCTGATGCGTTTGACGAGGACGTCCGGTGCTTCGACAGCAGGGGCGGCCTGAGCGGCGGTGGCAAAGGCGATGGTGGCCATCGCCAGCAGTTGTTTCATCAATTTCATGGTTTTACCTTTCATGGTGTTGCTATGCACCGGCTGGCGTTGATCGCAGCCGTGGTGTTCTTGCGTCCAGTTTACTCCTGCGGCCTGGCCTGGGAAGCAACGGTATTGCTACCAGATGTTACGAGGTCCGCTGGCGCCACATCGGCGGTGGCCGTGGCCGCAGGCGCGTCATTGGCAGGCTGCGGTTTTGCCTCGTACTCCGGCTCGTAATCGCTGGTGTCGTTTTTTGGCACTTTGCGGTCGCGGCGGTCCGTATCGCCATCGAACACCTTGCTTTCGCGCGCCTGCAGGAAGCCGTCGCGGATGAACTCATAACGGTCCAGCGCGGCCGCTTCCATCAGGTTGGTCGCGTCGAGCAGCGCGGCGCGCTTGTCAACCACGCGCGTCACCGTGCCGATATTGCGCACATACGCCGGATCCTTGTAGCGCCATGGGTCGCCCGCGATATCGAGCGGCAGGGCCGCCGTGTCGCGCACGGTCGATGGGCCCAGCAGCGGCAGCATCACGTACGGACCGGACTGGACGCCATACCAGCCCAGGGTCTGGCCAAAGTCTTCGTTATGCTTGGGAATACCGGCCTGCGAGGCGATGTCGATCAGGCCGAAGATACCGAAAGTCGAGTTCATGCTGACGCGCACGACGTCTTGCAAGCCCGCTTCGCCCTTGCCTTGCAGCAAGTTGTTCATGGCGCTCCACACATCGGACAAGTTGCCGAAGAAGTTGCCCACGCCCGTTTGCACGAACGATGGCGTGACCTTCTTGTAGGCCGTGGCGACCGGCTTCAGGGCGACCTGGTCGACCGTGTCGTTGAACTTGAACATGGCGCGGTTATACCCTTCCAGCGGGTCGCGCGGATTGGTGCCGGTGGCGCACGCGCTCACGCTGGCGGCGATGGCCACGGCCAGGCCGATACGCGCCAGGCTGCCTTGGGATTGTTTGGTCGACTCGCTCATTTGCTGTCCTTTCCTTCCGCTGCCTTGCTGTAGATGAACTGATTGATCAGATCTTCCAGCACTGTGGCCGATTGAGTACGGGCGATCTTGTCGCCCTCTGCCAGGTTCGCCAGATCGCCGCCTGCTTCCAGGCCGATATATTGCTCACCCAGCAAACCGGCCGTCAAAATCTTGGCCGAGCTGTCTTTCGGAAATTTGTAGCCATCTTCGATGTCGAGTTTCACCAGCGCCTGGTAGGTCTTGTCGTCAAAGACGATTTCCGAGACCCGGCCCACCACTACGCCAGCGCCCTTGACGGGCGCCTGCGGCTTGAGGCCGCCAATATTGTCGAACTTCGCACTAATGGTATACGTCTTGCTGAAAGACAGCGAGCTCATATTGCCGGCCTTGAGCGCCAGAAACATCAATGCCGCCACACCGAGCAAGACGAACAAGCCGACCCAGACATCCAAAGATTTACGTTGCATAAACAATCCTAAATAATTTTTACTTGCCGCCACCTGCGCAGAACACTGCCCAGGCCGATAATTTTGTCGCCTATCGGCAATTACTTGCTAAACATCAAAGCCGTCATCATGAAATCGAGCCACCACACCATCAACGACGAAATGACCACCGTGCGCGTGGTGGCGCCGGACACGTCTTCCGGCGTCGGCTGTGCCTGGTACCCCTGGAACAGCGCGATGAAGGTCACCGCGATGCCGAACACCAGGCTCTTGATGGTGCCGTTGCCCACTTCTTTCCAGACATCCACGCCGCCTTGCATCTGCGACCAGAACGAACCTTCATCGACGCCGATCAGCACCACGCCGACCAGGTAGCTGCCGATGATGCCGACGGCCGTGAAGATGGCGCCCAGGATCGGCATGGCGATCACACCGGCCCAGAAACGGGGCGCCAGCACGCGCTGGATCGGGTTCACGGCCATCATTTCCATGGCCGACAGTTGCTCGCCCGCCTTCATCAGGCCGATTTCCGCCGTCAGCGACGTGCCGGCGCGGCCGGCGAACAGCAGCGCAGTGACGACGGGGCCCAGTTCGCGCGTCAGGGACAGCGCCACCAGCAAGCCCAGCGACTGCTCGGCGCCATACGTGGTCAAGGTGTAATAGCCTTGCAAACCCAGCACCATGCCGACGAACAGGCCGGAAACGGCGGTAATCACCAGCGAGCGGTTACCGATAAAAAACAGTTGCTCAATCACCAGGCGCGGACGGCGCCACAGGCCGCCCGACGAGGCGATGATGATGAAAAACGACCGCACGGCAAAGCCGAGGTCTTGTACCGAACGACGCAACCACGCTCCGATCGCCGCCAGGAAACGCGCGATCATCGGCCGCCCCCCGCCTGCAGACCCAGGTCGTCGGCCAGCGACTTGCCCGGATAATGGAACGGGACGGGGCCATCGGCCTCGGCATTGACGAACTGCTTGACGTATGGATGCGTCGACACGGCCATCTCGGCCGGCGTGCCGTGCGCCACGATCTTGCCCGATGACAGAAAATAGACGTAATCAGCGATGGCGAAACACTCCTTCACATCGTGCGATACCAGGATAGACGTGGAACCCAGCGCATCGTTCAGATTGCGGATCAAATTGGCCGTCACGCCCATGGAAATCGGATCCAGGCCGGCGAACGGCTCGTCGTACATGATCAGTTCGGGGTCGAGCGCGATGGCGCGCGCCAGCGCGACGCGGCGGCCCATGCCGCCCGAGATCTCGGCCGGCTTCAATTGCGCCGCATTGCGCAGTCCCACGGCGTGCAGCTTCATCAGCACCAGGGTGCGGATCAGCTCTTCATTCAAGTCCGTGTGTTCGCGCAGCGGGAACGCCACATTCTCGAACGCCGTCAGGTCCGTAAACAGCGCGCCGTGCTGGAACAGCATGCCCATCTTGCGGCGCAGCTGGTATAACTCGTCGGTGCCCAGCGTATGCACGATCTGGCCGTCCACATTCACGGAACCGGAACTGGGGCGCAACTGCCCGCCGATCAGACGCAGTACGGTCGTCTTGCCACTGCCGGAGCCACCCATGACGGCCACAACTTTTCCACGTGGGAAATCCATTTGAAGGCCCGATAAAATCGAACGTTCTCCATAGGCAAAGTGTAAATCACGGATCTCAACAAGATTTGGCACGACGAAGCTCACTATTTTAATGGCGTATTGTAGTGCAGAAACGCCAACCTCTGCTGAGACACCCCTGCTTACAGCCCGGGACAGGGGAAGAATACAACACTAATGAATCGAAAGTCAGATATTGTAGTGGAAATTCAGCCGCCACATCGCGTCCCTGCCCGATGACGTTCACGCCTGTTGACTTGACCAGTAAAAATAACAAAAGCCACGTCGCGATCCGCGCCGTGGCCCTGGCAAAAAAACGAACAATTGCTCGTTTTTTAGCGCGGCAGCAGCGATGCCCCCATCAGGAACTCATCGACGGCGCGCGCGCACTGGCGCCCTTCGCGAATGGCCCACACCACCAGCGACTGGCCACGGCGCATGTCGCCGGCCGCAAAGACTTTCGGCACCGAGGTCTGGTAGCAGCCGGCGCCATCCGTTGTCGCCTTGACATTGCCGCGCGCATCCGTATCGACGCCGAACGCTTCCAGCACTTGTTGTACTGGTGAAACAAAACCCATGGCCAGGAAGACCAGGTCCGCCTTCATCTCGAACTCCGAGTTCGGCACTTCGCTCATCTTGCCGTCTTTCCACTCGACTCGGCAGGCGATCAGCTTTTCCACCTTGCCGCCCTTGCCTTCGAAACGCTTGGTGGCCACGGCCCAGTCGCGCTCGCAGCCTTCCTCGTGCGAGGACGAGGTACGCAGCTTGGTCGGCCAGTACGGCCAGACGAGCGGCTTGTTTTCCTGTTCCGGCGGCTGCGGCATCAGTTCGAACTGGGCCACCGAGGCGGCGCCATGGCGGTTCGACGTGCCGACGCAGTCGGAACCCGTGTCGCCGCCGCCGATCACCACCACGTGCTTACCCGTCGCCTTGATCTGGTCCTTGAGCTTGTCGCCCGCGTTGACCTTGTTTTGCAGCGGCAGGAAATCCATGGCGAAATGCACGCCTTTCAGTTCGCGGCCCGGTACGGGCAAGTCGCGCGGCTGCTCGGCGCCGCCGGCCATGATGACGGCGTCAAATTCTTTTTCCAGGTCTTCGGGGAAAATGGTTTCCTTGGCCCAGTTATTCACGTGGGCAGGGAAATCTTTGCCAACGAGCACGCTGGTGCGGAACACGACACCTTCGGCTTCCATCTGTTTCACGCGCAGATCGATGTGCGATTTTTCCATCTTGAAGTCGGGGATGCCGTAACGCAGCAAGCCACCGACCCGGTCGCTCTTTTCAAACACGGTGACAGCGTGGCCGGCGCGCGCCAGCTGCTGCGCCGCCGCCAGGCCGGCAGGACCGGAACCGACGATGGCTACTTTCTTGCCCGTGCTGAATCCCGCCGGCTGCGGCGTGACCCAGCCGTGCTCCCAGCCCATGTCGATGATTTTATGTTCGATCGACTTGATGCCGACCGGGTCTTCGTGGATGCCCAGGGTGCACGCCGATTCGCACGGCGCCGGGCAGATGCGGCCCGTAAATTCCGGGAAGTTATTCGTCGAATGCAAGACGTCGAGCGCTTCGCGGTAGTTACCGCGGTACACCAGGTCATTCCAGTCGGGAATGATGTTGTTCACGGGGCAGCCCGTGGTGCAGAAGGGAATGCCGCAATCCATGCAGCGCGCGCCCTGCACCGTCGCTTGCGCATCCGACAGGTGCAAGACGAATTCCTTGTAGTTCTTCAGGCGCGCGGCAGGCTCCAGATAGTGTTCGTCCTGGCGCTTGAATTCCATGAAGCCGGTAATTTTACCCACGATAGTTCCTTTGTATTTGGCTGGCGGGGAGCGGCCGGGCCGCTCCCTGGTCATTCATTTGGCAATGAGCTTGGCTGGCTCAGGCGGCGACGGCTTGGACTTCCATGGCGGCATCAGCGGCCATTTCAATCAGCGCGCGCTTGTATTCGTTCGGGAAGACTTTCACGAACTTGCCGCGCGCCGCAGCCCAGTCGTCGAGCAAGACGCGGGCGCGGGTGCTGCCCGTGTGCTTGAAATGACGCTCGATCAGGCGCTTGAGGATCACCTCGTCCGCTTCCGGCACGCCATCGCGGTGCTGCGTATGCCAGGCATCGCGGTCGACATGCTGTTCCGCTGCCGACACGACCTTGTCCAGGCCGACCATGGCCGTGTTGCACTTGCTGGCAAAGTCGCCGGCCGGGTCATACACATAGGCGATGCCGCCCGACATGCCGGCCGCGAAGTTGCGTCCCGTGTTGCCCAGCACCACGACCGTACCGCCCGTCATGTATTCGCAGCCATGGTCGCCCAGGCCCTCGACCACCGTGGTGGCGCCCGAGTTGCGCACGGCAAAGCGTTCGCCTGCCACGCCATTGAAGAACGCTTCGCCGGCGATGGCGCCGTACAGCACCGTGTTGCCGATGATGATGTTGTCCACGGCCCAGCCGCGGAACTCGGTATTGGGCCGCACGATGATGCGCCCGCCCGACAAGCCTTTACCCACGTAATCGTTGCCTTCACCCACCAGGTCGATGGTGATGCCGTGCGCCAGGAAGGCACAGGCCGACTGGCCCGCCGTGCCTTGCAACTGGATGTGGATGGTGTCATCCGGCAAGCCGGCATGGCCGTATTTCTTCGCCACTTCGCCGGACAGCATGGTGCCCACCGTGCGGTTCAAGTTGCGTACGGGCGAGATGAACGAGACGCGCTCGCCCTTTTCCAGCGCCGCGCGCGCTTGCGCGATCAGCTTGTGATCGAGCGCCTTTTCCAGCGCATGGTCCTGGAACTCCACGTGCCGGCAAGCTTGGCCATCTGGCGTTTCCGGCTTGTGGAAGATGGCCGAGAAGTCCAGACCCTGCGCCTTCCAGTGCGAAATCGCCTTCGATTTGTCCAGCAGGTCGACACGGCCGATCAGCTCGTCATACGTACGGATGCCCAGCTGCGCCATCAATTGACGGGCTTCCTCGGCAACGAAGAAGAAGTAATTGACGACATACTCGGGTTTGCCCGAGAACTTGGCGCGCAGCACCGGATCTTGCGTGGCCACGCCCACCGGGCAGGTATTCAAGTGGCATTTGCGCATCATGATGCAGCCTTCGACCACCAGCGGCGCCGTGGCGAAACCGATCTCGTCGGCGCCCAGCAGGGCGGCGATGACCACGTCGCGGCCCGTCTTCATCTGGCCGTCGGCCTGTACGCGGATGCGGCTGCGCAAGCCGTTCAAGACCAGCGTTTGTTGCGTTTCAGCCAGACCCAGCTCCCATGGCGTGCCCGCATGTTTCACGGAAGACAATGGCGACGCGCCCGTGCCGCCGTCATGGCCGGCAACGACCACATGGTCGGCTTTTGCCTTGGTGACGCCGGCGGCCACAGTGCCGATACCCACTTCCGACACCAGCTTCACGGAAATCGACGCGCGCGGATTGGCGTTCTTCAAGTCATGGATCAGCTGCGCCAGGTCCTCGATCGAATAGATGTCATGGTGCGGCGGCGGCGAAATCAGGCCCACGCCCGGCACGGAGAAGCGCAGGCTGGCGATGTATTCCGACACTTTATGCCCTGGCAACTGGCCACCTTCGCCCGGTTTCGCGCCCTGCGCCATCTTGATCTGGATCTGGTCGGCCGAGTTCAGGTAGGCGGCCGTGACGCCGAAACGTCCGGACGCCACCTGCTTGATGCGCGAACGCATGGAATCGCCTTCCTGCAGCGGAATGTCGACGACAATCTGCTCGGCGCCCACGATGGACGCCATGGTGTCGCCCTGGCGGATCGGGATGCCCTTCAATTCCTGCGTGTAGCGGTTCGGATCTTCGCCGCCCTCGCCCGTGTTCGACTTGCCGCCGATACGGTTCATGGCGACCGCAAGCGTTGCGTGCGCTTCCGTGCTGATCGAACCGAGCGACATGGCGCCCGTGGCGAAACGCTTGACGATTTCCTTGGCCGGCTCCACTTCATCGAGCGGGATGGCCTTGGTCGGGTCGAGCTTGAACTCGAACAGGCCGCGCAGGGTCAGATGGCGACGGCTCTGGTCGTTGATGATTTGCGCATACTCTTTATAGCTGGAGAAATTGTTGCTGCGCGTGGAATGCTGCAGCTTGGCAATCGCGTCCGGCGTCCACATGTGGTCTTCGCCGCGCACGCGGAACGCGTACTCGCCGCCCGCGTCGAGCTTGTCGGACAGCACGGGATCGTTGCCGAAGGCCAGCGCATGCAGGCGCAGCGCTTCTTCCGCCACTTCAAACACGCCGATGCCTTCCACGTTCGACGCCGTGCCCTTGAAGTATTTGTCGACCAGCGACTTGTTCAAGCCAATCGCTTCGAAGATTTGCGCGCCGCAGTAGGACATGTAGGTCGAAATACCCATCTTCGACATGACCTTCATCAAGCCTTTACCCACCGCCTTGGTGTAGTTATAGATGGCTTTGTCGCCCGACAAATCGCCCGGCAAACCATGCGCCATGTCGGCCAGGGTTTCCATGGCCAGGTACGGATGGACGGCTTCCGCGCCATAGCCAGCGAGCAAGGCGAAGTGGTGCGTTTCGCGGGCCGAGCCCGTTTCCACGACGAGGCCGGTGGAGGCGCGCAAGCCCTTGCTCACCAGGTGCTGGTGCACGGTGGACGTGGCCAAGAGCGCAGGGATCGCCACCTGGTCGGCGCAAATGGCGCGGTCCGAGACGATCAGGATGTTGTGGCCGGATTTCACGGCATCGACGGCTTCCGCGCACAGCGAGGCCAGGCAGGCTTCCACGCCTTCCTTGCCCCAAGCCAGCGGGTAGCAGATATCGAGTTCGTACGACTTGAACTTGCCGCCCGTGTGGGCGCTGATGTTGCGCAGACGGGCCATGTCGTCAAAGCCCAGCACGGGCTGCGCCACTTCCAGGCGCATCGGCGGGTTGACGTTGTTCGTATCGAGCAAGTTCGGTTTCGGGCCGATGAAGGACACGAGCGACATCACCATCGCTTCGCGGATCGGGTCGATCGGCGGATTCGTCACTTGCGCGAACAGCTGCTTGAAGTAGTTATACAAAGGCTTCAGTTTGTTCGACATGACGGCCAGCGGCGAGTCATTGCCCATCGAGCCCGTCGCCTCTTCGCCGGCCACGGCCATCGGCGCCATGAGGAATTTCAAATCTTCCTGCGTATAGCCGAACGCCTGCTGGCGGTCGAGCAAGGACGGCTGGGCTTTTTCGCCCTGCGCGCGGTCCTGTTTCGCTTGGCCTTCGGCCAGCTTGATCTCGTCGAGCTTGATGCGCACGGAGTTGATCCACGCTTTATACGGCTTGGCGTTGGCGTAGGTGTTTTTCAATTCCTGGTCGTCGATGATGCGGCCCGCTTCCAGGTCGATCAGGAACATTTTGCCAGGCTGCAAGCGCCATTTCTGGATGATTTTCGACTCGGGAATCGGCAGCACGCCCGATTCCGACGCCATCACCACGAGGTCGTCGTCCGTAACGATGTAGCGGGCCGGACGCAAGCCATTGCGGTCCAGGGTGCCGCCGATGTGGCGGCCGTCCGTAAACGCCATGGCGGCCGGGCCGTCCCACGGTTCCATCATCGCCGCGTGGTATTCGTAGAAAGCGCGGCGGTTGTCGTCCATCGTCGTGTGGTTTTCCCACGCTTCCGGAATCATCATCATCATCGCCTGGGCGATCGGATAGCCGGCCATCAGCAGCAGCTCGAGCGCATTGTCGAAACACGCTGTGTCAGACTGACCTTCATAGATCAGGGGGAACAGCTTTTGCAGGTCGTCGCCCAGCACGGCCGACTTCATCACGCCTTCGCGCGCGCGCATCCAGTTGAAGTTGCCTTTGACGGTGTTGATCTCGCCATTGTGCGCGATCAAGCGGTACGGGTGGGCCAGCGGCCATTCCGGGAAGGTATTCGTCGAGAAACGCTGGTGCACGAGGGCCAGGGCCGAGATGCAGCGCGCATCCTGCAAGTCCTTGTAGTACACGCCCACCTGGTCGGCCAGCAGCAAACCCTTGTACACAATAGTACGGGCCGACATCGACGGCACGAAGAATTCCTTGCCGTGCAGCAGTTTCAAGGCCTGGATGGCGTGACCCGACGATTTGCGGATCACATACAGTTTGCGCTCGAGCGCGTCGGTGACCATGATGTCCGGGCCGCGGCCGATGAAGATCTGGCGGATGACGGGTTCCTTGGCGCGCACGGTGGGCGACATCGGCATGTCCGTATCGATGGGCACGTTACGCCAGCCCAGTACGACTTGCCCCTCGATACGCACGGCGCGTTCGATTTCCTGTTCGCAAGCGATGCGCGATGCGTGTTCCTTCGGCAGGAAGACCATGCCCACGCCGTATTCGCCAGGCGGCGGCAATTCCACGCCCTGCTTGGCCATTTCTTCGCGGTAGTACTGGTCGGGAATCTGGATCAGGATGCCGGCACCATCGCCCATCAGCGCATCGGCGCCCACGGCGCCCCGGTGATCGAGGTTTTTCAGTATCAGCAAACCCTGTTCGACGATCGAATGGGTCTTGTTGCCCTTGATATGGGCGACGAAACCGACGCCGCAGGCATCGTGTTCATTGGCTGGGTCGTACAGGCCTTGCGCTTTCATGGGCTTCTCCGCTGCATATGACTATCGAAAAACTAGAGTAGTGCAACGCAACAAAAAACTCAACCAAAACAATTAGGGTCGGAGTCGAATTAAATCTGATTCTGTCGCCCCGAAAATTTAATAGGGACATAGTAAAGGGCATTTCAATAAAACGTCAGAAAGGAATCATTTTTTATTTTAAATGCGAATGTGTTTCACGGCGTCCGCTTCGGCCACGATTTTGCGGGGACGGCCGCGCTTGGCAGGCAGCACTTGCCGCTGCATTTTCTGCTCCAGCGCCTGCTTGAAAGCGTCGGACCCGAGCGGCCAGCCCTTCAATACAGCCTGTTCCAGGGTTTTGACCTGGCTGCTACCGAGGCCTTGCTCGAACAAGCGCAGATACGCCGCCTCGCGGTCGAACGGCGTGTTGCCCAGCGCCCAGTACAGCGCGTGGTCGGTGATGACGGGATCGGGTCGCACACCGGCATGGTGGGCATAGCTCGACCACGTATGGTCGAGGGCATGTGCCACCAGCCCCGTTTGCACGGGCACGCATTCGAGGTAGCGGCAGCAAGTGAGGAAGAAATTGTCGGGATCGATGACGGAAGTTTTGTAGCGTCCCTGCCACAATGCCCCTACACGGTCGTATTTTTGGTTGAAATAGGGCACGTAATAGCGTCCCAGCCACTGCATCAGCTGCCCCAGACCCGTCGCATCGCTGGGCGTGGCCAACAAATGTAGCTGATCAGGCAATAAAACATAGGCATGAATGGCCACCTTGAACATTTTCGCGCCCGTTTTCAGCCAGGAGAGGAATTGCGCGTAATCTGCCGCGTCCTCGAACACGGGCTGGCGGTTGCTGCCGCGCTGGATCACGTAATGGGGCAGTGCTGGAATGATAAGGCGGGGCAAACGGGCCATGGCAAGAGTCGGTAAAGATAGGCTAAGGCCTTGATTTTACACACTTTCGAGCACAAGACGTGACTCTGACCCTGTTTTATTTGACATGCTGAAAAAAACGGCTGACTCTGTCCCTTAATTGCAAAACAGGATACTCATGCACCTTCGCAAAAGGCAAGTGGATAGTTCCAACGGCCACCATTGTCGAGACAGCTGTCTATTTTCCATTCCTGACGCAGCCACAGGACAGCACAGGACAATCCAATGATCAGCAATAGCCCAAGCAGGAAACGCAGTTTCATGTGAACCGCTTCTGGCGGTCAGGACAGATTAAAACTGGCCGACAGGCTGTAGCCCTCGCCATACGCGCTGCGCAGCGGCAAGTCCTGGCCCAGACCTGTCTTGGCTTTCTTGCGCAGGCGGTACACGAGCATGTCGACCCGGCGCCCCGCGTCGGGATCTTCGCCGCCCATGCCGGCCACGATGACATCGCGCGGCACGGGGCGGGTATTGATGGTCAACAGGTGCAGGAAGTTGAATTCCTTTTCCGTCAGGGCGATGACGGCCCCCATCAGCTCAAGTTGGCGAGCGCTTACTTTCAAGGTCCACTTGCCCGGCTCGGGCACGGGATCTTGCGGACCGACGCGGCGGTCGAGCGCCTCGATGTGGGCGGCCAGTTCGGGGAATTTGATCGGCTTGGTCAGATAGTGGTCGGCACCCAGGCGCAAGCCGAGGATGCGGCTGTCGAAAGCGACGCGCCCCGTCAGCACCAGCACGCCGATTTGCGGATACAGCTGGCGCATGCGGGGGATGACGTTGAAGCCATCCTCATCGGGCAAGCCCAGGTCCAGCACGACCACGCCAACATTGCCATGGCTCAACGCCGTCCACATCCCGCCAGCGGAGCTGGTGATATGAACTTCGTGTTCGAGCTCAACGAGAAACTCCGCCATGTCTTCGGCGTAGTCCAGATTGTCTTCGACGATCAGTATTTTCGTCATTGCAACGCCATTCTTCCGTTAGTGAGCTACCGTGGGCAAACCATGCCATTCACTTCTACACCATGATGGACGGCACAATAGGTTTACGTCAAGGAATTATCACGGTTGCCTTCAGCGGAAGCAACTTTTTTCTAGTCTAGCCAGGAAGCGGCAGCCAAATCCGGAAAAGTGCCCCGCCTTCGGGCAGATTATGCCCCTGCAAACTCCCGCCATGCACGTCGACGACGGCGCGCGCCATGTACAGGCCCAGGCCCGCGCCCGGATGCGTCGCATGGCTTCCACGGCTTCCTTTCTCGAACAGTCGCGCCAGTTCTTCTTCCCGCAAGCCAGATCCCGCATCGCGCACGCACAGCGCCACGCCGCCTTCGGGTACCAGCCTGGCTGACAAGGTGATGGCGCTGCCCGGCGGGCTGAACTTGACGGCGTTATCCAGCAAGATTTTCAGGCACAGGGCCATGCCGGGCACGTCGCAGCGCAGCCGGGCCGGCAAGTCTTCGTCGAGTTCCAGCTGCACCGGGTGGCTGGCAGGCACGGTGGCGGCCGCCTGCTGCAGCAAGGCCAGCGGCGCGATGCCGTCGGCGGCCCGCTCGCGGCCGATGGCCGCCATGCGTTCGGGCGACAGATAGTCGTCGATCATGGCCAGCAGGCGGTCGACGGCCGTCTGGATTTTTACGTAGCGCTTGCGCGTGGCCTCGTCGGCATCTTTCGATGTCGAGACGAGGCGCTGGATGGCGCCGTCGATGGTGGCCAGCGGCGTGCGAAATTCATGCGACAGCATCGAGGCGAAGCGCTTCTGCTCCTTTTCCCGTTCCGCTTCCTGCGCCTGGGCCGCGCTGACGTCGCGCACCGTGCCCGCCAAGGTCAGGCCCCTCCCTGCCGCCGCGGGCACGATGGTCGAACTGATTTCCAGCGCCAGCTGGTGGCCGTCCGCGTGCGGCAGTTCCACTTCGCGCAGCAGGGTCAGGCGGCTGGTGTCGCCATCGCGCCAGCGTTGCAAGCGGGCCGGCACGTCGGCCGCCAGACGCGCCGCATGCTCGCGCAAGGCAGGCATGTCATGGCCCGTCAGGCGCTGCGCGGCGGGGCTGATGTAGAGCAATTCGAGGGTGGTGGCGTCGAGCAGGAAGGCCGCGTCGCGCCCGTGCTCGGCCAGCAGGCGGAACTGCGCTTCGCCCGCCCGCGCGCGCAGCAGGGCGCGGCGCAACTGGACGAAACGCAGCGCCATGAGGATGGCGCCGGCAAGCAGCAGTAAGAAAATGGGCAGCATGCGTTATACCTGGCAAGAAAGAATCGCCAAGTATAAGCGTGCGGCAGCGTTAATCTTCCAGCGGGGCGAAAATCTGCTGCAAGTCTTCCTGCGTGAGGGCCATCTTCTGCGATTCGCCTTCGGCCAGGATCGATTGCGCCAGCTCCGATTTCTTTTGCTGCAGCAGCTGGATTTTTTCTTCCAGCGTGCCCTTCGCGATCAGCTTGTAGACGAACACGGGCTTGTCCTGGCCGATGCGCCAGGCGCGGTCCGTGGCCTGGTTTTCCGCCGCCGGATTCCACCACGGATCGTAGTGGATGACCGTGTCGGCCGCCGTCAGGTTCAGGCCCACGCCCCCCGCTTTCAGGCTGATCAGGAAAATCGGTACGGCGCCCTGCTGGAAGGCCGCCACTTGCGCCCCCCGGTCCTTCGTTTCGCCTGTTAAAAGCGCGTAGGGAATGTCGCGCGACTCGAGTTCTTCCTCGATCAATTCCAGCATGCTGGTAAATTGCGAGAACACAAGAATCTTGCGCCCTTCGTCGAGCAAGTCTTCCACCATCTGCATCAGGTCGAGCAGCTTGGCCGAGCCGGCCGACTGCTTCTTCGCCGGCAAGGACTTCACCAGGCGCGGGTCGCAGCACACCTGGCGCAATTTCAGCAGCGCTTCGAGGATGACGATCTGGCTGCGCGCCACGCCCTTCTTGTCGATTTCTTCACGTACCTTTTGATCCATCGCAAGACGCACAGTTTCATACAGGTCGCGCTGCGGCCCCGTCAATTCCACCTTGCGCACCATTTCCGTTTTCGGCGGCAGTTCCTTGGCCACATTGTCCTTCGTGCGGCGCAGCAGGAAAGGCTTGATGCGGCGGTTCAGCAGCATGCGGCGCAGCGGGTCGTCCTGGCGCTCGATCGGATGGCGGAACTGGGTGTTGAACGTCTTCTCGTCGCCCAGCAAGCCCGGCAGCAGGAAGTGGAATTGCGACCACAGTTCGCCCAGATGGTTTTCCAGCGGCGTGCCGGACAAACACAGGCGATGGCGCGCGCGCAGCAGGCCCGCGCTTTGCGCCGCCTTGCTGCGCGTATTCTTGATGTAATGCGATTCGTCGAGGATGACCAGGTGGAAATCGTGCTCGCGCAAGGTTTCCTCGTCGCGCGGCAACAGCGCGTACGTCGTCAGCACCAGGTCGCATTGGTCGATCTGGTCGAACTGCTGGGCGCGGTCCTTGCCTTGCAGCAGCAGCACTTTCAGGGAAGGCGCGAACTTGGCCGCCTCGTCCTGCCAGTTGCCCATCAAACTCGTCGGTGCAATCACCAGGGCCGGATGCGTGAGACGGCCCGCCTCCTTTTCCACCAGGATATGCGCCAAGGTTTGCACAGTTTTACCTAAGCCCATGTCATCGGCCAGGATGCCCGCCAGGTCATGGTCGCGCAGGAATTGCATCCACGCCAGGCCATCGGCCTGGTAATCGCGCAAGGTCGCCTGCAGGCCGGCTGGGGCCGCCACTTTTTGCACGGAACCGAACTGGCTCAGCTTGCGGCCCATGGCGCGCAATTGCTCGCCGCCCGTCCATTCCATCTCCAGGCCCCGCGCCAGCTCTTCCAGGCGCGCCGCGTCCAGGGTCGACATGCGCACGGCATGTTTGATCTTGTCGCTGAAATACAATTCGCCCAGGGTGTTCAGGATGGGGCGCACACGGCCCCACGGCAGGGCCACGCGCGTACCGTCCGGCAAGGTTGCCAGCATCTGGTCATCGTCCGCGTGCGCCTCGATGACTTTCGGATTGAAATCGTTAGGTGCGTTGCGGATCAGCTGTACCAGCACGGGCAGCAGCGGCACTCGTTCGTGGTTGACGACGATGCCCAGTTCCAGCTCGAACCAGGCGTTGCCGCTGTCCGGGTCCTGGTCGTCGATTTCCGCGTACCAGTCGCCCACGTCGCTCACGTCATAGCGGTACTTGGCCGTCTTTTCCACGATCCAGCCCTGCTCCAGCAAGGCGTCGATGCCGGACTCGGCAAAACGCAGCCATTCCGCCTGGGACGGCAGTTGCAAGGCGCCCTTCAAGCCGCTCAATGGGGCCGAGCCCGGCTTCTTGAATTGCAGCTCGGCCAGGGTGGCCAGCGCACGCGCTTCGTCGACCGTATTTCTCTGGATAATTTCCGTCACGTCGCCCACTTGCCGCACCACGCGCTGCGACGGGTCGAACGAGACGCGCTCGCCATCGTAGTCGTAAGACAGCACGGCAAAATCGCTCCAGCGCTGGATGCTGCCATCGGCCAGCATGGCGCTATCGAGCAGCAAGACCGGTTGCGCCGGCACGTCCTTGCGCAAGCGCTGCGGCAACGGTTGCGGCAGCGGCATCAAATGCTGCAAGCCTTGCGCCAGCAGCAGTTGCGACACGCGCACCTTGTCATTCGCGTTCAACGGCGGCGCCTGCGCCACCAGCGCCTGCAAGTCGGCCAGGGAAATGTCGGAGCCGCCCTGGTTCAGTTCCAGCACGCCGCACGACAGATTGTCGATGTACCACGGCGGATCGGTGGGCAGCATGTAGTCGATCTGGTCGGCGCCATGGTGCTTCGCGCCTTCCGGCGGGTCCACTTGCCAGCCCAGACGCATGGTCTTGCCCTCGTCGCGCCAGAACAGGCGCGCGGGACGCACGGGACCTTCCTTCAACGGGTACACGAGGCCATTGCCGACATCGGCCCAGGAATTGGCCCACAACAATTTATCCTGCTCGGCCAGCATTTTCAGCAGGGCCGCGCCCACCTTGCCCTTCGGCTCCGTGGCGCTGCCGGTCTGCGAATTCTGCCCGCTGCGCATGGCCACGAAGAAACGCACGAGGTCTTCGTCGGCCGGCGTCAAAAACGTGGGGGGCGCCGACAGCAGCGAAAAGATCTCGCTGATGGGCGACGCCGCCGCCACGTCGCCGTTCGGCCGCAGCCGCGCCTTGTACAGGCACAGGGCCACGTGGCGGCCGCCGCTGGTGGGCGCCAGCACGTAGATCAGGCGGTGCTGGTTGAGTTTGGGATCAGGCTCGGCAATCGTCAGCACGGCCTTC
The DNA here is from genome assembly GCF_059617945.1 of Janthinobacterium sp. BCJ23. Taxonomy (NCBI): domain Bacteria; kingdom Pseudomonadati; phylum Pseudomonadota; class Betaproteobacteria; order Burkholderiales; family Oxalobacteraceae; genus Janthinobacterium; species Janthinobacterium sp. BCJ23. The sequence goes on along the minus strand of NZ_JCAQAW010000011.1, from coordinate 47,609 downwards.
GGATGGGCGGCAGCCTCCACCCGCTGCAGCCAGGTGGCGACGGCATACGGCAAAGGCGCTCCCGGCGCGCTGGCCGGGGCAACTGGGGTTTCACTGGTTTCGTCGCGGGTAAAATCCATGGGGCGCATTTTTGTGTAAAGGTCGTATCCAAATCGGCAACAGGCAATATTATCCGCCATACAGCCGTTGCTGGCTTGATTCACACACGCTCTTTGAGCAGTTTTAATGCGCGATGCCTAAAAAATAAGTATTTAATACGACACTTGAGACCCGCAGATGGCAAAAATGGCCCGTCGCGGGCCATTTTTCCTCCACTGGACGGCTTATCAGGCCGGCACAGTTTCTTCTTCTGCCACGCTGGCGGCCTCGACTACCGGTGCGGTGCTTGTATCGACCGGCGTAAAGTTGCGCAAAAACAAGAAGAACTGGCCCATCATCTGCGTCCACAGTTGCAGATTGATATTCAGGTACTCCGTGCTGACGCCGCCGGCGACCAGCACATCCATCTCCAGCACGACGAAATCGCCATGCTGGGCCACGCGGGCAAAACGCTTGCTGCGGTGCCATTCGGCCAGCAAGCCGGCCGGCAAGTCGCCGCCCTGCACGCGCAGCGGGCAGCTCAGGGTCAGATCCGCGTACTGGCCAGGCGCGGCTTCATTGCCCCACAGCACCTGGAAGCCGATGCCATGGCTGGCGCTGTGCAGGCGCACGACGCCGTCGTGTTCGATACTGGTCACGGCGCAGCCGGCCGCCTTGATGGCGTCGGCCGTTTGTTCCGCATTCAGGGTGGTCAGCAAGTTGTTGGTGTTTTCCATCGTCATTCCATTCATTTCAAAAAAATTATTGGGGGGCCGGCGTTTCTGTTTGGCGTGCATCAAAGCGGCCCTGGTACAGCTGGTCGCCATACTGCTGCGCGATTTGCTCGAGTTTCACCCTGCTTTGCGCGGCGAACGGCTGGCGCGCCTTCATGACGTCCAGCACGCCGAGGCCCTCATACGCTTGCAGGATGTCCTGCCCAGCCGCATACAGCTGGGCATTCTTGCTTTCGCAGCGCGCCAGGGCGCCCCGCTGGGCCGTCACTTCGCCGTCGAGACGCGCGCGCTCCGCTTCCAGCCGCTTGCCCGTGGCAGTCAATTGCTCGCTGGCCTGGCGGTACTGCGCCAGGCTGGCGGCCGCCTCTTGCGCGGCGGCCGTGCTGCGCTGTTGCTGCTCGCCCAGTTTTTCCCGCTGCGCGCGCTCGTGCGCCAGTTGCGACTGGCTGCGCGCCAGCTCCTTTTTCAAGCCATCGCTGGCGGGCGCGGCCGCAGCGGGCGCCGCCTTCTCGGCCGGTACACCCTTGGCTTTCAGCAGTTCCAGCTCGCCGCGCGTCTGCTGCAATTGCGCCGTCACGTTGCGCAGTTCAGCCCGCAAGCGCTCTTCCATGCTTTGCCCCTTCTGCGCCTGGGCCGTGCCGGCGGCCAGCAAGCTCAGCAGCAATAAAGGCAGGCGCATTTTGTTGGATATCAACATCATGGCTCCTTAAAAACGCGCGTTCAATTCGATTTGCAAGGTGTCGATCGACAGTGCCGAACCGAACACTTCGCGGCTCGACGTCCAGCGGCCGTTCAGCCACGTATTCTTGTCGAGCGCATACGCGCCGCCCAGGTAGTAGCCGCGCGCATTCGTGCCACCCAGGTGGAAAGTGGAATCGTTGTAGGCGTCAGGCAAGGCATCCGGTTCGATGCGCTTGTAGCCAAGCAAGACGTTCCAGTCGCCGCGCGCAGCCGGGCTGGCCTTGCCCAGGGTCGCTTGCAGCATGTAGGCATTGCCGCCGCTCTTGAAATCGGCTTGCGAGACGCCGCCCGTGCCGCCGAAGTTGTTCATGATGCCGCCCTTGGCGCGCGCCCACATTTCGTTCTTGTCGTAAGCCATGTTGCGCACATAATCGCCTTCGATGCGCAAATCCGTGCCGCCCGCGACCTTGCTATCCCAGCGCGCATTCAGGTTGGCCAGGCGGAACTTCGAGGCCAGGCCCACGAATTGCGGCTGCGGCGTATTGGCCGGGTCCAGCGGGTTCAGAGCGATATTGCGCAGCAACATCAAGCTATTGCCCTTTTGCATGCTCGATGGACGCGACCAGTCCGTGCTGCAGCCATCGGCGCCCGCGTACAGCGCGCACGGCTGCGAGTACTCTCCACTGATGTTGCGGAAGTTGTAGTAGGCCAAGGCGCCGCGCAGCTGATGGTCGCTATTGATCTTCCACGACGCGCCCACTTGCGCGCCCAGCAGCCATTTGTTTTCGCTCGACATTTTTGCCTGGCTGCGGCTAGGCGCATTGTCGGACGAATACTCGAGCGGAATCAGGCCCAGGGTACCGAAGACGGTGACGTCCTTGTTTGCACCGACCGGTTGCTGCACCTTGGCGGCGATACCGTCGAAATTGAGTTCGCTGGAAAACAGTTCGTCGCCAGACACAAACGGATTGTCGAAACGGCCCGCCGTCAGTTTCAGCCAGGAAGCGGGCTGGTAGGACAACCAGGCCTGGTCCAGCCAGATGTTTTTCTTGCCCAGGCCGCCACCGAGGGTTTGCGTGGTGGACACGGGGCTGTCGTCGTTGCCGCTGGCCAGGCGGATGCCTGCCTGCGTGGTCTCGGAAATATCGGCCAGGATGCCCAGGCGGGCACGCGCGCGCAGCAAGTGCTTGCGGTCTTCGCGCGTGTTCAGCAACGCCGGCAGAGCCAGGTTGGTGTTCGAATTGACGTCGTAGCCGCTGCCGCTGTTAAGCGAGCGCCAGTCGATCTCGATATTGCTGTTGGCCATGTCGTAATAGCGCGACTCGTAGCGCGCGCGCACGTCGCCTTCCAGGCGGATGCGCTTGGTCCAGGCCGGTGTTTCATTCGGCGCCGCCCAGCCGCCCGCTTTTGCCTCGGCCATGACCTGGCCCTTGATCTCGTCGCGGATCTGCTCGCGCACGGTTTGCGAAATATACGGCACACGCACGTCGCCCGGCTGCACCTGCGCCAGGGCGGCCGGCGCGGCGGCCGGACGGGCCTGCGCTTGTGCCAGCGCTTCGCTCTGCGCCTGCGCCAGCAGCGCTTCGCCGGCATCCTTGTTCAGGGCGCCGCTCTGAATCAGGCCGCGGATCAGCTTGACCATGGTGCTGTCGGCCGGGGCTTGCGCTTGTACCGCGCCCGCCGCCATGCTCAGGGCCAGGGCAGCCAGCGCCAGCGGAAGGCGGCGCATGCGCTGTGAGGGAGAGAATAAGGAATTCATTGTTTCTTTCGGAAAAAATTAATATGAATTTGGGGACGCTATGGCCGGCGGCCCTTAATGGAAACGCGGGCCGGGAAACGCAAGGACGCCGGTGGCCGTTCATCGGCGCGGAAGTCGCGCACCATGGCCAGCACTTGCTCATCCGTCTGCGCATTGCCCGTGCCTTGCACCAGCTGCACTTTCGTCGTCTTGCCTTCCGCATCGAGCCACAGGTCGACGCGGATATCGCTAAACGCCAGCTGGCGCGTGCGCGGGTCGCGGGCAAAGGCGAGCTGCAGCGCGTTAGCCACATAGCGGCCATACGATCCCGCGCCGAGTCCGCCGCCACCGCCGCCGCCCGTCATGCCGCCGCCGCGTCCGGCCTGGATGCCGAAGGCATCGCTGCCGGCCTGCGCCGCACCGTCGATCGTGACGGGGTCGCCCTTGTCCGGCGACGGACTTTCCGGCGCGTCATCCATGGGCTTGTCGGCCGGCGTCGGTTCCGGCTCCGACACTTCCGGCACCACCTTGTCCGGTGTCGGTTCCGGCAGTTTTTCCGGTTCCGGCGGCGGTGGCGGCGGAGGGGGCAGCATCAGCATCGGCGGGGCCGCCACTTCGCGCTTGGTGGCGGCCGTGTCCGACAGCAAATACCAGACCAGCGCGGCCAGCGCAGCGGCCAGCAGCACGCCGCCGGCCACGCCGCCCCAGCGGCGCCACCACTGCGCCGCGCCCGACGATTCCGGCGCGGCCATCTTCATCATGTCGTCACGCTTCACCTTGCGCTCCTCATGCCGGCTTGCCGGTCACCAGGCCCACCTGGTTCAGGTCGATGCGGCGCAGCAAATCGAGCACTTCGACCACTTTCGCGTACTGCACGGCGGCATCGCCGCGCACGATCACGGGAAAGTCGGGCGTCAGGGCCTTTTCCGTGCGCAAGCGCTCTTCCAGCTCGGGCAGGGTGACGGGATAGGCGTCGAGAAAGACCTGGCCCGCGTTGTCGATGGTGATGGCCTTGGTCTTCGGTTTTTCCAGCGCCATGGCCGAGCTGGCCTTGGGCAGGTCGACCTTGATGCCGGGAATGCTGGCGTTGCTGGTCAAGATGAAGATCACCAGCACCACCAGCAGCACGTCGACGAAGGGCGTGATGTTGATGCCGCCGCTACGCTTGCGGGGGGTAAACTTGGCGGAGGTGGTCATGGTTATGCGCCCCTCACGCCTGTTGCAGCACGGGACGCATCTGGCGTCCGTCGCCCTGCTCTTCAGCCAGGCGCGTGGCGAATTCGTCGACGAAGACGGCCATGTCGGCAACGATGGCGTCCGAACGCGAGGACAGCCAGTTGTAGCCGAACAGGGCAGGGATGGCCACGCCCAGGCCGGCGGCCGTACACAGCAGCGCGGCAGCCATGCCCGGCGCCACGGAGTTGATGTCCACGGCGCCTGCCATGGCCGCCACGACGAACACCAGCATGATGCCGATCACGGTGCCGAACAGGCCGACATACGGTGCGCCTTCGATGGTGGTCGACAGCCAGATCATGCGTTTGGACATGCGCTCGCTTTCACGCACCATCACGCCATCCATGGCGGCGCGGATGGCGCCAATCGTTGCGTTCGAGACGGCGTTCAGGTCGTAGCCGCGGTCGTGGCGGCGGCGCATCTCGTCGATGGCCACGTCATACAGACGCCACAGCGAGGAATCGGCCTTCACGGAAGCGCTGAGCTTGCCGTTGCGCGACAAGTGGTCGAGCGGCGCGCCGGCCGCTTCGTGGAACGACTGCATGAATTGCGCATTGGCGCGCGAGATGGCGCCATAGCTGCGGCCCTTGCCGATCATGATGATCCACGACAAGACCATCATCAGGCCCAGCACGCCGACGACGATCCAGGCGTCGAGCGGCATGGCGGCGATGATGAAACCGAAATGGCTTTTACCCGCTTGCTGTTCGTCTGCGCCAAACACGGCCAGGCGCGATTCGGAACCTTGCGAGACGGCGTCGGCCAGCAGCAGGGCGTCGGGACGGGCCGTGCGCGACAGGCGCAGCTCGTCGATGGCGCCCGTGAAGTTGGCCAGGGTGGCGGTACCGGAAGCGACCGGCGGCGCATCGGCGCCCACCGAGGCGGCCGTCGTAAAGGCTGGCAAGGCGATGGCCAGCGACACGGCCGGACGGCCGCCCACGTACAGGGCCACGTTGGCTTTGTCGGCCTTGACGGCCAGGTGCGACCATTGCGCGGCCTGGATCGGCTGGCCCGGCTTGCTGCGCTGGCCATTCACCTGCACGAAGGGCACGCCCTGGTCTATGCCGATCAGCAATTCATTGGCGCCGTCGCGGCGCGCATACAGCACTTGCTGCGCGCCCAGGCTGTCGGGACGCACCCAGGCGGAAAACGTGAACGGCGCACCGGCGGCCAGCGCCAGCGATGGCGAGGCGGGCAGCATCAACGGCGTGGTGCCCAGGCGGGCGCCGGCACCGATGACGGAACCGTCGAGCGACGGCACGGCCGTCTGCGCATGGTTGCCGTAGGCGGTGCTGTCGCGCGAGGGGACGCCAGGTTCGGTGAAGTGGTACACGAGGCTGTAGTCGGGGTCGAAAGTGCGCTGGCCATTGCCGGAAGCGGGCGCCTTTGGATTGCCGTAGTACATCCACAACTGCTGCGGCGTACCAGCCGTCAGGGCCGGCACGTCGACCCAGATCAGGGCGATGCCCAGCAGCGGATTGAATTGCTCGATCTGGTGGTTCAGCACCGTTTTATCGTCGCCCGCCACGAAACGCAGGTCGGCGCCGTTGTCGCTGACGCCTTCGAAGTTGAAGTTACCCGAATGCAGGCGCAGCAGCACAGGAATGCGGCCGGGATCGCCGCCCACGGCGCCCGCCTTCGGGCCGGCGTCGACGGTGACGGGTTTGCGGTAAGCCCAGTCGGGCTGCCACCAGGCATGCGCCAGGCCGGGAACGAGCGTGCCCAGGATCGTGAGCAGGAAAAAAAGACGTTGCATGACAGTGATTCTCCGAAGAAAAGTCTAAAAAAGTGCGGTGCTGGTGAGCTGGCCCGTCAGTAGCTGGCCGACAGGTTGAAATTGATGCGGCGCACGTGCTTGTGCGTGCGCGGGCCATCGCGCAGCGGGTAGGCGAAATCGATGCGGCCATTCAGGTAGCGCAGGAACTGGAAGCTGCTGCCCACGCCCACCGAAGCCAGGCCGAACAGGTCTTTCTGTTCCGGCAGCGGGTCGCGCAGACGCAGGCGCGCGCCATCGGCAAAGGCAAACAGACGCCAGTTTTCCAGGCGGCTGAAATACGTCAGCTGGGGCGTGCGCCATTCGACGGTACCGGAAACACCGTAGTCGCCCGTCGCTTCGGCCGACAGGTAGCCGCGCACGGAATTGGCCCCGCCGGCGGCCATCTGCTCGCCCGACACGAGCGCCGCGTCGGCCAGCTGGCCCGCCAGCTTGCCGTACAGCTGCGCGCCGCTGCCCAGGGTAGTGGTGGCGTTGGCGTCGCCCTTCAGGACGAGGAAGCTGGGCGAAGCCTTGTAGCGCTTGTTGTCGTAGGCGGCGCTGTTGCTGCCATAGCCGAACGCGGCGCGCGTGCCGGCCACCAGCGACAGACCCAGGCCGTACGTCGCCGTCTCCGTCTGCGCAAAGCCGTTGTAGGCCACGCTGAGCGGCACGTACTTCAGGGGAACGCTGGAGCCGGCGCCATTCAGCTGCAGCGCTTCCTGGTTATCCTTGAAATCGATGCCGCCGCTAAAGCTGTGCCACCAGATGCCGCTGTTGGGTACCGTGTAATTGAGCTTCATGCCCAGCGCATGGCCCTTGCCCAGCACGCTGGTGCCGCCCGTGCTGGCCACGTTGCTGTTCGACTGGTAGCCGGTCGCTTCCACGCTCCAGCCCTGCGTGCCGATCGGCGCCACGTACGAGGCCGACCACACCTTGGTCTGGTTCAAGTCGCCCGGCGTGCCGAAAAAGCTGATGGTGGCACTATGCCCCATCTGCCACAGGTTGTCGTGACCGAGCGAGATGCTGCTGCGCAGCTTCTTGGTATCGGCGCTGTAATCGTTGTTCAAGCCGACGCTGGCGCGCCACGGGCTGCTGTCCTCGACTTTCAAGTCCACGTCCATGGTACCGGGCAGGCTGCCCTGCTTGACCAAGGGCATCACCTGACGCTTGGGACCGCGGTTCAGAGCCGTCAATTCCACTTGCGCCTGCGTAAAATCAGGCACCTTGCCTTCCGTCAGGGCCGGCACTTGCTGGCGCACGTCGAGCGGCGAGTTGTATTGCGCACCGACCACGCGCAAGCGCCCCACCTTTGTTTCGCTCACCTGCAGCACCACCACGCCCTGCTCCACCTGCTGCTCGGGCAAGTCCACGTAGACGGACTGGTAGCCGCGCGCTTGATATGCAGCAACGAGGGCGTCGCGCGCCCCTTCCACGTCCTTCAGGGTGCGGCCCGGCCCCAGGAAGGGCGTGACCGCTTCTTCGATGGCACGCGCGTCGAGCACGGTATTGCCGCGCACCAGGTATTCCTCGATCGTCACCTGCCGTTCCGGCGCGGCCACGGGGGCCGCTGCCGGCACCGCGTCCTGCGCGCGCGCCATGCCGGGCAGCGCCAGCATGGCCAGGCACAGCATCGTCAAGGCGGTCGCGGGTGCCGCGGGTGCTGCCCCCTTGCCCTGTTTTTTCATTTCACGCATCTTCCATTCACCTTAAAATCAAACGGTTGCCCTGTGTTGCGGCGCTGGGCCGGCGTTTTTTCTGTTAATGCTGATCTACTGATGCCTAGACAGCCGCCGCGCGCGACGACTGCCGAATGTCATCAAATGTTCATAAAACTCCACTCAAGGCTGCAAGCCGCGCCGCTCGTTCGGCGTGAGCGCCTGCAACTGCGGCGCCGTCAACGGTCCCGCGCCCAGCACCTGCACCACGCCGGCCGGCTGGTAGCTGGACGCCTGCGGCTCGCCGCCCTGGTGCTTGCCGGCACCGGCGTCGTCCGCCTGCTCATTGCCAAAGCCCAGCACCTTCACCGTGAACAGCGACGGTTGCGCCTGGCGCGTGGCGGCCCGTTCGCGCTGCAGCACGTCCTGCGCCGCCGTGACGGCTTGCGTGGCGGCCGCGCTGGCATTGCTGAGCGCACCCACGTTCACGGTAGCGATCACCGGCAGGCCCGCCGACTTGCCCTGCACCTGGACGTTTTCCGCATTGATCACCTGCAAGGCCGCCAGGTTGACGTTGCCCGAGACGCGGATACCCGCCTCGCCCGCGTCGATGCTTCCCAGCGGGGCGATCAGGTCGATGTCGCCGGGCGGCACCTCCGGGATCGGGTTCAGGGTGGCGATGCCGGCGCCCGTGGCCGGCGTGCTCGGCGACAGGCTGACGAGGCCGATGCTGTCGTAGGTGCGGCGCTGCGGCGTGTAGACGACGGTGGACTTGGTGCCGCGGCCCGCATTGATGTCGCCCGTGGCCGACCAGGCCAGGATGTTGCCGCCGAAGGTGGTGAAGATGCGGCTCTGGCCCAGCAGGATGCTGTCCTTCGCGTACATCTGGATCTCGCCCGCGCCCTGCGTCAGCACGCCCGAGCCTTCGCCCGGCGCATAGCCGCCATCGACGCCGATCAGCGCCCGTCCGCCCGGCACCGTGATGCCGATATCGCCGCCGACATCCGTGTGGATGCCCGCGTCGTTGACGATCACGTGCGGCACGTTGACCGTCGGACGGCCCGCCTCGGCCCACTCCTGCGGGCTCAGGTAGCGCACGCCCGCGACCGGCCGCTTGGTGTACACGCCCTCGTAGTCGTTGACCGTGTACAGCGCGCTGCTGAACATCGTCAGGTCGCCCTTGTACTCGATCTTCTGGCCCGCCTTGTCCTGCGCCGGGAACAGGGTGGCGATGGCTTCGCGGCCGCGCAGGTAGCTGCCGCGGCGCATGCCGTCCGGATCGTTGTACTCGCGCCCGGCCGCCTTCAGTTCGGCAAAGTAGACATTGCTCAGGTAGACCTGCTGCTGTTCCTTCGGCAAGGCGGCAAAGAAGCTGCGCGCATCGGTGGCCGGGTCGTAGCGGATGCCCAGGCCGCTGTCGCCGCCAAAGCGCGTCGTCAGCCAGTTCACCAGGTGCAGCTGGCTGACCTGCGCATATTCGCGCGCCAGGTCGCGCCGCACGGCGCCTGTCTGCTGGCCGGCCTTTTCCAGTTCCGCCTGCTTCGTGCCGAGGAAGGCGGACGCGCCCGCCTCGTCGCCGCTGTAGGCGAACTGGCCGCGCAGCCAGTCGGCCAGGGTCAGCTTGCCGCCGTAGACGTACACGGCGCTGCCGGCCTGGTCGGCCAGCGGCTTGGCCGGATCGGCCAGCTTGGCCGGGTCCAGGTAGCGCGCCGCGAAAGCCGCATAGTCGGGACCATTGCGGCCCACGCCGGCCGCCACGCTGATGCCGGCGCCATTGCCGCGCTCGCCGGGGCCCGTGTTGACGATGGAGCCGATGCTGCGCAATTCCGCCTTGTCGGCCATGTACAGGTCGCGCCCGGCGCTCACGTTCAGCTGGCCCGGTCCCGCCACATAGAAGGTGCTGTAGCGGATGTCGCGCCCGGCGCTGACGACGGAAACGTCGTCAGCATTGCGGTGCACGAACAGATTGCCGCGCGCGGACGAGACGCCGGAGACGACCGGCTTGTCCGGAAAATCGGGCCGGCCGACAAAGCCCTGGCTGGTCCATCCGGCCGCGCCTTCCGGCACGCCTTCGACGCTGCCGAGCGGCGTGCCGGAATTGACGATGTCGCGTCCGGCCCGCACGGCCACGGCGCCGCCGCCTTCGTACCACACGCCCAGCGGGCCCGTTTCGCCCTTCAGTGTTCCCCGGTACACGATGCCGCCCGTGCGCAAGCCGACGATGTCGCCGCTGTTGGCATAGAAATGCGCGGGCTGCTGACCCACCGGCACGTAATCCGACACCGTCGGCGCCGTCATGCTGAACAGCGGATACAGTTGCTGCGAGGCATCGCTTGCGCCATTCGACGACGAACCGAACCATTTCAGCGCGCCGGGCGCCAGCCCGTTGGCGCTGACGTTATGCAAGGGCAGCAGGCCGAACCAGACCGGGTCCAGGGCGCCGACGAAGCCCGGGTTGAATGGACTTGGCAACAGGCGCGGATCGGCGCCCGATGCGGTGATCGGATAGCCGGCCGCATGGATGGAGTCGGCCGCCAGCATTTCCAGCTGGCCCGTGCCCGTCTTGACAAATTGCGGCGCCACCGGCGACGGCGCCAGGATCACGCCGTTTTGCGGCATGTCGACCTTGCCGCCCTCGCCCAGCCTGCCCAGGCTGGCATTGCCGTAATACAGGCTGCCGCTGGCGGCCACGGCGCGCAACACGGATGGCATGACGAAACGTGCATCCGTTGGCGCGTGGTTATCGCCCATGTCCGATTGTATCCAGGCGGACGTCGGCGTCAGATTGCCGCCCGCGCTGAACAGGTCGATGGCGGTGGCTGGCGTCCACAGCGAGAACCAGCTCCAGCCCTCGCCCTGGCGCTCGACGCCCTGGTAGTTGAACGGCGAACCATTGCCCAACTGCTTGACGCGGCCCGCATCGGCCGTACCGCCCAGCACCAGGTCGCCGCGCGCATCGATGCGCACGCCGCTGTCGCCCGGCACGAGGATGGGCCCGCCGCTGGCAATGGCCGTGCCCGCCGCATAGGTTTCATACGGCCGCGATTCCTTCGGATCGGCGCGGTCGAAGCGCAGTTCGACGCCGCCCACGGCGCCCGCCTCCATGCGCAGCGCGCCGCGCAAATTGGTGAAGGTGCTGTTGAGCGTCGGATACTGGCGCTCGAAGCGCGTGTCGGCATTCGGGGCATCGCTGTTGGCATCGAAGCTGCGCACCTCGGCGACAGGGTTGAGCCCGCCGCCGATGCGGATATCTAGGTCGCCACCGCCCGTCAGCAGCAGCTTGCCGTCCGGCGTCACCCTGCCCGTGCTGCCCACGGCCACGTTCAGGCCCTGGCTGCGCGGCGCGAACACGCCGCCCGGATCGGCGCGCGAGGTCAGCATGCCGGCGTTGCCGCCCGCCTGCAGCAGCACATTGCCGCCGCCGAGGGTGCCGATGCCCGTAAAGCCCGACACGACCGGCAGACCCGCAAACAGGTCGCCGCCTTCGGGACGCGCGACATAGGTGCCGAAATTGATCCACCATGCCGTCGGCACGCCCGCCCCCGTGCTGCCGCTGCCCTGGCGCCACAACCAGGCGCCGATGTCGCTGGTGTCCTGCTGCGCGCTCAGGGTGCCGATGGCATCCTCGCGGCGCTGCAGGGCGGTGCCTACGGTGTCGCCCTTGACGTCGCCCTGGGCGCGCAGCAGCAGGTTGCCGCCGTGCTCGGGATACCAGGCGCGGTACAGGCTCTCGCTGCCGCCATCGACGAAACGCGTCAACTTCTCGTCGCCCAACGCGCCGAGCAGCTTGCCCTTGGCGTTCAGGCCGCGCGGCAGGTTGAACAGATCCTTGCCATCGACCAGCGGCGAGGCCGACTGCGTGCCCGCCGTGTAGACGCCATACAGCGAACGCATGTCGAAATCGCCGGCGGCGAGCAAATCGAGGTCGCCCGTGCCCGTGCGCAGCACGCTGAACAGAAGCTGGCGCGCCGGCTCATCCTTGGTCACCATTTCGGGCGGCGTGCCGTCGGCAATCTTGGTCACCAGATCCGCATAACTCTCCAGCATGTTAGCTTCGGTACCAAACCACATTGTGATATCGACCTCGCCTTCCGGATACCCCAACATGGTGGCGTACTCGTTGAAAATATAGGTGCTTGGCAAGCCCGTGCCCGGCTTGACCGACGTCCGTTCTTCCATGCCGTAATGCGTATCGGCCAGCATCAGATGGGCGTCCTTCGCATGCGGCCGCAGCGCGCGCGTATCGGCGGCGGCCGTATCGGCGCCGCCCACCAGGCGCAGCGACCACGCTTGCGAACCCTGGGCCAGCATGGGCGCCAGCGCCAGGTTGCGGCCCTGCTTGCCCGCGCCGTCGGCAGGGCGCAGCGCCACCACGGTCGCGTCGCCAGGCAGCTTGACCAGCGTGCCGGCCGGCAGCACGCTGCCCTTGTCCAGCGCCAGCGCCGCCGCCAGCACCACGCCGTTGACGGGATTGACGCTATCGCCCGTGTCCCGCGGCTTGCCTTCCGGGAAAGGCAAGGCCACGTTCGCCGGCCACAGCATGGCCGCCACGCTGGCCGCGCCGGGCAGGCGCAGGCCGGGATCGAGCTGCATGCCGCTCGATAAGGCCAGCGCCTTCGGCAAGACCGTGCCGGCCGCGTACAGCACCTTGCCGTCGGCATCGCGCACGGCGCCGCCCAGCACGCTGCCGGCAGGCAGGTTCAACTCCGCCGTCAAGGTGGCGCGCGCCGCCAGCAAGGTGCCGCCGCGCAGCTGCATGGCTTTCATCGGCACGGCGAAATTGACGCTCGTGCCCGATTGGAAATACGTGTCTTCGGCCAGTGTCACGAGGCCCGCTTGCGGAACGACGACCTCGCCGCCCCATGGCAAGCGGCCCTTCACCAGCTGCCAGCCCTTGTCGTCCGGCGTGACGGGCAAGGTACGGGTATCGAAGCCATCCGTGATACTGCCAAAGACGCTGAGCTTGCCACCGGCGCGCACGACCAGCGCGCCCGCCTCGCCCGAGCCGTACACGCCGCTCAGGCGCGCCAGCGGATTGACGCCGTCGTAGCGGTGGCCCGACAGGTCGATGTCGCCATCGATGTGCAAGTCGCCGCCCGGCGTGGCGCTGACGATCTCGACGCCAGGGCGCAGGTGGAAAGCGTTGGCATCGCCACGCAAGCCGCGCAATTTTCTGTCCATCAAGTTGCCGTTGGCCAGCGCCTGGGCCATGAAGAGCTGGCTGTCCCCGTGTTTCTCGTCCAGATAGGCCTGGTTGATGCCCTGGTAGCTGCGGCCGTCCGCATCCTTGCCGGTACCGGCCGGGGCATCCTTGTATTGCCAGAAAGCGTTGACGTTGATGGTGCGCGCGCCGGCGATGTTCAGCGCGCCAGCCGCATCGATATCGACATCGTCGCCCGTGGCGCCACCGAGGCGCCGCGCGTTCAGGTCGATGCTGCCGTAGTTGCCGCCCTTGTCACCGCTGCGCAAGTCGAACCGCGCGCCATTTTCCAGGCTCAGGCGTCCACCAGGCGCGGCCAGTTCGATGACGGCGCGGTTCGGCGCCTCGATCGCTTGCCCGTAGCTGTCCGTGCGCAGCACCGTGCCATGCGCGTCGAGCACGGCGCCGGACTGGATGGTGACGCCGTCGCGGCCGGCCAGACGGATGCTGCCCACCTGCTCGCCGCTGGCGTCGATGCGGCCGCTCACGGTCAAGCTGCCGCCATCGACGGAGACGCTCACTTCGCGCGCCTTGACCTCGTCGCCGATGGTCAAATTGCCCTGCTTGAGCTGGAAGCTGCGGCTGCCGAATACCTTGCCCGTGTTCAGGCGCTGGTTCAGGCCGGCGAAGTCGCCGATCTGCTGGGCCCGCACCTCCACGCCGCCGGCCGCGTACGGCACCAGGGTGCCGCCTGCGTCATAATGGCCGCTGGCGCCGCCCAGCAAGCTGCCGCGCAAGTCGGCAGTACCGGCCGCGTCGCCCGTGGCGATCACGCTCAGCTTGCCGGCGCGGTTGTTCACGGCCGACAGGTCGATCACGGAAGCGCCCGCCTGGCGCACGTCGCCTGCGCGGCTGTCGAGGATCACGTCACCGCCCCAGCTGTACTTGCTGGTGTCGTAGAAATCGATCTTGCGGCCAGCCAGGTCCAGCTTGGCCTTGTCGCCCAGCAGCACATCGCGCTCGGCCGACAGGGTCAGCTTTCCGCTTGGTAGAACCACGGACGTATCCACGCTGACACTGTTGCCGTTCAGCGCCACTTCCGCGCCCAGGGCACCAGCCAGCGCCGCGTTCGTCGGCGTGGCGGCGGCCGCGCCGGCCGGCGCGCTCACCTTGAGGTCGCCGCCCGCCGTGATGCGGTTGACGGAACCGGCCGCGCCCGTCAACAGCGGCGTGTTGATCAGCAGATCGCCGCCGCTGTAGCGGTAGCCATTCGTGGCCGTATCCCACGCGCTTTGCGACTGGTAGACGGACAGGCTGCCCTTGTTGTTGGCGGTCAGCTGCTCGCTGGCATTGAGCGCCACCTGGCCGAAGCCCAGTATCAAACGGTCGAGGTTGTGGATGGTGTCGGGACGGCTGTCCGGCGTGAAGCCGAACTCGATGCGCTTGGCGTCGATCTGCAAGCGGCCGGTGCCCGTGCCGGGGCCGTTGGCAACGACGGCGCCGGGCGCATTCGTCGCGCCCTGCCACACGAGGGTGTCCGTGTGGATGCGCGCCAGCGCGTCCGTGCCGCCATAGCCGTAGATGGCGGGCGTGTTGAGCACCAGGCGCGACAGCGACGACTTGCCAGTCGCCGCATCGATGGTCGACAGTTGCGACGAATCATAGAAGTTGAAGGAATTGCGTGCCGTCAAGCCCAGGCTTTCCAGCGCCGGCGCGCCCGTACTGGTATCGCCGCGCAGCAGGCGGTCGAGCACGTCCTGGTTCAGCGCCAGGCCGTCCGGCAAGGCGCCGCGGGCGCTGGCATCGGCCAGCGAGGCGGCGCTGCCGATATTGATCGAACCCATCCCCAGCACCAGGTTGCGCGTGCCGTAGCGCACGTTATCGCGCAGGGTAAATGCGCGCTCCGTGACGGCGGCGATGGTGCCTTCCGAATACAGCGAAGTGGTGCCCGTGCAGGCGCCGCCCGCCTTGGCGCACGTGCCGATGTCGATGATGCCGGGACCGCCCGAATCGGACGGCGTGCGCACGGCCGGCAGCATATCCAGCCAGCCGTTCGAGACAGCCAGCACGCTGCCCATGGGCTGGTACACAAAGCCGTCGCGCGAATCCCAGGCCGCCTTGCCGCGGCCCAGCGTATTGATGCCGGAACCTTGCTCGAGGAAGATGCCGTCGTCGGTTTTCGTGGTCACCAGGAACACTTCGGCCGCCTTCAGCACGGCACCGTCGCGCAGCACGATGCCGCCCGCCGATTCGTTGATGGCGGCGATATTGGCGCGCTGATTGGTACCCGTGGCGAAATCGCTGTAGGTGACGCGCGGCAAGCCGCCGATGCCCAGGCGCTGGGCGCCGAAGGCGTTGATCTGCGAAGCGTGCACGGAGACGCCATCGAAGTCCGCCTGCGCTGCCGTGCCGTCGGCCAGCACTTGATAGCGGGTACCCGCATGGCCACCCGTGCCCAGCAGCAGCGAGCCGCCAAAGCCGCCCTCGGCCGGCGTGTACAGGGCGCTGCCATCCATCATCAATGGCGTGTGGTTATTTTCGACGCTGTGCAGGGACGGGGCGATCAGTTGCACCCGCACGCCCTTGGCGTCGCGTTCCAGCGTGGCGCGCGGCACGCCGTCGCGCGTGGCTTGCGCCACGGCAAAGGCGGCATAGCCCGTTTCATTGTATTGCGAGTAGGTACGCAGCACGTCGGCCGGCGTCAGGATGGCCTGGCTCGGCACGGCGTCGCGGATGGCCGTGCCGGCGATGCCCGTCTGCGCCGCCGTCGCATACGAACCATTGCGCATGGCCACCGTGCCGCCCGCCTCGACGGCGCCGGCCAGGCCATTCAGCTCCACGCGGAAGGCGCCCGGCAGCAAAGCGAAATTCGATGGCAGCAAGGTGTAGGTACCGGCCGCCAGGCCGGGCACGCCCGCGGCGATGGTGATCTGGCGTCCCACGGCCGGCTTGCCCGCGCCCTGCTCGGCCGTCAACGGCGCCACGTCCGGCTGCACGCCGGGAATGATGGCGTACACGGGGTTGGTATTCAGGCCGGGCAAGGTAAAGCCGCCATTCGGCTTCATCTGCACCAGCGGATTGAGGCGCGCATCGGTGGAGCCGCCCCGTCCGGCCAGGAAGGCCGCGCCCGTCAAGGTGCCGCCGCCCGACAGGTCGAGCACGGCGCCGGCTTGCACGTCGACGGCGGCGCCGACCAAGGCGATCTCGGGACCGTTGCCCACGCCCTTGAAGACGACGTCGTTGCCGTCATACAGGTAGCTGAGGCCATCGAGCGTGCCGCCGTACGGCATCGTCAAGCCTTTCGCGCTGACGGACGTCAGGCTGCCCGGCAGCAGATTGACATGGCCCGTATTGGCTTCAAAGCCTTCGGCCCCCAGGGTGATCTGGCCCTGCGGCGCGCGCAGCACGCCGTGCTGGTTGATCGTGGGCGCGACCAGGCTCAGGCTGCCGAACACGGAAAACGGCTGGTTCGGCGTGGCGCTGCCGGCGCTGCGCTCGACAGTGAGCGTGCGCAAGGGATCGAGCGTGACGCGGATATTGCCGTATTCATCGATCCGGCTGCTCTGGCCCACCGTGACCATGCCGCTGTCGCCCGTGGCCGGGTAGATTTGCGCGGCGACCAGGGTCGCGTTGCCCGGCTGGTACAGGGCGGCGTTGTTCGACATGCGCAAGTCGCCGCGGCTATTCAGGGTCAGCTGCTCGAAGGCATCGCGTTCGACGGCCAGCGGCGTGCCGCTGCTCTGCACGATCTCGCCGCGCGTGCCCATGTTGACCTCGCCCGCGAGATCGAGCATGCCCGCATCGATCTGCAGCAGGGAGCCATCGGCCACCAGCGGCACGCCCAGCATGCCGCGCCCCTTGCCCGAGTTTTTCGAGCCCTTCACGGCATTGGGCACGATGTAATTGTCTTTCTGCGCGCGCGCGGCCGTTCCCAGGCGCACATACGGCGCCGCCAGGCGCACCTGGCTGGCAAGGCTAGGCACCTTGTCCTGGCCGTCCGCATCGGGCGGCGGCGTCTGCGGCGGCTGCTGCGCCAGGCCCAGCGAACTGGCGCTCAGGCGCAGGCTCTGGCCCAGCGCCAGGCTGACGTCGCCATCGACGCTGAGCATGCCGTTTACATGCATGGCCAGGTTATCGAAGCCGCCGGCCTTCACACGGTCGGCGCCCAGGCGCGCACTGCCGTAGCGCAAGGCCTCATTCTGCTGGCCGGCGCGCAAATCAACCGGCAAGACGCTGTCGCCCTGTACTTGCGCCAGCACGAATTCGCGCGGTACCCGCACCGCATTGTCGACGCTATCGCCTTCCAGCGTCTGACGGTTCACCTGGCCGTAATTGGGCGTGTCGAGCGCCATCGCCAGGGTGCCGCCGGCCGCCCCGGCGCCACCGGCCACCGCGCGCAGCGTGCCATCGGCAAAGATGCCGTTGTACGAACTGAGCGAAATCAAGCCGCCGCTGCCGGCCACGTTGACGGCGCCCTGGTTCGGCAAGTCCAAGGTGGCTTGCGCGCCGCTGGCGTCGAGCAGGGCGCCCGGACGCACGACGACAAAGGCATCGGCCGCGTCGACGCTGGCCGCGTCGGCCTTGTAGCGGGCGCCGATTTCGATGCTGCCGCCCTTGTCCGCGCGGCCATAGCGCCCGCCGCGCATGTCGGTGGCGACGGTGGCGCGGCCGGCGACGTCGAGCACCGCGTGTTCGCCGATCCAGATCGACGTGGCTTGTCCCTTGCCGTTCGGCACATCGGCATCGCTGCCCGTACCCAACGTGCCGGGCAGGATGGCGATCTTGCCGCCCCAGGCGTCAAGGCGGCCGTCGATACTGACCTGGCCATTGCTCGTCATGCTGATCTGGCGGCCCGGATCGACCGTGACGACGGCGCCTTGCGCCACCGCCAGGGCGCCCTTCACATACGGGCTGCCGGCCGTCAGCGTCAGGTCGGCGCCTGCGCGCTGCGTCAAGCGGCCCTTGCGCGCATCTTCCTGGTACAACTCCGGCGTCCACACTTCCAGCGCGGCAGCCGGATCGGTGCCGCTCGCCACCGTGTGGCCGGTGGCGGGATTGAAGCGCAGCACGGGCATTTTCACATCGATATGCGCATCCTTGACCACCACGACGCCGTCGCGGCCCGTGACGGCGTAGTCGGCAAAGCCGCTCTGGAACAGGCTGGCGTCCAGCGCCAGCATGGGCTGCACGGCAACGTCACGGCCCAGCATGGTGCCGGTCGGCAACAGCGCGCCGCGCGGCGCGCGCACGTCGTCGGCGGCGATGCTGCCGGCCGCATACTGGGTCGTCATCGGCAAGATGGGCAAGCCGTTCGGAAAAGCCGCCGCCGAAACCTCGAAGCCTGTAGCGAGGCCGTTGATGGCCGTCACCACGCTGCCTGCGGGAACGATGGAACCGCCCCAGACATACGTCGTGCCGTCGATGAAGAAGCTCGCGCCCGGCGGCACCAGAAAATCACTCTCCAGCACCAACGGTTTCTGCGCCGACACGTCCACCGTCACGGGCATGCTCAAGGTCTGGCCCGGCTTGATCACGCTGGTGCTGAGCGCGAAATCGAAGGGAATCTTCTCGCCCTTGGCAATCAAAAATTCATCGGCCAGGCGCAGGCCGACGGGAGCGCTGCTTCCTCCTGGCAGCACGTCGCCGTCCTGCAGCTTGCCGCCGATGCTGACGGCCGTGCCGCTGTCGATCGTCAGGCGTCCGCCGCCCTTCACGCCGTGGCCGCGCAACTCGCCGTCAAGCTTGAGCAAGGCGCCCGTCGGCGTTTTTTCGCGCGGCAAGTCGACGGCCAGGGCGATGTCGCCGCCGCGCCCGCCCTGCAGGCTGCCATTGCTCATCAAAGCCGCGCCCGATGAAACGTCGATGACGCTGCCGCCGGCCAGCTCGATGCCGCCCGAACTCTTCACCGTGACCTTGCCGCCATTCACGTATGGCAGGCCGGCGACCGCGCCCGGGTCCAGTTCCAGGTTGCTCCACAGGCCCCGCGTATCGAGACGCACGCCCGGCGCCACGCGCACGCCGGCCGGGCCCGCGGCGCGCCCTTCCGGCGACACGGTCCCTTCCACCCACACGGCGCCCGCGTTCGCCAGGTAGCGCGAGATGATGTCACCGGCGGCGATGCTGCCGCTGCGCGCGCTCACGTTCGCCTTGATGGCCACGTCGGTGGCGTGCAGGGCAATGTCGCCGCCATCGGCCACGCGCACGTCCGCGTTGACGTCGAGCTTGTCGTAGGCGTAGATATTCAGGGCGCCCAGTTCCAGCCCATTGAGCCAGTCGGCATCGAGCTGCAAGGTCTTGCTACGCGCGGCCGGCAAGGCTTCACTGAGCAGCTGGCCATCGGCGACGGATGCCACCTTGCCGATCTCGACGTTTTCCAGCACGGCTTGCGGGCTGTCGCGCAACTGGCCCGCCTTCGTATCGAAGACGGGCGTCATTTTGCCGACGATCAATTGACCGGCGCGCGCGGCCGACGTCTGCGCCTGCTTGTAGCTATCGACGCCGTCATCGCGCTTGCGCTGCTGGCGCTCGCCCTGGAATACGGACGTGTCGATATCGCCTTCGAGCACGGCGGCGCCCGTGGAAACGATCAGGCGGCCCGCATCGCGGCCCACCGTGTAGCCGTTTTCCAGGCGCTCGCGCGGACCGATCAAGGCATTCGCATGGGTTTCCGTCGTGTTCGCGCCCCAGCGCGCATGCGTACTTTCATAGCCGCGGTACAAGCCCGTGTACAGATTGTCGCCAGGGGCCGTGCTGAGCTTGTACATCGCGCCATCGGCGCCCTTCAGCCACGTCTGCTTGACCATGCCCGTCTGCACGTCCAGCGAACCGCCGGCGATGTTGATGCGCGAACCGGCCTGCGTCACCACTTCGCCGCCGCCAAAGCCGACAGTGCCGCCCTGGGCCGCCCATTCGCCGATGCCGTGGCCGCTGGTGTTCAGGTAGCCGCTCACTTCCAGCAAGCCGCCCGCCGTGTACCAGCGGTCCGTGGCGTAGCCGTTGGTGCCGGCCGGCACCAGCACCAGGTCGCGGCGGTCGACCCACACGTCGCTGTTGTTCAGGTATTTGGCGTCGCGGCTGCCCGGTGCGTCGCGCTGTTCGTTGCCCTGCACGTTGATCAGCACATTGTTGCTGCTCATGTCGACCTTCACGCCGACGGCGCCGGACACGTCGATGGCGGCGCCGCGCGCCACGTGGCTGCGGCGGGCCGCATCGGCCAGCACCTGGCCGCCCGTAGCCAGGGTCAGCGAATCGCCTTCGAACTCGATGTTGCCGGCGGAAACGATGCGCACCAGCGACTGGTCGCGCCGGTCCTGCGGCGTGTCCGTGCCCTTGCCCGTGTCTTTCAGCAAGGTATCGCGCTGCACGTCGAGCGCCGTGGCGCCGTTGTCATCGATGACGATGGCGCTGACGCTGCCGCGCGCCAGGGTCACGCCGGCGTTCTCGCCCGCCGCCGCCAGGTGGATCGTGCCGCGGCCATTGACGGTCGTGCTCGACAACAGCACGCCATCCTGGCGCACGCTATTGCCGCTGAGCGTGATGTCGCCCGTGGCCGCCTGGATCAGGCCGTTGTTGACGACGCTGCCGGCGCCGCTGTCGGCCACGCGCAGCATCTCGACTTCATTGCCGCGCGTGCTCGAATACTGGTTCTTGTCCGTGCCCATGCCCTGGCGCACGACGATGGCGTCGCCAGCCGCCAGGGTGGTCTGGCCATTCGGCGTGGTGATGGCGCCCGCATTCTCGACGGCGCGGCCGGCCAGCAGCACGTAGCCGCCGCCTTCCGTCACCGTCTGCGGCTTGCGCGTGTCGATGCGCGCGCCGGCGGCGACGACGACGTCCGCTTCGGCCGCCGCATGCGTAAAGGTATTCTGGTCCAGCAACAAATCATTCGCGAAGGTCGGCACGGTGCCCGTACCCTGCGCCTTGCCGTACAAGCCGCTCTTGAACTGGCTGTCGCTCATGCCCATGGCGGCCGCGGCCAGGCTGCGCATATCGACCTGGCTGCTGCCCGTAAACACGATGCCGTTGCGGTTGACGATCATCACCGTGCCATCGGCCTTGATCTGGCCCTGGATCTGGCTGGGGCGCGCCAGCGGATCGTTGACGCGGTTCAACACGGACCAGTGCGATTTCTGGTCGAACTGCAAGGTGGTGTTCTTGCCGACGTTAAAACTTTCCCAGTTCAGGATGGCCTTGTCGTCCGTCTGCACGACCTTCACGACGGTCTTGCCATCGGCCTGGCTCTGCACGGGCGCCTGGGCGTTGAGCCAGCCCGCCGTCAGGCTGTTGCTGTCGACCTGCAAGCCGCCCTTGACGAGGCCATCGGGCGCGCCGCCGGCCGCCAGCGCCGCCTGGCGCGCGGCTGCCTGCACCGCCTGTTCGGCGGCGATGCCGCGCGCGGCCAGCAACAGGTTGTTCAGCGACTGCTGCAGCTTGCCTTCGGCTTTTTGCTGCTGCATCAAAGGATTGTTCAGCGAGGTGGCCGGCTGGCCATTCGGCAAGCGTCCCGTGGCGGCCGCCGTGCCCTGCTGCGCGCCCTTGCCCGCGAACCAGGCGCCGCTGAACGGCTGCTGCGCCTGCGCGCCGCCCGCCTGCAGCAGCATGGCGATGGCCAGCGCCAGCGGTTTCAAGCGCACGGGGCGCCCGTTGTGGCTGCCCGCCATGGCGGAGGAGGATGCGTGTTTCGTGACCGACTTGCTTCGCTGCATGGCGACATTCCCTTTTCATGTTCCGTTGCTGACCGATATCGCGAGGCGGCGCGCGGCACGCACGGGGCGGGCGGCAGGCACTGATTCGCGGCTTCCAGCAGCATTGACAGGGAACAAGGTCCGGGACTGCAAAAGGTCATGAAAATGTCATAATTGGCGCCACGCTTTTGCGCTTAGCCGAACAGCACGATGCCGCCAGGCAAACGCGTCACGCGTGCGCCATACGCGTCCTGGATCAGGGCGATCACGTCGTCGAGGCGGTCGAGCGAAAAGCTCGCTTGCACACGCGTGTGTTTCAATGTGTCGCCATTAAGGATCAGCTTGCCGGGACGGTAGCGGTTCACCTCGTCCACCACCTCGGCCAGGGTGCTTTGTTTGAAGACCAGCAGGCGGTGGCGCCACGCGCTGACGTCGCCCCTGGCCACCGCGCGGGCGATGCCAAAATGCTCGGGCCGGTAACGCAGCTGCTGACCGGCGGCCAGTTCCGCATCGTTGCCGGCCTGCACCACGCGCAGGCGGCCCGCCAGGCACGTCACGCACACTTCCTGGCCGAACAGGCGGATATTGAAACGCGCGCTGCCGGCCGACACGGTGCCGTCGCCTGCCTGCACGCGCACGCTTGCCGCGCCGTGCAAGCCGGCTTGGAATTCCGCTTCACCGGCCAGCAGCACCAGCGACGCGGCGCCGTCCTGCACGGGCGCCGCATCGAGCCGCGTCTGCGTATTCATCTGCACCAGCACGCCGCCATCGAGCGCCACTTCGCGCTGCTCGCCCGTGCCCGTGGCATAGTCGGCGGCCAGACCCGCCACGGCCGGCCACAGGTCGGTCGGCGGGCGCAGCACCAGCAAGTCCAGCGAAGCAGCGACGGCGCCGCCGAGCCAGGCGCGCCGCGCCACGTTGACAGGCGCCTGCGCCCGCTTGACGGCGCGCGCGGCCGGCGCCATGGCGCCCCACACGGCGCGCGCTTCGGCAAACGCCGTCGCATGCCTGCGGCTGCGCGCGCACCAGTGACGGAACACTTGCGCGTCGCGCTCGCTGACCTGGCCCGAGGCCAGGCGCACGACCCACGCCTGCGCTTCCTTCTGGATGACACCCATGTCGTCTTCCGTTTGTTCAATCATGATGTTTAGACGTTTTTCCCGCGCCGGGACCGAAGCGCTGGATGAAATCGCGTCCCATGCGTTCGCAGCAATGTTCGAGTCCCGCGCGCAATTCCTTCTCCACGGTGCGGGCGGAAATGCCGAAGCGCTCGGCGATATCACGGTGCGGCAACTGGTCGACGCGGGCGGCGATGACGATGGCGCGCCGGCGTTTCGGCAACTCCTGCAAGGCCCGTTCCAGTTCCTCGAGCTCGGCGCGCGCGCTGAAGGTGCGGGCCGGGTCGGCCAGCTCATCGGCCATCTCGTACAGATCGTCGATATCGGGCAGGCTGAGCAGGCGCGCATTGTCGCGGCGTTGATCTTCCGCAATGTTGATGGCGATGCGCATCAGATAGGCGGACGGATAGCTGATCGCCTCGGGCGCCGTCATCCGCTCCACCCGCAAATACGTTTCATGCAGCGCGTCATTGGCCAGGTCTTCCGAGCCCAGGCGGCGCTGCAAATGGCGGCGAAACTGTCCGTAGCGTTCCAGGAACAGCTTGCGCAAAGTGGCTTTCAGCAAATCCGACATGGTCAGGGCGCTCCGGCCACGAGGTAGGGCGCGCAATCGGCATCGGGATCGGGCCGCGGCGTCAATAAGATCGTCAGCGGCTGCGGCAAGCCCGCCGGCGGCGCGCCATCGATCAGCAGGCTGCGCAGGCGCTGCAGCACGGCGCGGTCGCGCTGTTCCACGCCGCTCGGTTCGAGCACGTGCACGGCGCGCACCTTGCCCCGCTCGTCGAGCCACAGCTGGAAGGCCAGGCGGTAGCGACCGAAGGCGTCCGGATGCAGACGGCACAGGGCGCGCGTGAGCGAGCGCTGCAGGACGGCCGCATAGCCTTGCAATGGTGCGGTGGCGGGGGCAGCTTCGGCCGGCACGGGCGCCGACGCCACGGGTGCATCGGCCAGCGCCAGCAAGGTGAACGCATTGCTGCCGCTGAAGCGCGCGCCCAGCTGGGTGCCGGCCAGCAAACGCTGCAGCGCTTCGGCAGGCGTGTAGTCGCCGCGCACGGGCGAGGCCACCCTGCCGGCCGCCAGCTGGCTGCTGACGAGCACGGAATACCCGGTCACTTCGCCAAACGCCACCAGGGCCGCGTCGAGCGGCTGGGCGGGCAAGTCGAAGCGCAGGGTTGCGTGCGCGGCGGCGTCAGCACCGTCCGCGCCCGCAGCCGGCCGCACGAATGTCATGAATGTCATCAATGTCATCAGCAAGCAGGCGGACAGGGCATTGCCCTTTGCGGCGCGGCGGTGGCTTAGTGTCATTTTCCAGGGGACGCAACGAAAAGTCCTGCTCATGAAGTGTCTTGACTGCAATAGATCAAGCAGAATGGCAAGATGGTAGCTTCGTAAAATGACAACTGCATGACATGGCATCAGCCCGCACCCCGGCCTGTGTCATCGCCGCGACACATGACCTTGCTATGCTGGACGCTGATTCCACCGTTCCGGGAGCCGCCATGGCACGCCTGTTCTTGACTGTTTTATTCGCTTGCTTATTCGCTTGCGCCGCCCTGCCCGCGCAGGCGGACGAACACACCGTTGTCGTGAAGGCTCCCGCGCCGGAGAAGGGCTGCGTGGAGGTGGAAGTCAGTGGCCAGCGCACGCAGTCGATGTCTTGCTTGAATGAAAAATTATTGCCGAATAGCAACACCATGAACCGGCAGCCACCCGCCCTGTCCGGCGCGGAAGCGGTCATGCAGCGCCCGTCGAACCAGCTGGGCCTGTACAACCGCGCCGCCCTCGAACACCGCATGGGCAATGCCTTTGGCAAGTCCGTCACGCCGCAGAGGCCGCCAGCTCCCGCGCCCGCCAGCCCGCTGCTGCCGACGCGCTAGGCCGCTTGTCAACGCACAGTCCATTTGCGCTGTCAAGATTGCGCAATCGCGCCGATTGCGTATCATTCCAGGCTTGATCGCTCTGGAAACAACCATGCTGCCCACTATCGAACAACGCCTTGCCCTTGAACTTGCCGCCAAACCGGTGCAAGTTGCCGCCGCCATCGAACTGCTCGACGAAGGCGCCACCGTGCCCTTCATCGCCCGTTACCGCAAGGAAGCGACCGGCGGCCTCGACGATATCCAGCTGCGCCTGCTGGAAGAGCGCTTGCGCTATCTGCGCGAACTGGAAGAGCGGCGCGCCGCCATCGTGGCGTCGATCACGGAACAGAACAAGATGACACCCGAGTTGCTCGACGCCGTCATGCACGCGGAAGACAAGACGCGCCTGGAAGATTTGTATTTGCCGTACAAACAGAAGCGCCGCACGAAGGCGCAGATCGCCATCGAAGCGGGCCTGATGCCGCTGGCCGACGGCTTGCTGGAGAACCCGGAACTGACGCCGGAAACAGAAGCGGGCAAGTTCCTGCGCGACGCGTTTACGAGTGCCGACGGCAACAACCCGGGCGTGCTTGACACCAAGGCGGCCCTCGACGGCGCGCGCCAGATTTTGATGGAACGTTTCGCCGAAGATGCGACCCTGCTGCAAACCTTGCGCGAATACGTGCAGGAACACGGCATCGTCGAATCGAAAGTGGTGGAAGGCAAGCAGGACGAAGGCGAAAAATTCGCCGATTATTTCGATTACTCGGAAACCATCTCGACCGTCCCTTCGCACCGCGCGCTGGCGCTGCTGCGCGGCCGCCGCGAAGGCATCCTCGACGTCACCCTGCGCCTGGACACGGAAGCGGAAAAACCGAAATGGGATGCGCCGCACAATCCGTGCGAAGGCCGCATCGCCGCCCGCTTCGGCATCAAGCAACAGGGCCGCCCTGCCGACAAATGGCTGGCCGACACGGCGCGCTGGACCTGGCGCGTGAAAAGCTTCATGCATCTGGAAACGGAACTGATGGGCGCGCTGCGCGAACGCTCGGAACTCGATGCGATCAATGTGTTTGCCACCAATCTGAAGGCGCTGCTGCTGGCCGCGCCGGCCGGCCAGCGCGCCACCATGGGCCTGGACCCAGGCTTGCGCACGGGCGTCAAGGTCGCTGTCGTCGATGCCACCGGTAAAGTCGTCGACACGGCCGTGATCTACCCGCACCAGCCGAAGAACGACTGGGATGGTTCGCTGCACACCTTGGGCCGCCTGGCCGCCAAGCACAATGTGTCGCTCATTTCCATCGGCAACGGCACGGCCTCGCGCGAGACCGATAAACTGGCGCAGGACCTGATCAAGCAGCATCCGGAAGCGAAGATGACGAAGATCGTCGTCTCGGAAGCGGGCGCGTCGGTGTATTCGGCGTCCGAGTTCGCCTCGAAAGAATTGCCGGACATGGATGTGTCGCTGCGCGGTGCCGTCTCGATCGCGCGCCGCCTGCAAGACCCGCTGGCCGAACTGGTGAAAATCGACCCGAAATCGATCGGCGTGGGCCAGTACCAGCATGACGTAAGCCAAAGCCAGCTGGCCCGCTCGCTCGATGCCGTCGTGGAAGATTGCGTGAACGCCGTCGGCGTGGACGTCAATACGGCGTCGGCGCCCCTGCTGGCGCGCGTGTCCGGCCTGTCGGCCAGCGTGGCGCAAAGCATCGTCACCTACCGCGACATGAAGGGCGCGTTCACTTCGCGCGCAGCCTTGAAAGCCGTGCCGCGCTTGGGAGATAAAACGTATGAGCAGGCGGCCGGCTTCCTG
This sequence comes from Janthinobacterium sp. BCJ23, assembly GCF_059617945.1. Taxonomy (NCBI): domain Bacteria; kingdom Pseudomonadati; phylum Pseudomonadota; class Betaproteobacteria; order Burkholderiales; family Oxalobacteraceae; genus Janthinobacterium; species Janthinobacterium sp. BCJ23. Next base: position 21,120 of record NZ_JCAQAW010000011.1, on the reverse strand, counting down.
CGCGTGATGGGCGGTGAGAATCCGCTGGACGCCTCGGCCGTCCACCCGGAATCGTACCCGCTGGTGGAAAAGATCCTGGCGGACATCAAAAAGGATATCAAGGCCGTCATCGGCGAAACGGCCTTGCTGAAAACCTTGAGCCCGGCAAAGTACGCGGATGAAACGTTTGGCGTGCCGACCATTTCCGACATCTTGAAGGAACTGGAAAAGCCGGGCCGCGACCCGCGTCCGGAGTTCACCACCGCCACCTTCAAGGAAGGCGTGGAAGAAATCCGCGACTTGCGCCCGGACATGATTCTCGAAGGCGTGGTCACCAACGTGGCCGCCTTTGGCGCGTTTGTCGACATCGGCGTGCACCAGGATGGCCTCGTGCACATCTCGGCCCTGTCGAACACGTTCGTGAAAGATCCGCACACGGTGGTCAAGGCTGGCCAGGTCGTGCGCGTGAAAGTGCTGGAAGTCGATGAAAAGCGCAAGCGCATCGCGCTGACCATGCGTTTGACGGACAGCGCGCCGCAAGCGGGCAGCAAGCCTGAGCAACGTGGCGACCGCAACGACCGGCGCAGCATGGCGCAGCACCAGTCGCAATCGCGCAACGCGCCCGAGCCGGCCGGCAGCATGGCCGCCGCGTTCGCCAAGCTGCGCGGCTAAGTCCATGGCCGCCAGGCATGATCTCATCATCCTGGCGGTGGATGCCGCCAGCGTGGAGGCGCAGCTGCTGCTCGACGCATTGTCGGACGCGCTGCTGCGCATCAATGGCGACAGTGGCCGTTCTTCCTTCGATGTCGAAGCGGCAACGCCGCGCGGCGGCTTTTACCTGGCCCGCGATGCGGCTGGAGAACTGCTGGGCTGCGCCGCCCTGCGCCCGCTGGGCGAAGCGGACAGCGCCGTAGGCGAACTCAAGCGTATGTATGCGCGCCCGGGTTCGACTGGCGTGGGTGCGGCCCTGCTGGCCCATGTGGAGGCGCAGGCGCGCCAGCATGGCTACCAGGCCCTGCACCTGTCCACGCGCGTGGCGAATACCCGCGCCGTGGCGTTTTATGCCAAACACGGCTATGCACCCGTCATTGCCTGGGGCAAATACGTGGGCGCGGCACAATCGACCTGCCTGGGCAAGACCTTATAAGCGTCAACGTGGCTGACTTGCCCAATTTATGACTTGAGCGCATACCCGTGCCGGCGTTTTCTTATAAAATGACGGCATCTATTTATTTACCCATCAGAGGCAGCTATGAGCGACGTACAAACCTGGATCAAAGAAACCGTGACGAACACGCCAGTCGTGCTGTTCATGAAGGGCACGGCCCAGTTCCCGCAGTGCGGCTTTTCCGGCCGCGCCATCCAGATCCTGAAAGCGTGCGGCGTGGAAAACATCGCTACAGTCAACGTGCTGGATGACCCGGAAGTTCGCCAGGGTATCAAGGATTACTCGAACTGGCCGACCATTCCACAGCTGTATGTCAAAGGCGAGTTCATCGGTGGTTCCGATATCATGAATGAAATGTTTGAATCGGGCGAACTGAAGTCCCTGCTGGATGCCTGATAGCCAAACGCAGCGGCCGCGCCGTATCGTCGTGGCCATCACGGGCGCCACGGGCGCCGTGTATGGCTTGCGGCTGCTGCAATTGCTGGGCGCCACTCCCGGCGTCGAAACGCATCTGGTCTTGTCGGATGCGGCCGTATTGACCCTGCACCAGGAAACGGGCGTGGGGCGCAAGGAAATCGAAGCGCAGGCGCACGTGGTGCACAAGCTGCGCGACATCGGCGCCTCTATCGCCAGCGGCTCGTTTCAATCGGATGGCATGGTCGTCGCACCGTGCTCGATGAAGACGCTGGCGGCCGTGGCGCATGGCTTGTCGGATAATTTGATCACGCGGGCAGCCGATGTCGTGCTCAAGGAACGCCGCCGCCTGATCCTGATGGTGCGCGAAACGCCGTTCAACCTGGCGCACCTGCGCAATATGACGGCCGTGACCGAAATGGGCGGCATCATCTTCCCGCCCTTACCGAGCTTTTATCACCACCCGCAGAGCATCGCGGAGATGGTCGACCATACGGTGGCGCGCGTCATCGACCTGCTCGGCATCGAGCACAGCCTGGCGCCGCGGTGGAATGGTCTTAAGTCCACTAGTGACACCCCTATTCTGTAGTTGGCGTCACGATGTAACTCTGGCGTCACGATGCCTGACAAAAGCGTAGCGAGCAGCAGTGATTTGTGGCCGAGAAGCGCAACCGTGCTCCAGCACGGTGAGCATCGCCGGCCGCAAAGCGCGACGCGCAGTAGCTTTGGTCAGGCATCCACCACTCAGCGTTTTTCGAACTGCGTGGCACTTGCCTGCTTCAAATCCCTGGCTTCTTCAACCATCCTGCGGTGGGCGATCCGTTTGCGCATCACTTCCGCATGTTGCGCGGCAGTCATGGGGGGCACGGTCATCAAGTCCTTCAGCTGCGCGGTATTGCTGTAGTTACTTTTCATAAGACGGCTCAAATGCTCGGCTCCGTAGTGGATGAACTGGCTGCTTCTGATGTGATTATGCGCTGGTATTGGCCGCTGCGCCGCCGCACGCGGGATTATTGTCAAATAATTCCGCTGCAGCGCAACATGCGAGGTCTTATTGTGCGGCAAAATCATGTCTCCAGTATGACCTTGCGCAAATAAAAGGACAGGGGGAGCACCGCCAGCGAAAGGCGGACGGCGCTGGCCGGGGATGGCCTGGATGCTTACTTTTGGTAGTTGACTCGTACCAGCATGCGAATAAATTCTCGCGCGATTTGACGATGATGTTCATCTAATCTTTGCAAATCGGCAATTAATTTCACATCAGCGGACTCAAAACGCGACAAAGCGCTGCCCGCTTCGCCATTCGGCGTGGCGCTTTCCGGGCCGCCAAAACGCAACCATTCCGCCGGAACGCCCAACCATTGGGCAATCATGCGCAATTTCTCTTGCGTCGGAATTGCTTCACCTACTAACCATTTCCTAGCTGCATGCACGGTAATCGGGCGCCCGTCGAAACGGATATTGAATTCCCGGGCCAGTCTGGTCGGGCTGTCTGGAGAATAATGGGCGTTTTTGAGAGCCAACTGAAGTCGCTGGCTGAAGCTTTCGCGTTCGTTAGAAGAATTCATAGGTGTACTATTTCATGTTGTAACATGAAAGTCAGTTTCTTGAATGACCATACAGATTGTTACATTTGAAAAGAGTATCAATTAACAATTAACACTCCAGCCGGGCTTTTCAGGTCAAAAAGTGGGCCGAATTTTCTCTTGCGATTCTGCGTGGCTTCGGTTCAAATTCGCGGTTAGCCTTGATTTTCGCACTGCAGCACGATTCAAAGCCTCGGTTTGGCATTACAACGTACGGTATCGGATAATGCCCTCCTCTACCGATACATGCAATGCCGATGTCATACAATTTCTTGTAGACAAAGTTTTCAGAAGGGCCATTTTGTTTCCAATATAGAAACGACATGAACAACGTGCTCATAGTGAAACGTTGTTTTTCGATCGTGCCTATTGGAAAGAGTCTGCGCCTAAAAATTTTACTGCCATCGCAGCGAAAAGAATGTCGCCGTTATGCCAGGAAAGCTCTTTTTGGTGTCATCTTGGCCACCAACTCTCGATCTTAAGCGCGTTTGTGCAAGAAGAATCAATTTATTTTCAGTAATTGTTGTCTGATTCGCCAAATTCTCCCGTTCACGCCCTCTCTTTTCTTTGTTGCAGCACGGGCAGGGCACGCTACAATAGTATTGACGTTGACGTAAACGGCACCTTGCCACCATTGCCTCGCAGCACCCATCCACACCCATCCAGTGACCGACCACCCATGCAACCGACACCGCCCGCATCCATGACTACCTATACGATTACCGAACTGGCGCGGGAATTCGACATCACGGCGCGCGCCATCCGTTTCTATGAAGACCAGGGCTTGCTCAGCCCGAAACGCGAAGGCGCTGGCGGACGCAGCCGCGTCTACACGCCGCGCGACCGCACCCGCTTGAAACTGACCCTGCGCGGCAAGCGCCTGGGCCTGGCGTTGTCGGAGATCAAGAGCCTGGTCGACATGTACGAGTCGCCGAAGGACACGCGCGCGCAGATGGACCGCTTCCTCGGCGTGCTGGCGCAGCACCGGCAGACCCTGGAGCAGCAGCGCATCGATATCGAAATGGCGCTGGCGGAAATCAGCGCGCATGAAGATGCGTGCGCGCGCATGCTGGCGGACTTGAACCTTGATAAGGCGCAAACAAACTAAATCGATGCGGCGGCGCTTACCACGCACAGCGCTTTACACGCCTCACTTTACGTTTACGTAAACGTCACAACTGAGTATCATAGCTTCACTGACCCGGCCCCCATGACCGCCACACTTATAACGACGACGAGGACGACATGCTCCATCTCCCAGGCTTGACCTTTGACCACGGCGACGACATCGCCTCGCTGCGCGAAGCGATCCAACAATTTGCCGCCGCCGAAATCGCGCCGCGCGCGGCCGAAATCGACCGTACGGACCAGTTCCCCATGGACCTGTGGCGCAAGATGGGCGACATGGGCTTGCTCGGCATCACCGTCAGCGAAGAATACGGCGGCGCCGGCATGGGTTACCTGGCGCACATCATCGCCATGGAAGAGATCTCGCGCGCCTCGGCTTCCGTCGGCCTGTCCTACGGCGCCCATTCGAACCTGTGCGTCAACCAGATCAAACGCAACGGCACGGCCGAGCAAAAAGCGAAATACCTGCCGAAACTGATCACGGGCGAACACATCGGCGCCCTGGCCATGTCGGAACCGAACGCGGGCTCGGACGTCGTCAGCATGAAGCTGCGCGCCGACTTCAAGGGCGACCGCTGGGTCTTGAACGGCACCAAAATGTGGATCACCAACGGCCCCGACGCGGACGTGCTGGTGGTGTATGCGAAAAACGACCTGGAAGCGGGTCCGCGCGGCATGACGGCTTTCCTGATCGAAAAGAATTTCAAAGGCTTTTCCATCGCGCAAAAGCTCGACAAGCTGGGCATGCGCGGCTCGCACACGGGCGAACTGGTGTTCCAGGATTGCGAAGTGCCGGCCGAAAACGTGCTGGGCGGCCTGGGCAAGGGCGTCAACGTGCTGATGTCGGGCCTCGATTTCGAGCGCACCGTGCTGTCCGGCGGACCGCTGGGCATCATGCAGGCTTGCATGGATCTGGTCGTGCCCTACGTACATGACCGCAAGCAATTCGGCCAGGCCATCGGTGAATTCCAGTTGATGCAAGGTAAGCTGGCCGATATGTATTCGACCATGATGGCGTGCAAGGCCTATGTCTACGCCGTGGGCCAGGCCTGCGACCGCGCCACCACGCCGGAAGCCGTGCGCCAGTTGCGCAAGGATGCGGCCGGCGCCATTCTGTATAGTGCGGAGAAGGCGACCTGGATGGCGGGTGAAGCGATCCAGGCCCTGGGCGGCAACGGCTACATCAACGAGTATCCGGCCGGCCGCCTGTGGCGCGATGCCAAGCTGTACGAGATCGGCGCCGGGACCAGCGAAATCCGCCGCATGCTGATAGGCCGCGAACTGTTTGCGGAAACCAAGTAAGCACGGGCGCGCGACGATCGACTGGGTGATGAGCCATTCATGCGAGCACAGATATGACGCACATTGCCTTCCCCAAATTGCTCTCTTCCCAGATTGCATTCGATATCGCGCGCACCATCCGCGACGGCTTCGACAAGCATTACCGTTTGTTCCGTGAAACGAGCCAGCAAGCCAAGCGGTATTTCGAGCAAGGCGCCTGGACTGCGGCGCAGACGGCGGCCCGCGAACGCATCGACTTTTATGACAAGCGCGTGCAGGAATGCGTGCAGATGCTGGAAGATGAGTACGAAGAGTCGGAGTTGAGCGACGAAGTGTGGCGCGAACTCAAGTTGCACTACATCGGCATGCTGACGGAACACAAGCAGCCGGAACTGGCCGAAACCTTCTTCAATTCCGTCTGCTGCAACATCCTGCACCGCACGTATTTCAATAACGACTATATTTTCGTGCGCCCTGTCGTTTCCACGGAATACATCGAAACGCAGGATCCCGTCCCCACCTACCGCGTGTATTACCCGGGCAAGGATGGCTTGCGCCATACCCTGACGCGCATGGTGAGCAACTTCCAGCTCGACTGCGCATTTGCCAACCTCGAGCGTGACGTGGCCCAGGTGGAAGCGCGGCTGCAGCAGCTGTTCGGCGGCGAGCGGCTCGAGCCGAACCACCAGATCCAGGTCTTGACCAGCTTGTTCTACCGCAACAAGGGCGCCTATCTGGTCGGCAAGGGCATCAACGGCAACCGCGAATATCCGTTCGTCGTACCGATCCTGCACAACCGGCACAGCAAGCTCGTGCTCGACACGGTGCTGTTCGACCACCAGCAGATCGCCGTGCTGTTTTCATTTACGCGCGCCTATTTCCTGGTCGATATGGAAGTGCCGTCGGCCTATGTGCAATTCCTGCGCAGCTTGCTGCCGCGCAAACCGCGCAGCGAAATCTATACGATATTGGGTTTGCAAAAACAGGGCAAGACCTTGTTTTACCGCGACTACCTGCAGCACTTGAAACACTCGTCGGACCACTTCGAAAGCGCGCCCGGCATCCGCGGCCTCGTGATGCTGGTGTTTGCCCTGCCCTCGTTTCCGTATGTCTTCAAGGTGATCAAGGACTTTTTCCCGCCGCCCAAGGAAACCACGCGCGCGCAAGTCCAGCAAAAGTATTTGCTGGTGAAACACCACGACCGGGTAGGCCGCATGGCCGACACGCTCGAGTATTCCAACGTGGCCTTTCCCCGCGCCCGTTTTGCCGAGGAATTGCTGGCCGAGCTGAAACAGTTCGCGCCCTCGCTGATCGAAGAAGACCACGAGCAGATCATCATCCGCCACCTGTACATCGAACGGCGCATGGTGCCGCTGAACATGTGGCTGAGCAATGCTGAAAAGGACGGCCGCGATGACCTGGTCGAACACGCCATCGTCGAGTACGGCAACGCCATCAAGGAACTCGTGGCGGCAAATATTTTCCCGGGCGACATGCTGTATAAAAACTTTGGCGTGACCCGTCATCAACGCGTCGTTTTTTACGATTACGATGAAATCGAGTACATCACCGATTGCCAGTTCCGTGTCATCCCCGAGGCGCGCACGGAGGAAGAAGAAATGTCGGCCGAACCTTGGTATCCCATCGGCAAGCACGATGTGTTTCCCGAACAATTCGGCACCTTCCTGCTGGGCAATCCCCGCATCCGCCGCTATTTCATGCAGCACCATGCCGACCTGCTGACGGCGCAATACTGGCAGGCGCGCAAGCAGCGCATTGAAGACGGCCATATCGAGGACGTCTTCCCGTATCCGCAGCACCTGCGTTTTTGTATGCAGTCACCCTCCCCACCCTTAACCGGAGATCCAACATGAATGATCCAGTCGTAATCGTCGGTGCCGCGCGCACCCCCATGGGCGCCTTCCAGGGCGACTTTGCCAACGTCACCGCCAGCGACCTGGGCGCCGTGGCCATCCGCGCCGCCGTCGAACGGGCCGGCGTGGCGCCGGACGCCGTTGAACACGTGTATTTCGGCAATTGCCTGATGGCTGGCCAAGGCCAGGCGCCCGCGCGCCAAGCCTTGCGCAAGGCGGGCTTGCCCGATTCCACGGGCGCAGTGACCCTGTCGAAAATGTGCGGCTCGGCCATGCAGACGACCATGTTCGCGCATGACACCTTGCTCGCCGGCAGCGCCGACGTGGTGGTGGCGGGCGGCATGGAATCGATGACCAACGCCCCTTACCTGGTGCCGAAGGCGCGCGGCGGCTACCGCATCGGCCATGGCATGATCTATGACCACATGATGATGGATGGCCTGGAAGACGCCTACAGCCGCGATGAAAAGGGCAATGCCCGCTCGATGGGCACGTTTGCCGAAGAGTGCGCCAGCCAGTACCACTTCACGCGCGAAGCGCAGGATGCGTTCGCCATCGAATCCGTAAAACGCGCGCAGGCGGCCACCAAGGATGGCAGTTTCGAGTGGGAAATCGCCCCCGTGACCGTTTCCGGCCGCGGCGGCGACACCATCGTCAGCATCGATGAAGGCCCGCAAAAAGCCCGCCTGGAAAAAATCCCGACCTTGAAGGCGGCATTCAAGAAGGATGGCACGATCACGGCCGCCTCGTCTTCTTCGATCAACGATGGCGCGGCAGCCCTGGTGCTGATGCGCGAATCGACGGCGAAAAAACTCGGCTGCACCGTCATCGCGAAAATCCACGGCCACGCCACGCATGCGCAGGCGCCGAACGAATTCACCACGGCCCCTATCGGCGCGGTGAAAAAACTGTACGCCAAGACGGGCTGGAGCAGCAGCAATGTGGATTTGTTCGAGATCAATGAAGCGTTCGCGGCCGTGCCGATGGCCGCCATGCACGACCTCGACATTCCGCACAGCAAGATCAACATCCACGGCGGCGCGTGCGCGCTGGGCCACCCGATCGGCGCCTCGGGAGCGCGCATCATCGTCACCCTGCTGGGCGCCTTGAAAAAAACCGGCGGCAAGCGCGGCGTGGCGGCCTTGTGCATCGGCGGCGGCGAAGCGACGGCGATGGCAATCGAACTGGTATAAGCTGCTCTGTTGACGACAGGCGCGCGCGGCGTGGATACGTTCGCTGCGCGCCTTTTCATTGATTACTCAGGGAGAAAGACATGCCTACCGCATTGATTATCGGCGCCTCGCGCGGCATCGGCCACGAAATCGTCCGTCAATACCGCCACGACGGCTGGCGAGTGATTGCCACGGCGCGCACGCAAGACGCTTGCGACGCCCTCACGCAACTGGGTGCGGAAGCGCACCGGCTCGACGTGACGGACGTGGACGGCTGTGCCGGCCTGGGCTGGAAACTCGACGATGAAAAGCTCGACGTGGCCATCCTCAACGCGGGCGTGTATGGCCCGCGCCACGACGGTACCCCCACGCAAGAAGATTTCGATGCCGTCATGCACACGAACGTGCTGGCGGCCATGCGGCTGCTGCCGATCCTGGCACCGCTGGTAGGCAATGCCAAAGGGAAACTGGCCGTGCTGTCCTCGCACATGGGTTCCCTGAGCGAGCGGGGCAACCCCAGCGGTTCGCTGTACCGCGCCAGCAAGGCCGCCTTGAATTCCGTGCTGATCGACACGTCCCTCGTGTACGGCCCGCAAGGCGTCAGCTGCGTGGCCTTCCACCCGGGCTGGGTGCGCACGGACATGGGCGGCGCCGGCGCCGATCTTTCCCCAGAGCAAAGCGCTGCCGGCATCCGCGCCACCCTGGCCAGCTTGCCGGCCACGGACAAGGCCGTGTTCCGCAATTACGATGGCAAGCCCATCAGCTGGTAATTCCACCACACACCATAAAAACAAACGAGACGACGTCCCATGATACTCAATGAAGAACAGACCATGATCCAGGAAGCACTGCGCAGTTTTTCGCGCGAGCGCCTGGCGCCCAACGCGGCCCGCTGGGACAAGGAACATCATTTCCCGAAAGAAGAATTGCAGGAACTGGCCGCGCTGGGCGCCTTTGGCGTGGCCGTGCCGGAAGCGCTCGGTGGTGCCGGCCTCGACTACGTGTCGCTGGCCCTGGTGCTGGAAGAAATCGCCGCCGGCGATGGCGGCACGTCGACCATCATTTCCGTCAACAATTGCCCCGTGTGCAGCATCGCCATGATGTACGCCAACGACGCGCAAAAGGAACAATGGCTGCGCCCGCTGGCGCAAGGCACGATGCTCGGTGCGTTTTGCCTGACAGAACCACACACGGGCAGCGACGCCTCGGCCCTGCGCACGACGGCCACCCGCGATGGCAATGAATACGTAATCAACGGCACCAAGCAGTTCATTACCAGCGGCAAGTATGCGGACGTGGCCATCGTCATGGCCGTCACCGACAAGGCGGCTGGCAAGCGTGGCATCAGCGCCTTCTGGGTGCCGACGAACACGCCTGGCTACATCGTGGCAGGACTGGAACAGAAGATGGGCCAGCACTCGTCGGACACGGCGCAAATCCTGTTCGAGAATTGCCGCATCCCGGCGGAAAATCTGATCGGCGAAGAAGGACAAGGCTACAAGATCGCCCTGTCCGGCCTGGAAGGCGGACGCATCGGCATCGCCTCGCAAGCCGTGGGCATGGCGCGCGCCGCGTATGAGGCGGCCCTGAGCTATGCGCGCGACCGGGAAAGTTTCGGCAAGCCCATCTATGAACACCAGGCCGTGCAATTCCGCCTGGCCGACATGGCCACGCAGATCGAAGCGGCGCGCCAGCTGATCCGCCACGCGGCGGCCATGAAGGATGCGGGCCTGCCCTGCCTGAAGGAAGCGGCGATGGCCAAGCTGTTTGCGTCGGAAATGGCGGAAAAAGTGTGCTCGGACGCCATCCAGGTGCACGGCGGCTATGGTTATGTATCCGACTTCCCCGTCGAGCGCATCTACCGCGACGTGCGCGTGTGCCAGATTTATGAGGGGACCAGCGATATTCAGAAGATTTTGATTGCGCGGGCTTTGTAAACCCACGGCAAAGACCGGGGTCGTACCCTGCAGGGTACGACCCCAGCTTCTGCCTTTGGGTTTCTCCTGCCAACTATGGACGAAAAAAAGCCCGCTAAAACGCGGGCTTGTTCCAATGTATTACCAATGCTTTAATCGTGTCATGGACGCCAGTGCTATCTGCAAAGTGCCTCCTGATTTTCGGACTCCCATGCTATCTGCATGGTGACTCCAAGTGTAAATCGACCATCGTATCCGGAATTACAAAATCCATTTCTTCGCACTGTCACGCCATCGACATTACACCTGTCGGTCGCCGCGCTGAAACTGGATGGTGAGATAATTTGCTGCCAAATCTCAATCACTGAACGGAGTATAGCACAGCTTTTTGTGCGGTGCAATAATCTTTTTAAATCAAGTCCTTAGCGCCAGCGGCTTGTCTTCTTCGCCGCCACGGGCCACTCTTTCGTATTCGGAAATCACTTGCGCGCCCAGCAGCAGCAAGGTGGCGCCGATTTCCAGGCTGAACATGACGACGATAGCCGTCGTCATCGAGCCGTAGACAATATTCACCTGCGACAAGGTAGAGAAATACCAGACCAGCACGTGGCGCGCAATTTCCCACAGCAGGGCCGCCGTCACGCCGCCGATCAGCGCATGCGTGATCGACAGGCGCCCCACCGGCATGACCAGGTAGATCGAGCTGAGCACGAGGATTTCGCCCGCCAGCCCCAGCAAATACAGCAGCACGCCCGATACCCCTTCCAGGCCCCAGTCATGGCGCAGGAAGCGCACGCTTTCCTCCCCCATCACTTGCAGGCTGCCCGCCACCAGGGTGATCAGCAAAATACCGATACCCAGGCACAAGATGTAGCAATACGGCAGCACGGCGGAAATGAGGAAATGGCGGCGGCGGATGGCGACGCGGTGGATGAAGATCACGCTCATGGCGTTTTCCAGCACGGTAAACGCCAAGGAACTGAAAAACAGCATGGTCAGCAGCAGTAGCCAGCCGATCACGCCCCGGTTGTTGAGGAAATGCGCCACTTCCGCCACGATGGCTTTCGATTGCCCGGGCACCAGCCATTCCAGGTAATGGCCTATGGTTTGCAGCAATTCGTCCTGCGCGATCACGTGCGACAGGGCCACCACCACCAGCATCAGCAGGGGCACGATGGACAGCAGCGAGTAATACGCGACGGCGCCCGCCAGCAGCAAGCCCTGATTGGCGCGGAAACCCTTCAGCACCTGCAGCACGAAGGCCAGCGGGTGGCTGAGGATGTAGGTACTGGCGTGGCGGTTGATCATGTCGGGTACGGTGAAGAAGGCGGCGCGGCCTCGTGCCACGCCTGCATTCACACTAGCATACTGACCATCGACCCGCTGCACCGTACGCTAACAGACGGCCGGCTCCAATAAGGTCAAGGTTTGCCGGTCCGCATCCAGGGTGGCGAGGATGCCCATCGGTATCGTGAACTGGTGGCGGATGTGGCCAAACGAGTAGCCGCTGACGGCTGGCACGCGCAAGGGCTGCAAATGCTGGTCCACGGTGGCATCGAGGGTCAGCGCGGTATCGCCCTCGGCCGCCTCGCAATGCTCGAAGATACCCAGCATCAAGGCCGCGGCCTTGTTGAACCCTACAGACAGGTCGAGCTGGCACAACATCCTGTCGATGCGGTACGGCACTTCATTGATTTCTTCGAGGAACAAAATATGCTCGCGGAAATCGGCCGCATACGGCGTGCCGGCCAGCGCGCTGACCATGCACAGATTGCCGCCCGTCAAGCGCCCCGTCGCCTGGCCGCCGTGCACGGTGCGGATGGCAAAGTTCGGCTGCGTCTGCGCGCGGCGGTGATTGTCGAGCGCCATCGGGATCGTGTACTGCTCTTGCGGCGTCATCAGCACGTTTTGCAGCTGCGTCACCGTGTACTCGGAAAACGTGGACGAGGCCACGGGGCCGTGGAAGGTCACCAGGCCCGTCTGGCGGGCGATGGCCAAGTGCAGGGCCGTGATATCGGAATAGCCGATCAGCACTTTCGGGTTGGCGCGGATCAAGGCATAGTCGAGCAGCGCCAGCAGCGAAATGCAGCCCGAGCCGCCGCGTATCGCCCACACGGCCTTGACGTCCGGGTCGCGGAACGCCGCGTGCAAATCGTCCAGGCGTTGCTGCACCGTGCCCGCATAGTTGCCGTGCACGGCGCGGATATTGGCGCCCAGGCTGGCGCGCAAGCCCAGCGATTCGATATTGTGCACGGCCTTGGCAATGGCGTCTTCATCCGTAAAACCGCCCGGTGCGATGATGGCGACCAGGTCGCCCTGGCGCAAACGCGCCGGCTTGATCAATGCGTGTTGCTGTTGCATGCGTTTGCCCTTCCCTTGCGCGGCCGCCGCCAACACCGGTGTGCCCGTCGCCCCCAGAGTGGCGGCCAGCAAGCCGCCGAAGCGGCGCCGGCTGAGATTGGTCTGACTGGACATGCGGCCCTTTCCTGGAATAAAAACGGCGACGCCAGGCGCCGCCGCACGAGGTTAGCACGCCAGCGGGATCGCCGCCGGCATGGTTGCCTTACATGAACTTGTACTTCAGCTGGAACGACAGCGAACGGCCGCGAGGATCGGCCACGCGCGGGTCCCAGCCGGCGCCCACCACTTCATCCACGTTGTGCGCGGTGAATGGCGGATCGCGGTCGAACAGGTTCTGGATGCCCACGGTAATCGTCGTATTTTTGAAGCCCGTGTAGGTACCCGACAAGTTATACGTGGTGTAGCTGGACACGTCCGGCTTGAAGCCCGGTGGCGGCGCACCCTTGCCGCCGTTCGGCAGCTGGTCCTTGTAGCCCGACGAAAAACTCTGGATCAGTAAACCGCTCCAGTCGCCGCGCGACACGCCAAAGCTGGCATTGTGTTTCCAGCGCAGGTACAGATCGCGCGTATAGAACTTGCCGACCAGTTCCTGGTATTCCTGGCCTTGATATTCTGCAAACTTGAAGCTGTCCATATACGTACCGTCCAGGGTCGCCGTCCATTTCGCGTCCTGGATCTTGCCTTCGCCACGCAAGCCCACGTCGAGGCCGCGCACGCGGCTGCCTGCCGCATTGATCCAGCCCGCCTGCACGTACTCGATGGTGCCGTCCGGATTGCGGTGGATGTACTGGTTCAGCGCCTGGTAATTGGCCAGCACGATTTGCGGCGTGCGGTTCAGGATGCGGTCCTTGGTATTGATGGCCCAGTAGTCGAACGAGGCCGAATAGCCCTTGAATGGCTCAATGACAAAACCGACGCTGCCCTGCTTCGACGTTTCCGGCTTCAGGTTCGTGTTGCCGCCCGTCCTGTAGTCGAGGCGGTCGATGGCGCAGTACTCGGGCACGCCCGGATGCTTGGCGCAGCCTTCCTGATCGATCACGCCGTTCGGCAACTCCTGGCTCAGCGAACCCGAATACAGCTGCTGGAAGCTTGGTGCGAGGAAACCCTTGCTGGCCGAACCACGGAACAGCAGGAAGTCGGTCGGCTGGTAGCGGAAGGCCACTTTCGGATTCGTCGTCGCGCCCACCAGGCTGTAATCGTCGCGGCGGATGGCCAGCTGCATTTCCAGGTCCTTCGTGACCGGCACCAGCAGCTCGGCATACACGGCCTTGACGGTACGGCTGGCATCTTTGAGTGCGGCATTGCCTGGCGACAGCAAAATCTGCGTGGCATCGACGTCTTGCGCAAAGCTGTAACCTTCGCGGCGCAAGTCAAAACCGGCCGCCATGGCCAAGGCACCGGCCGGCAGCTGGAACAGCTCGCCCGAAACGGAACCGTCGATCTGCGTCAGGGTCGTCTTGCCGTGCTGGAAGTCGCCACGGAACTTGGTCGATTCGATCAATTGCTTGGCCGCTTCCGTCTGGCTCTGGCCGGCGCCCACCCACGGATTGATGATGCCGCTGGCCAATGCCGCGTACAGCTTGTCCGTGTAGGAATAGCCATCCGTCAGCTTGGTCTTGGTGCTGCTTTCGGCGCGCGAAATGCCGGCCTTGTAATCCCACTTGCCAAAGTTGCCTTCAAAGCCCACCAGCACGCGGGCATTGTCTGTCGTGTTTTCCTGCGTGCGGTTGCCCACGTCATTGGCGCGCCATTTGTAGGAAATCGGCTTGGTCCTGTCGAAAGAAGGGATGTAGGCCGACAGATCCTGGTAATACGCGCCACCGACCGGATACAAATTCTTGTTGGCAACGGTCGCCTGCACCTGCATCGGCGTCAAAATGGCCGTGGCCTTGGTGCGCGAACCGAGCACTTCGACAAACATGCGGTGGTCGGGCGCCAGCTGGAACGTACCGCGCGACAACAGATTGGCCCGTTCAACGGGGAATTGCAGCACATAGTCGGCGCCATAGTCATAGGCGCAGGAATACGTGGTGCGCAGCGGCGAGGTCACGTCTTTCCACAGTGCCGTCTGGTACTGCGACATGCCGGCGATGGTGTCGCACTTGCCCTGGAAACTCAGCGGATTGGCTTGCAGATACACATTCGGATCGCCGGGCAAAGTATAGCCGCCGATAAATTTCCCTGGATTTTTAGGATCAGGAATTTGCAAGGCCGTACCAGGGCCCGACAATTGATTGGCAAACGGCGTGCCCGTGGTATCGGGCGACAGGCCGCGGCCCGGCTGGTAGCCGTTGACGAAGGAGCGGTCGCGGCCATTGAGCTGCTGCGCCTTGTCGACGGTCAGGCTGGCCATGATGTTGTAGCGGTCGCTTTCAAGCGAGCCCGTGCCGGCCAGCAGCGAGGCACGGCGTGTGGCGCCGCCGCCTGCCTGCGTGTCGTTGGTGGAGACGGACGCTTCCACACCGCTGTAATTGGTTTTCAGAATGAAATTGATGACGCCGCCGATGGCGTCCGTGCCGTAGATGGCCGAGGCGCCATCCTTGAGAATTTCCACGCGCGAAATCGCACCCAGCGGGATCGAGTTCAGGTCGACCGACTTGCCGCTGGCGCCATGCGTGGCGATGCGGCGGCCATTCAACAGCACCAGCGTGCTCGACGGTCCCAGGCCGCGCAGCGAGGCGAACGAAGCGCCGCCGCTGACCCTGTCGGCATCGGCGCCAAACACGTTATTGCCCGAAGTCATGTTATCGGCACCCGTGCCATTCGCTGACAAGGTGCGCACCAGTTGCTCGGTCGTCGTAATGCCCTGTTTTTCGATCTGGTCAAAGGTGATGACTTGCACGGGCAACGCGCCTTCCTTGGCCACGCGTTTGATGCTGCTGCCCGTCACTTCGACCCGTTGCATCGATGGCGGCGCCGCTTCCTGTGCGACGACCGGCCCCACCACCCCCATCAATGCCACCAACTGCGCTAGCTTTTTCAATTTCACAGGTCTTCTCCTTGTTGGGCAATCGAAACTTGAGTCATCAAGTCAGGCTGTATAGATATGTCGCAACGTCTGTCTCGCGGTACATTTTTTTATGACAATTGCGCATGACTTTATTTGTTTTCATTTTCAGAGTAGCGCGATGCATCCGCGGCCAGCCAATGAAAAATGCTTTCCTAACCATAACTTTTTGGAATGAATGCCCTTTTCAGCGACATGGTCACTTGCCTGCGGGGCTACCCTTGGCTTTATCCACGTCCAGATAGCGCCAGGACGTGAATTCCACGGGGTGGCGCCTGTAGTTTTTTAGCCACGGTTGTTGCAGGTCGGCAGAGATGGGATGCGTCAGCAGCACCCACGGCGTGTAAGCGTGGATCAGCTGAAACAGGTCGAAGTACAGACTGCGTCGGCGCGGCGTATCGGATAGCAGGCGCGCCTCCTCATAGCGTTTATTGTAATCGGGCAAGTTGAAGCGGGCATAGTTGGCGCGGCCACTGTTGGGACCGTACAACAATTGCATAAAGTTATCACCATCGGGGAAGTCGGCGATCCAGTTGGTCTCGAACATCTGCACCTTGCCCAGGCGCGACGCCTTGATGATTTCCGTCTTCTTGTCGCTTTTAAACTCCACGCGCACGCCGATGGCGTTCAGGTTGCGGCGCCACAATTCGTCGCGCAAACGTCCCACCGTGCTCGGCTCCGTATGCATGGTGAGGATCAAGGGCGTGCCGTCCGGCTGGGTGCGGAAACCGTCTAGACCCGCCTTGTAGCCGAAGCGGTCGAGCAGGGCGCGCGCCAGGGCTGGATCGTAGCCGACGGGGCTGCGGTAGCTCTTGTCGTAACCGAGCACATTGGGCGGCAGCGGTGACTGGGCCGGCAAGGCCAGCCCCTTTTTCAGCAGCGCGATGTCTTCGCGGCTGTTGTAGCTGAGGGCGATGGCGCGCCGCAGGGCCAGCTTGTCCTTGCCCGTGCCGCCCAGCACAGGGTCATCCATGTTCATCCACATGTAATACGTCTGCAGCACGGGAAAGCGCGTCAGCTGCATGCCCTTGGCGGCCAGCGCCGGTTTCAGCGCGCCGTTTTCCAGCACCATATCCGTCATCGATTCCGGCACCTGCTCCAAGTAATCGAACTCGCCTTTCAAAAAACCCAGCATGCGCGATTGATATTCCTCGACGATACGCACCTCGATGCGTTCGACCAGCGGTAATTGCTTGCCTTCCAGCGCTGTGGCGATGGCGCGCGCGTCGACCGGCAAGGCGGCCAGCGCCTTGGTTTCCGTATGGAACACGGTGGCACGGAAAGTCGGATTGGCCTGCAGCACGATCTTGTCGCTGCGTTTCCATTCCTTCACCAGGAACGGCCCCGTGCCCACGGGATGGTTGCCGATCTGCCCTGCCGCCGGATACGCTTCGGCCACTTCGCGCGCCACCACGGCGGTCGCCGGCATGGCCAGGTAAAACAGGAAGTTCGGGTCGACGCCGTTCAGGCGGATGCGCAGGGTGTATTTGTCCAGCGCCTGCAAGCCGGCAATCGGCGTGTCGTAACTGAATTTTGTTTTCAGCGCCGCATCGCCCACCAGCTTGTCTTCCAGAAGGAACAGCCACGGCGACTTCAGGCTGGGGTCATACAGCCGCGTCAGGCTGTACACATAATCCTGCGCCGTCACTTCGCGCGGCTTGCCCTTGAAGGCGGGATCGGGCGTAAAGAATATGCCGGGCTGTAAGTGAAAAGTATACGTGCGCCCGCCATCTTCCACGGTCGGCATGGCGCGCGCTGTATTGCCCTGCAGCTGCACAGGGCGCGCCAGGTAGTCATAGCGCAGCAAGGGATCGAAGATGTTTTCCATCAAATTCAGGCTGGCCAGGTCCGATGCCACGGCCGGGTCCAGGCCCGTCTCGCTGGTGCTGAGGAACAGGTGCAAGGTCTTGTTCGCGCGGGCATCGGCGGCGGCGTGGGCCGGTACGATAAAAAGCGTCAACAGGGCCAGGCCGGCGGCGCAGGCGGTTTTGCGTAAAAACATCATCAGTAATCCAGTGCAGACAAGGGTAAGGAACAGCGGTAAGCGACAGGCATCCCCCACACTACGCGGGCACGCTGCGTGGCGCCAATGAAAACAGGCTGCCAGCTTATAACTTTTTGGCATGCGATTGCTGCATTCTTTCATCAACTCGTATCGGGCTGCCCCTATACTTTGTTTGCAGACATTTTTCACTCCCGACACACAGAACTGATCGCATATGGCACTTAATTACATCTGGTCCGGCTTTTTCCTCGTTGGCTTCCTGGCCGCAGTGCTGCAGTGGCTGTTTCTCGGCGATACCGATATCTTCAAGCGCATCATCGACGGCACGTTCGAGACGGCGCGCATGGGCGTGATGGATATCGCCCTGCCGCTGGCGGGCGTGATGACCTTGTGGCTCGGCATCATGAACATCGGCGAAAAGGCGGGCATCGTCGGCTGGCTGGCGAAAGTGATCGCACCGTTCTTTTCGCGCATCTTCCCGGAAATTCCGAAAGACCATCCGGCCACGGGCCACATGGTGATGAATTTCTCGGCCAACCTGCTGGGCCTGGACAATGCGGCCACGCCGTTCGGCTTGAAGGCCATGGAAAGCCTGCAGACCTTGAACCCGAACAAGGAAGAGGCGACGAATGCGCAAATCATGTTTCTGGTGCTGCATACCTCGGGCCTGACCCTGATTCCGCTGGCCATCATGGCGCAGCGCTCCATCCTCGGCGCGGCCGACCCGTCCGACATCTTTATCCCGTGCATGATCGCCACCTATGTGGCCACCATGGTCGGCATCATCACGGTATCCATCAAGCAGCGCATCAACTTGCTCAACAGGGTCGTGCTGGGCTGGATGGGCGGCATGACGAGCGCCATTGTCGCCATGATCTGGTACTTCACGCAATACCTGACGAAACAGGAAATCGAGCTGGTCTCGAAGGTGGTCAGCAACCTGGTGTTGATCAGCGTCATCGCCATATTTATTATTGGCGCGCTGCGCAAGAAAGTGAACGTGTATGACGCCTTCATCGAGGGGGCGAAAGGAGGCATCCAGACGTCGATCACCGTGATTCCCTACCTGGTCGGCATGCTGGTGGCCATCAGCGTGATCCGCAACGCGGGCGTGTTCAATTTCCTGATGAGCGGCATGCACTGGTTCTTCGCCAACCTGGGCATCAATACGGACTTCGTGCCCGCCTTGCCGACGGCGATGATGAAGCCGCTCAGCGGCTCCGGCTCGAAAGCCATGATGATCGATGCCATGAATACCTACGGCGTCGACTCCTTCGTCGGCCGCCTGGCTTGCGTCTTCCAGGGCTCGGCCGACACTACCTTCTATATCGTGGCCCTGTATTTCGGCTCGGTGGGCATCCGCAAGACGCGCTATGCCATCACGGCCGGCCTGATCGCGGATCTGGCTGGCGTGATCACCGCCGTCTTTGTCGCCTACGTCTTTTTCCACTAAGGAGCACCATGTTACGTCCTGTTCTGATGGCGGCACTGTTGGCGAGTCTTGGCCTGTCGACTGCGCACGCGCAATTGCCCGAATCTGTCAGCCTGCTGTTGCGCAGCGCGAATATCCCCGAAGACGCCATGGGCGCCATCGTCCTGCGCGGCAACACGGTGGTGATGTCGCATGGCGCCGAGCGCAGCATGCAGCCGGCCTCCACCATGAAACTGGTGACGACGGCCGTGGGCCTGGAGCAGCTCGGGCCCATCTTCCGCGGCCGCACGGAACTGCGCACCAGCGCCGACGTCATCAATGGCGTACTGAAGGGCGACTTGATCCTGCGCGGCGGCGCCGACACGGATTTCAATGCGAACGTGCTCGAGCACATGCTGCAAACCTTGCGCACGCAAGGCATCGTGAAAATCAAGGGCGACCTGATCCTCGACCGACAGCTGTTCCAGCCGGCCCGGCCCGACATTGGTGCGCCGCCGTTCGACGAATCGGCCGAGTTCCGCTACAACGTCATTCCCGATGCCTTGCTGCTGAACACTAATCTGCTCGATATCAATATCAACTCGACGGACCGGCAATTGAGCATCCTGATGCAGCCGGCGCTCGAGAACGTCAGCGTCACGAGCGACATGAAGCTGATCAAGGGCAGTTGCGCCAGATGGGAAGACGGCTGGCGCCCACCCGAATACCGGCGCGATGCGAGCGGCAAGCTGCAAGTGATCCTGCATGGCACCTTCCCGCAAAATTGCAGCAAGGCTACCAGCATCAATGTTCTTGATCGTAATGATTACGCGGACCGCTTGTTCCGTGCGACCTGGAAACGCCTGGGCGGCACGATCACGGGCACGGTGCGCGAAGCGCCGGCAACCGGCTTGCCGCCGACGGCCGAACCGGTCGGCACGCGCATGCTGGCCGACCATGTGGCGCGCGCCTTGCCGGAAGTGCTACGCGATATCAACAAGACGTCCGACAATACCCTGGCCCGCACCCTGTTCATGAGCCTGGGCAGCTTGCAAAGCGATGGCTGGCTGGGCAGCCGCCCCGTCGCCATGGCGGTGCCGGAAGACACGGCCACGCGTGCGCGGCAAGTGATACAGGAATGGTTCCAGCGGCATCAGATCGACACCCAGGGCATGCTGGTCGACAACGGTTCCGGCTTGTCGCGCACGGGACGCATTGCGCCTGCGCAAATGGCCGGTGTCCTGCAGGCGATGCAGCAAAGCCCGTGGGCACCCGAGTTCCAGTCCAGCCTGCCCATCGTCGCGCTGGACGGCACCATGCGCAAGCGCCTGCTGAACAGCCCGGCCGCCGCACGGGCCCGCATCAAGACGGGAACGTTGAAGAATGTGGTGGCCATCGCCGGCTATGTCCCCGACGCCAACAACCAGCTGTGCGTGGTGGTCGCCATGATCAATAGCGACCTGGTGGGCAACGGCAATGGCCGCGCGGCGGTTGATGCGCTGATCGAGTGGGTCGCCAGGAGCGGCGTCACATCGGCGGTTGCCGGTCAATAAACGGGAAGCAAAGACAGAAAGGCAGCGCGTAGCGCTGCCTTTTTTTCGTTTGTCACTTCTACCCGCCATCCAATAAACGTAGGTCGGCTTAGCGCGCAGCGCGTAAGCCGACACCACCTGCGGCGCCCAACAAAAACCCCAGACGTAAAAAAACCCCAACCGGATCACCGGAAGGGGTTTTTTCGAATAACAAGCCTGACGATAACCTACTTTCACACTGGTTGCAGCACTATCATCGGCGCAAAGTTGTTTCACGGTCCTGTTC
>NZ_JCAQAW010000010.1:0-249663 GCF_059617945.1 Janthinobacterium sp. BCJ23 | reverse complement strand
CCGGTGCTCAGGCGCGTCATCGAAGTCGACAGTTTGGATTGGGTATTCGAGATCGAATTTTGTGCCGACAGGGAAGCAGCGTTGGTGTGAAGGCTCAGCATGGTGTCATTCCTAATTGGGTGGTTACGGTGAGGAGCGACGGGTTATCTGCTCCTACCAGTACAAGACGACCATTCATTTCACTTTATTAAATGCCGTATGGAAATTTTTTGTGGACGCCATGTTTAGCTGAAAAAAGTGTTTTTTAAGCATGCTTCTGCGTATGGCGCGCCTGTGCAGGCATGCGGCTTCGGCTATCTGTCCGCACTGGAAAGTTTCTCCAGTAGCAATGTTTCTGCGGCCAATAAGTCGCGCGCTCGGTTTTTCAGGCGCTTTGCCGGTGTCCCGGCATAAATACCCCAGCTTTGCAGGGATTTGGTGACCAGGCTGAGAGCGCCCACGGCCACGCCGTCGCCTATTGTTATGTCAGGCAAGACGACGCTGCCCGAGCCGATGATGACGTGGCGGCCCAGATGCACGGGACCGCTTTTGCAATTGGTAAATTCTTCCGGTACGGTGGGATTGGTCAGGCTGGCCCCGCTGTAGTCATCCGTCTTGCTATACAGGCGTACGCCTTGCGACAGGCCCGAGAAGTCGTCCAGCGTCATGCCCGCCGCACCCGAGAGAAAGCAGTAGCCGCCGATATGCACATGGTTGCCGATGCGGATGTGGCCGCCGCCCGCAGCCACCAGCGTGCTGTACCCGTCGATACGGACATTGTTGCCGAGCGAAATATTCTCCATGCCGACAATGACACAGTTTTTTGCGACGCGGACGTTGCTGCCGACATGGCGGAAGCCGGCATGCTGCAAGTCGTCTTCCGTGTAATAGCCGGGATTAAACAATTCACTCATGGTCACTCCTTGCAATTGGTCGGGATAGCATTGCCGGGCTTGCCAGACTCAGGCAACTGCGCTGCCATGCATTTCTTCCCATTGTTTGCGGCTGCTTTTCAGGATGTCGATGACCAGCAATGCCTTCGCTTCATCGGCGCACATATCTTCCAGGAACATGGCATTGTTGTCGCGCACCCAGGCCAGCGGCATGTCCCACCATGCCAGTTCCAGCAGCGCGGCGCGCACTTTTTCAGGGAAACGGTAGCGTATCAGGCGCGCCGGCGAGCCCGCATAGATACCATACGGTTCCGAGCGAAAATTCGGCGGCAGCAGAGAACGGGCGCCGATGACGCAGCCGTTGTCGATGATGCTGCCGCCGAGCACCATCACTTCGTCGCCGATCCAGACATCGTTCCTGATCACCGTATCGGCATACTGAGGCGGTGGGGTGTTTTTCAAGCCGCCGCCGAGGATCGACAGCATGTACGTGGAAATGGTGCGCATCTCGTGCTGGCCATTGAGCAGGAAGCGCAGGCGCGAACCGCCGGCCACATAGCGTCCCACGCACAAGCTTTGCTGCCCGCTGTCATATTTCACCAGCGAACCGACGCCAAAGCCGGAGCCACGTCCGATGTAGAAGTGCCCGCTTGTCGGTTCCTGGTCCAGCCAGTCGCGGAAAAATTGATGGGGCAGGGTGCTGATGGCGCCATCGTCGTAGCCCAGCACCGTGAATTGGGCCGACCACGGATGGTTTTCGGCCACGCCGGAAAAATTGGTTTCGGTGGAAATGTGCATCAGGCGATGTTCCGTATCACTTCTTGTTGCAGTGCGGGGGCGGCGATCATGGCGATAATGGCGTCCACGGTGGCCATATCCAGATCCGGATAGATGGGCAGGCAGATCACCTGCGACGACGCGAGGCGTGCCACGGGCAGATTTGCGTGCGCCGCCGACGGCATGCCGCGGTACATGGGGAAGTCGCTGATGAGCGGGTAAAAGTAGCGGCGCGCGTAGACTTCCTGGTCGCGCAGCAGCTGGAACAGGGCATCGCGCGACAGCGGGTAGCCGGGGCCGACGAGGATGGGGAAATACGCATTGTTGGCCGCCTCGGCATCGCCTTGCTGCACGCAGGTGATGCCATCGATGCCGGCCAGCTGCTGGCGGTAATGCGCATCGATCGCCTTGCGCTTCTGGCGCGCGCCGTCGATACCCTTGAGCTGCAGCAAGCCGAAGGCGGCATTGATCTCGCTCATCTTGCCATTGATGCCGGCGGCCACGACCGTGACTTCATCGACGAAGCCGAAGTTTTTCAGGTGGTCGATCCGTTGCTTGGTCTTGGCATCGGGGCAGACGATGGCGCCGCCTTCGAAAGTGTTGAAGATCTTGGTGGCGTGAAAGCTGATCACGGAAAGGTCGCCGTGATTGAGCACGCTGCCGCCCCGGTGGCGCACGCCGAACGCATGCGCCGCATCGTAGATCACCTTCAGGTTGTAGTTGTCGGCAATTTTCTCGATGGCTTCGATATCGCATGGCCGGCCGTAGCAATGCACGGGCATGATGGCGGTGGTCTGCGGCGTGATGGCCGCCTCGATTTTGCTCGGGTCGAGGTTCAGGCTGTGCGGCTCGATGTCGGCAAAGACGGGCTTGATGTTATTCCACAGCAGCGAATGAGCGGTGGCGACAAACGAATACGGCGTCGTGATGACTTCGCCGTTGATGCGCAGCGCCTGCAAGGCCGTCATCAATGCCAAGGTGCCATTGGCGAACAGGCAGATGTGCTTGACGCCCAGGTAGTCGCACAGCGCCTGTTCCAGTTGCTGGTGGAACGGGCCGCCATTGGTCAGGATCTTGTTGTTCCAGATCGTTTCCAGATACGGCAGGAAATCCTCCAGCGGCGGCAGCAGGGGCTGGGTGACATACACGGGTTTGTTTTTTTGAGCGCTCATCATAATCCGATCGGCGGGTTGGGTACGGCCACGGGTGCTTCAAACGAGATGGGCGGCAAGCCTTCGCACCAGCGTTGCCAAGCCATGCGCAGGCCATTTTCCAGGCCTTCCGTAATCAGCTTGGGCTTGCCCATGGTCGAGCGTTCCAGGCGGTGCCGCATGCTGAAGCGGTAGGCGCCCAGCAACATCGGGTTGGCCGCCATGGCCACGCCCTTGCGCACGAAATCGTCATCGTCGATGGCAATGAATTCCTCGAGTTCGATCTGGCGCAGGATCATCGTGCCGGCCCGGCTGGGGAACGTGGGACCAGCCACCGTGAGCGTGGGCACGCCCATCCACAGCGCATGGAAGGTCGTCGTGCCGCCGCCGTAGGGGAAGGTGTCGAGGCAGATGTCGACGCGGTGATGCATGGCCATGAATTGCGTTATGCCGGTACGCCCTTCAAAGGTCAGTCGCTCAAGCGCGATGCCTTCTTCCTCGAACCAGGCCCGCAGTTGCTCTGGCGCTTCGGATTTTGGCATGGCGGCGAGCAGCATTCTGCAATCCGGCAGGGCGCGCAGCAGCTTGCACCAGTGCGCGACCACCTGGCGATTGATTTTATTCAGACGATTGAAGCTGCCGAAGGTGATATAGCCATTTGTCAGGGCTGGTGCGGGCTGAACGGCGGGTGCAAATAGGGATGGCAGGAAGGGCACGCAGGCCGGCAGCAGCAACAGTTTCTCGGTGAACTGGCTGTCCAATTCGCCGGGTGGCGAAAAAAACGGGTCGCTCAGGTAGTAGTCTATCGCCTGCAGTCCTGTGGTGAGCGGATAGCCTATCCAGCTTGCCTGGACAGGTGCAGGCTTTGCAGCGAACATGAGCAGACGATTCTTGCCCGTGTGACCAGACAGATCGATCAGAATATCGATGCCATCGTCGCGGATCAGCTGCGACAGTTCGGGGTCGGACAGGTGTTCGACCTGCCTCCAGTGGGGGAAAAACTCCTGCAGCCGCTCGGTCACATCGTCATTTTGCGGATTATTGTGGTAAGCGTACAGTGACAATTGGTCGCCATCGACGATATTTTCCAGTATCGGAATAAGGAAGTGCGGCACCGGATGATTGAGCAGATCGCCCGACACGAAGCCCACTTTCAGGGTGCGCAGCGGGTCGCGCGTATTGTTGTACGGGAGCGGGTTCTGGATAACGTGTTTTTCGAACGTGTCGCTAAAGCGCTGATGTTCGGCAAATAGTGTCTCGGCATCAATGTTGGCGCTATGCGACAGCAGGAACAGGTAGTTGCTGAACAGGGTTTCCCATAGTGGACAAACGGCCAGCCCCTTGCGGCAGGTTTCAATCGCTTCGTCTAGTCGGCCGATATTGCTGAAAGTGGCGCTGATATTGACGTAGGCATCGCGATAGTCGGGATTGATCTCCAATACTTTGTGATAGCACTCGAGGGCCAGCAGCGGTTCACTCATGATCACGTGGCAATTGCCGAGTGCAAAATGCGCGCGATCGAATTCGGCGTCGATAGCGAGCGCGGCCAGATAAGTCTGCTTGGCCTGTTCGATTTGATTTTGCGCCTGCTGTGTGGAACCCAGGTTAATGAGCGCCGAGGTGTTTTTCGGATTCAATTCCAGCGCGCGCGCGTAGGCAGCGGTCGCTTCGTCGTATGCTTTCAATTCCTGTAGAACGACGCCGAGGTTGTTATGCGTCTCGCTATTGTCTGGTTCATACTTGAGTGCCTGGCGGTAGGACACCGCGGCCTGCTCGAAGCGCTTGATGGAGTTGTAGTAGTCGCCCAGATGCTTGTGCATTGCGGCGTTTTCAGGCGCCATGTCGATGGCCTGTTGAAAGTACTTCAGCGCATTGTCCCGGTCTTCGGCGGTGCCGTAGGCGATGGCGAGCTGGGCGCAGGTTTGCGCATCGTCCGGTTGCAGGCGATGCGCGCGTATGCAGTACTCGATGGCTGCAGCGTAGTTCTTCTGCTTGCACTGAAGTAATCCCAGATTGCTCAGCGCCTGGGAAAAGTCGCTATCGAGCGCGATCGCCTGTTCATACGCGGCGATGGCTTCCTCGGCCCGGCCCAGCCACTGAAGCGCGCGTCCCAGGTTGTTGTGCAGCTTGGCGTCGTCCGCATGTAACTCAATGCCGGATTGGCAGGCGGTTGCTGCGCTGTCGTATTCTCCTGCCTCGTGCAGCGCTGCGGCAAGATTGGCATGTGCACCTTTGGTGTGGGGCGCCAGTTGCAGTACAGCCCTGTAGCTGACGATGGCCGTTTGCCATTGCCGCAGGTCTAGCTGGGCATTGCCCAGATTCAGATAGATTTCCGCGTCGCCCGGCAGCAGGGCCAGCGCGCTTTGATAGCAGGCGATGGCTTCGGCGCTGCGCTGCATCGCTTGCAGTGTATTGCCGAGATTGAAATGGCCCTTGGCGTAATCGGGACGCAGCGCCAGCGCTTGCCGGTATGCCTGCTCGGCCTGCTCCAGCTTGCCTTGCGCCTGCAGGGCCGCCGCCAGGTTGCCATGCGCCTCGACAAAATCCGGATTCAGTTCCAGCGCCCGGGCATAGCTGTCGATCGCCTGGTCGTACATGCCCCGTTCCTGCCATGCGGTGCCCAGGTTGCCATGCGCTTCGGCATCGTTGGGTGCCAATTGCGTGGTTTTTTGCAGGGCCTCGAACGCATCCTTGCCCTGCAATTGCAGGGCGGTGCCCAGCACGCTCCAGGCAAAATCGGAGTCGGGATAGCGCTGCGTCAGGGCGTGGCTGGCCACTTCCAGTTCGGCATGGTGGCCGGCTTGATACAGCGCAATGACGTGCTGCGTTTCCTGTGCTGTCGGCGTGCCGGCGATCGCCGTTTCGATGCGGCTGCGCAAGCCTTGCGACTGCTCGTTGTCGAGACCGCGCGCAATGGCCGCCGTGACGATCTCCAGCGCCTGTTCGCGTTCGCCCGCCTTGAGCAAGCCATCCGCATACGACAGCCAGAACTGGCCTTCGTCGGGGTTCACCGACAGCGCCTTGTGCAGATACGGCAAGCCTGCCTGGTATTGCCCGACCTGTCCCGCCAATAAACCCATATTGTGGTTGGCGATGGCGTGATACGGCTGCGCCTGCAAGATCGCCAGGTAAAGTTCTTCCGCCTCGGCATAACGGCCAGCCTGATGTTCGGTGATTGCTTGCTGCAATTCGGCGTCGAGGGGCACTGCGGGGAGGGCGTTTGCGTTCATGGGCGGGCGGAAGGGGAAATAGTTAGCAGAGGGAATTGTAACTGGTGGAAGTGCTTCTGAGAAACTTTCCAGGTGGAATTTATCCAGGAATGCTGTCGCAATGCAAACGAGGTGTTGCTGACGGGTCAAAGCGTGGAGGATATATGATGTTTTTAATAAAAAAACAGCGCGCTACCGCAGGGGTAGGGCGCTGTCTTCGGGTCACTTGGCAACGTTGTCGCCGTGCATGAGTAGCGTGGCTTACATGTTCGGATAGTTCGGCCCGCCGCCGCCTTCCGGTGTCACCCACACGATGTTCTGCGTCGGATCCTTGATATCGCAGGTTTTGCAGTGCACGCAGTTCTGTGCATTGATCTGCAGGCGTTCGGCGCCGTCGTCGTTCTTTACGAACTCGTACACGCCGGCGGGACAGTAACGCGCTTCCGGCCCCGCATACGTGGCCAGGTTGACGTCGACGGGCACGCTGGCGTTCTTCAACGTCAGGTGGATGGGCTGGTCTTCCGCGTGGTTCGTGTTCGAGATGAACACGGACGACATCTTGTCGAAGGTCAGCTTGCCATCGGGTTTCGGATACACGATCTTTTTCGACTGGGCTGCCGGTTTCAGGCATTCGTGGTCGCCATGCGAGTGGTGCAGGGTCCACGGCGCCTTGCCGCGGAAGATCAGCTGGTCGATGCCCGTCATCAGGCTGCCCAGGTACAGACCTTTCGACAGCCATGGCTTGACGTTGCGCGCCACGTGCAGCTCTTCATGCAGCCAGGATTTTTCAAAGGCGACAGGGTAGCTCGTCAGTTCGTCGTGCTGGCGCTGTTCGCCCAGCGCGCCAAACGCCGCGTCCGCCGCCAGCATGCCGCTCTTGATGGCCGCGTGGCTGCCCTTGATGCGGCTCATGTTCAGGAAACCCGCATCGCAGCCGATCAGCGCGCCGCCGGCAAACACCAGTTTCGGCAACGATTGCAGGCCGCCGGCCGCGATCGCGCGCGCGCCGTAGGAAATACGCTTGCCGCCTTCGAAGAACTTGCGGATTTCCGGATGCGTCTTGTAGCGCTGGAATTCCTCGTACGGCGACAAATACGGGTTTTCGTAGTTCAGGCCCACCACGTAGCCCACCATCACCTGGTTGTTTTCCAGGTGGTACAGGAAGGAGCCGCCATAGGTTTTTGTATCCAGCGGCCAGCCGCTCGAGTGGATCACCAGGCCAGGCTTGTGCTGGGCCGGATCGATTTCCCACAATTCCTTGATGCCGATGCCGTACGATTGGGGATCCTTGCCGGCGTTCAAGTCATACTTGGCCATCAATTGCTTGCCCAGGTGGCCGCGCGCGCCTTCGGCGAACAGCGTGTACTTGGCGTGCAATTCCATGCCCAGCTGGAAGTCGGGACCCGGTTCGCCATCGCGCTTGACGCCCATGTTGCCGGTCGCTACACCTTTCACGGAGCCGTCGTCGTTGTAGAGGATTTCCGCGGCAGGGAAGCCGGGGAAGATTTCCACGCCCAGGTTTTCCGCCTGCTGGCCCATCCAGCGCACGACATTGCCCAGCGAGACGATGTAGTTGCCGTGGTTTTCAAAGCAGGCCGGCACGGCGAAGCCTGGCGTTTTATACGCTTTCGTTTCGGTCAGGAACAGGATGCGGTCTTCCGTCACTTCCGTGTTCAGGGGCGCGCCCAGTTCTTTCCAGTTCGGAATCAGTTCCGTGAGCGCTTTCGGGTCCATGATGGCGCCCGACAGGATATGCGCGCCCAGTTCGCCGCCTTTTTCCAGCACGCAGACGGACACTTCCTGGCTCTTTTCTGCGGCCAGCTGCTTCAGGCGGATCGCCGCGGCCAAGCCTGCGGGGCCACCGCCGACGATCACCACGTCATACTCCATGGTTTCGCGCGGTCCGTACTGTTCAACTAAGTTATTAGGCTGTGTCATGGTCTCGATTGTCAGTCACTCAATTAGGTAGCAAGGATAGGGAATAAAGCATCATCGGGGAAATTTAAGCACGAGTGTGCTTGTTTTTGGCGAGGATTGCAACTTTGGCGCCATTTTGCGTGACATTGCCCCTCGCCGCAATCTAAATCCGGCCATTTTGTGTAATGATGGCGTTTACTTTTGCTCGAGTGCGCTGCGGGGGAATTTGCCCGATTGCCATAGGCACGGCGTAAAGTGTTGTCTAAAATAAAACAGGAGTAGCTCGTGGGCATAGAAGTCAATTTCGAGGGCAAGATTGCCCTGATTACCGGCGCATCGAGCGGCCTCGGCGCGCGCTTTGCGAAAGTGCTGGCCCAGGCCGGCGCACAGGTCGTGCTGGCGTCGCGCCGCACCGAACGCCTGAAGGAATTGCGCGCCGAAATCGAAGCCGATGGCGGCGCCGCGCACGTGGTGTCGCTCGACGTGACCGACTTCGCCAGCATCAAGTCGGCCATCGCGCATGCGGAAACGGAAGCGGGTCCCATCGATATCCTCGTCAATAATTCCGGTGTCTCCACCACGCAACGCCTGGTCGACGTCACGCCCGAAGATTACTCGTTCGTGATGGACACCAATCTGCGCGGTTCGTTCTTCGTGGCCCAGCAAACGGCCAAGCGCATGATCGCGCGCGCCAAGGGCGACCCGAAGAAACAGCACCGCATCATCAATATCGCTTCGATGGCGGGCTTGCAGGTGCTGCCGCAGATCGGCGTGTATTGCATGAGCAAGGCGGGCATGGTGCACATGACGCGCGCCATGGCCGTGGAGTGGGGCAAATACGGCATCAACACGAACGCCATCTGCCCCGGCTATATTTCCACGGAAATCAATGAAGATTACTTTGCCACCGAGCAGGGCAAGAAGCTGATCGAAATGCTGCCGAATAAACGTCCGGGCAAGCCGGAAGACCTCGACGGCCTGCTGCTGCTGCTGGCGGGCGAGGATTCGCATTTCATCAACGGCGCCATCATTTCCGCTGACGGTGGCATGAGTACCTTCTAGCGCTGCAGCTGCAGTCCCACCAGCTTGTGCACGAGCTCGGACGACGTCGACGCGGCGAACTTGCGCATCAGCTTGGCGCGGTGCATTTCCACCGTGCGGGGGCTGAGGTCGATCTGGCGGGCGATGACCTTGCTGGTCTTGCCTTCCACCAGCAGGGCGGCGATTTCGCGCTCGCGCGGGGTCAGTTCCGCCGTCACGGGACGTTTCTCGCTGACATCCTCGAACGTCCAGATGCCCGGCCCCAGCGGTTCCTGCGGCAGCATGGCGTGGCCCGTGACGTGGCACCAGAACAATTCTCCATTACTGCGGCGCATGATGCGCTCGTCCGAATAGCGTCCCCTGGCGTTCATGATGGGAATGATGCGGTCACCGGTGCGCAGGAATTCGTCGTGCGTGGGGTAGAGTACTTCGAACGACTGGTCGTCCAGCTGGGCGCGCGCATAGCCGAACATGGCCGCCAGCGCTTCGTTGCAGCTACGCATGATACGGTTTTCCGACATGCACATGCCCACGGGCGCGTGCAGGAAGATGCTTTCATAATCGATGGCTGACGCGGCGTTCATCTGATACGTATCACTCTCACAGGGGGATTGCCGGCACGGCGCCGGTAGTTCTACGGTATTGTACTTTCCACTCGCGTATTTTATGCTGAGTCGCTGCCTGAGTCATGGACTCAAGACCAAAGCTTAACAAAAGATAGAGGGACACCCATGAATAAAGTTTATCCTGACGCCGCCTCGGCGCTGGCCGGTATCGTCCAAGATGGCCAGACCATCGCCGTCGGCGGCTTCGGCCTGTGCGGCATTCCCGAAGCCCTGATCGGCGCCTTGCGCGATTCGGGCGTGACGGGCCTGACCGCCATCTCCAACAATGCAGGCGTGGACGGCTTCGGCCTGGGCCAGCTGTTGACCACGCGCCAGATCAAGAAAATGATCGCCTCCTACGTGGGTGAAAACAAGGAATTCGCGCGCCAGTACCTGGCCGGCGAACTGGAACTGGAATTCACGCCGCAAGGCACCCTGGCCGAAAAACTGCGCGCCGGCGGCGCCGGCATCCCGGCCTTCTTTACCAAGACGGGCGTGGGCACCATCGTTGCCGACGGCAAGGAACTGCGCGAATTCGACGGCGAGCAATACGTGATGGAACGCAGCCTCGTGGCCGACGTGGCGCTGGTCAAAGCCTACATGGCCGATCGCGCCGGCAATTTGGTCTACCGCAAAACGGCGCGCAATTTCAACCCGAACGTGGCCATGGCCGGCAAGATCACCATCGTCGAAGTGGAAAAACTGGTCGAAGTGGGCGAGATCGATCCGGACCAGGTCCACACGCCGAGCATCTTCGTGCACCGCATCGTGGTCAACGCGAACCCGGAAAAACGCATCGAGCAGCGCACCGTGCGCACCGAAGCATAAAACAGAATACGGAGATTACTATGGCTTGGACACGTGACGAAATGGCCGCGCGCGCGGCAAAGGAATTGCAGGATGGCTTTTATGTGAACCTGGGCATCGGCTTGCCGACCCTGGTCGCCAACTATGTGCCGGACAACATCGAAGTATTCCTGCAGTCGGAAAACGGCTTGCTGGGCATCGGCCCGTTCCCGACGGACGCGGAAGTCGATGCCGACCTGATCAACGCTGGCAAGCAGACGGTGACGGCCTTGCCGGGCGCCGCCTATTTCAGCTCGGCCGATTCGTTTGGCATGATTCGTGGTGGCAAGATCAACCTGGCCATCCTGGGCGCCATGCAAGTGTCGGAAAAGGGCGACCTGGCGAACTGGATGATCCCAGGCAAGATGGTCAAGGGCATGGGCGGCGCGATGGACCTCGTCGCCGGCGTCAAGCGCGTTGTCGTGCTGATGGAACACGTGGCCACGGCCAAGGATGGCACGACGTCGCACAAGCTGCTGAAACAGTGCGACTTGCCGCTGACGGGCGTGGGCGTGGTCGACGTCATCATCAGCGACCTGGGCGTCATTGACGTGACGGAAAACGGCTTGAAGCTGGTGGAACTGGCGCCGGGCGTGACCAAGGAGCAGGTGCAGGCGGCCACGGGCGCGGAACTGGACGTCTCCGCCGTGTAAGCCAGGCGTAGCGTCGTATCGAAGCGGGGCGGACAGCGATGTCCGCCCTTTTTTTATGCGCTCGCCTTGCCGCGCAATGCGTCCAGGCTGTAGGCGCCGGCGCCCGCTGCCGCGAAGTACAGGAAGGTGAAGCAGTACATGACGGCCATTTCGCCGCCGTTCAGGATCGGCAGGAAACCGGCGGGCGCGTGCGCCATGAAATAGGCGGCCGCCATCTGTCCCGACAGGATGAAGGCGACGGGGCGCGTGAACAGGCCCACCAGCAGCAAGGTGCCGCCGACCAGCTCGATGACGCCGGCCGCGCCCATCACGGAAAACAGTTGCAAGCCGTCGAACATGGCCACGTGCGGCGCGCCGAACAGCTTGGCCGTGCCGTGTTGCAGGAAGAGAAAGCCGAGGATGATGCGCAGCACGCCCAGCAGGCGTGGGCTCCAGGTGGCGTAAAAGGCGGGCGAGAGGGACATGCGTGCTCCATTCAAAAGTGAGGATGGTTCGGTGTCAGGCTTGCATTAACGCAATGTCATTATGCGGGAGCTTGACGGCGAACAGGTGACAGTACTGTAATGGTTTTTCATTCATTGATCATCGTGCTAAATATTGATGCATAATTTACTGTGTGTTGATGATGCGAGAAGCGCGCACACAACGAAAAAGCCCCGCAGATCGCTCTGCGGGGCTTTGCAATGGAGAGTACGGCTTACTTGACGATATTCACGGCTGGGGCGACATACGCTTCTTCGGTCGGGTGGGTGGGGTGGGCCAGCTCGCTATGCAGCTTGTCCATGTCCAGTTCTTTTTCCCATTTTGACACGACGATGGTGGCCACGCCGTTGCCGACGAAATTCGTCAGCGCGCGGCATTCGCTCATGAAGCGGTCGATGCCCAGGATCAGCGCCATGCCGGCCACAGGGATCGTCGGCACCACGGCCAGGGTCGCGGCCAGGGTAATGAAGCCGGCGCCCGTGATGCCGGATGCGCCTTTCGAGGTCAGCATCGCCACGCCCAGGATGGTCAGTTCCTGCCAGATGGTCAGTTCCGTGTTGGTGGCCTGTGCCACGAACAGGGCGGCCATGGTCATGTAGATATTGGTGCCGTCCAGATTGAACGAGTAGCCGGTAGGCACGACCAGGCCGACGACTGGCTTGGAGCAGCCCAGGCGCTCAAGTTTTTTCATCAGGGCCGGCAGGGCCGATTCCGACGAGCTGGTACCGAGCACGATCAGCAGTTCTTCCTTGATGTACAGCAGGAAGCGGCCGATCGAGAAGCCCGTGTACTTGGCGATCAGACCCAGCACGACGAAGACGAACAGGAAGCAGGTCAGGTAGAACGAGCCCATCAGTTTAGCCAGCGGAATCAGCGAAGCCAGGCCGTATTTACCGATGGTAAAGGCCATCGCACCGAACGCGCCGATAGGAGCGACTTTCATGATGATGTTGACCATGCCGAAAATGGCATGCGACAGTTCGTCGATCAGCTTGGTAACGGGACGGCCGCGCTCGCCCAGCAGGGACAGCGAAAAGCCGAACAGGATGGCGATCAAGAGCACTTGCAGGATGTCGCCTTTGGCGAAGGCGTCAACGAAGGTCTTCGGGATGATGTTCATCAGGAAGTCGATGGTCGACATGCCTTCGGCATGCGTGTATTGCGCGATCGACTTGGCGTCCAGGTGGGCCGGATCGGCGTTGAAGCCGGCGCCCGGTTTGAGGATGTTAGCAACCAGCAAGCCGATGGCCAGCGCGAAGGTGGAAACCACTTCGAAGTACAGCAGCGCCTTGCCGCCCACTCGGCCGATTTTCTTGACGTCCTGCATGCCGGCGATGCCGGAGACCACGGTACAGAAGATCACCGGGGCGATGATCATCTTGATCAGTTTGATAAAGCCGTCACCCAGCGGTTTCATGTCGACGGCGTTCGACGGGTAGAACACCCCCAGCAGCACGCCGGCCACGATGGCGAACAGCACCTGTACGTACAGGATTTTATAGAATGGTTTTTTCACGAGTGGTCTCCTCTTGCGGGTTGATGCTGCGATCATCCGCGCATTGCCAGGCCGGCTCAATTGTGGATAACCGCAGATATGCATTTTCGCTATATCGGGTATTGCGCCATGGTGAGCGTGCCAGTAGTGTGCTGCGGCGCAGCATTTCAGCCGCGCGCTTGGAGCATTGCCCGCGCTGCGCTACACTGCCGTAGCGTCGCGCGCGAGGCATCCGGCAAATTGCCGGTTTCTTTGTTTTTTACTACCAAATAACGACGCCGGACAAAACCGTAGCTCCGGTGTTATAAGGAATCGCATGATCGAAGCGAGCATCAAATCCGTGCAGTGCATCTCCCCCGCAGGCTTGCATACCATGTCGTACAAGGAGTGGGGCGCTGCCGATAATCCGAACGTGCTCGTCTGCGCCCATGGCGTGACGCGCGTGGCGGACGACTTCGACAACCTGGCGCGCGCCATGGCCAGCGATTACCGCGTGATCTGCCCCGACGTGGTGGGCCGCGGGCGCTCGGGCTGGCTGGCCAATCCCCAGTTCTACCGCGTGCCGCAATATGTGAGCGACATGGTGACCCTGCTGGCACGCGTGCTGGCCAATGGCGAGCGCCAGACGGTGGACTGGTTCGGCACGTCGATGGGCGGCTTGATCGGCCTGGGCCTGGCATCGTTGCCGCACAGCCCGATCAGCAAGCTGGTCCTGAACGATATCGGCCCGACTCTGGCGCCGGAAGCCTTGCAGCGCATCGGCGACTACATCGGCCAGGACTTGCGTTTCGAGACGTTCGAGCAGGGCGCCAAGTTCGTGCGCGACGTGTCCGCCAGCTTCGGCCCGCACACGGATGCGGAATGGCATAAACTGGCGGTGGATGTGTTGCGGCAAGACAAGGATGGCCACTGGCGCCGCCACTATGATATGGGACTGGCCATGCCGTTCCGCTCGGCCACGCCGGAATCGGCGGCCAGCGACGAAGCCATGCTGTGGGCCGCGTATGATGCCGTGCGCTGCCCGACTCTGTTGGTGCGCGGCTCGGAATCCGATTTGCTGTCGCACGAAACGGCCACGCGCATGCTCGGTCGCGGTCCGAAGGCGGAACTGGTGGAAATCGCCGGCGTGGGCCATGCGCCCACTTTCGTCCACGACGACCAGATCGCCATCGCCCGCAAATTTTTGCTGGGCAAGTAACACAGGTAATACGCTGTACAGATTTTGAAACAACCGAAAGAAGAAGCATGGAAATTACACGACTGCACGTAGGCAAACGCCTCTCCGAAGTAGCGATACACAACAACACCATCTACCTGGCTGGCCAGATCGCCGAAGACACCACGCAAGGCATCGTTGGCCAGACGCGCGAAGTGCTGGGCCACGTCGACCGTTTGCTGATGGAAGCGGGCAGCGACAAGACTTGCATCCTGTCGTGCCAGATCTACATCGCCGACATGAAGGATTTCCCCGGCATGAATGAAGTGTGGGATGACTGGGTCGCCTCCGGCCACACGCCGCCGCGCGCCACGGTGGAAGCGAAGCTGGCCAATCCGGCATGCCTGGTTGAAATCGTCGTCATCGCTGCAGAACGTTAAGTTTTCAAGTTGTTCAGTCATCAAGTTTAAAGGTAATACATGGTTTCCATCTCGGCCCCGAATAGCGCCACATCGGAACAACTGGTAGAGGGCTTGAGTGCGCCGGACTGCGCGCGCGTGCTGGACGCGCTCGCGTATGCCACCGAAGCGTATGGCGACAAGCAGACCTTTGCCGGCCGCTCCGCGCTGGAGTTCGCCATCGGCGTGGCCACCACCCTGGCTTTCCTGCGCAGCGATGCGGAAACGCGCATCGCCGGCCTGATGTTCGAGCTGACCTTGCTGGAACCCGATACGGCGGCCGACATCGAACCCCGCTTCGGCAAGCAGGTGTGCGACCTGGCCACCGGCGTGCGCCAGCTGATCCGCTTGCGCGCGCTGACTCAGGCGCAGCACGGCAGCGCTGGCGGGCGCGGCAAGAATGCGGCGCAGCAAGCCGTGGCCCAGGTGGAAACCTTGCGCAAGATGTTGCTGGCGATGGCTTCCGACATGCGTGTCGTGCTGGTGCGCCTGGCCGCCTGCGTGACGACCTTGCGTTACTTTGCCGACTTGAAGCTGTTCAACGAAATGACGTGTGAATACGGCAAGGAAACCCTGGACCTGTACGCGCCGCTGGCCAACCGCCTCGGTATCTGGCAGCTGAAGTGGGAACTGGAAGACTTGTCGTTCCGCTTCATCGAACCGGAAGCGTATAAACGCATCGCCAAGATGCTGGAAGAAAAGCGCATGATGCGCGAGGGCTTCGTGTCCTCGGCGATCTTGCGCCTGCAGACGGAACTGGCTTCGGCCGGTATCCAGGCGGAAGTCTTTGGCCGCCCGAAACACATTTACAGCATCTGGAACAAGATGCGCGGCAAGGAGCTCGATTTCACGGCCCTGTACGACGTGCGCGCCTTCCGCGTCATCGTTGCCGACGTGAAAACCTGCTACACGGTGCTGGGCGTGGTCCACAATATCTGGACCCCCATCCCGAAAGAATTCGACGATTACATTTCACGGCCGAAACCGAACGGTTACCAGTCGCTGCACACGGTGGTGACGGCCGAAGATGGCCGTCCGCTGGAAGTGCAAATCCGCACGAATGAAATGCACAGCTTTGCCGAATACGGTGTGGCCGCGCACTGGCGCTACAAGGAAGAGGGCGGCTCGAACTTTGCCGGCCAGAAATACGACGAAAAGATCGCCTGGCTGCGCCAGCTGCTGGCCTGGAAAACGGAGGTGGCCGACGCCGTCGTGGGCCAGGAAGAAATCCAGCGCGAGTGGGTGGAAAAGTTGAAATCCGCCACCCTGGACGACCGCATCTTCGTCATGACGCCGCAAGCGCGCGTGCTGGAATTGCCCGTGGGTGCCACGCCCGTCGATTTTGCCTACCACCTGCACACGGACGTGGGCCACCGCTGCCGGGGCGCCAAGGTCGACGGCATCATGGTGCCCCTGAATACCCAGCTGAAAAACGGCCAGACCTGCGAAATCATCACGGCCAAAGGCGCGCCGGGCACGGCCGGACCGTCGCGCGACTGGCTCAGCGCCGGCTATGCCGTCAGCACGCGTACGCGCTCGAAAATCCGCGCCTGGTTCCACGCGATCGACATGCAGGAAACCCTGGCCCACGGCCGCGCGCTGGTGGAAAAGTCGCTGCAGCGCGAAGGCAAGACGGCCGTCAACCTTGAGGCGCTGGCGCAAAAACTGGGCTTTGCGAAAGTCGACGAGCTGTTCCTGTCGGTGGGCAAGGATGAATTCAGCCTGCGCCACGTGGAGCAGGCGCTGCACGACAATGGCGAAGTGGTGGTGCCGGAAGACGCCGTGCTGGTCGGCAAGAGCCGCGCTTCCAGCGTGGAACAGGGCGCCAAGTCCGGCGTGCTGGTGGTGGGGACCGAGGGCCTCATGACCGTGCTGGCCAAGTGCTGCAAGCCGGCGCCGCCGGACAGCATCGTCGGTTTTGTCACGCGCGGCAAGGGCGTGTCGATTCACCGCGCCACCTGCAAGAACTTTGAGGAAATGCGTGCCAAGTCGCCCGAGCGTGTGATCTTCACGGAATGGGGCAGCACGGGCGGGCACGACACCGTGTACCCGGTCGACATCTTTATTCTCGCCGGTGACCGTCAGGGCTTGCTGCGCGACATCTCCGAAATCTTTTCGCGCGAAAAAATCAACGTCATCGGCGTCAACACCCAAAGCGCCAAGGGCCAGGCCCGCATGACCTTTACGGCCGAGATCAGCTCGACGGCGCAGTTGTTGAAGGCGCTGAATGTGATCAAGGATGTGAGCGGTGTTCTTGAAGCAAGGCGCAGTTAGTCTTGTTGAACCCCAAGTACAGAAGCTGGGGTCAGACCCGGCGGGTCTGACCCCGGTCCTTGCTAGTGGGTTTTGTCACCCGCATGCAACCCCGCCATTGTGGCCGTCTCCGGCTGCAAAGTGATGTGGTCTATCCCATGCTTGGCTAACAGCATCTTCTTGATCGCCCGCAATACCTTCGGCCAATGGTCGAGGTGTTCGATTTCCACGTGGCCGATCAGGGCTGGCTGGCCGGGCGACATGTCCCATACGTGCAGGTCGTGCACGGAAATCACGCCGTCCACCTGCTCCACGTCCGCGCCCACCTGGACGTAGTCGATGTGCATGGGCACGCCTTCCATCAGGAAGTGGTACGACTCTTTCAATACCCCGAACGTGGATTTCAGGATCAGCAGAGACACCAGCACGGACAGCAGCGGGTCGATCTGCATCCAGCCCGTGAAGTAAATCACGGCGCCGGCGACGATGGCGGCGACCGAGCCCAGCAAATCGCCCATCACGTGCACAAGGGCAGCGCGCGTGTTCACGCTTTGCTTGTCTTTCGACAAGACCCACGCCACCACCAGGTTGATCGCCAGGCCGATGAAGGCGACGATGAAGACCATGCCGCCTTGCACGGTTTGTGGGGCGGAAAAGCGCAGCACGGCTTCATAGCAGATCCAGCCCACGACGCACAGCATGGCCAGGCCATTGACGAAGGCGGCCAGCGCTTCGGCGCGGCCAAAGCCGAACGAGTGGCGTGGCGAGGGAGGGCGGCGCGCGATCAGCTGCGCCAGCAGGGCCAGGCCCAGCGCGGCCGCGTCCGTGACCATGTGGCCCGCGTCGGAAATCAGGGCCAGCGAATTGGACAGGAAACCGGCGATGACCTCGATGCCGGCAAACGACAGGGTCAGCCCCAGCGCCCACGCGAGGATGCTCTGGCTGCGCCCCTCGAATGAGTGGGTGTGCTTGGCGTCGCCTTTCAGGTGGGCGTGCAAATGGGTGGCGTCGTGTTCGGTGTTGTCGTGCGTGGGATGCATGGAATGCTTTGTGGAATGATCTTGTCGTCAGTGTAATTGAAAAGCAACAAAACAGTCGGCGCGTAAAAAAACCTGCAGGCCGCGAGGCACTGCAGGTTTTACCTGGAGCAAATAAATTTTACTGTGCCGCCGTCTCGCCAAATTTCCCTTCACGGAAATCCTCTACGGCCTGGAACACTTCCGCCTGGGTATTCATGACGAACGGGCCGTACTGCGCGATCGGTTCATTCAAGGGCTGGCCGGCGACGAGGATCACGCGGCCGCCTTCGGGCGCCTCGATGCGCACGCCGTCGCTGCCCGGCGTGTTGGCAAAGATCGCCATGCGCAGGGCGGGCACGGCCTTGCCGTCGACCTGCACTTCGCCACGAAACGTGTAGATGAAAGCATTATGGCCTGGCGGCAAGGGTTGCTCGAAGCTGGCACCGGCCGGCAAGTCGATATCGAGGTACAACGGTTCCGTCAGTTCGCGCTGCACGGCGCCCGTCACGCCATGGCTCTCGCCGGCGATCACTTGCACGGCCACGCCAGCGTCCGTCGTGTAGCGGGGGATCTCGCTGCTCGTGAAATCGCGGTACCACGGCGTGCGCATCTTGTCGCGCGCGGGCAGGTTCAGCCACAGCTGAAAACCTTCCATCACGCCTTCTTCCTGCTCCGGCATTTCCGAGTGGATCACGCCGCTGCCGGCCGTCATCCATTGCACGCCGCCCGAGGTCAGCAAGCCTTCGTTGCCCGCGCTGTCCTTGTGGCGCATGCGCCCCGTGATCATGTACGAGACCGTTTCAAAGCCGCGGTGCGGATGCTCGGGGAAGCCGGCGATATAGTCGTTCGGCTTGTCGCTGGCAAAGTTATCAAGCATCAAAAACGGGTCGAGACGGCGCTGCAGCTGCTGCGTCAGCACGCGGTTGATCTTCACGCCGGCGCCATCCATGACGGCCTGGCCGGCGATCACGCGCTCGACGGCGCGTGGCTTGTTGACGGTGGTGGTATCGCTCATTGTGTTCTCCTGTTTGGGGTCAGACCCGCCGGAACTCGGCGTCCCCGTCTGACCCCTTGTTGCGGCAGTCAGCTATTACACCAGGATCGCGTTGATCTCGGCGTCCGCTTGCGCTTGTGCCTTGGCCACGGCTTCCGGACCCATGCCCATGCCTTCCGAATACACATATTGCACGTCGGTCATGCCCAGGAAACCGAACATGGTGTTCAGGTAAGGCACCTGGCTATCGTTGGCGCTGTCGCGGTGCAAGCCGCCGCGGGACAGGCCCACATAGACTTTCTTGCCGCTCAGCAGGCCAACTGGGCCGTTTTCCGTGTACTTGAAGGTGACGTTGGCGCGGGCAATTGCGTCGAACCAGCTTTTCAGTTGCACGGTGATGCCGAAGTTGTACATCGGCGCGCCGATGACGATCACGTCAGCCGCTTGCACTTGCGCAATCAGCGCGTCGTCCAGGGCGATGCGGGCCGCTTGCTCCGGCGTGCGTTTATCGACCGGCGTGAACAGCGCTTGCAGGGTCGGTTCGTCGAGCACGGGGTGCGGTGCGGCAGCCAGGTCGCGGCGGACGAGGGTGGCACCAGGGTTGGCCGCTTCTACGCGGGCGACGATGGCGTCAGCCAGGCGGGTCGAGGCGGAACCGGTGCTGCGGGCGCTGGAATTGATTTGCAGGATGTTCATCTTGTTTTCTCCGTTGTGAGGTGTCTTGCGATGGATGAACTATAGCAATTCCAAAATTGATGCGGAAGCCGTTAAAATGGATAACATTAATCCACCAATGGAACAATGAGGTTTTATGGATATCGATCCCGGAGATTTGCTGCTGTTTGCCAGAGTCGTCGAATGCGGCAGTTTCAGTCGCGCCGCCGTGCGCGTGGACTTGCCCAAATCGACGCTGTCGCGGCGCATCTCGCTGCTGGAAGCGAAACTGGGCGAACGATTGCTGCTGCGCACGACGCGCAAGCTGGCGCTGACGGAGTTTGGCGCCAGCCTGCTCGAGCATGCGCGCAAGGTGGTCGAGGAAACGGAGGCGGCCGGCGCCCTGGCACAGCACCGCCAGGCGGGGCCCAGCGGCTTGCTGCGCATTTCCATGCCGGCCGATTTCGGCGACACCCTGATGCGCCAGGTGCTTGCCGAGTTCGTGCGCCGCTATCCGGCCATTTCGCTGGAACTGGACTTGTCGGCGCGCCGCGTGGATTTATTGGAAGAGAACTTCGACCTGGCCATCCGCATGGGCAATTTGCCCGACGACGCCAGCCTGTCAGCGCGCCGCGTGGCGTTCAGCACCCTGGCGTTGTATGCCTCGCCGAAATACACGAGTGTGCACGGCTTGCCCGAGCATCCCGACGATCTGTACGGTCATGATTTGCTCAGCTTGCCGCGCGCCGTGCATGGCCTCGTGCACTGGACTTTGATCCGCGGCAAGACCACCTGGGAGCGCGATCTGCCCGTGCGCCTGCTGGCCAACTCGCCTGAATTGCTGGTGCGCATGGCGTGCACGGGCGTGGGCATCGCGGCCAGCACGGACCGCTTTGCCAAGGCCTATGTAGCGACGGGGGAATTGGTGCGCGTGCTGCCGGAGTGGAGTTTTCCGCTGGTCACGGGCTGGGCCGTGTTTCCCGGCCGGCGGTTGATGCCGGCCAAGACGCGCGCGTTCCTGGACTTGATGGAAGAAATGTACAAGACCGACGCGCCCGTGTAGGCGCGCGTCCCGTTGGCTTACTTGGGCAGGTTGCCCATGACTTCGCCCAGCTGCACGGGGCCGGCCGGTTGCCAGCTGGCGTTGAATTGCACGGTGTCTTTCGGGAACAGCATGACGACGGTGGAACCGAGCAGGAAGCGGCCCAGTTCTTCGCCCTGTTTCAGCACGACATTGTCGTTCGCATAGCTCCAGTCGCGCACCTGGCCCGTGCGGGGCGGGTTGACGACGCCGTGCCAGACGGTGGCCATGCTGCCGACGATGGTGGCGCCGACCAATGTCATGACGAAGGGGCCGTTGGCCGTGTCAAATACGCAGACGACGCGCTCGTTGCGGGCGAACAGGCCGGGAATGCCGCGCGCCGTCGTCGGGTTGACGGAAAACAATTCACCGGGCACATAGATCATGCGCGTCAATCGGCCATCGCACGGCATGTGGATGCGGTGGTAGTCGCGCGGGCTCAGGTACAGATTGGCGAAGCTGCCGTGTTCGAACTGGGCCGCCAGGGACGCGTCGCCGCCGACCAGGGCCGTGGTGCTGAAGTTATGGCCCTTGGCCTGGAAGATCTGGTCCTTGTCGATCGTGCCGAACTGGCTGATGCGGCCATCGACGGGGCAGATGTAGTCGGCCTGGGCCAGCGGACGGGCATCGGGGCGCAGCGCGCGCGTGAAAAAGTCGTTGAAGCTCGTGTAGTGCGTGATGTCCGGGTCCAGCGCCTCATCCATGTTGACGTTGTAGCGGCCGACGAACCAGCGGATCAAACGCGTGGTCATGGCGCCGCCTTTGGCGCCGGCGATCCGGCCGGCAAAGTTGGTCAACGCTCCTTTTGGAAGCAGATATTGAGGCAGGACGGCAAGACGGTCAGACACGATGGGAAGCCTTTGACGGGATGATGGGAACAATGGTGAAAACGCATTATAGCGGCGATGTGGCGCGCAATGATATGCGCCGTATGCAAGGGTGCGTATCGCAGTCCGCCGCCGAATTTAATTTGCTGTAAGAAATATTTTCGGGAAACTGCGCCACTCGGAAAAAATTGCAGCACAATACGGCGGCCTGTTTTTTAGCTTTTAGCCATTTTTATTCAGCCAACTTTTTTCAGCCAGGTCATGATGCCACGCCGTTGCCTCCGCCTTACCGTCCTTTGTTCAGCCGTTTTACTTGCCTGGAATGCCCAGGCCCAGCAATCTGAAGCGCCAGCCGACACGGCCGCTGCCGCCACCACTGCGCCGCCGAAGGCTGAAAAGCCCGCCGCACCGGCCATGCAAACCGTCGAAGTCAAGGGCAGCGGCTACGATCCGCGCCGCGACGATACGGCCAGCAAGATGGTCGTGGGCAGCGAGGAAATCCTCAAGTATGGCGACACGAATGTCACCGACGTGCTCAAGCGCTTGCCCGGCATTACCGTCTCCGGCGCGGCCGGACGCTCGGGCGGCGAAATCCGCATGCGCGGGCTGGGCAGCGGCTACACGCAGATACTGCTCAATGGCGAGCGGGCGCCTGCCGGTTTCTCGCTCGACACCCTGTCGCCCGACGTGATCGAACGCATCGAGATTCTGCATGCGGCCAGCGCCGAATACAGCACGCAGTCGATCGCCGGCACCATCAATGTGGTGCTCAAGAAAGCCGTGAAGACGGCGCAGCGCGAACTCAAACTGGGCGTGCAGGGCAGCGACGTGAGCTTTTCGCCCAGCGTCAACGTGCAGTTGTCCGACCGCGACGGCAATTTTTCGTACTCGATGGCCGGTTCGCTGTTCCGCTACGACTACCATTACGACAATCCGGGACTGGAACTGGGCTACACGCCCGACGGCCGGCAAAACCTGCTGCGCCGCACGAATGGCACGGGCGATGGCCGTCCGGAAGGCATCAATCTGTCGCCGCGCCTGAACTGGGTGCTGGCCAATGGCGACAATGTGACGGCGCAATTCTTTTTCAATGGCGGGCGCTCGAATCACCGCAACTTCAGCCGGGCCGAAACGGAGCAGGGCGTGCGCCCCGACTATGACACCAATACAGGCAGTTCAAGCAACCACAACGCCTTCGGCCGCAGCGACCTGACGTGGATGCACAAGCTGGCCGGCGGCGCCAGACTGGAACTGAAAATCGGCGCCTCGGCCGCCCGCAATACGTCCGACAGCCTACAGCAAGGCTTTGTCGACGGCAGCGGCCTGGCGCTCGAGCGCAAGGTGGGCGTGAAGGCGACGGAAAACGGCGTCAGTTCGACGGGCAAATATTCGTCGCCCTTGCTGCCCGGCCATGCATTGTCGATGGGCTGGGACGGCGCCTACACGGAGCGCGATGAAACGCGCCGCCAGCGTGAAGCGGCTCTGG
Source organism: Janthinobacterium sp. BCJ23 (assembly GCF_059617945.1). Classification (NCBI taxonomy): domain Bacteria; kingdom Pseudomonadati; phylum Pseudomonadota; class Betaproteobacteria; order Burkholderiales; family Oxalobacteraceae; genus Janthinobacterium; species Janthinobacterium sp. BCJ23. The sequence goes on along the minus strand of NZ_JCAQAW010000010.1, from coordinate 226,686 downwards.
CTGCCTTGGGCGCGCGTCCACCCGTCAACAGCGACGAAGGTTTCGACGCCACCATCAAGCGCCTGGCCCTGTACGTGCAGGATGACTGGGAAATCACGCCGCGCTGGTCGATGTATGCGGGCGTGCGCTGGGAAGGCATCGATACGCGCAGCGCGGGCGATACCTATGACGAAGTGAACCAGCGCACCAGCGTGTGGAGCCCGCTGCTGCAGACCCTGTGGAAGCTGCCCGATACCAAGGGCGACCAGGTACGTTTGGCCCTGACGCGCACCTACAAGGCGCAGCCCACGGCGAGCCTGATTCCGCGCCGCAATACCTCGACCAACAATAGCCAGACAGACCCCGACCGCGAAGGCAATCCCTACCTGAAACCGGAGCTGGCGCTGGGCATCGACGCCTCGTACGAGCACTACTGGGCCGAAGGCGCCTTGCTCAGCGCGCGCGCCTCGGCGCGCCGTATCGATGGCTATACGCGCCAGGGCTTGCTGTTCATCAATGACCGCTGGGTATCGACGCCCGTCAACGATGGCCGCGCCAATACTCAGACATTGGAACTGGAAGCGAAGTTCCCGCTGCGTGCCGTGATGGCCGCGCCCGTGCCAGCCATCGACTTGCGCGCCAGCATCAGCCGCAACTGGTCGCAGGTGGACCAGGTGCCGGGACCGAACAACCGGCTCGACCAGCAAACCCCCGTCAGCGGCAACTTCGGTCTCGACTACAAGACGCCCGACGGCGTGCTGACGACGGGTGGCAGCTTCAACTTCCGCAATGGCGGCCCCGTGCGCATCACCGAGCGCCAGAGCGCCTACACCTCGCCGCGGCGCGACGTCGACATTTATGCGCTGTGGAAATTTGATGCGAAGAACCAGCTGCGTCTGGCCGTGTCGAACTTGTTGGCGCAAGACTTCGAAAGCACCACCACGTATGCGGACGCCAGCGGCACGATAGCCCGTAACAGTATTTCGCCGAGTTCGCCGCAGGCGCGCGCGACCCTGGAAATGAAGTTCTGAGCGCGCTGTTTCTATACTGTAAACCCCGGCCGGCATCCCCGCTGGCCTATAATCTCGGCAATTGCGCGCACGGCCAGTCCGTGCGCGCCACCTTTTACTTTGCCAAGATTGCTTTCCCCATGACGTTTTCCTCCCTCGGCCTGATCGATCCCCTGGTCCGCAAACTTGACGAGCTCGGCTATGCCAAGCCCACACCCGTGCAGGCGCAAGCGATTCCTGCCGTGCTGGCCGGGCGCGACCTGATGGCCGCCGCCCAGACGGGTACGGGCAAGACGGCCGGTTTCGCCGTGCCGCTGCTGCAGCGCCTGACATTGGAAGGCGTGGTGGCGCCCCAGTGCGTGCGCGTGCTCGTGCTCGTGCCCACGCGCGAACTGGCCGAGCAAGTCTATGCCAGCTTCCGCAGCTATGGCGGCAATTTGCCGCTGCGCAGCTTTGTCGCGTATGGCGGCGTGCCCATCGAGCCGCAGATCAGCAAATTGCGCAAGGGCCTCGACGTGCTGGTGGCAACGCCGGGCCGCTTGCTGGACTTGCAGACGCAGGGCGCCGTCAAGTTCGAGCAAGTGCAAACCCTGGTGCTGGACGAGGCCGACCGCATGCTGGACCTGGGCTTCGAGCGCGAGCTCGATATATTGCTGATGACCATGCCCAAGCAGCGCCAGACCCTGCTGTTCTCGGCCACCTTCTCGGACGCCATCCGCGCCATGGCGAAAACCATGTTGAAGGATCCCGTCTCGGTCGAGGTGAGTGCGCGCAACAGCACGGTCAAGGCCGTCAAGCAATCGGTGATCGTGTGCGACAAGAAACGCAAGCCGGAACTGTTTTTGCACTTGCTGAAGAAAAAGCGCTGGGGCCAGGTTCTGGTCTTCGTCAAGACGCGCAAGGGTGTCGAGCTGCTGGTGAACACTTTGCTGGAGCAGGACGTGCGCGCCGATTCGATTCACGGCGACAAGACGCAGCCGAACCGCCTGCGCGCGCTGGCCCGTTTCAAATCCGCCGAAGTGCAGGTGCTGGTGGCTACCGACGTGGCCGCCCGTGGCCTCGATATCGACCAATTGCCCGTCGTCGTCAATTTCGACTTGCCCACCGTGGCGGAAGACTATATCCACCGCATCGGCCGCACGGGCCGCGCGGGCGCCTCGGGCGAAGCGATCTCGCTCGTCTGCGCCGACGAGGTGGAGTTGCTGTCGGCCGTCGAAGCGCTGACGCGGCAAACCTTGAAACGCAGCGAAGAACCCGGTTTCGAGGCCGAGCACCGCGTGCCGGGCACGTCCGCCGGCGGCACGATCCAGAAAAAGGCCGTGAAAGTGCTGGCGCCGAAGGCGGCGGAGCGAGCCAAGAAAAGGCGCTTTTACAAATAATCGGCGCAGTTAAGCTGAAAGGCAAAGCGCGCTGCACGGATATGCCATTCGTGCCATCATGCGCCATGACCTCGATACCTTTGTTCCCGCTCAATACGGTGCTGTATCCCGACGGCTATCTGCCCCTGCAGATCTTCGAGGTACGCTATCTGGACATGATACGTCAGTGCATCATGGGCGAGCAGCCGTTCGGCGTGGTGCAGCTGCTGGAAGGTGCGGAAGTGCGCAAGCCGGGCCAGCTGGAAACCCTGGCGCCCGTGGGCACTCTGGCGCGCGTCGTCGACTGGGCCGCGCCTCTGTCGGGCTTGCTGCAAATCAAATGCATGGGCATGCAGCGCTTCCACATCGTCTCCAGCGAACAGCTGAAGCACGGCTTGTGGATGGCGCAGGTCGACACCTTGGCGCCCGATAAAACCATCCCCATCCCGCAAGAGCAGCAGAATGTAGCCGACGCGCTCGGCGCCCTGATCCGTACCCTGCAGGAGCAAAAGATCCCGCCCGATCAAATGCCCCTGCAGCCGCCATACCGCCTCGACGAGTGCGGCTGGGTGGCGAACCGCTGGTGCGAGCTGCTGTCTCTGAGCGCCATGCAAAAACAACTATTGCTGAGCCAGGACAATCCCGTGCTGCGCCTGGAACTGGTGCAGGATATGCTCACGGAAAATGGTCTGCTCGAAGAGTAAAACATCCCAGGCCGCATGTTTGCACAACGTTCTGTTGTGCAATTGCAATCACTATTGAGAAATACTTTACGCTTTGCCGCCGCTGGCATAAGATAATGCCCCTGGGCAAGATTGCCCTGGGCAACATTCAAGAGCACACGACATGGCAAAAGTAAGCGCGGAACAGATCAATGCGGCAATGGAAGCGATGGCCGGCGAAGGCCAGTCCATCACGGTGCGCGCCTTGCGCGAACGGCTGGGCAACGGCGCCTGTCTGGGCACCATCAGCAAGCTATTGCAGCGCCGCAAGGCCGGTGCGCAGCGCCAGATCGCTGCCGCCGCCGAACTGTCGCCCGTGCTGCAGCAAGCCATCCTCGATTATGTAGGACAGGAATTAAGCGCCAGCCACAGCGCGCATGAAGCCGAGATGAACGACAATCAACAGGAATTGATGGACCTGGCCAGCGAGAACGAGCGCCAGCAAGAACTGCTCGACCTGCAGGCGGGCGAGCTGGAAACCTTGCGCGAGGAGCTCGAGCGCGAGCGGCAAGTGGCGAACCAGGCCCGCACGGACCTGGCCAAGGCGCAGCTTCGCCTGGAAGGCTTGCCGCGCCTGGAAGAGGCGGCAGAGCAGGCGCGCATGGACCTGGCCAAGGCGCAGTTCAAGCTCGAAGGCATCCCCCGTCTGGAAGAGGCCGCCGAAGCGGCGCGCGCGGAACTGATCCAGGCCCAGCTGAAGCTGGAAAGCCTGACACGCGTGGAAACGGAACTGGCGGCCGCGCGCCTGGAACTGGAAGCGGAACGCGAAGAGCTGGGCGAAACGCGCGCCGAGCTGGACGAGGAGCGTACCTTGCGCATCAAGGCGCAGCAGTTCATCGTGGATCCAATATTCAAGACGCCAGTCTGAAGACACTCGGCCACCTCTCCCTTCCGCTCGCGACGGTTTTGTCAGGTGTCGTTACGTCTCTGTTCTAACCTAACGCTGCGTACAGTGTTAGTCGGCGCACGGAATCTTGTCACTAGGCGCGGCAAAATAGTTCAGTGATCCGGGCGCGAAAGGGGCAGGCATGGAAACGCTGATCGTCATGGGGGCCTCGGTGGGCGGCGTAAGCGCGCTGTCCACCATCTTCGCCACCTTGCCGGCGGACCTGCCCGCGGCAATCCTGGCCGTCATGCATGTAGGCGCGCGCAATAGCGTGCTGCCAGAGATCCTCAGCAAAACCTCCGCCTTGCCCGTGCGCTTTGCCGAAGAGCGCGAACCTGTGCGCGCGGGGCGCATCCTGCTGGCGCCGCCGGACCGGCACATGCTCGTTGCCAACCTGGCCGGCCAGGCGATGGTCGAGCTGACCCGGGGACCGAAGGAAAACCATACACGTCCCGCCATCGACCCCCTGTTTCGCACCGCGGCCGCCGCTTTTGGGCCGAAGGTGGTGGGCGTGATTCTCAGCGGCTACCTCGACGATGGCACGGCGGGCTTGCAGGCCATCAAGGCCTGCGGCGGCAAGGCGCTGGTGCAGGAGCCGCAGGACGCGGTGGCGCCGTCCATGCCGCAAAGCGCGATCGACCATGCCGGAGTGGACTGGTGCCTGCCGTCCACCGAGATCGGGCCGGCCCTGCTGGCGCTGGCCAGCGGCGCGCCGGCGCCAGCCGTCGCTGCACAGTCCTTGCCGCCCGTGCCCCAGTGGGTTGCCGTGGAAAACCGTTTTGCGCGGGGAGTGGGAAATATGGAGCAACTGGAAAAAATTGCCACGCCATCGACGTTCACCTGTCCCGAATGCCAGGGCACGCTGTGGGAGCTGCATGGCCAGAAGCCGCAGCGTTTTCGCTGCCATACGGGCCACAGTTTTACGGCGCAGACGCTTGGCGAGTTGCAGCATGAAAAGGCGGAAGACGCCATCTGGGCCGCCGTCAGGGCGCTGCAGGAAAAAGAAAAACTGTACCTGAACCTGGCCGCCAAGGCCCAGGCTTGGTTGCATCCGGGCACGGCCAGCGAGTATGCAGCCAAGGCGCGCCAGGCAGGCGAGCAGGCCGATATGCTGAAACGGGCCTTGCTGGCTTAAAATAGCGCACTGTCGCGCCATGCCGCGCGGCGCCTGATCGCAAAGAAGGTTTATGTCCGCAGAAAAAAAAGAGCCGCTCCCGCTTGCGGCAGCCCCCGTATTGCCACGTGCACTGCCGCCGAGGCCGCCAGCCGAATTCAGTTCGCCTGAAGCGGCCCTGGCCCGCAAGCAGGCGCGCGAAGACAAGGATGCGCAGGTGCGCGGTGTTACCTCTATCGACGCCATGCGCGAGGCTATCAAGCAGGGGGCGCGCGACTTGCCTGCCATCACCGAGGTGCCGCGCCTGGCCATGCTGGACGCCGCCGCCTTTCGTGCGCGCGCCGCGCAGGGCTTGCCTTTCCTGATGCGCGGGCTGGTGCGGCGCTGGCCCCTGTCGGCATTGGGTCCCGAAGTCTTGCGCGAGCAGTTCAGCCATGTGCCCGTGCGCGCACGGGTAGGCGACTACATCAACACGGCCTTTGCTGCCGATCGCGCCATGCAGGATATGTCGATGGGGCAATATCTGGATCTGGTGGCAGAGGGCAAGTATGTGCTGCCGCCCTACCTGGGCAACCTGGAATTACGCGAGCTGAACCGCCTGTGCCACTGGCCCACGTATTTCGACAAGATGGGCCCGCCGCGTTTCTGGGTCGGGCCGGCCGGCACGGTGACGCCCTTGCACTGCGATTACGACGACAATATCTTCGCCCAGGTGTGGGGCCGCAAGCGCATCATTTTATCGCCGCCGCACCACGATGCCTTCCTGTATCCGAGCGAAGCGAACGCCATCCTGTTCGGCTCGCCCTTCGACCCGGAAGCGCCCGATTTCGAGCGTTTCCCGCTGGCGCGCCAGGCCACCATGATCGAATGCATCGTCGAGCCGGGCGACATGCTGTACGTGCCCGCCGGCTGGTACCACCAGGTGCGTGCGCTGACGTTTTCGCTGTCCTCGAACCGCTGGGCCAGGGCCGTGCCGCTGGCCTTGCATGGGGATACGGCGCTGCGGCGTACCGACGCTTAATCTGATGGCACGATGGCCTTGCCGTCGGCGCGCAGGCGTTTCGGCCGCCACTCGCTGAGGATGCCCGCACAAATGATCAATATCGCGCCTACGATGGCCAGCGCCGGCAGGCGCTCGCCGGCGATACGTCCGATCACGCCAGCCCAGACAGGTTCGCCCGCATAGATCAGGGTCGCCTTCGTGGCGGAGATGCGCTTTTGCGCCCAGTTCATCACATATTGGATCAGCGCGCTGGCGCAGCCCAGGGCCAGCACGCTGAGGATGAACGTCTTGCTGATGACAGGTGGCGCTTCGCCCATGACGGGCATCAGCAGCAGGGCGATCAATGACGCCATCGCCAGTTGCACGATGGTCACGCGCAAGATGTTCAGCTGCGGCGAGACGCGGCTGATGAGGATGATTTCCAGGGCGATGGCGATGGCGCCCACGGCCGTGATAAGCTCGCCCGTGCCGAAGGCCATGCTCAAGCCATCCGTGCCGGTAAGCAGCAGCAAGCCGACGAACGCCAGCACGACAGCCGCCCACACGGCAGGGTGGGGGCGCTGCTTGAAGACCAGCCACTGCACCAGCGGCACGATGGGCACATAAAAGGCCGTGATGAAGGCCGATTTGCTGCTGGAAATATGCATCAAACCATAGGTCTGCAGCGCGTAGCCGCCAAAGATGCTCACGCCGATGGCCATGCCCGTCAGCAACTCCGCCTTCGTCAAATGCCGCAACTGGCCCCGGCAAATCAGGGCGCCGATGCTGGCGGCCACGGCAAAGCGGGCGGCCACGAAGGCCAGCGGGCCGCTGACCGTCACGGCGTTTTGCACGACGAGAAACGTCCCGCCCCAGATGAAGGTGATGGCGATCAGGGCCAGTTCGGGCAGGCCGAGGGCGGGCGGGGGACTTGCGTGTGTTTTCATGGGACGCTATGCTATGAGCAAAATATTTCCCATCATCATAGGAGCAATATATTGCGCAGTCAAGCCGAGGCCGGTGGCGTGCTGGCACACCTGGCCACCAATCTGCGGCGCTTGCGCCTTGCCGCCGGCCTTAGCCAGGAGGAACTGGGGCGCCAGTCTGGCCTGAGCCGGCGCATGGTCAACGGCGTCGAGGCTGGCAGCACCAATATCAGCCTGGCCAACCTCGACCATGTGGCGGCCGCTTTGAACGTGGCCTTTGTCGACCTCGTCCAGCCGCCGCAGCAGCCGCACGACAGCCTGCGCGTGCTGATGTGGCAAAGCGAATCGCAGGCCAGCCAGGCCGTGCTGCTGGGCGCGGCGCCCGCCAGCCGCCAGGTCGAGCTGTGGTCGTGGACCCTGGCACCAGGCGAGCGCTACGATGCGCAAGCCGATCCGGCCGGCTTCAGCGAAATGCTCTACGTGCTGGAAGGAACGCTGCAGCTCGTGCTGGCGGCGGAAACCAGGCAGTTGGCCACGGGTGAATTTTTTGTCTTCAGCAGCGCGCAAGCGTATGCCTACGTGAATGCGGGCGCGTCGACCTTGCGCTTTACGCGCAATGTGGCCAGCTGACGGCGCGGTTACTTGAGGCCACACCCCACCAGCAACAGCATCGGCCGCTCGCGCTCTTCGGCCAGGGCCGGTTGCTGCGCGAGCTGTTCGTCGCTGGGTCCCCATTCTTCCACGTGGTCCAGCTGGAAACCGGCGCGTAGCAAAGCATTCAAGGTCGTGCCGAGGGTGCGGTGCTGCTTGATCACGCCGGGCGCCAGCCAGTCCGAGATGCGCGGGCCTTGCTGCTGGTAGCTGTCAACGGGCCAGCGCTTGCGGCCTTGCGCATCCGTCAGCCAGCCGGGCTGGCGCGGCGCCATGAAGATCGGGTGCTCGATGGAAAACACCAGCTTGCCACCTGGCTTCAAGCCGTGGCGGATGGCGGCCAGCAGGGTGTCGAAACCTTCGACGTAGTGGAACGCCAGCGAACTGTAGACGAGGTCGTAGCTGGCTGGCGGCAAGGCCAGTTGTTCCAGATCAAGCCGCGCATAGCTGACCGTCGGGTGTTCTCCCATGGTGCTTGCCTGCGCCAGCATCTTTTCCGATACGTCCACGCCCAGCACGCGCGCCGCGCCAGCCTCGGCAGCCCAGCGGCAGAACCAGCCATAGCCGCAGCCCAGGTCCAGCACGCTTTTTCCTTGCATCCCGGGCAGCATGGCGCGCAGGGCAGGCCATTCCGGTGCGCTGTCGAGGCCGCCGACAGAGCGCGGCAGCTGGCTATAGCCGTGAAGAAGCTGTCGTTGTCGTAGATATTCTGTGTCATGCGTCGATGTCCTTGGGGGGCGTGCGCTTGGCATGCCCGCCCCGTTGCGCCCGGTAAATGCCCGCGTGGCCGGAAAACAGGTAGGCGACGACACAGGCGATAGCTGCGTACATGCCGATTTCGGCGCCGAACAGTTCCATGGCCATCAGGGTCGAGGCGATCGGCGTGTTGGCCGCGCCCGCAAAGACGGCGACAAAGCCGATGGCGGCCAGCAGGGGGACGGGCTGGTGCAACAGCGGGCCCAGCGCATTGCCCAGGGTCGCGCCGATGTAGAACAGGGGCGTCACTTCGCCGCCCTTGAAACCTGTGCCCAGTGAAACAATGGTAAACGCCATCTTGCCGAGAAAATCCCAGGCGGGCAGCGGTTCCTTCAGCGCGTCGACGATGGTGGGAATACCCAGGCCGATATACTTGTCCGTGCCGATCAGCCACACGGCGGCAGCGATGATCACGCCGCCGGCCAGCGGACGCAGCGGGGCGTAGGCGATCCAGCGCTTCATCAGGCCGCTCAAACCATGCGTGGCTTGCGCAAACAGTTTACCGGTCACGCCGAACAGCACGCCCGCGATCACCATGGCGCACAAGGTCCAGGCGGAGAGGGCGGGGATCAACGGCACGGCGTAATGCGTATGGTGGACTCCCCACAGCAAGCCCACCTGGTCGGCGATGACGGCGGCAGCCAGGCAGGGCAGCATGGCTTCGTAGCGCAGGCGGCCGATGGCCAGCACCTCCAGGCCGAAGATGGCGCCTGCCAGCGGCGTGCCGAAGACGGAGGCAAAGCCGGCGCTGATGCCGGCCATCAGGATGATGCGGCGGTCTTCGTTGTTCAGGCGGAACAAGCGCGTGAGCTGGTCGGCCAGCGCGCCGCCCATCTGCACGGCTGTGCCCTCGCGTCCGACGGACGCGCCGAACAGATGCGAGATGACGGTGCCGCCCAGCACCAGCGGTGCCATGCGCAGCGGAATGATTTTTTTCGGATCGTGGATTTCATCGATCAGGAGGTTGGCGCCGCCTTCGACGCTGCTGCCGTAGCGCAAATACAGCCAGCCGACGGCAAAGCCCGCCAAGGGCAGCAGCCAGATCAGCCAGGCGTGCGCCATCCGCGTGCGCGTGGCCCAGTCCAGGGCGAACAGGAAGAAGGCCGAGGCCGATCCCGCCAGCACGGCCACGACCAAGGCCAGCAGCAGCCATTTCAACAGATGCTTTAGTAGATCGGTGAGGGCGCTAAGACGCTGCATCGTGCATCCATTCAAAACTGATGGGTGGGGGATTCCTTACAGGCCCAGTTCCGCCACCAGCGCCTGGCCGATGGCGCGCTGTTCGGCCAAGATGGCGCGCAAGTGGTGGGGGCGCGTCTTGACATTCGTCATGACCACGCGCAGCACGTTGGTCGGGCCAGGGTAGCGCGTCGATTCCAGTACCGTGCGCGAAACAAAGCTGTGGCCTTGCGCCTTTTGCCGGTTCTGCAGCTTGGCGTTCAAGGTGTTCAGTTGCTTGTTCAGTTCGGTGGCAGCGTCCACCTGGCCGCCGGCCAGCAAGGCCTCCATGCGCTGGCGCAAGTGCGTGGGCACGTAGCGGTAGGTCAGAATAAAGGTATCGGAGCGCGTGACCAGTTCGAAATCCTGCTGGTCGGCCAATAAATCCTGCAACTGGCCGGACAGGGTGGCAGCCTGCTGCAGCAAGGTCGTGTAGCCGGACACGCCCAGAACCTTGAACGAGGTCCACAGTTTCAAGGCATCGAAGCGGCGCGAGCCTTCCAGCGACGTCTGGCCCAAGTCGCCCGAGTTGTCGCGCAAGATGTAGTTGGCATTGTGCTTGAGCAAGTTCAGGCTGGCGCTATCCTTGAACAGCACCATGCTTTGCGCCATCGGCACCCATAGCAGCTTGTGGCCATCGATGACGACGGAGTCTGCCAGCGCAATCCCGTCGTACAACGCGCGGTACTGTTCCGCGATCAACAGGGCGCCGCCCCAGGCCGCATCCACGTGGAACCAGATGCTTTCTCGCGCGGCAATGGCCGCCATCGCGGCCAGCGGGTCGATGGCGCCCGTTTCCGTCGTACCGGCGATGCCGATCATGGCGACGACTTTGATCTTGCGCAGTTTTAAATCGGCAATGGTCGCTTCCAGCGCGGCGACGTCGATGCGGTTGTCGCGGTCGACGGCCACCAGCTGCAAGGCGTTTTCGCCGAGGCCCAGGGTTGCCAAGGCCTTTTTCACGGAGTAATGGCTGCGCGCCGAGCCGATCACGGCCAGCCCCGCATGGCTAGAATCCTGCATGGCGGCGAACAGGCCCCGCTTGCGCGTGCCCGGTAATTGTTTTTCCAGCGCCACGGCCAGCGCCGTCAAGTTGCCCATGGTGCCGCCGTTGACGACATTGCCCAGCGCGCCACTGGTGGCGGCCATGGCCTGCGTGTAGACGGCATCGGGCTGCTGGTAGATCTGGCGGTGCAGCCAGCCGAGGATCTGTTTTTCGATCAGGGTCGACACGTACGCCGTCTCGATCTTGACCTGGTTCTGGTTCAGGGTGGCTGTAAACGCTTCGGCCAGCACGCTGATCCAGGGCAGGGCCTGCGTCATGTGGCCGATGTATTGCGGGTGGTTCAGCTGGGCCGTATTGGCCAGCACGGTGGTGTCGAGTTCTTGCAGGAAATCCGCCACGGGCATGCCGTGCGCGGGCAGGCAGGTGTCGGACAATTGCGTCAGCAGTTCCGCATACGGCGTGTGCGGATAGGGCGTGTCGCGTTCGGCGGCCAGCCAGCCGCCCAGCATGCCCAGCGCCTGCTGCAGGGGCGCGGGTGCCTGCTGCAGCGCATCGATGGAAAAATGCTGCTGCAGCAGCTGTTCGATAGGGGTATCGGTCATGGCGCGTTGTCTTCTCTACGGATTGCTGGTGCCACGGTGACACAAATGCATCGCGCCCAGGCGGAAGCGGGATTTTACCCGACTCCGCCTGAGCGCATCAGTTTGCTGACTGTCTGTGATCAGAAGTAGTTGAGGCCCAGCGCCGACTTGACTTCATCGGCCGTGCGGGCCGCCACTTCGCGTGCCTTGAACGTGCCTTCTTTCAGCATCTGGATGACTTGCCCCTTGTCCTTGGCGAACTCTTCACGGCGGGCGCGGATCGGTGCCAGCATTTCCTGCAAGACCACGTCCAGGCGCTTCTTGACGATGCTGTCGCCCAGGCCGCCGCGCACGTAATGGGCTTTCATTTCGGCCAGCGCCGCTTTTTCCGGATCGAAGGCGTCCAGGTACGTAAAGGCGATATTGCCTTCCAGGTGGCCCGGGTCTTCCACGCGCAGGTGCAGCGGGTCGGTATAGACTTTTTTCACGGCGGCCGTGATTTCGGCCGAGGTCGCGCCCAGGTTGATGGTATTGCCCAGCGACTTGCTCATCTTCGCCTTGCCGTCGATGCCGGGCAGGCGGCCGATGTCCGGTACCAGCGCCTTGCATTCCATCAGCACTTCGCGGTTGTACATGCGGTTGAAGCGGCGCACGATTTCATTCGTTTGCTCGATCATCGGGATCTGGTCTTCGCCCACGGGCACCACGCCTGCCTTGAAGGCCGTGATGTCGGCCGCCTGGCTGGCAGGGTAGGTCAAAAAGCCCGCTGGAATGTCGCGCTCGAAGCCGCGCAGGCGGATTTCTTCCTTGACGGTGGGATTGCGCTCGAGGCGCGCCACGGTGACGATATTCAGGTAGTAAAAGGTCAGCTCGGCCAGTTCCGGGATTTGCGACTGGATGAAGACCGTGGTTTTCGTCGGGTCGATGCCGACGGCCAGGTAGTCGAGCGCCACTTCGACGACATTGCGGTGCACCTTGTCGATGTCGTCCATATTGTCCGTCAGCGCCTGCGCGTCGGCCAGCATGATGAATTGCTTGTAGCTGTTCTGGTAGCGGACCCTGTCGCGCAGGCTGCCCACGTAATGGCCCAGATGCAAGGGACCGGTCGGGCGGTCGCCCGTCAGGATCACGGATTGCGAAGCGATGGCGGCGGGCGACAGCGGTGCTGCCGGTGCGTCATTCTGGTCTTGGGTATCTGGGGTGTTCGGCAAGCTCATCAAGTTTCCTTTTGAGCCGCCTGCATCGGGGATGATCCAGGCTGAGCCTGTTACGCCACCGATCGAGGCGGCGTGGATCTAATTCACATCACTATACAGTGGCCGCGCGAAAGTGAGCGGGACCACCAATTCAAGCAGGCGTGTTGTGAAGGGATAAATTTCATGGCGTTATGGTTGCAGTTTGGGCGCGTTCTGTCAAGTTTGCGGCCCGATTTATCTGCTGTGCTGCGTCAGAGGCTAGCCTACTGTGGAACTTGCTTTCCGGGTATTATTGCCATTCGGCCACTTTTGCGTGGCATGAATCCATTGGAGAACAGTATGCGCGTGTCGTCCCCCGTCCGGCTCACCGGCCTGGCCCTGGTTATCAGTTCCCTGTTTGCTGCGCCCGCGATGGCGCAAACTCCGCCGATGGCGCCCGATATCGGCGCCAAGCTGGTCATGCCCGACGTGAATGATTACGTCAAGCGCGTGGTGATGATTCCCATGCGCGATGGCGTCAAGCTGTACACGGTCATCGTCGTGCCGAAAGACGCCAAACGGGCGCCTATCATGCTCACGCGCACGCCCTATAACGCTGCCCGCCGCGCCCAGCGCGCCACCAGCGCCAGCATGCTGGCCACCTTGCCGCAAGGCGACGACACCCTGGTGGAAAACGGCTACATCCGCGTATTCCAGGACGTGCGCGGCAAGCATGGCTCGGAAGGCGATTACGTGATGACGCGCCCCGTGCGCGGCCCGCTCAACAATACCAAAGTGGACAACGTCACGGATGCGTGGGATACCATCGACTGGCTGTCGAAGAATATCCCGGAAAGCAATGGCAAGGTGGGCATGCTTGGTTCCTCGTACGAAGGGCATACGGTGCTGATGGCCCTGGTCGACCCGCATCCGGCGCTGAAGGTGGCCATTCCCATGAGCGCCATGGTCGATGGCTGGCGCGGCGACGATTGGTTCCATAACGGCGCCTTCCGCATGCCGAGCTTGTCTTACCTGGCATGGCAGACGAGCGTGCGCGGCAGCGGCGAGGCGCCCGTGCTGGGCGCCTACGACGATTACGATGCGTATCTGCGCATCGGCTCGGCTGGCGACTTTGCAAAGAAATTCGGCATCGACAAGCTGACCTATACGAAAAAGCTGTTCGAGCACCCGGCTTACGACAGTTACTGGCAAGAACAGGCGCTCGACAAGATCCTCGCCAAGCGCCCGCTGATCGTGCCCACCATGCACGTGGTAGGGCAGTGGGACCAGGAAGACATCTATGGCCCCTACGCCAGCTACTGGGCGATGGAAGGGCGCGACACGCGCAACAATCTCAATTACCTGGCCATCGGCCCGTGGCGCCACAGCGGCGTCAACTACGAAGGTTCCAGCCTGGGGGCCCTGAAGTTTGACGGCGACACGGCGCGCCAGTTCCGTGAAAAAGTCATGCAACCATTCCTCAATCAATACCTGAAGGATGGCGCGCCGGAAGCGAACACGGCACCCGTCGTGTCGTACCAGAGCGGCACGAACCAGTGGCAGCGCCTGCAGCAGTGGCCGCTGGCCTGCGAGACCTGCGACACCAAGCTGACGCCGATCTATCTGCAGGATGGCTACAAGCTGGGCTTTGCCGCGTCATCGGCCACAGCCGATGCAGCCAGCGGCGCGTTCGATGAATACGTGGCCGATCCGGCGAAACCCGTGCCTTTCGTCCCCCGTCCCGTGCGCCTGAACGATGCAGACGTGTGGAAGCCATGGCTGGTCAGCGACCAGCGCGGCTATGCGGACCGTACGGATGTGCTCAGCTATGTCTCGGAACCGTTGAAGACGGCCGTGCGCATCGCCGGCGCGCCGATGGTCAACCTGTTTGCCGCCACCAGCGGCACGGATGCCGACTGGGTGGTGAAGCTGATCGACGTGTATCCGGACGAAGTGCCGTCGCAGCCGGCCATGGGCGGCTACCAGCTTGGCGTGGCGATGGACATCTTCCGCGGTCGCTACCGTGACAGCCTCGAACATCCGACCGCGATTCCTGCCGGCAAGATCGAGCGCTACCGTTTTGCCTTGCCGAACGCCAACCATGTGTTCCTGCCCGGCCACCGCATTGCCGTGCAAGTGCAGTCGAGCTGGTTCCCCCTGTACGACCGCAATCCGCAAACCTTCGTGCCGAATATCTTCCTGGCCCAGCCAGGCGATTACAAAAAGGCGACGCAGCGCGTGTACCACGCGGCAGGGGCGGCCAGCGCCATCGAGTTGCCGATCGCGCCGCTCGACGCCCGCTAGGCCATTCGCATGAGCACGGCGCCTGCCGCTATCAGGGCGATAGCCAGATAGCGGCGGGGGCTGATTTTTTCGCGCAGGAACAGCGCGGCAATGGCGATGGCGAACAGGATCGACGTTTCGCGCAGGGCCGCGATGGCGGCCACGGGCGCTTGCGTCATGGCCCACAGGGCCAGGCCGTACGAAGCGAGCGTGCCGAAACCGCCAAAGGCGGCCAGGCGCCATTGCGTTTGCGCATACGCAAGCAAGTCGGCGGGGCGGCGCAACGCTGTCCACAGCAGCAGTCCCGTTCCGTTCAAGACAAAAATCCACATGGTGTAGGCGGCCGGCGCGCCGGACAGGCGCACGCCGATGCCGTCGATCAGGGTATAGCTGGCGATGACGCAGGCGTTGCCCAGCGCAAAGGCCGTGGCGCGGCCCGTGTTTTTCGCGGCGCCAGCCGTGGCGGGCCGGCGCGCGGCAACATACAGGCCGAGGATGCCCGCGCAGATGCAGGCGACGGCGCCCATTTGCATGGCGGACAGGCGCTCGCCGATCAGCGGCCAGCTGGCCAGCGCCACGATGAGCGGCGCGCTGCCGCGCATCAATGGGTAGGCATGGCTCATGTCGCCGGCCTTGTAGGCGGCCGCCAGCAGAGAATAATAGGCCAGCTGCGCCACGGCCGAGGCGGCCAAATAGGGCCAGCTGGCGGGCGCGGGAGAGGTGACGAAGGGCAGCACGGCCAGCGAGATCAGGGCCGCGCCCACGGAGACAAGCACCGTGCTGAGAAAGGTATCCTTGCCCGACTTGACGATGGCGTTCCAGCTGGCGTGCAGCAGCGCGGCAAACAGGACGACGGCGACGACCAGACCGGACATGCGGGCCTTAGCGGGGGCGTATGCTCTGCGACAACAATTCCTGGCGGTGGTGGCGCTGGAAACCTTCCATCAGGACGCCCGAGCGGCCCGCCTTTTCCAGCAATTCGCGCAAGGTGGCCTGATCTTCCGTCGTCAGCGACTTGCGCGACAGGTAGGCGCCGCTCATGCCCCACGGCAATTCCGGCAGCGCTTCCAGGCGCAATCGGTCGGCCAGGCCATACACGCGCGCATCGTTTTGCGCCACGCCGGCGAGGATGGTGGGGGCCATGATGGTGGCATCGATGAAGCCGCTTTGCATCAGACGTGCCACGGAGAGCGCGTCGACTTCGTAGAACAGGCGTCCCTGGCTGCTCAATTCCTTGGCCAGTGCCTGGTACGGTGCGCCGTAGTCGTAGCCGCGCACGAGCGCCACGCGCAATTCGCGCCGGTCGATCAGTTCCTGCATGGTGTTGATGGGTGCGCGCGTGCCCTGCAGCGAGATCAGCAGCGGACGGCTGCCCATCAGCGGGATGAACAGGCCATGCTGGTCGCGCCGCGGCGTGCTGCTGGCCGGGATCAGCAAGTCGGCCTTGCCCGCTTCGAACATCGCTTCCAGGCGCGCGCGGGGCACGGCCGTGAAGACAAAGTTGCAGCCGAGCTTGGCGCCCATGCTGCGCAGCAAGTCGGGATAGATGCCGCTGATCGTGGCGCCACTGACGACCACGCTGGCGCCGATCGCCGAGACGGGCACCTGGATGTCGCGCGAGCATTGCGCGCCCGCCAGGGACGGCAGCGCCAGCGCCAGCATGGCCATGGTTCGGCGCCAGGCGCTGGAATAAAAGTCAGTCATACCCATCCTTGCTTGCCATCGAATGCCGGGCGTCGGTAACGCCCCGCTGATTATCCCATTCTCGCCTATTTATTTCTCAAATACAATATTATCCCCGCGGCTACTTTGTGGTGGAAACCGCAAGTCTGGCCAGGCGCTGCGCCTTGAAGTAGCGCCAGGCCACCAAGATGCCCAGGGTTTGCATGATGGCGCACAGATAGAAGGTGCTGCCGATGCGCCAGTCCTGCGGCGGCAAATGGCTCACTTCACCGAGGATTATGCTGCCCAGCAAAGGCATGAGGATGATGCCCAGGCTGCTGATCGATTGCAGGGAGCCCATCAGTTCTCCCTGTTCGCTGGCGTTCGATGATTTCGAGATGATGCCTTGCAGGGCCGGGCCGGCGGCAAAGGCCAGTAGGTTGCACAGGATCAGCGCATACATCATCCAGCCTTGCGTGGCCAGTCCGTACAGCAGGTAGGTGAGGGCGCCCGACGCCATGCCCAGCAGGGATAAGCGTACTTCGCCAAAGCGTTTGATGAGTATGCCCAGCAAGCCCGCCTGCACGACGGCCGCGCACAGGCCCACGCAGAACAGGGCGATGCCATTCTGGCGCGGCGTCCAGTCGAAGCGGAAGTGCGTGTACAGCACCCACGTGGTGTTGAGCATCATTTGCGCAAACGTCATCAGGCCGAAGGCGAGCACCAGGCCGCGGATTTCCACGCGGCGCACCAGTTTCAGCAGCGCGGCGAACGGGTTGATGCGGGCCAGGGTGAACGGTGCGCGCGGGCCCGGCTGCAGCGATTCGGGCACACAGAAATAGCCGTAGATGAAATTGGCCGCCGACAGGCCAGCCGCCACGTAAAACGGCAGGCGCAGATCGATTTCGCCCAGCAGGCCTCCCAGCATGGGCCCGCAAATGAAGCCCAGGCCGAAGGCGGCGCCGATCTTGCCGAAGCTCTTGGCCCGGTTGTCGGGCGTGGAAACGTCGGAGGCATAGGCGGACGCGACCGACATGCTGGCCGACGAGACGCCGCCGATGACCCTGCCGATGAACAGGCAGGCCAGGTTCGGCGCCCAGCCCGTGGCGAGAAAGTTGATGCCCATGCCGGCCATCGAGTACAGCAGCACGGGACGGCGTCCCACGCGGTCGCTGATGGCGCCCAGCATGGGCATGAAGATGAACTGCAGCAAGCCGAAGAGGGCCGCCATGATGCCGTACCAGAATGCTTGGGCATCCTTGCCGTCGACAAAATTGCCGATCAGGATGGGAAGCACGGGCACCACGAGGCCGATGCCCAGCATGTCGATGAAGACGCAGACGAGGATGAAATTGAGGTTGCCGGCGCGCGCGGGCGCGGCGGGCGATGACGGGGAATGGCTGTCGGGGCTGGTTTGATCGGACATGCATGCTTTCTGCGCGTTGGTATTGCGCCGGCGTCTTGCAGTTTTCTGCTGACGCGCGGCGCGATAGCTGAGGCTTGCATTATAGATAGCATGCGTGCTGCTGGCTATCGCCACCAGGCTTATGTGCTCATTCCCCATTCGTCAGCGAAGGCGGCGCGGAAATCCGTCAGCACGGCCAGCCGCTGTTCGGCCAGCGCGCGGCCCGCCGCCGTCTGCATCTTGCCGGGCAATTTGTCGAGCTTGGTGACGATATGGTCGAGCGCGTAGGCCTTGTCGTCGAGCGGGCGATGCGCGGCCAGCGGATCCGTGCCGTGCGCGAGCGCGCTATCCATGCGCGCGGCCGTATAGAACAGGCGCGCCAGTCCCACGGCGCCCAGCGCGTCGATGCGGTCGGCGTCCTGCACGATCTGCGCTTCGATCGTGTGCGGCGGCAGGTTGGCGGAAAAACTGTGCGTCTCGATGGCGTGGGCCACGCCGGCCAATTTTTCTGCCGGGAACTCCAGTTCCGCCAACTGGCGGCAAGCCAGCGTTGCCGCCTGGCGCGAGGCCAGATGGCGCTCGGGATGGTTTTTCGGCAAGTTGACCAGGTCGTGCAGGTAGCACGCTGCCATCACGGTGAGGGCGTCGGCCTGCGCATATTCTTCCAGCAGGACGCTGGCATTGCGCCAGACACGGTGCAGATGGTTGATGTCGTGGGCGCTGTCATCGCCCAGGCCGGCCGTGGCCAGCGCCAGCAGACGTGGTTGCCATTGGGAAAGCAAAGAATGCATGGTTCAAAGTCGTAAAAAAGCAGGGGCCGCCAGTGTGGCATAAAACGCCGCCGCGTGGGGCGGGGCGCCCGGCACTTCGGCGTGCCGTATTTGCCACATAAATTGTATTTTTGAAAAGCACTGGTCAGACGAATGCTCTTTTTTAGTGCATGTAAAATTTACATGGGGTAACATTGCCGCACGGAAATTAGAAGCATAAGCTAATTGCGAGAAAGTATTTGCAAAAACATACAAGTGACAGCCATTCCATCGTGCTTGGCGCGTCACATCCAGGGCTTGCATGCAGCGCGCCCTGGCCTGCGCCCCAGGCGAGTTAACGAAAGGATTATCATGAACACCAATTCCAGCGATACTGGCGCAACCGTTGCCAAGGCTGCCGAATACCTGGCCTTTACCCTGGGCCAGGAAGAATATGGCATCGACATCCAGAAAGTCAGCGAAATCCGCAGCTACGAAACGCCGACCCGCATTGCCAACGCCCCCGAGTTCGTCAAGGGCGTGGTCAACTTGCGCGGCATCATCGTGCCGATCGTCGACATGCGCATCAAGTTCAACCTGGGCACGCCCAGCTATGACCAGTTCACCGTCGTCATCATCCTCAACATCGGCAACCGCGTCGTCGGCATGGTCGTCGACCGCGTTTCCGACGTCACCACCCTGATGCCCGAGCAGATCAAGCCGGCGCCGGACATGGGCCGTTCGATCAACACGGAATACGTAATCGGCCTGGGCACCATCGACGAGCGCATGCTGATCCTGGTCGATATCGACCAGCTGATGTCTAGCGCCGACATGGGCTTGATCGAAAAATTGGCCGCTTGATTTTTCCCCGCCGGTCATTTTGACTGGGTTTGTCGGAAACAATTGACTCTCGACATTGCTTGGTTTTTCTGCAAGGCGCACGCTAGCGCCTTTCCTGGCGCACGGTTCAGCCGAACCGTGCGCCAGTTTCACTTTGGTTTCACTTTTCATGCCCGCCTTGATAGCGCAGCCACGCAGCGCGTCAATGGATGCCATCAGCCGTTCGGCGCGCTGCATCAGGGCTTTTTAGGATAGTCACATGAATGTATTACGCAACGTCAGCATCGGCGTCCGCCTCGGACTCGGTTTTGCCGTGATCTTGCTGTTTTCCATGCTTATTACCGGCATCAGCGTCTGGCGCCTGCACGACGTGGCCAGTTCCACGCGCGTCATGATGGAGCAGCCGCTGGCCAAGGAGCGCTATATTTCCGACTGGTATGGCCGCATCGACAGCGCCGTGCGCCGTACCATCGCCATTGCCCGCAGCAGCGATACCTCGCTCAGCGGCTATTTCGCCGAAGAATCGAAAGTGTCGTCGTCCAGCTCGGCTGAACTGCAAAAGAAAATCGAGGCGCTGATCGACAAGCCGGAAGAAAAAGCCATGTTCGCGGGCTTGCTGGAACAGCGCAAGGTGTATATCGGTTCGCGCGACCAGGTCTACAAGCTGAAGGGCGAAGCGCAGGTCGATGCCGCCAACGAGGTGTTTGAAAAGACCTTCGTGCCGGCCGCCGCCAAGTACCAGAAGATGGTGCTGGACTTGCTGGAACACCAGCGCGCCAGCATCGACACGACGGCGCGCGAGATCGACGCCGTCGCCACTACCAGCCGCAACCTGCTGCTGGTGCTGGCCGTGCTGGCGCTGGGCTTTGGCGTCGTCTGCGCCTGGCTGTTGACGATGGGCATCGTGCGTCCCTTGCGCACGGCCGTGGAGATTGCCCGCAAGGTGGCCGATGGCGACTTGACGGCGCAGATCGACGCCAGCGCCAACGATGAAACGGGGCAATTGCTGCAAGCGCTGAAGGACATGAACACGAGCCTGCTCAACATCGTCGGCGAAGTGCGCAGCGGTACGGACAGCATCGCGACCTCGTCGACACAGATTGCCGCCGGTAACCAGGACCTGTCTTCCCGCACGGAAGAGCAGGCCGGTTCGCTGGAAGAAACAGCGTCGTCGATGGAAGAATTGACGTCGACCGTGAAACAGAATGCGGACAATGCGCGCCAGGCGAACCAGCTGGCGGCATCGGCGGCGCAAGTGGCTGTCAAGGGCGGTGAAGTCGTGGCGCAAGTGGTGGGCACGATGGAATCGATCAACGCTTCGTCTAACAAGATCGTCGACATTATCAGTGTCATCGATGGTATCGCCTTCCAGACGAATATCCTGGCCCTGAATGCGGCCGTGGAAGCGGCGCGCGCCGGCGAGCAGGGCCGCGGCTTTGCCGTCGTGGCGTCCGAAGTGCGCAACCTGGCCCAGCGTTCAGCTTCTGCCGCGAAAGAGATCAAGACCCTGATCGGCGCATCCGTGGAGCAAGTCAACGCGGGCAGCATGCTGGTGGCACAAGCCGGTTCGACCATGACCGATATCGTCGACAGCGTGCAGCGCGTGAGCGACATCATCACGGAAATCACGGCAGCGAGCAGCGAGCAAAGCGTGGGCATCGACGAGATCAACCGCGCCATCGGCCAGATGGATGCCGTCACGCAGCAAAATGCGGCGCTGGTGGAAGAGTCGGCCGCCGCCGCCGAATCGATGCAGCACCAGGCGCATAACCTGGCGCAAGTCGTCAGCGTCTTTAAATTGAATGGCCAGCAGACGCTGAAACGCCCGGCAACTTCGCAAACCGCCTTGCGCATCGGCACACGCTGATGGCGCCGCGGCTGCCTCGTGCAGCCGCTTTCTGCTGTTCCCCTTTTATATAGTCTGGTTCCGCTTTTTTAGGATATTCACATGAATTTGTTAAGAAACGTCAGTATTGGTGTGCGCCTCGGCCTGGGTTTTGCCGTGATCTTGCTGTTTTCCATGCTCATCACGGGCATCAGCGTGTGGCGCTTGCATGACGTGGCCACGGCCACGCGTTCCATGATGGAATTGCCGCTGACGAAGGAACGCTATATTTCCGACTGGTACGCGAAAATCGACAGCGGCGTGCGCCGTACCACGGCCATCGCGCGCAGCAGCGATACGACCTTGGGCGCATATTTTGCGGAAGAGGCCAAGCAATCGTCGGTGGTCTCGGGCGAATTGCAAAAGAAAATCGAAGCCTTGATTTCCAGCCCGGAAGAAAAGGAACTGTTCCGCCTCGTGAGCGAACAGCGCAAGGTCTACCTCGATTCGCGCGCGCAAGTATCGAAGCTGAAGGCGGATGGACAGGAAGCGGAAGCGGAGCAAGCGTTCCAGGGCATCTTCGTGCCCGGTTCGACGAAGTACCTGAAAGTGGTCAACGACATGCTGCAGCACCAGCGTGCCAGCATCGATAAAACCGCGCGCGAGATCGACGAGGTCGCCAAGACGAGCCGCAACTTGCTGCTGACTCTGGCCGTGCTGGCGCTGGGCTTTGGCGTCGTGTGCGCCTGGCTGTTGACGATGGGCATCGTGCGTCCCCTGCGCACGGCCGTGGAGATTGCCCGCAAGGTGGCCGATGGCGACTTGACGGCGCAGATCGACGCCAGCGCCAAGGATGAAACGGGGCAATTGCTGCAAGCGTTGAAGGATATGAACACGAGCTTGCTGAACATCGTCAGCGAAGTGCGTACGGGCACGGACAGCATCGCTACCTCGTCGACGGAAATCGCCGCCGGCAACCAGGACCTGTCTTCCCGCACGGAAGAGCAGGCCGGTTCGCTGGAAGAGACTGCGTCGTCGATGGAAGAGCTGACAAGCACCGTGAAACAGAATGCGGACAATGCGCGCCAGGCGAACCAGTTGGCGTCATCGGCCGCACAAGTGGCCGTCAAGGGCGGCGAAGTCGTGGCGCAGGTGGTGGGCACGATGGAATCGATCAATGCCTCGTCGAACAAGATCGTCGACATTATCAGTGTGATCGATGGCATCGCTTTCCAGACGAATATCCTGGCGCTGAACGCGGCCGTGGAAGCGGCACGCGCCGGCGAGCAGGGCCGGGGCTTTGCCGTCGTGGCGTCCGAAGTGCGCAACCTGGCCCAGCGTTCGGCCAGCGCCGCGAAAGAAATCAAGACCCTGATCGGTGCCTCTGTGGAGCAAGTCAATGCGGGCAGCATGCTGGTGGCGCAAGCCGGTTCGACCATGAACGATATCGTTGACAGCGTGCAGCGCGTGAGCGACATCATCACGGAAATCACGGCAGCGAGCAGCGAGCAAAGCGTGGGCATCGACGAGATCAACCGGGCCATCGGCCAGATGGATGCCGTCACGCAGCAAAATGCGGCGCTGGTGGAAGAATCGGCGGCAGCCGCCGAATCGATGCAGCATCAGGCGCATAACTTGGCGCAAGTCGTCAGCGTATTCAAACTGAATGGGCAGCAGGCCAGTGTCAGCGGTTTGAAGGGTGCCAAGCGCCCGGTGGCGAAAGAGCAGAAGGATGCGTTGCGGATCGGTCGCGCTGCTTAATCTTTCTCGACCCAGCCGGTAATCGCCAGCTGCGACAGCCGGTCCGCCTCGCCATTCCTGTGGCGCGGCAGCCAGCGCAAGCTGACCTCATTGAATTGTTCCAGCAGGGCCACTACGGTGGCCCTTTGCGTTTCCAGTCCCTTGGCGCCGACCGGCGTCGTTCCCAGCACGTCGTTGATCACCACCTGGCTGTCGCCGAACAGCAGCAACTGCACGGGCGGCGGGCGCACCTTGAGTGCCGCTTGCAGCACGGCCGTCAGGGCCGCGTATTCCGCGTCGCTGCTGCTGCCATACCCGGCCGACTCGCTCACTTCGATGCGTTCGCCGTTCGGCCCCAGGAGCAGTGCGCCTATGCCCAGTTTGCCCGGATTCGGGTGGGCGGAACCGTCGAACCAGCCGCGCCAGGCCAGCGGGCCGCCGTGGTCCTGGCGGCTGAGCGCCAGCTGCGCGCGGCGCGCCTGCATCTTGGCTTCCTTGCGTGCTTTGCGCGCGACCGCTTCTTCCGTCATGGCTTGATCAGGAGGGTGTCGATGAGGCTGGCTACCCAGCACGCCACCAGGACGCCCACGGCCACTGTCATGGCCGGGCCGTCATTGGCGGACAGCGCATCGACCTTTTCCACGATCAGCTGCACGTCGAGAGGCAGGGCGCCGCTGTCGATCTGTGCCATTACCTGGTCCAAACGTGCCATGATCTGGCGTAATACGAGCACGAGCGCGACCAGGGCCGGCACGAGGAAGAGGCAGCCGCGCGCCTTGCGTTTCAATACAAAATGCCCGCTGCCGGGAAACACGAGACCCGACAGCAGCAGGGCGAGATTACGTTTGGAAAGGTGGGAGCCGCTCATGCGTGCCTTTGTGAGAAGAAAGAGCGGCTCATCATACTATTGCCAGCCGAATTTGCGCAGATACACGCGCTTCATGAACGTTGTCAGCACCGTGTAGCAGACGAGGATGCCCAGCAGCCATGGGAAATATCCGAGCGGCAAGGCTTGCAGCTTGAAGTAGGTCGCCAGCGGACCCATCGGCAGGAAGACGCCCACGGCCATGATGGCGGTGGTGGCCACCAGCAGGGGCACGGATGCGATGCTGTCGATGAACGGCAGCTTGGGCGTGCGGATCAGGTGCACGATCAAGGTTTGCGTCAGCAGCCCCACGACGAACCAGCCGGACTGGAACAGTGTCTGCTGCTCGGGCGTATTGGCGCCGAACACATGCCACATCAGGATAAACGTGCTGATGTCGAAGATCGAGCTGATGGGTCCGAAGAACACCATGAAGCGGCCGATGTCGCGCGGATTCCAGCTCAACGGCTGCTGGATCAGTTCGGCATCGACATTGTCGAACGGGATGGCGATCTGCGACACGTCGTACAGCAGGTTTTGCACCAGCAAGTGCAGCGGCAGCATCGGCAAAAACGGCAAAAAGGCGCTGGCCACCAGTACGGAAAACACATTGCCGAAGTTCGAGCTGGCCGTCATGCGGATGTATTTGAGCATGTTGCTGAAGGTGCGCCGGCCTTCCAGCACGCCTTCTTCCAGCACCATCAGGCTCTTTTCCAGCAGGATGATGTCGGCCGCTTCCTTGGCGATATCGACGGCCGAATCGACGGAAATGCCGATGTCGGCCGCGCGCAGGGCGGGCGCGTCGTTGATGCCGTCGCCCATGAAGCCGACGATATGGCCATTGCCGCGCAGCGCGCGCACGAGGCGCTCCTTGTGCAGCGGGCTGAGCTTGGCAAACACGGTGTTGTCCTCTGCCGCCTGCGCCAGGGTGGCGTCGTCCATGTCATCGAGCTGCTGGCCTTGCAGCACGCCATGCACGGCCAGGCCCACTTCGCGGCAGATCTTCGCCGTCACGAGGTGGTTGTCGCCCGTCAAGACTTTCACGGTCACGCCGTGTTCGGCCAGCGCGCGCAGGGCGGGTGCCGTCGATTCCTTCGGCGGATCGAGGAAGGCCACGTAGCCGATCAGGGTCAGCGCCGTTTCATCGGCCACGCCATACACGGTTTTATGCGGCGGCACTTCCTTGACTGCCACTGCCACTACGCGCAAGCCTTCCGCATTGAGGCCATGCGTGGTTTCCAGCACCTTATCCAGCAGGGCAGGATCGAGCGGAATGTTCACGCCACCGAGGCGCAAATGGCTGCAGGCGGCGAGAATTTCCTCGACGGCGCCCTTGCAGATCAGCTCATGATGATCATTTTTTTCGGAAACGACGACGGACATGCGGCGGCGCACGAAATCGAACGGGATTTCATCGACCTTCACATAATCGCGGGCCAGCTGCATTTCCGTCTGCAATTCCACATGGTCGAGCACGGCGCGGTCCAGCAGATTTTTCAGGCCGGTCTGGTAGTGGCTGTTCAGATAGGCAAATTGCAGCACTTCATCGGACGGTTGGCCGAACACGTCCGTGTGACGCTCAAGCACGATCTTGTCTTGCGTCAAGGTACCCGTCTTGTCGGTGCACAGCACGTCCATGGCGCCGAAGTTCTGGATCGCATCGAGGCGCTTGACGACGACTTTCTTTTTCGACAGTTTCACGGCGCCCTTGGCCAGGGTACTGGTGACGATCATGGGCAGCATTTCCGGCGTCAGGCCGACGGCCACCGACAGCGCGAACAGAAACGCTTCCATCCAGTCGCCCTTGGTCCAGCCATTGATGAGGAACACGAGCGGCGCCATCACGAGGGCGAAGCGGATCAAGAGCCAGCTGACGCTGTTCACGCCCGCCTCGAACGCCGTCGGCGTGCGCTCGGTGGCCGTCACTCTCGTGGCGATGGTGCCAAAATACGTGCGGTTGCCCGTGGCCAGGACCAGCGCCGTGGCGGCGCCCGAAATTACGTTCGTGCCCATGAACAGCAAATTGGCCAGTTCCATCGGGTCTTTGCCATGGGCGTCGGCCAGCTCGGCCATCTTTTCCACCGGCAAGGATTCACCGGTCATGGCGGCCTGGCTGACGAACAGGTCTTTCGCGGACAGCAGACGGCAATCGGCGGGGATCATGTCGCCGGCCGACAGCACGATGATGTCGCCCTGCACCAGCTGGCGGATCGGCAGCTCGATCTGCTGGCCATTGCGCAGCACGGTGGCCGTATTGCTGACCATGGCTTTCAGGCGCTCGGCGGCGCGGTTCGAGCGGCCTTCCTGCACGAAACGCAGCAGGGTCGACAAAATCACCATGGTGCCGATGACGATGGTCGCCTTCGGATCTTCTGTCAGGTAGGACACGATGGCCAGCACGGTGAGCAGCAGGTTGAACGGATTCTTGTAGCACAGCCACAGATGCTGGTACCAGGCCAGCGGCTTTTCATGCTCGACCTCGTTCGGGCCCGTTTGCGCGCCGATGACTTGCGCCTCGGCATCGCGCAAGCCTTCGATGCGCGTGTGCAGGCGGTTCAGCGCGCTGTCGAGCTCTTCATGGGCGGCGGCCAGCAGCTGGCGCGCCAGATGGTCGGGCACGGGGCGGGCCGTGCTGTTTTCCAGCGGCATGGCGCGGCGGCGGAAATGGCCGGACGTATGGCGTTTGCGCAGGAACGATTCGAATAAGCGGGTGAAGAGGTTCATGGCTCTTCCTTTCACGGCGAGGTGTTGACGGGCGGCGCAGCCGCAGGCAAGACTTGCGTGCCGCCAAGGCAACATGACGAATCATGACGCTGGCGGGCAATCCGGGTCAGTAGCCGGTCGCGATCGGAAAGAGGGAGGAGGCGCGCAGCCGGACTGGCCGCGCGAGACACCGCACCTTGCTCAGCAAGGCACGGAGGAAAGAGAGTTCCGCGTTGCTTGCTGTTTAGCTGCCGAGGCAATCACCGATACAAGATCGGCTACTGTCACTAGAACAAGTACCCACGTGGGACTCCGTAAATGAATAATGAGGGCATCTTATGGATGGGCTGCCAGGGTGTCAACTGAAGAAATCTTAGGTTTCCAAAGTGTAATGTTGACGTCAAGGTGCCTGCAATTGTGCGAGCGCCCGCGCGACACCGAGCGATGGACTCGACATTACCGGCACGCCCAGCTCCTGCAGTGCCTGCGCTGCCGGCGCCATCGACGCCTGTGCCAGCACGATCACATCGGTTGCCGGTGCGGTTGGCAGTGTGGCTGTTATGCAGCCGGCGATGGCGCCGATGTACGTTGCGTGATCACCTGCCTGGAAGTGCGTCCACGCGCCTTCGGCCAGCAGCGACTGCAACTGGATAGGCCTGTCCAGCGCGGCAGCCGATTCCTGCAACAGGCGCGTGGTGGGCGCCAGCGTGCTGGCCAGGGCCGCCACGACCAGGATGCACGGGCCTGCCAGCACGGCGGCATCGGCCATGGCGCGGTCGATGCGCATGGCGGTGTAGCGTCCGTCGGTCGGCGTGCGTTCGGCGGCGGCTCCGATGGTGGAGCAGGTGCAGACCACGACGGCCGCCCCGCTGGCAGCGGCAGTCGCCATGGCGGCGTGGATGCGCTGTTCCAGCGCGGCCTCGTCGGCGCCGGCTTGCTGCGCCGCCGCCAGCAAGGCTTCATCCACATGGTGTTCGGCGAGCATGCCTGGCGCCTGGGTGTCGAGAAGGCGCGCGAAGCTGGCCACATGCACGGGAGACGTGTGCAGGAAGGAAATGAATGATGTCATGGGGAAGGCGAAGCCGTTTGCGCCATCGCCAGCGAATCGGACAGGATGTGCCACAGGGCCGCATGCCTCTGCTGCAGCGCGGCGCCGCCTGCGTAGATCAGCTCGACGTGCAGGCTGTCGACGATGCCCAGGTAGGCTTGCGCATACAGGTCGACGCGCTGCGGCGCCAGGGCAGGCGCCATGCGGCCCAGGCTGGCCACGTAATGCCGCTGCAATTGCGCGAGCAAGGCTTCATAGCCCGTGCCGACTTCGATGCGCAAGGGCGCGGGCGGTAAATATGCCGTGCGCAGCAAAAAGCGCAGATGGGCCGAGTCGGCGTAGCGCTGCGCCATGCGGTCGCAATACAGGGCGCCGGCCTGCAGGCCGCCGGGCGCCGTCAGCGCCGCTTCGTCGGCGAAGCAGCTATCCATGAACGCTTGCTCTTCGGCCAGCGCGTCGGCAAACACGTCCAGAAACAGGGCGTCCTTGCCGGCGAAGTGCGAATACAGCGAAGCCTTGCGCATGCCCGCCTGTTCGGCAATGTCGCTGAGCGACGAGGCGTCGTAGCCGTGTTCGGAAAAATGCACGACGGCGACGGCGCAGATGTTATCGGCCGAGGCCGAGCGTTTCTTCATATGAGGGTAGTGGTTGGGTGAAGCGTCAGTGCGCTCCCAGGCTGCCGGCATGGACTGGATGGATGCGCGCAGTGGCCAGGGTCAGCCATGATACCAGCAGGCCGGCCACGGTCAAGAACAGCAGCCAGGGCAATGGCCCCCATTCGGAAAGACTGGCCGCCAGAGGCGTGGCCAAGGACGACAAGGTCATCTGGATGGCGCCCAGCAGGGCGGCCGTGGAGCCGAGTGCGCGCTGCTGCGAACCCATGGCCATGGCCATCAGCGCCGCTTCCGCGATGCCCAGGCCAAACAGGGCCACGAACATGCCCGGCACGACGGCGGCGATGCCCGCTCCCGCCCAAGCACCGAGCAGGGCCAGTGCCGCGCCGCCCAGCATGGCCACACTGCCCGCCAGGCTCAAGCGCGCCACGCCATGCTGTTCCACCATCCGGCCGCTGGCCATGGCGCCCAGCAGCACGGCCACGCCCGTCGCGCCAAAGACGAGGCCGAAACTGCTGGCGGACAGGCCGAAGTCGCGCTGGTACACGAGCGACGCGCCGCCGATATACGCGAACAGGAAAAAGAAAGTGGCGGACAGGGCCAGCGCGGGCAGCAGGAAGGCGCGGTCCAGTGCGATGCGCGCATAGGTGCGGTGCATGCCTCGTGGCGAAACGCGGCGGGCAGGCGGCAAGGTTTCCGGCAGGAACAGCGCGCTATTGAGCAGAGTCAAGGCGCCCAGCGCGGCCAGGGCCAGCATCACGGCGCCCCAGCCGTAGTGCGCGTCGAGCAAGCCGCCCACGGCGGGCGCCAGCACGGGCGCCAGACCGACAATGGTCATCAACAGGGCAAACAGCTGCGCCGCTTTGACCCCATTGGCCACGTCGCGCACCATGCTCATCACGACGACCAGGGTCAGCGCCGCGCCCAGGCCCTGCAAGGTACGCGCCAGCAACAGGGTGCTCAATTGATCCGCCTGCGACGCCCATACGGCCGCCACGATGTAGACGGCGATGCCGGCCAGCAGCGGACGGCGCCGGCCCAGCATGTCGGTGAGCGGCCCGCACAGCAATTGGCCTGCGCCGAGTGCCAGCAGGAAGAAGGTCAGGCTCAGCTGCACATTCGCATACGAGGTGTGCAGCTCGCGCGCCATGGCGGGCATCGAGGCCAGGTACATGTCGATGCCTGCCGGACCAAGCACGGCCACGAGAGCCAGGGAAGCCGCCAGCCCGAGACTGGCGGCGGGGAGAGTGGTTTGCTGCTGCATTGCGATTCCTTTTATCGTCAAAAAACAGGGCATGGACGCCGCCGTGTTTTTTATTGTACACTTACTGCCTACCGGTAGGTAGCTTGTTCAATCAATGAAAAGGATGAGAGCGATGAAGGAAGAGACAATGACGGGAGAGCTGGCATGACGGAAGTGGGAATTTCGCTCAGCGGCGTTGCCGTGGCGCTGCTGTTCGCCGCCTGGAGTTCGCACCGCGCCCGCTGCGAGCGGCGCGACGTCATATTGCTGACGATACTCGGCACGACCCTAGGGCTGCCGGGCGCCGTCCTGCTGGCGTTGCCGCTAGCGTAGGTCGGATTAGCGGAGCGTAATCCGACAACATTGTTGGCGAGGCCGGTGGTGGTGTCGGATTACGCGCTTGCGCGCTAATCCGACCTACGTAGCTGTAGGCGGCGCATAAAAAAACGGCAGACCTTGCGGCCTGCCGGTCTGGTTTAATGCTCCCGGTTTTCGCCAGGATTTTAATTCCTGATTACCGAGTTTCGACGCCTGACAAAACCGTAGCGAGCGTCAGTGATTTGTGGCCGAGAAGCGCAACCGTACTCTAGTACGGTGAGCATCGCCGGCCGCAAAGCGCGACGCGCAGTAGGTTTGGTCTGGCGTTATTCCTCCTCGTACGAGCTGATCGGTGCGCAGCCGCAGAACAGATTGCGGTCGCCGTACACGTTGTCGGCGCGGCCGACCGGCGGCCAGTATTTGCGCTGGCGCAGGGAAGCGACAGGGTAGGCCGCGATTTCACGGCTGTACTTGCGGTCCCAGCTGTCCGACATCAAGACTTGTGCCGTGTGCGGCGCGTTCCTCAAAGGGTTGTCGTCGTGGTCGAATTCACCGCTGGCGACCTTGGCGATTTCCGCGCGGATGGCGATCATGGCGTCGATGAAGCGGTCGATTTCCACTTTCGATTCGCTTTCCGTCGGCTCGATCATCAGCGTGCCCGGCACGGGGAAGCTCATGGTCGGCGCATGGAAACCGAAGTCCATCAAACGCTTGGCCACGTCTTCGTTGCTGATGCCGGTGGCGTCCGTGATCGGGCGCAGGTCCAGGATGCACTCGTGCGCGACCAGGCCGTCGTGGCCCGAATACAGCACGGGGTAGTGCGGCGCCAGGCGGCGCGCGATATAGTTCGCCGCCAGGATCGCCGTCTCGGTGGCCGCCGTCAAGCCTTCCGCGCCCATCATGGCGATGTACATCCACGAAATCGGCAGGATGCTGGCCGAGCCGAATGGCGCGGCGCTGACGGCGCCGATGCCGGCGGCGTCGCGCTGGTAGCCGCTTGAACGCTGGTTCGGCAGGAATTTCGCCAGGTGGGCGCCCACGCCGATCGGGCCGACGCCTGGTCCGCCACCGCCGTGCGGGATGCAGAAAGTCTTGTGCAGGTTCAGGTGCGACACGTCGCCGCCAAACGAGCCGGGAGCGGCCACGCCGACCAGCGCGTTCATGTTGGCGCCGTCGATGTAGACCTGGCCGCCGTGCGAGTGGATGATTTCGCACAGTTCCTGGATGCCTTCTTCAAACACGCCGTGGGTCGATGGGTAGGTGACCATCACGCAAGCCAGGTTGGCGCTGTGCTTTTCCGCTTTCGCTTTCAGGTCGGCCAGATCCACGTTGCCGTTGGCGTCGCAGCTGGTGACGACGACCTGCATGCCGACCATGTTGGCCGATGCGGGGTTGGTGCCGTGTGCCGACGATGGAATCAGGCAGATGTTGCGGTGGCCTTCGCCGCGCGATTCGTGATACGCCTTGATCACCAGCAGACCCGCGTATTCGCCCTGCGAGCCGGCGTTCGGCTGCAGCGAGACGGCCGCGTAGCCGGTCAGCGCGCACAGCATCTCTTCCAGCTGCGAGATCATTTCGCGGTAGCCGACCGTTTGCGCGTCCGGCGCGAACGGGTGGATGTTCGAGAACTCGGGCCAGGTGACGGGAATCATCTCGCTCGTGGCGTTCAGCTTCATGGTGCACGAGCCGAGCGGGATCATGGTGCGGTCCAGCGCCAGGTCCTTGTCGGCCAGGCTGCGCAGGTAGCGCAGCATTTCGTGTTCCGAGTGGTAGCTGTTGAAGACGGGGTGGGTCAGGTAGGCGCTTTCGCGCGCCAGGTTGGCCGGCAGCGCGCTGGTCACATTTGCTTCAACGGCGTCCAGGTCCGGGGCGGCAGGCGCGTTGGCCAGGCCGTGCGCGAAGACCTTCCACAGCAGCGCGATATCATCGCGCGTGGTGGTTTCGTCGAGCGACACGCCGACATGGGTGTTGTCGATCTTGCGCAGGTTGACGCCGTGGTGCATGGCCGTTGCGTGCAGTTGCGCCGCATCGGCGACATTGATGGTCAGGGTGTCGAAGTAGCTCGCGTTGACGACGCCATAACCGAGCGTCTTCAGGTTGGCCGCCAGCACCCCCGTAAAGCGGTGCACGCGCTGGGCGATCTGCAGCAGGCCGGCAGGGCCGTGGTAGACGGCGTACATCGAGGCCATAACGGCCAGCAGCACTTGCGCCGTGCAGATGTTGGACGTCGCTTTTTCGCGGCGGATATGCTGTTCGCGCGTTTGCAGGGCCAGACGATACGCCTTGTTGCCTTGCGCATCGACGGTCACGCCGACCAGGCGGCCCGACATATTGCGCTTGAATTCATCGCGCGTGGACAGATAGCCTGCGTGCGGGCCGCCGAAACCGAGCGGCACGCCGAAGCGCTGGCTGTTGCCGACGACGACGTCGGCGCCCCATTCGCCCGGTGGCGTGAGCATGGTCAGGGCCAGCAGGTCTGCCGCGACGATGACCATGGCGCCATTCGCATGCAGTTTTTCCACGCCGGCGCGGTAGTCGCGCACGACACCGTTCACGCCAGGGTATTGCAGCAGCACGCCGAAGCAGGCGTCGAGCGACTCGATTTCAGCCGGGTCGAACGTACGCACCTCGATGCCGATCGGCTGGGCGCGCGTCTGCACCACTTCCAGGGTTTGCGGCAGCACGTCGTTGGCGACGTACAGCACGTTCGACTTCGACTTGCCCACGCGCTGGATCAGCGTCATCGCTTCGGCGGCGGCCGTGCCTTCGTCCAGCATCGAGGCATTCGAGATGCCCATGCCGGTCAGGTCCGTGATTACTTGCTGGAAGTTTAAAATCGCTTCCAGGCGGCCTTGCGAAATCTCTGGCTGGTAAGGCGTGTACGCCGTGTACCAGGCCGGGTTTTCAAAGATGTTGCGCAACACGACGCCAGGGGTGAACGTGTTGTAGTAGCCCTGGCCGATCAGAGATTTGAGCACCTGGTTCTTGCCGGCGATGGCTTTCAGGCGCGACAGGGCTTCCTGTTCCGGCATCGGCTGCGAGTACGCGCCCAGGGGCAGGGCGCCCTTGTTGCGGATGTTGGCCGGTACCAGGGCGTCGATCAGCGCGGCGCGCGATGGATAGCCGAGGGTCTCCAGCATGGCTTGCTGTTCGGTGGCGGAAGGGCCGATGTGGCGGGCGATGAAGGCATCGCGTGCTTCGAGTTGGGTCAGGCTGGTGCGGGTCATGATATAGAGGCCAAAAAAGACTGAAAAACCGGGATGCGGCGCGCGGGCGCGGCGCCGGGGCATAGCTACAAAATTAAATGCAAACGGGCCGCAAACGCGGCCCGTGAGTCAAACGCGATTACGCGCTGGTGGTGGCGCCATAGGCGGCAGCGTCGAGCAAGCCGTCCAGGGCCGACACGTCGGCTGGCTTGATCTTGAACAGCCAGTTGGCGTAGGCGTCGGCGTTGATCGATTCAGGCGCATTGACCACGTCGTCGTTGACGGCCACGACTTCGCCCGACAGCGGCGCATAGATGTCGCTTGCTGCCTTGACCGATTCCACCACGGCGGCGTCGTCGCCGGCGGTGAAGGTGGCGCCGACGTCAGGCAGTTCGACAAAGACGATGTCGCCCAGCGCATCCTGCGCGTACTCGGTGATGCCGACGGTGATCGTGCCGTCGGCTTCCAGGCGTACCCATTCGTGGGAAGCGGTGTACTTCAGGTCTGCAGGAATGTTCATGTGTGGCTCCAGATGGTAAATGTTCGTTATTGATTATGGTTGTACGGTCTTGCGGGCGGCTCTATAAATACGCTTACGCAGCCAGGATTTTACCGTTACGCACGAAAGGCAGCTTGACTACCGAGGCGGCAAGCTGCTTGCCGCGGATTTCCACGTGCACGGTGTCGCCCACGTTGACGCCGTTGGGCACGCGCGCCAGGGCAATTGCTTCCTGCATGGTCGGGCTGAAGGTGCCGCTCGTGATTTCGCCTGTTTGCTCGTTACCGGCGATGATGACTTTTTGATGGGCGCGCAGCACGCCGCCTTTTTCACGCAGGATCAGGCCGACGAATTGCGCATTCTGGCCTTTGGCCAGCAGGGCGGCCTTGCCGATGAAGTCACGCTCGCTGACCAGGTCGATCGTCCATGCGAGGCCCGCGTCGAGCGGGTTGACGGTTTCATCCATGTCCTGGCCGTACAGATTCATGCCCGCTTCCAGGCGCAGGGTGTCGCGCGCACCGAGGCCGGCCGGCTTGACGCCAGCGGCGATCAATGCATTCCACAGCGCTTCCACCCGGGTCGCGGCCACGCCGATTTCAAAACCGTCTTCGCCCGTGTAGCCGGTGCGCGCCAGCATGACTTCGCCGAAAGCCGTGTCCTTGACGATGACGACGTTGAACGGCTTGATGGCTTCGGACGCGGCTTGCGTTTCTGGCAGCACTTGCCACACCTTGGCGCGCGCGTTCGGGCCTTGCACGGCCACCAGGGCCATGGCGTCGTTGCCGTCGCGGCGCTGCGTGATCGTCAG
This sequence comes from Janthinobacterium sp. BCJ23, assembly GCF_059617945.1. NCBI lineage: Bacteria > Pseudomonadati > Pseudomonadota > Betaproteobacteria > Burkholderiales > Oxalobacteraceae > Janthinobacterium > Janthinobacterium sp. BCJ23. Next base: position 192,511 of record NZ_JCAQAW010000010.1, on the reverse strand, counting down.
GCCGCTGTTGGTGCCGGTATTTTGCTGCTGCATCCAGGCCACGTCTTTTTCGGCCGTGCCCGCGTTGACGACGAGGCGGAACCAGTTTTCATTGAAGAAGTAGACGATCAGGTCATCGATGACGGTGCCTTCGGCATTCAACATGCACGAGTACAGGGCCTTGCCCGACACTTGCAGCTTGTCGACGTTATTGGCCAGCAAGCCGCGCAGGAAGGCGCGCACGTTCGGACCTTCGATATCGACCACGCACATATGGGACACGTCGAACATGCCGGCGTCGCCGCGCACGGCGTTGTGTTCTTCGATTTGCGAACCGTAGTTGACAGGCATGTCCCAGCCGCCGAAATCGACCATGCGGGCGCCGAGGGCACGGTGGGCGTTGTTGAGTGGGGTCGCTTTGAGCGTCATGGATTCCTCGGGACGAAGGTAAAGGGGGAGTTAACAAAACATAGAATAGCCAAACACGGCTTTCCAGCGTGATCACTGACCCCCCTGTCCTTTGTACCTGAGAGATTACGGGGGCTTGCCCCGTGCGCCCCTTCGGTGGGCCGCCGGCAATAGCCGCGGCCGCTCTCCAGAGTTGAGCTAAAGATGTTGCCAAAGCAACAGCTTCAGTCCGCCTGATCGGTCCTTTTGCCTGAGAGTTTTTGGGTAGTGCCCCTTCGGCGGCAACGCTGGGTTGCCCTCTCCCGATCAAGTGGGAGGAATATATGCCAGCAGGGTGTTTCTGTCAATCTGAAAAGACGTTGCCAAATTGCAGCAAAAGCCCCGGTTTGCGGGGCTGGGAGGGGCGCTGGCCCGGTGCAAAAGGGCGCCCGGCCGCGCGGGAATGCGCTATGATGAAATCCTGGCTTTCTTGCGGGTGCCTGCCATGAACACGACACAAAGCGAGACACAAAACAACACCGAGCAGCACGGTTACTTTACCCTCTCGGGCGACGTCAACAGTGACATGGTGCGGCGCGTCTTCAACGCCGTGGCCGACATCACGGAAGACAAGCTCACCACCGCGCACATTTTGATCCAGTCCAACGGCGGCTATGTCAGCGATGGCATCTGTCTGTACAACTTCCTCAGCAAGTTGCCGCTCGACATCATTACCTACAACGCAGGCGCCGTGGCGTCCATCGCCGTCACCCTGTTCCTGGCGGGGCGGCAGCGCCACGCCAGCGACACGGCCCGCTTCATGGTGCACAAGTCGCATGCGACGGCGTCGCCCGGTTCGCGTCCCGATGCGCTCAGCATCATCGTCGAGGGCTTGCGCGCCGACGACATGCGCACCGAGCGCATCCTGCGCGGCCACGTCAACCTGACGCAAGAGCAGTGGCAGGTGCATGCGTATTCCGACCTGCACCTGACGGCCGACCAGGCGCTGGACGTGGGCATGATCGACTCGATCCGCGACTTTGCGCCGCCCAAGGGCAAGCGCCTGACGAATATCTGACGCCCAGGCGGCTGGTCTTGACGAGGAAATTTTGTAATCGAATGTAATTCTTCGCTGCAGCACAGCAAAAGCCGCGCGGAACAGGGCAGAGTCGTGGCATAGTGCAAGCTGATCATGAAATAAGCGCATGCACGATGACTTGGTGGAATGGGATTTCTTTTGCGGCCGACATGTCCGTGATGGGGCCGGCTGGCGTGGCGATTGCCCTGTGGCTGCTCGTGTCGCGCCAGTGGCGTTTGGTGCTCAGCTGGAGCTTGTGGTACGGCGGCGGCCTTGCCCTCGTGGTGCTGTCGAAGCTGGCCTTCATGAGCTGGGGCGTGGGCAGCAGCACGCTCGATTTTACGGGTTTCAGCGGCCACGCCATGCGCGCCGGCGCTGTGTTTCCCGTGCTGATGTATGTGCTGTTGCAGCGGGCCGAGCCGCGCTGGCGCCATGCCGGCGTGCTCGTCGGCGTGGCCTTTGCCGTGCTGGTGGCCATTTCCCGCGTGGTCGTGCATGCGCACAGCGTGTCGGAAGCCGTCAGCGGCTGCGTGCTGGGCCTGGCGGTGGCGCTGGGCTTCATGTGGAATGCCCGCGGCGCCGTCAATTTCGCCGTCAGCCATGCGCTGGCCCTGGCCAGCCTGGCGCTGATGGTGGTGCTGAGCTTCAAGGCCGAACCCATGCCGACCGAACAATGGCTGCAAAAACTGGCCCTGGTGCTGTCCGGCCACGAGCGCGTTTTTTCGCGTGCGGACTGGAAACTGGCGCAGGATGGCCGTCCTGCCCGCTGATCCGCTGCCAACCGGCGCCTGGCGCCGCTGTTTTTTGGCCAGAAAAGCATCAGGAAATGGTATGATGAACCACTTTTTTTGCGGTGCATGGCCAGACAGCCGTCGCGATGCTGCATCTGAACTGAATATGAACCGGGTTCACCCATAATATAACCGCCAGCATAGGCCAGGAACTCTAAAACACGTGCGTCTCTCTTCCATCAAGTTGTCGGGATTTAAGTCTTTCGTCGATCCCACCAATTTCCAGGTGCCAGGCCAGCTCGTGGGCGTGGTCGGGCCGAATGGCTGCGGCAAGTCGAACATCATCGACGCCGTGCGCTGGGTGCTGGGCGAATCGAAAGCGTCGGAATTGCGCGGCGAATCGATGCAGGACGTCATTTTCAACGGCTCCACCCACCGTAAACCAGCCGGGCGCGCTTCCGTGGAACTGGTGTTCGACAATAACGATGGCAAGGCGTCCGGCCAGTGGGGCCAGTACGCCGAGATCGCCGTCAAGCGCACCCTGACGCGCGACGGCACGTCCACCTATTACATCAATGGCCAGCCCGTGCGCCGGCGCGACATCCAGGATATCTTCCTTGGCACGGGCCTCGGTCCGCGCGCCTATGCCATCATCGGCCAGGGCATGATTTCGCGCATCATCGAATCGCGCCCGGAAGAATTGCGCGTTTTCCTCGAAGAAGCGGCTGGCGTATCGAAATACAAGGAACGCCGCCGCGAGACGGAAAACCGCCTGCAGGACACGCGCGAGAATTTGCTGCGCGTGGAAGACATCTTGCGCGAACTCAATGCCAACTTGGAAAAGCTGGAAGCGCAGGCGGCCGTGGCCACCCGTTTCCACGCCTTGCAGGCGGACCAGGAAGAAAAGCAGAAACTGTTGTGGCTGCTGCGCAAGAACGAGGCGCAAAACGAACAGACGCGCTATTTCCGCGAAGTGGAACAGGCGCAGACGGACCTGGAAGAGCAGACGGCCAAGCTGCGCAACGTGGAACTGACCCTCGAGCAGATGCGCCAGGCGCACTTTGCCGTGGGCGACCGGCTGCATACGGCGCAAGGCCATCTGTACCAGACGAATGCGGAAATCGGCAGCCTGGAGGCGCAGATCAAGTTCGTCATCGAATCGCGCGCCCGCCTGCAGGCGCAGCTGGCCACATTGACTGCCCAGCGCGACCAGTGGACGCAGCAGGGTAGCGAATACCAGGAACAGATCGAAGAGGCGGAATTCCACCTCGAGGAACTGGCTGCCAAGGTGGAACAGTCGCAAATGATGGCCGAGCAGAAGGGCGAGCAATTGCCCGAACTCGACGCCGCCTGGCGCGCCGCACAAAACAAGAGCACGGAATCGCGCGCGCGGATCATGCAGGCACAGCAGCAGCTGGAACTGGAATCGGCGCACCAGCGCAACGCCTCGAACATCCTGGCCAGCTTGCTCACGCGCCGCGAGCGCCTGCAGCAGGAAAAGAACAGCCTCAGTTTGCCCGATAGCAGCCACCTGGAAAACCTGAAACTGCAGCTGGAAGAAAAGCAGCAAACCCTGGAAGAGCAGGGCTTTTACCTGGAAGAGGCGCTGGAGCAGCAGCCGAAGCTGGAGCAGGAACGGATGGAGGCGCAGGCGCAAGTCAATGCCGAAACGGCTGCCAACGCCCAGCTGGAAGCGCGTCTTTCCGCCTTGAAACAATTGCAGGAACGGGTACAAACGCAGGGCAAGGTTCAGCCGTGGCTGAAAAAGCACGAGCTCGACACCTTGCCGCGCCTGTGGCAAAAGCTGCAGATCGAAGCGGGCTGGGAAGCGGCCATGGAATCGATCTTGCGCGAGCGCACGTCGGCTCTGCAACTGTCGAACATCGACTGGGCCAAGGCCTTCTTTGCCGATGCGCCACCAGCCAAGCTGGCCCTGTACGCGCCATCGACCGTGGCGCCGCTGCCCTTGCCGGAAGTGCCGGGCCTCAAGCCTTTTCTGAACTTGCTCAAACTCAATGATCCGGGCTTGCGCGGCTTGCTGCAGGATTGGCTGTACAACGCCTACGCCGTGGAAGACGCGGCCGAAGCGCTGGCGGAACGCGCAAAGTTGCCGCCGGGCGGCTATTTTGTCACGCGCGCCGGTCACGTGGTCACGGCCACCAGCGTGCGCTTCTATGCGGCCGATTCGGAGCAGGAAGGCATGCTGGGCCGCCAGCAGGAAATCGAGAATATCGGCAAACAGTTGCGCGCTCAGCAATTGCTGGCCGAAGAGGCGCGCGCCCGTTCCGTGCGGGCCGACGCGGCCGTCGCCACCCTGACGCGCAACCTGTCCGACTTGCGACTGCGCATACAGCAGCTCACTTCCTCCGTGCATACCTTGCAGCTGGACGTGGTGAAACTGTCGGAAGTGGAAGCGCGCTTCAACCAGCGCAGCACGCAGATCGGCGCCGACCTGGCCGAAATCGCCGCGCAGGAAGCGGAACAGCAGCAGATCAAGGCCGAGTCGGAAGAGAAATTCGAACAGCTGGACATGGAGCTGGGCAACTTGCAGGAAGCGCACGAAGACGGCCATACGGACTTCCTGCAGAAGGAACAGCGTCTGGCCGAGGCGCGCGAAGCCTTGCGCGACCTGGAGCGGGCCGCCAAGGATACGGAATACGCGGAAAAAGCCCACCGCGCGAAGATCGAGGAGTTGCGCCGCAATATCGCCACGGCCAGTACGCAGGCCCAGCAAGTGACGGCCAGCCTGCAGGCGGGCGAACTGGAACTGGCCAACCTGGAAAGCGGCGCGGCCGCCGACGGCTTGCAGGATTTGCTCGAACGCCGCACCACGCAGGAGCGGGCGCTGGCCGACGCGCGCCACGAACTCGATCAAATTACGCAGCAGCTGCGCCTGTCCGAAGATGCGCGCACGCAATCGGAACGCAGCTTGCAGCCGCAGCGCGACAAGATCATGGAAATGCAGCTCAAGGAACAGGCCGCGCGCCTGAACCAGGAGCAATTCGCCCAGCAATTGCTGGAATCGGGCGCCGATGAAGCGGCCCTGACGGAAAAGCTGCATCCGGACATGCGCCCGTCGTATCTGCAGGGCGAAGTCACGCGTCTGACCAATGCCATCACGGCCCTGGGCGCCGTCAACCTGGCCGCGCTGGACGAACTGGCGCAGGCATCCGAGCGCAAGAATTTCCTCGACGCCCAGAATGCCGACCTGACGGAAGCGATCAACACGCTGGAAGACGCGATCCACAAGATCGACAAGGAAACGCGCGACTTGCTGCAAGACACGTTCGACAAGGTCAACCATCACTTTTCCGAGCTGTTCCCGATCCTGTTCGGCGGCGGCCAGGCGAAACTGACCATGACGGGCGACGAGATTCTCGATTCCGGTGTACAAGTCATGGCGCAGCCTCCCGGCAAGAAAAATGCCACCATCCACCTGTTGTCCGGTGGAGAGAAGGCGCTGACCGCGACCGCATTGGTGTTTTCCATGTTCCGCCTGAATCCGGCGCCGTTCTGCCTGCTCGACGAAGTCGATGCACCGCTGGATGATTCGAACACGGAACGCTTCTGCCGCATGGTCAAGCGCATGTCCGACCAGACCCAATTCCTTTTCATTTCGCATAACAAGATTGCGATGGAAATGGCCCATCAATTGATCGGTGTGACGATGCAGGAGCAGGGCGTATCGCGCATCGTGGCGGTGGACATGGAGTCCGCCGCAAATTTTGCAACCGAGGCACAAGCAGCATGACAGACCTTCAAATTACCTTGTTCGGCGCCGGCGGCGTCTTTATCGTCGGCGTTTTCTCGTACAACAAATGGCAGGAATACAAGGCCAAGAAAAGCGTGGAACGGGCCTTTTCCACCGACCATGACGACGTGCTGATGCGCGAAGGCGATGCGCCCGCAGTGGAAGCCCAGGAACCCGTCTTGCGCCAGGAGCCGCGCTTTGACGCCGCGCCCGCCGCCAAGGCCGAACCGTCGTTCGGCGCGCCGCCAGTGGCGCCCGTGCCCGACGCCCCCGTGCATGCGGAACCGTCATTGGGTGGTGCCGGCATCGAAGTGCCTCTCGCCGCTCTTGCCGCGCCGGCGCAGCAGGAAGTCAGCGCCGCCAGCGAACAGGCGACCAGCCTGGTCGATCCGCTCATCGATTGCCTGCTGCCTTTGTCGCTGGAAGCGCCCGTGCGCGGCGACAAGATCCTGCCCGTGCTGCAAACCCTGCGCCTGGTGGGCAACAAGCCCGTCCACTTCATTGGTTTGCACGTGAATGGCGACTGGGAACCGATCACGCATGGCGGTGTCTACACCAAGATGCAGGGCGGCGTGCAGCTGGCCAGCCGCAGCACGGCCTTGAACGAGCTCGAATACTCGGAACTGGTCACGCGCCTGCGCGGTGTGGCGGACGAGATCGGCGCCGAGCCGGAAGTGCCGGACATGATGGAAGTGATGGCCGAAGCGCGCAATCTGCACCGTTTCGTTGCCGGTCACGACGCCCAGCTGGGCGTGAACCTGCACACGAATGGCGCACCATGGGCCATTTCCACCTTGCTGTTCGCGCTGGAAAAACAGGGCTTTGACGTGCGTCCGGACGGCCGCTTCGTCATGCCGGACGGCGAAGGCGGCTATCTGTTCTCGCTGTCGACGAATGTCACCCTGGCCGAGGAAACGACGCCCCGTTTGACGCTGCTGCTGGACGTGCCCTGCGTGGCGCCCGCGCGCGACGGTTTCGGCGCCATGGTCGCTTGCGCCAAGGCACTGGTAGGCCGCCTCGACGCCACCATCGTCGACGATTACAACCAGGCCCTGTCCGATGCGGCGCTGGCCGAGATCGCCGGCCAGGTGCAAGAGTTTTACCAGGAAATGGATGCGGCCGACATTCCGGCCGGTTCCACCCGCGCCCTGCGTTTATTTAGCTGAAGAATCCCGCAACAATGACTGATCCGATCAACCAGGACGCCGCCGCCCGCGTCCTGGCACTCACGGCCGAACTCAATCGGCATCTGCACGCCTACCACGTGCTCGACAATCCCACCATCCCCGACGCCGAGTACGACAAGCTGTTCGTCGAACTGCAGGTGCTGGAAGCGACCCATCCCGACTTGCGCACACCCGACTCGCCCACCTTGCGCGTGGGGGCGGCACCGTTGCCGCAATTCGAGCAAGTCACGCACACGGTGCCAATGCTGTCGCTGAACAATGGTTTTTCCGATGACGATATCGTCAATTTCGACCGCCGCGTGCGCGAAGGCCTGGGCCTCGATGCGCAGGACGTCGCGTATGCGGCCGAAGTGAAATTCGATGGCCTGGCCATCAACCTGCGCTATGAAAACGGCCTGTTCGTGCAGGCGGCCACGCGCGGCGACGGCGCCACGGGCGAGGACGTGACGGCGAATATCCGCACGATTTCCGGCATCCCGCTGCGCCTGCATGGCGACAAGATTCCAGCCTTGCTCGACGTGCGCGGCGAAGTCATGATGTTCAAGGGCGATTTTGCCCGCCTGAACGAACGCCAGCGCGAGGCAGGGCAGAAGGAATTTGCCAATCCGCGCAATGCGGCCGCCGGCAGCCTGCGCCAGCTCGATTCGCGCATCACGGCGCAGCGCAAGCTGCGTTTCTATGCCTACGGCATCGGCGCCCTCGATGGCGCCGCCATGCCAGTGTCGCATTCGGCCTTGCTGGACTGGTACGAGACCTTGGGCATTCCCGTGTCAAAAGAGCGCAAGGTGGTGCGGGGTGCGCAGGGCTTGCTGGCCTACTACGCCGATATCGGCGCGCGCCGCCCCGCCTTGCCGTATGAAATCGACGGCGTCGTCTACAAGGTGAACGCGACGGAAGACCAGCAGGAGCTGGGTTTTGTCTCGCGCGCACCGCGTTTTGCGCTGGCGCACAAGTTTCCGGCCGAAGAAGCGCTGACACAAGTGCTGGGCATCGATATCCAGGTGGGCCGCACGGGCGCCATGACGCCCGTGGCGCGTCTGGCGCCCGTGTCCGTGGGCGGCGTGACGGTGACGAACGCCACCTTGCACAATGAAGATGAAGTGCTGCGCAAGGATGTGCGCGTGGGCGATACCGTCGTCGTGCGCCGTGCCGGCGACGTCATTCCTGAAGTGCTGAGCGTGGTACTGGAAAAACGCCCAGAACCTGCGCCGCTGCCGTTCAAGATGCTCGAAGCATGCCCCGTCTGCGGCTCGCACGTGGTGCGCGAAGAGGGCGAAGCCATCGCCCGCTGCTCGGGCGGCTTGTTCTGCTCGGCGCAGCGCAAGGAAGCGTTCCGTCATTTCGCGGGCCGCCGCATGATGGATATCGAAGGCCTGGGGGAACGTTATATCGATACCCTGGTCGAACTCGAATACGTGCATGGCCTGGCTGACCTGTACAGCCTTACCCTCGATAAATTGCTGGAAATGAAGTTGCGCGCCGACGAACGTGACGGTTCGACGCCGGAAACAGTGCAACAAGGCAAGATTCCCACCAAGTGGGCGGAAAACCTGCTGGCCGGCATCGAGGCGAGCAAGCGCCCGCCGCTCGAACGTTTCCTGTTCGCGCTGGGCATCCGTCACGTGGGCGAATCGACGGCGAAGACTCTGGCCGAGTGGCTGGGCAGCCTGGCCTATGTGCGCCAAGCGCCAGCGGCCTTGCTGCGCGTGCTGCCCGACATCGGCGGTACAGTGGCCGAATCGATTGCCGATTTCTTCGCCGAGGAAAAGAATCAGCAGGCGCTGCAGGCATTGCTGGACGCTGGCGTCACGCCGCAGGGCGAACACGCGCCCAGCGCCAAGCTGCGCACGCAGCTTGAGGAAACCAAATTGCTGGCGGCCATCGGCATCCCGAAACTGACGGAGCCGCGCAGCAAGCAACTGGTGGAGCGGGGCGTCACCCTGGCCAGCCTGGCGGCGCAAGGCGCCAGCTTCCACGCGGGCTTGCCGGCTGCCGTGGCCGAAGCGCTGGCGCAGTGGCTGGCCGATGAGAGCAATGTCAAGCTGCTTGGTCAACTGGACGCCCTGCGAAATGAATTAATGTCACAATTGCCTGAAATGCCAGCCGCTGGCGGCAAGCTGGACGGCAAAACCTTCGTCTTGACGGGCACGTTGCCCAACATGAGCCGCGACGAAGCTGCGGAGCTGATCGAGGCGGCCGGCGGCAAGGTCAGCGGTTCCGTGTCGAAGAAAACCGGTTATGTCGTGGCCGGATCGGATGCTGGCAGCAAACTGGCCAAAGCCCAGGAACTGGGCGTGGCCATACTCGACGAGGCTGGTTTGCTGGCCTTGCTCGCGCAAGACTAATCATTTAAAAATTACAGAAGACCCATGAAAAAAATCAGAAAAGCAGTCTTTCCCGTCGCCGGCCTGGGCAGCCGTTTCTTGCCTGCGACCAAGGCGCAACCGAAGGAAATGTTGCCCATCGTTGACAAGCCATTGATCCAGTACGCGGTGGAAGAAGCCGTGGCGGCGGGCATCACGGAAATGATCTTCATCACGGGCCGCAACAAGCGCGCCATCGAAGACCATTTCGATACGGCCTATGAGCTCGAGTCGGAACTGGAAGCGGCCGGCAAGCGCCAGTTGCTCGAGATGGTGCAAAACGTCATTCCCAAGCATATCAACTGCATTTACATCCGCCAGTCGGCGCCGCTGGGCCTGGGGCATGCCGTGCTGTGCGCCCGTCCCGTGATCGGCGACGAGCCGTTTGCCGTCTTGCTGGCCGACGACTTCATGGACGTGGAAGAGGGCGTGCGCCCCGTGCTGGCGCAGATGACCGATGTCTTCCAGTATGAAAATTGCTCGCTGCTGGCGGTGCAGGACGTGCCGCGCGCGGAAACCAAGCAGTACGGTATCGTGTCGGCAAAGAATTATCAGCCCGATCTGGAACTGGTCTCGGCCATCGTGGAAAAGCCCTCGCCCGAAGAGGCGCCATCGACCCTGGCCGTGGTGGGCCGTTATGTGCTGACCAGCCGTGTCTTTAATCACCTGGAAAATATCGGCACGGGCGCCGGCGGTGAAATCCAGTTGACGGACGGCATCGCCGCCCTGATGCGCGAAGAGCGCGTGCTGGCTTACCGCTACCAGGGGCAGCGTTATGATTGCGGCTCCAAGCTGGGTTATCTGAAGGCAACGACGGCAATGGGCATGAAACATCCGGAAACGGGTGCGGCCTTTCGCACCTACCTGCAAGAATTGCAATCGGCACTGGAAGCAAAATGACCGTACGTGAAATCCTCAAGATGGGCGATCCGCGCCTGCTGCGGATGGCCGAGCCAGTGCGTGAATTCGATACGCCCGAACTGCATGCCTTGATCGCCGACATGTTCGACACCATGCATGCAGCCAATGGCGCGGGCCTGGCGGCGCCGCAGATCGGCGTCAACCTGCAGCTGGTGATCTACGGCTTCAAGCAGAATCTGCGCTATCCGGACGCGCCGCAAGTGCCGGAAACCGTGCTGATCAACCCTGTGCTGACGCCCTTGTCGGAGCGCAAGGAAGAGGGCTTCGAAGGCTGCCTGTCCGTGCCTGGCCTGCGCGGCAGCGTGCCGCGCTGGAGCGAGCTGCACTACGAAGGCGTGGACCAGTTCGGCCAGCCCATCAGCCGCGACTGCGACGGCTTCCATGCGCGCGTGGTGCAGCATGAAGTCGATCATTTACATGGCATTCTGTATCCGATGCGTATCGTCGACTTTACGCAGTTCGGCTATACGGAAGTGATGTTTCCGGACCTGGACCCGAACGACGACGACTGATCGGCACCTGAGAAAACGCCCATGGCGGCGTTGCATTGCCTCGCCGTACTATTCGTACTGTCTTCGGCAATGCGCCTTGCCCTGAGCGTTTTTCAGGCACCTCGTACTTGTGACTATCAAACAAAAAAAATGGCCGCGCAGCAATCAGCTGGGCGGCCATTTTTATATGTGAAGCAAACCTAGCGCACCTTGCGGCTGCTGCCCAGGTTATCGAGCAAGGCTTTCAATTCATCTTCCATGGCTTCCGTCAGGTTCAGGAAGCGGCAGCCGATCTGCACCTGTTCGCCCAGCAGGAAGGAGCGGAAGGTGCGCGACAGGCGGATTTCCAGGTCGGCGATCATGACCTTGTTCGGCCCCAGTTCCAGGCGCACGCGCGACAGCTTGCGGCCCACGTACAGGCCGACCGTGTCGCGCGGATGGGCGCGCATGCCGATGCCGCCGGCCGAGAAATCGTACAGCTGCAGCTCATACGGACGCCCCTCGAGCACGAAAGCGGCCAGGTAGTACACGCCCAGCGGCGTTTCCAGGCGCGTCGATTCGCGCCGTTCCAGCACCAGGCAATGACTGGGGAAGTTCGTCAGGTAGACGTTGGGACGGTCGGGATACGCTTGCCATTCGCCATTGATGGTAAATTGCAGCTTGGCGCTTTGCACCCACGATACAAACGTGGCGCCACCTTCCGGCAGGGTCGCGCCTTCATTGAGTTCCAGCACGAATTGCGGCAAGTCGTCATCGACGGACAGGATGCGCGCCAGGATGACGTCTTCGCCGCCTGCCGGGTAGATGGAAATGGCGTCGCCGTTGTCAGCCAGGCTGCACAGGGTTTCACCGATATCCCATGGATCGCTCATATGGTGCGGCTTGGTGCCGGGGGCCATCGGCTCGGCCACGTCAACCAGACTGGGCGCGCCCTTGCGCAGGGGATTGGGAATGGGATCGTTCACGACAGCGTATCTCTTCTGTTCTAATGGGGAATAGTGTATAGGTTTAAGGCAATATTTACTAAGTAAATCACAATAATTAATTTTATATCACTATATTCCTGTTGCTTATGTGGCCTGGCATGCCAGGCGGGCGCTTAGAATTGCTCGTCAGCGCTCAGGTAACGCCATTGTCCCGTCGGCAAGTCGCCCAGTTTGACCTTGCCGATGCGCACGCGTTTCAATCCCAGCACTTTCAGGCCGACGGCTTCGCACATGCGGCGGATCTGGCGTTTCTTGCCTTCGCGCAGGGTAAAGCTCAGCTGGTCTTCGTTTTGCCAGCGCACCTTGGCCGGCAGCAGCGGCTTGCCGTCGAGCCACAGGCCGTGGTTGAGCTTTTTCAGTTCGCTGTCGGGCAGGGTGCCGCCCTTGGTGTAGCTCACGCGCACCAGGTATTCCTTGTCGATGTCGGTATCGTGGCCGATCAGCTGCTTGGCCACGCGGCCGTCCTGCGTCAAGACCAGCAAGCCGACGGAATCGATGTCCAGTCGGCCGGCGGCCACCAGGCTGCGCAGCTGGGTCGGGTGGAACTGTTCCGGGCTGCGGTCTTCCGCCCAGCGGTTTTCCGCCTTGATCAGGGCCACGGCGGGCGTGTAGCCGTCTTCTGCCTGGCCGCTGACATAGCCGACCGGTTTGTTGATCAGTACGGTGACGCGCTTCGATTGCTCGGCCGCCGCCTGACGTTCCACGGTGACTCTCTGGCTCGGGTAGACCTTGCTGCCCAGCTCGGACACTACTTTGCCATCCACGCGGACCCAACCGCGGGCGATCCATTCATCGGCTTCGCGGCGCGAGCACAGGCCCAGTTCGGACATGCGTTTGGACAAGCGTAATAATTCTTCGGTCATGTTGTTTCAGTTTCAGTAAGGGTAGGCGTTGCGCGGAAAGCTTACACTTTCAGCGCATCGAGTAAATCGGTTTCCAGCAATATCTGGTTGCGGGCATTGTTGAGCGCGGGGCCGTCGACGAGGAAGACGTCTTCGACCCGCTCGCCCAGGGTCATGATCTTGGCCGTGTGCAAGTTGATGCGGTACTTGGTCAGCACGTTGGCGATCGCATACAGCAGGCCCGTGCGGTCGTTGGCCGCCACCGACAGCAAATAGTACTGGCCCTTCTCATCGGGCCGCAAATCCACGGTCGGCTGGAAGGGGAAGGTGCGCGACAGGCGCGACAGCCGTCCCTTGCCCGGCGGCGGCAGCGGCGTTTGCGACTGCAGCAGCTCGCCCAGCTCATGCTCGATCAGGCTGATGATGTCGCGGTAGCTCTTGGCGAAGTTCTGCTCGGTGACGAGGAAGGTGTCGAGCGCATAGCCGTTTTTCGTCGTGTGGATCTTCGCGTCGAGGATGCTGAAATTCTTGCGGTCGAAATAGCTGCAGATGCGCGCGAACAGGTCGGGCTGGTCGGGAATGTACACGGCCACCTGCAAGCCTTCGCCGATGGGCGCCAGCCGGCATTTTACCACCGGCAACTTGCTGTCGAGCTTGTCATACAGCGAGCGCGTCTGCCAGGCGATGTCGGACGCGTCGTGGCGCAGGAAATACGCCACGTCCAGCTGCTGCCACAGTTTCAGGTGCGCGTCCGGCGGCAAACCGTACAGGCGCAGGGTGGCCAGCGCTTCCTGCTGGCGGTTTTTCAGCTCGCGGTCGGCCGTGTGCGGCTCGCCGCCCAGCACGCGCAGGGTGATCTTGTACAGGTCTTCCAGCAGCTTGCCCTTCCAGGCATTCCACACTTTCGGGCTGGTGCCGCGGATGTCGGCCACCGTCAGCAGGTACAGGCCCGTCAGGTGGCGCTCATCCTTGACCACTTTCGCAAAGGCGGCAATGACGTCGGGATCGGACAAGTCCTGCTTTTGCGCCACTTGCGACATGGTCAAATGATTTTCCACCAAGAATGCCACGAGTTCCGTGTCTTCTTGCGACAGGCCGTGATCCTGGCAGAACTGGGTGGCGTCGGCCACGCCCAGCTTCGAGTGGTCGCCGCCGCGGCCCTTGGCGATGTCGTGGAACAGGGCCGCCACGTACAGCAGCCACGACTGCGAGAAGTCGGCCATCAGCTGGCTGCAGAACGGGTATTCGTGTGCGTGTTCACTCATGGTGAAGCGGCGCATGTTACGCACCACCATCAGAATGTGCTGGTCGACCGTGTACACATGGAACAGGTCGTGCTGCATCTGGCCCACGATGCGGCGGAAATTCGGCAGGTAGCGCCCCAGGATGCTCATCTCGTTCATGCGCCGCAGCGCATGGATGATGCCGACAGGCGCCTGCATGATGCGCAGGAAGAGGGCGCGGTTGACTGGGTCCTGGCGGAAGGCGGCGTCGATCTTGAAGCGTGCATGCCACAGGGCTCGCGTGGCGCGCGAGGTCATGCCCTTCAGGGCCGGGCGCTCCGTCATCAGGACAAAAATTTCCAGCATGGCCGACGGATATTGTTCGAACGTGTCGTCGGCGCTGATGTCGATCAGGCTGTTGACCTCGTTGAAGCGCTCGTTGATGGGCACGGCCACGTCGTCTTGCGGAAATAGCCGTGCCTCGATGTTTTGCAGCAAAATCGTGTTGAGCTGGGTCACCGTCTTGGCGGCCCAGTAGTAGCGCTGCATCAAGAATTCGCTGGCGCGGCGCATGTGCGGCCCGCTGCCCGTCGCCTGCAAGCCCAGCGATTCGGCGATCGCCGTCTGCACGTCGAACACGAGGCGGTCTTCGCGCCGTCCCGCGTGCAGGTGGAGGCGCACGCGGATATCCTTGAAGGCGCGCTCCTTTTCCATCAGCTGGCGCGCTTCCGTCAGGGTGATCAGGCCGCTCGTGGCCAGGGTGCGCCACGAGTTCGCCAGGCCTGCCGCCTTGGCCACCCACAGGATGACCTGCAGGTCGCGCAGGCCGCCCGGGCTTTCCTTGCAATTCGGTTCCAGGCTGAAAGCCGTGTCTTCATATTTGGCATGGCGCTGGCGCATTTCCGCTGTTTTTGCCTGGAAGAAGGCTTGCGGGTCCATGGCCGCGTCATAGCGTTGCTGCAATTGCGCGAACAGGTCCGCGTTGCCGCACACGAGGCGCGCTTCGAGCAAGCTCGTTTGGACGGTGATGTCGGCCTTCGATTCGACCATGCATTCATCGACCGTGCGGATGCTGTGGCCGATTTCCAGGCCCAGGTCCCACAGCAGTTGCACCAGTTCCTCGAGCTTTTCCTGCGTGGCGGCGTCCGGCGCCTGTTGCAGCAGGATCAGCAGGTCGACGTCGGAATACGGAAACAGTTCGCCGCGGCCGTAGCCGCCCACGCCCACCAGCGCCGTGCCGGGCGGCAAACCCGCTTCCTGCCAGGCACGCGCCAGCACGCCGTCGACGCTGTGGCGCAGGCTGCGCAGCAGTTTTTCAGGCTTGCCGTCGGCCTGGAAGGCCGCAATGACGACCTGGCGGTCGGCTTTCAGTTGCTGTTTCAGCTGTTCCCGAACTTGCTTTTTCATCTGGGCCCTGGGTGGCGGTGCGTGGGATGGAAGATCAGGCTTTGTTCAGGATCAAGGCGGGCGGTGGCGGCATGCCGGGCGAGACGGTCAGCACTTCATAGCCCGTTTCCGTCACCAGCACCGTGTGTTCCCATTGCGCCGACAGGCTGCGGTCCTTGGTTTTGATGGTCCAGCCATCGTTCATTTCGCGGATTTCGCGGCGGCCCGAGTTGATCATCGGTTCGACGGTGAAAATCATGCCCGCTTCCAGGCGCTCGAGGGTGCCTGGTTTGCCGTAATGCAATACCTGCGGTTCTTCATGGAAGACCTTGCCGATGCCGTGGCCGCAGAATTCGCGCACCACGCTGTAGCCGGCTTTCTCGGCGTGCTGCTGGATGGCGTGGCCGATATCGCCGAGATGGGCGCCCGGCTTGATCTGGTCGATGCCCAGCCACATGCATTCATAGGTGATTTCCGACAGGCGCTTGGCCAGGATGGTCGGCGTGCCGACGAGGAACATGCGGCTGTTGTCGCCGTGGTAGCCATCCTTGATGACGGTGATGTCGAGGTTGACGGAGTCGCCGCTTTTCAGGACCTTGTCGCCAGGAATGCCATGGCAGATGACGTCGTTGACGGAGGTGCAGATGGCCTTCGGGTAAGGCGTGTAGCCGGGCGGGCAGTAGTTCAGCGGTGCAGGGATGGTGCCTTGCACGTTGACCATGTATTCATGGCACAGGCGGTCCAGTTCGCCTGTCGTGACACCGACCTTGACGAACGGGGTGATGTAGTCGAGCACTTCGGCGCCGAGCTTGCCGGCAATGCGCATGCCTTCGATGTCGGTGGCGGTATTGATACGGATGGTGGACATGGTGTAATTCGCAATCTGCAAGAATTCAGGTGAAAAGCACAGACGATTCCTGCTGTATGGGAAAAGTCTGCAAATATGTCGAAATTATAAACGAGGCGCCCTCAATCCGCCGCCTCCTTCCTAGGGCCGGAAGGGGATTTGTGGGGAGAAAGCGGACGAAAAGGCGGCGCGGCCACGCCTTGCACCATGGTGGTGCGCTGGGTGTTTCCGCCGGGCGCGCGATTTGCGGCGCGGACTTGATGCGGCAGGCATTTCAGTGTAGAATCCCGGGTTGCTTGAATTCTCTTTTAAGCAATGCAGTAAAACAGTGTCTTTAATTTATATAAACACGCGAATCCGGTCGACAAGGGTGCCTGTATGGTGACTGATCGGATTCCAGACCCAACCCTGGAGTTAATAATGTCCGTAACAATGCGCGAAATGCTGGAAGCCGGTGTCCACTTTGGTCACCAAACCCGTTTTTGGAATCCAAAAATGGCACCGTTCATCTTCGGCCATCGCAACAAGATCCACATCATCAACCTGGAAAAAACCATGGCGATGTACCAGGACGCAATGAAGCACGTGCGTCAACTGGCTGCAAACCGTGGCACCATCCTGATGGTTGGCACCAAGCGTCAAGCTCGCGAAATCATCGCTGCTGAAGCACAACGCGCTGGCGTGCCTTTCGTTGATCAACGTTGGTTGGGCGGCATGCTGACCAACTTCAAAACGATCAAAACCTCGATCAAGCGTCTGAAAGACATGGAAGTGATGATCGAAGACGGTTCGATCGAGAAGCTGTCGAAAAAAGAAGCGCTGATGTTCTCCCGCGAAATGATCAAGCTGCAAAAATCGATCGGCGGCATCAAGGACATGGGCGGCATTCCTGACGCAATCTTCGTCGTCGACGTCGGCTACCACAAAGGTGCGATCACCGAAGCAGCTAAACTGGGTATCCCGGTCATCGGCGTTGTCGATACCAACCACTCCCCAGAAGGCGTGAACTTCGTGATCCCAGGTAACGATGACTCCTCGAAAGCCATCATGTTGTACGCTCGCGGTGTTGCTGATGCAATCATCGAAGGCCGTGCAGCTGCCGGTAACGAAGTTGTTGAAATGGTTAAAGCAGCCGCTGGCGACGAATTCGTCGAAGTTAACGAACAGGCTTAATGGCCAGGCTATCGCAAGATAGCCGTTTGTAAGCACAGCAGTAAGGGAAAAGGGGTGGCAGCAGCTCCCCCTTTTTTTTAACAAAAAAACGATAGTGACCGCTGGCGAGGCATGCATGCCCGGCCGCGACTATCGACTCACCGAATCAGGAGAAACACATGGCAGCGATTACAGCAGCGATGGTAGGCGAATTGCGCGGCAAAACCGACGCACCAATGATGGAATGCAAAAAAGCACTGACCGAAGCCGAAGGCGACATGGCTCGTGCGGAAGAGATCCTGCGCGTCAAACTGGGCGGCAAGGCATCGAAAGCATCGGCACGCATCACCGCTGAAGGCGTCGTGGCAACCTACATCGCCAACGGCGTAGGCGCCCTGGTCGAAGTGAACTCGGAAACCGACTTCGTTGCGAAAAACGATGATTTCCTGGCACTGGCCAACAACGCTGCCCGTCTGGTAGCGGAACACAACCCGGCTGACGTAGCTGCCCTGCTGGCCCTGCCGCTCGATGGCAAGACCCTGGAAGACGTGCGCGCTGCCCTGATCGGCAAAATCGGCGAAAACATGACCATCCGCCGCTTCCAGCGTTTCGAAACCAGCGCCAAGCTGGCTTCGTACCTGCACGGTTCGCGCATTGGCGTGATCGTCGAATTCGACGGCGCCGATGAGCAAGTGGGCAAAGACGTGGCCATGCACATCGCTGCCATGAAGCCAGTGTCGCTGTCGTCGAACGAAGTGCCAGCGGAGCTGATCGAAAAAGAGCGTTCGGTTGCACAACTGAAAGCCGAAGAAGACGCAGCCAAAGCGGCCGCCGAAGGCAAGCCAGCGCAATCGCCGGAAATCCTGGCCAAGCGCCTGGAAGGTTCCGTACAGAAGTTCCTGAAAGAAGTTTCCCTGCTGAACCAAGCTTTCGTGAAAAACGACAAGCTGTCGGTTGAGCAAATGCTGAAGGCGGCTAACACCAGCGTCAAAGGTTTCGCCATGTACGTAGTGGGCGAGGGCATCGAGAAGAAGCAAGACGACTTCGCAGCAGAAGTCGCAGCACAGATGGCTGCCTCCCAGGGAGCGTAAGTAAAGCGGGCCGAGAGGCCCGTTTTTTTGGCCCGCCCGCACCTGTCGTGCCGGGCGGCGGCATGGGCAGCTTCCTCCCGCCTATCCGGCGCTGCAAGGCGCTGCGCCATGTCATACTCGAATAACCTCATTTATGGAGCCCCAGCTCATGTCAAAACCAGCCTACAAGCGCGTCCTCCTCAAGTTGTCCGGCGAAGCCCTGATGGGCGATGATCCCTACGGCATCAACCGCGCCACGATCGAGCGCATGGTGGCCGATGTGGCCGAGGTGGCGAAGTTGGGTGTGGAACTGGCAATCGTGATTGGCGGCGGCAATATCTTCCGCGGCGTCGCGCCTGGCGCGCAAGGCATGGACCGTGCCACCGCCGATTACATGGGCATGCTCGCCACCGTGATGAATGCACTGGCCCTGGCCGATGCCATGCGCCACGTCGGCATTACCGCGCGCGTCATGTCGGCCATCGGCATCGAACAAGTGGTCGAGCCGTACGTCCGCCCGAAAGCCCTGCAATACCTGGAAGAAGGTAAAGTGGTCGTCTTCGCCGCCGGTACCGGCAATCCGTTCTTCACCACCGACACGGCAGCCGCCCTGCGCGGTTCCGAGATCAGCGCCGAGATCGTCCTGAAGGCCACCAAGGTCGACGGCGTCTACACGGCCGATCCGAAGAAGGATCCGAACGCCACCCTGTTCCACACGATTACGTTCGACGACGCCATCGCCAAGCACCTGCAAGTGATGGACGCCACCGCTTTCGCCCTGTGCCGCGACCAGAAACTGCCAATCAAGGTGTTTTCGATCACCAAGCCAGGCGCGCTGATGCGCGTCATCATGGGCGAGGATGAAGGCACGCTGGTTCACGTATAGAAATAAGGAGCACCGAGAAACCGTCCATGGCTGCGTTGCAGCGCCTCGCCGTACTATTCGTACTGCCTTCGGCGCTGCGCCTTGCCCGGAACGGTTTTCGGCACTCTTGACGGGCGCCAGCCGCTCGTTATATGGATGTAATTGCAAGATTAATTTATCACTAACAACGCCTGACAAAACCGTCGCGAGCGGAAGGGAGTTGTGGCTGAGAAGCGCAAGCGTACGAAGGTACGGTGAGCATCGCAGGCCGCAAATGCCGACGCGCAGCAGGTTTTGACAGGCGTCACTACAGGAGTACAGTAATGTCCTTAGCTGACGTTAAAAAGAATGCCCAGGAACGCATGACGAAATCGCTGGAAACACTGCGTGCCGACCTGGCCAAAGTGCGTACCGGCCGCGCCCATACGGGTATCCTGGACCACGTGATGGTCGACTACTACGGTTCGCCGACGGCGCTGACCCAGGTTGCCAACGTGACCCTGATCGACGCGCGCACCATCGGTGTGCAGCCGTATGAAAAGAAAATGGCCTCGACCATCGAAAAAGCCATCCGCGACGCCGACCTGGGCCTGAATCCATCGGCACAGGGTGACCTGATCCGCGTTCCGACGCCGCCGCTGACGGAAGAGCGCCGCAAGGAAATGGTCAAGCTGGTCAAGAGCGAAGCGGAAGACGCGAAGATTGCTGTGCGTAATATTCGCCGCGATGCGAACGAGTCGCTGAAGAAACTGGTCAAGGAAAAAGCCTGCTCCGAGGACGATGAGCGCCGCTCGTCGGAAGAAGTGCAGAAGCTGACGGACAAGTTTATTGCCGACATCGACAAGATGGTTGTCGACAAAGAAAAAGAAGTGCTGACGGTCTAGTTTTCAGTCCTTTTGACGCTGCCCGGGAAAGCATGGCTTTTCCGGGCAGTGCTATTTGGAGCATAATAGTTATCTTTTATTTTTGGTATTCGTGTTTTCATGATCTATTCGAGTTCGACAACGGCAGTACCTGAGGTGGGCACGGTGCCGCGCCATGTGGCAATCATTATGGATGGCAATGGCCGCTGGGCAACCAAGCGCTTCCTGCCGCGCGTGGCTGGCCACGTCAAGGGCGCCGATACCGTGCGCCGTGTCGTCGAGACCTGCCTCGAACGCGGCGTCGAATACCTGACCCTGTTTGCCTTCAGCTCGGAAAACTGGCGCCGCCCGGAAGAAGAGGTGTCGATGCTGATGCGCCTGTTCGTCACGATGCTGGAACGCGAAGTGGTCAAGATGCATGCCAGCGACATCCGCCTGAAGGTGGTGGGCGACCTGTCGCGCTTCAATGGAGAGCTGCAAACCCTGATCGCCAATGCGGAGCGCAAGACGGCGAACAACACGCGCCTGACGGTGTCCATCTGCGCCAACTATGGCGGCCGTTGGGACATCATGCAGGCAGTCAATAAAATGACGGCCGAGGCTGGCGCCAATGGCCAGCCTGCCGGGCACGCTTACACGGAAGAGCAACTGGCGCCGCACCTGGCCATGGCTTACGCGCCCGAGCCGGACCTGTTCATCCGCACGGGCGGCGAGCAGCGCATTTCCAATTTCCTCCTGTGGCAACTGGCGTACACTGAGTTGTTTTTCACCGAGACTTTCTGGCCCGACTTCAATGACGAGTGCCTCGACGCGGCAATCGCGTCTTACCAGCAGCGCGAACGGCGCTTTGGCCGTACCAGCGCGCAATTAACTGAAAAGACAAACTGATGCTGAAAACACGGATAATCACCGCCCTGGTCCTCCTGGCGGTCTTGCTGCCCGTTCTGTATCTGAATTATTTCCCCGCCTTCGCCGTGATCGCCACGGCGTTCTTCGGCGCCGCCGTCTGGGAAAGCTTCCGCATCTTCAAGAATCGCCAGGCGCTGCTGATCGCCGCCATCTGGACTGCCGCCTTCGCGTATACGTTCTTTGTCGGTAACGGCATGGCGCAGCTCAATTTCTGGTTCGCCCTGTGCGTGGCCATCTGGCTGATCCGCTTCGTGCCTTCGCTGGCGACAGGCTTGCCGCCGACCGAAGGCCTGGGCAATACCTTGCTCAGCCTCGTGTACCCGGTGACCATCGTCGGCTGCTTCGTTGCCATCATCGCCCTGTTCCTGCATAGCCCGTTGTACCTGCTGTCCGTCATGGCCCTCGTGTGGATCGCCGATATCGGCGCCTATTTCTCGGGCAAGGCGTTCGGCAAGCGCAAGCTGGCGCCAAGTATTTCCCCAGGCAAATCCTGGGAGGGCGCCATCGGCGGCGGTATCGCCGTGCTGCTCATCTCTGCCATCACGATTATCGCCGCGCCATCGCTGCCGGTCTTGCAAGATACCTTCGCCGTGCAGCTGCAATTGCGCCGCGGCTGGCTCGTGGCCTTGCTGGTGCTGTTGCTGATCGTCGCCGCCAGCATCGTCGGCGACCTGTTCGAATCCCAATTGAAGCGCCGCGCCGGCATCAAGGACAGCAGCAACCTGCTGCCTGGCCATGGCGGCGTACTCGACCGCATCGACGCGTTGATCCCGGTCCTGCCATTTGCCGCCCTCGTGGCCAGCTGGCTTTAAGGAAACTCATGCAATACATCACCATCCTTGGCGCGACCGGCTCGATCGGCGTGTCCACCCTGGACGTGCTCGCGCGTCATCCCGAGCAATACAGCGTATATGCGCTGAGCGCGCACAGCCGCGTGGCCGAACTGGCCGCTCAGTGCCTGCAATTTCGTCCCCAGCGCGCCGTCGTCGGCACGGCGGACGCGGCCCTTGAACTGACGCGCTTGCTGCGCGGGCAGGGCGTGTCTACGGAAGTCGAGTATGGCGTGGAAGCCCTGTGCGCCATCGCCAGCGCGCCGCAGGTGACGGGCGTGATGGCGGCCATCGTCGGCGCGGCCGGCCTGGCGCCCACCCTGGCGGCGGCGCGTGCTGGCAAGAAAGTATTGCTGGCCAATAAAGAAGCGCTGGTCATGTCCGGCCAGCTGTTCATCGATGCCGTGCATGACAACGGCGCGGTGCTGCTGCCGATCGACAGCGAACACAACGCCATCTTCCAATGCATGCCGCACGCGCATGGCCGCGCGCCAGGCGCCGCGGGCGTGGCGAAAATCGTGCTGACGGCATCCGGCGGTCCCTTCCTCACGCGCGACGTCGAGACGCTCGACACGGTCACGCCGGACCAGGCGTGCAAGCATCCGACCTGGGCCATGGGGCGCAAGATTTCCGTCGATTCGGCCACCATGATGAACAAGGGCCTGGAGGTGATCGAGGCGCACTGGCTGTTCGGCGCGCCGGCCGACCAGATCGAAGTGCTGATCCATCCGCAAAGCGTGATCCATTCGATGGTGTCCTACATCGACGGTTCCGTGCTGGCCCAGCTGGGCAATCCGGACATGCGCACGCCGATCGCCCATGCGCTGGCGTATCCGCAGCGCATCGCTTCCGGCGTGGCGCAGCTGGACCTGGCCCAAGTGGCCACCTTGCAGTTCGAACGTCCCGATTTCCGCCGTTTCCCTTGCCTGGCACTGGCGTTTGACGCCTTGCGCGCGGGCGGCACGGCGCCGGCCCTGCTCAACGCGGCCAATGAAGTGGCCGTGCAAGCGTTTCTTGACGAGCGGATCGGCTTCCGCCAGATCGACCGGGTCATCGCGCACGTGATCGAGACGGTGCCGCACGGCGCCGCTTCCAGCATCGAAGCCGTGATGGAGCAGGACCGCCTGGCCAGAGCGGCCGCGCAAGCGTACATTGCCCAAAGGCTGGCTGCATGACGCTCATCACCACCTTGCTGGCTTTTATCGTCGCGCTCGGTTCACTGATTACCTTGCACGAGCTGGGCCACTACCTGGTGGCGCGCTGGTGCGGCGTGAAGGTGCTGCGTTTCTCGATCGGCATGGGAAAAGTGGTGTATTCGCGCAAGTTTGGCAAGGACCAGACGGAATGGGCGATTTCCGCATTGCCGCTGGGCGGCTATGTCAGCATGCTCGACAGCCGTGCGCAAGACCTCAGCGACTTGCCGGAAAGCGAATTGCGGCGCGAATTCACGCGCCAGAGCGTGTGGCGCCGCATCGCCATCGTGGCCGCTGGCCCGCTGGCCAATTTCCTCGTCGCCATCGTGCTGTACGCGGGCCTGTTCATGCATGGCATCGAAGAACCGTCGAGCAAGCTCGGCCCCGTGGCCGAACAGACTGCCGCCTATGCGGCCGGCCTGCGCAGCGGCGATACCGTTGAAACAGTCAACGGCAAGGCCGTGGCCAGCTGGTCCGAGCTGCGCTGGGAACTGATCCAGGCCACCCTCGACAAGCAGCCGGCGCGCATCGAAGTGCGCCGTCCCGACCGTGGCCAGCAGGAGGCGACGTTGCCGACGGCCAGCCTGACGGAGACGGACCTGGAAGGCGACGTGCTGGGCAAGCTGGGTCTGACCCTGGCCCGTTCCGCGCCCACGCTGATGGAAATCATGCCCGATGGCGCCGCCGCGCGTGCCGGCCTGCAGAAAAACGACCAGATCCTCGCCATCGACGACCAGCCCGTGCACGACGTGGCGGCCGTCATCGCCACCCTGAGCCAGGCGCCGGGCAAGACCTTGCAGTTGCAGCTCTTGCGCCAGGGCCAGGATCTGACCTTGCCCATTACGCCGGACGCCGTGCCGGGCGCCGGGGCGGAGGGAGCTGTAACAGTTGGTAAGATACAAGCAAAGCTGGGACAGGTGCCGGATATGATCACCGTGGCATCGGGACCGTTTTCTGCCGTGGGCAAGGCGTCCGCCAAGGTCTGGGATACCAGTGTCATGAGCCTGAAAATGCTGGGCAAGATGATCACCGGCCAGGTGTCGCTGAAGAATGTGACGGGGCCCATTACCATCGCCGATTACGCGGGCCAGACGGCGCGCATCGGCCTGGTAAGCTACCTGAGCTTCATCGCCTTCATCAGTATCAGTCTGGGCGTGATGAATTTGCTACCCATTCCTGTTCTGGATGGCGGGCATTTGCTGTATTATTCGCTGGAAGTTTTGACCGGACGCCCCTTGCCGGAGCGCGTAGGCGAGATTGCCCAGCGCCTGGGGATCGGTTTGTTGCTGACCTTGATGGTGCTTGCCGTCTTTAATGACGTGTTGCGATTGCTGAGTTAGGGCGGTGGTTGATGCCATTGCGTGAGTCGCACAAGCAATCTTTTGTGTATGTTGTCCATTGATTTACCCATTGAATAACCCCAATGAAATTACATTCTGCTCGTTTTGCCTTGCCTTCCTTTCGCCGCACCCTGATCGGCGCCGCCGTCATGGCCTTCTGTTCCGGCCATGCGCTGGCCGTCCAGCCATTTACTGTCAAGGACATCCGGGTCGAAGGGATCCAGCGTACTGAAGCGGGCACCGTGTTTGCCTACCTGCCGGTGCGGGTCGGCGAAACGTTCTCCGACGAGAAGAGCGTTGCCGCCATCAAGGCCCTGTATGCGACGGGCATGTTCAAGGATGTGCGCCTGGAAGCCGATGGCGACGTGCTGGTGGTGCTGGTAGAGGAACGCCCGGCCATCGCTTCCGTGGCATTTACCGGGACCAAGGAATTTGAAAAGGACGTGCTGGTCAAGGCGCTGAAGGAAATCGGCGTCGGTGAAGCCAAAATTTTCGACAAGGCGTCCGTCGACCGCGCGGAACAGGAACTCAAGCGGCAGTACCTGTCGCATGGCTTGTACGGCGTGAAGATCACCACCACCGTCACGCCGATCGAGCGTAACCGCGTCAACGTGGTGTTCGCCGTCGACGAGGGCGACGTGGCCCGCATCAAGCAGATCAACATCGTCGGCAACAAAGCTTTCACGGACAAGGAACTGCGCGAGCAGCTGGCCCTGAACACGGGCGGCTGGTTCAGCTGGTACACCAAGGCCGACCAGTATTCGAAGACCAAGCTGACGGGCGACATCGAGTCGCTCAAGTCCTATTACCTGGACCGCGGCTATATCGAGATGCAGGTCGATTCGACGCAAGTGTCGATCACGCCCGATAAAAAAGATATCTACCTGACGATCAACATCACCGAAGGTGAGAAGTACAAGATCGCCGGCACCAAGTTCGAAGGCGAGATGTTCGGCCGTGAAGAAGAACTGAAAGCGCTGAACTTGATGCGCGAAGGCGAAATCTACTCGGGCGCACGCCTGACGGCCACGAACAAGCGTATCCAGGACCGCCTGGCCACGTTCGGCTATGCGTTTGCCAACGTCAACGCCAATCCCGAAATCAACCGCGAAAAGCATGAAGTCGGCTTCACTTTCTTCATCGACCCGGGCAAGCGCGTCTACGTGCGCCACATGAATATCGCCGGCAACACCACCACGCGCGATGAAGTCATCCGCCGCGAATTCCGCCAGTTCGAATCGTCCTGGTACGACAGCAACAAGATCAAGCTGTCGCGCGACCGTGTCGACCGTCTCGGCTACTTCAAGGACGTGACCATCGACACGCCGGAAGCGCAGGGCACGACCGACCAGGTCGACGTCAACGTGACGGTGGTGGAAAAACCAACCGGTAACTTCCTGATCGGCGGCGCCTTCTCGCAATCGGAAAAATTCACGCTGTCGGCATCGATTTCGCAGGCCAACTTCGCCGGTAGCGGCAACACGGTCGGCATCGAACTCAATACCAGCCATTACAGCCGCACGATCGCGTTTTCGCAGACCAATCCGTACTACACGGACGATGGCATTTCGCGCAGCTTTGAAGTCTACCTGCGTACGACGGAACCGCCGGCGCTGAACATCGGCAGCTACAAGATCAAGCAGACAGGTGGCCGCGTCAGTTTCGGCGTGCCGTTCTCGGAAGTCGACACCGTCTTCTTCGGCATCGGCGCCGAGCGTTCGCGCATCGAAACCGACGTCACCAGCCCGATCCGCTTCAAGCAGTACGTGGTCGACAATGGCGGCCCGTCCGACGGTATCGGTTCGGCCACGACGAATTCCATCCCGCTGACGGCGGCATGGCAGCGCGACAGCCGCGACAGCGCACTGACGCCATCGATCGGCCGCTACCAGCGCGTCAACCTGGAGGCTGACCTGATCGGCGACCAGAAATACTTCCGTGCCATTTATGAGCACCAGTATTTCCGTCCGCTGTTCAGCAAGGTCACCCTGGCGTTGAAGGGCGAGCTCGATTACGGCCACGGCATCGGCAATCACGTCTATCCGGTCTTCAAGAACTTCTACGGCGGCGGTATCGGTTCGGTGCGCGGCTACCTGAGTTCCTCGCTGGGCGCGGTCGAACCGAGCACCAACGATGCACTGGGCGGCGCTTCGCGCCTGATCGCGAACGCGGAACTGCAGATGCCATTCCCCGGTTCGGGCAATGACCGCAGCTTGCGCTGGTTTGGTTTCCTTGACGGCGGCCAGGTCTACCAGGAAGGCGAAAAAATGCGTCTGTCGCAATTGCGCTATTCTGCTGGCTTGGGCATCAGCTGGATTTCGCCGGTGGGCCCGCTCAAGCTGAGCTACGCCAAGCCGCTGAACGCCAAGCCGACGGACCGCCTGGAGCGCTTCCAGTTCCAGATGGGCACCGGTTTCTGACCGGGCCATCTGAACGGGGGCGACAGCTTTTACTTTTTGACCATGGAGTATCATGAACACCGCATCCGCTACCCTGCCCAAGACCCTTGCCGTGATCGCATTGTGCTGGAGTTCGCTGTTGCCGGTGCAGGCGCAGGCTCAGGAGTCGAAGATCGCCTGGATCAGCAGCGAACGTATTTATAACGAGTCGAGGCTGGCCAAGCTGGCCAGCGCCAAGCTGGCCGAAGAGTTCCGCTCGCGCGAAAAAGCCGTGCAGGAACTGGCGGCCCGCTTCAAGGTGGCCAACGAAGCCCTGGAAAAGGACATGCCGACCCTGAGCGAGGCGGAGCGCGCCAAGCGCCAGCGCGAGTTTTTCGAGCTGGACAAGGAATTGCAGCGCCGCCAGCGCGAGTTCCGCGAAGACCTGAACCAGCGCACGAACGAAGAGCGCAGCGCCATCGCGGAAAAAGCCAACACCATCATCCAGCAGATGGCGCATATCGAAGGATATGACATCGTGCTGCAGGAAGCCCTGTGGGCCAGCCCGCGCATCGACATCACCGACAAGGTTTTGAAGGCGCTGGACAAGTAACAGCAATTTATTAAGGGTCTTATAGATGGGCACTCGACTAGGTGAATTGGTCGAACGCTTCGGCGGACAGTTGGCGGGCGATCCGAACCTGGAAGTTTCAGGGATCGCGCCGCTGGCTGACGCCGGCGCTTCGCACATCAGCTTTCTCAGCAATAGCAAATTCCGCGCACAGGCGGCCCAGAGCGGTGCCTCGGCGCTGATACTCACGCCGGCCGACGACGCGCTGATCGGCGGCGACTACGCCGGCGCGCGCATCGTCACTCCGAACCCCTATGTGTATTTCGCGCGCGCGGCGCAGTACTTCGCCGCCCTGGCCGAGATCAAGGCACCCGTGGGTATCCACGCCAGCGCCATCGTCGATGCCAGCGCGCGGGTCGACGCCACTGCCTCGGTCGGACCGCGCGCCGTGATCGAAGCGGGCGCCGTGATCGGCGCCGGCTGCGTCATCGGCGCCGGCTGCGTGATCGGCCGCGATGCCGTCATCGGCGCCGGCACCCAGCTGTTCGCCAACGTGACCTTCCACGCGCGCTGCGTGATCGGCCAGCGCGGCATCATCCATTCGGGCGCCGTGATCGGCACCGACGGATTCGGCTTCGCCAACGAAGGCGGCGTGTATATCAAGATTCCGCAGACGGGCAGGGTGGTGATCGGTGACGATGTCGATATCGGCGCCAACACCACCATCGACCGTGGCGCACTGGCCGACACCATCATCGAAGATGGCGTCAAGCTCGATAACCAGATCCAGATCGGCCACAACTGCCATATCGGCGCGCACACGGCCATGGCCGGCTGCGTCGGCGTGGCCGGCAGCGCCATCATCGGCAAGTACTGCACCTTTGGCGGCGCCGCCATGGTGCTGGGCCACCTGACCATCGCCGACCGCGTCCACGTGGGCTCGGGCAGCATGGTCTCGCGGTCGATCGCGGAGCCCGGCCAGTACACGGGTTTCTATCCGCTGGCGAAGAACGCCGACTGGGAAAAGAGCGCCGCCATCGTGCGCAACCTGTCAAGCATGCGCGAGAAAATCCGCGCGCTTGAAAAAACAATTAAAACACTGACCACGCAAGACGAAAAATGACTACTGAAAAAAAGACCCTCGACATCCTCGCCATCAAATCGCTGCTGCCGCACCGCTACCCGCTGCTGCTGGTCGACCGCGTGCTGGACTGGGAAGCGGATAAAACCATCACCGCCATCAAGAACGTGACGGTCAACGAAGAGTTCTTCCAGGGCCATTTCCCGCACAAGCCGGTGATGCCAGGCGTGCTGATGATCGAAGCGCTGGCGCAGACGGCGGCCCTGCTGTCGTTCCTGTCGATGGGCGTGAAACCGGACGAAAATTCGGTCGTGTACTTCGTCGGCATCGACAATGCGCGCTTCAAGCGTCCTGTCGAACCGGGCGACCAGCTGAAGATGGATGTGGAAATCCTGCGCGTTTCGCGCGGCATCTGGAAATACAAGGCCGTCGGTACGGTCGACGGCAAGCTGGCGGTGGAAGCGGAACTGATGTGCACCATCCGCAGCGCGCAAGATGCGAGCCAGTCTGCGAGCCAGCCAGCGGGACAGTAACATGGCGGCCATCCACTCCACGGCAGTCATCGATCCGAAGGCCGAGCTCGACAGCTCGGTCGAGGTGGGTCCGTACACCATCATCGGTCCGCACGTGCGCATCGGCGCTGGCACCAGGGTCGGCCCGCACGTGGTCATCGATGGCCACACGACGATAGGCTCCGACAACCACCTGTTCCAGTTTTCCTCCATCGGCGCGCAGCCGCAGGATAAAAAATGGGCGGGCGAGGCGACGCGCCTGGAAATCGGCGACCGCAACACGATCCGCGAATTTTGCACCTTCAACACCGGTACCGTGCAAGGCGGCGGCGTCACGCGCCTGGGCAATGACAACTGGATCTCGGCGTATGTGCACCTGGCGCACGACTGTCTGGTGGGCAACAACACGATTTTTTCGAATAACGCGCAGCTGGCGGGCCACGTGGAAATCGGCGACTGGGTCATCATGAGCGGCTTCGCCAATGTGCACCAGTTCTGCAAGATCGGCGCGCACGCCTTTGTCGGCATGAGCACCAGCCTGACGCAGGATGTGCCACCATTCGTCCTGTTGAACGGCAATCCGGCGCAGGCCCATGGCGTCAATATCGAAGGCTTGAAACGCCGCGGCTTTACGCGCGAGCAGATCAACGGCATCCGTACCGCGTATAAACTCATCTACCGCTCGGGGCTGACCCTGGAAGAATCCAAGGCAGCCCTGTTCGAAGAAGAAGCGGCAGCGTCGCCCGAGGTGGCGGAACATATTCGCGCCATGCGCGAATTCCTTGGCGTGGCGTCGCGTGGCATTGTCCGCTGACCATGCTAGCGACCTGTCGGTCGCCATCGTCGCCGGCGAGGTGTCGGGCGACCTGCTGGCCAGCCGGCTGCTGTCGGGCCTCGTGCCGCAGCTGCCCGGCGCGCGCTTCCATGGCATCGGCGGCGAGCACATGGCCAAGCAGGGTTTTGTGTCCGATTGGCCGCTCGACAAGCTGACCGTGCGTGGCCTGTTCGAGATCATTCCCCGCTACCGCGAGATCAAGGGCATCCAGAACGCGCTGCGCGACCAGCTGCTGGCCGAGCGTCCCGCCGTCTTCATCGGCGCCGACTATCCGGGTTTTAACCTGGGACTGGAACAGCAGCTCAAGGAAGGCGGCATCCCCACCGTGCATTACATCGGGCCGCAGATCTGGGCCTGGCGCGGTGGCCGCATCAAGAAAATCATCAAGGCCGTGTCGCACATGCTGGTGATCTTCCCATTCGAGGAAGAGATCTACCGCAAGGCGGGCGTGCCCGTCACCTATGTCGGCCATCCGCTGGCCGAGATGATTCCCTTGCAGCCCGATGAAGCGGCCGCGCGGCGTGTCCTGGGTTTGCCCGAAGACGCGAATGTCGTGACCCTGATGCCGGGCAGCCGCATGGGTGAACTCAAATACAATACCGTGGCCTTTGTCGGCGCCTGCAAGCTGCTGCTGGCGCGCGACCGCTCCTTGCGTTTCGTCGCGCCCATGGCCGGCGAAAAGCAGCGCCAGTATTTCCTGCAACTGATTGCGGAAGCGGGCTTGCAGGACGTCGAGATATTGCTCACGGACGGCGGCTCGCACACGGCCATCTGCGCCGCCGATGCGGTGCTGGTGGCATCCGGTACGGCGTCGCTGGAAGTGGCGCTGTACAAGAAGCCCATGGTCATCGCCTACAAGATGATGCGCGCCTCGTGGGAAATCATGCGCCACATGGGCTACCAGCCGTGGATCGGTTTGCCGAACATACTGGCGCGCGATTACCTGGTGCCCGAGCTGCTGCAAAACGCGGCCAGCCCCGAAGCGCTGGCCGAGGCCATGTGGCAGCAGCTGAGCGACGTGCCGGGCCGTTTGCGCCTGGTGCAGCGCTTCACGGACATGCATCACAGCCTGCTGCGCGACAGCGCGCAGGAAAGCGCCAACGCCGTCATGCAAGTCATCGCCGCCAACCGCAAGTGAGCACCGTTTCAATCGCAGTTCCTACCAAAGATTCAACGTGAAAAATATCTATCCCGGCCTGTTTGACGACTTGCCATTCTCGCTCGATGAAATCATCTGTGGCGTCGACGAGGCAGGCCGCGGTCCGCTGGCCGGCCCCGTGTTCGCCGCCGCCGTGATCCTCGACCCGCAGCAGCCCATCGACGGCTTGCGCGATTCGAAAAAACTCAGCGAAGCCAAGCGCGATTTGCTGGCGCCGCAGATCAAGGCCAAGGCCCTGGCCTGGGCCATCGCCGAAGCGTCGGAAGAAGAGATCGACCGCCTGAACATCCTGCAGGCGTCGATGCTGGCCATGCGCCGCGCCGTCGAGGCCCTGGCCACCGTGCCGACCCTGGCCTTGATCGACGGCAACCGCTGTCCCGTGATGCCGATACGCGGCATGGCCATCGTCGGTGGCGACGACAAGGTCGATTCGATTTCCGCCGCCTCGATCCTGGCCAAGACGGCGCGCGACGCGGCCCTCGTGCACCTGCATGCGGCCTATCCCGAGTACTGCTTCGACCAGCACAAGGGCTATGGCACCAAGCTGCACCTGGAGCGTTTGCACCTGCACGGCGCCTCGCCCGTGCATCGCCGCTCGTTCGCGCCCGTACGCAATGTGATCGCGCTGTTTGGCGGACAGGAGGTGGCGGCATGAAGACGATCACTTCGCGCGACAATGCGCAATACAAGGATCTGCTGAAGCTGGCGGGCAGTTCGCAGGCGCGCCGCAAGTCCGGCCGCACCCTGCTCGACGGCGTGCACCTGTGCCAGTCGTACCTGCAGCTGCGCGGCATGCCGGAGCAGTGCATCGTCAGCGAAAGCGCCTTGCGCAATCCGGAAGTGGCGGACATCGTCGGCCAGCTGGAAAGCCAGCGCGCGCATGTACTGGGCTTGCCCGACGCGCTGTATAACGCCGTGAGCCAGGTCGAACACGGCGTGGGCGTGATGTTCCTCATCGAGACGCCGGAACGGGCCGTCACGCAGCCACTGAGCGTGTCGGCCGTGCTGCTCGATAACCTGCAAGATCCGGGCAACGTGGGGTCGATTTTGCGCAGCGCGGCGGCCGCCGGCATCACGCAGGTCTACTGCAGCGCCGGCACGGCCTTCTGCTGGTCGCCGAAGGTGCTGCGCGCGGCGATGGGCGCACACTTCGTGCTCGATATCTTTGAAAACGTCGACCTGGCCGCGCTCGTTGCGGGCGCCAAGGTGGCGACCCTGGCTACCAGCGGCTACGCCACAAAGCAGCTGTACGACGTCGACCTGCGCCAACCGGTCGCCTGGCTGTTCGGCCATGAAGGGCAGGGAGTGGCCGACGACCTGCTGGCTATGGCCACGCACCAGGTGGTTATTCCCCACCTGGGCCAGATCGAATCGCTGAACGTGGCCGCCTGCGCCGCCGTCTGCTTCTTCGAGCAGCTGCGCCAGGGCCAGTCCTGAACAGGGTAGCCATGTCTTTTCCTCCGCTTGCCGATGGTGCCGCACGTGACGAGGCCTGGTGGCGCCAGGTAGCCGCGTTGTATCCCGCGCCGCCGGACGCCATCGTCAATCTCGAACATGGCTATTTCGGCGCCATGGCCGCGCCCGTGCAAGCGGCGTTCGAACAGGCCGTGCGCTACACCAACGAGCAACTGAGCCCTTTCGTGCGCGGCGAGTTCACGCGCACGCATGTGGATATCCTGCGCCAGCGCGTCGCCGCGCTGATCCACGCGCAGCCGCACGAGATCCTGCTGACCCGCAGCGGTACCGAATCGATGCAGGTGCTGATCACGCAATACCATGGTCTGGCGCCAGGTGATACGGTGCTGTGGAGTAATCTCGATTATCCGGCCATGCGCACGGCCATGCGCTGGTTGGCGCAGCGCCGTGGCGTCACCAGCACGCAAGTCACATTGAGCCTGCCCATCAGCGATGACGAGATCATCGCCCGTTACGCGCAAGCCATGCGCCAGGCCGTCAATCCAAAATTGCTGCTGCTGTCGCAGGTGACGCCGGCCAACGGCCAGCAACTGCCGCTCAAGGACATCATGGCGCTGGCGCGCGAGCACGGCATCGACGTGCTGCTCGACAGTGCCCATGCGCTGGGACAGGTCGACGTGGACGTGCAGGCCATGGGCGTCGATTTCGCCGGTTTCAATCTGCACAAATGGCTGGGGGCGCCGGCGGGACTCGGTGTCGTGTATATCCGCGCATCGCAGCTGCACAAGATCGAGCCGCACTATGGCGACGACGATTATCCGCAGGACGATATCCGCAGCCGCCTGCACATGGGCATGCCCCCGATCGGCGCCATCCTGGCCGCGCCCGCCGCGTTGGATTTCCATGCGCGCCTGGGCGGCACGCCGGCCAAGAACGAACGCCTGGCCTGGCTGCGCAATTACTGGGTCAGCCGCGCCGCGCAACTGCCGGGCGTGCGCATGTTGTCGCCGCCCGATGCCAGGCGTGGTACGGCGCTGGTCGCCTTTGCAGTCGATGGCATGAGCGCGCGCGATCTGCAGCAAGCCTTGCTGCAGCGTTTCGGCGTCTTTACCGTGCAGCGCAATATCGGCGATACCGATGTCGTGCGCGCCACGGTCGCCATCACGACCACCACCGGTGAACTCGATCAGCTGGTGGCCGCGCTGACGGTGCTGTCCAGCGAGGCGACCACCTGACAAAACCGACGCGCAGCAGGTCTGGTCAGGTGCTTTTCTCAGTATTCGCGGCGGTTCGGTTTGATTTCCTGGAGGATCGTCGTGGAGATCTCTTCGATCGACTTGGTGGTCGACGACAGCCAGCGTATGCCCTCGCGTTTCATCATTTTTTCCGCCTCGTTGACTTCGTAACGGCAATTTTCGATGGCCGCATACTTGCTTCCAGCGCGTCTTTCGTTGCGTATTTCCGACAAACGTTCGGGCGTAATGCTCAATCCGAAAATTTTATTCTTAAATTCCAGCAGGGCCGATGGCAGCTTGTCGCGCTCGAAATCGTCGGGAATCAGCGGATAATTGGCCGCCTTGATGCCATATTGCATGGCCAGATACAGGCTGGTCGGGGTCTTGCCAGAGCGTGAAACACCCACCAGAATGACATCGGCCGATGACAGGTTCTTGTGCGACT
This sequence comes from Janthinobacterium sp. BCJ23, assembly GCF_059617945.1. Taxonomy (NCBI): domain Bacteria; kingdom Pseudomonadati; phylum Pseudomonadota; class Betaproteobacteria; order Burkholderiales; family Oxalobacteraceae; genus Janthinobacterium; species Janthinobacterium sp. BCJ23. The sequence goes on along the minus strand of NZ_JCAQAW010000010.1, from coordinate 158,485 downwards.
GGCCGTCGTCGTGCGCCAGCGAATAGTTGATCGCCTCGATGCGGTTCTTGTACTCCTCGCTGTCGACGATGTTGTGCGAGCGGCCGATGGTATGGGTCGACATCACGCCCAGTTCCTGCTCCAGCGGGGCGACAAAGGTCTGGATCAGGTCCATGTGCATGCCGCTGGACTTGCGGATCACGGCCGACAGATCGTTCTTCACCAGGGTGGAGAAAATGATCGGACGCTGGCCGTCGCTGGCAAACGCCTCGTTGATCTTGCGCGCCGCCTCATGGGCCTTGTCCATGGTGTCGATGAAGGGCAGGCGGATCTGGCGGAAGCGCAGATCGAACTGCGTCAGCACCGAGTGGCCGAACGTCTCGGCGGTGATGCCGGTGCCGTCGGAAACGAAGAAGACGGTGCGGGCCGCGGAGGGCAGAGGAGGGCGTGGTTCTTGTGTCATGGGTTTTCGGATCAAGATTGTGCGTCGTCAATTTGCGCCGCACAAGGTAAAATGGCTGCAACGGTATGATTGTGCTGCACGACGCCAAGAATAACAAGAAGACTGTCTGTGCGCCGCGCGTAAAGATTTCTATCATCAGTAAGGGTGTCATTATGACCAACGCAGTATCGCAACAGCAGGAAGACAAGGACGCGGTGTATGTTGCCTCGTTCGAGCATTTGCGCATGACGGATGTCGAATCCGTCGGCGGCAAGAACGCCTCCCTGGGCGAAATGATCAGCCAACTGGCGGAAGCCGGCGTGCGCGTGCCCGGTGGCTTTGCCACCACGGCGCAGGCATTCCGCGATTTCCTGTCGTATAGCGCCAATGGTGGCTTGCCGCTGGCCGAACGCATCGCCCAGCGCCTCGAAGGGCTGAACATCGATGACGTGCGCTCGCTGGCGCAAGCTGGCGCCGAGATCCGTCAATGGATCGTGGAAACGCCATTCCAGCCACGCCTGGCCGCCGAAATCGACCAGTTCTACGCCAAGCTGGTGGCCGATTCCGACACGGAAATGTCGTTTGCCGTGCGCTCCTCCGCCACGGCGGAAGACTTGCCGGACGCGTCTTTTGCTGGTCAGCAAGAAACCTTCCTGAACGTGGTCGGCATCGACAACGTGCTCGAGGCCATGAAACAGGTGTTCGCGTCGCTGTACAACGACCGCGCCATCTCGTACCGCGTACATAAAGGCTTTACGCACGCTGAAGTGGCCTTGTCGGCCGGCGTGCAGCGCATGGTGCGTTCCGACCTGGGCGCGGCCGGCGTGATGTTCACCATCGACACGGAATCGGGCTTCAAGGACGTGGTCTTCGTCACCTCCAGCTATGGCCTCGGTGAAACCGTGGTGCAGGGCGCCGTCAACCCAGACGAATTCTATGTGCACAAGCCGATGCTGGAAAAAGGCAAGTCGCCTGTGATCCGCCGCAATATCGGCTCGAAGCTGCTGAAGATGGAATTCACGAACGAAGCGAAAGCTGGCCGTTCCGTGAAAACCGTCGACGTGCCCGTCGAAATGCGCAACCGCTACTCGCTGAACGACAGCGAAGTGGTGGAGCTGGCCAAATACGCCGTCATCATTGAAAACCACTACGGCCGTCCGATGGACATCGAGTGGGGCAAGGATGGCCGCGACGGCAAGCTGTACATCCTGCAGGCGCGTCCTGAAACCGTCAAGTCGCAGCAAAAGGCGACCGACGTGCAGGAGCGCTTCAAGCTGAAAAGCACGGGCACCGTGCTGACGTCCGGCCGCGCCATCGGCCAGAAGATCGGCGCCGGCCCTGTGCGCGTGATTCACGACCCGGCCGACATGGAGCGTGTGCAGCCAGGCGACGTGCTCGTTGCCGACATGACGGACCCGAACTGGGAACCGGTCATGAAGCGCGCATCGGCCATCGTCACCAACCGTGGCGGCCGTACTTGCCACGCTGCAATTATTGCCCGTGAACTGGGCGTGCCGGCCGTCGTCGGCTGCGGCGACGCGACCGACGTGCTGAAAGACGGCACGTTCGTCACCGTCGTGTGCTCCGAAGGCGACGAAGGCAAGATCTACGATGGCTTGCTGGAAACGGAAGTGTCGGAAGTATCGCGCGGCGAATTGCCGAAGCTCGACACCAAGATCATGCTCAACGTGGGCAATCCGCAGCTGGCGTTCGACTTCCAGTCCGTGCCGAATGCGGGCGTGGGCCTGGCGCGCCTGGAATTCATCATCAATAACAATATTGGTGTGCATCCGCGCGCGATCCTCGAGTACCCGAACATCGACGCCGACCTGAAAAAGGCCGTGGAATCGGTGGCGCGCGGCCACGCTTCGCCGAAGGCGTTCTACATCGACAAGCTGGCCGAAGGCATCGCCACCATCGCCGCCGCGTTCTGGCCGAAAAAAGTCATCGTGCGCCTGTCCGACTTCAAGTCGAACGAGTACAAGAAGCTGATCGGCGGTTCGCGCTACGAGCCGGACGAGGAAAACCCGATGCTGGGCTTCCGCGGCGCGGCGCGCTACCTGTCGGCCGACTTCTCCGAAGCGTTCAACATGGAATGCGAAGCGATGAAGCGCGTGCGTAACGACATGGGCCTGACGAACGTGGAAATCATGGTGCCATTCGTGCGTACCCTGGGCCAGGCCGAGAAAGTCATCGACCTGCTGGCAAAGAATGGCCTGAAGCGCGGCGAGAACGACTTGCGCGTCATCATGATGTGCGAAGTACCGTCGAACGCCATCCTGGCCGACCAGTTCCTCGACCATTTCGACGGCTTCTCGATCGGTTCGAACGACCTGACCCAGCTGACCCTGGGCCTGGACCGCGATTCCGGCATGGAATTGCTGGCCGCCGACTTCGACGAGCGCGATCCTGCCGTGAAAGCCCTGCTGGCCCTGGCCATCAAGGCTTGCCTGGCACGCGGCAAGTACATCGGCATTTGCGGCCAGGGTCCTTCGGACCACCCTGACTTCGCCGTCTGGCTGATGGAGCAGGGCATCGAATCGATGTCCCTGAATCCCGACTCGGTGATCGACACCTGGCAAAAGCTCGCTGCGCTGAAAGCGTAAGCATCTTTACCGCCGTCTGAAACCCGCTGCCGCTCACCCGGCAGCGGGTTTTTTTATGCCTGCCATGCGGCGCACGGCAGTATCCGATGGGCTTGCGCCAGATCAGCTAAAATGATTCCACCAATACATTGAAACAGGAGTTCACATGGCAAGCAAGAAACCGAGCAAAGTTGCAAAGATCGACATCGGCATTTCCGAGGCGGACCGCGCGAAGATTGCGGAAGGCCTGTCCGGCCTGCTGGCCGACAGCTACACCTTGTACCTGATGACCCATAATTTTCACTGGAACGTCAAGGGGCCGATGTTCAACACCCTGCACCTGATGTTCATGACGCAATACACGGAGCAGTGGGCCGCGCTGGACCTGATCGCCGAGCGCATCCGTGCCCTCGGCTACCCGGCGCCGGGCACCTACAAGGAATTCGTCAAGCTCGCTTCGATCAAGGAAATCGACGGCGTGCCGCCGGCGCTGGACATGGTCAGCCATCTGGTATCGGCACAGGAAGCGACCGCGCGTACGGCGCGCCGCCTGTTCCCGCTGCTGGAAAAAGCCAATGACCAGCCGACGGCCGACCTGATCACGCAGCGTCTGGATCTGCATGAAAAGACGGCGTGGATGCTGCGCAGCCTGCTGGAAGAGTAATTGCCGGGCTGGCGGCGCTAATTCGCCCCTGGCTATTGACGCCATCTGGAATTGCGTTAGACTGCTTGTATATAGGTGTTTGGCAAGAATAATATCAGGCAGCACAGCGCATTAAACCCCGTCGCTTATATAGGCTGCGGGGTTTTTTATTTTCGGATTTACAAAGATGGAGGCATCATGGCTGAATGGGTAGGCTGGTTTGTAGCGGCTGGCGCGGTATTGATCCTGGAGCTGTTTACGGGCACGTTTTATCTGCTGATGATCGCCATCGGCGTCAGTGCCGGCGGATTGGTGGCGCTGGCGGGCGGAAATGGCAGCTGGCAGGCCCTGACGGCCGCTATTGTCGGCGTGGCGGCCACCCTGTTATTGCGGCGCAGCCGTTTTGGCAAGGCGGCGCGGCGCGATGCGGCGCAGGATCCGAATGTGAATCTCGATATCGGCCAAAGCGTGGCTGTCGCGCATTGGGTCGATGGCGCGGCGCGCGTCATGTATCGCGGCGCCTTGTGGGATGTGGAACTGATTCCCGGCAGCGATACGCAGGCCGGTCATTACACCATACGGGCCGTGCGCGGCAGCCGTTTGATTGTTGGATAACCTGGAGAATAAATTATGGAAGTAAGTATCGGAAGCGTGTCGCTGATCTTGTTATTGCTGGCGTTGGTATTTGTCTTCAAGACGGTCAATGTCGTGCCGCAGCAGCATGCCTGGGTGGTGGAGCGCCTGGGCAAGTTCCATGCGGTATTGGGTCCTGGCCTGAATATTGTCGTGCCTTTTGTTGACCGTATCGCTTACAAGCATGTGCTCAAGGAAATTCCACTCGACGTGCCGCCGCAGGTGTGCATCACGCGCGACAATACGCAATTGCAGGTCGATGGCATTCTGTATTTCCAGATAACCGATGCCATGCGTGCTTCGTATGGTTCGTCGAATTATATTGCCGCCATTACGCAATTGGCGCAAACGACCTTGCGCTCGGTAATCGGTAAAATGGAGCTCGACAAGACATTTGAAGAACGCGACCATATCAATACGGCCATCGTGAATGCCATCGATGAATCGGCGGCGAATTGGGGCGTCAAGGTATTGCGTTATGAAATCAAGGATTTGACGCCGCCCAAGGAAATCCTGCATGCGATGCAGGCGCAGATTACGGCCGAGCGCGAAAAGCGCGCGCTGATTGCCGCTTCGGAAGGGCGCAAGCAGGAGCAGATCAATATCGCCAGCGGAGAGCGCGAAGCGGCTATCGCCCGTTCCGAAGGCGAAAAGCAGGCATCGATCAACCGCGCCGAAGGCCAGGCCACGGCCATCGTCGCGCTGGCGCAGGCCAGCGCCGAGGCGCTGCGCCAGGTGGGGGCCGCCATCCGCGAGCCGGGCGGCGAAGATGCCGTCAACCTGAAAGTAGCCGAGCAGTATGTGGGCGCCTTCGCGCAATTGGCGAAAACGAATAACTCGATTATCGTGCCGGCCAATCTCGGTGATATGAGCGGTTTGATCGCCACGGCGATGCAGGTGGTGAAAACGCAGAAGCCGAAAGGCGGCGTGGCTATTCCCTGATTGCCTGGCGAATAGCAAACTGGTAGCAAGTTTGCCGTCAAAACTGCCCGCCATATGGTGGGCAGTTTTCATTTGCGCTACCGGAATATGTGGTGGCAGCAGGGATCGAGTATCTGCGCTTGAACCAGTAACGTTGAAAATATTTTCTTTATGCTATGCTGTGCGCACTTTCGGGATTATATGTTGTCGTGCGACGCTTATCTTTTTGATTGAAGTAGAATCTGCTGCACCGATGTCCGCTACGGATGCCGGTGCGGGGTTTGGGGCGGATGGGCGATGGCCGATAGTATTGGCCTCATGTATATTTTGAATTGCAATTTAGAATTACTATAAATTGCAATGAAACAAAAAATACTGCAGAATAAATGCGGCCGATGGCGCTGTATTGAATCGCCGCCGCACAAAACAGAGGTGCTTGCGCAGACGGTCCGTGTGTGATGTCCGCCCCACTTGGTTGAAGACAGCATCGCTTGAAAGCCGGGGGGAGTAGGATTTTTGGTAAAAGAATTGTAAAAAACAATCAAATCTTCAAAAAAATCACCTCAGTCGCGTTACAATTGGATAGAATTTAACTGTTCAGTTATATTTTTCAACTCACACAAGGAAATATCATGGATCTGTCCAGCTTATCCCTGTCCGAACTGCGCACCTTGCAGGACGACATCAAGAAGCAAATGAAGAAACGCGAACAGGACGATCTGTCCAAGGCGCGCGAACAAATCCTGGCGATCGCCCAGAGCGTCGGCGTTTCCGTGAAAGATCTGGTTGGTACGGGTATCCGCGCTAAAACCGGCACGGTTGCAGTGCGCTATCGCAATCCGGATGATGCGACGCAACAATGGACTGGCCGTGGCCGTCAACCGAAATGGGTCAAAGAATGGACCGATTCGGGCAAGTCGCGTGATCTGCTGAAGGTGTAATGTAATACGCCATTCATTCGGATGCTTGTCCTGTGGAGTAGTGCAGGGGTAATGCCAGGCAGCACGCAAGCATCCGGAACTTTCCTCGTGATCGTATTTGGCCAGGCAGGCAAAGCTGATTCACATCGCTTATCTTCCCGGTATTTTCGTCAATACCAGTCTTATTTCCGCCGTATCTCTTCCTTTCCCTGTTTTTATCCCGTTACGTTATGCATTTCCGCTTGCCGCAGGCAATCGGCAAAATAAAACCCGGCATATAGCCGGGCTTGTTGGTATTGGCGCAGCACGCTGCGCGCAGTGCCGGATCAGCGGCGGTGCGATTTCATTGCCGCTTGCACTTCGCGCGCGCCATCGCGGTCGCGTTCCGCAGCCCGTTTGTCGTGCTGCTTCTTGCCTTTGGCCAGGCCGATTTCGCATTTCACGCGGCCGCCCTTGTAGTGCAGGTTGAGCGGGACCAGGGTGTAGCCGGAGCGTTCCACCTTGCCGATCAGTTTATCCATTTCCGTGCGGTGCAGCAGCAGCTTGCGCGTGCGTACGGCTTCCGGATGGATGTGGGTGGAGGCGGTCGGCAGGGCGCTGATGTGCGCGCCGAACAGGAAGAGTTCATCGCCGCGGACGACGACGTAGGCTTCCTTGATTTGTACGCGGGCGTCGCGGATGGCTTTGACTTCCCAGCCTTCCAGCACGATGCCCGCTTCGTAGCGATCCTCGATAAAGTAGTCGTGGAAGGCTTTTCTGTTGTCTGCTATGGTCATGAGATGGTAAATGTGCGCGGGTCGGTTAAACTACTGTCTCGCGCAAGCGCGATAAAATCAAATGTATCCAACATCATAGCAAATGGTTCTTCAATGGCAGTAGTACATAAATCAGTTTTTCTCGGCTATAGCGCCGAACAAATGTTCGCGCTGGTGGCGGCGGTGGAGGATTATCCCAAATTCCTGCCCTGGTGCGGTGCGGTCGAGATTCGCGAGCGGGGCGAGAACACGGTTGTCGCCAGCGTGGGCATACATTACCACGGCGTGCGCCAAAGCTTCACCACGTCCAACGAGAACGTGCCGCCGTCATCCATCAAGATGAAGCTGGTGGACGGCCCTTTCAAGACCCTCGATGGCGTGTGGACCTTCAAGGCCCTGCGTGAAGATGCCTGCAAGATCGAACTGGACCTGCACTACGAGTTTTCCAGCCGCGTACTCGAGCAGATCATCGGCCCCGTCTTCGGCATGATCGCCAACAGCATGGTCGATTCCTTCTGCAAGCGCGCGGAGACCGTATATGGCTGAGGCCAGCATCCACGTGCAAGTCTGCCATGCCTTGCCGGATAGCAGCTTCCTGCGCGCCTTGACGGTGCCTGCCGGCACCACCATCGAGCAGGCGGTGGCGCAGAGCGGCTTGCTGCAGGAGATCCCCGGCATCGACCTGGCCGTGAATATGGTGGGTATCTATGGCAAGAAGAAGCCGCTCGATACGGTCTTGCACGAACATGACCGGGTGGAGGTGTACCGCCCCTTGCAGGCGGACCCGAAAGAGGCACGCCGGCGCAGGGCTGGCGGCAAGCCTGCCAAGGGCTGAGCGGGCAGGGTGGCCGCTGCCTGGCGCGCGCCATTTTTGGCTATTTTCAAATATCTTTTCTATGCTGCAAGGACGGAGGGCGCTTTTTTCTGTATAATCTGCTTTTGCGCCAATAGGAAATGCTATGCGTCTACTTCAAAAAGCACTCACATTCGATGACGTGCTGCTCGTCCCAGCCTACTCCAACGTTCTGCCCGCCGATACGTCCCTCAAAACTCGCCTGACCCGCAATATCACCTTGAATATTCCCTTGCTGTCCGCAGCCATGGATACGGTGACGGAAGCCCGTCTGGCAATCGCGATGGCCCAGGAAGGCGGCATCGGCATCATCCACAAGAATTTGAATCCGAAGGACCAGGCACGTGAAGTGGCCCGCGTAAAGCGTTTCGAAGCAGGTGTGCTGCGTGATCCGATCACGATTCCGCCGGAAATGAAAATCCGCGACGTGATCGCGCTGACGGAACAATACGGCATCAGCGGTTTCCCTGTCGTCAAAGGCAAGGAAGTCGTCGGCATCATCACCAACCGCGATTTGCGTTTTGAGCAGGAACTCGACGCGGAAGCTTCCGCCAAGATGACCCCGCGCGAAAAGCTGGTGGTCGTCAAGGAAGACGCCGATACGGCCGAAGCCAAGCGCCTGATGAACAAGCACCGCCTCGAGCGCGTGCTGGTCGTCAACGACGCGTTTGAGTTGCGCGGCCTGATCACCGTCAAGGATATCCAGAAGTCGACTTCGCACCCGTTCGCGTCGAAAGACAGCCAGGGCAAACTGCTGGTCGGTGCTGCCGTCGGCGTGGGCGCCAAGGATGAAGAGCGCATCGACCTGCTGGTCGCTGCAGGCGTCGACGTGCTGGTGGTCGACACGGCCCACGGCCACTCGCAAGGCATCCTCGACCGCGTACGCTGGATCAAGACCAAGTATCCGCAAGTCGAAGTGATTGGCGGCAATATCGCTACGGCCGCTGCCGCCAAGGCGCTGGTCGAATACGGCGCCGATGCGGTCAAGGTCGGTATCGGTCCTGGCTCGATCTGCACCACGCGTATCGTCGCCGGTGTGGGCGTACCGCAAATCACGGCCATCTCGAATGTGGCCGAAGCACTGGAAGGCACGGGCGTGCCGTGTATCGCCGACGGCGGTATCCGCTTCTCGGGCGACATTTCCAAAGCGCTGGCCGCTGGCGCCTCGACCGTCATGATGGGTTCCATGTTTGCCGGTACGGAAGAAGCACCGGGCGAAGTGATCCTGTACCAGGGCCGCAGCTACAAATCGTACCGCGGCATGGGTTCGCTGGGCGCGATGTCTGATGGTTCGGCTGACCGTTATTTCCAGGACGCCACCATGAAGGCCGACAAGTTCGTGCCTGAAGGTATCGAAGGCCGCGTGGCCTACAAAGGCAGCGTGCTGGCGATCATCTTCCAGCTGGTGGGCGGCGTACGTCAATCGATGGGTTACTGCGGTTGCGCCACCATCGACGAACTGCGCGAAAAAGCGGAATTCGTGGAAATCACCTCGGCCGGCATGCGCGAGTCGCATGTCCATGATGTGCAGATTACCAAGGAAGCGCCGAATTACCGTTCCGAGTAAATAGCGACACACCAGACCGGCGCCTAGTGCGCCGGTTTTGTAATGACCTCAGATAAAGTCCCCATCATGCATTCTAAAATCCTCATTCTCGATTTCGGTTCCCAAGTCACCCAGTTGATCGCCCGCCGCGTGCGCGATTCCGGCGTGTTTTCCGAAGTCTTCCCGTATGACGTCAGCGATGAATTCGTGCGCAACTACGGCGCCGCCGGCGTGATCCTGTCGGGCAGCCACAATTCCACCCTGGACGGCGACTCGCCGCGCGCGCCGCAAGCCGTGTTCGAGCTGGGCGTGCCCGTGCTGGGCATCTGCTACGGCATGCAAACCATGGCGGCTCAATTGGGCGGCAAAGTGGAAAACGGTCTGGTGCGCGAATTCGGCTACGCCGAAGTGCGCGCCCGCAGCCATACCAAGCTGCTCAACGGTATCGCCGACTTCGTCACCGACGAAGGCCACGGCATGCTGAAAGTGTGGATGAGCCATGGCGACAAGGTGCTGGAAATGCCACCAGGCTTCAAGCTGATGGGCAACACTCCGAGCTGCCCGATCGCCGCCATGGCCGACGAAGAGCGCCAGTTCTACGGCGTGCAATTCCACCCGGAAGTGACGCACACGGTGCAGGGCAAGGCCATGCTCGGCCGTTTCGTGCATGAAATCTGCGGCTGCAAGTCGGACTGGAACATGCCCGATTACATCAGCGAAGCGGTGGAAAAGATCCGCGCGCAAGTGGGCACCGACGATGTCATCCTGGGCCTGTCCGGTGGAGTCGATTCCTCCGTCGCGGCAGCGCTGATCCACCGCGCCATCGGCGACCAGCTGACCTGCGTCTTCGTCGACCACGGCCTGCTGCGCCTGGACGAAGGCAAGATGGTGATGGACATGTTTGCCAAGAACCTGGGCGTGAAAGTCATCCGCGTCGATGCGGAAGACCAGTTCATGGGCCACCTGGCCGGCGTCACCGATCCTGAGCAAAAGCGCAAGATCATCGGCCGCGAATTCGTCGAAGTCTTCCAGGTGGAATCGGGCAAGCTGGTCAACGCCAAATGGCTGGCGCAAGGCACGATTTACCCGGACGTGATCGAATCGGCCGGTAAAGGTAAAAAAGGCCAGACCATCAAGAGCCACCACAACGTGGGCGGCTTGCCGGACACCATGAAGCTGAAATTGCTCGAACCTCTGCGCGAACTGTTCAAGGACGAAGTGCGTAAACTCGGCGTGGCCCTGGGCTTGCCGCATGACATGGTCTACCGCCACCCATTCCCGGGCCCGGGCCTCGGTGTGCGCATCCTCGGCGAAGTCAAGAAAGACTACGCCGACCTGCTGCGCCGCGCCGACGCCATCTTCATCGAAGAGCTGCGCAACACGCCGTATGAGCCGGTCGTGGTTCCTGGTTTCGACCAGGATAGCGTTCCGACCAACTGGTACGAAGCGACCAGCCAGGCGTTTGCCGTCTTCCTGCCCGTCAAATCGGTGGGCGTGATGGGCGACGGCCGCACCTACGAATACGTGGTGGCCCTGCGCGCCGTGCAAACGCAGGACTTCATGACGGCCCACTGGGCACACCTGCCGCACAGCCTGCTGGGCAAGGTCTCGAACCGCATCATTAATGAAGTGCGCGGCATCAACCGCGTCGTCTACGATATCTCGGGCAAGCCGCCGGCGACCATCGAGTGGGAATGATTTGATGTCTAGCAACTGCTGGCACTGATAGGCAGTAAACCACACCTAAGCCCGTGATTTCACGGGCTTTTTTGTTATTTTGTCTGGCACTGCCTGGCAACGATTGGCGCGCTTAAGCACTGTTTTTTTCATGGCGTTATTAATGGTATGATCTCACAACGATGCATGATCGGCGGTCGATACCATGCGATGCTTCCGGATTCTGTCATGGTATCAATTTCGTATAAAGTTCATTAAAATCAAGGACTTGTAAGAAATCTTCATCCGCTTTTTGATCATGGTATTTCAGCCCTTCATGACCAGATGCCATGCTGACCGATACCAAACTGCGCAATCTCAAGCCACAGGACAAACTCTACAAGGTGAACGACCGCGATGGCCTGTATGTGGCCGTCACGACTGCCGGCTCAATCTCGTTCCGTTATAACTATGTAATCAACGGCCGTCAGGAGACCGTTACCTTCGGCCGCTATGGAATCGGCGGCATGACGCTGGCGGAGGCGCGCGAGAAGCTGGGCGAGGCAAAGAAACTGATCACGGCGGGGAAGTCCCCGGCGAAAGAAAAGGCGCGGAATAAGGCCCGCGTCAAGGACGCCGAGACATTCGGCGCGTGGGCGGAAAAGTGGTTGCGTGGTTATCAAATGGCCGACTCCACGCGAGACATGCGCACGGCCGTCTACGAGCGCGAATTGAAGCCCAAGTTTGGCAATCAGAAGTTGGCCGAGATCACACACGAGGATGTGCGGGCGTTGGCCGACGCCATTGTGGAACGCGGCGCGCCAGCGACAGCGGTTCATTCCCGTGAGGTGGTGCTGCAGGTCTATCGATGGGCCATTGAGCGTGGTCAGAAGGTCGAGAACCCTGCCGATCTGGTGCGTCCTACTGCCATCGCCAAATTCGAGCCTAGGGACCGCGCATTGGGGCCAGATGAGATCGGATTGATGTACCAGTACTTGGAGCGCATCGGCACTAGCCCATCGATCCGGGCTGCAGCCAAACTGCTGCTGTTGACGATGGTTCGCAAGAGCGAACTGACGAACGCCACGTGGAGCGAGCTAAACTTTAGCGAGGCGCTTTGGACGATTCCCAAGGAGCGAATGAAGCGACGCAATCCGCACGTGGTCTACCTATCCAGGCAGGTTCTGGATATCTTCATTGCGCTGAAGACTTTTGCGGGCGGATCCGAATATATCCTACCTTCACGGTATGACTCCGATTTACCGATGAGCAGCGCGACGCTCAACCAGGTGCTAACCCTGACGTATAAACTGGCGCAGAAGGAGGGGAAGCAGTTAGGTAAGTTTGGACCGCATGATCTGCGCCGAACGGCCAGCACGCTCTTGCATGAAGCTGGCTACAACACCGATTGGATCGAAAAATGTCTCGCCCACGAGCAGAGGGGCGTGCGAGCCGTCTACAACAAGGCTGAATACGCGGTCCAGCGCCGGACCATGCTGCAGGAGTGGGCAGACATGATCGACGCCTGGACAAAGCTGCGAGATTAAGGGGTTACCTGGAAGGGCTGCGTGGCACCGGGTGTGCCTGCTGCACGCCAGGCAGACGTGCAGCCGTCTGCTGTTCGGCGATCCATGCGTCCACCTCTTTAAGGTCCCAGGCAACCAGACGCGAGGTAATACAAAATCGTCGGGGAAATTGCCCTCTTTTTTCAAGGTTCAGGATAGTGCGCTCGCATAGCGGCACTTTTTGCAACAACTGGCGGCGTTTGATGAGAACCCGGCCCGGTACCTTGAGTTCGTTCTCGGTCAGGACACGTGCAATACGAGGTGGGCGGCCGACTTGCGGGGTGGAGCGACGCCGGCGTATGAGACCGCCGACATATGCCCGCTGGCCAGCGGTAGGGAGCATCGAGGTGGCAAAGGGCGATGGGTTCGAAGGGGGGATGTATTTCATGATGACTTGTCTCCATGAGCGATGAAAGATGAAAGATGAAAGATGATTCTGCGCCATGGTGTCTGTGCTAATCATGGACATCAAGTTGAAAACCGGCTTAGTCAGCTGGCAATTCAAGGCATTTGGTGGTTGGCACGAGACCTATGTCAGTGACGCGTGGTGGATGGACGATCACTCTGTGAGAAACGGTTGCCGTGGCCATCGGCATAGCCTACGGGATGTCTTCTGCGCTCCGGACCCTTGTGAGGTGTCCCTGTGCGTCGAGCACTGGTTACCGCGCTACTGCGATGCTGCTGACAGCGTAGGCCGGAACAACAGAGGTGGGCAGTGCGCTGGACGGCTTTTAGCGTTGGCACGAACATCTCTTCGAAAAGGTGGAGCGTGCCGGCACAGGAACGCCATTCAATACAGAGCGGCGCATGTGTGGCAATGATGTCCAGCGCGATGCTATGGCTGAGTCCGTAGTGTTCCCGTTCTTCCTCTGTTAAAACCCCACTTGCCAACACCACCTTGTCATGTGCATGGCACCATTCGATTAGGCGCCGGACATCCTGCGGGACGAACCTGGATACCTGCTCGATCACTATTGTTACTATGCCGCTTGGTAGTTGCGGCATATCCAGAGGCGACATGCCGTCGCCCCCTGGTTCCACTCGATAGGACGGACCAAACGCGGTTTGCATCGCCGCTAAGCACCATGCCGGTGCTGCTGGCGCTTCACTGCGGAGTAACATTGTGAGGCACATGGCATCCTCCGTGCCGGCTGGTTGATGTAATAGTCTTCCTATCCGGGATGCCGGTAGGAAGGCTTGTAAGGCTCGTCAGGGGCTTGTCGGCACTTCGTCGCTGAACGGGGTGGCTGGAGTGCTTAAAACGCGCCCAGGACCCGGATTGGGCTCTGGGTGGTCTGGTCGTTGATGCGCTCCGTTGACAGCGGACGAGCCAGCTGAGCCATCGCCCGGGGAGGGCGGAGTGCTCGGTGCGGTGGGTTTTCGCTCGGATACGGGCAGAGCATTGATGCGTTTGAGTAGACCGAGGGACAGCGCGCGCGTGGTGGCGGTCACTGCCCGTACGGTTTTCTTGATCTGCGATTTTTCGGTGATCAGTTCGCTTGTCGAGATCGCCTCATCAATGCACAAGGTTTCGAGCATGGGCATGAGCTGGTCGACTTTGCTGATCAATTCCAGTAAGCGCCTGCCGAACATGGAAAACACTTTCGCTTCGATGGCAAGTGGTTCGATGTCGTAGCTAGCCAAGTCGTTGATGCCGTGTTGATGGCACAGTTTTTCGAAAGCGACGATACGCTGGTTCGCCAGGGCGACGCGCGCGTCGAGCATGGTGCGCAATTCCTGTTCCACTTTGTCGACATCCTCGGCTGGTAATTTCATCCTGGCAAAGACGGAAATAAAATGGAAATTCGCTTGTGATACATAGAAGCAACGCAAGTACAAGCGCTTGCCTTCTGGACTGGCGAGCGTGATATTGACTTTGCGGCTCGCTGATTCGACGCGTGTCAGATCGGCGACGGCCTCCTTGGCCAGCAACTTCCTGTTGGTTTCGCCTTGATCACGCGTGACGATCAAATGGGTGGGAGCTGGGTGGTTCATGATGATGTCCTCAATAATGCTCGTGGGGCTACATGACATGGTGTACTCGCCATTCTGGTGATTCAAGAGGAATGCACGGAGCTTTGGAAGCGTATTTGCGAGTACTACGCACGTCAGCTAAGGAATGTCGAAAAACGTTCTGATGCGTATGCAACAGCGTGTTTCCACATCCGCCAATGTGCCGGTAGCGTTTTTCGTCGAACCTAAGTTGACACGCAGGTTAGGGCAGCCTAAAGTCAGTCAATGTTTGCAGTAGCTAGCCCTGCATCGTCCGGCAAGCCTTATCAATTGCGCCCATCGCGCTGCTGTACCGATTGGACAGTCTCCTGTTACCAGGTGCGACGTCCGTGTTCCTGAATGCCGAGAGTGTTTTGACGCGCCACGCGCCACGCGCACCGCGCAGTTACGTCAAAGCACTTTGCATGCGTTTTCAGGACGGTAGCTGGCATCCCCGCCGAAACGGCATCAGCCGACAGTATCAAGCCAGTCAATTGAAGTTCCGGTGCATCGCAGCAACCGGATGATTTATTTCCCCCTTTGGGACGATGCGTCCCGCGAGGGAGTCGCCTCGTCTCTCTTTCTTGTGCGAGGCAATCATGAGCAGAACTCAGATCAACCATTGTCGCGTCCTTCAGGATAGGACCATACCTTCCCAGCCGGGCGTGTTACGGGCACCTGTGAGCAAAGTATCGGCGTGCGAAAGCCACGACGATGTGATTGAATTTTCGGAAGAGGAGTTGGTGGCATTGCACTGGTGGCTATTACGCAAAGTAAGTTTGCTCAGCGACCCACGCACGCCGCTGGATGAGAAGTTTGAATTGGTTCGTTGGGTGTTCACAGATCCGGTTCGCGATACGCGGCCGTTTTCCTTCGTCAATTGCATGAAGGTGGTGAGTGGTAGCCCATTGTCGAAGCTGCCGTTCATCGGCGCCGTTGATGCGCAGGAAGTGCGCGATTGGATTGGTTCCCATTTGTGCCGCTGGTTTATGGGTGCGCTGCACGACTATCCTGCGTGGGTTCGCCAAGCCGTCATGGCAAAGCCGGATTGGATTTCGGAGAACTTATTCAAAAATCCACAATGGATGAATGAGCAGATCAAGCTCCATGAGTCCGATCTTTTTGCTTCGTTGAATTCAACGGAGGATGTGGATTGCTTGAATGGCCATGGCGCTAAGGATGAACGCTTAGCTGGCAAGAAGGGAGAGCGCCATGCGTGATGCCACCATTGCCGCCGCATTTCCTCCCGTTCGCTTTTGTCGGATACGGGACATCGACGATTTGACGTTCAGCGTCAAGGAAAGCGAGATCGTTGCTGGACAGCAGGGTCGTGTTTTCTACCTCGGACAAGAACTACGGTCAGTACGGTTGTCCCTGGTACCGGGTGGCTTTCAGGTCGACCCACAGCGTGGCCGGCCGGAACGAAGAGAAATATTTCTCACTTTTAACGAACTGCTGTCGGGGCGAGTTGGCCTTGCCATTGAGCGTGGGGGGCTGTTTACGCGTCGCGTGTCGTACCGGAGCGTAGGCAATTCTCTCGGGGTCTACCTGGGGAGGTCGACATGAAGAGAAGCAAGGAAGAATTCAACGCGCATTTTCAGCAGGTCAAAGAGCGCGCGTTTGGACGGTGGACGGAAATCCTGCTGGCGCTGGGCGTGGATGCGAAAGTGCTCAACCAACGCAATCAGCCGTGCCCATTGGGAGATTGCGGCGGCACTGACCGGTTTCAATACACGGACAAGTTTGGCCACGGTAATTATATTTGCCGCGGCTGCGGCGCCGGTGGCGGATTTAAGTTGTTGATGGGCTGCCTAGGATTGAATGCGGTTGATGCGCTGAGTAGGGTGGATGCCTACCTTGGTACTACTGCGCCTAGGCCGCTGATCGCGCTCGCTCAGGACTCCTGCGCGGAACGCAAAAGCTTGATTCGGAAAATTTTGGCCGAAACGGTGCCGGTGTCGCCGGGAGACGAGGTCGACAGGTATCTGCAGAAACGTGGCGTCAACCTGGAGCGGTACCCATCGACGCTGCGTATGCACCCTGCGTTGGGTTACTACGAGCGCAATTCGCTCACTGGTCAAGCCGTGATGGTTCGACGGTACCCTGCCATGGTGGCCTGCGTGCAGGACAAGAGCGGCCACACGGTGTCGTTACATCGGACATATTTAAGCAATGGCGAGAAGGCCCGCGAATGCGCGGTCAAGAAGCTGCTGTGTGCTGGGATAGGTGGTGCGGCAATTAGACTCGCGCCATCCACAGAGGAATTGGCGGTGTGTGAAGGCATCGAGACGGCGCTGGCGGTCATGAAGCGCTCGCATCAGCCGGTGTGGGCGGGGATGAGTGCTGGAAACCTGGAAAAGCTGTGGATCCCGGAAACAGTCAAACACCTACGAATTTACGCCGACAACGATGCGCATGCATTTTTTGATGGGCAGGCTGCGGCCTATAGCCTTGCGCGACGCTACCTAAAATCCCATGCAGGACAGGCAAGGAAATTAGCCGAGGTGTTTGTACCGAAGTCGGCGGGCGCCGATTGGGCAGAGGTGCTACTGACGATTTCACACCGTACGTGTTATGCGGCGTGAGGTGCTCAGAGCAAAGCAGTGAATTTGGCGCGGTGGTCGTTTGGTCGCCGCATGTTGGCGCGATAGTGCGCCCACG
This sequence comes from Janthinobacterium sp. BCJ23, assembly GCF_059617945.1. Taxonomy (NCBI): domain Bacteria; kingdom Pseudomonadati; phylum Pseudomonadota; class Betaproteobacteria; order Burkholderiales; family Oxalobacteraceae; genus Janthinobacterium; species Janthinobacterium sp. BCJ23. Next base: position 141,334 of record NZ_JCAQAW010000010.1, on the reverse strand, counting down.
TGGAACTCAGTGAATTCCGCGTGCTTGACCCTGCGGGGAATGCGCTCCCGCCAGGGAGTTGCATCGCCCGCTTTTTTCATGGAGGTTGTGATGAAAACAGGACGTCCTTTGGAACAACTTGTTGTCGAACTTGAGCGGCAGGCGGCGCTCAAGAAGGACATGATCGTGCCGGCGACGAAGCTGGTGAGCGAGACGACTGCGGCAGGGCAGTGCAATCTCGTCATTGACGAACCCTATGGTAAAAAGCGCTACCTAATGAACGATTTTGCCTGCGCGCAGCTGGCAAAGAAACTGGATATCCCGCTGCTGTATTTTAAGCGCATGCGTTCGTTTGATACTGAATTGCTCGATGAAAATATCAATGCGTGGTTCAGAATTTGCGCCAAAGATAGCTATATGGTGCGTACCTTGGCGGGACAGGCCAGAGCCTTTTTGTCGTCGCGCTTCCGTCGGCTTGACAACATCGATCTGGCCCAGAGTATTTTGCCGATCTTGCTCAAACTGCCCGGTGCCCGTTTTGAGTCGGTGGAGCTGACTGAAACCAAGATGTATTTAAAGGTGGTCAGTGCCGAGGTGACGCATGAAGTGGCACCAGGTGACGTATTGCAGGCCGGCGTGGTGGTCAGCAACTCGGAGATTGGCGTGGGACGGCTGCGGGTCGAGCCGTTGATTTATCGCCTGAAGTGCAGCAATGGGCTGATCGCTTGTGAGCGCTCGATGCGGAAAAATCATGCTGGGCGTTTACTGGAGTGTGGCGATGACGTTGTTCTGCAAGATGACACAGTCGAGGCCGAAGATCGCGCGATCTTTCTGAAAGCGCGGGACATGGTGCAGACTGCGGTGTCGGAGACCACCTTTCAACTGATATCGGAGAAGATGCGCAAGACCATGGGCATCACATTGATGGGAGATCCGGTGAAGGCAGTGGAGGTATTAGCGAATCGCTTCGTATTAAATGAGTCGGAGCGGGCAGGCGTGTTACGCCATTTGATTGCCGAACAGCAACTGAACGGCTATGGACTGCTCAATGCGGTGACAGGTTACTCGCAGGAAGTGGATGACTATGATCGCGCCACTGAATTTGAGGAGTTTGGTGGAAAAATGCTCGAATTCTCGAATAAGGAGTGGAGCGAGGTCGTTGACGCAAAGTAGCGTGGCATGCGGCTCAAAGCCATGACGACGAAGTTCCCCGGTTGCTTGGCTGCCGGGGAATTTCAGTCAATGAAGCGTGTTGCGCGTCTCACTGTGTCAAAAACGGTTGATGTTAATTGCTGCTTTCACACGCCCTAATATTTTTAGGGTCAGCATTGCTTTTGATATTTTTACAAGGGTCGGGTTGTAGCGTTGGTTTTCGCAACGAAGTAATAAGCCTTCCCCCACCACAATTTCGATGTGCCGCACAAGGCGCTTTCCTTGGTAATCCAATACATAGATCCCATTAACCTCTACCTCATTCACTGTTCCATCAAAAAAGAATGGTGCGCCATCATGGATGAGTGGAACCATGTCATCCCCCTTCATCGTTCCTACTTGATTGGTGCCGGTGAATGACGCGGTGTGCGTGAGCAAGTGACCGATCCAGTCAAAGGCGGGCGTTTCATGAGCATACACCTGTTCCTGAACTCGTGCCGATAGTTGTTGCTTGGGGAACGGGAGACGATTCGATGTCAATCCCAAGATCCAGTTCGCATCCATATCGAATTGAAGGCAGACAATGGCGAGGGATTTCAGATCGGGCAGACCTGGTTTTTCTTCGTCGATCCAGCGCGCCACTGTTTGCAGCGCTCGCCCGGTAATGTCACTAAGGAAGTGCTCGCGCTGGTTTGGAAGTACTTCCCGTCGGTCGAGTTCTGCAATCAGCCGTTTCCGGACACCAGGGACGATATCAACGTCGAGTTCGCGGACGGCATCTTTAGTAAGCGGGATGTTATTGCTTATCGTCACGGTTTTTGTCTCCTGGCAGGGGTAAAGGGAGAGACCCTGGTTTATTTGTAGATTATTTGTAGCAGTTGTTACGATCAGGTTTTCATTTGGTTGAGTTTGATTTTAGGGCGGGAATCGCGTTTCCTCCAGTGAATTTTTGCCAAGCCACACGTAAATATTTTAATTCGATTAGCAGTTGCTATTGACCTTTGGATTTTTGCGGAGTAGTCTTTTTTAATGTGCTATTGCCTTTGCGCGCAGTCCTCGTAACCATGACTTCGCCTATCAGTTGAGCGATACGGCAGATGTGCACAGCGGAAACCGGATTAATGACCACGCCCCGCCATTGCGGGGCAAAGCGGGGTGGACCATGGAAGACGCGATTCGATACACGGAAGTGCAGTACCTCAACTTGAATTACTTACTCACTATCCAGGTGGGTCTCAAGCATGACCCCCTGGCCACTTGTTGCACCTATCACCTTGACACTGCATCAGCCGAGACGCTCGCGGCAATGAGCGTTGACTCATTGCAACTATTGGCTGCGAACATGTCGCATGAAAGCCTGTTTAAGCCGATCGCTAATTTTAAAACTCTCCTTGAAACGCCGCCCGTATTGGCCATGACGTTGTGCCGCGTCGGGAATGTTGAACCGGTTGTCGCCCTTGGCGCAGCGCGTGTCGGCCAGGCCGCTGCAGCTCATGTTCGTATGCCATAGGTGACCTATGGCATACGAACATGCGGAGCGGCACATACAGGCCCTGCAGCTTGCAAAGTCCTGTGTCGAACTGGGTGCGCGGATGAAAACCGTTGCCTATTTGACCGGATTGAGTGGAACACTGCTGCGGGAATATTTCTACAATGACCGGGCGGCCACCGGAGGGCGATGGCCCAGTTCGCAGGATTGGTACCATATGGCAACGCTGGTGCAACGCGCTGAGGCGTCGCTGATTGCTAGTATTTTTCAGTTCCTGCGCACACAGCATGCATGTTCGGCACGGAAGGCCATGGTCTGCGCCTACAAGATGTATCGAGAGCGGTGGAGTGGCCGTTCCAGCATCTCGTTCGACCGTGCTTTCGAGCTGATCGCTAGTGTGGAAGGCATTTGGACCCACCATTCATCGCAGTTGGCTCTGCATACCTGCCCGCGGTGCCGCTGCCGTTATCTGATCGCACTGGGGGATACATCGGCGGATCACTCCGGATGTGTGTTTTGCAAGCTCATCAAACGCTATGCTACTGATTCCCGTATTCAATTGAACTTTGCGAGGAAGCCAGACTTGCAATTACCCGTTAACCTAATTTAATCATTGCACCATCCTCATCTCAGTGGTGCTCGGAAGAGGTGGCTAAATATTGTGTATTACTTCCCAATATCAGATCTAATGGGCCTAACAAAGTCATCTGCTTGCTCAGAAAGTAACAAGCCCGTACACTGAACCCTTCTGATTGTCCACGATAGGTAACATTTTTATGTTGGCGCCGAATTGAGATGAAAACATCCGATGTTCACCAATAGATGCGGTGTAGTACATAAGTAAGGGGATACAATGCTTTGGGGTATTAAAGAACATATTAGCCACCTGCAAAAATTGCTGGAGCCAGGTGTGATTGGCCATTACAACAGCTTCGAAGTGACAGAAGTATTTGGACTTCACGATGATAGGCCTGGACAGATAACGAACTTCATGAGTCTACTGGTTGCGGAACCCAGCACCCCACCAGAAGATCAAGCAAAAAATCCAGTGATACTGAATGGAAAAAAGCGTATTGAGCTGCCTGGTGTCCCATGGAAGTTTGGTATCGTGCGTTACCGGGTATCTACGCATCAGGTTCTGCAAGCACTTCAGAATTTCAGTATCTCAGGCAAGTGGAAACCAGGTATTAAAGAATTGCATGTTGGCGTGCTTGCCCCTCTACCACCGCAATTTGTTCCTGCTGATACTGCGGTTTCACATCCATGGAACGGTGTACTCAAAAATAATTTTTGGGAAGGCTCTCATGTTCTCGAACTTTTCGACGATCATAAAATAGATGTGAAATTTTTATTGACAGAGCCAAAACTTCTCAAACAACTGGCAGAGAACATTACGGCTTTCGTCAAGATGGGTATTGATGGTCTGTCCGATCGACTTGGGAATATCCTCATTCAATTACCCGTAACTGTCGTGACGACAAAGGTATCCAGTTCAAGAAGTGGCGATTTTCATGTGCAGCCAGTTTGGAAAAACGGCACGCCCGCAAGACAATTAAGAGTTTCGTGCGAGAAGTATGAAGACAAGACTGTGGAAGGATACGGCTCCGAAAATGCCGTCGGTTTGCAGGTAACCTTCCCGATTCACTCACCTGGAGGTGGGGCCAAATACGTACTATGGGACGATCAGCATAAACTCGTGCTCGGAGCCTCTTCACAAACTACTTTCATTACGAGTATCGGCATGAATATTCATGTCGTAGGACAAGGCATCAGCACACGGGAATTCTGTCTACCATTATCAGATGGGACGCTAGAGTTAGTCACAGTTCCGCTCATTGAAGAACAGGCTCCGAACATTGTTGGGTTCTCCACTTCGAACCCCCGTGAGCACTGGCGACAGAACAGAGTTTTCAGAGATAGCTTAAAAAGTCTCCGTGAGCGGAAAGAGTTCATTCAATACGGCGGAAACTCCGGAGCAGATGGAGTGGATGCGCTCAAGGACATTCACGCACTACTTCGAACACATGGCAAGACCGGAGCGTGGCTGTGGGACCCATATCTCGACGCAAAGGATATTCTTACTACGCTCTTCTACTGCCCGCACAAGGAGGCAGACTTGAGAGCGCTCACTGCAGGGATGGAACCACCGATAGTAAAGGATAAAGAGAGTAATTGCCAAGCAGACTCTACTTGCCAGAAGATAGAAAATTGGTTCCGAGCTCTGCCCTATGCAAGATGGATAGGGATCAACTCACAAGTGAAGCCAACTCCCAAGCAATCTTGGAGGGATAAGCAGCTCGAGACGTTCAAGAACTCGGTAACCAGCTGTAAAGATCTGCGTTTGGAGTTCCGAATACGGAAAGGGAACGCTGGCTGGCCGTTTCATGACCGTTTTTTGATTTTTCCTTCCGACGCAGGGCCAGCGAAAGCATGGTCTCTTGGTACATCGGTCAACAGTTTTGGACAAAAACACCATATTCTTCAAAAGGTCGCCGATGGGGAATTGATTCGCCAGGCGTTTCTGGAGCTTTGGGATGAACTGAGTGGTAGCGACTATCTCGTATGGAACACGCCATGAGCCCGTTAGCAATAGGTCTTGCCCAGACCCGCTTTCAAGCTGCTTTGACACCGGGAGCCTCTGTTGCGCCGGTGGCCCTTAGCCAATTACTTGTCCAGTTCAACATGGAGTCTGATTCACAGGCATTTGACGCCGAACCAATCGGCCACAACATTGCGGACGAGTTCCCATTTTTACGCTACATGCTTGCATCGGGGATATCTCCTGATGCCGCTTCGTCCGAAGCGTGGGAGGCCGCTGTACGGTGGCTGCTGAGTGCACTTCGCAATTGGGAAACCACTGAAGAAAACTCGTTTAATAAGCTTCGAGCGCTGCTTAGTGCAGTAACTGCACTAGATGTGAAGCTTTCTGGGCTCTCCAGTATCTCGGCTCAAATCGCATCGGGACGGCTAAATGCTGGGCTAGGACGCCTCATAGAAAGTACCGACGTAGAACCTGGGTTTAGTGAGCGGCGGTTTCCTGAATTCCGCCAGCAACTTGGATCTTTTGCTAAAAGCGGAAATTTCGAGAGATTGTGGCAGATGCTTCCGCACACGAACGTCTTCCCGGCTCCAGATTTTTGGGCAGCAGTGACATTAATGTACAACGCAGATCCTACTGAGCTCGCTACTATTATTGAGAGGCGAAATGACATTCTTTTTTCGCTGATGATTTGTACTGTGCTGGAAACGCAAGCTATAGTCCTTGCAAACAGAGTCGATAACCTGGTCTTCAAATTCGTTAGTGTGGCTAACTTTTGGCAAGACCGTTCAGTTGCCCCAGCTGAGAATTCCCAGAGCATACTGCAGGGGCTTCTTCTTCAAGTTGCGGAAACTTCGGTTGCGAACTGGGCAGCATGGATGCAAGCGCTGTTCAAGGTTCCAGGTAATAATTCCACCTTGGATAAGGCCTTGGCGTCGGTACTTCAATTGCTATCCAAAGAGCACTGGGTTGCATTCTTTAACGCGCTATCGCTTGACTATTCGCATAGAGCAGCCGCACCGGTCGCAAACATCCTTGTTCCGCTCGCTAATTCGTCCAATTTTGAGGGGAAGATGGTGATGTGCTCCTCCGCATATCAAGTATGGTCTGAGTGGAACTACGGCAAGCATGAAAGCAGTCATGCAATGTTTGCGCCTGCCGCCTGTGCCTTGGATTTTCCTGTTTCCATGTATTTCTCCTCCCTAGCCAATGACGAGCGCTTTGCAGAGGAACGTACGCTACTCGAAGCCATCGATACGGTGGAGCAACAATCATTCAACTCATTGACGGAATTGGTGACCGAGAGAAACAGGCTTAAATCGTGCCTACGACTTGTGCAGCATGGGACAGCGCTTGCAAATGGAAGTGACCAAGCGCTGCCAGCCTCCATTGAGCCGGACGCTGATGCTTACGCCAATACAAGGTATCACTACTACGAGGTGAATACATCGTGAGCCTCGTCTGGAAGGTTGTGCTTTTTCGATAATAAATGGTTGGCCCGGCTTGTAGCTGCGGTGTATGCTTGTATGAAGGCGGACACTCAACATCGAGGTCGTGAGCACTCATTTTAGGGTAGACACGCAGGGACGCGGCGATCAGCGGTAGGACGGGAAGAGTGTTCACAATAGGACTGAGGTTATGGCTAAAGGTAATGTTGTCCAATGCGCTTAGGTCGCTATCTCTACACACCTACCAGTACATCTATCGTCCTTAAAAAGTTAACGGCTGGATATCAACGACGGCGCCACGTTGACTGATATCTTGTGACTGTTATTGTTATGAACTGAAATGCCTTTGGAGTATCTGTCGCACGGGCTTGGAGGTGCGAACGGCATGATCTGCTGACGCCTATTACACGAAGGGATAACGGCCGGGTTGAGGCAGGGTTTCCATGGAGAGGTACATCGGCGGCCACGCGAACATCACCTGATCATGTTAGATCGAGGCAGTGTTAACGGTACTTGAGTGCCTTTGATTGGCTGCATCCCTTCCGCAGACTGCAACCGCTTTTGGTTGTGGATTCACCAGGTATTGCTTGAGCTCGTACCCACTTATTTGGTGGAGGTACGTCTAAAGGTTCTGGAAGGCTACTCTGCGTCGGCGCATTTCTGGCCATTCTGCCGTTGAATGATTGCAGTGAAAGGCCGGCTTTCACTTGGACCTAGGTCGATCTGCATAGCCATAATGCTCATGTAGCCACGTGAGTGATCCTTATGGCCGCTGTGAATTTCCTCAAATACCTGGGTCGGCTTGGCCGCAATCGTCAATATGATCGCGGCCGGCAGGCCGCGCCCATCTGTCCGCAACGTTCACTGCCCCAACCCGCTCAAACGCGTGACGGCGGGATGCGTCCCCGTATTGTCGATGCGATCTTGGACGATAATCGGGATATCCTGGGGCGCATTAAATTGGCTTATGGCGGCGATGCGAATGCCTTTGCCAAGGAAATGCTCCCGCTCATCAGGAAGTACATCGCTTACGTGAACGTATTGCCTGCGACGCAGGACAGTTTTTTTGCTCGCCCAGGAGGTTTAGCACGCCTGGGGCTGGAGACGGCGTTCTTTGCATTACAAGCGACCGATTCGCAGATTTTTGCTGGCAGAGCGACGATTTCTACTCGTCGACAGTTGGAGCCACGCTGGCGCTTCGGCACCTTCACCGCAGGCTTATGCGCATACCTCTACCGCGCGTTGGACACTGTCGTTGTCAGTGACGCGCATGGAACCGTGTGGCAACCATACCTTACATCCCTCGGGGAATGGATCCACAAACACGAGGTTGGCCGTCTGTTTGTCAAATGGGGGGAGGCCAGGCAGGAATGCCGCTCCCTGTCGCTGTTCGCGCTACCGATGATCCTGCCGACCGACACGTTGGCCTACCTGACCCAGGACGGCTCGACGATCGTCGCCCATATGCTTGCGGCGGTCAGTGGTGAGGTGAGGTATCACGATCATAACGTCATTGACCATCTCGTCAATCGAGCATCAACTTTGGTGATACACCGCGACTTGCGCGACGCTGATGCGCCGGCAGGTAGGGCGCGGGCGAGAGCCTACCTTGCGAGGTTTCTCCTAAACGCGATGCGCGAGCTGGTGCAGTCTCATCAGGGATGGGTGCCCAATTCGGATCGGTCCCGCATGTGGCTCGGGCGGGATGGTTTGTTTCTGGTGTGGCCGAACGGAATGAGCGACATACTCACCTTGTTGGAGGACGAGGGATTGTACGGCTTGCCTGCCTCGCCAGTCGATGCCATGGAAATTTTGAGCGATGCCGGGATCGTCCTGCCAAAGAATCCAAATGAGTGTGTTTGGTCGATCCGGCCACCAAGCGCACCTGAGCCCTTGGAGGCGTTGAAGTTGGTGACGCCAGGCGTTGTCCTTGCTGTGTTACACCCGCCACCAGTGCCGCTGGACATGGATATTGCTGTCGACTGCACTCATGACGAGGTGCGAGCTACGGAGCATGATACTAAACCACGGCAGGCGAAGGCGGCGCCGTCCCAGGCTCAGGGAGAGAGCGGGGCACAGGAGATGCCGCCGGATGCTAGCGATCGTCAATTGTCGTTGCCAACCATCGCACCGATACCAACTGCGGGAGACACAGGTATCGAACCAAGTACAGATGGCCGCCAAGGAAAGGTGAAGAAAGTCAAGGATATCAAGTCAAGCCAGCCAGCAACGGAAACATACGCGTTACGCGCACCGATTCGCCTACATCCAGGCATTGCCAAGGTATTGCAGGCGATCGTGCAGTCTCTCAATGAGACGAGCTTGCCACCAGCATGTTATCCCCTGGCGTCCGGCCTGTTTGTCCCCTTAGACGCCTTCGTGGCGCGACTGGTGGATGCGAAGATGGCGCTACGCGCACTTGCCGATGCCAACATGCTGGTGGTGGGACCGGCAGGAACCGAATCTGTTGAATACCGCAACCCGCATGGCAAGCAACTGGCTGGAATGGTTATCGCTCGTCAATTCATCGACGGCATGGATGGAGTAGGGGAGACCCCAATCAATTCGAACGCAGGTTGACCATGTTGCTGCGACAGTATGAAATGCCATGGCGTAGTCCCATTGAGGCCGTTGCCGCCCTGGCATGGATGCTCGCTGCCGCCATTTTTTACTTTCTGATACCCGATCATTTGCCACCGCGTGCGGGTTTTCTTCTCATCTTTTGTTCAATACTCATAGCGTTGATCCGCTGCCGGCAAGCCTTGCGCGTAGTACGTACGCGTGCCGCGCTGTCTGGCCGCGCGATGGAAATGGTTTCAATTTCCCGGCTCACCACATGGACAGGCGATCCTGAACAGGTCGTATTCGGTTTGGGCTTTATCTGGTTGCCACTACACTCTCAGCGGCTTTATGAGTTGATCAAGATCGACTATCGCGCGATGACCATTTCTCCCTGGCTCATACGCGCTCTGGGATATCAACCCAATCCACAATCAGACGCAGAGATTGGCTTGCCCTGGATTCATGGTGTTGAGTCGGAAGAGCACTTGTTGATGCGGCCGCTTCAGAACTTTGAAGGGGGTACATTGGTGGTCGGAACTACACAGTCTGGCAAAGGGGTATGCCTTGGCTGGTTGATTTTTCAGTCTATCCGTCGTGGCGATGTCGTCATTATTATTGATCCGAAAAATTCACGCCGCCTCAAGAGACTGGTCATGAAGGCCTGTCAACTGTATCGCGAGCCAGACAGTTTTCTTTGGTTTCATCCAGCCTTTCCGGAAACGGGTGTTCGTCTCGACTTCACGTTCAATTGGCAAAAACCTACCGAAGTCGCTTCCCGTATTCAGTCAATCATGCCACCCGATACTGCTGGAACGTTCAGCGCATTTGGTTGGGACGCTGTGAATGTCGTCGTGCAAGGGATGGTGCAACTGGAGAAGCGTCCGAATTTGGCGAAGCTGAAGCAATACATTGAAGGAGGTGTCGAACCGATCCTGGAACAGGCACTTGAGCGTTTTTACGAACAGCTCCTTGGCATGCAGTGGCGTAGTGCGCCCGACATGGCGCGCTTGCTCGATAAGGCGCGGAAAGGGCAGATCAAATCGCCGACACCGGCCGCGAGCCATGAACTCTTGGCGTATGTCACCTACTACGATCACCATGTGCATGAGGCCAGGCGTGATCCGGTGGTCAGTTCGCAAGTCCGGGTATTCCAGCATAACCGCGAACATTATCAAAAAATAACCGCCAATCTCTTACCGATCTTGTCCATGTTGACATCCGGGGATCTTGGAAAAAGCCTGTCTCCCGACCCGTTTGATGCGGATGATCAGCGGCCGATCATGAATCTGGAAAAGATCGAGCGCGCGGGACATGTACTACTTCTCTGTCTGGACTCGTTGCCGGATCCTTCTGTTGCAACGGCAATCGGCGCCATGGCGCTGGCCGACCTGGCTGCCCGTTCAGGAATTCGCTACAACCTGGGAGGAGAGCGGCGCATTTCCCTGTTTGTGGATGAGCTATCGAACGTGATCAATCAACCACTAATCGAAATACTGAATAAAGGTGCCGAGGGAGGGCTGTACACCACGGCTGCCATGCAGACGATTGCCGACCTGGCGAAACGCCTTGGTAGCCAGGAGGCGGCACGCATGGCATTGGGGAACTTGAACAACCTCATCGCCTTCCGAACCAAAGATCAGCCCACTCAGGAGTTCATCAATGAAACGCTGGGCCAGACCACCATCCATAGCATGAAATTCGGGCACAACACGGCCAGGGACGGTCACTTTACGGATTTTACGGCAGTCGATTCAACGCAGTTGAGCGAGGAAGTCAACGAGTTGGTACCGGCATCGATTCTGGGTAAATTACCCAATTTGCAGTTCTTCGCCTCAGTGTCTGGCGGCCATGTCTACAAAGGGCGGTTTACGCTAATTGACCCGGGCGCGGACGATGTAAGCCGCGATCAGAAGGAGGAGGGTGAAGCATGTTGATTCGGTTGATGGCCATTGTTTCGCTGAGCGTGCTCCTGATGCTGGTGCTGTACCTGCCGTCAGCCTTCCCGCCTCAGCGATTTGTCGCGCAGATCCGCGCGGAGCATATGGCCAGTGCAGACTGCTGGGGCGATCTGTATGCACGCCGCGTGTTGAGCCGCATGTTTCAGTATCAAGCTGCATTGGACTCTCAACCGGCATCGGCCAACATCCACGAGGTGACGCGCGATCCGGTAGCACAACCCGTCGCCGATAGCCTGGGCCGGGTGCGTCTGCAGCTGTTTCAGAATAGCTATTTCCGCTCGCTCGATACGCTGACCATGCTGGCGCTGTACAGACTGGCAGGCCTCGTGCAGTGGTGGGTACCGTTCCTGGTGCTGATCACAGCCTGCATCGTGGATGCCTTGGTGCGCCGGCGTATTAAACGTTTGGAGTTTGCCAAGCAGCACCCGGAGTGGTTCGCAGCAGCCATGGGCATGGCGATTTTGCTGATTTGTCTGATGGCAGTAGCGTGTGTGCTTCCTGTTCAACTGTCCCCGCTTCTGTTGCCCGCCATGTTGTGTGTGGTCGCGTGGCTGGCAGGGCAAATGGTGGCGCAGTATGCGTGAGTGTGAAGGTAGAAGTCCAGTAACTGTGGCTACACGCCGAGTGGGGCTTGGGTTCATCCAAATAGTCCACAAAAAGCGCGACTTTTTGGACAAACATTGGGGCTGCGATACGCTAGCATGATGTCATACGCAGTCCATTTTGATTTCGAGTCGCCATGAATACTGAATTTCGCTCGACGCCATCCTCATCTTCTGCTCACACGGCCGCTGCCCATCGTTCTGCTGTCGCATCCACGCGGTGCGAGGACACCATCGGGACGCTGGTATGGATGGAGGAATTTCGTCACTTAGACCAACTGTTCAGCCATCAGCACAATTGTTCGCCAAAGTTGCGGTATCCCGATCTGATTAGTGCGTGTGTTGCGATAGTGTGCGCGCAGGCCGAACATGCGAAGCAGATTTTTTCTTTTTTGCATACCCAGTTGGTGTTGCGCGATCAATGCATGCCGCGTCGACAGGAGGAAATTTGGCGTGCCCAGTATGTATTGTTGCTGGCGCTGCAGAAGTCAGAAATGAACCGGCATCCCCATCCTCGATTCGACTTGGGGCAGTTTACGACAGCATGCATCGCCCTGGCCCTGCAGGAAGAGGGGGCGCAAGGGAAAATATTTGAACAGGCACGGCGTAACATCGCCGAGCGAGCAATATCGCATCTGCCATAAAGGGCAGGTGCAAGGCATACCGTCAACGGATATGCGACCCGAAGTGACCCTGCCAGGCTGATGCCAGGCTTACCCGATGTGCACCCTCGATGGTCTGGCGCCTGCGCGCGCCGGGTGGATCAACGCTTTCGGGTTTATGCCTGCTCCTTGCCATGGAACGACCTCTTTCATGCTTCATAGCGCTCCTCGTCGTTTGTCCGGGTCCTGCCTGGGCTTGCTGGGAACAAGCCGCCGTTCGCCACAATGTGCCGGCACCGCTGCTCTATGCGATTGCTCAAGCGGAATCGTCACTGGATCCGAACGCCGTCAATCGCCGCCATCTGCGCCAAACTGGTACCGTGGATATCGGTTATATGGGTGTCAATTCTGATCCACGAGTCCTACGCAATTTGGGCGTGACCGAGCGAGAACTGTATGAGCCCTGTAAAAACATTCATGCTGGTTCCCGCATTCTCGTGGAAAAGCTGCACAGGTACGGCAATACCTGGGAGGCGATCGGCGCATACAACGCCTCGTGTACCAAGCTTGATGCGGCCCAATGCCAGGCTACGCGCACCCGCTACGCCTGGCGCGTATACGGCTTTCTGACCAATACCAAGCCGCCGGCAGTACGCCGCGCTACACCGCAGGCCAAGTACCGGACTCAGAAAAATGCGCGAGCTGAATCGGTCGCCCCAACGCAGCCTGCGCTGGTGGTAGTGGGGTTGACATGAGACGCTCTATTGCTCATGCCACACTAACTGCCACAGGAATGGCTGTAGCCAGCTTGCTGATGGCCTCCTGCGAAAATGTGCCTACCCATCCACAAGCTGCAGGACTGTCTACTCGCGCAGCCACGCCTGGGTCCCACATGCAGCACATCACCCAGCTTCACTACGGTAGACAGGCAAACTACGGCCTGTGTATCGATCCAGCTTGTCCTACGCGCACGCCCAAGACGCTGGCAAGACGGGAAGCGCACATTGATGAGGTGCCGCAAGCCCCGATCGCGGCAGCCAGCACCCAGCGGACAATGGCTGGGACACCCGTGGGAACCGGTGCAGCGAACGAACATGATTTGCCCGATGTCACCGAACTTGCGGTGTACTTTGCGCCGGGCTCTTCCCGCCTCGATAGAACGGCCCAACACGTTCTGCAGCAATTTCTCACGCTGGTGCAGCCAGCGTCCCATATTCGTATCGCTGGCAGAACAGACAACACCGGAACGCCGGCCCTGAACGATACCATCGCACACCAGCGCGCAGCCAGGGTCGAGCGCTATCTGCGCCGCCATCTGCACGTGCCTGCTGTCCAGCTTGAGGTGGAAAGCAACGGCGCTTGCTGTTACGCCGCCGCCAATGCGACCGAAACGGGCCGCCAGAACAACCGGAGGGTAGAGCTCAGCCTCACCGCCGACGCACCTCGGCAGGTGCAGAGATGAGAACCCCAACTCACCTGATCAACCTGACTTCGGCACGGGGCGCGTGCCGGCCGGGCAAGATCGCGTGGCAATGCCCCGTCCGTGGTCCCCCTACGCCGTCGTGCCGCATCACCTCGCCGCCCGCACAGACAGTTTTAGGCAATTTTCTTCACGATCACGATTGGAATGCACATGAACACCCTGCAATACATCACCGTTCTCCCCTTCAAACAACATGGCAAGCGGCCGCTTGGCCTGCGCGTCTCCACTACTGCAAAGGTCCTGGCACTGCTGACCCTGATCACCCTGGGCCTGCTCGCTGCGATCCCCGCTACCGCCATCGACCTCGTCACGTTCACCGGCATCACCGGCCCGCTGACGGCAGCACTGACGCAATTGGCCGCACTGGCCCCGGGCGTTAAAGCACTGGTCGGCTTCATCGGCTTCGTGGTGGCCCTGATCTCGCTGTCCGCCCTGCGCAACTTCAGTCCGGTGCTGTTCTACATCGGCTTGGCGATTTTCGGCGCGGTCGGGCTGGTCATCGGCGGCTCCATCATGGGCGCCACGATCTGAACCAGGCTGGCGCAGACACCGCACATTGAGCAAAGGAGGACGCCATGGAAGCCGATACCTATATTCCCCGGCGGCTGGACGACCAATGGAAGATTGGCCTATGGGACTTTGATGTCGCCTTTCCCGTCCTCCTTTCGATCTTTGTCGGCTATCTGGCCAGCAGCAAACTCGGATTTTTCCTCGCGGTCTGCGCCGGCGTCGCCGTGTCGCGCTGGCTCAGCCGCAAAAAAGCGGACAAGCATCCGGCCTTTGTCCTGCACTGGGCGTACTGGTACCTGCCTGTCAGTCCGCTGACGTCCATGCGCTCGACCCCGCCTTCGCATATCCGCAAGATGGTCGGGTAGGACCAAGGAGAGCACCGTGAAACTGGAAACCTATCAGGATGACCTGGCCGCCCTGCGGCGCCGCGTATTTGACCAGCGCCTGGCCATTGGCATCCTGTCTGTTTGCCTGATGCTGGCATTGACCATCATTGTCCGCATCGTGGGCACGGAGCGCACTGTCATTGTGCCGCCGGCCATCAATAAAACATTCTGGATCGAGGACGGCAAGGCCAGCAACGACTATCTGGTGCAGATGTCCGGCTATATCGCCTACCTGATGCTGGACGTCACGCCGAAGTCGATCGAATGGAAGAAGGACATGCTGCTCAGCTGGTGCCTGCCGGAGAACGCCGGCAGCATCAAGACCCGCCAGGATCTGGAGGCGGCAAGACTGAAGAAGCTCAATGCCAGCACGTATTTCCAGATGCAGCAACTGGTGCCGGACGAAGAAACGCAATCGGTCACGATGACCGGCTACCTCAAAACCCAGGTGAACGGGGCCAATACCTCTGACAACCTCAAGACCTACCGTGCGGACTTCGTCTTCCGTGGCGCACGCGTGCATTTGAAAGATTTTAAGGAGTTGAAAGATGGAAAACCGGATACTGCCATTGGCGTGGCTGCTGTTGGGGCTCGTTGAGCTTCCCGCTTGGGCCGACCAGACCAGAGAGGTGAGGGACGGCGCCACCATCGAGGCGGTCATCGCCGCACATGAACCGACGCGCATCCGCATCGAGGGCAGCAAGATCATCGACGTCGTCGGCAACATTTATTCAAGCAGCAACTGTGCGTCCAAACCTGCCGACGCCAGCCTGCCCGTAGCGCCGGGCGCCGGCACGGCCGTCAATCCCGGCGGCCAGCTGTCGCTTGCCTGCGACCTGGCCAAAGGCGAGATCTATATTCAGCCGGTGGGCACTGCTGCCAAGCCGATCAACCTGTTTATTTCTTCCGCCATGGCCACCTACACCTTGCGCCTGAACCGCGCGGAGGTTCCCGCAGACACCATCGTGATCTCGGACAAGGCGGCCAGGCGCCAGGCCAGGGCAGCCAATGCCGTCGGTGCGGCGCCAGCGAGGTCCGCCACATTCATCCGCTCCCTGAAATCGATGCTGATGTTCATGGCTTCCGAGCAGGTGCCCGACGACGTCCGGATGGAAGAGCGCGACGAAGCGCGCCTGCTGTGGGCGGAAGCAGAAATGAAGCTCATCCGCCAGTTTGAAGGCCGTGGCCTCATCGGCGAGACCTATGTACTCAGCAATGTCAGCGGCGCGCCGCTGGTGCTCGCAGAACAGGAATTTGACCGCGACGATGGCGATGTCCTGGCGGTCGCCATCGACAACCTCAACTTGCGTCCGAATGAAAGCACGCGGGTTTATGTCATCAGGGCAGGGGAGTGAACCGCCATGCGCATCATGCAAACATTGAAATCCTGCACGGCACGGCTGACGCCCAGGCAGCAGCAGTACCTGGCCGCCGCCGGTATCGTGACAGCCTGCATTGGCGTCTTGTGGGCGGTACTGGCCTATTCCGAGTCCGGCAGCCCCGCCCGGCAGCTTCCCAAGTCGACCGATAAACGTGCCACCGTCAATGTGGATGATGCCAGCATGATGGTGCCGGGCCAGATCTCGCCAGAAGATCAATGGGTCGGCAATGCCGGCAAGAAGCTGGCCCAATATGATAGTGACAAGGAAGCGCAAGACAAAATTAACAGCGATCGCAAGGCCGTCGAAGCAGCCTTGCTCAAGCGCCTGGCGGATCTGGAAGCAAAAACCGCCGCCACGGCAGAACAAGGGCCCCCACCAGCGCCGCCTGCGCCCATTACGCCGCCAACACCACAGCCACCTGTGGCCGCTCCGTTGCAGTACCCTCCCGGCACGCCACTAGGCGGCAACGCGCCGCCAGGCCCACCCGCCACCGACGCAGCCAGTGGCAACACCGGCGTACTGCGGCCAAACGAGCCACCGGAGACGCCCGCCCCCATGATCCGCGTGTCTCTGGGCGCCGCGACAGACTCCAGCGGGAACACCGGGGCCGCCAAGGAGGCCGGGGGCAATGTGGTGAAACCAGTAAACACGCTGGACGACTTCCTCCCAGTCGGCATCCTGCCGGGAGAACTGCTCGGCGGGATCGATGCGCCGACAGGCGGCCAGGCCCAAAGCAATCCGCTGCCGGCACTCATCAAGATTTCAGCCGCCGCTATCCTGCCGAATCAGTTCCGTGCGGACGTCAAGGAGTGCTTTGTGGTTGCTTCCGGCTATGGCGACATCAGTTCCGAACGCGCGTACCTGCGCACTGACGTGCTCTCCTGCATCCGCTACGACCGCTCGGTGGTCGAGGTCAAGATCGAGGGCAACATCTTTGGGGAGGATGGCAACCTGGGGCTGCGCGGCACGCTTGTTTCCAAACAGGGGCAGCTGCTGGCCAATGGACTGCGCGCAGGGATCGTCAGCGGCATCGGCCAGGGTTTTGCACAAGGTAACAGCTCATTTACGACTTCGCCGTTTGGCACCCTGTCGACGACGACCGGCGGCACCGGCGACCAGTTCCGCCGTGGCATTGGCAGCGGCATGGGGAGCGCGCTCAACAACCTGGCCAACTATTACATCCGGCTGGCCGAACAGACGTTTCCCGTCATCGAGGTGCATGCGGGCCGCAAAGTGGACGTGGTGCTGACCCGTGGCGTGCGTATTCCCGCGCGGCCCATGTCACGCAGCGACGCGGACCGGCAGGATCAGCTCGGCCTTGCCGAGCGTACGATGGAGGTTCCCAATGATGATACCGACTAGACTGGGTCTCGCCGC
The DNA here is from genome assembly GCF_059617945.1 of Janthinobacterium sp. BCJ23. Taxonomy (NCBI): domain Bacteria; kingdom Pseudomonadati; phylum Pseudomonadota; class Betaproteobacteria; order Burkholderiales; family Oxalobacteraceae; genus Janthinobacterium; species Janthinobacterium sp. BCJ23. Next base: position 123,865 of record NZ_JCAQAW010000010.1, on the reverse strand, counting down.
ACTTGCCTGCGCGGCCACTTTTGTCTCCCACGCCAGTACGGCCGAGGACGCACTGCTCGCCGCGTTGAAGCGATCCTATCCCGGCACTGCCTTTGATACGGTCACGGCGACGCCGATCCCCCACGTCTTCGAGGTGTGGATGGGAGAGAACGTCGGCTTTGTCGCCGATACCCGCCCTGACTACATGATCTTCGGCCGCCTGGTCGACCTGCGCGCCATGCGCGACCTGACCGCACCGAAACTGCAGCAGCGGAGCAACGCTGCCAGCCCGGCAGCACCGACGGCAGCGGCGAGCGATGTACGCCAGCTGCCGTTGGCCGATGCGATCGTCACCACGCAGGGCAAGGGCGAACGCGTCCTGTATCTCTTCACCGATCCACATTGTCCGTATTGCCGCCAGCTCGAACCTGAACTGGTCAATATCCCCAACCTGCGCATCTATAACTTCATGGTGCCATTCCAGGACCAGGTTTTACCTTTGCGCATCTGGTGCGCTCCCGACCGCCTGGCTGCCTGGCGCAGCGCCGTCAGCGGCGCGCTGGACGGGCAGGGCGCACCTGTCCAATGCGCCCATCCGCTCGACCGCAACCTAGCCCTGGCCAGCAAATTGGGGGTGCAGGGTACGCCAACCATTTTTTTCACTGACGGCGCACGGGAAACCGGCTTTATCAATGCCAGCGCGATCGAGGCCCATCTGGCGCAGGCCGGCTCCAGCCGCCAAGCCAGTAAGAACCCCAAGGAGTAATCATGCAGCAAATTCCATCGATTTCATTCCGCGTCAAAAACCTGTCCGCCGCAGCGGTTTGCCTGACGCTTCTTGCCGGGTGCGGTGACATGACGGGTCTGGGCGGTAAGTCCGAGTATGCCTGCAAGGCGCCCGAAGGCGTGCAGTGCAATTCCGTATCCGGCAATTACTACAACTCGTTGACATCGGGCGGCGGCGCGGCGGCCAAAGGGGTTTCCACAAAAGGAACACCACGCGCAGCCCCGCGCAGCATGTACACGATGGCCAAAGCGGCCTCCAGCGCCAGTTCCATGCAGGGACCGCCTGCGTTCGAGCCCGCCGCACTGCGCTCGCCGCCGCGTGTCATGCGGCTCTGGATCAAACCGTGGGAGGACAGCGACCATGATCTCCACGATCAGTCCTTTGTCTACCTGCAGACAGACCCAGGCCGGTGGCAGATTGCCCATGCCCAGCGGCAGATCCGTGATGCCTATGCGCCCCTGAAACCGCCCACACCTCAGCAGGCGTCATCTCCGGGGACGGCATCTCCCTCCGGACCGGCAAATTCCGGTGCCGAAACACGGCCAACCTCACCGCCAGCGGGAGCGCTTACCGATCCTCCCATCGGGGCCGTCACGACGGCTCCAGAAGGCGCGCCGTCTCAAGCGCCGGCAACAAACCCATAGCGGTGTTGGATGCAGAGAGGACAACTATGCTCAAGTTTTTTATGCCTGAAAAAGCTGGTGAAGGGATCGGCGCTGGCATCTGGGATCTGTTTGGATTAAGCCGAGGCGAGGAGTTTGCCAAGGATCAGTTTGCCAGCTGGCTACCATACGGTCCCTATGTCGACAGCGAGCAGCTGTTCATCAATCGCCATCACCAGCTTGGTTTCATGCTCGAACTCATGCCCCAGGGTGGCGCTGATGAGCGCATGGTGGAAGTGCTGCAAAGCCTGTATACCAACTGTCCCGCCAACACGGGTGTGCAATTTCACCTGTTTGGCTCGCCAGACATCCGCGCCCCGCTGATCCAATATGCCAACATGCGCATGGAAGACGAGGATCAGTATGAAAACTCGCAGCAGTGGGGCCGACCGGCCCGGAACAGCAATCTATATCGCCAGCTGGCGCGCCAGCGCGTGCAACATCTGCTGGCCGGAAGCCAAAAATCCCTGACGAAGGGATTTCATTTTACGCTGCGCGACTTTCGACTGATGATGAGCGTCACGACGGATGGACGCGCCGATGATATCGGCCAGCGCGAAGCGGCCATCAGTTTGCGTGACTCAATGGCAAGCACCCTTGACGCCGCCTCTTTACCCAGCAAAGTATGCGAAGCGGCCGACTTAATCAACTGGTGCGCACTGTTCACCAATCCACACCGGCTCACAGATGGTTTCATCCCACGGATAAACTACGATGAGGGAAGGGAACTGCGGGATCAGATCGTGGACTTCGATACCGTCCAGGAGCCGACCAACGAAGGCATCCGGTTTTCGAAGCCAGGCAAGCCGCAGCAGGTGGAAGCACGCTTCTTCTCCATTAAATCGTTTCCTGGACGTTTCCCCCTCTGGCAGATGGGTGCGCTCATCGGCCACGCCATGCAACCGGCACTGCAGTACCGTGCGCCGTTCCTGCTCACCATGGGCGTGCACGTCCTCGATACGAACACGACGCGGACATTGATTACGGCGAACCATATCCGCGCGACACAGAACGCCAGCAGCAAAATGGCCGCCATCATGCCGGACGTGCAGAAGAAGCAGGAAGACTGGAATGCAGTCGCCAATGCCATGGATGTCGGCGGCAACCTCGTCTCGATGTACCACCAGCTGGCCATTTTCTCGCCGCCCGCCGAGGCGACGGCGGCGGCAGAAGCGGCCAAGGCCATCTGGCGTGCCAGCGGCTTTGAACTCAATGCCGATGTGTACATGCACCGCCAGGCGCTGCTGGCGAGCTTGCCCATGACCCTGACGCCCGCATTCCACAATGACATGAAGAAGATGAAGCGGGTGACGCGCAAATCCATGGCGAACGCCATCCATCTCGCGCCCCTGCTGGCGGAATGGCGAGGAACCGACACGCCAACGCTCATCTTCGCCGGCCGCCGCGGCCAGCTCGTGACGCTGGACCTGTATGACAACGACCTGGGTAACTACAATTTTGCCGTCGTCGGCGCCCCAGGTTCCGGCAAGTCCGTCACCCTCAACGAGATAGCCTGGTCATACCGATCCGGCGGTGCGCAAGTGCGCCTGCTGGATCTCGGGCGCTCATTCGAGAAGCTGTGCAAGAAAGCCAATGGCACGCATGTCGAGTTCAGCCCCCGCTCGAAGATCATTTTGAACCCGTTTACGGCGGTCAATGACATTCACGAAGACATCGATATGCTGTTGCCCGCCCTGGCGAAGATGTGTTCCATGAGTCAGCAATTGCAAGAAGTGCAATATAAGGCCATTTCAACGGTCCTGCTGAAGCTATGGAAGTCGTACGGCAATGATCTGACGATCACCGCTTTGCGCGACGAATTCAAGACCGGCAGTATTGCTGAACTCGAAATCAAAGGCGATGACCGCATCCGCGATCTTGCCATCATGCTCAATCCGTACTCGAAAGACGGGCAATACGAGCGATTCTTCGAGGGCCAGAATAACGTCGATTTTTCGAATGACTTCGTCGTGATCGAAAACGAAGAGCTCAAACGCAAGCCAGATCTGCATGCCGTCGTCAATATCCTGCTGATGTACCAGATCACCGGCGAGATGTACCTGAACCGCGATCGCAAGAAGCTCCTGATCATCGATGAACTCAAGCAACAGCTTGGCGAGATCGGTGCGGACGACCCGGTCAAGGCCGCCGTGGTGGAAGAAGCTGCCCGCCGCGCGCGCAAATACGGTGGTGCACTGGGCACGGCGACGCAGGGTGCCGATGACTATTACGGTTCGGTGCAAATGACAGCCGCTTTCAACTGCTCCGACTGGGTGTTCTTGCTGCGGCAAAAACCGGAGTCGATTGAAATCCTGGAAAGCAACAAGCGCATCGTGATGGATGCGGCCAAAAAGCGGCTACTTAAATCGCTACGCACCGAGGCCGGCGCCTTTGCGGAAATGTATGTCTCGTCGCCGATCGGTGAAGGCGTCGTACGCCTGGTCATTGATCACGCCACACAGCTGCTTTTCTCGAACAAACTCGCCGATAACAAGCCGATTGATGCCTTGCGTGCCCAGGGCTACTCCATCGACGAGGCCATCGCCCGGGTACTGGCCGACAGGGGACTCCAATGAGAATCATGCTGATCAACATCTTCGTATCGGCCTGCTTCGTGGCGATCGGCATTGCGGCATATGACCGGCTGGTGCTGCGGCCGATGCTGGTCATCGGGGTCGTCGACGTGGCGAACGTCTTCAATGCAAAGCAGGAACAGGTCTTTAAAGCCATGACGAACAGCCGTACCGACATAGAGCGACGGCAGGCGATATCTGACGCTGAACGATTCGTCCCCCGTTTTGCTGCTGCGTTGGCGCAATTGCCGCAAGAGTGCGCATGCCTGGTGGTCGACAAAACGGCGGTGATCGGCAGCCGCACAACGCTGATCGATCTCACTCCATTGCTCAGGAAAAAGGTGAAACTGTGACCCGCGATTTTTTTAGGCATGCGCGCAGACGCTGGTATCTGTACCTGGTGCTGCTTGTGATCTGGACACTCGCCTATGTGCGTCTGTTTATCGATGCCACCCCGCGCCTGCCTATCCTGTTTAACGTGACCCCCAGCTTGCCCTACACGGTCGCAGTAGTCGACTACCGGGCGAAGGGCATCCGTCGCGGTGATTATGTCGTCTATGCATTCGAAGGGGCGGCGGACCGCATCTTCCCCGGCCTGCACCACCAGCCGTTCTTCAAGATCGTGCGCGGCGTGGCCGGCGACAAAGTGACCGTCCGGGACCGCCACGTTTTCGTCAATGGCGAGGAGGTCGGCATTGCCAAGACCCATACCAACGTCAAACATCTCCGGCTCGATCCCATCGCCGAGATGGTGATTCCGCCATCGTATTTTTATGTGCAAGGCACCAGCCCGGACAGCTTCGATTCACGCTACAGCATCAATGGCCTGGTACGCGCCGATGCGGTCCTGGGCGTCGTCATTCCGATCTTTTGAAGGAAAAGCAAACCATGCCATTACTTGAGACTCCACCCGCGACACAGCGTTTTCACAGCCTGCCATGCGGTGAGCTGACCAAGCATACCGTCTTCATCCTGTTGCTGGCCAGTAGCCTCACGGGAGCACGGACAAAGGCCGAGGAGCTGGCTGCGATCGGGCCGACGTATCCGATTGCCGAGCAAAACCTGCTCGACATGATCGCCCAGCGCCTGCGCGCGCTGGAAAAGAGCGGCCAGCTTCACGCACTGCAGGAGCAGGCGATCGCCAAAGGCAGGGCGGCCGTGGCCAACCCGGCGCCGGTGGCGGGTTTAACGCCGGCGAAGGCACCACGAACCGTTTATTTTGACCCCACCTATGTGCTCGACAGGAACATCCTCGACGCACAAGGTCACGTCCTGTTCCCCGCAGGCACCCGTACCAACCCGCTCACGATCACGTCCATGTCGAAAAAGCTGCTGTTTTTTGACGCGCGCGATCCGGCACAGGCAAGGATGGCGCGCAGCCTGCTTCAGCGCGATGGCGCGCGGATCAAGCCGGTACTCGTCGGCGGTTCGTATCTGGAGCTGATGAAACAGTGGAAAACGCGGATCTACTTCGATCAGCAGGGCAGATTAGTAGGGCGCTTTGGCATCCGGCATGTCCCGGCCATGGTCTACCAGGAAGGCATGCGCCTGCGCATCGACGAAATTGAGGTGGCCAGATGAGCCTACTAAAACATACCATCGGTTTGATCCTGCTCCTCATCGTGGCAGGCCATGCCCAGGCGGCGCCGGTCGGTACCTGTACTGGCGCCTTTCCGAACCCGATCACGGATATCTGCTGGTCATGCATCCTGCCGATCTCCTTGGGCAGCGTCACCCTGGGCAACCTGGGCGGCCAGGAAGACACCTCCAATCCGTCCAGTCCGATTTGTTCGTGCAAAGTCAATCCGGTGATCGGCCTGTCCATCGGCTATTGGGAACCCGTGCGCCACGTGGAAGTGGTGCGCAAACCATTCTGCCTGGTGTCCCTGGGTGGCATCGATCTCAATCCGGGCATCCCTGCGCCTGAATCCGCCCGGGCCACGGACGCAGGCGGCGCCCAGGACGCCTTCTACCAGGCGCATTTTTATGTCAATCCGGTCATGTACTGGCTCAAGGCGGTCGCCGATTTTCCTTGCCTGGAGGCCGGCTCCTTCGATATCGCCTACATGACCGAGGTCGATCCATTGTGGAACGATGATGAGCTCACCTTAATTATCAATCCGGAAACGGTCCTCTTCGCCAATCCCGGCGCCGTCGCCGCCTGCGCTGCGGACTGCGTTGCCGCCACGGCGGGATTTGGCCGCCCGGAATTGTTCTGGTGCGCCGGCTGCCAGGGAGGTCTTTTCCCGCTCGATGGCCACGCGGCCTACCACGTGGGAGGGGTGCGCACCGCCGAACTGATGATGCAGCGCCTCACAGCCAAGATGCACCGCGAGCTGCTGACATGGGGCATGCATGGCCATAAAGGGCTGTGCGGACCGTACTTCCTGCCGGAAATGGACAAGACGGCCTACAAATCCCAGCTGACGTATCCCATTCCGGCCACCGACAAGGAACTGGGCAAATGCTGCCAGCCTTTTGGTCGCACCACCATCGCCTGGGGAGCGGGCAAGGAATACCCCGTGAAAGGCGAAGATTTTGCGTTTATGTTGTTTCGAAAAAGGAACTGCTGTGTTGGCTACTAATCCGATCCAAGTGCCCCCAGTGGGCGTCAGGCCTGCTGCGCTGCGTGCCATGGTAGGGCTCGTTGCTCTGTTCCTGGCCCAGGCCGTGGCGGCGCAGGCGATACCAACGATCACCGACGCGGACATCGAACGCGCCAAACAGCTCCAGCCGGTCATCACCGAGCAGGATATCGCGCGCGCCATGCACACCCATCCCATGCCGCAAGACCCGCCGCCAGGGCCTATTTCCACTACGCCACGGATGCGGATCGACGCCTTGCCGCAGCCTCGCCCAACGCCACCCGTCGATCTGGGCGCCATTGCCAAAGGCTACGAAGCGGCATCTAAACCGATCGCGCTTGCCGCGTTGAATGGCGACCGGCTGCTGGTCTTTGTGACCTTCGCTATGCCGGAAGCTGCGCTGCACAAGCTGGCAATGCAAGCTGCACAGCTGCAGGCGACCCTGTTACTACGGGGCCTGGACGACGGATCACTGGTCAAAACCGTGGTGCATGTCCAAAAAATCATGGGCGAGCGCAAGGTGGCATGGCAAATCGATCCGCAGGCATTTGACCGCTTTGCCGTACGCCAGGCACCCACCTTCGTTTTACTCAGTGCCGGCGCGCCCGCCCAGGCCTGCGGGGCAGGGAGTTGTTTCGCGCCGGATGCTTATGTTCGCGTCGCCGGCGACGTCTCGCTTGAATACGCGCTCAAAACCATCCAGCAACGCGCACCGCGCTTCGCCGGCAGCGCCGGCCGCCTCTTGGAGAAGATGAGGAAATAGCCATGCGCCGCCTGATCGCCTTGACGACCGCCTGCTGCTTGAGCAGCATGCAGCCTGCCATTGTCCTGGCGCAAGTGAACCAGGATCTGGCCGGCGCCACGGCTGCCAACCAGGCGGCCCGGGCCAGCGTCACCACCCAGAGCGCCACTGCCCACGTCCCCGGCTACACGCTGACGCCACCCGAAACCGTCTACCACGGCAAGAGCAACCTCAAAAGCGATGCCAATACCCACCTGGCGGCCTGCGCCCTGACACCCGGCGACCCGGCCTGCGCGGCGCAAGTGGGAGCCCTGAACTCGGCCAACACGCCGCGCCCGCCCGTGCTGGCCACCGATCCGACTATCTCCGCCGCGCAAGCCATCGCCCGCGATCCCTTGAGTGCCGAGACGACGCTGGCGGCGTACACCACCGGCTGCCCTGCTGGCGCCACTTGTGCGCCAAAAACGTTTTGTCTCGGTACGCAATGCTTCAGCACCAGCTATACGAATGACGTCGATTTTGCGCAGGTCATGACCTACATGGAGGCAGTGCGCGAGGCCGGCGTCTATCTCGATCCGAAGACCATGACCTTGTTCAATGGCGAGGGTAATACGTGCCGCAACCGGCTCCTCAAAAACTGCTGCTATACAGATGGCGCCGGGGCCCACTTTACTAACCAGTCCCTGTTTGGCATCGGCTCGCGCCTGGTATTCGACATCCTGATGAACAGCGGCAACCGCGAGTTCATCACGCAAGGCGCCAAGGCACTGCTGACCAGTGGCGGTTTTAGCGGCAGTTATACGACGTTCGGTGTGACCGTGGCCGTCAATGGCACGGCACTGCCGGCAGGTTCCATCACGCTGGCCACCACCGAACACCTGGCGATCGCGTTCACGCCCTGGACGCTGGCAATCACGGCGGTGATGTACATCGCGGTGTCGATGATGTCCTGCAACGCCGGCGAGGGCAAGCTGGCGATGAAGGAGGGCGCCCAGCTATGTCACACCGTCGGCACCTGGTGCAGCTCCTGCATCCGGGTATTGGGCAAATGCGTGTCGTGCATCGAGCACACGACCTCTAAATGCTGTTTTAACTCGCGCCTGGCCAGGATGATCAACGAACAGGGGAGGGCGCAGCTCGGCATGGGCTGGGGAGCACCAAAAAATCCTGCCTGTTCCGGCTTTAACGTGGATCAATTGCAAAGCATCGACTTCGCAAAGCTGGATCTGACCGAGTTCTATGCCTCCATCGTGCCGACGCTGCCCAACGCGGCGGCGCTCAAGGACGCTGCCGCCCAGCGCGCGCCGACCTGTTATCTGGGGAGAGGGAAATGCTGAATCGAACCACGACGTACAAAGTTTCTCTTGCCCTTTGCTCCGCCATGCTCTGCGCCGCAACCAGTGCGGCCCCGGAAACCGCGCCACGCGTGGCGGTGAACGATCCGAAAGTACTGATGTTGGCGGCCATCGATGCACCCGACGGCCGCGCAGCCGGCAAGCTGACGGGAGAACTGGCAGACGCGATCACCCAGCGCTTTTCTGCCACCTCTGCGCTCTTCATGGAGGTCACGACACTGGCCCGCTACGCCCAGGACGGCTGCCGCCGGCTCAACGTCCGGTTTTGGCAGGAAGGCGTCAGGCTCGCCGCAGGGCAGGCACTACACAAGCAAACGATCGATATCGGTATCAATTACTGCCGCAATGGCCAGCCGCCCGCCAGTCTGCGCCTGGAGAAAACCCCATGATGAGGCACCAATATTGTCTGGCAGTGCTGCTCGCATGCGGAGCCGTACACGCTCAGGTTCCCGCCAGTGTCCCTGCACAAGGGCGCGCTGCTGGCGCGCAGGCCGATGTGCGGCGCGGCTGGCATTTCTATGACGACCCGGCAGTGCACGAACCGCAGAAGGAAGTAGTAACGCCTGCGCCAGTCGCGCTACCAAAACCCACCACGCCGCAGCCACCGCCTGAAGTCAAGGCGCTGCATGAGCTGCAGCTGCAACTGGAACAGCTCAAGGCCGTCGCCGTCGTGCATCCGACTGTCGCCAATGTGCGCCGCTACATGGAACTCGAATCGAAGGTCCTCAGGAATGCCTCGCTGTTCGCCGACCTGTCGCAGAAAGTGGCGTGGGCCAATCCGGACCTGGACCCCACCACGCAGGGTCGACCCGTGAATGCCCAGGCGCTGGAGGTATTTGAACAGGTGCAAATGCAGGAGCGGTCCTCCGCTCTCGCCAACATCGGGACCGACCACATCCTGATGTTCTTCTTCCGTGGTGATTGCCCGTACTGCCATGCCTATGGACCGGTATTGCGGGCGTTTTCCACGAAGTACCGTATCCAGGTGCTGCCAGTCAGCCTGGATGGCGGCGCGGTGCCGGGCTTTGCCCACGCCCGCACCGACAACGGTACTGCCGCCACGCTCAACGTCAAGCAAGTTCCGGCGCTGTTTTTGGCACAACCCATCACCGGCAGGATTATGCCGGTCGGTTTCGGTGTGCTGTCGGAAGGCCAGCTGGTAGAACGGATCGATGCCCTGCGGCCGCGCGCCGCAGAAGCCGTCGAAGCGCCGCTGACAACCAATTACTCATCTCGTTAAGGAGCTCATCATGCCTATGCGCAAACTCATCATCGCACTATCCCTGTCCACCAGTACCCTGTACACCCATCCAGCCTTGGCCGGTGACCTGAATGCCGAAGTCAACAAGATGTTCAACGACCTCGGCGCCATCGGCAACTACTCTGCGCCGGGCGCCTTCCGTGGCCAGGTCTACAACACCTATAGCGGCGGCAGCCTGATGCTGCGCGCGCCGAACAAGACATACCAGCTGATGGCCATCAACTACCCGACGGCCAAAGCCGGCTGCGGTGGCATCGATCTTTTCGGCGGCTCGTTCTCCTACATTTCGGCGGCCGAATTCAAGAACATGCTGAAAAATGTCACCTCCGCGCTACCAGGCGTAGCGTTTCAGCTCGCGCTCGAATCGGTGTCCCCGCTGCTCGGCGGTATCACCAAGTGGACCAAAAACCTCGAGTCCATGATGACGAATGCACAAATCAATTCCTGCAACACCGCCAAATCCCTGGTCTCGTCGGCCGCCGAGGCCACGGGGTTCAGCTCCAGCAAGGCCTGCGAGGACATCGCCGTCTCGCTGGGCCTCGAATCGGACTATGCCGCCGCAGCCGTCCGCTGCAAATCCGACAAAGGTTCCATTCTCGAGACGGCGCGCAAATCTTCCGATCCCCTGGTCAAAAACAAGGCCCCGTTCGTCGGCAACCTCACCTGGGAATCACTCAAGCTCGCCGGCAACTACCTGGACGACAAGGAGCGGGAAATGATCATGAGCATGGTCGGGACCGTTATTTTCTATCCGGAAGGACGAGACGATAACCCCATCGGACCGACCTTCACGTCGATCTCCCAGCTGCTCTATGGCCAGTCGGATGCCGGGGGCGGCAACGTCCACCAAACGATTCTGCGCTGCAACAACTACACGAACTGCGACCAAGTCACCATCGACCCCGCGTACGTCCATACCCCGTTTACAGTCAAGGTCGAAAAGCTGATGCGTTCGATCGCCTACAAAATCGAGACGCGCACACCGATTCCCAACATGTCGCCGGAGGTCGGTTTTGTGAACCAGACCAGCGAGCCTGTCTACCGCATGCTGTCGATCGGCGCATCGTTTCCTTCTGCGACAGCCAATGAGCAGCTGATTGCTACCTATCGGGATGTGATTGCCGCGGATTACGCCTACATGTTTCTCGAGAAGAACCTCAGGTTGGGTATGGGGGCGCTCGAAAAGGATTTCACGTTAAACACCCAACAAAAGATAAGAGCGCAAGAAATCCGGTTACGCGCCAAGGACATGCTGGCCCAGCTGTCCCGCGAAAAGGCCCTCGTCTACCAGAAAGTAGGTTCCATCACGGTGGTGTCTAACCACCTGGAACAACTGTCGCGGCAAATGCGCGCCAATATGCCGCAGCAGGTACTCGATCTGCTGGGACGCCAGGCCGCCTATCTGCGGTGATTAAAAGGTGGGGAAATATAAGGTAGAGGAGGTAAATAGTCATGTGGGAAATTTTCGCATACCAGAACTCGGACAGTTTGTACGGGTTGATGAATGCAGTGGCCGCCATGGTCGGCGCCAACACCTACCGAAATGCCCTCGGCATCGTCGCCGTGTGTGGCTTCGTGGCCGCACTGGTGGGCTATGCCTTCGCCCCGGAAAAGATGGTGGGCTGGAAGTGGCTCGCCTCGGTTGTCCTGGTATTTTCAGTGCTCCTGGTGCCGAAGGTCACTGTCGGTATTGTCGACAAGACGGGAGGTTCGGCCGAAGTCTTCGTCGACAACGTCCCGTTCGGCCTGGCGGTGCTTGCCTCGCTGACCAGTACGGTCGGCAATAGTCTGACGGAACTCGAAGAAACGGCCATGCAGGTGATCCCGGGGCCGGCCGGCATGCCGGACAAGCTCACGTACCAGCAAAACGGACTGATGTTTGGGAGCCGGATGGTGCGTGAGGCTTCCAAAGTGGTATTCCAAAGTCCGTATTTCCGAACGGATCTTATCAATTTTATACATAATTGTACTATTTATGATCTGGCCTCTGGCTACCTGTCACCGGACGCATTTGCGACCTCGGGCGATGTGTGGAGTCTCATGGGCGACCCGAATCCCGCCCGGTTTAGCAGCGTCACGAATGCGGCCGGTGCCTCGGAAGTGCTCACCTGTCCTCAGGCATATACAAAGCTATCGGCGAAAATGCCGGCCGAAGTTCAGCGCATCCAGGGCACATTGGCATTCCGCATGAATCCGACGCTTCCTGGGACGGTAGCCTCGGCCCTGATCGCGGACCAGATACAGCAAGCCTATCTGAAAGCAAAAATTGCCGACGCCTCGGCCACCGCTGCCGATATTATTCGGCAAAATGCGTTCATCAATGCTGTGAACGACACTAGCCTTCTGGCTGGACAAAAGGACAACGATCCGGCCACGATGCTGCTGGCTGTCGGCCGCGCGCAGGCGGTGGTTCAGACCAATGCTGCGTGGATCAATGCTGGAAAAATAGCTGAACAAGCACTGCCCGTCATCCGCAACGTGGTCGAAGTGGTGGCGTACGCGATGTTCCCGCTGCTGATCCTGCTCCTTATGTTGGCTAACGGCAAAGATACCGTGGCTGGCTTCAAGAACTATGCGTCTGTGCTTATTTGGATCCAGCTTTGGCCGCCGTTGTATGCCATCCTCAACTACGCTGCGACCATGTATGCAATGCGCGATTTGGCCGCCGCGGCCAGCGTAGGCAACGGGGTGAACGCACTGTCGCTGACTACTTCCTCGACCATTTTTTCCAGCGCCATTTCGGGCGAAGCCGTCGTCGGCTATATGACCATCAGCATTCCTTTCATTGCCTGGGCTGCCCTCAAGCGCATGGAGAACTTCGGCACCGCGCTCGTCGACGGCATGCGCCTGTTGCAAAGCAATGTGACCAGTGCCACCAATTCGGCGGCAACAGGCAACGTATCCATGGGAAATGTCGCCATGGATCAGAAGACCTTGGCGCCTGTCCGCTCGTCACCGTTCTTCAGTAGTCGGCAAAATGATTTTTCGGGGAACACATATACAGATGGCGCTCTGTCTGGAATCACGGCAGGAAAAGCATTTGCCAATGAGGGGCCTGTTTCGAAGATTGTCGACGCCAAGATTACGCAACAGCACGTTGCAGCTGCAAGGAAGTCCGCTAGCGCGGCAAAGTCTGAGGCCGTCGCAGCCACCAATGATAAAGCCGCAGCCCTATCGGACGCGCTAACACATTCGCAAGGAACCTCTGATATTCAAAACGCGTCTAAAGGTACAAACAGGGCTAGAACAGAAGGTTTTGGACAACGTACGAACGAGCTCCGCCAAGTGGCCGAGAATGTGGCGAAAGCAACTGGGGCCACCGAACAGCAAGTAGCAACCGTCGCATTTGGCGGCGCTGTTGAGTTTAAGCCCGGCATACCTGGAGTCGGAAGCGTCGGTATATCTGCTCGTGGTGCCAAGGATTACGTCGCATCGATTGACCAACAACTAAAAGAGATCAAAAACAAACTGAGTAGTGAAGAAGTAACAAAATTTAAAGAATGGGGAGAAATGCTTGCGAAAAATACTAGCTTATTAAATTCGGTAATATCGGACCATAGAAATGGGCAAGAGATCGCTGCAAGATTGACGAATTCTGTTTCCAGATCTGAAAGAGCGGATGCAACGCTTCGAGAACAAGAAGAATATTCAAGATCTGTCTCCGGGGCATTTGAGCGCGGTGAATTAATGAGCATCGATCTTGCAAAAAATCCTAAAAACATCGACTTGTTTGAAGCGCTACTCTCACACGGCGAAAGTAGCGCTTCCGCTAAAATACTATTTGATTCGCATTTAGGTAGTATCGCGAAGTCACCGATTATTCCTAGCACAACATCTAATCTTCCGAATTCATTTAAAACTGTTCGAGAAATTTATCATCGTGATAAATCCGACCCGTCTTTGAATTCGGACTTAATAAAAATTCACAAAGACAACAAATTAAAGGTGAATCAAAAACCTTCCGGGAAAACAGGGGGCAGCGAGGAGGTTGCCGATGCAAACGGCACAAGCTTGCAACAAGAAGGAAAAAGCTGGGTTGAAAAGGAACAAGCGAGAATCAAAGAATCCCCATCGCCATTGCAGAAGGAAATTTCCAACAAATATGACGCTTTGGACCGAGAAGTAAATCAATCAAAGAAGGATTTTTACAAATCTACACGCATTAAAGAAAACCCATCAGGACACATTGCGACAGATAGATCTCTTTTTGGAAATGCAAATGAACAAGTTACTGAAGATCCCGATGTCGTTGACAAGCATTTCCAAAATCTAAAAAGAAAGGCAAAAGATAAGTTGAATAAATTATTAAATAAATAGACGTACATTAATGCTCTCTAGATAACCAACTGGCATCTAAACTAGAATTGCCATGCTCATCGATTCTGTATGACGGATTTTTTATGATATTTTCATCATAAAAATCGGTATCGTATCGATGAGCATGAGAGTGCAATATGGTTTCCTCACTGTATTTGTGAAATACAGTAATAATATACTGTATAAGATAAATCAATCCATATAACATTACAATAAAAATGAAACCAATTATCGAAAAAATAGCTGTTACCATTGTGAATTCGCCATATCCGAGAACGCCACCGAAGATCGCTCCGACAATTCCACACATCAATACTTTCTTTAAATGAATCATGAGCTTCCTCCGCGAACAGGTGACAAAGAAAGGAAATAATAGTAATATTTTTTCTTTTTTCAAGTATGCAAATATAAATTCAGACCGAATAACTTTACGGCAGGAAATTAAAATCATGTATAACAGGAAATGTGTAGCAATTATGATTTTCCTTTCTTTAAGTCTTTTTTCAACTTCGTCGCATGCTGTAGCGCTCGCAAAAAAACCGACGGATGACTCGGTCTGCGATTTAGCGCCGAAGACCACGAGTCGGTTAGGGCAAAGGACCTTCGTTGAAGCCGGCACGCGCGATGAGAGCGACATTTATGCTCGGCTCGCCCTTCGCTTCGTCACAAAGACGTGTACAAATGGCCAGGTTTTGCTCTTGCACTCCGAGGATGGAACAGAATTCGACGAGCAATATTTTCGCGCCGTTACAGCTCAGCTATGTAGCGCCTATGCGGTAAAACGAGAATCTGCTGCTACTCAGGAACGCCCACATGCTTTCATGCTGGAATGCCCGATCTCGAAGATCAAAGAAGCCACTGCGGCATTAGCTGAAATGGAAAAAGCAAAACCGACGGAAGCAATGATCGAGGAAGGCGGGCCGATGCGAAGTGCACAGCCAAACCGGAGAGAAGAAGAAAAAAAAACGTGCGGTGACAAGATGACCTGGGAAACTGTCGTACTGGGTTGGGGGGGCAGTTGTCGCTAACTTATTGCGCCTAGCCCCCAAGGAAACGCCATGGAAAATAAAGACGATAAGAGTCAAGCTGAACTGCAGGCCGCCAATCTCGCACTACTTATGTTGGCCGAGATACGCGAACAACGTGCGGGATTCAGGGAAGAACGCCTGGCGCTTGAACGGGATCGAAAATTTGCTCACCGCCTCACCTTGACGCTGAAGTCGTTGCTCGTTCTCATGCCACTCTTGTTCGGCCTGTACTTTTTCATGCAAACGTTGCAGTTTAAAATAGGTCCCTTCAGCCCGGTCATAGGCATTGTGCACATCGAAGGCGAGATCGCCGCAACTTCACTCGCATCTGCAGACAAGATCGTGCCGGCCCTGAAGCGGGCGTTTGAGTCAAGCAACGTTACGCAGATAGTTCTGGCAATAGACAGCCCTGGCGGCGCTCCGGTCGAGGCCGAGCGTATCGGAAACGCGATTCACTCTTTCAGGAAAAAGCACCCGAAACCGGTAGTGGCGGCGATCAGCAACGTTGGCGCCTCGGCTGCCTACATGATTGCCTTGCACGCCGACAAGATCATCGCGGGGAAATACAGTCTGGTGGGGTCGATCGGCGCCATCGTCGCGCCATGGCAACTGTCGCGTGCGCTGGACCGCCTGGAAATCTCGCAGCAGGTATATGCATCCGGTCACCTGAAGGCATTCTTGAATCCGTTCACACCGCCTAGTCAGGACGCGCAAGCCAAGGCGCAGGATTTGGTGGACAGGGTAGGGCGGACATTTTTGCGCGAACTAGAAGAACGGCGCGGCCGCGTCCTGCGGCACGACGTCAACTACGCCAGCGGGGAAATCTGGAGCGGGTTAGAGGCAAAGGAAATTGGCCTGATCGATGCCATCGGCACGGTGGATGACTTCGTGGATGCTCAAAAGGAGGGGACTGCATTCAACTTTGGACCACATCCTGGCGGATTTGGCCAAATGGGTGCCCTGATCTCAACCTCGATCACTTCTGCGTTCGACGACATCATCGCGAGGCAGGAGTTTAAGCTTAGATAGGGGTGGGAGAGCGGAGGTGCAATTCCGTACGGTATGCAATCCATGTCAAGCAAAAATACGGCGCAAATTGGCTAGCTTTCTTGTGGCCGATACTGCCTTCGCACGAGTAAGCTTGAAGAATCATGGAAAGATATCAAGCCTACAGGTTCGAGTTGAGACCAACCGGCGAACAAGAGCGCGCCATGCGCCGCTTCGCTGGTTCATGCCGGTTCCTCTACAACAAAGCCTTAGCACTGCAAAAAGAAAATCACGCAGCCGGCAACAAATTCATCAGCTATGTGGCCATGGCGAAATATCTGACAGCATGGCGCAACGGTTGCGAAACCCCTTGGCTTGCTGCCGCACCTTATTCAGCACATCAATATGCGTTGAAGGACTTAGAGAAAGCTTTCGCGAATTTCTTTGCTGGCCGTGCAAAATTTCCAAAATTCAAGCGCAAGGGCGACAGAAACTCCTTCCGCGTGGCAGCAAAAGGGGCGATTAGAATCGAACAAACCAATAGCCGCCTGCGTTTTCCCAAATTAGGATGGCTACGGTACCGCAAGAGCCGGGACATTGTTGGTGAGCCAGTGAATGCAACCATAAGCCAGGCTGCTGGTAAGTGGTTCATTTCAATACAGACCCGGCGCAAGGTAGATCCGGTGGTTCCTATCGCTACAAGTGCCGTTGGAATAGATGTCGGTATCGCTCGTTTTGCCACCCTGAGCGATGGCTGCTTCATCGCGCCGCTCAACAGTTTCAAGAAACACCAGCAGTGTCTGGCGCGCTACCAGCGCCGCATGAACCGAAAGGTAAAATTTAGTAGCAACTGGAAAAAGGCAATCGCCAAAGTTCGACGGATTCACACTCGCATCGCCAATGCCCGTAAAGACTTCCTGCACAAAATTACCACGACAGTCAGCCGAAATCACGTGCTCGTCTGCATTGAGGATTTGCAGGTAGGGAATATGTCCAGGTCCGCCAAAGGCACTGTCGAACAGCCGGGCCAGAAGGTCAGCCAAAAGTCGGGGCTGAACCGCGCCATTCTCGATCAGGGATGGGGCGAGTTTAGACGGCAGCTCAATTACAAGATGGAATGGAGTGGGGGCATGCTGCTTGCCGTGCCTCCGCACCACACTAGCCAGACGTGCCCGACTTGTAGGCACATATCAAAAGACAATCGGCAGACCCAGGCGAAATTCCTATGCGTCGAGTGCGGCTACAAAAATCACGCAGACGTGGTGGGCGCGATTAACATTGTTGAGCGGGGGCACCGCTTGCTAGCCTGTGGAGAGATGGCGCAGTCAGGCCGCTCGAAGAAGCAGGAACCCACCGAAGCGCGTCGCAACTCATCGCGCCGCGCCGTAGAAATCTCTGTCCTTTAGGCAGGGTGGATGTCAATCAAAGAGTGGGCAAATGCTGGCGAGAAATACTAACTTGTTGAAGTCGGTTGCCGACGTGCCTGCCGGCCCAGGGATCACCCGCAAGGCCGCCTCTTCCAATTTCATCGGGCTATTGCCGACAGTGCTGGTCAGAGAGGCGAGCACCGGCAGGCCGAACGGGAAGTTTTCGACGATGACTTCGTGCCGCGCGGTATCTGACGGTAGTCGGTACCATACCAGCCAGACATGTACGGACTACGGATCGGAATGGCGGTAACGGCGCGTACGTCACCGTTTCAACAACAAGCTCCACTCGATCCTACAAAAAACCGCATTTCAAACGACTTGCGAGTGTCTAGTGAATTCTTGGCGATTCACAATCGAGGTGGTAGTGGTGACCCTCAAGGAAATGACCCAGCGTACGCAGATCCACAAGTGATGCACCCATACAGCGCCGAATCCGACACGGCGAGCTATCTTCGAGTTCGACAAGTTGGTTCGCAGCATCTACACGCTGCGCTACTCGTAATGTCGGTGCGCACGCTCACCAAATTCTGTGGAACTTTCGCGCGCGAAAGTTATACGACGAACGCCGCCACTCAGTCGCATTGAACGCCCCACTCGTTCTCATGCAGCGCCACCACTCAGCTTGTGAGATTTCGCGTATTTTTCACATAAGCAAGATGTTATCCTCTAGTCATCGGCGGAGCTCGGCCAGTAGCGGACCGAGCCAATACAGCGCTCGTGAAGGGCCGCGCTGAGCCAACTCACTCGTTCTGGGCCGCCAGGGTGAGGCACGATCTAGGACGTTGTATTAGATAATTTCAAAAATTTAGGATTTTGCTACGTGAAAATTAGAAGAATAACGATCAAGAACTTTCGCGGAGTTAAAGAGCTTGAATGGAGCCTGCCGCCAACGGATATTTTTTGCTTGATTGGTAAGGGCGACTCGTCCAAGTCCACCATTTTGGAGGCTATTCGCTACGCTTTTTACCCTCAATGGAATCCCACTTTTACCGACGCGGATTTCCACCAGTGTAAGGTTGCAGACAACATCGTCATTGAAGTTACCTTTGGCGACTTAGCACCCGACTTCTGTTCTTTGCAAAAATATGGTCAACATCAACGGGGCTGGCATAGCGGAACTCAGAAGCTCTTTGATGAATCCGCTGATCACCTTGAGGCTGTCCTGACGGTTCGGCTGACTGTCGGCAAAGAACTGGAACCCAAGTGGGTTATTTTTACTGACCGCACCCCTGAAGGCGTGACGTTCAAGCAAGCAGATCGCAACAAGGTCAGTGTAGGGCTCATTGGTGCTTACAGTGAAAGGCAGCTATCGTGGGCGACTGGCACGGCGCTGGCGAAACTGACCGAAGCCCAAAGCTTGAACGAACTCCTTGCCACGGCCTCACGAACTGCCCGCACGTCGCTAGACGTCGACCGCTTGGTAACGCTAAAGAACTTTGACGCCGCTGCTGAGAAATCGCAGGACATAGCCAAGCGCTTGGGTGTGCCGGTCAATACCGCATACCAGGCGCACTTGGATTTGAGTTCCATCAACTTGAAGGTAGGAGGCTTGGCACTGCATGACGGTGACATTCCGCTGCGTCAGTTGGGCTTGGGCTCTCGTCGCATGCTCCTATGCGGGATTCAACAAGTAGGTTTGGACGAAGGCCACATCACCTTGTTTGATGAAGTTGAATTTGGCTTGGAACCGCACCGGATTTCTCGTCTGATCAAGCACGTCAGAGAGGACAAGCGAGGCCAGTATTTCTTGACGACGCATTCGCCGGTTGTGCTGCGTGAGCTTACTGTGAAAGAGCTTTACATCGTCCACAGTAAGGCCGGTGTCGTTAAGATCATTCCTGCCTTTTCTGAAAGCTTGTCGGAGCACGAAGCGCAAGGAAAAATTCGATCAAGTGCAGAAGCATTCTTGGCGAAAAAGGTCATTGTCTGCGAAGGTGCCACTGAGGTTGGATTTTTGAGAGGCTTTGACGACTACCAAGTTGGCAAGGGCGGCGATCCGTTCTCCTATCATGGAGTCGCCCTGCTTAATGCAGGAGGTGCAAGCAACGTCAAAGGGCTTGCCAAAGCATTCAAGACCTTGTGTTATGACGTAGCGGTCTTAGCAGACGCTGACGCACCGAAGCTGTTTTCGCCAGCAGATGAAGAAGAGCTTCGCAAACTGGAAATCAATGTTTATGCGTGGAGTGACATGCTGTCGCTTGAGGAAAGAGCCTTCCAGGATTTACCTTGGCCGAGTATAAAAGCAAGCTTAAAACTTGCACAAGACGATCTGCATTTTCCAGTATATGACAACGTGCGATCCAAACTTCACAAGGAGCTAAGCCAAGACATAAACGAATGGCAGGACGGCCCAGAGATGAGAGTGGCGATTGGCAGTGCCGCGAAAGGCAGCGGCTGGTTCAAAGACATTACGCGAGGCGAGAAGTGGTTCTCAACTATCAGCCCAGCATTGGAAGATCCAGTTTTTTCAAAAAAGGACACGGCGGTCAAGTTGGCCTTACTCTGGAAATGGGCTTCCAATGTCTGACGAACTGGCAATAACGCTGGGGAACTGCACTACCAAAGGGTATGTAATTGCCCCTGCTGGATATGGCAAGACCCATCTGATTGCCATGGCGGTCAAGACTGCCATGAAGCGGCAACTGATCTTGACGCACACATTTGCGGGTGTCAATTCAATCAAGGCCAAGATGGCCGCGTTAAAGGTGCCATCCTCGCAGTACCAGGTTGACACGATAGCCAGTTGGTCCTTGCGACTGTGCTTGGCCTACCCCAAGGGTTCAGGCTGGAAGGTGGACAACCCTTCAAGCAAGCAGTGGGACAAGCTCTACGAATCATGTTCCGACCTGCTTACCAAGGCATTCATACGACACATTATCGTGTGCAGCTATGCCGGCGTCTACGTGGACGAATATCAAGACTGCTCAGACCTTCAACACAACCTTGTGTGTACGTTGGCCGACATCTTGCCATGTCGTGTGCTGGGTGATCCTATGCAGGCTATCTTTGACTTTGAAAATGGCCAGAAGCCTGTTGACTGGGACATCAGCATTTATCCCCACTTTGAGTGTCTTGGTAAGCTGGAAACGCCTTGGCGGTGGGACAACGCAAAAGCACCTCTGCTTGGTGCCTGGTTGAAAAAGTCCCGTGAGCGGTTGGAACAAGGTCTGAAGCTTGACCTTGTTAATGATGTGCCGATAAGCGTAAGGCGAGTTTATACTGGAGCGGACTTCCTTCCTCAAAAACAGCACACGTCGCTCATGAAGCTTTTGGATGCCGAAGGCACGGTCATCGCTCTTCACGGAGGCGACCAACGACTAAAGGAAAAGACGCACGCTCTGGCTCGTATGTTGGGTGGGAAGTTCTCTTCTATTGAAGAAGTTGAGGGGAAGGCACTCCACTCCATTATCAAGAAGCTGGTCACTGCGAAGGACACGAAAGCGGCGTTCCTTCATGCTTTGGATTTTGCCAAGAAGTGTTTCACGGGGGTAGACAATGCCCTTGCATCAGGAACGAAAAAAGGTGAAGTCGCCAAGCAGATCAAGACGACTAAGTATCCGCTCATGTTGCAGGCGGCGAATCTTTATCTGGGTGATCCCACGACGAAAAACCTGAACGCCTTCTTTCTGGAACTCAAGGAAAATCCAGAAACGTCCCCATTCAGAAGGGATTTGCTCTATCGTTTCCTGAATGTTTTGAAAATGCACATTGACGGTGACGGCGACACTTTGAGCGAATCAGCGAAGCTCTATCAACGTGACATGAGGCATACTGGCAGGCCCATTCGTCATACAAGGCTCATTGGCACGACATTGTTGGTTAAGGGCTTGGAGTATGACCATGCGATCATTTTAGACGCAGATAGTCTTGACGTAAAAGATTTGTATGTTGCGATGACCCGTGGCGCAAAATCTTTGACGGTTATTTTTACAGGCAATCCGCTTCCAGCTTAAGTGCACCGAACAAACTTCTTACTTATTCGGATCGCAACAAGCCCATACACTGGACCATTGGGACCGCCCGCATCCGCACCTACGGAAGCAGTCCTTCGCCGCCGCTCCCCCGAAAATTCCGCGCGACGGATTTACGACTATTTTGGAGTGACGGGAAACTTCTTCCGGCCAATTTCCTATGCGTCCACGAGGTCGCATTGCCCCCGAGTTTCGCTAATAGCAGGCAACCAGGCTTAGCGTTTCGCTGCGCCTGAAATGAGGGATGAGAGGGCCACCATATAATCGTCGTAGCGTCCTAGTGGTTTCACGTACACCTTGGCTTCATCTTGCGTCTTGTAGTCGCGCTCGGTAAGCAGCACTTGGTAATACTGGCCGTCGACCACCAAGATTTCTCCCTGACGCGGAAACGGGTGCAGGAAGATCGGGCCGGCCAGCAACTCCGTTGAGCTAGCATCGTGAATGCCGACGCGAACCACTTCAGTTTCAGACATTGAATTCTCCAAGAGATAATGGGATTTCAGGATAGCCATTTGTGAGGCCGTCGGCTACACATTTCCACCGTCGGTCGTGATCTTGCCCCCATATAACCAGACACAGCCAATCGTTTAGTTAGCGCCGCTTTCCTGAGCCCGGCGCGCCAGCTCCCTCCTGAACATGCGAGGCGATTTCCATTTCAGCGACGAATGCGGATGGACCTCGTTGAATTGCATAAAGGCGTCTGGCAGTTGAGCCAGAACGATTTCTGCGCTGCTGCGGTCCATCAAGTTCACGTAGTCCCGTTTAAACGTGTTCACGAAGCTTTCAGCAATGCCGTTCGACTGCGGGCTGCATACCGGTGTGTGCACCGGTTCAATCCCAAGTGCGCGCACCAGGGCGTGCGTTTCATGGGCCGGTAGGCGCCACCGTTGTCGCTCAAGAATTCCAGCCGGGTCGATCCGACGCTGGCCTGGCCGAATCTTGCCTCGACCGCTTCCACCAGCATGTCGCGCACGGGCTTGCCAGGCAGGCCACGTTCCGCCCAGGCGCGCCAGGCAATGATTTCGCGGTCACAGCAATCCTTCATGAACACACCGGTCACCACTTCGCCATTGTCGCACGCGATCTCAAAGCCGTCCGAGCGTCACCGCTGATTGGGTTCGTCCACCGTCACCATGCCATTGTGCACGCGGCTGCTTACTGAGCGTTTGGGCGCCTTGGGTAGAAGAAAACTGTTCGCTTTCATCACGCGACAAAACCGTTTGTGATTGATTGCTGGCAGGCCCATCAAGGCGCGCGTGCGGTTGACCAGAGTGCCAGCCCGGCGATAGCTAGAGGTCGGCAGCTCTGTAATTTCGGCGCGTACGGCGTCGACCAGGAGCGCGTCGGCAGGCTGGTGGAACGCCTGAGTGGTGCGCCCGTCGATCCAGTCTGCGGGGCGAATCAGCAGCTGGGCGACGTGTGAGCGCGCTACGCCAAGGGTAGAGCAGACCGGCTTCACTGGTCGTTCTTGCCCGACAAGGGCGAGCGCGCAATCCACTTTTTTTTCGCGAGCGAACTCGACGGCCTCCTTCAGGATATCCGCCTCCATCGTCTTCTTGCCGAGCATGCGCTGCAACTAGGCTATCTGCGCGCGCAGCGGCCAGTTCGCTCGCCGGCACCATCGATTCGCCAGCAGTGACCGCCGTTAGCGCTCCTTCCCGTTTGAGCTTACGCCAGTTGAATAACTGGCTTGCACCGATGCCGTACTTGCTTGCGCGCGACCAACGATACGTTCCTGCACGGCTCGTAAGTGTCATGTACCAAGGCTGCTTTTTCCTCCGCAGAACAGCGTCTGCGGCGTTTCTGGTTCACCGTCACCACCTCGTTTGTTTGCTTGTTCCTAGTCATATGCATAGTCCTACTCCTATCCGATAACGCATAGGATGTGTCTGGTGAAGCAAGGAACTATTACAATTAGTAACTGCAACAAATGAATCATAAGTCGTTTTTTAACCAGTCCTTCTCATTGCATGTGGAATGCGCTGCACCAAAAGGATGCGCGGCACGTTCCGCTAGAATCCAATTCGCAATAAACTATTTAAATCATAATTGCAAAACACCAACAAAATGCGATATTATGATACAAATACTATATTATTCACAAATTTATAAATTATTTCCCTCAGTCCTGCACCGCACAATGAAATAATTAATTGATAAAAATGTTAAAATTGTAAATTAAGAGAAGATAAAATTCTCGGCGAGTATAAGTCGGATTCGCTTATTAAATTATAGGATACATAAATGATAGAAAAAATAAAATCATTAAAACGCGATTTAACAATAAATTTGTATAATCGATACGCTCGTGAAATATATGCACTGGATTCCATAAATCTAATTATCGGTGATAATGGGCGCGGGAAAACAACGCTCATTAAGTCAATTATTCGCGACTTAACAAGAAGTACTTCTCCATTGGAATTCATCGCTGATGGCGTTAGCGAGAATCTAGGCATAATTTACTACACCGCAACACCTTTCCATCAAGCAATCAAGAGACCACAGACCGCTGTAGCTTTTATAGATGCCTCCTCCACTGAACACAGCAAACAAAGCTTTGTTGAGTCATCCTTAGAGTATATGGCAATTTCAAAATTACTGGGATTAGAAAGTAGCTTACGAAGCGTACACAAAATTGATTTATTGGAAATGGCGTTCGAACTCGCAAAACAAAATTTTTCGGTGGTTCAAAAATCTGGAATAAATGGTTTATCACTATCAGAGGATTTAATAGAATCTTATCGCGCATATAAAAACTACAACAACCTTTACGCAAAAATACATCGCAATACATTTGTACTGACAGGTGAACTATCAAATGCATCAAACGCTGATGGCGACGATTTTTTAATAAATCGCATCTATGAATTAGAAAATCTCAACTTTGAATTAGAAGAAGTCGCTAAAAAAGTAATTGTGGCGAAAGAAAATGTAGCAAAAATCTTTCTTTGCGAGTATTTTTCCAACGATGATCACGTAATTGCTGACTGGATTGTAGCATCTATTTTACTGAAAGAATCGTCTTCTTCAACCGATAGGAAGCAAATAGCTTACGGCTTGCAAAATAAAGATTTGGGATTGGTAGATAAATCAACACGAATTGGAGCACGAATCTTGCCGCTCCGACAACACGTCCTGGATTTCATTAGTATATTGAATTACTCTGAATCCGGCGCAATTAAATTGCGAAAAAATAATATTGAAATTTTAGTAAATACACCGAGACTCTTGAGATCAGATGCCAATAAAAGAATAATTGATGCAGCTCATAAAAATGGCTTAATAAAAATCGGATTCGATAGTATGAGTTCTGGCCAGGCCGCAATCATGCACCAAATGATAAATATATCACAATCAATTCAAGAGTTGGTTAATAAAAATAAAAGGGAGATACTAGTATTCATTGATGAAGGTGATTTACTGCTGCACTTAAGTTGGCAGCGGGAATATATTTCATTGCTTGATAAGCGATTAGGTATTTTGAAGAAAAAAAATAAGATTGAATCTCTACAAGTCGTAATTGCTAGCCATTCACCTTTACTAGCATCGGATATATTGAGAGATTCAATCACCAGACTGGATAATGGCACTAAACTTCCAAGCTTTGGCGCACCAATCCAGCAGATAATCAATTATAGTTTTGGTACGCCATCAATCGGAATTGTGGCCCAAAACACAATTAAAAAATTAAAAGAAAAAAACTGGTACTCAGGTAATGATGTTGACTTGATAAATCAGATTGATGACGAATTTATTCGCCAACTTCTTCTCAAGAAGGCTAGCTAATGATAGTTAATGCTGCAAAATGCTGGGAAAGTGCCAAAATTTTTCATGATAAATATTTTGATAATTTTGTTGCCGCTCGACGCACAAAGGAACAGGCTGCCCTTACTCATGGGGTACATGATTTTTTAATCAATAACCACGACTTAATAAGAGATGGAAATGAGGCTGACTTCAGAGTATTGCAGGAACAGTATGCGAATATTTTCTCGCTAATTCCGATTGGGCAAGCTGAAATTATTGATTCTGCCGTTAGAAAAATATTCGACTACGCTACGTTTTCCAGAAAATGTACAGTACGTTGGTGCGCATACAAACTTTGCGAACACTTAAATATAGAAACCTGCCCATACTGCAACTTAACCAATGAAGTGACCTTTTTTAAAGGTGGGAAAGGCGTAATCCGACCAGCAATTGATCATTTCTTCGATAAAGCAAGCTACCCTCTGTTTGCTATCAGCTTGGGTAATTTTGTGCCTAGTTGCCACCACTGCAATTCCACGTTTAAAGGCACGGCAGATTTTTATAAACAACCACATCTTAATCCTCTCAGTAACCGCGAAAGCATAAAAATTGATCTCGACATTGACCCTTTTGACGCGCGTTCTAACATTGCATTATTCGACACCGCCAATGTTAATATAGTATTTAACAATAAGAATAGTCGTCAATCAAATACCGTTAGAACATTTAATATTACTGGTCAATACCAATCAAGAATTGATGAAATTCGACAAATAGCAGCAAATATTATGAGTTATAGTGCAAGCGGTGATCAAGATAAAACTAGATTGGAATGGGTTCTCAGAAACGTTACTGCAAAGAATTATCGAAATCGGATTTTTGGGAAAATGATTCTAGATCTATCCAGTAAGTACCTCTGATGCCCGCACCACGCAGATTGGAACTCCATTCTGCGCTAAACAAGACTGCAACTTAACTGGTGTGGTGTCTGGAATAAACCAACTTGATTTAGATATCGCACACAAAGTTACGATATACACCGCACATATATGCTGATGTTTTCTCAATCTAGGGAGTTTGCACGACATAGTTCCACCATCGAAAATCTTCTACGTGTTCAGTATCATTTGATCATAATCGCGCTTGACGAATAGAATCTTCCTTTTTTGCTGCCATTCTTTGAGCGCCTGGATGGGTGTTTTGGCACCGATAGCCCGTTGTGGAATGTGGTGGTTGTAAAGCTTTAAATAGTTGAGCAATGTCGTCTCCAGGTCGGTCCGACTGTCGAATCGGGTCTGCTGCAACAATTCGCTGATACGGCCGTTGAATCGTTTGACCATGCCATTCGTTTGCGGAACCGGGGCGGTGCAAGGCGGTGTTCGAGGCCCATGTTAGCGGAGACTTTATCGAATGCGTACTCGCCATTGGACTTCCTGTTTTTTGTTGTGAAGCGGTCGGTGAATTGCGAACCGTTGTTGGTCAGCAGTTTGATGATCCTGATCGGCGAAGTCAGCTTGACCCACCGCTGGAAGTCGACGATAGTTTTGTTGGTCGTGTTACCGTAGATGTGCAGAATTACTCAGCGCGTGATGAAGTAATGGGCAGGGAAACATACGGGGCATACCCGATCTCGTCGTTGGATCAGGCAGCACATCAGGTGACTTGCAGGAAGCCCGGGTACCTTACACGATCCATTGGGTTTTTATTTTTTAAAAACGATGGACTGGGAAAGTCTAAGCTACTGGTGGCGATTCAATAATATTTTTCTTCGTCCGTTACGGCGGGTGTGGGAATACGAACAAGCCGCTTTCGGCCAATTACATAAGGTCGGGAACATTAACATCAAAAAAATCACTTCCGCTGCTTAGTGGCTAATGACTGGGACAAATTCAGAAAGGAGTTGAAGTGGATACTCGTGAGGTGGAGCGTGCAAGAACTAAAGCTTTCTACAAACTGCTGGTAGATAGGCTCGGTGCAGATGCCTGGGCAACGAGAAGAACTGCTTTAGTGGAGCGTATTCGGGCGAAGGAGTCAATTATTGATATGAAAATGCCAATCGAGTCTCAGTTGTTCGTACCACCGGAAGATGACATCGACTGGTACATCCTAGTAGCTGAATTGGCCTTTGATTTCCCCTATAGCGACTGCGTCTACAGCACTAGGCGAATATACCCGTACACAATGGCGATCGGTGCATTCGCAAAGCAGCTTCGGGTTGTGCCCAATGTAGAACAAATTCTAGATAAAATATTGTCAAATAAATCAAAGCCCGAGACGCAGATATTTGAGTTGCTTACTGCATCCTTCTATTTGAAAAACGGTTATAGAGTGTCATTCATTCCGGAAAACAGCATCGATTGGCCAGATGGGAAATCGAAAAAATCACCCGACTTGCTGGTTAGCGACGGTGTGGATGAGATGTACGTCGAGTGCAAACGAGCAGACAAGCAAACACAATACTCGCAGAGCGAAAAAAATGCATGGGAAAAAATATGGAGTCAATTAAGCATACACCTACTTGAGATTGCCCCTTGGAGTATCGTTCATCTCACCTTCCACGCGGAAGTCGCTGATGTAATAGCTGCAGATGTGATTAGGTTGGTGGATTTAGCTATCAAGCGGGGCATTGGTAAAGTTGGGGATGGTCGGATCAGTGCTGAGATCAGCCAAATTAATAAGATGCGCTTGAAACGTCACTATCGCGGCAATTCTGTGAGGGCCAACAGCTCTCAACAAGAGTTGCTGGTCTTCGGTAACATAGACAGCAATGAGAAACGTAGCATTGCCACCATAGCTGAAAGCTTAGTCCGACCGGGTACTTCGGATGTTTTTCTGAATATTTTTGTTGAAGGCGTTACCAAATGTGTGGCTGCTCAATGGCGGTGTCATAATGACATTTCGCTTGAACGGCGTTCGCGTCACTTTAAAGGTTTAGTCAACAACGCGATCTGCCAGATTCCTCCAGATAAACCAGGTGTCGTACATGTTTTGTACGAAACGGTCGAGGGGGTAAGCATCGAAGAAATGAGACGTAGCAAACACATGGATAATTTATTAACTTTTGACGCATCCAAGACTTCGGTATTGGGGGTGCTAATCCATGGTGTGAATTATTATCCGTTCGAGGGTGATTTCGACTGGGCGGAGACAGTACAAGACTTCGCCAGAATTCCCGACCTGATGAAACTCTACCGTCACTCCTTAATGTTGTCTGGAGACGAAGTTCAAGAAGTCAGGGGCATTACTCATTGGGAGCAAGACAAGGCTAAGAACGCCGAATAAAAAGACTAAGAAGGTGTAGGCAAAATCAACAACGAAGTTGTGGCATCCTATCTCGATGTGGAGGGAGGGCATGCCATGGCAACGAAAATTTTACTCGACGGCTTTGAACATTTCCATCGCCAGCGTGCAAAATTCCCGATCTCGTCAAGCGCACAAAGCAAGGGATGGGCGGGGCTGTGTTCGCCGACTGTGCCGCCACAGCACTCCGAGTTAGGCGTCTCGCGACTACTTCGGTCAGCTATGCCATCCTTCGCCGGCAGCTATGGCTAGGGAAGGCCTGCTTTTGGTTGAGCGCGGCAGGAGTCTCTGCAGGGCAGGGGATAGGCACCTAAGCTATTGTCGGCAATTCATTAAGCGGCCCGAGTGGGCGTCTATTTTGGCGTGTTGCCGTGACGTGCCAGGCCGCGTCGGCCGTGATGGCAAGTCCACCGCCAGCGAACAAAATCCCCGATATCATGAATCGCACCAACCAGATGATGGGCCAGACTGTCTCAGCCAACTGTACCGTTGTAGTGCTCAGATGCAGACGTTCTGCTGATGCCTCGATCAGATAGAGCAGCCGACACCGTTCGATGATGTGGAGCGGGCCAAATACATGGGTACAATGGCAACTTAAATTTATAAAGTATTGGTAGTGACTATGACAACGACATATGTCGATTTAATGAGATTAATGGCTGACTTCGCAGCGGATTATTTAAATCCTGCTATAGAGGGACGCAACGGTGTAAAAAAACTGAAAACCGACGAGGAGTTCTCAGCAATTTTTTATGGATTTACAGAAATTGGCGAAGCATTGGATGCACTAAAATTAGTCCAACAACTCATTCAAATTGCACCACCTAGATCAAAACACATTGATAAAGATAGCTACTTAAAGTTTTTAGTTGGCTCATATCTCCAAGAGATGTACATACTTGAGCAACGCCTTACTGCCTATGCAAAAAAACTTTCAAGATTATATGAACATCCATTGCTACCATCCTTAGTACATAGCGTGGTCTTTGAACCTCTACAAGGTATAATAAGTGTCCGAGGCGCACACGTTCATCAGAGTCGCTTCACGGACAAAAATTTAGACTTAGTTTCCACAATGGCGCTTTTTAAACGCGCCGGACATGCACTTGGAGAAGATTTGGATATTGAATATAAGTTTGCCCAATGGAACTGGAGCAAGCGAGTTAAAGAAAATAATAAAAAAACATATGATATTATTAATTCTTATAGCAAAATAATTGCAGCAGCGATCTGCAAAAATGGGGCTGTATGCCTTCCTTCCAAGTATAAATAAAATTCTCGAATAATTTGAAAACGTTGAAAAATTCACTATTCCGACGACAAATTGGAGCTCTGTCGCATCAGCAACCCGCCAGAGATCGATCGGATAGATTGCAACGCCCGAACACTGGACTCGCTACGCTCAACTTAAGAAGGACGCGCTATCTGATCGACGTCGTCTCGGTCTGAATTCACTAGTATGCAGCCTACCCGCTAAACCGGTGGTACTTCCAGGAAATGCGGCAGGAACTCGGCGTATCGGTCGACTATTCATCGATCGTTCGAGCAACAAGTTTTTGCTTGAGCGCGGTAGGAGTCTCTGCAGGGTAGGGGCGATAGACAGGCCAAATTCGGTCTTGCCGTTGGATCAGGAAGCTACGAGATCGTACACCAGCTGCTTCGCGGAAAAACAGGCAACTAACACGATCCATAGAATTTACATCGTTCAAGAACATTGGCTCAGGAGAGTTTAAGCTACTGGTGGCGATTCGCCACCAAAGTCGCGACGCGTAAGGTCCGAAAAAGCAGCCTCTGCTTGAGAAATCTTCCGCTTGGAAAGCGGATTTATTTCTTCAGGGGACGCCGCCAAAGGATGGGCCAGGAAGTGCTGCTTTACAAGTTTTCGAAGGTCTGGGAATGACTTCACTGATTCTTCGATGTCCCGAGCAAACGAAACTTTAATGGTGTAACGTTTCGGGTCTACCTGCGCCTGTGCGGCCGAGATTCGTTCTCGAGCTTCGGGCGAAAGCTCGCCGGTAAGCCACAGTTCGAAGGTTTGCGTGATGTTCTTGAATTCGGAGTTGTCGAGAGTTTGGTTTCTCACGTTCGGAATACGCTTGGTCAGCCATGCCTCGATTTCTGAATCCTGCAGCAGCCGGCCGGGCAATAGCCCTTTGCATTCGATGAATCTAATCTCCTGATCGGGGACATGCACCCTAACGTCGACTTCCGCTACGTCTTTTCCGTCCTTACGGTAAATCTTGTTCATAAGGATGGTGGCTCCTCCTACCGTTCTCCGCATCACCTCTGCCACGACGAACTCGAAGAGAGCCCCGCGAAGCGTGCCAGCCGCGCCCTCGACTTTTCCGAGTTTGTCGAACAGATACGCGAACTTGTCGAGGTCAACAGCTTGAGTCGCGGCTTGCGTCAGCATGCCGCTTAGCTCCATCAAAGCATTAGCGACATCCGTACCAAATATTGACTCAGTAGTAGCGGGAATAATGCCTTCTTGGCGCATCACATCGAGCGCCTCGCGGGTATATCGGTGAGCGACGAAAAATTGAAGCGTGCGAACGTTACGGACTTGGCGCAGTGTCTTGCATTTGTAGATGAAAGACTTAAGGTCATTTAGTTCGACCTGCTCTTTCAAAAGCACGTCCAAAACCATAAACCCCGGCTTCGGGCGGCCAGAGTTATTCCAGGCAGCAAGCGCACTAATATAGGACGGTGCCGTCAAGTCCCACTGAAAAACAGAGACGGTCGGCGCGGATTCCTGTTGATGGCTTCGCAACTTAAAGCTCGCAAAGCTACCTAGCCCAAGTCTCGCAGCCCATTCCTGGATGGACTGAAGCAGCACACTTTCCACAATCAATCGAGCGCGTACACCAGGGAGCTGCTCATCAATAGATGCACCTCTCTTCGCGAATGCGAAACACTCGCCCAAGCCAGGTACTTCAATAGTCTGAAAGAGCTCAGTGCCTACAAGGTCTTGCCAGACACGTTCGAATGAAATTTGGCGATCCCCGGACGATATACCTGCTGCAGAGGCAAGATGTGCCAGCGGGAGAAGGCCACCGCGAGCATGAAGTGCTCGAATAACCCGCGCATACGCACCGTTACCCATCTCGAGCGCTTCAGCTAAACGTGCCCAAAACTTATCGCTTCCGTATTGAGTTGTCGCATACAAAAACTTCGCTCTGCGTGAAAAAGGTAGCTTCAACTCGCGAACTGCCGTGCTTCGTCGTTCGACCTTCTTCCGAGCAGCAGCCGGCGTGATACCGAGCCATTTTTCAAGGGCGACGGCAAGTTGGCCGCTTAGCTGGGGGCCTTCACTCAATAAGACGTCAAGTACATCATCACGCATGGTCATCTTCCTATGTCACAGAGCGATATTTATAATCGTAAGGCGGCGTGACAGTGGTGCGAAAATTTCTGCCGTGGCGACGAAAAAGATGTTTAAAATCAGCATCTTGAGAAATTCACGAATCGAGTTTCTGGTAGGGGCGTTGTCACAGTTCAAAACACACTTGCATGTTGAGCGCCAAATAACGACCAAACTACCTCTTCGGCGGAGCACGTGTAACGCCAGGACTACCCTCTACGCCAGAAGGTCATTCCTAGACTAACACACCCGCAATTATGTTTCGGGAGTACGTTAATACACAGCGACCGGTTCGTCCTCGTCTCGCACGCGTACCGGACCAGAAGTGAACCGCCCCGGATTTTGTGAAGGCCGGTTAGTATGAGTGGCTCAGTCGCATTCGCGACACGACCGCTGCCACGGGATAGCTGCACTATCGAAGCCTTGACGGCGCGCCATGATCAACTTTAAAGGAATGCGTTTCTCGACCGACGTCATCTTGGTCAGCATCCGCTGATATACGGCCTACCCACTGAGCTACCCGCACATCGAGGAAATTATGGAGGAGCGTGGCGTATCGGTCGACTAATCATCGATCAACCAGCGCGGCAAGGCCTGACATATAACCCGATCCATATCGGCGCGTACCAATCAGCAAAGCGGATGGTATAAGCCACGCTCCAATACAACGCGATCAGCGCCATGTGATGTAGTACCGATCGACGTTCAAGAGCCTTGATCGGCCCTGGCGGCGAGCCCCAAACTGCGGGCACCACCAACGCATCAAGTCACAGTCGGCGCCCCGCACAACCTCTATTACAGCGCCGCAAAGTGTTTAGTGCCACCCGTTGAAGCCCCGGGAGCTCTTGCTCGAGCACCGCTGGAGTCTCTGGAGGGCAGGGGGGATAGACAGGTCAACCCATATCTCATCCGTGAATCTGGCTGCTGCGAGATCGCGCACCAAGTGTCAGGCGGGACACCCAAGCCCGTAATACATTCCATAGGTGAGAACTATGGATCAGGATAGTCTATGTAGTGGTCAACCCATCCCGGACACTACGTTAAGTTTTTCTTCGGCGACGGCTGGTGCCAATCCGTGATTGAACTGATGTGGCCGTATCCAGTTATACCGGTGCAGCAGGTAATGGCTGATGTCCCGTTGTGCTGCCTGTGCCGTCATGTAACCAGTTGACGGCAATCCCCCCCCCGTTTTTAGAGCGCGCTAACAGTAGAGGTTAAGCGGCCATGGCAAGCTTCTGTTTTACCGTGATACCGTCAGCCGTAATCGCAACTCCACCGCCGGCGCGCAAAGTCCCCGATTTGGCAGAGCGCGCGAAGCTGATGACGGGCTAGTTTATGGTAGCCAAATGTGCCGCTATCGCGCGCAAAGTGGGCGCTCTGCTGCTGCCTCGGTCGGATATGCCATCCTTCGCCGGCAGTTATGACTTTGGAAGGCCAGCGTTTGCTGGCGCGCGGCAAGAGTTTCTGCAGGGCAGGGGAGATAGACGGGCCAAACCCGATCTCCTCGTTGGATCAGGCAGCTACGAGATCGCACGCCAGGTGCTTTGCAAGACCCCAGACCCGAACACGATCATCGGCTCTTCTTCTTTCGACAACCATGGATCAGGAGAGTCTTAGCTACTGGGAGCGATTCATTAAGCGGCCCGGGCAGCCTCTATTTTGGCGTGATGTCGCCAAGTGGCAGACCGCGTCAGCGGCAAAGGCAACTCCACCAGCGGCGCGCAAAATCCTCGATCTCATCAAACGCTTTATGCAGATGATGGACCAGGCTGTTATATGCAACGGTGCCGTCGTAGTGCTCTGAAGCTGGCACATTGCTACTGCTACTGCTGCTGCTGCTGCTGCTGCTGCTGCTGCTGCCGGTCGGATATGACATCCGTCACCGCCGGTTATAGTTTGGGAAGTCCAAACACATGGATTAGACTTCGCGATTTTGCAAATTATTAATGAGCAAAAATGCCCAGTAGGATCCATACTCTTGGGAGTCCAACGGTGGACGAGTCCCACGTTCCAAATGGGCTTCAATCGAAGGACGAAACTCGCAGTCCGCTGCCCATGAGCGAAGCATTGACGTTAATTCGATATCTCTAGGACTCCCCTTGGTCACGAGTGACGCTGGCTCACAAGAGTTCTGAATTTCTGCACCGGCATGTAGGTGTCGATACTTCGGCTGCCCAAGTGCCACCTCAAGTAGAAACGATAGTATCGAACCATCCTCGCAATAGAAGTCAGCCACCAAAGAGCCGCCATCCCTACAAATTCCCCCCTCAGCAATTCTTAGTTTCGAAGCAGTCACTATTATTAGTCCATGGATTAATGATTGAAATACTTGATGCGGTGTCACATTGCCAAACGTGAGTCGGCCCACCTGGAGCCTTTGAGGCGCTTACTTTAGCAGACAAGTAGAACTGTCGTAAGCCTATCGGCACGGCGTTCGTAGCAGATGCATAATCGGCGGAAGCGGTGCCGCCAGCCCAATGTGCGTTCGACGACCCAGCGCCATTTACCCATGCGATCGCGCGACTCGATGTGATTGCACAACAACGCCTTACCCGTGTCCTGTCTCACACATATACGCTATAGCAAACGATTCGTATGGCTGCAGGCTGAGGTGGTCGGTCCAGCTGTCACGCAGGACATAGTTGCTGATCAAGCCTTGCCCGGCAATGCCGTGCAGCATTTCCGGCAGATCCAGTTCGACATGTTCGCCGGAGAAGTTGTTGACGACAACGAGCTGTTGGCTTGCCAAGCTGCGCCGGTAGGCGAATACCTGCGGATGCTCCTCCAGCAACGGCAGGTATTGTCCGTAGACCATGACGTCCCAGTGCTTGCGCAGTTCGATCAGCTTCTGGTAGTGGAAGAAGACCGAATCGGGTTGTTCCAGCGCGGCCTCGACGTTGATCTCGGGGTAGTTGGGATTCAGCTTTAGCCATGGCGTGCCAGTACTGAAGCCGGCGTTGTGTGTGCTGTTCCACTGCATTGGGGTGCGTGCATTGTCCCGCCCGTTGGCGTGAATGCCGGCCATCATCGTCTCCGGTGACACGCCGGCGGCCGTGCGTTCGTCGTAGAGGTTGAGTGATTCGATGTCGCGATAGTCGTCGATGGAATCGAAACGGACATTGGTCATGCCTATTTCCTCGCCTTGATAGACGTAGGGGGTGCCCTTGAGAAAATGTAGCGCGGTGGCCAGCATCTTGGCCGACTCGACCCGGTAACGGCCTGGGTCGCCGTATTTGGATACGGCGCGCGGCAGGTCGTGGTTACTCCAGAACAGCGAGTTCCAGCCGGCATCGGCCAGCTCGGTCTGCCACTTACTGATGATTTGCTTGAATTCGATCAGATCGAACGGCCGCGGCTTCCATTTCCCCTCCTTGGTATCGTGGGTCATGGTGATGTGCTCAAACTGGAAGACCATTGACAGCTCCTGACGCGCCGGGTCGGAATACAGCTTGGCGGTCTCCGGGGTGGCGCTCCAGGTCTCGCCCACCGACAATACATCGCGTGCCGCCAAGGTCGCTTGGTGCATTTGCTGCAGCAGCGGGTGCAGTTGTGCGCCGTTGGCGATAATCTGCTGGTCGACCTGTTTGCCGATGAGATCGATCACATCCATGCGGAAGCCGCCGATGCCCTTGTCCAACCACCAGTTCATTATGCGATGCACCTCTTCCTGCACCTGGGGATTTTCCCAGTTCAGGTCCGGCTGTCGTCTCGAGAACAGATGGAAGTAATATTCACCGCTGATGGCATCGTATTCCCATGCACTCCCGCCAAAATACGAACGTTGCTGGTCGGGCGGGGAGCCATCGGCGCCTGCATTGCGCCAGATGTAGTAGTCACGGTAGGAGCTATCCCTGGATTTCTTCGCCTCGACGAACCAAGCATGCTCGTCAGAGGTGTGGTTGACCACAAGATCCATCAGGATACGGATGTCGCGCTTGGCCGCCTCTGCGATCAACTGCTCCATCTCGGCCAATGTGCCGAATTCAGCGGCGATATCCTGATAGTCGGAGATGTCATAGCCGTTATCGTCCATCGGCGACCGGTACACTGGCGACAGCCAGATCAGGTTGATTCCCAGCTGTTGCAGGTAGTCCAGTCTGCCGATGATGCCGGCCAGATCACCGCCCCCATCGTGATTGCTGTCTTGAAAACTACGTGGGTAGATCTGATACACGACGGCGTTATGCCACCATTTCTTATCCAACATGATTATCTTTCTCGCTTATGGATTGGCGGCACTGTCTTGCAAGGTGCCAACGGATCGCCAGGGGTAGGGTAGACCCGATCTCGTCGTTGGATCAGGCAGCTACAAGATCGCACGCCAGGGGCCTGGGAGGACGCCCAGGCACCTAACACGATCCATCGGTTTTTCATCTTTCAAGAACCATGGATCAGGATTGTCTAAACTAGCGGTGGCGATTCACCCCTACGTTGACCGGCTCTTAGAATATAGTACTTACAGTGCGTGCAGATTCGGCCTGACGGTGGTTATCACGCGTTCCTTTTGATGCTCACAGCGTGATCCACGTAGCCGTCTGGACGTATGAGCAAGGCATGCGCGCCTGCCGGTGTTACTTGGGA
Source organism: Janthinobacterium sp. BCJ23 (assembly GCF_059617945.1). NCBI lineage: Bacteria > Pseudomonadati > Pseudomonadota > Betaproteobacteria > Burkholderiales > Oxalobacteraceae > Janthinobacterium > Janthinobacterium sp. BCJ23. Next base: position 87,196 of record NZ_JCAQAW010000010.1, on the reverse strand, counting down.
GTCCGCAGGCACAGCTTTGATCGTATCGACCCATCGCATATCGAGCTCAGGCGTGTAGTTGCCACCCTCGCGATCCTCACTGGTCGTCAGTTGTAGCAGCAGCCAATGGCCACTCCGCAAAAAACTGAACAGCGAGGCTTGACCACCGTTATCCAGTTTTAGCTGCCAGTCAGGCAGCCGCCGCCCTGTCCAATCGGGCAGCAGCGCCCATCCGTGCGGAATATCGACAACTGAGGCGGGGTATCGAATCCCGTAGCCGGACAAGTCATGCGCAAGCACTGCATTAAGAGCAGGAATTTTCATCAGCTCACTGAACGTCTCTCGCAGCGCCTGTCCCGGAGCATCAAACGAATTCATCATTAGTGCACTTTGCGCCAAGGTATTTTGGTACAGCGCGGCACCAACGGCATGACGCTCTTTGTGGTAGCTGTCTAGCAGCGACTCTGGCGCATGTCCGTTCACTACGCCCGCCAGCTTCCAGCCCAAGTTCATCGCGTCCTGCATGCCCACGTTCATACCCTGGCCGCCCGCAGGAAGGTGGATATGTGCGGCATCACCGACCAGCAAGATTCGATCTTCGCGGTAGGCACTCGCCAAGCGGGTTTCATTCGAGAAGCGTGATAGCCACGTCGGTGCATGCAGGCCAAAGTCCTGTCCGGCCACCCGTGTGGTCGAATCAGACAACTCTTCGAGCGTGACGGGCGTGGTCGCAGGCACATCAACTCGGCCGGTATCGATCACGATGACGCGGAACATACCATTACCTAAAGGAACGATCATTAATCCACCTAGCGCGTTGCCTACACTGAATCCCGGCGTAGACGGCGGTGCGCTCAGACGAACGTCGCCAAGCATGGCAGTCTTCGTAGCCGGCAGACCATGGAAGGCGATGCCTGCGTGCTGGCGAACCAGACTGCGCGCGCCGTCTGCACCGACCACGTAGCTGCCAGAAATATCGAAAGGGGTGCTGTGCTGTTGCCCCATCACGGAAATGCCATCGGCCGTTTCGACAATGCGCTCCACCGTAGCATTCCTGCGCAATTCAACCCCTAGCTCAAGCGCCCATGTCTCCAGCAGTTGCTCGGTCACGCTCTGTGGGATGAACAGTGTGTAGGGATAGGTGGTGTCGATCACCGAAAAGTCAAGTCGCGTCTTCAATCCCGCAAAATGCCCGCTGGGAATCTTTATGCCGTTCGCCAGAAAGCGGTCAGCCACGCCACGTTGGGCCAGCATCTCCACCGTCCTGCCGTGCATGGTTAGCGCGCGCGACTGCGCTATTGGCGCGTCACGGCGCTCTAGTACTGTGACGCGTATTCCTGCCAAGCGCAACTCGCATGCCAGAGTTAAACCCACAGGGCCTGCACCTACTACGATCACACCCGCATTTTCATTTTTCATCTGCCCCTCAATCTAACATTGTTAGTTAAAAAATTTATGTTAATCTAACGTCGTTAGTCTGTCAAACAAGAAGTTTATGAAGATACAACGTGAAGCCGTAATTGCCACCGCTTTGGACCTGCTGGACGAGGTAGGTATAGAGGGTCTTACAATGCGCCGTCTTGCCCAGGAACTGGACATCAAAGCAGCGTCACTGTATTGGCACTTCGCCAATAAGCAGGCTTTGATGAATGGCATAGCGGACGCTTTGATTGAAGGGGTCGCGCATGAGCATCCGGACGAACTGTCCCCCTCGACTGCTTGGTTCAATGCGGTCAGCGTGACCGCACATGAGATTCGAAATGCGCTGCTCAAGCGGCGGGACGGTGCACGCGTATATGCCGGCACCTACGTCATCACCGACAACACACTTCGCGTTGCCGAGGCGTTGATCGGCCCTTTGCGCGAGGCTGGGGCCTCCACTCGGTTGGCGTCTTGGGGGGCCTTCAGCATCATCTATTACGTAATGGGCTTCGTGATGGAAGAGCAACCGCTGGCTGACCCTAGTGAAATATCGCTGGCCATCGCAACTCACCGTGACCAGTTTGAGACTCTGGCGGCTAAGGGCTATCCACATGTTTTGGCTGCGGCAGCGGATTTATTCAGCCCGGATTTTGATGCGCGATTTGACGCTGGCCTCGATCTGCTGATCGCCGGTCTTCGCATGAAGATCGCAGAAAGTTCCCATGCTTGAACTGTAGTGGTTTAATCCCAGACACTGATTTAGGCGAGAATGCTCGCCATGGAGAGGTGTTTGATGAGCAAGCAAAGACGTACGTTTTCCCCTGAGTTCAAACAGTAGGCGGCATGCCTGGTACTGGATCAAGGATATAGCCATACGGAGGCAAGCCGGTCGGTCGGCATCGGCGAGTCAGTGCTGCGCCAACGGCTGCAGCTGCTTCAGTTGGAGCGGCAAGGCATCACGCCACAGAGTAAGGCAATGACGCCTGATCAGCAGCGAATACAGGAACTCGAAGCGCGCATTGAGCGTCTCGAGCGGGAGAAGTCCATTTTAAAAAAGGCGACCGCGCTCTTGATGTCGGAAGGAATAGAACGTACGAGGTAATCGATCAGATTTGTGGTGACGAATCAATCGAGTTGATCTGCGCGGTGTTCGACGTAGCGCGGTCATGCCTGTACGCGCATCGGGAGCGCAGCCGGCACATTGATGTTGAGCGCATGGCATTGCGTAGCCGCGTGCACGAGCTGTTCGTCGAGAGTCGCAGTTCGGCGGGAAGCCGCAGCATCATGGGCATGATGCGCGAGGAAGGCACGGCAATTGGCCGCTTCAAAGTCAGTCGTTTGATGGAAGAGCTAGGGCTGGTCTGCAAACAGCCTGGCAGCCATGCCTATAAGCAGGCTACGGTGGAGCGGGTCGATATTCCGAACCACCTCAATCGTGAATTCACAGTCGAGGCGCCAAATCAGGCCTGGTGCGGGGACATCACCTATGTCTGGGCGCAAGGCCGATGGTATTACTTGGCAGTGGTGTTGGATTTGTGCGCTCGCCGAGCGGTGGGCTGGGCATTCTCGCTACGGCCCGACGCCGACCTTGTTGTGCAAGCGCTGGAAATGGTTTACGAGCAGCGAGGTCGACCGCAGGGCCTGCTGTTTCATTCGGATCAAGGCAGCCAGTACGCCAGTCGAAAATTCCGTCAGCGCTTGTGGCGCTATCGGATACGACAGAGTATGAGCCGTCGGGGAAATTGTTGGGATAACTCTCCGATGGAACGGCTGTTCCGCAGCTTCAAAACTGAATGGCTGCCGTCAACTGGTTACATGACGGCACAGGAAGCACAACGGACATCAGCCATTACCTGATGCACCGGTATAACTGGATACGGCCACATCAGTTCAACCAGGGACTGGCACCGGCCGTCGTCGAAGAAAAACTTAATATAGTGTCCGGGATGGGTTGACCACTACAATACCCCCACTTTTAGAGCGCTCTAAAAGTAGAAGTTAAGCGGCCATGGCAAGCTTCTGTTTTGGCGTGATACCGTCAGGTGCCAGGCCGCGTCAGCCGTGATCGCAACTCCACCGCCGGCGCGCAAAGTGCCCGATTTGATCGAGCGCACCAAGCAGATAGTGCCCAGGCCGTCGTAGCCAACTGTGCTGTTAAAGCACTCAGAAGCAGGGCCTTTGCTGCTTACTCGGTTGGATATGTCATCCCTCGCCGTCCGTCATGGAGGGGAGGCCAGCTCTTGCTTGAGCGCGGTAGCATTCACTATCTGCAGGGCAGCGAGGGTAGGGATGCGCACTGTCGCCATGAGGGTACACAACAACATCGGCGCCTATCGCGACGTCTGACAAGCTATTGGTGCTTTCAATAGGACAGATAGGCATTAGTTTTTGATTTTCTGCTCGGGCGCTGCAACCTCAATTCCAAGCTCTTCATTGAAGAAGCGCTCAGCCATCTTCGCATACAGACTACTAGCGAATTTTTTAACTTCTTCCATCAAATTGACGATCTCTTCTATCTCAACAGTGATCGGCGTTCCATCTTTTGTTTGACCGCTTCGATGAACAATGTCATGTCGTTTTTTTACGGGTTCCATGAATGGCTTGAAGGATGGAGGTTTGACCTGCAGTCCATGCACGATCATTGGTCCGACCTTATCCCATTTGTGCCATACAGTGTCTTGCAAATATCCCTTCACTAGGTCCTTCAAGCCTTTCTGTTTATTGAATATATCGCCTAGCTTTAAATTTTGACCGCTGAAATGGTCAATATTGGTAACGATTTCCTCCAATGCTTTTTCGTCGTTCTCAACAGCATACGTCATGGTCTCCCACAGGAATGACTCCAAGGCGGTAATTGTCCCGCTATACGCGAACATTCGAGCCAAGGCCATTGCGTTAGTCGGACCATCCAAAGAAAGAAGCTCTGAAATTTGGCTCAGTCGCCTATCTAATACTAATCTCGGCGTATTAGGTTCTTCAACCACGACGCCGAAATCTTCGTCATAATTGTCAAAATCTCTCTCCCAGTGTATAGGCGCCCAGTCGCCTCCCACTTGGCTATACATTTCAGATACCACGTCATCGATTGCTTCGTCGTCAACAATGCCTTGAAATCGATGACCAATTTCTTCTTGAGGATCATAGGGACCGCCATGAATATAGATGTAGCCTCCCTCGGCTGATATATACGGCGTCTCGTTTGCCGGATCGCAATAACGCGCAAGAAACCATGCCTTCATCGCCTCGCGCTGCAGGGCGGGCGTTGCTTTTCTCAGCCAATCCTCATCAATCTCGAGAATTCCAGAGGTCTCGTCAATTGCCTCCGAAGGCAATTTTATCTGATCCCACTCTTCCTGCCGATCGTTCCAACCCATATTTTTCCTTAACAATACTACAAGGATAAACTCCTCGTAGAGTTACAATAGATAGAATCGAACAATCCACGTTCAACCTATGACTTAATAAGAAAGTGTGCCACTACACTGCAGGGCAGGGCAGGGGCAGCCAGACCCGATTTCGTCGTTGTATCAGGCAGCTGCGAGATCGTACACCAGGTGCTTGGCAGGACGCCCATGCCCAACACGACCCATCGTTTTTTCATCTTTCAAGAACTATGGATCAGGAGAACCTAAGTTACTGGTGGAGATTCAATATTGATATGTCCAGACACCCTTGACCTCGATATAAGTCTCGCCCATACGCCAGCTGCGGCTGACCGGGAGCTCATACTTGCGAGCCATCTTCTCGACGAGTGGCAGGAAACGGACCGCCCATCGATTGATCGAAGAGTGGTCGACCGATACGCCGCGCTCCTTCATCATTTCCTCGATGTGCCACTAGCGCAGCGGATAGGCTGCATACCAGCTGATGCAGACCAAGATGACTTCGATCGGGAATCGCATTCCTTTACAGTTGAGCATGCGGTGCGGTCAGAGTTTCGATAGAACAGCTTACCCGAGGCAGCGGCCACGCACCCCCAAATGCAACAGAACCTGGTGAATTGCTCATTCGATCTTGAGCCCGACAACCTTTAGCTCAGCCAGCACGTGGGCTCTTAGCTGCACTGCCGGCGCACCAGCAATTGGCGGTGTTCGGCAAGGAAGGCCCGCTGATCCGCGTTGAAGGGCCGAGGTGCCAGCACCGCTCGATCAATGCCCCACGCTTTTAGCAATGTCTCCACTCCAGGATCATTCAAGACTAGCAGCGTGCCGTCATCTTGAAACGAGATGTACGCCTTGTCGAAAAGATGATCGACGTGCGGTGCGAGCATAAGGCCGTTATTGCCATCGAGCCGATCGGCGTCGTTATCGCACGCCGCCCACGCCTTGATATGGCTGGCGCGCAGGTGGGCCGGATCGTCGGTACCCGTCACCCGGCAGCGTGGTTCCTTGCGCAGCACATCGGCGCGGAAGATACCCTGTCCGCGCCTGGCTTTGATCATCTGGCTCTTCTCGGTCGAAGTCAAGTCTGTGCGCCTTTCGATCTCTGCTTCATCAGCGCGGCGCGCATTCTCGCCTTCATCTGCGTCGTCATTTTCCACGCCTTCCTCATCGTCGCTCCAGGTCGTGGCGTAAAAGTCGTACTCGCCACTGCTGGCATTAGCCCCTGCATGGGTCCATTCGACCTTTCCCTTAGTGTCACCAGGGTGCAGCACGATAGTTGTGGTGCCCCACCAGCTATCGTTTTTTCGGATGTGCTTGTTGTCCTCGTAAGCATAGCCAATGGCAAGGAGGAATGAGCCGTCCCGCGCCGCGGTTACCGACGAGGTAGTGCTATAAGGGTAGCGAGTAGGGTAGCCCGGCGCGGGCTTTCTGATTTGCTGAACCGTGTTGGTAACCACAGTATGCAGACCGATGTTGTGTAGATCGAGTTCGATCCGCTCGACTCCTTCCGACCAGACAATTGCGATACCGTGTTTGATTGTACCCGCGTGCGCGTCGGATGTGCTTGTGTTAGCCGCAGGCGACACCTCACTCTGTTCTGAAACAGACGCTGCGCTCCAGAGCAGGCGGTAACGCCCAGCACGGTAGGAAGCATGGGCTCGGCCAAGATTGATGGAATTCCTATTGTTTTTTTCGGGTTTGGTGTGGTTCGAATGATTGATGGCAAACGCGATGTGAACTGGCGCAGGCCGGTTTCGGCTCCGGGCAGACAATTCGACCCCAAGGTGTCGGGCATACGCAGCGCGGTGCTCGACAACTTCGTTACTGGTCAGCCCGTCCTCTCCGGCAGCGGCGACCACCGCCATTTCGCACATGCGGCCAGTATTGATTCGTGAGATGAGTATGTTGGCGCCTGCATCGACTTTGAGGGAAGTTAAGGCGCGACATCTGACACAATCACAAGCTGCGATGAAGTCATGTAGGTCGTTCTGGTTTTTCTTCGGCATGTTGATCGACAGAGAGAATGGGCGGCCGGCGGCCGCTGCAAGCAGCAATTCTAACCGAGGCGCACGATTCCCACGAGCAGCGATGATTGCGGTAACTAGGACACAGGTGTAGTGGTCAACCCATCCCGGACACTACGTTAAGTTTTTCTGCGGCGACGGCCGGTGCCAATCCGTGATTAAACTGATGTGGCCGTATCCAGTTATACCGGTGCATCAGGTAATGGCTGATGTCCCGTTGTGCTTCCTTTGCCGTCATGTAACCAGTTGACGGCAGCCATTCAGTTTTGAAGCTGCGGAACAGCCGTTCCATCGGGGAGTTATCCCAACAATTTCCCCGACGGCTCATACTCTGTCGTATCCGATAGCGCCACAAGCGCTGACGGAATTTTCGACTGGCGTACTGGGCGGATTAAACCACTACACAGGCACCTAACACGATCCATTGGTTTTTCATCTTTCAAGCACCATGGATCAGGAGAGTCCAAGCGACCGATGGCGTTTTGCTCCAATAGCACCGTCCGCTTCCGCCGCCGTTCCTGGCCGTTAACTGACTTTGTGTCCGGTGGCCAACCGGCGGATCGCAGCGATTCCTGCCTCCATCTTCTCACGTGCGGAGCTGTTGGCCGAATGAACGAAGATAATTGGAGGACTAAAGCCGCGCAACGCGACCGCTTCCTCAATCCACAGAATGACGTCATAGCCGGTGCCGCGCTTGTCGTCCCCAAGATCATGGTCAAGACTGATCTCGGCAACCTCGCCGGCGGCAAGTAGTGCTACTGCCTCGTCAGGCCAATATACTCGGGTCCAACCCTCCGGCGTACTTCGCTCATCATCGAGATAAACCTTCATTCCTTCGCTCCCTTAGATAATTTGATGAATATTTCTTCCCTGCCAATAATACCCTGCGCGAATGCTCCGAAGCTCGGACAATCTTTAGTTTGAGCGCTACAGGAGCCTCTGCAGGGCAGGGGGATAGGCAGGTCATACCCGATTTCGTCGTTGGATCAGCCGACGCCGAGAAGGCGTACCAGGCGCCTGGCAGGAAACCCAGCCTCATAACACGATCCATTGGGTTCCCATCTTTCAAGAACTATGGATCAGGGAAGTCTAAGCTACTGGTGGCGATTCAGATGTTGATCGCAGAAAATTCGCCTTTCAAGATCAATATTTTCCCCACATGGCTGCTTCCACATACTATCGATTGGCGGTAATAACAAGCGCCACGCTAGAATACCATTGCCGGTGCTGGCATTCTCTCAAAATGGTCGTAAAACCGGAAACCTCTAGGAAAAAACTTCATAGTCGATATATTTTTGAAAATTGGGTGTATCCTTATTCCACCGCTCAACTATTTTTCTCAAACACACAGAACAAAGAGAGCGGATTTTTCCAACTCTTGGAAGGACGCAGAATGACGAAAATAAAAGGGAACAACGATGGACCGGGCGGGCGCAATGAGTCCTATCACATTGGCTCCCGGAAAGAAGTACCACGTCCTGTCGCCGTCAAGGAAGTCAAGGCCGGCAAGCATCCCGATGCGCATGTCGTAAAGGTGAACGGCCAGGAATACGTCAGGGACAATCCGGATAGTTCGGTCAAGGATAATGTCAATCGACAGTGAATGGGGAGCGATGCATCAAATGTGTAATACTGCACCATTCTCGCTAACAATCCGATTCTACTATTGAGATTTAGAATCGCTAGAAAATATCCGAATTTTATACGATAAATTGAAATTTCCAACCAATTCAAAGGAATATCACATGCCAGGTTATTATCATTTGAAGAAGAACGCAGGGAACTATCACTTCAATCTGAAAGCGGACAATCATGAGGTCATACTCACCAGTGAGTCCTATACCACCAAGCAGGCGGCGCAGAATGGCATAGCGTCTTGCCAACGCAACAGCCCTAGCGATGACCGCTATGTTCGTCTGACGTCGAAAGCGGATCAACCGTACTTTGTTCTTAAAGCCGGCAACGGCGAGATCATTGGCAACAGCCAAATGTATGCATCGTCTGCGGGTCGAGACAATGGCATAGCCTCCTGCAAAACCAATGGCCCGACCTCTAAAATAGTTGACGAAGCCTGATCGTAGCGAGTTAATGTTGGAAGTGGGCCGGATGCTTCTTTAATGAAAATTCCGGCTCTTCGTGTCAAGCTGACCGAGCAAATGCGAGCAATCGACCAGTCGCTTGGCAATCAGGTTGCGCACACCGCTCTTCGATTGCCAAATACCGTACACCCCCAAGAGTGAGGCATTCATCAGTTCGGCGCGCTGCTTTTCCACCAGCGTGGGCCAGACGATGATGTTGATGGTGCCAAATTCATCTTCCAGGGTGAGGAAGATCACCCCCTTGGCCGTTTCCGGTCGCTGCCGCACCGTAACAATGCCGCAGCCCCTGGCCAGCTGGCCATCGCTGAAGGTGTTCAGGATATCCGACGGCACAAAGCGCATTTTATTGAGGCGCTCGCGCAAGAGAGCGAGTGGATGACGGCCCAGTGTCAGGCCGACATGCCGGTAGTCCGCCACGATGTCATCGGCTTCCGTCGGTGGCGCCAGCTCCAGCACGGGTTCGGCAATGGTCGTCCCACGCATCAAATCCCGCTCCGGCACACTCGCCGCGGCATCCCACATGGCCATGCGGCGGTTGCCCGTCAGCGTTACCAGGGCATTGGCCGACGCCAGCGCCTTCATATCCCCGGCATCGAGTTGCGCGCGCATGGCGACATCGCGTGTATTCTTGAATGGTGCCGCAGCGCGGGCTTCCTCAATGCGCCAGGCCGCCTCTCGCATCATCCCATTGATATTATTGAGACCAAGGCGTACCGCCAGTCTGCCGTCCGCCATCGGTTCCAGGGACGCTTCCCATCCGCTCGTGCAGACATCGACGGGTCTTACCTCGACGTCATGCCGGCGTGCGTCCTGCACCAGAGAGGAGCGGCTATAAAAACCCATGGGCTGGCTGTTGAGCAGGGCGGCCAGAAACTCGGCGGGATGATGGCACTTGAGCCAGCTGCTGGCATAGGCCAGCAGGGCAAAGCTGTGCGCATGGGATTCCGGAAAACCGTATTCGGCAAAGCCGCGTATCTGGCCAACAATGGAGGTGGCAAACTCGAGGCTGTAGCCACGCTCGGCCATGCCGCTCATGAGCTGGTCTTCGAACTGTTCCAGGCCACCTTTTCTTTTCCAGGCGGCCATGGCGCGGCGCAGGCGATCGGCTTCACCGGCCGTAAAACCCGCCGCCGTCATGGCGATCGACATGACTTGCTCCTGGAAGATCGGCACCCCCAGTGTGCGCCGCAGCACCGCCTCGATCTCCGGGCTCGGATAGGTGACTGCTTCCAGGCCCTGGCGCCGGCGCAAATACGGATTAATCATGCCGCCCTGGATCGGCCCTGGCCGAATGATCGCCACTTCGATGACGAGGTCATAGAACTCGCGCGGCTGCATGCGCGGCAGCATCGACATCTGCGCCCGCGATTCGATCTGAAACACGCCGACGGTGTCCGCTTTAGAGATCATCTGGTAAGTGGCGGCATCCTCATGGGGAATATCGCCCAGTTCAAAACGCTCGCCACGCTGCTCCGAGATCAAAGCCAGGGTGCGGGCGATACACGACAGCATGCCCAGCGCCAGAATGTCGATTTTTAAAAGGCCCAGTTCATCGATGTCATCCTTGTCCCATTGAATCACGGTGCGGTCCGGCATGGCGGCGTTTTCAATCGGCACCAGGCGGGAGAGGGGGCCGCGCGAAATGACGAAGCCGCCCGGATGCTGGGACAGATGACGCGGGAAACGCATCAGGCGCTCGGCAATTGCCGCCCATTTCTCGGCGATGGGGGAGTGCGGATCGAGTCCGCAAGTAATAAGGCGCTGCTGCAGGTCGGCCCGCCCACCCCAGCTATGTGAGGCCTTGGCCACCTTGTCGACCACCGATAAATCGACGCCCAGCGCGCGCCCAACGTCGCGCAGGACACTGCGCGGGCGGTAGGAAATGACAACGGCAGTCAAGGCGGCCCGCATGCGGCCATACTTGCGGTAGATGTATTGAATCACTTCCTCGCGGCGCTGGTGCTCGAAGTCGACATCGATGTCGGGCGGTTCATCGCGCTCGCGCGAGATAAAGCGCTCGAAGAGGAGGGTGCCGCGCGAGGGATCGACTTCGGTGATGCCGAGGCAGTAGCACACCGCCGAATTGGCCGCCGATCCGCGCCCCTGGCAGAGGATTTTTTGCGAGCGGGCGAAGCGCACGATGTCGAATACCGTCAAAAAATAGGGTTCATATTGCATGTCGCCGATCAGTTCCAGCTCATATTCCAGCTGTGCCTGCACGTTGTCTGGAATGGCGTGCGGGTAGCGCCAGTGCGCACCAATATAGGCTTGCTCGCGCAGGTAGCTGGCCGGGGTCTGTCCCTCAGGCACAATCTCGCCTGGATATTCATAGCGCAGTTCATCAAGCGAGAAGGTGCAGCGCTGGGCCACGCGCAGGGTTTCATCCAGGGCCTCTCGCGGATACAGGTTGCCCAGCCGTAGGCGCGAGCGCAGATGCGCTTCGGCATTCGAGGCCAGCTGATAGCCGCACTGCGCCACCGGCGTATTCAGACGAATCGCGGTCATGGTGTCCTGGATGATTTTCATCGAGCGCAGGTGCATGACGACGTCGCCCGTGGCCACCACCGGCAGGCTGAATTCGGCGCCGATGGCTTCGACCATGGCGCGGTGCCGATCATCCTGCGCGCGGTGGTGCAACGTCAAAGCGACGCGCGCGCGGCCCGGTGCGCTGCGCACCAGCCATTCGGCTTGCCGCTCGATCTCTTCATAGGGGGCGTTATATTTGGGGCACAGGATGAGTTGGCAGCCCGGCAGCCCTTTTATATGGGCGAGAGGGGCGGTGGGGTTGGCGATGTCGCGTGGCCAGACTAGGTAACTTCCCTTGTCGGCGCGCGTGCGCGCAGCGGTAATGAGTTCGCTCAGGTTGCCGTAGCCGTCGCGGTCCATGGCCAGGACCAGCACAGTGAAGGGCGGGGTGCCGTCCTCCGGTGTCACCCTCATCTGGCTGCCAATAATGAGATGAATGTTCCACTCCCGCGCGGCCACATGCGCCTTGACCACGCCGGCCAGGGAACATTCGTCGGCCATGGCGACGGCCTGGTAGCCCAGCTGCGCCGCGCGCGCCACCAATTGATCGGGCGGAGAGGCGCCGTGCAGAAAGGAGTAATGACTCATGCACTGCAGCTCGGCATAGTCCGGCAGCGTGGAAATTGGCGGCTGGTCCATGATCAGCCGAACATCCCGTGCAGATACCAGCGGCCGTCAACGACGCGCTCCAGGTAGATCCAGTAGCAAGTCGCATCGCTGCCTTGCGCGATGTAATAGTCGCGGGCAGCGATTTGATCATTCCACCAGCCGGCCTCAATGCGTTCCGGCCCCTTGAGCATTTTTAGTGGGGAGCCATAAAAGGGACGTTCGCCGCGCAGCAGCAGCGGGATGGGTTTGGGTAGCAGCCAGAACGGGCGTTCAAACGCCTCATCCTCGGCGTTGACCGCCTTGCGCTTCTCGGTGGCGGTAGCCCAGGCATTGCTTTCCTCCGGCCGATGGTCGTGATGCTCGACAGGCGAGAGGACGTTGTCGCTGCCAAGACGGGCGCTGAGTAATTCCAGTAGGCGCTTATAGTCGGCGGGGCTGCCGCCCGGCTCGGGAAACAGGTCTTGCGTCGGCGGCGCCATCGCGGTCAGCAGGCGCGCTTCCAGGCGCAGGGCGATGACTGGGGCAGCCAGTTCCGTGCGCGCCAGGCGCTCCTTCAACAGTCGTATCAGGTGCGCGTCGCGCCAGGTCGGCTCTGCCAATCCGATCTCGATCGGCGTGGGCGGGATCGCAGTCTTGCCGCGCTCGTGCTCCAGCAGCAGAACAAAAACACTCACGGCCTGCTGGCGCGCGACCAGCCAGCCGACAAATTGCTGCAGGAGGCCCGTGGCGCCGTCCAGCAGGGCATCGGCGTGTTCGATCCGGTCAAAAGTTTCGATGCGCGCTGAAAAAGTCTCGGGAATGGCGATCCATTCAAACAGTTCAGGAGCGAGTCCATAGGCGCGGTCGAGTTCATCGAGCACGTGCTTGTTCATCCTGCGCTGAATGCCAGGGCGGGGCAGGCGCCTTAGCGCCGCCAGATGATCAGCACCAATGTCCGTTAGCCATTCGAGGTGATTCGCCGTGCTGGGCAGATAGGCGCAGGGCATGCGGTCGAGCTGGCGCTCGAGTGAGCGCATGTGCACCGTGCGCCGCACAATGATCTGGCGTTTGGCCGGCTGCCAGCGCGACAGCAGCCAGGCCCCCATGGCCGTCGGCGCCGTGCCGAGCTGCGCGGTCACCCCAAGCGCTTGCAGGGCAGCGCGAATGCGCCGGCTGATGGCGGCGCGCCCGCTAAACAAGCGTAAGCTGGCGGTCACGTCCAATAACAGGCTGAAGTCGCCGGCATGCGCCACTTCCGGGGTGAACTGGAGGAGGGCGAGCGCGATGGCATTGCTGGTGATCAATTCACGCTCAATATTGCGCTCCAGGATGACGCTATCCGGCGAGACGGCCGCTACACCGCCAGGGCGCATGCCGACGCGCACGCCTTCGGCAAAGGCTTGCTGCGAGACTGTGATGATGCGGCCTTTCTCGACCACCGCATACGGCCCCGGCTCACACCAGCGCGGCCTGAGGCATTCGAGAGGCAACAGTGGGAGGTGTACGCTGAACCAGAACCGCATTTTGATCGTCCAAAAATCGTTGACGTGCCGGCATGTCTGCCAGCGGGATAAAGAGTGGCGCCTCATGATGTGGGCCACGCCGTTTGATGATGTGAGTGGAAATGCCGCCGGCGGCGGGGCGCAATGCCAGGCGCAATGGTGCAGGTGAGGCATCAGCCGCTGCGCTCATCGGCCGGACCAGCCAGAAGAACGTTTCGGTTGTCTGCGCCGCCAGATTGAGGCGCCGCAGTGCCTCGTCGCGAATATTGGCTTGCCACAACAGCACCGCGCCGCAGCTGCCATTGCGCAGGATCTGCTCGGTGGACCAGAGAGCATCTGCGGTGCTGGGGGCGCGTATCCAGAGCAGGTTCGGGCAACTCAGGTCCATGAATTTGCAGGCGGCGGAGTTGGGCAAGTACGGCGGCTGCACCAGGGCAATCCGACGATGTTGCGATAGTTGCGCCAGCACTGGCCGCAACAAGTGCATTTCCCCGATACCCGCTTGCTGAACTAATAACTCCGTGAAGGTCGATTGCGGCCAACCGTTGCCCGGAAGTTCGTGATCCAAGACGCTGTGACCGGTAGTAACAGTGCTGGTTGTTCCTCGACTCAGCTCACTAGCCCGCCAGACGTCACGCAGCAAGGCACTATTGGCCAGTGTGGTAGGGCTGCGACGTTGAAGGGAAGGTGAAAGCATGGCGGTTGGCTTGCGAGGTTGTGGATCATTCTCAAAACTACTGTACATAAATACAGTATATGCTGAGGACGTCAAAAACTGCAAGGTCCATGAATTTCTTGAATTGTTAAAACTAACGGTTGTGATGGCACGAAAGAGTCAAGAGGATCGCCGAAGCTCAAGCATCGTTTGCTTGAGCGCGACGGTAGTCTCTGCAGGGCAGATGAATAACCAGGTCAACGCCAATTTCGTCGTCAGATCAGGCAGCTACGAGATCGCACACCAGGTATTTGGCAGAACACCCAGGCCCATAGCACGATCCATCGGTTTTACAACTTCCAAAAACTATGAATAAGGAAAGTCTCAGCTACTGGTGGCGATTCACCTCAAATGTTCTCGCCTGGAAGCTTGCATAGATAGACAATACAGCGCAACCAAGAACGTGTGATTTACCTAGGCCTGGAGCGGGCGGGTGTGCGAGTCCCGCACTGCTGGCACCTCGTCAGGTGCCGAAAATCTCTTGAATTCGAGCACTTATTTGTTGGCGGATGTTGTTGCTGGACATTACTGGATCATCAGGATCGATGCAAAATTCGGCAGTAACGTCACTGCCAGAACCACTTTTAGCAAATGTCAGATCGAGCCACATTGCCCCTGATTTTCCAGGTGTACCTGACGAGACAGTTTGAGCTAAATGGTAAAAAGCGCCGCTTTGCTTTTCATGCTTGTATCCCTGATCAACCAAGTAAGTTCGATCAACCGTTTTTCGGTAAAACGTGATCTGTTCAGGCGACTTAAATCCGAAACGGGTCATTGCGCGTCCATAAAGCGTATCAACATCGACGCTACTTTTATGAATCGGCAGTACCGTGCATCCTGATTCTTTGGAGTAAGTGGTGGCTGAAATTCTATTGGGATATAAATTGCCTTGGCGTATGTGGGAAGGCGCAGCTATATTGGTGTCGATCTTTAACAAGCCATTGAGTGATGGATCAAATTCGGCGCAAGCCACGATATTTAGTGCGATGATTTCAATCCATGCGATATTCATGAATTTCACAATATCTCCGTATTCAGAGCGGTAATATTTCCCACTTCCCAAGTCACCGATATTTTCGGCTCTATGGTCTAGGTGTATGTCGCCCGATCTGCTGCAGGCCGTGCCCTCGCCGATTTATTATTTCAAAAACTTTTCGTCGAACGTCTTTTGCCTTTGTTTTTCCACGTGCTTGTCGTAGCGGTCCATTGCCAACAATCCTGCAATACCCGCTAGTAAGATGACGATGACGATCATCAGAACTTTACGCATTTTGCACCTCGACACAATCCACTATGTTTGCGAGCTGACCAGTCCGGCATCCCGAAGTTTTTGCAAAAAAATGTACCCATCCTCTTCCTCTGTAAAGATCTCTTCACCGTCGAGCATGTACGCCTTGAGCAATTCCGCGATACCAGCTTCTTCATTTTTCAAGGCCAATTCCGTCTGCGCAAGGCGATAATGCACAAACGGGTTCTCTTGGCCATCAGGACCATTTAGCGCATCGAATAATGCCTCGCGCGCCGCAGAAAAATCAGCAAGGTGGTGGAGCGCATCGCCAATGGAGGCTTTCAGCCAGGTATACGCTTCCCACTTAGCCTGTGGTGCAGGGAGCAGATCAAGGGCCTGCGTCCATCTCTCCGCTGCTTGGCTGAATTCGCCTTGATCGGCCAGGTCATTGCCCATTTCTGATAGCAAGTCGATCTGCTTGCTTACATTGGAAGGTAAGTCCATTCAGTTTCCCTTTTGCTGCTGTTCAAGCGCCCGGTTCCGGTCATCGAGTTCATAATACGAGACCTCTTGGAGAAAGCCAGGCTGTCGCATCTTCTTTATGCGCCATATCAGTAAATCGCAGTTCATAGCATTTATTATCGCTCGCAAGAAACTCTGACTGTCCAGTCAAAGCATCCTCACGTGGGACATTCACAGAGGGTATTCTCTGAGCACAATATGGCCTATACCGTACTTTCAGGATACTTTTTGCATTCCTTCAAGAATTCACATCGGCGACACTGCGATATTGATTCCGCGTGATCGGCCGAAATCGTTTGGCTCAATAAAGCTATTCTGCGGTGATAAAATTCCGTGATTTGTTTGTGATTAAGCAAGAAAACCTTGATGGCTCTACGCCCAGGTATCTCAGGGTGCTCAACAACGACAAATCCATACTCGTTCACCTTGGCGCCGCTTGCCAATTCCAGAACCATCTTTTGGACCGAAAGTTCGATCACGTCCGACATGAACACGCGCTCCACACGTCGGATTTTGTATTCCATTAACGTGAGTCTTCCTTTGTTGCGATAGACTCGATCAACACGCGCGAGGAGTTTGATGGGGTGGTCGATTGAGAAAGTTTGCTCTGCGTAAGCCAGGCTGGCGTAACGCAATTCGTCCGGGAACCAGCTGGGGCGCGTTCGACACGTGGCATGCCTTCGCACGCCACGTACAACACAGAGCAACAGAAGCACCCAACTCACATGCCAGAGTATCGATAGATAAGTCGAAGTGTTCATTTTTTTTCATGAATGCGTGTGACAAGGCGAAGGCGCGCTTGGCGCCTTTGTGGCACTTGTCGATGTCGCGAACAGCACCGTTGTTGGCGTAGTCTCAAAAATACCGTTCGAACGGATCGCCCCATTTGAACGCGCATGTTGCGCACCGCCGATAGGCTTCTTGGCAATATCTTGTTCAACCAAATGTAGAGTTTGGTCGGGCGTCTAGGTAAACTGTTGGCCTCGATAGCGGAGCGCTCTCTCAGGCCAATTGGCGCAAACGGCGCGGCAGCCAAATCCAATGTTTCGATAAAGAACCTCACGTGTTGAAGCTCTCCGAAGGCCCGTGCCTGTTCGCGTTCGGGCGAGCAGCGTGGGCCAAACCTGTCGGCCAAAACGATCTTGCGTTCGCAGAACCCCATTTCGGCTAGTTGGCTAGCACTGATACGCGGTAGCTCTTCGTTTTCCATGGATTACTCCTATTCGCTTCTTGATGGGCCAAAAAGCTCCATCGATGCCAAGGCGGCGACGGTGTCTTGATTCGGCGCGTTTGGTTCAGAATTTGGTTTGCTGAGGCACGGTGCTTCCATGGTCGACGTGGTCTGCCCGGATTGCTGTACTACCAGTCCGGCATAGGCCAGTGTGCGTAGACGATTCACCCGGCGCGGCCCCTTAGGAAACTTGATGAGATCGTCATATAGAGGAGGGTTGTCCGCCCGCTCCAGCTCTACACTCAAACGGATAGTGATGGGGGTGCCCATGATTTAAGTCGTCAGGTTTAATGGCTCTGTGCCATCTGTCCGAGCCGATGCAGCGTCTACCTGCTTGGCCAGTTCTGTTCCAGCAAACTGAAAACCTTTGACGTTGGCAAAGATCGGATCCTTGAGCTCCTGCAGCTCGTGATGCGGGAACGCGGTTTTCAGTGCTTTGCGATAGAAGAAGGCGCCACCGCCGACCAAAATAATATTTTTGATGTCGGCAGCGTCGCCTACGTAGTGCAGCATCTCGGCGACAGCCTGCTCCGGGATTTTCTGCGCGAGCGGCAGGTGTTGGGCGATGTCGTACTCTTTTTGAAAGATGACCGGTTTCTTTCCCGTCCGCAGCGCCAAATCGATTGCGTCGTATTCCCGGTAATGAGAGCCGGTGGCGCGGCTAATTCCTTCGATGATCGAGTGGAGCACGTCAAACATGCCACGCGGTACCGAGTGGCTGCGCTTGTCAATTTGTTGCATACCTTGCGTCACGAGCCAGTCAAACGTCCGCCGACCTGGATCGATGATCAGATTGCGCTCCTTGCGCATCTGTGCAAGGCGCCCATGGGTCAGCCCGCAGTACATCAAGGCTCCGGATGGCTGCGCAATTGCTTTGACGCGCGCGATCGTGATCTTTCTGCCTTCCGCCAGGGTGTGTTCACCGGTCACGCGGCGTTCCAACGCCGCCACCTGCTTCTTGAGCTTATAGGTGGCCACGGGTAGGCCAAGTACCAGGAGATCGATCCGGTCCAGACGCATGTAGTGCAGCGCACCCAGTAGCAAAGCCAGATATTCGGGCGTTGCACTGTAGCTGTCGTGCTGCAGCACATTGGCATTGAAGATGTCGGAAGCCAGGTGAGCGTCTGGCCCGACCTCATAGTTCAAATCGTCGACCGGGACGCAGACGGTACGGCGTTTTGTTCCCCAGGTTTCCTGCTCATAGATCGTTTCACATGGGTGGGCCTGCGAGGGAAACATCGCGCAGCGCACCTCACCGGCGCTGACCGTTGCAATGAATTTGGTATTTCCTCGGCCAATGTCCACGGCCCGCACGATGGGTTCCACTTCGTCCTCCTGACTGCTGCAAGTGATCAACAGTAATAGTGGGGCGGTACGTATTCCATGGGAAAAGCCCTGATTTTTTGCCAGAATTTGTAATGAGTGCCAATCCAGACGTGCTGGGGAACGACTGGAGTCGCGCTGCGGCGCGGCTATACTGGTGCATGTCGGCGTGAAATCGCATCGGATCTGCGCTGGAATTGCGCCGCATCGCGGACGTATTTTCGTCGCTCATCTGTGTATCTGGCTCAGTCCGTTCAGATGTTCAATACCATTTACAATCAGAGGAATGGCCACGCGGCATTCTTCATAGGGAGAAATCCTCGCCAGATGCGATTACCAAATAAATTCGACCTCAATCACAAATTTTCAGGGCCGAAAATCGGCTTGACATTCGAAAAAACTGATCATATTCTGTGACGACTGTCTGGACCCACTTCCAGGAACATCGCGTTCCGAATGTGGCGCTGGCAAGCGTGGTATGCCGTTGCAGTCGTTACCTGTCTATCGAAGCGAAGTTGATCGGCCGCGCCCTGCGGTCGAGTTGAGTGGTATGTCAGTGAAGAAGTAGGTCGGGCTGCCCCTCCGGGGGTAACTGCTCGCGCGTGATTTCTCGTCAAGAGACGCTTGTCAAATCGGAGAGGGCCTTGCGGCGCTCCGTCGCTAATTTACGATCCTGGTAGTGTCGATGTATCGCCTGCGGCCGCGAACCGCAGGAGAGTGATTTATCACCTATTCAATCTTCCTGCTGTACGAAGAGCCTATCGCGGTGCCTTGTTGTGACGTTGCCGAAGAAGCTTCGATCAACCTGGTTAGTGCGCAATCACGAAGCAGCCTGGTGGTAGGGCTGGTGGGATGACCGTGAGGGAAGAGGGGGCAAGGTCCTGGTTCAATTGAGAGTGGCCGGGGCACCTAAATGTCTTTGTGGCGCCAGCGCCGCACTGCTCGCGCACGACGCGGGGACTAACACAGAAGGAGAAATTCGCTGGTTTTTCGCATGAGCATTTTTAAGACACCGCGCCTTCGGGCAAATAGAAAATCCGCCATCGACGCTGAGATAGGGACAGCGCGTTGGAATGTCTAGAGTACATCTCCCTCGTCGGCGCAGCAGGCCAGGCACCGATGCTACTTGATGGCCACACCGGGGCATGCGCGCCAGACAGTGCAGCATGCCAAGTCGACAATCCTTGAGTATCAGGAGGGAGAAGTCATGACCCACAACACACAATGGAGGGGGCAGCTCGATGCGTTGCTGGACGCGTTCAATGAGCGGCATGCCAATTTAGGGAAGGGGATTTCGCATAGCACCAGGGAGGCGCGCAGCCAGGGTTTGTACCGTATTTTCGCTTTGCTGCGCAAATTGGGTTTTAAGCCCATACCGGAGAACCTGGCGGAACGGCACGTGCGCGCGTTGATGGCGTACTGGACGGCGCAGCCGTTACCGGCAGATGTGCTACTTGATATGCCGATGACCATACCGCGCCGTGCATACCCCTGCAGCGCGGCCTACATTCAGCAGCAAATGAGCTTTATCCGGGTCTTCGCCAGCTGGATCGGCAAGCCGGGCCTGGTGCGCAATGCCGAGAGCTATGTGACCGATCCGGCTCTAGTACGCCGCTCCTACGGGGCGCTGATCGACAAGGGGTGGGAGAGCCATGGTCTCGCCGTCGATGAGGTCATTGCCGCCGTCGATGCGGTTGACAGCCACGTGGGAGGGCAGCTGGCGATGATGATCGCGTTTGGCCTGCGCCGCAAGGAAGCCGTCATGTTCTGTCCGCGCGCCGCCGAAGTACCGGCGTATGCCTTGCCGGCCCAACATCCTCGATCCGATCACTATATTAGCTTTTTGCGCATCAAGCGCGGGACGAAGGGCGGCCGGCTGCGCTACGCGGCAGTGCGTACAGCCCAGCAACGGCAAGCGCTGGCGCGTGCACGCTGTCTCGCCCGGCAGGATTGGGGGCATATCGGCCATCCTGGACTGTCCTTGAAACAGTCGCTGGACCTGTTTTCGAATGTGGTGCGTTCAGTAGGGCTGACCAAGAATGACCTGGGCGTCACGCCACACGGCTTGCGGCACCAGTTCGCCGGTGATCTGTACTTTGATATCACGCAGGTGCAGCCGCCTGTGCGGGGCGGCGAACTGTTAATCGATCGTGAGGTGATGGCGGATGCTTATCGGCAGGTGGCCGAACAGCTGGGGCACCATCGGCCGCAGATCAGCAATGCATATCTGGGTTCGCCGGCGGGCCGGCGCAGTGATGACGTCGATTTAATGGGAGCAGCATCATGAAACGAGGACATTGGCAGCGTTGGTCGTCAGGGAATCCGCGTGCGCGATGGGTCAAGCGCGCCGTGGCCAGTGGTGATGGAAGAGCGCGAATCGAAGAGGGAAAAGCTGGGGGCTCGGGCGCGCCGCGTCCGCCGCGCGAACGCTATGAAACCGTTCTGGCCAGTTCGCGCGGTGTGAGTGGCATGCTGGTTCGTTGTGCGTCGCAGTTGCTCAATGCTGTGCGGCTGCGCCGGCTCACTGAACATCGCCGGCGTATCGCGCAGTCGCGCGCGGTGCTGCGGGCCGTGCGGCAGTTCACGGGGGAGGGATACGCGGCACGGTGCCTGGCTTATCTGCGCAGTGTGGATCCTCTGGTGTTCGAAGAGGTGGTGCTCTCGGCTCTGGAAGACGCCGGGCTATTTGTATTGCGCAACCAGCGGTACTCCGGGGATGGCGGGATTGACGGCAGGGTGTGGCTGCCTGGGCAGGGCTGGTATGCTGTGCAGTCGAAGCGCTATGGTGGCCATGTGAATCACCACCACGTCGCGGCCTTTGGCGAGGCCATTTGCCATCACGGTTTTGGGGCGGGACTATTTCTGCATACCGGACGCAGTGGCGCTGCCGTGTATCCGCATCTGACCAAAAGCAAAGTAGTGCTGGTCAGCGGCGCTAGTCTCGTAAAACTGGTGCTGGGCAGGCGCGCGGAGGACGTCGTATGGAACTGAATGCGGGGGACCAGCAGTTGTTGCGAGCATGCCGGACAGCCGGATCCACTTACACGGTGATCGAGAAAAGCGGATGCAAGGGGATCGAAGTGGCCGATGCCCGCCTCGCGGCGCAAGCTTATTATGATGCGCCGGTGGAGGGGCGGCCATTTGTTATATGCAATTTTAGTCACACATCATGCGTGATTGCTGATACGCGGCGCGTCTCGCGATGTGGCCGCCTGGAAAAGCATGTGATCGTGACTTGTGACGATGGGGGAAAATTCATGCGCTGTTTTAATCAGTTGGTTCATGAGCGTTACAAGAGACTGGGAGCGACGCATGACGATCTATTTCCGCAAGGACATTGAATTCACAGTACCGGTCGATGGTGCCAGCAGCGATACGCACATGAATGTTGAACGGTTAATTTTTTATGTTCTTTTATGAAAAAGGCGACCATGAAATAACCCATACCAAGCTAAAATTGGCCAGCTAGGTTGATTTCATGCTCAATGATGCGCAGGCTGAATTTGTGTGTAAGGGGAGGGCTTAGCCTGGTGCATTCGATTTTCATGAATACGGTCGGCCAAAGCAAGGACACGATGATGCAGGGATTAGAGATCGTCGGCCGCAATGGCATCTAAGTAGCCCCTTGGCAATCTACGCATTCCGCTCAAAAAGACAGGCGCCTTTGTCGTTCGTCTTCCTGCCCCACCGCTAGAAGAAAAACCCTTGAAGTATCGATTTTTCTTTCGGCTTTATGACACCGGTACCGTCGCGTCAATCCAGGTCGTCGTCCAGCAGAAAAAAATCTCGTGCGGATTTGCCGACATATTGCGACATGGCGTAGCCAGCCGAGCTGGCCAGGACGACACCTACCCCGAACGGAATGGCCTTGAGCGTGGCCGATTTGGTGAAGGTGATGCCGACCTTGCTAAACAGTTGCTTGATGAAGACCAACGCGGTACCTTTCAGATACTGGTCGACCATTTTGACGCCAGCCCGCGACGCAATCTTTGTCCCACCTGCCACACCTGCTTTCTCAAGACTTCCGCACAAGGCGATGATGAACGACATGTGCTTGGCATCTTCGTTGGCCAGGTTGTCCTTCAGCGCCATCGCAAGGCACATCGTCATATCAATCTGAAACTTCATGCTCAAGGAAACGTCTGCGAGTCCGCCACCCACCATGCTGATCGCTGTGCCGACACCTGGTATGACACCAGCAAGTGAGGTAGCCCCGCCCGATGTCGCTGCCAGTTTCGCGTAACGCTTGATGATTTTGTTGGCGACCAGCTTTTTGATCTTGTCGTCGCTGGCGTCAGCATGTTTGGCCCGCGCCTGGATTTCGTACTGGCACACGATTGCGCGTGCATCCTCGGGCGTGATGGCAATCGTCTCGACGACTTTCATGATGGTCGAACCCGCCGCTTTGCTGTCGTTTTCTGCCTTGCCTTGTGCCATACATTGTTCCGTTTCTATCGTGATTATTGGGCCATCGTTACCACCGCGCCACCTGACGCAGCGGCTGGTCGACTATGGCGCTGGTTTCAGGGAAAGGTGGATATCCAGAGCATGCAGGAACAGCCGTTCCGATGTCAGGTGTGGCGTGAGCAGGCGGTCCCGGAGCCAGTCGTATTGCATCACGTGGTCACGGAAGCGATCGCCACTGATGACATAAGAGTGAGGATCGAGGTCAACGGTTGCCAGGATGCTTTCGTCGGCCTTTTCGCCCGGCGCTGCAATGTGGACATCATCTGTCCATCGTGCAAAACGCCGGCGCAGTTCTGCCGGTGTCTTGCGCAACAAATTGGGCGCACCATGGTCGAAGTACACAATCACTTTTTTGTCCTTGGCGACCAGTTCCGGCACCAAAGCGTCGAGGGCCGATAGTCCGAACAGGCTCCTCTCGCCGTTCGACTTGTTTGCATACAGAAGATTGCTGCCATCGATGACCAGCGTTTGCACGTTCATGCTGTGCCGGCGCGCCACCAGTTCGAGGCGCTCCTTTACCTTCGCCTTCGTCGCGCGCACGCCCTTCAATTTTCTCTCACGCATCGCGGCAGCAGCACGTGGCTTTGCGTTGCCAAGCAACCGGTCGCATTGCTCGTGAATGACACGGCGTGCCCTGCCATCGCTTTCCCTGCTCAGGGCTTGGTCAAATGCGTTGGCCTGACCGATCTGATGAATCAGACTAGTTTCTTCCTGATCGAGCTGATACAACTGCGCCAGCATCGGCGCCAGATCCGCTGCCACCTTCTGCTCCTTGACTGTCAAATCCGCGATCACGCCCGTCAAATGCGCCTGCTCTGCCGGAATCAGCGCGAGCTTGGCCTGCGCCTGCAATGGATCGAAGGACCGGTAGCGCACCAGTTCCCGCTCTTGCTCCCGTATTTTCTGGACAGTGCTTTCCTGCACTAATGCGAGACGGTCTGCGGTTGCCACGAGCTGACCCCGCTGGTTCACCGCCTCATCATGCATGCGCACCGCGACTTTTCGCTCAGTTGACAACAGGTGCCAGATCGACGGAATGGCTTGCTTGAGCTGCGTGATGTTCAGGTCGTGTTCGCTCAGCGCCGTACGCGATGCCTGCAGCGAGATGCCGACACCAGTCAGTACTCGTTTGTCGCGCTGCAGGCTAGCGTGTAACGCGTCGGGGGAGGCGGCCTCGTACCAGGCAAGCGTAGAGTGCGCGTAATCGTATTCGGTCGCATTGCGTGCGAATTGCGCGCTGGCTGCCGCCAGGGGCATCGTGAATGGGTTGTAATTAGAATGTTCCATGATGTTTTTGATTCAGTTGACCGCTGATCAGCGGCTGGCTCCTACGTTGATATTGCCTTGCACGTCGCTGGCTGCACGCTGCGCCTTGCGGCGAACATACAGGCCATACACTTGGCCGGAGATGACAACGATGGCGCCTGCCGCAAAGGCAATCGCATGCGCTGCCAGGTGATCGAGTGGTGAATTGAGTTGGTTCGACATGTCTTTTCCAGGTCAGGTGAATGAAAGGGGAGCGTTAGTTGACGGCGCCGGTAGGCTGACCGCATGCGCTACAGAATTTCGCGTTTGATGCCAGCGTCGCACCGCAGCGGTTACATGCGTGGCCCAGTGCCAGTGGTTTGTTGCGCATGTATGCCAGTTGGATCACGCATGGCACCGTCACACGGTATGCGGGACTGGCCAGATCATAGACCGTCCACATGCCGGCAATAGCCCACCCGAGCGGCCCGAGTACGGCGGCCACGCCTCGTCCGGTCGCGCCGGATGCGCTAAAGATCAGGCCCCGGCCAAGCAGGGCCTTGACGGAAGCATCGGCAACCATGGCGCCCAGCTGATAGCGCAGAGCAGCGGAGGCGAGAATCGCGGCGGTCATTCCGGCCAGGCCGGCAGCGCCCATCGGCATCCCGGATTGACCAAAGTCTTTCAGTACGTCTTCGCGCTCCGCAGCCGACATTTTTTCCATCGACTGCACCAGCAAGCGGGTGAGGATGGCGGTTTCGATCCGGCCGCAATCATCCGTCTTGCGGAATTCCGCCTTGAGGTGTTCCGCGACATCGCACAGCACCTCCTTGTAGCTCACGCCCGCTCCGCCGCGGAACAGATTCATGAGGGAATTGCCGCCAAATCGCTGCAGTTCCTCAGCGATGTAAGCGCGCGACGCCTGCGGAAAGTCGTTTTTGGTACGGGCTTGGTGCAGGACGTTGCAGACCTCGCTCGACAGGGAAATGCGGCCCGTGCCCTTGTCTGTAATGTAGTCGGCCAGAATGCCCAGGTCGTCGTTGGCGGCGTCGGACAATAACTGGTTCAGGTCGGGATCGGTAATTAGTGGCATGGCAACTCCTCGGTCAAGTAATATTGTTCAGGTAACGGGATTTGTCGTTGTTTGCATACGCTGCGGCCAGAAGCGTCAGGGGCTTTAGCATGTCGGCATCCGACCCGGCGGCTTGCACCAGGGCCGCGGTGACGAGCGTGGCGCGGCGAAACGCCTCGTTTTGTCGTTCAAGCCGGGCTACTTCGGGGCTGTCGTCTGCATCGGCAAACTTGGGAACCGGCAGTGGATAGACATCGGCGTCGCGCAGGATCTGCAGCGCGGCCTGCGGACCACGCAGCCCATTGCCAAAGTCTCGTTTCGCGGCGGCATGATGCATGTCCCCCGTCGCCATGTTGGAAAACGTGCTCAGCAACGTGCGCCATTCACGTGGGCCCATCAGCAGAAAAGCCACAGGAATGTGCAGTTCATTTGCCAGGCGGCACAGCGTACGTAGGTCGGGGTTGGCATCGCCATCGGCGCATGCCTTCAGAAGATCGTTCAGCGTGCTGCGGGCGATGCCAGTAGCGCGCTGCACGGCGACCTGCTTGAGGCGTGTGGGATTGCCATCCTCGTTCTCCGGGCCGGCGACCTTAAGTGCGTTGATGAGATTTGTTAGCAATACCTGACTGACATTGCGCTCGGGTAGATAAGTCGTTTGCATATTGCTCTTTTCCAATAAGATGAACGCAGCTTATCGATTGAGAAACACCTATTCAAGATGTTTTGTAGCGTAGTCACTACGATATGGGAAGAACTGTAGTTCCTGCGCTACGTTTTTAGGTGGTCGTGGGTATTCTATGTATCGCTATGCAGAGAGTCGAAAAAAAGATGTGGCTCGAGGTGCCGAAACACTGGAACTGGCAGCATTCCTAGTGCAAAAATACGGTTATGGTTCTGCTGATAGAGCAAGCCTCGCGGCCAATCTTCTTGAGTGCCCAAAACCGGACCTGATGAGGGATTTGGACCAGCTAGCTACGAGCATTGACCCCGATTGGCGGACCCATCAACAAAGACGCTTTGATGCAAGGCCTGCAGCACTCGCTTTGTCTGGAAAATGAGTAGGTGCATATTAGCCAGCTAAAATTCGGTGAACTTGCCGCTTTCGCTTGCTTGAAGATTTCACCGTTTTGTACAAAATGTGAATGCTTTCTGTGAGAATCGCTCTCACATTGCTCCTGCTCCATCCATCGCGGATGTCTGGCAGGATCTTGCCACTCACGTGGCAAGCGTTGCGGTCGTCACCCGTCATTTACCTGTCGAGTAAGACTTCGACACGTTGCTTCGGCAACCGATCTTTGCCTGGCATTTGTCAGGCTGATGTGCGCAAGCAAAGGATCGTTTGCGCCATGGAAGTACAGTTCACTCGTTACTTCTCAGATTAGGCCCCTGTTCTTAGGAATGGCGGGCCTTTTTTCGCTTGACTATCGGTATTGGACGATAGCCATGCATATCTTCTCGTGTGTGGGGCATCGCGGTCCCCATACGGGGCCATGGTGCCTTCTTTTTTTGGAGAGCTATCATGTCCCAACGACAATTTCTACAGGATCAGCCATACCCGCTTTGCATTTTACTCGGCGGCACCGGGTTACGTGAGGTGAACGGGGACGTGCATGTCGTGTGTGCACTGCTGCGGGCAGGCTCAGGCGACCCTCGGATATCGCATACTTCAGCGTACGCGCAGATGCCATATCAGTGTCATCCTGGCAGTGTGTTCCCGTACCTGCGGTCAGGCATCGGATCGTTGTTTACCTGTGTTGTTCACACCGCGACGAAGCTCTGGTTGCGGCGAACCCAGCTGATGCGGCACCTTGCCCGGAGTGACTTACACTCCAGACAAGGCACTTGCTGAGGAGACCATCATGGGAACCAGGGTATTCGGAAGGAGTGTCGAGCCTGGCGGAATGGAACTCGACAATGAGCGCTTTGAAGCGGAGTGCCCGGCATGTTTGCATGAGCGGGCCAGGTATCACAGCTGGGAAAGCGCCGAGTCTGGCACGATCAATCAGCACTGGAGCATTGATTGCCCCGCATGCGGTTATTCGTTGCCAGATGAGGGAGAGTGCTAAAAAGATTGTCTCGTTTGCTTGTTAAAGGGCGCGGGACGTGTGTAGACGAGGGAGCACTAGCATCCGATAGGATGCCGGCGTTCCCTTTTGTTTTTGCGGAGGACATCATGCATCACGAAGCAGAGGCGAGGGCAGGGACGCGACGGCGCTCCTTGGTCGACATTGAGGAGGAGCGGGTTTGGGCGAGTCTTTATCGGCGCGCGGCAGACCCAGTGATTGCCGCCGAGTTGGTGGCGCATCTGGAAAAAAACGGTGAAATGCGATTGCAGCATAGTGGTCTGTATTTGCGTTGTAAACATGTGTTGCGAAGGGAAAAAGCGCGTCAGGCACGCCTGCGCAAGATTGGCGCCGGGATCCGTTGGGCAATCCATATGGTGATCGGCGTCCCGATCGGTTTGACGAGCAGGTTGTTCAGGTCGATGGGAACAGTTCTGTTGGCCTGTTTGCCGGAACGCGAGGATCAGGCAGCCGCTCAGTTGGGTAGGTTGGCATCTGGGGATGCCGACCCGTTCGCGGCCTGCGAGGAAGTGTCACCGTCAGGGATTGCTCGCCCATTGCGTGAAACCGTTGCAACTGACGCCGGGCAACAGGCCGGTATGAGCGCATCTCGTCGTCCGACAGAGCGCGCTGGCGGCAGGGCGCGTTGATTCACGATCGAGTCTGGCATAGCGGCCGCTGGTCGCGCTGCAAAGATTCAGGATCGTGAGCCTTCTGCCTGAGAACCGCATCATGCCTGGACGCACTAGGAGCCAGCTGGTGATCGGTGAAGTATTGTGCCGGCCGATGTGCGGCATGAGGCGACCGTTTCGTCGATGAGCTTATGCAACAACCTCGTCTCGTCGGCACGACCCCGCAAATGCTGTTTGCATTGTTCGATGTAAGCGTCGAGATCGGTGAGCCTTTTGATACCCACCGGTTCAAAACCAGTGACGTAGCGCAAGCGTTCCACGTCTCTCGCCGTCAGTCGGATATGTACGCCAAGTTGCAGCATGTTGTTGCCAATCGTGGCCCTCATCAGATCCTGGATTCGGCATAGAAGGCTTTCTATGCCGATACCGTTGCTCAGGATAGGCATGGATTGAGCAGATTTCAAGTCGCCAGCATACGCCAAGCTGGCATCGTCCAGGTTCCCTGCCGTGTGCTGGCATCGCTTGCCCAGGACATTTCAATTCCCTCAAGCATGGAGGACATCATGAAACATCATTATTTACTCTGGAAGAGGAGTGGGAGTCCATACACCAGCGCGGCTGGAGAAGTTGACCCGCTCATTGAACAATTAGAGGCACTGCCTCCAGGGGCGCGCGTGGTCACTCGGGACGGCGCGCAGTTTATTCGAACAAACAGGACGTGCATTTGCTTTTGCGACCTGACGACAGGACACCTGTGTTCAGCAAAGGATCTTTGCTATGGACACGGTGGTTCTACGGAAGACGGCGCAGGGCATTTGCACTGAGGAGTATTGTCATGAACGAAGTCATCAACATAACAATTAGTTTGATTTATCACGAGTATTGCCGCGCGCTTGACATCCGTTACGATGAACGGCGTCGACACGACCTAATGAGCGTGATGTTATATCGCGCTGAGGAGATGGGGTATGACGACTACAAGCGGGGCAATGAGCAGGTGCCGCGCTTGTTTAACCAGGAGATCGGATTGCGGGATGCCTGGCTGATGGGGTTTGCGCAAGCGGCTATCAGCGACAGTGTTGAACAGTTAAGGGCGTTGCAACGTAAGCGCCATCAGAAGTCAGCCGAAGCGGTAGAACCTCACGGAGGCGATGATGGACGATGCTAACGAGGTTCATGGTCTTGCTGTCGTCCGGCAATACATGGAGGCGACCGAGAGGTGGCGTCCGGACAGCGATGAGTTGGTGCATCTGGAAGCATTTCGGGCAGCGCTGCACTTAGGCTACGAAGACTACTTCGACGAAAGGGAGGAAATGCCGCTGGTGTTTCTATTCAATGAGTCGCTGCAGGAACTGTGGCTGGAAGGTATTCGCCTCGCCAAGACGGCAGCCGAAATGCGCTTATGCCGTGCGCATGGTGGATGGAAATGTGATTGTGCCAACACAGTAGGTGGTATCTGTTGGAGATATCACCTGCGTCAATGGAGGAGGAACGAGCGACAAAGCAGGGTGGCCACCTTGTTCCATGGATTGCAAATGCGCCTTAAGTGATCATGTTGTCAATTACTTATCGCTACAGTTGGGGATTCTTTTGTACAACGTACGTGTAGCGTTGGCAATGCACAGACGTACTGGGAATGGTGGGTAGGCTGCTCACCATTCCTGATCGTCCAAGCCAATCGCTTCAATCATGACGGAGTGGCTATAGGTTATTGTATCCTGTCGCGGACAAGTGCCGATTTAAGTGCATTATTGATAGCAATTCTGAAGAACTGAAAAAGCTTTTATAAAACAAAAGATTTACAATTAGGATATACCGTTTATCGTGTCCAGACATAGAAACATGTGACAAAATCGCGTAAGAGAAGCGAAAATCCTTTACTAATAAAATAGCACAAAGACAACCTTCATGAATTTATCTGCTGGGCAAGAGGCCAACGTTCATCGAACCTTCCGCGATATCTCGCAAGAGGATATGTCGGATATTTATCTTCCATCAATGTTGTCCAGAAAAAATGGACTGAGTGGCTTTGGGTGGGACACCGTTTTGAAGTCTAAACGTGTGCTTATAATTTCAGAGGCCGGTGCTGGCAAGACTTATGAGTGTCGCTCTCAGCAGCAAGCGTTATGGCAACTGGGAGTGCCTGCCTTTTATATCGAGCTTGCACAACTAGCAACTGATAATTTACGCGAGATACTGTCAACCCCCGAAGAGGACCGTCTGGATGCATGGCTTGCATCACAGTCAGACGTTGCGGTTTTTTTTCTTGACTCGATTGATGAACTTAAGCTAACTCTTGGGTCATTCGAAACGGCCTTAAAACGATTAAGCAAGACTATTTCTGGACAACTCGGCCGCGTCAAGATTGTCATCACCACACGCCCAATCTCAATTGAACAGGAGCTAATTCAGAAGCATTTACCTGTACCTGAATTGATTGAGTTATCGTATGACGCGGATGAATTTGCGAAAATTGCATCAGGGCAGACGAGACCGAAAGCGAATCGAGAGATACTGGAGCCTGTCCCTGCGTGGCGTAATGTAGCACTGATGGCGCTGACTGATGACCAGATTAAAGAAATGGCGGTAAGCCTAGGTATTAAAGATGCAGACGTCTTATTGGCTGATATTAATTTGCGCCATGCACAGGAATTTGCTGGCCGACCGCAGGATCTCCTTGAGCTTTGCTCAGATTGGCGCGCGCATCACCGTATACGTACTCATCGTGAGCAAGTAATAAATAATATTAAGGTCAAGCTTAAGCCTCGTCACAACGGCCCAGAGCCGGCACAGTTGTCACCTGAGAAATCGTTTGAGGGAGTAAGCAGGCTTGCTCTTGCGGCTGTTCTTACCCGTAAACTCACTATCCGCTTAAGTGTAAACGCGGACAACTGTAATCCGCCTGGAACGGCCCTTGACTCGGCGGACATACTGAGTGATTGGACACCAGAGGAGCGCACAACCCTGCTCCAGCGGCCACTGTTTGGATTCGCCAGCTATGGTCGCGTTAGATTTCACCATCGCTCTGTATTCGAATTCCTTGCCGCTGAGCGCCTCAATGATCGATTAAACTTCGGAATGCCGATTAAAGCGGTTAAGAGGATATTGTTTGTTGAAACCCCCGACGGAACTAGAGTCGTACGCCCGATTATGCGCCCGATCGCAGCTTGGTTAGCGGCATCCCAGTCGAGTATTTTTTTTGAGGTTCGTGATTGTGAACCGGAAATACTGTTAGACCATGCTGACCCGGAATCTCTTTCGCGCCCACAATGTATCGACGCGTTGAAATCATATGTGCATCATTATGGTAAAGGTGGGTACCGTGGAATGCGAGTTCCAGAAGTTCAGGTACATCGCTTCGCTCGACATGATTTAGCATATTGCGTATCGGAATTGTGGCAAGTTGGTATCGAAAACCAAGAGGTTCGCGAACTATTTCTTGCACTAATTGGCACAGCCCCGATGCCCACATGCGCAGATATCGCTCATAAAGTGGTGTTTGATAGCAATGCCGAATCCGATGAACGTTTTCAAGCTGTCGCTGCGATGGTAGGCTTAAATGATGATCGGATTGATGTACTTACACAATCAATAGTAGATACACCGACACTCTGGCCGGATCGGCTCATACGAGGAATAGTTCTTCAATTATTTCCTCATCATATTAGCCCAGAACGGTTTTGTGAAATAATGGGGCAGATCCAAGATACGAAGAGCATCAATGGTGATCTTAGTTGGATGCTACCGCTAACGGTCGAAAAATTCAATTTTTCATCTGGATATTTAGAAAAATTGCGAATTGGCATAACAGATCTAATTACTGACGGACTCAGATGGGAAAAGGAATGGCCACATTTTTCTAGCAAACGGCCCCACCTTCTTTCGGCACTCGCTGCGATCTGCTTAAGGCAGATGGAATCCAGTGGGATGAATGCCGAACTCCTTCGGTCTTCGGTTGTCGTATTGCGCCTCCAGTCTGATGATCGTTTCTCCAACGAAGCAATCAAAAAATTGAGATTGGCACTAGCAGAATTACCTAGTGCGATCCGTGAGGATATTTTTTGGATCGATGATGCATTCACCGAAAGTTTACACCCCGAGTGGGACATGGCGCGGAGCATTGTCGAGACAGTGTTTTATGGGGTGCTTGAACTTAATTATTCGCAAGATGGAAGTTGGGTTCGCCGTATTCTTGTTGATCCCCTACGACCTCTACGGGAGCGAAGGATTATGGTTGAATTATCCATGCGTCGCGTTTTGGACCTCAATGGTGATGCGGAAACATATATCGAAAGCCTCAAGCATGATGTGGCTGATAGGCCAGAACTTGTCGAGTTGATCGATCTTTTCCTCGAGCGCCCCCAAGTTGATGCAGAGAATCTCAAGGTTGAAGCGAGACTTAAGCGGAGACGTGAGATTGGTAGTTTACGTGCAGAGAGGAATCATGCAGATTGGGTTGCGTTCTGGCGCGAGGTTGCCGAGCACCCAGAGATTGCGTTTAGTCTCGACCGAAAGGGGAGTACGGCGTGGAACCTGTGGCAGGCAATGCAACAGTCTGGAGAAGAAAGTCGCTCATCAGGTTGGAATCGCCGGTTTATCGAGCAGTATTTTGATAAGGAAGTAGCAGACAGATTGCGAAAAAGTATGCTTACTATATGGCGCAATGATCGTCCTACGCTTCGCATTGAACAGGCGATCGAGGAGCGTGGAACGATACTTATTAGATGGCAGCTTGGATTGGCAGCAATTGCAGCGGAGGCGGAAGAGCCTTTATGGGCTAGTAAACTATCTACGGCGGAGGCAAAGCTGGCCGCACGTTATGTACCTTTGGAGTCGAGTGGATTTCCTGCATGGCTTGAAGCATTGGTAAACGAACACCCGGACGCCGTCGAAGAGACACTCGGCCCGTTATTGACAGCCGAACTGGACGAAGTGATTGCAAAGGATTCATACGGACGTGTACTGGAAAATATAAGTTATTCTCCACCCACCGTCATACGACTCTTTATACCGCGTTTGCGGGCCTGGTTTGAAAGATGGAGGGGCGGAGACTGCTTTGCAGAGAGTCCATTGGCTGCGGCAGAACAGTTGAGGCGTGTGCTTGAGATCCTTATAGAACATGATAATCAATATACTAAGGAAAAAATTCGAATTTTGGCTGAAGGAGAGGTCGCTAATGGGAACAATGGACCGTTCACACAAGTCTGGTTGACAACATTAATGAAAGTAGCTCCAGCGGTTGGAGTCGGCGTACTAGAGCGTCTGCTGATGGAAATTGAGCCATCAATAAATGGTCCTGCGGTGAAATATTTCGGATCCATGTTTGGTAATCGCAGCGGTAACTTGCTCGTTGACTTAAGAAACACTGGATTTACTCCAACCTTGCTCTTGAGCTTGGTTCGACTCGCTTACCAACATGTACGCCCTTCCGACGACGTTTCCCACGAAGGAACATATTCGGTAGACATCCGTGACGAGGCGGAGTCTGGCCGTAATGCGTTGCTTACGGCTATTATTGACGCCAAGGGTACTGAGGCTTGGGCTGTCAAATTAAGAATGCTGGAGGATCCCCTATTTGCGCATTTCCGCGATAGGCTTGCTTTGCTTGCTCGAGAAAAGGCTGCTGAAGAAGCAGATTGTATCGCATATACTGAGTCAGTCGTTGTAACACTCGACCGCTATGGAGAAGCTCCGCCCATGACTCGAGATGATATGTTCTCACTTCTCGTTGACCGGCTAGACGATCTTGATGATTTACTTCTACAGGATGTTTCTCCGCGCGCTGGTTGGGCTGTACTTGACAGTGAACGGGTAATGCGTCAGATGCTCGCCCTGCAGTTACGCAACGCTTCTAATCAAATTTACTCTGTTGATCAAGAGGCTGTTACCGCAGACGAAAAAGAGACGGATATTCGATTACGCGTTGCGCTTTCAGGTCAGCAAGGTACGATTGAGCTGAAGCTCGGGGAGCGATGGACTGGAAGACAACTGCGTGACACAATTAAAAATCAACTTGTCACCAAATATATGAGTGCTGAAAGTTGCCGTGCTGGCTGTCTTCTAGTAACGGTAGCGAAAAAGCATTCCTGGAAGCATCCAGAAACTCGCGAAAATCTTGATATAGACGGATTACGAATAATGCTTAATGTCGAGGCAGTCAGGCTAGTTAGCGAAATGGGGGGGAGCATACGAGTTGCGATCAAAGTGCTTGACCTGAGGCCTCGTCTTTCCTCTGAAGTCAATAGTAAATTCAAATCATAGGCGGAAGCAATTGTATGCCAAGATAATGATATGAGGGGAGTAGAGAATTTCGGAGTTGATGCTGTAAATCTATCGAGTTCATATGGGGAGTGCATTCCATTTGGAATGAAGGTACAGTTTTGTGTTAAATCGGCCTAGGATTGTCTTGAATTCATCCAAATGAATAAGGGTGTCAGTATTGCGTAACGAGAAAAATCCTACGTGTATGATGTCAGTTGAGATTGATCGTGGCGTCCGCCATTGCGGCCAACTCGGGCGTGTGTGAAATAAAAAACTCTTGTTGATAGTTACCCAGTTGCATGACTTGGCGCTTCATCGCAAGGAACATGCGTTTATGCTCAGCGTCAAATGCCCCATCCGCTTCGTCCGAGAAGAGGGTTTCGCTGCGCCGGTTGTTTGACTGGGCTAGATACAAGGCCATGGCGCGCGTGAGGCATTCGTTGATCCAGACGCGCTCGCCTCCACTCATCTTAGAAACACTTTTCGCGAAGCCGGTATTGGCATCATGCACAATAATGTCAAACCCTTCCCTGGATTGGCCTTGGCCCGACTCCAGCAGCGTGCGAATGGATACCGTAAAGCGCGCCCCATAGCACGCCATCAATAGATCGTTGGTGAGCATCGACAGGGCGGGGCCCGCGTCGTCAATGGCCAATGCGATGATGCCATCGTTCCCCAGGCATGTGGCGAACAAAGACCATATTGCTGTCTGCTCTTCAATATGGGCGATGCGGGCATCCAGGGCGGCTAGCGTTTGACGTTGACCCAGTCGCTGGCGTTGAAGTTCAGTCAGGCGGTGCTGTCGCCCGATCGCTTCGTTTAGTTGTGTTTCATATTCTGCGAGCTTGTCCGTGAAGTGAGCGATTTCCTGATCGGCCTGCGCGAGACGAACCGGATCGAACGGCAAAGGCAGAGCGGAGAGTTGCTGTTCAATATGCTCGCGTTCCAAGCGAATATCCTGCGCGATCTGAGCGCGCTCACCTGCAATGGCTGCCAGTTCCTTGTCGATGCGTGCTTTTTCCTGTTTTTCGGTATCTGTTTCATGGTCGACGGCCTGCGCGAGCAGGTGAATCCTGCGGATGACATCGTCGATGCTGTCCCGTGCCTGCTCGATCTCGCTGGCGCGCGCAGCGACTTGCTGATTGGTTGCGCGTCTTTCTCGAGTACGATCCAGGCGGCGCAGTGCCCGCGCCAAGCGCTCTGCCGTGTCCGGCATTGCGGCGATTTGCGCGTCCAGCTGTGACAGCACCTCGGTTTGCTGGCGCTGGGCGTGTTCCAGGCGGCGCAGCGATTGTTCGTGCTGGGGAATGATGGGACGGGCTGAGCGGGCGTGTTCGAGTAGCTGGCATTGTCCCTGGAGTGCGGTCCCCGCGCAGGGAACGAGGGAGGTGAGCGAGAGGCGCTGGTGCAGTGCTCGGATTTGACATACCGTCTCACCGATTTCCCGGTTGAATCCATCGATCTTTTGCAGGGCTACAGCACGCTGGGACGTTGCCTCCGTATGCCGATCATGCAGCTGACGGCAGATTGCGGCATGATTGCTGCGGTATTCCTGCAGGCGTGTCAGGATCGGTAGCCGCTCAACGGCGCGGGTCACGCGTCGGTGATCGGCGTCGAGCAACCGCAGGTTCGCATGCCGGCTGACTGCAGTTAGATATTCCTGCGCATGCTCGTGCCGCCGCTGCACGATCTGGTGGATTATGGCCTGGCCTAGCGCGATGAGGTCATGTTCTCGCTCGTCGATTTGCTGTTTGCGTGTCAGTAGGCGATCGCGCAGGTGCTGCAGTGTTTGGTTGAGCTGCTGGCGCTGGTTCGCGTAGGTTGCGGAGACGGTTTGTTCGGCCTTGAGGGTGGCCAAGGTGTTTTTTTTCGCATCCAGCGTTGCCAGTGCTGCCTGCCTGCCGCGTTGTAAGGTCTCCAGCGCGCTGTCGGGCATGCTCAATTGTCGCGATATCTCGTGATTGTCATCGATCTGTCGCTGTAGCAGCCGCCGTTCCTGCTGCCATCCGGATAGCCCGCAGCGCAACAGTTTCGCCGTCTCCGCAGCCTGTAGCCCCTTGGCACGCACGCGCTCGAGTCCGAGCAGGTCACTCAATAGCACTTTGATTTCCGCATTGCGGTAATGGGCCAGCTGGCGCCTGTTCTGCGCCGAGAATGCCGTGGTAAAAAAAGTGGCGGCCGGGCCGACGATGTCCTCGACGCAGCGTTGGTAGGATTCCATCCGGCCATCGGAGAGGCTGCCGTCTGGGAGTTGCACGGGTTGCCATGTGCCATCGCAGAGCTGATGCAGGTAGGCCTCGCTCCTGCGCTTACCGTTGAGCCGAATGATGATCTGGGTGCGGTATTGCCGTCCCGCCATTTCCCACAGGAGTTCCTTGCGGTTGACCGGCAAGTACACCTCATCGTAGTAGGAAAAGCTGCCAAGGCCGTCAGCCCCTGCCTTGGACGGCATGGTCGCAAAGGGCGTCATATTGTCTAACACGGTGGTTTTGCCGCGTCCATTCGGGCCGACGATGGCCACCAGCTGGGCGCCGGCTGTGAGGCGCTCGAAATCAAGCGTCAATGTTTCTCTGTTCATCCCATCGCGAATGCCGATGAAACCCGTCAAGGTGAGGGAAAGAGGGCGCATGGTGATCTCTCCTGGTCAAAGTGTCTTTCGGTCTTTAGTATGAAGCGGAGCACGCACACCTCAAGGCTGCACAGCCCCGTTTTCCGAAGCATGGCACCCGCTTGTCCAAGCGTCGCCAGCTACTGTTTCTGTTGACAGCGCAGCCATAGCAATGTCGGCGGGTGAATGGATAGCTAGCTGGGCAAGGCACGCCAATAAGGGCGCTGCTGGCGTATCGACCTGCTGCGCCCACGCATGCACTTGCTCTTCAAGTTGATGACAGCGTGCCATTCCCTCCGCTCTGGCACGGGTGATCGGAATCACACGACCTTCGAGCTTGATGCCTGCCGCGCCACGAAACAGTGCCGTGATCGCTTCGCGGTCGATGGTGGCGCGCTCCTCTTCAAGGCACTGCCAGCGGATGCGCACCCAGGCACCTTCGATGGCGTGGCTAGCGACGTATTGGTGCAGTGCATGCATATCCAGCGCTCCGGCAAACGCCAGCTCCAGCGTGCGGCGAGCCGGCGTCGCGACGAGTTCGCAACCAGCGCTGTCCGCGGTGACGTCCCACATCAGGAAACCCTTATTGCCTTGTTCGCCGTAATGCAAGCGTCCAATCGAGCCGGGGTAGGCGATCACCTGTCCGTTGTGGTCCCATGCCTGATGCAGGTGAATATGCCCCAGCATGAACGCATTGGCCTGTGCCTGAAACAGCGCCCCTGCGGTAAATTCATGGTCCATTCCCGCCATCGGCACCCCATGTTCTGTCATGCAGCCAATCACGGTACCGTGGGAGAGCGCGATGGTGGGAATACCCCGCTGGCGCGCCAGCAGATTGCCAGGCGCGTAGCCGGCCAGGAGGTCAGCCAGATAGTGCCCCATGGCTTGTCCCGCTTGTTCCACACCGACACTGGCGGCCACATTCGCCTTGTTCATGGTCGGAATGCACGAGCAGAGAAGGGCGCAGTCCGCGTCGCGCCAGTCGTTGGCATCGAAACGGCAGTGAGCTGAGGCGCTCCATTCACGTCGGCTATTCAGAATGACTTGCTGCAGATGATTGGCCACGTGAATGGGATACCGTCCCCCTAGCAGGGAAAACAGATCCAGCGTACCGGGTGGTTCGTGGGAAAACGTCCCTTGCAGCATCAGGACCGGGCAATGGTCGGCCAGACGCCGGATCTGGCGCGCAAGCGCCATCAACGCCGGCGAATGAGCGTCCAGGGCATGATCGGTGGTGTCGCCCGTAATGACGGCGACCTCTGCCTGTCTTGCGATCGCCTGGTCTACGGCATAGGTGAAGCACGTATCGACCTCGGGCAAGGTCGATACTGCATAGTGCAAATCGGAAAAATGCGCGATGCGCATGACTATTCTCCCTTGGCTGGCGCTGTTGGCGCGCGCGGCCGGGATGACGGCGTGTCCGACGCGCGCAGGCGGGCGTTAACCTTTTCACAGAAGCCTTCCGGATCATTCTGATAGCGTTCCAGTTCCGCCAGCACGCGTTGACGGCCGTTCGGATTGCGCCGCCAGCCGGCTCCCCACTGGCGGTCTGCAAACAGGCCAAACCGATCCTGCTCGACACCATAGGCCGCTGCCAGGTCAAACAGGGTGCGGATTGCTTCCTCTTCGCCGCAGTGGTTGGCCTGCTGAGGTGGTGCCCATGCCGTGGCGTCAGTGGCCGCTTTCTGCTGCATGGATGCTTCACTCTGTGCCGGTTGCTCCAGTGGCACCTCAAGTGCCTCATCGGGGCGGAGCTGCAATGAGGCAATGTCTTGTTGTTCCTTTTGCCCCTGCAGGATATGGGCGGCCTGATCGGCCAGGTGTAAAGCGCTTTCATCGTCATGCTGGATCAGGAGGGAAGAGACATCGATGGGTGCTTCCAGTTCGATGATCCAGTGTGCGCTGCGCACGGATTGCCCGGTTTTGGGATCGATATGGGAGACGTCGCGCAGCTTCTTACTGAAAAAGAAGGGCGTGCGGTGCTGATCGAGGAAGCCGGCCAGGCGGCCACCGCGCATGAACGAGATGGTTTCAAAGCGCTCGATGGCGCGGCTCATGGCATAAAAACTGTTCGTGTGCAGGACAAAGGCATCAATCGAGGCAATGCCTGGAATATAGAAAATGAATTTTCCGGTCAGATTACATTGCCGGTTCTGAAATTCCGGGCAGTTTTCTGGATCGCAGACACCATTGTTTTCTGGCCGTAGTTGTACTGGGCGTCCACCGAAGGTGCGCACCACGCGTTGGCTGCGCTCATCAAAACGCACGGGGGCATACATTTTGCAGTAGCGCGTATGGCCATCTGACGCATACTCGCTCCAGTAGCGTTTGTCATTGCGTGCCCAGGCAGCCAGTTCATGTGGCATGACCAATTGCCAGGTGTCGGCCGGAAAAATGACCGGAAAACGATACAGCCGGATGACGCCGTCGCCGCGATCTTCGCCAAACGCCGCCAGAATCTGCGCTGCCAGGGCCGGATTGGGAAAGTCATTCGGACGTACGGTGAACCACGCCACATTTTTGGGCACCAGCGGTGCCTTGATGTCCGGGAAGGCCTCGGCAATCTTTTGTCCGATCTCCTCAAACGAACAGTTTGAGGCCAGCCCTTGCTCGTAGATCGCTTTCGCTTGCGGATTGCTCGCGGCCGCCTTGGTCAGCACCTTGATGCCGGCGCGGATCGTGCCGCCCGTGGGAATGCGGGCCGGCCGTTCTCCAAGGACCGTTGGCGGAGCGCCTTGCGGAAGTGAGCGGTTGACGATTTCCTTGTCCATGATGGTCTCCTTGATGTGAAAATGAGCGATAAACCATCCTCTCATTGACCATTCGCGAGTCAACCCCGAGATCCTTGTCC
Source organism: Janthinobacterium sp. BCJ23 (assembly GCF_059617945.1). NCBI lineage: Bacteria > Pseudomonadati > Pseudomonadota > Betaproteobacteria > Burkholderiales > Oxalobacteraceae > Janthinobacterium > Janthinobacterium sp. BCJ23. The sequence goes on along the minus strand of NZ_JCAQAW010000010.1, from coordinate 47,455 downwards.
AGACACTTTGCTACGGGGCGAGCGAACCTAGGTAGTTCGAGCGATGGCAAGATGGGTCGTGTTCAAGTGCCGGAGGTGTCTGGATGGGGTGGCTTGCCGGGACTTGTCGTCAGCAGCCGCCGCACGGTACCGGTGCGTGTACCAAGATAAAATGCGATCTCGTCGTGTGTGCTGCCGTCGGCCCGCAACCGATGCGCCACTGAACGGCGCGCACCCAGCACACCCAGACCAGGCTGATTGGCGTAGCGAAAGATACGCTGCAGGACATCATGTAAACCCTTTTCGGCAGTGGCTTTTGCTGATGGCGAAGTAAACGACTCACCAGTCCGGCTGAGAAATAGGCTACTGTCGCCCTGAAGGCCTCGGTATTCTCTGCGATCGCTCACACCCCATCCAGCGGCCACGCGCCACGCAAGATACGCGTCAAGCCAGTACAAGACTGTTGCGTCGAGAAGCAGTGGGCGCCTTACGCCATTTGTGGCCGCACCAGCTGGCAGCCATACTGGAGAGCGGTGCTGGCCCGACGCATCGATGTAGTCCGCGATGGTTATCCTGGCGATCTCATTCGGACGTGCGCCGGTATGGATAAGCATGAGGAGAAGGGCGATATCGCGCTGTTTGCAGCGGCTATGCCGTGCCGTATGCAGCACCAGCTGGTCAATGTGTGCCCGGGTAATGATCGGAAGCGAGGCTGTGGCCGCATGTTTTGCCAGCGGCACGAAGTGTTCCAGCGCCTCCAGATAATCTTTTCCATGCGCGCGGATCACATGGGCAGTGGGCGCACTGTCCTCGTCGATGCCGACCACACCAACGATGGACTGCAGATCTCGCGCTAGATCGGTAACTGATTTGGACACCGTTGACTTCGTGACACGAAACCGCGCTGCGATCTGGTCATAGGTCTGCCCCTGAAGCATGGCCAGAAGCCAGGTCGATGCGAAGGAAGGGGATAGTGGTTCCATATTTCAGCCTTCGTGGCCACAGTGATTTTCACGATTGTTGCCGGGCCAGCTGCATGGCTCCAGTCGAAATGGGCCCTTTAAACAAGGTGTTTCGATGTTACAAGGAGAAAGAAGACGGCTAAAGCATGAACGAAATGTTTTAGAATGGCTTTACTTGGCATGCATGCTCAAGTCACCTACAGGTGTCATCCAAATTTGTACTACTTTCAAGGAGTTCGTATGGATATCTCATCATTATCACTGGCCGAGTTAAAAAAGCTCGAAGCGCAAGCAATTCAAGAAATCAAGGCCCGACAAAAAGGCGAGTTGGAAAAAGCCCGTGCAGAAATGCTGGCGATTGCCCAGCGGGTCGGTGTACCGCTGACACAATTGATCGCCGGGGGACCAAAAAATGTAGTGAAGGGGGAGAAGAAAGCGGTTGCTGCGCAGTATCGCAACCCTGACAATCACGAACAGCAATGGAGTGGTCGCGGGCGCCAACCTTTGTGGGTCAAGTCCTGGCTGGAGAGGCATCAATCGCTTGATGGATTACGTATATAACTTTAACTGCCTGGGCATTTCGGGGTCTTTCCAATCGGAGGCCAGTCTCATCAGCAGTTGGATATTGCGGATGTTCAACAGATAATTTCAGATTTTCTAAGACTTGACGCTCAGATACAGCCAAAAATATATGTAGCTTTGGAACGGGTTAATTTTGCGCTCAGTCGACGCCATTTGAGTGACCTAGTAATTGACCTTTGTATGGCGATCGAGTCTTTGGTAGGAGGAAAAAAGACGAATGACTTGACACAAGGTAACCTGCAATGACTACGAAATGCTGTTACCTCTAAGCAGGCAATATTGATATTAAATGAATGCGAAATTTATGCGGGAGGGTATCTTTCGAGGTTGTTTGAAAGGAGCTGGTAAATGTATTTTGGAGTTGGCGGTATTTTTTAGTGCTGACTTAATTTATATATGACTACTTTTTTGGAAGTTGGGAGTTGCATTGGGAACCAGTGATTTTATTGCTAGCATTGCTTTAGCCGTTTCCGCTTTGGGTTTGTTTGTCTCAATATTTAGTGTGCTTTACGCGAAACGTCAAAGTCAGTCTGCACACATAGACGCGCAAAACAGTTATCGAGCACAGCTGACCGAAGCGCATCGATACTACTATCAGAAGGTTTTGGACGTAGAGGAGAAGCATGCCGGTGAGTTGAGAGACCTCATGAGTTTGGCAAGCGACGCATTAAGCCAAGTGGTCGTTTTGGCTGATTCTTACGACCGAGAAGATGCATCACATCCCTATATGCGTCATTTACTTCATGAAGCTTCCGAGATGATATTTGTTGCTTTTAAAGGGCAAATGGGATGGCAGACAGGGTTGAACCTTCTGCACCGGGCTCAAGCCTTTAAGAGATTCGAAGTTGATCATGATCTAGCAAAAAGTGCGGACATTAGCACTGACTTTCGTAATGCAACTAGATTCGAATATTTTAAAGATCGCGATAAATGGCAGGAACAAGACTTACTTATTAATGGAAATTTTCATAGATTGGTGCATCTATTTTCTAGGCGCCTAAAAACAGAGTTTGCTACTGAGTTTTCTGGCAAGGTGGATAAAATAATTTATCCGGTACAGAAGAAACACGCGGGCATACGTGAGGCCATGCTGCAAAGTTCTGAGGAATTGGAACGCCTGCTGCGAGAGGGCGAAATGGCTCATTTTCCGTTGCATGAATCACCTCAGATATTTAATAGGTTATCCCATCGAAGGGCTACCCTAAACACGATTTCATACTTTACGGTCCATTCCGATAATGCCAATACTGATACACTAAAGTACCTCTACATTTGCTTTGTACTTCATGCATTTTCCGAATTTAGCAGTTGGGGGTGGGAACATCGTGATCTGCGGTGAATTCTTGCGCGAATTAAAGGGGGCGATCTAAGTTTTAGGAGCAGCACTTTAGTTTAGCGTTCCATTTACCCGCCTAATCCATTTGAAGTTTTAAGTCCTGGAGGAAGCTATTGGGGATGGTTTAATATCTTGGCGGAAATTTAGCCGATGCAGTAGCAACGATCCCATGGCCAGGTAAATCAACAGTTCCGTTTAGCGGACGGGGCCAGACCACTTTATGCAGGAGCTTGCGATACGTTCCAGTTCGAAGGGATTGTGGCGGTGATAGACAGGAGTGTGGAAAGGCAGAACGAAAAACTACCAAAAAGTAAAAATGAAAACAATGCTTAAACTTCGTGATAACGTCTCGCAATAAATAGTTACGGCATCGGTTGCTCGTTCCAGTACTTTTTGGACTGCAGGGGCTACGTTTGCTTCATAAACCGTTTTATTGAGGTAAATTTGTGGCAATTTTTGACATCGAAAAAGACGACCTACTGCGTTTGTCGGAGACACAGCTGGAGAATTTCATTGCTCGCCTTGCCGAAGCAGAAGTAGCAGCGCACGGGCATAGCCCTGCTTGGGTAAGTTGGTCAGGCTCGATCAATGCTCCGGATAACGGAATTGATATTCACGTCCAGATTCCTGTGGACAAACTCAATACAGGGTTCCTTGACAGGGCGGATACTATCCTTCAGGCCAAGAAACATTCGATGCCAAAGGGAGACGTAACGAACGAAATGGTCACGCGTGGAGTTTTATCATCAACGATCAGCGAGCAGGGGGCGAAAGGTGGTAGTTACATCATTGTCAGTTTGGCCGATGATTGCTCTCCCCCGATGAAAAATGCACGGATGTTAGCGATGCGCAATGCTTTGAAGGACGATCCCAACAAAGCCAATATCCATTTGGACTTTTACGATCGCTCGAAACTAGTTCAATGGGTGCGACAACACCCTTCAGTTATGCTGTGGTTAAAGGGGCAGCTTGGTCAAGGAAACTCGGGTTGGCAGGCATACGGAGCTTGGAGTAATCCGCCTCGAGGTGCTGACGATACGCTGATTTCGGCATCAGGCGTCTCAGTCACGTTGCCTTCGCAAAGGCATGAAAAGCTTAGCCTCGAAAATGCCATCGAACCGATGAGAGACCTCATCCGGACTACGGCTAAAGCGGTTCGCATCACTGGGTTATCCGGCGTAGGAAAGACCAGGATCGTGCAGGCACTGTTCGATGAGGCGGTTGGTAAAAATGCACTTGATCGGACATTGGCAGTCTACGTCGATACTGGTGCGAATCCGGACCCGTCGGCTACGGCGATGCTGGACAGGCTTGTTGCAGAGCGCCGGCGTGCCGTTCTGATACTGGATAACTGCCCATCAGAATTACATTCTTTGCTTGCCAGTAGGGTATCAGCCGCAGGCGGTGAAGTGAGACTTATCACCGTTGAGTATGACATCAGAGATGATAAGCCTCAGACAACCGAAGTAATCCACATTGAAGCAGTCGGACCCGAGATGGCGGAGCAGCTTCTGATCCGCCGCTTCCCGGGTATTGGCCAGAACAACGCTCGCCGTATAGCAGAGTTTGCAGATGGGAACGCGAGAGTATCCTTGGCAATCGCCGAGAGGGTGGAGGCAGGCGAGAGCTTGGCTCAGCTTTCTGACACTCAGTTGTTCAATCGCTTATTCGAACAGCGCAATCAGCCGGACAACGAGTTGCGGGAACAGGCTGAGATATTGTCCCTGGTATATTCGTTTTCGATCTCAAACGGGGAGGTTGGTGACCAGGAGCTGGACACACTTGGCTCGATCTCTGGCCATTCTCGTGCCCAGTTGTTTAGATCCGTAAACAAGCTATCGGAACGCCATGTGGTACAAAAACGGGGACATTGGAGAGCCATCCTGCCGCATGCTATTGCGAACAAACTAGCGGCGTCGGCACTCGATAGTATCCCGGTTGATAAACTCAGGGCAGTCTTTGAAAGACCGGGTCATCAACGATTACTAATGTCATTTGCACACAGGTTAGGTCTGTTGCACGACCATCCGGTAGCAAAGGAGATCGTTGAGACTTGGCTCCAATCTGATGGACTGCTAGGGCAGATATCCGAGTTGGACGAGATGTCACTACGAATTCTGGACTATATCAGCCCAGTTGCGCCTGAAGCTCTCCTTGACAGGATAGAAGCAGAACTTTCTGCGCCTGATTTCAAAGGTATGCATCCTCGTTACAAGTTGCAGCGGACTACGATTCTTAATTTATTGCGATTGTTGGCATACGAAGTAGACGCTTTTAACCGTTGCCTTAGACTGCTGATCCGTGCGGCGGATTATGAAGATGAGAGCAACAACTTTGACGCGGTTCGAACCAAGATCAGTACTTTTTTTCAAGCATACTTATCCGGCACACATGCTTCATTAGGACAGCGGATCACGATCATAAACGAGTGCTTTTCATCAGAAGTGGCGGGACGGAAGTCGCTAGGTTTCAGTATGCTTTCAGCGGCCTTAGGTGGGCCGCGGTGGACGGGAAGCGTTATGAGCGAATTCGGTGCTCGTCCCAGAAACTTTGGATTTCATCCAAACCATAAAGAACTCGTGGAGTGGCGTAGTGCCTTCGTCGACGTCACAGTGAAATTGGGCACATGTGGTGATACTGATCTTGAGGGGCCCGCACGGCGGACTTTGGCGGATGCGTTTCGGGGGATATGGCGCCAAGAAGCAATGAGGGGGAAACTCGTCGATGCGGCCCGTAAGTTGCATACTTACCAACCTTTTGGCGAGGGTTGGAGAGCCGTTCGATCAACGATTAATTTCGACTATTCCAATCACCAAGGAAAGGAAAATTTCCATCGTTTACCAGAAGAGCTCGCCGCCTTGGATAGAGAATTGAAACCCAACGACTTGGTGCCGGCAATAAAGACATATGTGCTCACTAAGGGCAGCTACGGGTCGCTGGATACCGATTTTTGTCATGAAGGTAATAATTATGATGAAGCTGAGAGGCGGCTCCAAGCCAAGTCACTGCGCTTGGGTGAAGAGTTTGCTACATCGGCCCATGAACTTGATGAATTGGGTTCCAACTTGTTTTCCAATGATTGGATGCCCTATCGTGCCACGTTTGGGAGGGGGTTGGCGAAGGGGGCTCTTGATCTGCGAGCTGGGTGGCGAAAACTCGTTGAACATTTGGAACAGCAGACCGAAGCCAGCAAGAATTTTGCTGTCCTTGGCGGCTTTATCGAGGAGACTAATTCTGTCGATCCTTCTCTAGTGCAGGAGTTGCTCGACCAATGCTTACAACATCCAGAACTTCGACAGGTATTGGTCGGCTTGCACCCGCTGCTCGATTTCAAAGAATCTGACCTAAGCCGTTGCGAGGTGCTTCTAGATCATCCAGCCACTTACCTTGGGATGTTCGGGCCAATCTTTTGGCAAGACGGGTACGCCAATTTGCCCGCGCGCCGTGTACTCAATCTCGCACAGCGACTCCTGACTAAAACGAATGGCGATGATGTGATTTTGGATGCGCTGAGTATGAAGTTGCATGACAAAGATGTCGCATTGGACACTCTTGGTCCCGAATTGCGACTGATCGGACTGCGAGCTGCGATCCAAAGGCTACAAAGGGATCACAATGATTTTGGCGGAAGTGTGGATTATGCCATGGAGAACGTCGTAGGTGCCGCGTTGCGCTTCGATGGCAATGAGACCGAAAAGTTGGTGTGGCTTGATACAATTTTCGCGGTTATTGATGCGAGCTATGGTCATGTCTATGCGTTTGAAAATGCCATTCAGGCGACTATCGCACTGATGCCAAAGGCGTTCCTCGATCGCGCTTTCCAAGGTACTGAAAAGCAACAGGATCTACGATTGTTGTTTATTAGCAATGGCAGCCTTGATAAGCCACCGCTCACGCAAATTAATGTCGAGGAGCTGATTGAATGGTGTAATGCCCGAAACGATAGCAGCGTTTGGGCATCTGTTGCGGCAGGTATCACCGTTTGGTCTAACCAGGGAGATATGGAGACTGTAAAGTTGTCCGATTCAGCGATGAAACTGGTGGAGGCTTCAAGCGATCCAGAGGCTGTTTTGGATGCTATTGCTGATCGCGTATTACCTTCAATTTTTTCAGGTGGCTTGGCGAACGCGATGAAACCTAGAGCTGCTGCAATTGGCATGTTGGTTGAACATAAAAACGTGAGGATTGCTGCAGCGGCAAAATCAATATCTGAAAAACTTGCTAATCGAATCGAGCGTGAAAAAGAGCGTGAACAACGAGAGCATAAGGGGCGCGAACAGCGGTTCGAGTGAAGTAAGTCTGCTTTAATGACTAATTGTTATTTAAAACCGAGGGCCGTTGATGATCAGAACGATCATTAACGGTCGTTGTCATTTTCATAGCGATGCCAAGTCGCTGCGATGTGCTTTGCCGAGAGGGGGCGGTCCGCCATTCGCACACGATCTCGGCTCTGGCCTTCTCGATCTGCAGGGGGACAGTGCGGGGCTGAAAATTGGCGTATCCTTAAGTTCATCGGGTCGCTGCGATTGCTGATGTGCTGAAATGAACGCGTCGTCGCTGAGAAAAATCTGAATTCAGGTGTTTGCGAGTGGGCTAGATCTTCCCGTCTCGGCTGACAACAAACCCGTAATAACGGATTTTGGCGATGAGGGTATTTTTGAGGGTATCGGTAACTGAAAGGTTTGGAAACCACTGAAAAATCAAGCGCTTAGCGGTCTCGTTGATAATCGAGTGGGAATGATTTGATGTCTAGCAACTGCTGGCACTGATAGGCAGTAAACCACACCTAAGCCCTTGATTTCACGGGCTTTTTTGTTATTTTGTCTGGCACTATGTAATCAACGGCCGCCAGGAGACCGTTACCTTCGGCCGCTATGGCGTCGGCGGCATGACGCTGGCGGAGGCGCGGGAGAAGCTGGGCGAGGCAAAGAAACTGATCACGGCGGAGAAGTCCCCGGCGAAAGGAACGGCGCGGAATAAGGCCCGCGTCAAGGACGCCGAGACAAGCGGCGGGATCAGCATCCGTGAATCATGTACCTGAGTCTCCGATATGCTTGCCACCAGAGGCAGACCGCGTTGATCGATGAGCAGATGGGGCTTGCAGCCAAGCTTGCCATGGTCGGTTGGATTGGGGCCGGTATGCTGTCCGCCGAGGGGTTTCTTTGGACGACGTTTTGTTTAGGCGTTCCAAGGCAGGCTTTTCCTGCCTCTTGCCTTCAATAAGATCAGGTTTAGGACAGCGCGGTTTAGCAAAAAGATGTGCAACAAAGGTTGGAGATGGAAGCTGGAAAGTCGCAGGCAAGACGCAAGCTTTGGACGGTACGGCAGGTAGATGATCTATTCGAAACGAAGAATAGCAGGCAATTGAGCGGCAAATTACCTGGACTTGCCTTTGTGTCAGGGCAAGATTTCAAGTAAGCTGCCGCCCGACTGTACTTTAGCGGTTGAGGATTGCCTCAGTTGTCGCGCCGTTCTTCACTTCGACAGTTCGCACAACCAGGCCGCCTTGTTGATCAAGAAGGCCCAAGCGCCGTGAATATTCATTATCCGAAATGGTTTCCCAATTCACATTACTGAGTACGTAGTATTGACCTGGTGGAACTTCATTAAACTCAAAACGACCTTCACCATCAGTAGTTTTAGTTTTATCATAGGTCGAGTAGCGTGGATCCTGAGAGACTGCTGCTGCCTTGCCTTCCATGAGTACCGCCTGGTACCACTGTTGCCTGTACTTTGTCACCGGTATTAAAAGTACTGCATTCCCGGCACCTTTTTTCACGGTGCCGCCCACTGTTTTCGCAAAGACTTGACCTTTTACAATACCGGTGCCACTTTTAGGAAGTGCATCATATTCAACGGCGTCAAATGGCAACGGAGTGAAGCTTGGACGTTGAGGTGCCACGCAGCCTCCAAGTAGTGCTGCAAGGGATGCGACCAGTACAATTTTTGTAATTTTCATCAGTTTATTTTCACTAAGATAGGAGAATCAGCGTTGGGTGTTGCAGTTGACAGTACCGCACTTCAAATTGGCATGACGGAACCTCTTGAATTATTGCATAATTTCACTGACGGTTTTAGATCCTATGTTTAAATTTTAGAGATTTAAATCGATCGCGCGATATACCCAGCAATGATTGGTAATCCCCCATTTTTAGAGCGCTTTAGAAGTAGAGGTTAAGCGGCCATGGCAAGCTTCTGTTTTGGCGTGATGCCGTCAAGTGCCATGTCGCGTCAGCCGTGATCGCTATTGCTACTCCACCACCAGCGCGCAAAGTCCCCCATCTGGCCGAGCGCACGAAGCAGATGACGGGCTAGTTTATCGTAGCCAATTATGCCGTTATTGCTCTCAGAAGCAGATGCTCTGTTGCTTACTCGGTCGGATATGTCATCCTTCGCCGTACTTTATGGCAAGGGCAGGCCATTTTGATTGAGCGCGGTAGTAGTCTCTGTAGGACAGGGGGATAGGAAGGCCCGGCGCGATCTCGTCGTAGGATCAGACAACGATATCAGCACCCGCTTGGTGCTTGGCAGAAAGCCAAAGGTCTCAACACGATTTATCTACTTCTTATTTACGCAGAACTATGGTGCGGGAGAGGCCAAACCACTGGTGACAATTCATTCTGTGGTTCTGTTGGCGCCTCCAAGCGCATCTTTTGATTATTGTTTGACCAATATCAAGGATATCATTACCCTGATGAAATTACCTTCTCTTGCATGAATATCGTTGATCTATAAGACTGCATGTATAGGCTGGTAACACCCCATCTATCCCGCCATAGAGAAAGAACGCAGTATGGAGCATTCATTTGGTGGTTCCTGGACCCAGATTAAGTTCGACATGCTGCGCAGGTGTTCGTTTGCTCGCAGAATTGCCCCACTCTGTTTGACGCGCCTTCCACTGCCTGGCAAACGCTGCCACGCGGTCGTATGACCCTGCATAGCCCAGCTCTTTCAGGTCCTCATGGATCTGCTTCAAATTGTGCCGCTTCTTACGCGGCTTCGTCGTCTCGGCCTTGAGCCACCCGGATAGCTGCACCGAGTATTTGTCTAATATAGCGTCGGACGGTATTGCGTGATATATGCAGTCGCCTGGCTATTTCTCGTCAGGCAGACCGAGACGAGCATGGCAGCCTATCGTCTCACTCCTCTTTTTCAAAGATGCGGATCTTCGCGCCGCCCTGGTAGTCCTGCAGCTCCGTTTCGCCATCGATGCGTATGTCTCCCTTCAATATCACCTCCACGCTGATATCGACTCTTTTGATGCGAAACGTTTCAATGTCGGTTGGGTGTATATCGATTTCCATGGAAATCGAGGCGCCTGGCGCGATCGTGGTGAATTTCGTCTTCAGCGCCGGATTGGCCAGGCCGCGGCGGGCGTAGGTGACGGCACCGGTATCGGTGTCGATGAATTTGACGATCGGGCCCGACTTGCGCAGGTAGTCGAGCGGAAAACCGATATCGCGGCTGCCGTCGTTGCGGATGGTGACCAGCACGTCCATCGGCTTGCGTTCATAGACGCAGCCAGCGTTGCCCATGCATTGCAGGGAGATGGAGAGGGGCGCGTGGGTGCTCGTCATGGTGTTTGCTTTCAATGGTAGTGCCATCAGCATGGCATAGATAAGGAGGCTCAGACAATATCGCATCGTATTTTCCTGCCAATTTTTTTGCTCAACAATTCCTGCGCTTCAATCGCGATATTCCAGCCGTGGCGTTTCAGGATCAGCGCGCCTTCCGCATACGACATGATCGATTGCGTCAGGTCTTGCGGCGAGGTGCCGTTGACGTGGCAAACGATGGGCGCGTCGAGCGTGCCGTCCGGCTTGAAATAGCGTACCGTTTCTTCGAACTCCGTGTACGAGTATTCGTCGGGCATGCCGACGCAATGTCCGAATTCATGCGCATACGTGGTCAGTTCCGTTGCCAGCGACACGTTCATCACGTCGCCGGTCACGTTTTCGCGGTCATAGCGCTTGTGGATCTGCAGCGTGTAGTGCTGATTCTCGTCGACCCAGAGGACGCGGAAAACCACGGGCAACACCTTTTGTCCGCATTGCGGATCATTGATTTCAAGCCGGAACTTGTTGTTCCAGTTGCCTTCGATGCCGGCCGTCGCGTTTTTCTGCGCCAGCGCCACCACGTAGGCGCGCTGCTTGACGCGCAGCGCCGCCGATTCCGTGCCCTTGTCGCTCTCTTCCAGCGCCTGTCCTGCAGCGTCCAGTACCGTGATGGCCTTGAAACGCACTTCCACCACCACCGGACCGTCCGATTTTGCCGGCACGTACAGCTTGAACCAGATCTTGTCCCTGTATTTGTGCGGCGTGCCGTCGTGCTGGTAAGGCTGGGCATAGCGGCCATACGAGGGACCGGCGATTTCCTTTTCATAGTCCGCGATCCAGCAGGCCGGCAGCTTGACCAGCACTTCCTTGCGGCGCTTGTTGTCCACCGGCGTCGTGCTGGAGTCGCCTGCCGGCTTATATTTCGGTTCCGGCGGGGTGCTGGTTCTGGCTGCCGGCTGCCCTGGCGAACCTGGTACCGGCGCCGGCGCCGGCGCTGTAGAGGGGGCAGGGTCGGGTGCCGGTGCCGGTGCCGATGCCGAACCCTGGCCGCCCATCGTTTTCAGCAGCTCGATCACCAGCGCCTCGGCGGCGGCCGCTGCAATCACATGCGTCAAGCCCTTTTCGTCGGTCATGCCGCTCTCATAGCTGCCATCTTCGCGCTTGATGCGGTAGGGCTGGCGCGGCATCGGTTCGCCCGTGTCGCGGTCGCGCAGCACAAAGCCTTCGTCGAACAGCTTGATGCGCGTGTCCGGCAGCGCCGGCAGCACGCCGGCCGCGCTGGCGGCGCCGTTGAGCACGTGCTGGCCGCCCTTGACCGTGAAGTTGCCGGGACAGGTAAACGTGATATTGCCGCCTTCAAGCGTGATCGACGATTGCCCGGCCTGCAGCGTGATCTTTTGATTGGCCTTGATGTCGATGCAGTCGTTGACCGAGAGTACGGTAATGGCCTTGTCGGCCAGGATTTCCAGTTGTCCCGTATGCGCCTGCAGCGACACGGGGCCGTTGGCGGCAATCGCCTGGATGCCGCCGGTGTGGGTAAACAAGCCATGTGCACTGGCCGACACGGACGAATAAGTGTGGCCGGCCGTCATGTGCAAGTCCGACTGCGTCGTCCACTGCAGCTGCTGGGCGGCAAACAGTACGGTCGAGCCTGGCGTAGCCCAGTTGATGCTGGCGGGCGCTTCCATCACGACCAGCGGCTGGCCGAATTTTTCCACCGGCTGGTCGGCAGCCAGCTTGCGCTCGCCCGCGCTGGCCTTCAGCGCCTCCTGTCCGCCCACGCTGGCCTGGTATTTGCCATCTTGCTGGGGATCGATCTGCTTGATCAGGTCCAGCTGGGCCTGTTTCGCGTCCTGGCTGAACAGGGCGGTTTGTTGTTGCGCGGCCTCGGCCAACGACTTGTTCAGTTCGGCCGCGCCTTTCAGCTGGGCCAACGCTTCCGTGGTGTCGAGCTGGGTAGATGCAATGCCCGCGCCAGTCTGTGCGCGGGCTGTGGTGGAGATGAGCACGCCTTCGCCGCCGCGCAGTACGGTCCAGGCGTCGGTGCGCAGTTCGAAGCCGCTGCCACGGTAACTGCCGCGCTGCGCCGTGTTGGCGCCTTGCTGTACCAGGTAACCGAGGTTCAGCTGCGTGGCCGCGCTGCTCGTCGCCAGGCGGGTACGCAACTGGCCAGGCGTGTCGTCGATGACCCACTGGTTATAGCCGCCGCCATCGAAATTGTGGCTGTGGATGCCGGAAATGACGCCGGCGTGATTGACGTCCGAATCGACGCCGGCCGCATAGGGCGGCGTGTCGCTGCCGGTATAGAGCTGGGCCACTACCAGCGGACGGTCCATGTCGCCTTCGATGAAGTCGACCAGCACTTCGGTGCCGATGCGCGGCGTAAATTGCGAACCCCAGTTCGGGCCAGCCAAGGCTTCGGCAACGCGCACCCAGGTGCCTGACGCTTCGTTGCCGGGCGCGTTGCCCTGCTGATCCGTGTTGTGCGCCATGCCGCCGGGATTGGCGGCGGCGCCACGTTGCCAGGCAAACTGGATGCGTATCTGATGGTCGCGCCTGGTGGTCGCCACGCTGTCGGGCAGGCCGACCACCAGCGCCGTTTGCGGCCCCAGCGCGCTGCTGGCCTGGCGCGCGGCGGTGGCGAGCGGCACGATGGCCACGCTGGTACGCGCGCAAGCGAAAGTATTGCGGTAGGTGCCCGCCTCGAGCTGGCCAGCAAGCAGGCTGGCGACGTCGCTCAGGCTGGCCACTGTCGATAATTTCGACAAGAGCGTCGTCAGTGCGCCGCCGGCCGGCCCCAGGTTGTTGCGTGCCTCGTGCTCGACCCAGAGCACGGTGAACTGGTTGGCGCCACCGGTATACTGTTCGTGCTGCAGCAGCTCAAAGGCGTGGCCGGCCGCCATGCGCCGCACCGCGCCAGCGCCCGTGAACTGCTTGTTCTCCAGTTCCAGTGCCTGCAGCATGCGCAAGCCGTGCGGATCGGCCGCAGCACTGTCGGCATGGCGCCGTTCGCCGGACCCGTCGTACAGGGGCAGGGGCGGCAGCTCGCCCGCCTGCAGGCTCGAACTGTGTTCGGCGGCCGGTGCCGACAGTTGCTGCGGGTCCCAGCTGCTGATGCCGACCGCATTGGCCCGCACCTGGCGCCGCGCGCTGAAGCTGTCGATGGCGTCATCGGTATCGCTGGCGCGCACGCCGTGAAAGCGCAGGCCAGCCACGCCCGGCGTCGGCGGCGCAACTGCCTTGCTGTCGAAAATCACCAGCTTGTGCTTGGCCTGCTGTGCGTTCTGTTGTTCGCCTTGTTGCGCCGCGCCATCGTCTTGCTCGTGCTCGAAGCGCCAGCTCAGGCCTTCGAAGGCGAGCACGCGGGTCAGGAAGTCCAGGTCGCTTTCGCGGTATTGGGTCCAGACGGGGCGGGGCGCCAGTTCCTGGCTGATATCGAATTCGAAGCGCACCTGCGGATAGTCGGCGAGCAGCTCCGTGATGAGGTCGCGCGCATTCTTGTCCTGGAAGATATAGCTGTCGCGGCGCAAGCCCAGCAAGGCCAAGGCAGGCTCGAGGCGCAGCCGGTAGCGCGCCACGCCGCCGTCGGCGCCGGCAAAGCCGCAGTCGGTGCACAGTCCGTGCCAGGCGCGCCAGCTGCCGTCGGGCTGCAGCAGCTTGAGCGTGATTTCCTCACCGAGAAAGCTGGCAAGGTCCAGGCCCGCCGCCGTGCTCAAGGCATCGACCTCGAAACGGAACAGCTCGTTGACCGCTTCGCGGCCCCTCATGCGCTCGGCCATCAGCGATTCGGGCAGGTTCGATGCCTGCGCCGTGGCCAGCGTGATCAGCCGCGCATGCTGCGACAGGCCGGTGCCGAACACGCCCTGAGGAGCTTCTGTCGTTGCCGGGCCGCTCATTACGGCAACGTGATGGTCAGGTTGGCCGTGCGCGGCGCCAGCTTGACGATATCGCTGTAGGCGTTCATCTGCTGTTCGGTGTTCTTGGCCAGCATGGTGCGCAGGCCCAGGTAGCCCAGTGCGCAGATCAGCGCGAATACCGAGCACAGCACCCACAGCGGCACGTCGTTGCGCAACTTGTGCGCGATCTGGTCGGGGCGTTCCGCATGTGGCGCAAAGCCCGCCTTCTTGCCCTTCATCTGGGCGATCTCGTCACCCAGGCGGGCCGTCAGGTAGGCCAGTTTTTCCGAGCCTTCGAGGATGTAGCGACCCTGGAAACCCAGCAGCAGGCACATGTGGAACACTTCCAGCGCCTGCAGGTGCGCGCTGCCGCGCGCGCGCAGCGCTTCAAGCCGGATGAAGAAGTTCTCGCCGGCCAGCTGGTCGCCGAACAGCACCAGTTGCAGCGGGCGGCGCGCCCACTCGTCGCGGATGGCATAGGGCGAGCGCAGGATGATTTCATCGACAGCCGCGCAAAATGCATACTTGGCCGCATCGATATCATCAGCCGAGGCGGCATGTTTTTTCGCCGCGTGCCCGAACTCGTCGAGAAATTGCGTCATTTTTCTGATGAAGTCGGCATTGTCTTGCGGGCCGCTGCCGTTTTTCAGCATGAACAGCGCGTAGAAACCGTCGTACATCAGGTCCGTCAGCGTGTGTTCGGTACCCGGGCCGGCCGGTACGCTCGATGCGTAAGCGGCGGAGCCGCCGGACATCAGGGAGGGGGCGTTTGCATTCATCGTTTATCTTCAGGAAGTGATGGCGACAAGTTCAAGTTTCAGATCCCGCATGCCGGACGGAACGTAGATGGAAATCGACTGGGCCTGCAGCATGCGGTCGTACATCTGGCCCTTCGCCTCAATGGTGAAGTAATAGGTATCGGGCCGCACCGGCACGGCGGCCGGCACTTGCGGCGTGTGCTGCAGGCGCACGCCGGGCAGGGCCGACAGCACGAATTTTTCCACATCGTCGGGTGCGCCGATCTTGAAGCGCAGCGGCACCACGTCCACCAGTTCCACGCCTGGCAAATCGGCCGAGACGCCCAGGTAAAACGCCGTCCTGTCGTCGATCTTGCCCGAATCGAGCTTGCCGTGATGGTAAGACGGCTTGACCTCGGTCAATGCAATGGCGAAATATTTTGAAGAGATCACCGTATCGAGCAGTTCGCGGATGATCGCGTGCAGCCGTGCGAACGACGGCCCGGGATCGGCATGCTGGTAGGCCGGCAGGTCGGCCAGCGCATGGGTTTTCGAGAACGTCATCAGCGCGCCGGCCAGCGCCAGCAGTGCTTCGTACAGGCGTTCCGGGTGCAGCGCCGGATGATGGAAATAATGACTGAGCGAGGCGAACGCCGAACTGGCCGTGTGCAGCAGCCAGAACGAGGACATGTCGCCGGAGCGAAATTCGATCACATTCTTGCTCGGTTCGCGGTGGTGTCCGTACAAGGCGTTGACCTTTGCCTGCAGCGCATCGATCAGGCGGCGCAGTTGCAGGAACAGCAGCGGGGCGCTGCGGATCGACAGGCTAGGCGGCACGAACGACGGGTCCGGCTCGAAGCCGCCGGTCGACAGGCGACGCAGGCGCAGCAATGGAAAATTCACATACGAATCGCGCGGTTCCGATTCGGCCACCAGGCGCAGCGATTTTTGCAGGTAGGCCAGTTCGGCCTGCGCCGCATGGGTGTACAGGTCGGGCGTTTCCAGGTTGGCCTGACCGTAGCGCGCCGCACCGTTGGGCTGGTCGGGCGCGGCAAAGTTGCCGCCGAAATGCTTGAAGGCGGGCAGGGCGGCATAGAACGTGACGGTTTGCTGCGATTGCAGCAGCTTGCTCAGGTCCAGGGCCTCGGGCAACTCGTCGGCGCCGGGAGCGTTGTAGATTTCGCCGTCCTGGAACACCAGCGACAGTTCCAGCAGCCGCAGCGTGTTATTGCTCAGCGCATCGCGGTCGATCTGCACGTGGTTGACACCCCAGGCGTAGGGATGCAGCGCCTTGATGCTTTCGTGCAGGCGATGTTCATGGTACTGGTCTTGCTGCTGGAAGTGCTGGGGGCGCAGAAACAGACCTTCACCCCATAACAATTTGCTTGTAATGCTCATCGATTGCCCTTTTTTCCGAAGAAGTAAAAGCGCGGAGAACGCTGCCGCTCCCGGGTTATTTTGAAGCGCGATCGGCGCGTTGCCGGAGCGTCCGATCATTCAATCTTTGCAATAGGAAATTATGTGCTTTTTTCGCAACTGCAACAACATTAACATTATCTTGAAGAAAGGTGCGTACGGTACGTTTCCCGCATGGTGCCTGCCTTTGCGGGCGGTTGAAATGTGAGTTTTCGCGTATTTTCTATTGAACGGAGTCAATATTAAATCCATGTTAGTCTCGGCAAAAATACGAATTTGGCAACTATAAATTGCAAGTTTTTTAATGACCGCGTCATCTTTTTTTTGAGGGAAATCAGACCATGTCTCGCCAATTCACATTGCATTTTTTTGCCGCTGTTGCCTGCGCATTGACGCTCAGCGCCTGCAGCACCGCACCTGCGGTCAAGACGGCGCCGCCGCCGCCCTCGCTTGACGAACTGATGGCCAAGGCGACCCAGGCCGCCAGTTCGGGCAACAACGAAGCGGCCATGGGTTTGTGGAAACAAGCCGCCGTCGAATTTCCAGCCGATAAGAATCCATGGGTTCGCATGGCGCAGACCCGCTATGAGGCGGGCCAGTACGGTGACGCCATCATCAATGCCCAGGAAGTGCTGGTGCGCGACCCGGCCGACAAGCTGGCCAACAGCGTCATTGCGATCAGCGGACTGCGCCTGTCGACGCGTGCATTGGCCGACTTGAGCCGCCAGAATAATCTGTCCGGCCCGCTGCGCACCGAGTCGCAGGACCTGGCCAAGCTGTTGCGCGAAAGCCTGGGCGAAACCGTGCTGGTACCGGCCCCGGCCGCAGCGCAGGTACGCGACAAGCCGCCGGTGCGTTCGCAGCGCAAGGGACAGAGCAAGACTGCTGACAGCAGTGCCAATCCCTTCGATGGTTTGAAGTGAAGCTGAAGCAGTAAGGCGATCTACCAGGGGCATCGCGGATGCCGCCCATTACTCGTGAAGGGATGTGTCATGTCAAAAAAAGAAAGTGTTCAAAAACGCCTGCAAAAGGTCCGGCCGCCACGCGTGCAGATGACGTATGACGTGGAAATCGGCGATGCGATTGAAAACAAGGAGCTGCCCTTCGTGATGGGCGTCGTGGGCGACTTCGGCGGCAATTCCGAAGTCGAGCAAAAACGGCTGAAGGACCGCAAGTTCATCGGCATCGACCGCGACAATTTCGACGAAGTGCTCAAGGGTGTCGAGCCGCGCGCCGCGTTTGGCGTAGCCAACGAGCTCAGCGATGAGGGCGGCCAGCTGCGCGTCGACCTGCGCTTCAAGTCGCTCAACGACTTCCGTCCCGAGGCGGTGGTGGAACAGGTGGCACCGTTGCGCCGCCTGCTCGAGGCGCGTACCAAGCTGGCCGACCTGCGCAACAAGCTGGCCGGCAACGACAAACTGGAAGATATCCTGAACGACGTGCTCAACAGCACGGAGAAGCTGGCCCAGCTGGAACAACAATCCACCGCCAAGAAAGACTGATCCCATGTCCGCTCAACTGACCCCCGCGTCCGGCGCCGCCGCGACCACCGATATCGGCTTGCTCGACCAGATCGTCGAACAAAGCAAGGTTGCCAAATCCAGCGTCGAGCATGCGCGCGCCAAGGACCTGATTTCAGAACTGGTCAGCCAGGTGATGGAGGGCACCGTGGTGGTGTCGAACAACCTGGCGGCCACCATCGATGCGCGCGTTGCCGAGCTGGACAGACTGATTTCACGCCAGCTCAGCGTCATCATGCATGCGCCCGAATTCCAGAAGCTGGAAAGCAGCTGGACGGGTCTGCATCACCTGGTTGACAACACGCCCACCGGCACCAACCTGAAGATCAAGCTGCTCAACGCCACCAAGCGCGAGCTGGTGCGCGATTTCCAGAGCGCGCTGGAATTCGACCAGTCGACCATGTTCAAGAAAGTGTATGAGGAAGAGTTCGGCACTTTCGGCGGCGCTCCGTTCGGCGCGCTGCTGGGCGACTTCGAGTTTACGCGCCAGCCCGAGGACATGTATTTCCTCGAACAGATGTCGCATGTGGCCGCTGCGGCCCACGCACCCTTCATTTCGGCCGCATCGCCCGAACTGTTCGGTCTTGAAAGCTATGCCGACCTCGGCAAACCACGCGACCTGGCCAAGGTGTTCGACACGGTCGAATACGCGAAGTGGAAGTCGTTCCGCGAATCGGAAGATGCGCGCTACGTCGGCCTCACGCTGCCGCGCTACCTGGGGCGGCTGCCGTTCAACCCGGCCGATGGCGCCACCGTCGACGGTTTCAATTTCGTCGAGGACGTCGATGGCACCAACCACCAGAAATACCTGTGGTGCAATGCCGCCTATGCCTTCGGCGCCAAGCTGACGGCGGCTTTCGACGACTACGGCTGGTGCGCGGCGATCCGCGGCGTGGAAGGCGGCGGCCTGGTCGAAGACTTGCCGACGCATACCTTCAAGACCGACGAAGGCGAAGTGGCGCTGAAATGCCCGACCGAGATCGCGATTACCGACCGGCGCGAAAAAGAGTTGAGCGACCTGGGTTTCATTTCGCTGGTGCATTGCAAAAACACCGATTACGCGGCGTTCTTCGGCGCCCAGTCGGCGCAGAAGGCCAAGAAATACAACACCGATTCCGCCAATGCGAATGCGGTGCTGTCGTCGCAGCTGCAATACATCTTTGCCGTCTCGCGCATCGCCCATTACATGAAGGCGATGATGCGCGACAAGATCGGCAGCTTTGCCGCCGCGTCCAACGTCGAAGATTTCCTCAACCGCTGGCTGATGCAATACGTGCTGCTCGACGATAACGCCAGCCAGGAGCAGAAGGCCCAGTTCCCGCTGCGCGAAGCGTCGGTGCAGGTGTCGGAAGTGCCGGGCCGTCCCGGCGTCTACCGCGCCATTTCCTTCCTGCGGCCCCATTTCCAGCTCGATGAGCTGTCCGTTTCACTCCGTTTGGTCGCGGAGCTGCCGCAATCGACCAAATCCTGATTTTTTCATCAACAACCGAAAGGAATGACATGGCAATCGACGTTTACTTGCAAATTGATGGTATCAAAGGCGAATCCACCGACACCTCCCATAAAGATTGGATCGAATGCAAGTCGGTCCAGTGGGAAGTGCTGCAGCCGAAGTCCGCCACCGCCTCGACCGGCGGCGGCCATACCGCCGAACGTACCGAGCACAAGGATATCGTGGTCGCCAAGCTGGCCGACCTCGCCACGCCTCTGCTGCTGCAAAATTGCTCATCCGGTAAAACGATCCCGAAAGCCAAGTTCGAATTCCTGCGCGCCGACGGCCAGGGCGAGCGCATCAAGTATTTCGAGATCGAGCTGGAAAACGTGCTGATCAGCAGCGTGGCGCCGTCCGTCGCTGCTGGCGACATCCTCGGCGAGAACGTGTCGATCAAGTATTCCAAGGTCAAGTGGAAATACACGCAGCAAAAAGTCGGTGGTGGCTCGGGCGGCAATACCTCTGGCGGTTGGGATCTGTCGGCCAACAAGACGATTTGATCGACAACGGCCCTTGCCGGATGACGCCGTTCCGGCTAGCCGCCGACGGTGACTCCGGCTTGTGCCTGCGTCACTGATGCTTCTGAATCAAAGGGCCGCCGCAGGCCGCCCTTTTGTTCCTTCCCACCGCCAACGACAGGATACCGATGAAGGGTTTTACGCCGGGGTTGTTCGACCGCCTGATGGACACGCCCGTCCAGGGCGCTTCCAGTAGCACCGTCTCGCGCCTGTCGCTGGAGGATTTGAAAGATACCGTGGCACGCGACCTGGAGGCGCTGCTCAACACGCGCACCGTGATACCGGAAGCGCTGCTGAAAAAATTTCCCGAATGCGGCCGTTCGATCGTCACCTACGGCCTCAATGATTTCGCCGGCCTGAGCTTGTCGAGTTCCGACGACCGCGCGTATATCTGCCAGTGCCTGGAAAAAGCCATCGCGCGCCATGAGCCGCGCCTGCGCAGCGTGCGCGCTTCGCTGGAAATCCAGGAAGGCTCGATCAACCGCCTCAATTTCGCCATCACCGCGCTACTGGTGGTGCACTCGGCCCAGGAGCCTGTCAACTTCGACGCCATCCTGCAGCCGTCCAGCCTGCATTACACGATCAGCAAGGCGCGCCGTACGGCGCAAGGAGCCTGAACTTGGAAGAATTATTGCCGTACTACGAACGTGAACTGGGTTTCCTGCGCCGCTATTCGCGCGAGTTTTCCGAGCGCTACCCGAAGATCGCGGGACGGCTGCTGATCGGCGGCGAAGTCTGCGAAGACCCGCATATCGAGCGCATGATCCAGTCCTTCGCGCTGCTCAATTCGCGCATCTCGAAACGCCTCGATGACGACTACCCGGAATTCACCGAGGCGCTGTTCGAGGTACTGTATCCGCATTACCTGCGGCCATTTCCTTCGTGTTCGATCGCACGCCTCGACTACAGCGGCGCGGCGGCGCAGCTGACGGCCGCCACCGAGATCGCGCGCGGCACCGAGCTGGCGACACGCCCCGTCAAGGGCGTCGCATGCACCTTCCGCACCGCGTATCCGGTCACCGTGGCGCCGCTGGCGCTGACGCATGCGGCGTTTGCCGCCATCATCGACGCGCCCGAGCAGGTGCAACTGCCGCCAAACGCCACTTCCAGCGTCAGCATCGTCCTCGAAGCGACCGCTGATCAGATCAGCCTGGCGCAACTGGGCGTCAAAAAGCTGCGCGTGTTCATCGACGGCGAGCCGTCGTTTTGCGCTGCGCTGCGCGACGCGCTGTTCATGCGCACGGTCAAGGCCTATGTGGAAGCGGACGACGGCGGCCGCTGGAACGCGCTGGCGCAGCTTCCCGTCAGCACCGCCGGCTATGCCGAGGACGATGCGCTGATCCCGTTTTCGGCCCGTTCGCATCCGGCCTACCGGCTGCTGACCGAATATTTCTGCTTTCCCGAAAAATTCAATTTTTTCGACATCGACCTGGCCGCGCTGTGCGCGCCGCTGCCGTCCGGCTGCAGGCGCATCACCTTGCACCTGGCCCTGGCCGGCCTGCGCACCGATTCGAATACGGCGCGCATGCTGGGCACCATGACGACCAATAACCTGCTGCTGGGCTGCACGCCGGTGGTCAACCTGTTCCGCCAGCGCGGCGAGCCGATCCGGCTGACGCACACGGCCGCCAGCTATCCGGTGCTGGCCGATGCGCGCCGCGCCTATGCCTTCGAGGTGCAGGCCATCGAATCGGTCAAGCTGGTGCGCCAGACGCCGCAAGGGGAGTCGATCACCGAATTTCGCCCGTTCTATTCGCTGCGCCACGGCCAGATGCCGGCCAAGGACGGGCATTACTGGGTGATGCGGCGCGATGACACCGTCAGCGAAAAAAGCCCCGGCTACGAGACCGAGATTTCCATCGTCGACATCGATTTCGACCCGGCCGCGATCGAAACCGATACCCTGAGCCTCGAGTTGAGCTGCACCAACCGCGACTTGCCGGCGCAACTCACCTATGGCCTGCGCGGCGGCGACCTGTTCCTGGAAGGCGGATCGAGCGTGCGCAGCATCCACTTCCTGCGCAAACCGACGGAGTCGCACCGCTTCGAGCGGGGCCGCGGCGCGCACTGGCGCCTGATCTCGCACCTGTCGCTGAACCATCTGTCGCTGTCGGGCAGCGGCCTGGAAGCGTTCCAGGAGATGCTGACCCTGTATGACTTGCCCCGCTCGGCGGCCTCGCAACGGCAGATCAGCGGCATTGCCGCGATCGACCACAAGGCGGCCAACGCCTGGCTGCCCGGCAATCCCTTCGCCTGTCTGGTGCGCGGCCTGGAAGTGCGGCTGACGCTCGACGAGGAAGCTTTCGTGGGCAGCGGCATCCATGCGTTTGCCCATATCGTCGAATGTTTTCTCGGCCTGTACGTGCATGCCAACAGTTTCACGCAACTGGTGGTGCTGTCGAAAAAATCGGGAGAGGAGTTGTTGCGATGCAAACCACGCAGCGGCGATTTGAGCCTAGTGTAATCGAGCGCCTGTTCGCCGAGCCTTACCGCTTCCAGTACTTCCAGGCGGTGCGCATGCTCGAAATCTGGCTGGTTCGCAACGGCATGGCGCGCGAGGGCGCGGTGGCCAACTACCTGCGCTTTCAAAATTCGGTGTCGCTCAATTTCGCGCCCAGCCAGCTTGAGGCCGTGCAGGCCGAACCGCGCGAGCTGGGCGCCCTGGCGGCCGACATGCGCGCGCTGGGCGAAGCCGTGCGGGGCGGCGGACTGAAATACGTGCGCATCACGCCGGCCTTCATGGGCTTTCTCGGCGTGGCCGGCGCGCTGCCCGCCCATTACACGGAACGCATCGCCGCGCACCAGCTGTACGAAAAGGACGAAGGACCGCGTGCTTTTCTCGACACTTTTTCCAGCCGCGCGCTGGCGCTGTTCTACGAAGCGTGGCGCAAGTACCGCCTGGAACTCAAATACCAGCTCGATGGCAGGGACAAGTTCCTGCCGCTGCTGCTGTCGCTGGCGGGGCTGGGCCATGCGTCGCTGTGCCAGCGCCTTTACGACGATGGCGATGGCGTCCTCGACGAGTCGGTGGGATTTTTTGTCGCGGCCATGCGGCACCGGCCGCCATCGGCGGTGGCGATCGGCCAGGTATTGTCCGCGTATTTCGGCCAGAGCATCAAGGTGACCCAGTTTGTCGGCTGCTGGTACGACGTGCCGCGCGACCAGCAAAGCAGCCTCGGTGGCATGAACGCGATGCTGGGTTCGACGGCGCTGGTCGGCGCGCGCGTCTGGCAGCGCGATTTGCGCATGCGCCTGGTAGTCGGGCCGCTGGCGCGCGCCCATTTCGACGCCTTTTTGCCGGGCGGGGCGGCCGCGCGCGCGCTGGAAAAAATGCTCACCATGTTTACCGGCCTGTGCCTCGAATACGAAGTGCAGCTGGTGCTGCGCGCCGAGGATGTGCATGGCGTCACCCTGGAGCAGCCGCGCAGCGGCGGGCGGCTGGGCTGGGACAGTTTCCTGATCACCGCCGGCGCCGCGCAGGACCGTGGCGACGTGCGCTACGAACTGCATACGCTGGCATGAACTATCTTTCTTTTTTATCCGTTTCCACACAAGGACCTTTGCCCCATGAGCATCAACCTCAAGACGCTGATCAGCAAGCTCAATGACACCAGCCGTACCGCCGCCACCCGCGCCGCCGGCATTTGCGTCGGCCTCGGACAATACGAGGTCGACCTGGAACACCTGTTCCTGGCCCTGCTGGAACAGCCGGCCAGCGACTTTGCGCTGATCGCCCGCCACAGCGGCATCAGCGTCAGCATGCTCGAAGCGGACTTGCAGGCCGAAGTGGCGCGCCTGCAGACCGGCAATGCGCGCACCCCCGTGTTTTCGCCCCGGCTGCCGAAGCTGTTTGAAAACGCCTGGCTGATCGCGTCGCTCGACGTGCAGGCGGGCCGCCAGGCCAGCATCCGCAGTGCGCATCTGCTGCAGGCGCTGCTGACCGACCCTGAATTGGCGCAGCTGGCTTACCGGGGCTCGAAACTGTTCAACAAATTCAAGCTCGACGACTTGAAGCATAACCTCGACAAGATCACGCAAGGCTCGCAGGAGGCGGCAGGCGCTTCGGCTGCCGATGGCGAGGCTGGCGAGGGTGGCGAGGGTGGCGAGGGAGGAGGAGACCCCGTCGGCGAACTGGCAGGGCGCGCGGCCGCGTCGAAAACTCCGGCGCTGGACCAGTTCACCACCAACCTGACGGCGCGCGCGCGCGACGGCAAGGTCGATCCGGTGATCGGCCGCGATGCGGAGATCCGCCAGGCCATCGATATCCTGATGCGGCGGCGCCAGAACAACCCGATCCTGACGGGCGAGGCGGGCGTGGGCAAGACGGCCGTGGTCGAAGGGCTGGCCCTGCGCATCGCGCTGGACGACGTGCCCGATGTATTGAAGGGCGTCGAGATCCATACGCTGGACATGGGCCTGCTGCAGGCCGGCGCCAGCGTCAAGGGCGAGTTCGAGAACCGCCTGAAAAACGTCATCGACGAAGTCAAGAAAAGCCCGCACGCCATCATCCTGTTCATCGACGAAGCGCACACCATGATCGGCGCAGGCGGCACGGCCGGCCAGAACGACGCGGCCAACCTGCTCAAGCCGGCATTGGCGCGCGGCGAGCTGCGCACGATTGCCGCCACCACCTGGGGTGAATACAAGAAGTATTTTGAAAAGGACGCCGCGCTGGCGCGCCGCTTCCAGGTCGTCAAGATCGAGGAGCCGAGCGAGGAACTGGCCTGCGCCATGTTGCGCGGCATGGCACCGCTGATGGAAAAGCATTTCAATGTGCGCATCTATGACGAAGCCATCACCGAAGCGGTACGGCTGTCGCACCGCTACATCATGGGGCGCCAGCTGCCCGACAAGGCCATCAGCGTGCTCGATACGGCCTGCGCCAAGGTGGCGCTGGGCCAGAACGCGACGCCGGCCCTGCTGGAAAACCTGGTCAAAAAGCTGGACCGCATCGGCGCCGAAGTCGCCACGCTCGAACGCGAGGAAAAGAGCGGCGGCAACCACCTGGTGCGTCTGAAAGACTTGCGTGAGCAGCGCAGCGCCGCCGCCGGCGAGCATGCGGCGCTGGCCGCGCGCTGGGAAAACGAAAAGACGCTGACCGGAAAGGTCAGGGCGGCGCGCCAGGACCTGGAAAGCGCCGGCGTCAAACCGGACGCCAGCCAGGCCGGCGATTTGCAGGCCCTGCTCAAGGACTTGCGCGTGCTGCAGGGCGAAACGCCGATGGTGCCGGTGCAGGTCGACGGCCACGTGGTGGCGGAAATCGTCGCCGGCTGGACCGGCATCCCGCTGGGGAAAATGGTCAAGGATGAAATCCGCACGGTGCTCAAACTGAAGGACATGCTGGAAGAGCGCGTGCTGGGGCAGTCGCATGCGATCGAAGCGGTGGCGCAGCGCGTGCGCACCTCGCGCGCCAACCTGGACGATCCGAACAAGCCGAAGGGCGTGTTCCTGTTCGTCGGTCCGTCCGGCGTGGGCAAGACGGAAACGGCGCTGGCGCTGGCCGACGTGCTGTATGGCGGCGAACGCAAGCTGATCACCATCAACATGAGCGAATACCAGGAAGCGCACAGCGTATCGGGCCTGAAAGGCTCGCCGCCCGGCTATGTCGGCTATGGCGAAGGCGGCGTGCTGACCGAGGCCGTGCGGCGCAACCCTTACAGCGTGGTGCTGCTCGACGAAGTGGAAAAAGCCCACCCTGACGTGCTCGAACTGTTCTTCCAGGTCTTCGACAAGGGCGTGATGGAGGATGCGGAAGGGCGCGAGATCGACTTTAAAAACACCATCATCATTCTCACCTCGAACGTCGGCTCGAGCATCCTGATGCAGGCCTGCCTGAATGTGGCGGCGCCAGACCTGCCGACGCCGGAGCAGCTGGAGGAAAAGCTTCGCCCGCAACTGATGAAAACCTTCAAGCCGGCCTTTTTGGGACGTTTGAAAGTGATCCCGTTCTATCCGATCTCGGACGACGTGCTGGTCAATATCATCGGCCTGAAACTGGGCAAGATCGCCCAGCGCATCGCGGCCAATCACAAGGCCGAATTCAGCCATGACGAGGCGCTGGTCGAGGCCGTGCTGGCGCGCTGCACCGAAGTCGATTCGGGCGCGCGCAATGTCGACAATATCCTCAACGGCACGGTGCTGCCCGAGATCGCCGAGTCGGTGCTGGCCAAAATGGCCGAAGGCGCAGCGATTACGAAAATCAAGGTCAGCGCCAGCAAGCAGGGGCAGTTCAAGTACACCATCAAGTAGGTACTGCCGCCATGGTGCGTGGAGAGGAGGGGCGCAATCTGTTCACCCGGTTTCAATCGCGCTCCGGTGATATAAATTCCTCGCTACAATAATTGTTAAATATGCAAAACTTGGTAAACGACTGACGGGAAGCGCATGTCATCCACCTCGACCGACAAGATTGCTGACGCGCTGGCTGCTTTCACGAGCGCCACGCGGCTGTACGAGTTGACCTACGGCGAGGACGCGGACAGCGGCTTGCTGGTCGAAGCCTTTGCCGCCGACGAACGGCTGCAGGAGGTGGGCGCGCGCGACATCATCGCCTTGTCCACCAGCGCCCATGTGGCGCTGGCGTCGCTGCTGGGCCAGCCGGCCAGCCTGCATATCAGCCTGGCGGACGGCACGCGCACCCCATTTTCCGGCTATATCAGCGCCGCCGCCACGCTGGGCAGCAATGGCGGCCTGGCGCGCTACCGGCTGCGCATCACCCCATGGCTGTGGCTGCTGACCCAGGCGCATAACAGCCGCGTCTGGCAAGACAGGAGCGTGAGCGCCATCGTCGACGAGGTCTTGCAGGCGTATGCGCCGTACGCGCTGTGGCGCTGGAGCGACGAGGTGGCGTCTTTCATGCAGGAAGCGGGCGAACGCAGCTATTGCTGCCAGTACCGGGAATCGGACTACGATTTCGTGCGCCGGCTGCTGACGGAAGAAGGGCTGGCCTGGCGGTTTGACGGTCAGACCATGGTCGTCTTTGCCGACAGCAGCCAGGCGTTCGCCACGCCCGAGGACGCCAGCAGCGCGCAAGGCGGCGGCTTGCGCTTTCATGGCGCGCGCGTTGGCGAGCCCGGCGACAGCGTGCAGGCCTTGAGCGCGCGGCGCAGCCTGCAGGTGGGCCTGAGCAGCGTACTCAGCTATGACTACAAGGCGAAAAAGGCCGTGGCCGCCAGCGTGCCGACCAACATGGCCCTTGGCGGCAAGAATGCGCCGGTGCTGGAAAGCTACGATACGCCGGGCCAGTACTGGTACGCCAGCGCCGCCCAGGCGCAGCGTTACGCGCAGTTGCAGATGCAGGCCCATGAAGTGCGCGCCCAGCTGTGGCAGGCGCGCTCGACCGTGCGCACCTTGCGCGCCGGCACGCGTTTTACCCTGACGCAGGGTCCGTTACCGCCCGCCGATGGCGCCGCATCCGAATATGTCGTGCTGCGCGTGGCCAGCATCGGCGTCAACAACCTGCCGGTGCCGGCACTGGAGGGATTGGCGGAACTGTTCGGCCCGATACCGGAATTGCTGGAGGAAACCGTGGCGCAGTGGGGCGACGGTTTTCCCGATGTCGCCGCCGCGATCGCGCAGGCACAAGCCAGCGGTTACGCCAACTGCATCGAGATGATCAGCGCAGGCACGCCGTGGCGTCCGCTGCAGTATGGCAACGATGCGCGCCAGCATGCCAGGCCGACGGCCCTGGGCAGCCAGAGCGCCATCGTCGTGGGCGCCGATGGCCAGGACGCGGCCAGCGGCGCCGATGAAATCTATTGCGACAGGCTGGGCCGGGTGCGCATCCGCTTTCACTGGCAACAGGAAACGGCCGCGACCTGCTGGGTGCGCGTGGCGCAGTGCGCGGCCGGCGGCGGCATGGGCAGCCAGTTCCTGCCGCGCATCGGCCAGGAAGTGCTGGTGCAATTTTTGGAAAACGATATCGACCGGCCCGTCATCGTCGGCGCGCTGTACAACGGCCAGGGCGAGGGCGGAAGCAAACCGACCCCGGGCGGCATCGGCGGCGAGCCAGGCGACGCCGGCGTGTTCCAGCCGGCCCACGATCACGCGGTAGCGGGTCAGGGCAATCTGGCGGGCGGCAACAGTCCCTTGTGGCATGGCGCCGCCGGCGCCAGCGCGGCGCACCGCAATGCCAGCGCGCAATGGGGCATCCGCAGCAAGGAGTTCGGCAAGGCTGGAGGAGCGGCGGGCTACAACCAGCTGCTGTTCGACGACACCGACAGCCAGGGCCGGGTGCAACTGAAAAGCAGCCATGCGGCCAGCGAACTCACTCTTGGCCACCTGATCCATGGCGCCGACAATTACCGGGGCAGCCTGCGCGGCGCCGGTGCCGAGTTGCGCACCGATGCGTATGGCGCGGTGCGGTCCAAGGCGGGCTTGCTGGTGAGCAGCTATGTGCTCAGGCACGAGGCCGCGCAACGCGAGCCGGCCGGCGACAATGCCGGTGGCATGGCATTGTTGAAGCAGGCTGTACTGCTGGGCGACACCTTCAGCCAGGCCGCACAAACGCATCAAACGGTGGCCTACGCCAGCCATGTCGGCGCCAGCGCCGCCAATGCCAGCGAACTCGACGAGCAGGCGGCGCCCCTGAAAGCCATGCAGGCCAGCGTGGCGGGCATGCATGAACAACTGCCGCACACCAAGGACTCGCTGATCGCCA
Organism: Janthinobacterium sp. BCJ23; assembly: GCF_059617945.1. NCBI lineage: Bacteria > Pseudomonadati > Pseudomonadota > Betaproteobacteria > Burkholderiales > Oxalobacteraceae > Janthinobacterium > Janthinobacterium sp. BCJ23. Next base: position 18,802 of record NZ_JCAQAW010000010.1, on the reverse strand, counting down.
TTGCCGCCAAGGCTGACCTGGGCCTGATCGCCGGCCAAGACCTGCAGCTGGCCAATGGCGAGAGCGTCATCCTGATGAGCGGGCAGGACACGCAATGGAGCAGCGGTGGCCAGTGGCGTTTGCACACGGGCCAGGCCATCGGCATGCTGGGCGGCGCAATGAAGGCCGGGGAGGGTGATGCCGGGGTGCAGCTGATCGCCGCCCAGGGCACCATCGACGTGCAGGCGCAAGGCGATACCTTGCGGCTCCAGGCGCGCGACGAGGTCAACGTCATCAGCGCCAACGCGCATGTCGACTGGGCAGCGCTGAAAAGCATCCGTTTGTCGACGGCGGGCGGTGCCAACATCACGATCGAAGGCGGCAACATCACGATCCAGTGTCCGGGCAAGATCACCGTATTTGCAGGCAAGAAGAGTTTTATCGGGCCCACGCGCGCGCCGTATGTGATGCCGCCGCTGCCATCGAGCACATGTAAAAGCTGCATTTTGAGCGCCATGCAGCAGGGCGCAGCGGGAGTGCTACGGTGACGCCCGGCAGCGTTTCAGCATTGCACGGCTGGGTCCGGGCCAGTCTTGGGCGGCAACGCCTGCCTTATTTGCTGCTCGACAGTGCGCAAGCCGAAAACAGTCACCTGACGCTGCAGCGCTGGAAAGTGCCGTATGCGTCGCTGTTCGAGGAAACCCATGAAGCAAGCCTGCCCGAGATCGCGCCGCTGCTGATACCGCTGTCCGGCCTTGCGCCTGCCATGCTGGAGAAAGTCTGCGACTGGGCCGAAAAACTCGGTTATGGCGCGCCTTGCCTGAGCTGGATGGAAAGTCCGTGGCCCTTGCCCGTACTGGCGCGGCATTTGCGCCAGTTTCACGCCGTCGGCCTGAGCGACGAGCAGCAGATGATGCTGCGCTGGTACGACACGCGCATCCTGCCCGTCTGGCTGGCCTGCCTGGAGCCGCTACAGCGCGAGCAGTTTGTGGCGGGACTGTTGAGTTTGCAGTACATCAACCGTTTTGGTGACGTTGCCGTCCTGCTCGATGTCGACACCGCCGGTGCTGCGCCGGACGCTGTGCTGATGGGCTCGCCGCTCATCCACTTGGACGATGCGCAATACGGCATGCTGGTCGATGCCGGTGACGCCGATACGCTGATCAGTCATTTACGGCGGGTGATCACGGACGAAACCAACGATACCCCGCCCCGGCTGCTGTACGAATTCGTTGCCCGCTACCAGCAGCGCGCCCTGGCCGCCGGCATCGACGACCTGGACCGCCAGACGCAATACCTGCTGCTGGCCCTGTACACCTCCGGCGCCGGCATCGAACACCCCGATTTCATCGCCTTGATGCAAGACCCACCCACCTCTATCGAAAGTTTCTATGAAGCCATGCAAGCCTTGTCCGACGACGTATGGGAAGCCGGCCCACCTTTGTGGGGCATTCAGCTTGAAGCTTGACCGGCTCCCGGCGCTGGCGCTGTGCCTGAGTTTGGCATTGGTGATTGCCAGCGGCAACGTCGCGGCGCAGACAGCGGTAAAAGCCGCGCCGCAGGCGTCAAGCGCCGTCAAGCACGCCAAGCTGAAACCGGCCGACACCGCCAACCTGGTCAGCCATTTGCGGCGCGTGATCACCGATGAAACCAATGACACGCCGCCGCGCGTCTTGAACGCCTTTGTCGCGAAATACCAGCAGCGCGCGCTCGATGCCGGGATCGATGACCTCGACAGGCAAACGCAATATGTCTTGCTGGCACTGTACACCTCTGGCAAGGCCATGGAACAGCCACTGTTTGTTGAATTCATGAAAAACCCACCCGCATCGCTGGACGCTTTTTACGACGCGCTGCAAGCCTTGCCGAAAACCGTTTGGGAAGCGGGGCCGCCGCTGTGGGAGGCGTATGAACCCAAGGGATAAGTTACATCTAAGGTCGATGTAATTTTCATTTCAATCTCGGGATGTATTTGGTCAATGAATTTCAGGAACTCAGATGATAAAAAGACTATTTCCGAGAAATTTAATCAATGTATTTTTATGTATTTTTATGGCATTTTCAAATACAGCATGTGGCAAGGAAGATATGAAAATTGGCGTGAATATCACCGCCTACAATCATACCGAACATGGAGTTGGTAGCTATATTGTAAAACTTGCGGACGGTTCCTGGACTGAGGCTGGATTTCTTGCTCCAGGTCAGGGTGGTGGAGGTGAAACCTGTTGTCTTTCGATCCCTGCTGTATGGAAGAAGGGGATGAAAGTCACTGTTACCATGGATACTATAAAAGATGGAAAAGATGTCAGAGTGGAGAAAGTAGTGCCGGTACCACCCTACGTGGCCTCTGACGCTGGGAGATTTGTCGTTCATTTCCTGCATGATGGACGATATAAAGTATTCGTAACTAAATATTCACTCGGGCATCAGAAATATCCACTCTCTGGGAAAGACGCTGAATTGCAAGCTGGGGTGCCGCTTGAAATAATATGGAAGTAGGTTTTTGTGAATGCAGTCGATTGGATTTATATTTGTTTCTTTATTGGGAATAATTTTTATGAGTCCATTTGAAAAACGATTAAGTTGTGCCATTTTTTCTGTATTTATTTTATTTTCAACTGTGGCTTGTAATAAAGAGTTAATGAAAACCGTTGTGAGTCTGACTGCATATAACCATACCGAACATGGTGTTGGAAGCTATATCGTCACACTCGATGACGGATCTTCAGCCGAGGCTGGCTACTTGGACCCAAGTGAAGGCGGTGGAGGAAAGACTTGCTGCCTCTCGATACCAGCGACATGGAAGCCCGGAATGAAAGCGAATATTGTCATGAATACAATAAAAAATGGTAAGAGGATCCGAGTAGCGAAGACGGTATTTATACCTCGTTACGATTCTTCCGATGCCGGAAGGTTTGTCGTCCATTTTCTTCATGATGGAAGTTATAAGGTATTTGTAACAAAATACTTGCTTGGGCATCGAAAGTATCCGCTTTCTGGAAAAGAGGCGGAATTGCAGCCTGGTAAACCGCTTGAAATAATATGGGAGTAATTTTCCTGATATGAATCCTCTTTTCGATAATTTATTTTTAATGTCTGAAAGATTATGAAGAGTTTATTGGGAAAGAAATTGGGTTGTATTTTTTTATGTATTTTTCTATTATTTTCAAATATTGCTTGTAGCAAGGAACTAATGAAGATTGTCGTGAATCTGACTGCGTATAACCATACCGAAAATGGTGTTGGAAGCTATATCGTGACACTTGATGATGGCTCTTCAGCTGAGGCCGGTTATTTGGCACCAGGGGAAGGAGGCGGCGGGAAAACTTGCTGTCTTTCGATACCAGCGACCTGGAAACCCGGCATGAATGCGACTATTGCCATGCATATATTAAAAATGGTAAGCCGATCAGAGTGGAGAAAACAGTTTCTATACCTCGTTACAATCCTTCCGACGCTGGCAGGTTTGTCGTCCATTTTCTTTATGATGGAAGCTATAAGGTATTTGTAACAAAATATTTGCTAGGGCATCGAAAGTATCCACTTGGTGGGAAGGAGGCGGAACTGGAGCCGGGCATTCCACTGGAAATAATATGGGAGTAAATTTTTTTACGTGACTGTTCTTTATGATGATCTATTTTCAATTCAGGGAAGACTATGATGAATTTATTGGGAAAGCGATCTGCTTGCCTATTCTTATGTGTTTTTCTATTGTTTTCAAATGTGGCCTGTAGCAAGGAATCAATGAAAATCAGCGTAAGTCTTACTGCGTATAACCATACCGAACATGGTGTTGGAAGCTATATCGTGACACTTGAAGATGGCTCGTCAGCACAGGCTGGCTACCTCGACCCAGGACAAGGCGGCGGCGGGCAAACTTGCTGTCTTTCAATACCGTCAATATGGAAGCCGGGTATGAAGGCAACCATAGTCATGGATACGGTAAAAAATGGGAAGGCTATCCGTGTAGAAAAAACAGTGTTGGTGCCGCAGTATTATCGCACCGACGCCAGCATGTTTGTTGTTAATTTTCTTCATGATGGAAGTTATAAGGTATTTGTAACAAAATACTTGCTTGGGCATCGAAAGTATCCGCTTTCTGGAAAAGAGGCTGAATTGCAGCCTGGTGAACCGCTCGAAATAATGTGGGAGTAATTTTTCTGATATGAATTTTCTTTGCGATAATTTATTTTTAATGTCTGAAAGATCATGATGAATTTATTTGGAAAGAAGTCGGGTTGTGTTTTTTTATTTATTTTTCTATTATTTTCAAGTATTGCTTGTAGCAAGGAATCAATGAAAACTAGCGTGAGTTTGACGGCATATAACCATACTGAGAACGGCGTTGGAAGTTATATTGTGACACTGGCAGATGGAACTTCAGTAGAGGCTGGCTACTTGGCTCCTGGCGAAGGGGGGGGAGGGGAAACTTGCTGCCTTTCAATTCCTTCGGTATGGAAGCCCGGCATGAAAGCGACGATATCTATGCATATATTAAAGAATGGTAAGCCGATTCGAGTGGAGAAGATAGTCTCCGTACCTAGTTACAATTCGTCCGATGCTGGCAGGTTTGTCGTGCATTTTCTTCACGATGGAAGCTTGAAGGTTTTTGTAACTAAATACTCGTTGGGACATCGAAAATATCCACTTTCTGGTAAGGAAGCGGAACTACAGCCTGGCGTTCCACTAGAAATAATATGGGAGTAGAAATTATAAAATAATTTAGGAGATTTGTAAGAATGTCTATTATTTATACAGGAAGAAAAGCTCCTCTCGATGGGCGACGCAGGCTTACTGCCAAAGAATCGTCACAGCGCGCAAAGGCGATGGCTTGCGTCAGGTCGCCTCATAAAACAGAATGCCAGGGGCAGATTTATATAGGCTTGTTTTATGATGGGAGCGGCAATAATCATGATTGGAAACAGAAAGACCTGATAGTCAATCCCAAGAACCTGACGCAGCGGCAAAGAAATAAGCATAGCAATGTTGCCAGACTATGGGATGCACATCTTGATGAAGAAAAAAATGGATTTTTTCGCGCATATATGCCAGGTGTTGGTACACCGTTCAAGGAAATCGGCGATACGGTCGAGGCCTTGACCGATAATGCGGGTGGCGGCTTCGGTTACATGGGGGCCGATCGTATCAATTGGGGTATCACTTCATTGCTCAATGCAGTGCACCGTTATTTGACAGGTGCACCTATGCTCGATCGGGACGAGCAAAGGCTGCTGGTTAATTTGATGAGTTCGCAAATGCTGCTTGGGCTGGAAGGGGTGCAGCGTTGGACAATGCTGACGTCGCTTGAAGAAAAACTGGCGCGTGTCGTCAAAACTCATCAGCGCAAGGTAAAGCAAATCAACGTGTCCATCTTTGGATTTTCTCGTGGCGCGGCCGAAGCGCGCGCCAGTGCGCACTGGCTGCATCAGGTGTTCGAACGGGAAACCGGCGCATTTGAGCTGGCGGGCGTACCGATACGCATAGGCTTCCTGGGAATTTTTGATACTGTGGCCGCCGTTGGCGTCGGTGACGTAACGCCCGTCACTTTTGGGCATATGGCGTGGGGAAATGGTACGCAGAGCATCCATCCCGTGGTCGAAGAGTGCACGCATTTCATCGCCCTGCACGAACAACGCGCCAGCTTTCCGCTGGAATCGGCGACAGGGCGTGGCAATGTTGGCTACCCTGGCATGCATTCCGATGTAGGTGGGGGGTATTACCCAGGCGAGCAGGGCAGATCCATGCCGGGCTGGGGGCCTTCGCCGCATCTGTCGCAGATTCCCTTGATCGACATGCATTTCGCCGCCCTGAAAGCCGGTGTGCCCTTACGCACCCTGAATGAGATGAAAGAAGCCAGGCACAGTTTGCTGTTGCATTCCTTTGCCACCGACCCAAGACTGATCGCCTCCTACAACAACTGGCTGACGCATAACGGCATCAAGGGCGCTGACGTGAAGACCTTTACCGAGGCGCATACAAAACAATATCTGCGCTGGCGCGGCATGTTGCACGCGCAGGGAACAGCGCAATTGAAGACCAAGCGTTTTTTCAAGGAGTCGGATAAGCCGGGCCAGAAAGACTTGCTGGAGGCCGATAGCGATCTGGGGGTATATCTGCGCTCCTGGCGTGAACGAAAGAAGGCCAACGCAACCGTGGCGGGGTGGCTCAATGAACGTGCCAAGAGTGTCTTGAATCGCGTCAGCCCGGCCGGCATGCTGTTTGTCGAAGACGGAAAAGACCCGTTAAGCGACTGGGAAGAGCGGTTTTTGAAAATCATGACGGAAGGCGCGCAGCCGCCGGCTGGCTGCGTCACGCTGTTTGAGGATTATGTGCACGATTCGCGCGCCGGCTTTCGCATCCTGGGCAAGCACGAGCCGGTATGGCTGACCGGCGGCTATGGCCGCTTCCGCCACGTTTTCGTGCAAAGCGATGATTATTCGAACATGTCGAATATCGCCAATGAATCGCTGAAAGCCGTCAAGGCAGCGGGCGATGCGGCCGTGACCTACTTCCAAAAGCTGTATGGTTACACCGTCAGCACCTACCGGGTGGCGCGCAGAAAGATCGCTGCCACCGCGCGGGCGGTGTCCGAGGCCGAAAAGCGGCTGGAACGGCAGGCGGTGGAAACGTACAGGGAAACGAGCCGGATGATCGTCGATGGCGCCACCCGCGCCGGTCACGACGTGCACGATGCCGGGGTGGAGGCGGAAAAGAAATTGAACCACGCAGTCAAAACCGCGAAAAATGCCATGCAGCAAGCCAGCCAGGAAGCCCGGCTTTATTATGAGGCAGAAAAAAAAGTCATTTTGAAGTACGCGAATGCAGAGGCCGAGTTGCTGGAGCAGCTGAAAAAGCGCTGGATCGAGCAAGACCGGGAAAAAACGAAATAAGACGGATTCAGGTACAGCTGCCTCTGGCGGCGGCAGAGGCACCGCCAGAGGCATGGATCTTAGCCATTGCCGGGCGGTTGCACACCCAGCAGCTCTTCAATATGCGCCAGCGAACCGGCATCCTTGACCACCGAACGCAGCCAGCTGTGCAAATCCTGGTCGGCCGCATTGGCGGCCTTGTCGGCAAAATAGGAGACGGGGCTGTGCGGTTCGCTGCGGCGGAAAAACTGCGCCACGGCGCGTAGTTGCTCGATCGCCTGTGCACGCGTGGTGATGGCGCCTGGCGGGCCGGCCGGGATCGCCGTCACGGCCGGCGCCATCGCGCTTTCAGCCATGGCCATACCGCCATCCGCCGCAGCGGCGGGCGCGGCGGGCGCCACGCTGGCACTGGAGGGCATTACGCGCAGCATCGCTTCGACGGCTTCGCGTGCCGTGGAAAAGGCTGGGCTGTCGTTGCCCAGCCGGGCGTCGACGACTCTTTCAAGCTTGCGCAGCGCTTCCAGGCAATCTTGCGCGTCGACGGCGAAACTGGCGCAAAAGGCGGCCGAGTTGTTGCGCCGCGCCGCTTCCATGTCGGACAGCTTGACGCCCTCATGCTGCCTGGCGGAATCCCCCGGGGCGGCCTGGCGCCGCGCGGTCTCGAAATCGATGGTGGAAAAAGCGCCGCCCGGGCCGCCCGTGATGGGCACTTCGCGCAGCAGCGCCGGGATGCGCGAGAGTATCCAGCTGAGGTTGCCGATGCGCTGCTCCTGGTCGCCGTCCTCGGCTTCGGGGAACAGGCCCCGGTCCCAGAATTTTTCGCACAGCCCCGCCAGCACCAGCAAGCCTTCGGCCATGCCGCGCAGGTGGTGGCGCTTGGTGCCCGCTTCGGTCAGCCAGACGGCCAGGCGCAGATCCTTGCTGCTGCCGGCAAGCAGGCCGGCGCAACTGCGCACGACGAAGTCCCAGTCGGCCTCCTTCAGGTCGGCAACCCATTCGCCCTGGTCGAGCGTGGGGTCGTCGAACTTGCGCGCCAACGTGATCGCGTCGAGTTCGGGCGAAAACGCCAGGTCCACGCCTGCCGGTTGTTCATTGCTGATCGGAAGTAATAACTGTTCGGCTGAAAACATGTGGTCCTCTGATGGATGGTTATTGCGCCATGCGAAATTCAATGCGCCGGTTGCGGGCGCGCCCGTCCGCCGTGTCGTTGCTGGCGATCGGCCGGTCGGAGCCCTGGCCTGATGCCGTCAGCAGGTCGCCGTGGATGCCTTTCGATGCCAGGTAGAATTTGACGGCTTCGGCCCGCGCCTGGCTCAGGCTCTGGTTACTGGCGCGCAAGCCCTGGTTGTCGGTATGGCCGATGATCTCGACCTTGCGGCCGGCCAGCTTTTGCATGGCTGCCGCCATTTCGTCGAGGATGGCGCGGCCCGACGGCGTCAAGGTGGCCTTGCCGCTTTCAAACTCGATCGTGCGGTTGGCCAGGGTTGTGTCGAGCACGCCTTGCTCGCTGGCCGACACGCGCAGGCCATTGTTGACGGTGTAGGTGGGATTGAGGCTGGTGGCGATATCGCTGGCGATTTTTTGCCGCTGCGCCTCGTTCGCCACTTCGCCGCGCACGCTGACGACGCTGCCGTCGATTTTCAGCTGGCCGCGGCTGATCTGCTTGAGGTTGGGCGACAGCAGCTTTTGCACATACGCGTTCCAGTTGGCGGGCAGTACCACCTGGCCGACGGCGATCTGGTCGACCACCTTGTCGGTGCCGTACAGCTCGCGCAGGCGCACCAGCACGGCCGCCTTGCTCGCTTCGTCGGGCACGGTACCGGAGGCCAGCACCTGGCCGGGCTGCGGCGTGGCGGCCGTGGGTATCGCTGTGGGCGCTTGCGCCGAAGCGGGCATGGCGGCCAGCGCCATGCCGAGGAAGAGAACGATACGGGATAGGCGCATGGTCAGGTTCCGATAAAGGCGGCGCGCAAGGAATCGTGCGCCGATTTGAGCGAGAGATTGGCTTGCGCCAGATAGGTCGACACTTTCTTGATCGCATAGTCGCTGCCGACCTGTTCCTCGACCCAGTCCAGGTCGTCGAACGCGATATGGTGATCGAGCGCCGCTTGCGGGTTCATCAGCACATGCAGGGTTTGCGCCGACGCGCCGGAAAATCCCAGCACCAGCGTCTGGCGGCCGCGCAGCCGGGTGATGAACAGCGCCAGCTCGAAGTCGGCGCGCGCCAGGAACGGCGTGATCAGGTGCATCCAGAACGCCGCCACCATGTTGCGGTACAGCGGGTCGGCCGGCAGCGGCAATTCGAGGCTTTTCTCCAGCCGGCTGGAACTGCTGGCCATTACCGGCTGCAGCAGCAGGCCCAGCGCCAGCAGCACCTGCCGCACCGTGCCCGTGAAACCGGTGGGCGCCAGCAGCGCGTCGAGTTCGCCCACGGTCTGCATGTCGAGGAAGTCATTGAAGGTGGCTTCATAGGCGGCGGCGCGCAGGTCGAGGTCGATGCTGGCATGGCTGGCCGCGTGCAGCGCGTTGCCCGCATCGGGGCCGCGCATGTCGTTGCTGAGCGCCTCGAAACGGTTCCACAGGCGCGACAGCACCAGCGGACTGTTGGCGACAAACGCGGCCGGCTGGTCCACTTCCATGGTGCTCATCATCAGGAAGGGAAAACGGCGCGACGAGGCATCGCTGCTGGCGGCGATATGGCCGGCGATGGCGCGCCCACGGCGCGGGCCGATAAAGGCGAAATGCATGGGCGGCAGCGCATCGTAGGTCAGCTTCCAGCGTGCGTCGGCGCTGAGCAGGTCCATCGCCTGCGCCAGCCAGTCGTCGAGGATCTTCAGCAGGGCCGGGTTGTCGCTGGCTTTGACGAAGTCGCCGCGGCTGGGCAGCTTGCCGAAATAGCCGATCGGGGTGGCGGTGGTGCGGTTCATGGCGCGACGGCGGCATTGGCCGCGGTGGCGCCTGCCGGCGCGGGAGTGTTGACGGCCGGAACGCTCTGGGCCACGATTTCCGGCAGCTTCAGGCCGCGGAAGCCCGCAGCGCCCGAGGCGGTGGCCGGTGCCGCAACCGGCGCCGGAGTGGCGACGATCTTCAGGTTGGCCGCCACGCTCACGCCGCTGTTTTCCCAGCTCAGTTCGAATACGCCGCCATCCTTGCGCTTGCGCTTGGCAGAATCGATCATTTTCTTCAGGCCGAAATGGCCAGGCTCGTTGAGCAACACGACCGTGCGGCCTTCCGGCGTGATGGCGCTGATGCGCGCGCCGGGCGTACCTTGCGGATTCGGCCAGACCATATGGATCCACGGCTGCGGCTGGCCGCGCCAGCGCAGCGCCTGGCCGTCGATCTCGATCGTGTACTCGGTGGCGCCGGTGGCGGCCAGCGCCTGCAGGTCGAAACGGGTCTGCGCTTCGCCGGCGCCGGCCGCCGTGGCCACGCCGTTGGCGCTGAGCGGGGCGATCCAGCCGGGGAAGCTGGCCACCACGGACGGCGCCAGGCCGATGCCCATGTTGGCCCAGGTCTTGGCGCTGAGCGAATCGCCACGGCGCACCACCAGCGGGCCGATGGTGGTATTGAAGAACTTGGCGATGCTGCCTTCCGGCCCGAACACCTGGCCGATATCGGCATTGCTGGCCTCGCTACCCGAGGCGGGCGCAAACGGATACTTGGGCGCCAGGGTTTTCTGGAACGGTTCGAGTACCTGCGCCAGCCAGACCTTGTTGATTTCCGTCTCGGTCGGCTTGATGATGACGGCGAACGTCTGCATCAGCGGGCGTACCAGCAGCGGCCGGATGGCCTGCTTTTGCGCATCGGTCATGCCGGTCAGCATCTGTTCATCCACGTATTTGAGCGCATCGGCCAGTTCCGAACCGGTGCCGTCCAGCGTCTGCTGCATGAACTGCTTGGCGCCGGGGCCCGTATCGCCCTGGTTCTTGATCTGGTTGAAGCGGGCGCGCAGCTTCGACAGCGCATCCATGTAGCCGCGCATCAGCGAAGCGTCCTTGTCCTTGGTCACCACCAGGCGGGCCACACCGGAAAACTCGCGGCCCACCGGCCCCATCGGCAAGGCGCCGGCGGCGGGCGCGCCGCTGCCGATATTGACGTTGATGCCGGACGGTTTCTGGCGCAGGATGGTTTCCTTGAACCAGCCCATCATGCCGCGCTGGGCCCGCTGCAAGCCCTGGCCCAGCAGCGAGGGGTTGTCCCACGAGGTTTCCTTGTACACCGTTTCGATCAGCTTGTTGATCGGCGAGGTTTGCGGGTCGCCGAGCCGGTTCATGGCCGCCGCCGCGTTGTCGAAGCCGTTCAACTCGCGGATGCTGACGCCCTGGATGAATTTCTGCCATTCCTTGGCGTAGTCCGTTTTATACAGTTCGACCAGCGCTTTCTGGATCTGCTCCGGGCTGCCTTCGAGGGTCAGATCGTCCTTCGACGCCGTTTTCAGCACCCAGTCGGCGCTTTGCAGTTCGCGGTTGGCCGCCTCCTGGAAGGCTTGCTGGATGAATTGTTCCCAGGCGTCGCGCGTAAACGTGCCGGGAATGGCGTAGCTGCCCAGCACCAGTTCCTTGTCCTGCTCGCCGACAATGCGCGCCACCGTCATCGAGGCGAAGCGCGTGGCGGCGCGCGCCTTGACGTCAGCGTACACGCGCTCGCGGGCCGGCATGCCCCGCACCACGCGGCGCAGGCTGTCGCGCGACTGGTCGACCAGCGCCAGCTTGCTGTCGACCTGCGGCCAGGATGGGTCGTTGATCTGGGTGAGGTAGAACGAAATCATGCGTTCGGCGCTGCGTATCATCTGTTCGCGCGGCATGCTGCCGCGGTTGCTGTCGAGCCAGACCCGCCAGAAACGGGTCAGCTGGTCATTCAGGTGGCTCGCTTCGGCGCGCGACTTGTCGCTCAGCATCAGATAGGTTTTCAGGGCGTTATAGGCGTCTTCCACATTGGCCGGCGAGGCGTCCTTGAACTGCTGTGCGCCGAGGTTGACGGCGGCCGCCGTGGCTGGCGGCGCGGCGGCAGGGGCGCTGGCCAGGGCTGGCGTAGGCGTGGCGGCCACCGGTGCGGCCAGGGTGCCGGCTGGCGCGGGCAGGGTGGCGGCCGCGCCGGCCGACACCGCGCCCGACTGCGGCGTGCTGGCCATCGGCTGCAAGCGGCTGGCGCCGGCATTGACCTCGGCCAGGAAGGCTTCCAGCGATTGCGCGACCGGGGTCAGCATCACTTCACGCACACCCGAGAAATATTCTTCGCGCAGTTTGCGTTCCAGCAGTTCCCCCTGATACAGGCCCAGGCCCAGCGAGATGGGCCGGCTGTTGCGGTAGGCATCGAGCTGTTCGATCCGGTCCTGCATGATTTCCAGCGCTTCGAAACGCGATTGCAGGTCGAGCCGCTTGTCCTGCACCTTGATCGCCTGGTCCAGGTCAGCCTGCACGTTGGCCACCAGCTGGCGGTTGGCCATGTAGGACCAGCTCCAGCCGGCCAGCGCCAGGCCCACCAGCGCGGTGGCGGCAAAGAAAGTGGCGTAGCGCAGGCGGGTCTTGGCTGGACTGGCGTACTGTGCGACCAGCTCCCTGTCGGCGAAGATCACCTTGCGGAACAGATTGAGCAGGAAATAGCCGTGCTGGTCCTGCACCGCGTTCTGTTGTTGCGGCTGCAATTTCAAATCGAAGCGCTGCGCCACGCGTTCCGACGAGGCCGATACCGACATGCCTTCCTGCAACGCGCTGGTGAAATAGAAGCCGCGCATGACGGGCTTGAACTGGAACGGGTTTTCCTCAAACAGGGTGGCGATGAAGGCGCGCAGCGAACCCTTGATCGCGCTGAACTCGAGCGGGAAGGTGAACACGCCCGGCGGCATGCGTTCCTGCTGCTGCAGCGCCATGCTGGCCAGGCTCAGCTCTTTCAGGCCGTCATACAGTTCGTCGAAACGCTGGTCGAACTGCTCCAGCACGTCCTGTTTGGAACTGGTCTGGCTGTAGGGCAGGGTGGCGCCCCATACCCGGTCGCGTTCGCCCCGTTCCGTGTCCTGGAAGAATTCGTTGAAACCGGTAATCAGGTCGGCCTTGGTGAACACCACGTAGACGGGCGCGTGCACTTCCAGCTTTTCCGTCAGTTCCTGCACCCGCTGGCGCAGGTTCTTGGCCAGATTGATGGCGAATTCGGGCCGGCTGCCAGTCAGTTCGGCAATGCTGACGGCGATGATGATGCCGTTGATCGGCGCGCGCTTGCGGTGTTTTTTCAGCAGCGCCAGGAAGCCGAACCATTCGGCGCGGTCTTCGTCGTTGACGGAATAGCGGCCCGCCGTGTCGAGCAGGATGCCATCGGTGGTGAAGAACCAGTCGCAATTGCGGGTGCCGCCGATGCCTTGCACGATCTTGCTGTCGGCAAAAGGAAACTGCAGGCCGGAATTGGCGATCGCCGTGCTCTTGCCGGCCGCCGGATTGCCGATGACCATATACCATGGCAGCTCATACAAGGCCGCGTCACCTGACAGCTGGCCCAGCTTGGACGTCTTGATGGTGCCGATCGCTTCGAGCATGCGCTTGCGGATGGTTTCGGTTTCCTCGCGCTGGGTAGGGCCCGCCTTGGGCGCCGCGCCAGCCGTCTGCTGTTCCAGCATGCCGCCGAACCGGGCGGCATCGCGCTGGCGGCGCCTGCGCTGCAGCCACCATACCGCGCTGGCGATGAGCAGGACCAGTGCCAGCGGCGGCACGATCCATACCAGCGGCCATTCGAAGATGATGGCGCAACTGGCCAGCAGTGCGGCCAGCGCCACGAAGCCGATGGCGAACAGGCTGAAACGGGTAGTAATGGAATGCCAGAATCGTTGCATCATAGTATGAGGGGCGAGAGGTTGATAGGCATGGTGGAGGGAGGGGTCATGTCGCTGCGAGGGCTTCAGGGGCAAGGGTAGGCGCCCCCACCACCACGGCGGCCCGGCGGAAAGCGTCGAGGTTGCTCAGGCATAGCACCTGGCTGGCATTGTCGGCCGCCTCGTGCCGCGCCAGCACCAGCGCCGCCAAGGTGGCCACCTGGCCACTTTGGCCGCAGGCCGCCGCCACGCTCAGTACGTCGTTGCTGAGATCGATATCGGGCAGCAGCGTGCCGGCATTGTTCATCAGTTCGATCATGCGGCTCGAGCGCTGGTCGGCATCGGCGTATAGCCGCGTAATCGCGGCCGGGGCGACAGACGCCGCCGACATCGCCTTGCCGCCCAGCTCGGTCAGCAAGGTGGCATCGCCGTGGCCGCGGCTGTCCGCCGACTGGCCACGTACGGCCATGCTGGCATGGTGCAGCAGTACCGGCGTGTCCACCTGCAGCGCCGCCGCCTGGGCCGCGTCGGCCAGCAAGAGGCCTGCCGCGCCTTCGCCGGGAATCTGCCCGCCCGGCTGGCCCGCATTGAACAGCAGGCCGCGCGAGGTCCAGTCATGCACGGTCAGCTCGCCGATATGCGAACCGCAGGCCAGCACGATGGCCAGGCAAGGCAACTCTTGCAAGGCAGCCTGCGCGGCCAGCTGTTCGATCAGCGCCAGCGGCCCGCTGTCGCCGGCCAGGTGCACGCCGAGCTTGTCGGCAGGCCAGCCTTGCTGTTCCGCCTGTGCTTGCAGCCAGGCGGCGCCTGTGTCGCGCTGCGGCTGCTCCCAATCGGGTGGTAACAGCAGATGCAGTTGCAGGGTCGGCAGCGCCAGCGCGGCGCGCGATCGCGGTTGCGCCGCCTTGTAGGCGTCGAGTTCCGTGTGCATCGCCGCTTCCTGCATCAGTTCGGTCAATACGTCCGCGCCCAGCGCCAGTGCGCGCAAGTGTTCGGCATCGAAATGCGCTGTTGCGCCCTGCGCCGTATCGGCCGGACGGGTCCGCAGCCAGTCGTCAAGCAGTGCCTTCTGCTCATGTTCATCGACATCGGCCACGCGGGCGCTCATCACCGGGTAGCCTTGCGCGTCGGTCAGTTCCGGGTCGAGTTCGGGGCGCTGCTGCTTGTCTTGCAGCGCGGCCGCCAGTTCCGGCGCCGAGGCGCCGCCCGGCATGCGCAGCGCGGCGGCGGCCAGGTGCAGCGGCGCGCGCGGCGCAGGTTCATTGCCGGGTGCCCCGGCGTCCGCCCCGGCGGCGTCAGCCAGCGCGGGAGATGCCGCCGGCGCCGTCAGCCTGGCCAGCAGTTTCTTGCCCAGCCACCAGCTGATGAGCAGCGCCAGCGGCAACGCCAGCATGCTGCCGGCCAGGTCGCCCGTCGACGGCATGCGCGTGCTGGTGCGCCAGTACCAGATCGCGCCGCCCCAGCACAAGGCGAACACGGCCAATATCAGCAGGCTGCGCCGCAGCCACGCGCGCATCAGCGCGCTCCCTTGCAGTGGCGGCCGGACGTCATAGCTGATCCGTGGTGGCTTGCTGGCTGGCGATCAGCACCGCGCCACAGCTGGTCTTGTCGCCCTGGCGGGCCACCGGCTTGCCATCGACGATCCAGCTGGCGTCGCCGCTGACGATGGGGCAGGTGCCATGGCCAGGCCGCGGGCACGAAACCTTGTCGCCCACGCGCGCGATGCCGATGCCGCCGCTGTCCGTCACCGCCGAGGCCTCCAGCACGCTGCCGCCATGCGATGTCTTGTCACCCAATCTGATTACAGGACCAGCCATATGTGCTCCTTAAGTCATCGTTGTTTTTTCATCACACCAGGCACGCGCAGTTCCGTGTGGCCGAAATCCATCATTTTCCAGCGGCCGCCCCAGGTCATGCCAACCGATTCGGCCACTTCGCCATACAGCTGATAGCCGCGCATGGCCCAGGGATCTTTTTCCGAGATCACCAGCTTGCTATCGCGCAAAAAGGCGCAATCGGCCGCCAGGCCATACTGATGCCAGCTCTGGAACGCGGCCGCATTGGTGACATTGCTGCCCATGCCGGCCAGCATGTTTTGCCGTTCCGGACTGCGGTAACCTTCCAGGATGGCCATGTCGTAGCCATGTTTTTCCTTCATGATCTTGAACACCAGCAGCAGCCTTTGTGCGTACTCGGTATTGAGCAGCGTCCAGTTGCGGCTGGCCGATACCAGCATCGGCCGCATTTGCTGTACTTCCTCGGTGGCGAACACCAGCGGCGGCAGATCCACCGGCGGCACCAGCTGTTCGCCTTGCAGCAGGGCCGATACTTGCGTATTCATTTCGCGCGTCGACACTTCGTAGCCGCCCAATACACTCTTGCTGCCTGCCAGCAAGGCGATTGCCGGTGGCAGACACATCACCGCCGCACCGCCCAGGAACAGCAGGTAATGGCGGCGCACGAACGCCGCGCTGCCGAGCAAGGTGCTGGCGCCACCACGGCGCAGCGTGTCCAGGCCGGCGGTCCTGCGCCGGGCAAGCCGATCGAGCCGTGCGCCGATGCCTTGTTCAGCCGTCGCCAGCGCCCGCAGCAGCAGTTCGCGGCCCGATGGAAACAGCACGAGCCAGCTGATCAGGCATGCCAGTAAAAAATAGAGTGCCACCGCCAGTAGAAACACGTCCACCCCGCTCGAAAAAGGCGCCATGCATGGGCAGTTGACTGCGGCTGCGCCAGCGTTTGCGCTAATATTGCCGGTGAGTATATCTTACTAACTTGCTAATTACGGGCGCTTACTTTCAATTGTGCGCCGGGTGCGCACTGTTGATTTCCTAACATGCGTCACGCTTTTTTTTATTGTCGTAAGGTATTGCAAA
Organism: Janthinobacterium sp. BCJ23; assembly: GCF_059617945.1. Taxonomy (NCBI): domain Bacteria; kingdom Pseudomonadati; phylum Pseudomonadota; class Betaproteobacteria; order Burkholderiales; family Oxalobacteraceae; genus Janthinobacterium; species Janthinobacterium sp. BCJ23. The sequence goes on along the minus strand of NZ_JCAQAW010000010.1, from coordinate 2,282 downwards.
TATTGACAGGAGTTAAGATTTTGCAAAGCAATGACGACAGCCCACGGCCATCGACACGGCCCAGCTTATTGACGCCCGCGCAACAGGCCGAGGCCGACCGCAGCCGTATCCTCAACCATCTCGAAGGTGGCAGGCGGCCTGCGCCCATGCCGCATGAAGGCAGGCGCGCCAGCCGGTGGCAGGTCTGGGGCGGCATGCTGGCCGGCGCTTTGTTGCTGCTGGCCACCGGCGCCTGGCTGGGGCAACACGAGGCGGCGGCGGTGGCCGAACCCGTGTTGAGCAGTACGGCACCAGCGCCGGAAGCGCCGGCCGTGGCCGCCGCGCCCGTCACCGCCGCTGCCAGCATCCGGGAGGAGGAACAGCAGGCGCTGCCACGGCAGAGCTTGAGCGAAATGCTGGGCGCCGACTTGCCCGTCCCAGCGCCGGCGTCCGTGCCCGGCCCCAGGGATGTGCTGAGCAAGGCGCTGGAAAGCCCGCAGAAGAGCGCGTCCAAGCCGGCGCGCGCGCCGCAGAAAAAAACGCCAGCCAAACCGCTCAAGCCCGCTGCTCAGGCCAAGCCCGCCGTCACGCCGGAACAGGAAAACGACCTGGCGCTTCTGGCCGCGCTCGTATCGCATACCCAGGCTGGCACGCCGCCCAAAAAAGCGTCGCCCAGCCTGCAAGTCCAGTTACAGCAATGCAGCAAATTGAAACCGGCGGCCGCCGATAGCTGCCGGCAGAGGACCTGCGCCGGCCGCACCGACAAGCCGTTATGCAAGGCGGCCAGGGCTGCGGCGAAAGGCGCGCGATGAGCGCAGCGCAGCTGGAGCAGGTGGATGCCGCGTTGGGAGCGTTCTCGAGTATCACGCGCTTGTACGAGATCACGCTGGAAGGCGACGGCGCGCAGGATGCGGGCCGCTTGCTGGTGGAAGCGTTCGCCGGTGACGAGCAATTGCAGACGCCCGGCGCGCGCGATGTCATCGTGCTGTCGACCAGCGCCCAGCTGGCGCTGGCGCCCATGCTGGGCAAGCTGGCCACGCTGCAAGTGAGCTTGTTTGATGGCAGCCGCGCCAGCTTCAGCGGCCATGTCAGCGAGGCGGCCATGCTGGGCAGCTTCGGCGGCCTGGCGCGTTACCGGCTGCGCCTGACACCGTGGCTGTGGCGGCTGGGCCAGGTGCGTAACAGCAGAGTCTGGCAAGACAAGAGCGTGATCGAGATCGTCGAGTCCGTATTCCAGTCCTACGTTCCCGCGGCGCGGTGGCGCTGGAGCGACGACACGCGTCCGTTCATGGATGGCGCCGCGGCGCGCAGCTATTGCTGCCAGTACCGCGAATCGGACCTCGATTTCGTCGGCCGCCTGCTGACCGAAGAAGGACTCGCATGGCGCTTCGAGGAGCAGGAAGGCGGCCATTGCCTGGTGCTGTTTGCCGACAGCAGCGCCGACAGCGCGGTGCCGGAAGATGCTTCCAGCGCGGCCGGCGGCGGCATCCGCTTTCATGGCGCGCGCGCCGGCGAGCAGGGCGATACGCTGCAGGCGTTCAGCACGGCGCGTTCGCTGAACACGGCGCTGGCGACCGTGCTCAGTTATGACTACAAGGCCAAGCAGGCGGTCGCGGCTGGCGTGCCGACCCGGACGGCGGTGGGCGGCCAGCATGCGCCATTGCTGGAAAGCTACGATACGCCGGGCCAGTATTACTATGCCGACGCTGCCCAGGCCAGCCGCTACGCGCTGTTGCGGATGCAGGCGCTCGAAGCGCGCAGCGAACGCTGCGTTGCGCGCTCGACGGTGCGCACCTTGCGCGCCGGTACGCGGTTCAGGCTGACACAGGGGCCGCTGCAGGGGGCGGGCGGCGATGCGCCGGCCCCGGCTTATACGGTGCTGCGCGTCTGCAGCGTGGGCGTCAACAACTTGCCGGCGCCGGCCAGGCAAGGATTGGCTGAACTGTTCGGCCCGATCCCGGAACTGCTGCAGGAAAGCCTGGGCACGCTGAACCTCGGACCGCGCCACATCGAACACTTCGAGCAGGTGATCGCCCAAGCGGTGGCCAGCGGCTATGCCAATCATCTGGAAGCGATTCCCGCCGCCACTCCGTGGCGCCCGGTGCTCGGTGAAAACGGATTGCGCCAGCATCCGAAACCGACCGCCTGCGGCAGCCAGAGCGCCATCGTCGTGGGAGCCGATGGCCAGGACGCGGCCAGCGGCGCCGATGAAATCTATTGCGACAGGCTGGGCCGGGTGCGCATCCGCTTTCACTGGCAACAGGAAACACATGCCACCTGCTGGGTGCGTGTGGCGCAGCGCG
>NZ_JCAQAW010000009.1:0-284472 GCF_059617945.1 Janthinobacterium sp. BCJ23 | reverse complement strand
TATGCCTGATGACCATAGCAAGTTGGTCCCACCCCTTCCCATCCCGAACAGGACCGTGAAACAACTTTGCGCCGATGATAGTGCTGCAACCAGTGTGAAAGTAGGTTATCGTCAGGCTTGTTATTCGTAGTAAGAGAAAAACCCGTCAAGCAATTGGCGGGTTTTTTTTCGTCTGGGGGTTTGATATGCCGTGGGTGGTGTCGGCTTACGCGCGCAGCGCTAAGCCGACCTACGGTCAGACCTCTCGTCCGTTAGCAATGACCTTTGCGTGAGCGGCATGGTGGGTCCGACCCCGGTTGTTGTTATTTACGTCCAATGGTTTTTCTGCATGGCATCGATCGCGTGCTACCTTGAAGGGGATATCTTGTCTGCTGTGCATACACTGGAACAATTACGTGCTGGCCAACTGGCCGGCCTGCGCCGCCTGAAACTGTCCTGCGGCTTGACGACATTCCCCCACGAAATCTTCGACCTGGCCGACAGCCTGGAAATCCTCGACCTGTCCGGCAACGCGCTGTCCATATTGCCCGACGATTTGCCGCGTCTGCACAAGCTGCGCATCATTTTTTGCTCGGATAACCTGTTCACCACCTTGCCGACCGTGCTCGGTTCATGTCTAGCCCTGGAAATGATCGGTTTCAAGGCGAACCGGATCCGCCAGGTACCGGGCGCAGCCTTGCCGCCGAGGCTGCGCTGGCTGACCCTGACCGACAATGCCATCGAATCCATGCCGGATGAACTGGGCAAGTGCAGTGAACTGCAGAAACTCATGCTGGCGGGGAACTGCCTGAGCCACTTGCCAGCTACCCTGGCGGCTTGCCACCGGCTCGAGCTGGTGCGCATTGCCGCCAACCGTTTCCCGGCGCTGCCCGACTGCCTGCTGTCTTTACCACGCCTGAGTTGGCTCGCGTATGCGGGCAATCCCTTTACGGAAGCGCGTGAGCTGGCCGCTCTGGCCGGTACGGGGGCGGCTGGCGTGGCATGGCAGCGCCTGGAACTGGCGCAGCAGCTGGGCGAGGGCGCATCGGGCGTGATTTACCGTGCCCGTCTCGATGGCGTCAATGACGTGGCCGTCAAAGTGTTCAAGGGAGCGATGACCAGCGATGGCTTGCCGCGCAGCGAGATGGCCGCCTGCGTTGGCGCCGGTGTCCATCCGGGCCTGATCCCCATCCTCGGCACGCTCGATGCGCATCCGCAAGGGGCGCTGGGGCTTGTCATGCCGCTCATCGATGCAGCCTACCGCAACCTGGCCGGTCCGCCGAGCCTGGAATCGTGCACGCGCGACGTGTACACCGATGGCGCGCGCTTTGACCCTCTGCAAGTGTTGGCCATTGCCCACGGCATCGCCTCGGCCGTGTGGCAGTTGCATGCGCACGGCATTGTGCATGGCGACCTGTATGCGCACAATATCCTGCATGCGGACGCTGGCGCCTGCTTGCTGGGCGATTTTGGTGCGGCGTCCATGTTTGCGCCCGGCTCGCCGCAAGGGGAGGTGCTGCAGGGCATAGAGGCGCGCGCCTTTGGCGTGCTGCTGGGCGAGTTGACCGCGCACTGTGCGACGCCCTTGCCCGCCCTGCAGGCCATGATGGATACTTGCCTGCAAGGCGAGGTATTGCAGCGGCCCAAGTTCGACGCGATCGCACGGGCAGTGCGGGACATGCTACCCGCATAAAAAAATGGCGCAGCCTTCGCAGGCTGCGCCATTTCTATGTCAAGCTGACAAGATTCAGCTTGCTACCAGGATTTCTTTTTCCGGCAGGGCGATCTGGTTGTCGACGCTGAACTGGTAATCCTTGAAGACGTGTTCGGCCGTCAGGATCTGGTATTCGCCGTTGTCGAGCTTGTGCGTGGTGTCCTTCAGACGATACGTGTAATGGCCGCAGGTCCAGCAGTTGAAGTTGCGCATGTGCGTGCACAGGCAAGTCTTGTCCATCACGACGACGGTTTTTTGCTCGGGATGGGCGGCGACTTCGCGGTTGTACGAGTTGATGTACGCGCAGTTGCCGGTCGCGTCGAGCAGATAGCCATACGATTCACAGCCTGGACGGATGCCGGCGCCGATGGCGGGCGTATTCTTCAGCATGCGCATCGGGTAGCCGGTCGGCGAGACGCCATTGACGATGATGTCTTCTTCCGAGGCCTTGTAGTATTCCTGCTTGACCTTGTTTGGCAAGCCGCATTCATTCGTGACGGTAAAGCGCGTCGCCACTTGCACACCGGCCGCGCCCGCTTCCAGGAAGGAGACGGCATCGCTGCCCGTGAAAATGCCGCCAGCAGCGATCAGCGGGATATCCAGCTGTTCGGCCTTCAGATAGGCCAGCAGTTCCGCCGTGATCGTGTGCAGGTCGTAATTGGCCCAGTCCATGCCGAAACCCAGGTGGCCGCCGGCCAATGGTCCTTCGACGATGATAAAGTCAGGCAAACGGTCCAGCTTGGCGTTCTTGCGCAGGAAAATCTGCAAGGCGCGTACGGACGAGACGATGATACCCAGCTTGGCATCGCGGAAACGCGGATGGTCGGCCATCAGGGCGAACGAGCCGAAGTGCAAGCCGGCGGACAGGGTGATGCCGTCGATGCCGGCGTCCAGCGCCGCGTTCAGGCGCACGCGCAAGGTTTCGCGCGGGCCGTTCATGGTCAGCTTTTCCATGCAATTGACGAAAATCAGGCCATCGCCTTTTTTCGCTTCCATGGTGCGGCCGATATGCAGGCGCTGCGCTTCCGCCAAACGGCCCAGGTCGAACTGCACCACGGCCTTGTCGCTGTTATTGATGTTGAACTTGTACAGTTTCGTCTTGTCTTTGACGAAGGTGGTGTCGAAACGGCGATCCGACACGTCTTCCACCATGGCATCGGAGATATGCCCGATACCGTTCAGCCGGGCCGCTTCCAGCGCCAGCTCCGACGTGGAAATATCCACACCCATTCCGCCTATCATGATGGGCACATATTCTTTTTTGCCAAATCGCAGGCGGAAATCATCAACACGTTTCATTGCTATCCTTAGACTACCGTGGTTATCACTGAGCCAGATGTACGGTCAAGCCCGCCGCCGGTCAGGCGCGCGGGCGCATGTAGCTGTGCGCAGCTTCAATTCTACCCCAAGCGGGCAGGCGCTCCGAGGCAGCTTGCCGCCACGCCGGTGCAAGCGCAGGCCGCAGCGTGCGCATCATCGAAATTAATCGCGGAAATTGTTAAATTCCAGCGGCATGTCGGGCACGTCCTTGCGCAGCATGGCCATGGCCGCTTGCAGGTCGTCGCGCTTGGCGCCCGTGACACGCACGGCTTCACCCTGGATGCTCGCTTGCACTTTCATCTTGCTGTCCTTGATGACGCGCACGATTTTCTTGGCATCATCCGATTCGATGCCATTCTTGATCTTGATGATCTGCTTGACCTTGTCGCCGCCGATCTTCTTGATATCGCCTTCGTCGAGGAAGCGCACATCGACCTTGCGTTTGGTCAATTTGTTGGTCAGCACGTCGCGCACCTGGCTGAGCTGGAATTCCGAGTCCGCAAACGCGGTCAATTCGTTTTCCTTGTGTTCGACGCGGGCGTCGCTGCCCTTGAAGTCGAAGCGGGTCGTGATTTCCTTGTTCGATTGCTCGACTGCATTCTTGACTTCGATCATATCGGCTTCGGAGACTACATCAAATGACGGCATGGTCTGTTCCTTTTCTTGTTAAAGCGAGCGCACGCTCGGTGCGCTGGGCCTTGGCGGCTGATTCTGCGCCATGGGACGGCCCTGTTAAAGATGCGACATTTTAACGGACAACGGGCAAGTCGCCCTTGTCTTGCGCTGGTTTTTTGTCGGTTTCACTCTATAATCGAGCAAAATAATCGCTATCCCATGTCTGCAGAGCTCACCATCGAACACAATTACAACCTCCAGCGCCTGAATACCTTCGGCATCACGGCCAATGCGGCCGCCTACGTACGCATCACTTCGCAGGCCCAATTGCAGGCCGCGCTGCAAGATCCCGCCTTGTCCGCCATGCCGCGCCTGATACTGGGCGGCGGCAGCAACATCGTCCTGACCGGCGACTTTCCCGGCGCCGTGCTGCACATGGCCACGCGCGGCATGCGCCTGGCGCAGGCGGACTTCGAGACGATACTCGTCACGGCCGCGGCCGGCGAAAACTGGCACGATTTCGTGCAGTGGACCTTGGCGCAAGGCGTGGGCGGGCTGGAAAACCTGTCACTGATCCCGGGCACGGTGGGCGCGGCGCCTATCCAGAATATCGGCGCGTATGGCGTGGAAATCAAGGATTATCTGCATAGCGTGAGCGTCATGCACAGCGCCAGCGGCATCGTTTTCGACATGGACCGCGATGCTTGCCGCTTCGCCTACCGCGACAGCATCTTCAAGCAGGCGGACGGGCGCGAACTGATCGTGCTGGAAGTGACGTTTGCCTTGCCGGCCGAATGGCAGCCGAACTTGCGCTATGCGGAACTGGCGCAGGCCGTGGCTGAGCGCAATCTTGCCGAGCCGACGCCGCAACAGGTGGCCGACACGGTGATGGCGATCCGCCGGAGAAAATTGCCGGACCCGGCCGTGATCGGCAATGCGGGCAGTTTCTTCAAGAATCCCGTGGTATCGCGCGAACAGTGTGCGGCCTTGCTGGAACGTTTCCCTGCCTTGGTGCACCATGCGCAGCCCGATGGCACGGAAAAGCTGGCGGCCGGCTGGCTGATCGATCAATGCGGCTGGAAGGGAAAAAACCTGGGGCCCGCGGGAGTGTATCCCAAGCAGGCGCTGGTTCTGGTGAATAATGGCGGCGCTCGTGGTGCGGACATTACCCGGCTGGCGGAAGCGATACAGGATGATGTTGAGGCGAAATATGGCGTGCGCCTGTCGCCTGAGCCTGTGTTTGTCTAAATAGTCAATCCGCGCTTGAAAAAATGTTCAGGGCAAGGCGCATTGCCGAAGACAGTACGTATAGTACGGCGAGGCAGTGCAACGCAGCCATGGACGTTTTTTCTGCGTGGATTAGCCGAAGTGGCAGACGTAGTCGACGGTTTCGACGGTCTCGATGTCAAAATAGCTATTGCCCGGGATACTGAATTGCGTGCCCGCGCCATAGCTGTTCCATTCCGTCGCGTCAGCCAGGCGCACCTTGCACAAGCCGCCGACGATTTCCATGATTTCCGGCGCGCCCGTGTTGAAGCGCAACGATGACGGGAAAATCACGCCTACGCTTTTCTTCGTGCCATCGGCCAGGATGACGTTGTGCGAGATGCATTTGCCGTCAAAGTAGATATTCGACTTCTTGACGACGCTGACATTGTCCAGTTGTGTGCTCATGCTTCACTTTCCTTGCTGTTAAAAATCAGTCGCGGACGTCATTGGCGCTCAGCACGCTGTTGCGTCCGCCGCGCTTGGCCGCGTACAGGGCCTGGTCGGCGCGGTTGATCAGTTGCTCGATCGTCGAGTCCGGCGAAGGCACGACGGTGGCCACGCCGATCGAGATGGTGACGATGCCCTTGCTTGCCGCCGGGTTTTCGATCTGCAAGCCTTCCAGATGACGCCGGCATGCTTCGGCGATCTGCAGCGCGCCAGCCGCTTCCGTTTCCGGCAGGATCAGGGCGAATTCTTCGCCGCCATAGCGGGCGGCCAGGTCGGCCGGGCGTTTCAAATGTTCCGTCAGCACGGCGGCGACCTTTTTCAGGCCCAGGTCGCCCGCCAGGTGGCCAAAATGGTCGTTATAGCTTTTGAAATGGTCGATATCGCAGAACAGCAGGCTCAGCGGCGTCTTGTCGCGCTGGCCCCGTTGCCACTCGAATTGCAGGGTTTCATCGAAGCGGCGCCGGTTGGCGATGCCCGTCAAGCCATCGAGGGCTGCTAGTTTCTGTAGTTCAATATTCGCATCGGCCAGGTTCTTTTGGCTTTCGCGTAGGAAACGAAAAGCCTGGTCGCGCTGCAAGCGGCTGATGTGCGCGTTGGAATGGTAGCGTATGCGCGCCAGCAGCTCCAGGCGGTCCGGCAGCTTCACCACATAATCGTTGGCGCCGACGGCAAAGCTGTGGGCCTTCAGTTTCGGGTCGTCCTTGGCCGACATCACGATGACGGGCACATGCGCGAGCGCCTCGTTTTCGCGGTACAGCTGGATCAGGGCGAAGCCGTCGATGCCAGGCATCACGAGGTCTTGCAGGATGACGGTCGGTTGCAAACGCAGTGCCGTGTCCAGCGCCTGCGTGGCATCGGTCACGTAATGAAATTCGATATCCTGCTGGTCGCTGAGCATGCGCCGGACTGCCTCGGCAATGATCAACTGGTCGTCCACCAGCAGCACGCTGACCTTGAATTCGGTCAATGCGGGCTCATGCTGGGTGAAGCTGGAGGAGAATTCTGGCATTGCATTCTTTTCAGATGTTAGGGGAGGGCTCCCACCCATTGTTGAGCTTGGCGCCCAGGCGGCTGCGCAGGCTGGCGCCTATTCTATCCAATGGCAGGATTTGCTGCGCCGCATCGAGTTCCGCAGCCGCGCGCGGCATGCCATACACGGCACTGCTGGCTTGGTCTTGCGCAATCGTCGTCTTGCCGGCGCGGCGCATGGCCAGCAAACCATCGCCGCCGTCGCGCCCCATGCCTGTGAGCAATACGCCGATGGCATCGCCACGCCAGTGCTGCGCCACGCAGTTGAAGAAGACATCGACGGACGGGCGGTAAACATAGTCGCGTGGTGCTGCATCGTAACCCAAACGATAATTTTGATCTAGCAGCAGGTGATCATTGGTCTTGGCGATCAGTACGCTGCCTGCCACCAGTTCGTCGCCCTCGGCGATCACGCGCACTGGCATGCTGAGCTGGTCATCGAGCCACTTGGCGAAGTGCGAAGCGAAGGTTTCATCGATATGCTGCACCACGACGATGGCGCAGCCGGGCGGCGCCGTCCAGCCGGACAGTACCTTGGCCACGGCCGACGGCCCGCCCGTCGAGGCGCCGATGGCCACCAGGGTGCTGACCTGGCCGTCGCCCCGGTCGCCGCCATTGGCCGGTGCCTGGCGCGGCGGCGGCGCTTCGGCGCTGTGGCGTATCAGCTTGCCGATGGTCTTGATCTTGGCCAGCAGCTCGCTGTCGCCGCCCACTTCCCCCTGCAGCACGGGCGTGGCCGTGACGTCGAGCGCGCCCGCGCCCAGCGCGCGAAAGACCTGGTTGACATTGTCTTGCGGGCGTCCCGTGACGACGAGGATGGCGCACGGGCTTTGCTCCATGATCAGGCGCGTCGCTTCCACGCCATCCATCTCCGGCATGTTCAGATCCATCAGGATCAGGTCGGGACGGTTGCCCTCGCACATGCGCACGGCTTCGAGCCCAGTGCGGGCGATCCACAGCACCTGGTGTTCCTGCGTGCTGGCGACCACCCGGCGCAGGGCCTCGGCGGCCATGGCGACATCGTTGGCAATGGCAATTTTCATGAATGACAGCTCATAAGCGGGCATCTCCTATCAGGTCGGCCACCGCGTCGAGCAAGGTCTCGTCGTGGAAGCTGCCTTTGGTCAAATAATAGTCGGCGCCGGCGGACAGGCCGCGCGCGCGGTCTTCCGGACGGTCCTTGTACGACACGATCATCACCGGCAGCTTGTGCAGGTGCAGGTCCTTCTTGATCAGCGAAACGAGTTCGATGCCATCCATGCGCGGCATGTCCACGTCGGTGATCACCAGGTCATATTCTCCGCTGCGCACCACGTTCCAGCCGTCGATGCCGTCGATGGCCACGTCGACGTCGAAGCCGCGCGCCAGCAGCAGCTTGCGCTCCATCTCGCGCACCGTCAGCGAATCGTCGACGACGAGGATGCGCTTGGCCTTGCGGCGTTCGGCGTGGCCCGCCTGCGCCAGCTGGTGCAGGCCGCCCTCGTGCAGCAGCTTGTCGATCGACAGCAGCAAATCGGGCACGTCGAGGATCAGCACCGGCTCGCCGTCGTCGAGCAGGGCGGCGGCGGAAATGTCGCGCATCTTGCCGAAGATCGGATCGATGGCTTGCACGGCCAGGCTTTGCTCGCCGCGGATGGCGTCGACCACCAGCGCATAGCTTTGCTTGCCCCGGCCGATCACCACCACGGGCAAATCCTCGGCCTGGTTGGCCGCTTCGCCCAGTTCGAGCACCTGCGCCGCCGACACCAGGCCCAGATGCTCGCCCTTGAGTTCGAAGAACTGCTTGTTTTCCAGGGTATGGATGGCCGCTTGCGGCACGCGCACCACGCTTTCCACCTTGACGATGGGGATGGCGTAGGCTTCGCCGTGCACATCGACCACCAGCGCACGCACGATCGACTGCGTCAGCGGCAGAGTGATCAGGGCGCGGAAACCGCGGCCCGGCTCCGATTCCAGGCGCACCGTGCCGTTTTGCTGGCGTATCGTCTCGTGCACGATGTCGAGGCCCACGCCGCGTCCGGACAATTGATTCGCCTTTTCCTTCAGGCTGAAGGCGGGCAGGAACAAAAATTCCAGCAGTTCGCCCGGCGACAGCGCGGCGGCCATGGCGGGGCTGGCCATCTTGCGCTCGATGACGGACTGGCGGATTTTTTCCAGGTCGACACCGCGCCCGTCGTCGCTGATCTCGATGCTCAGCATGCCGGCGCGGTGGCGCGCCTCCATGCGTATCGTGCCCAGCGCTTCCTTGCCCGCGTCGATGCGCTCGTACGGGCCTTCCATGCCATGGTCGATGGCATTGCGCAGCATGTGGTTCAGCGGGCTTTCGATCTTCGCCAGGATGTCGCGGTCGACCAGGGTGTCTTCGCCTTCGATCTCGAGCTGCACTTCCTTGCCCAGGCTGCGCGCCAGGTCGCGCACCATGCGCGGGAACGCGTGGATGCCGTCGCGGAAAGGGCGCATGCGCAGGGCCAGCACTTCGTCGACCATGCCTTGCGAGACGGCCAGCAGGCGCCGTTCATAGGTTTCGATGTCGGCGATGTGCTCGAGCATGAACTGCTTCAGGGGCTGCGTCTTTTGCAGCGCCAGCAGGGACTTTTCCACCAGGCCCGGGTCGGCCGAGCGGGCAATGGCTTCGTGCAGGTGCTCGATGGCGGAAAACAGGCTGCTCTGGTTGCGCTTGAAGCGCTGCAGGGCGCCGACGAACGGGTGCATCTGGTGCGCATTGATGCGCGATTCGCTGGCCAGCGACAGCAGTTTGTCGAAGTTTTGCGCCTGGGCCTTGGCTGGCGCACCTGTACTGGTCGCTGTACGCGGCGCAGGCGCGGCCACTTCCGCTTCCTCTCCCGCCAGGCCGCTGGCCACGGGCGCTTGCGGTTCTGCCGCTTCCGGCGGCAAGGGTGCAGACATGGGCGCAGGCGCCGGGGGCAGGGCCGGCAATTCGGGCAGGTCGGCGATGCCGGCGATGGCGTTCAGGGTCTGGTCGATCTGCGCCGCATTCGCGGCCAGCCACGCTTCGGCGCCCGCGTCGTCCAGGCGCGACAGCTGCACGATCAGGTCGACGCCCGACAACAGCACGTCGACCCGCTCCGGCGTGAGCTTCAAGCGCCCATGCTGGGCGGCGACAAAGCTGTCTTCCATGCCGTGCGCCAGCTGCACCACCACTTGCAGGCCGACGATGGCGGCCGCGCCCTTGATCGAGTGGGCCGCGCGCATCATCGCTTCGACGGCGGCCGCGTCGCCCGCATGGCGCTCCATGGCCAGCAAGCCGTCTGTAAGGATCTGGGTCTGGCTGTCCGCTTCCATGCGGAACAGGTCCAGCATGGAAAAGGCACTCAGGTCGCCGTGCTGGTCCTGGCTCATCGTAATAGTCTCGCAAGTTGAAAGCCGATCAGCGCCGTATCGAGGCAGCCGATGCGCATGTCGCCCTCGGTGATCACGCCCGACAGGAAGCGCGACAGCCCCTTGTTGATGGTGGCTGCCGGCGCCTGCACGGCGCCCGACGCGTAGCGCACGATGCCGTGCAGGTCGGCCACGGGCAGCGCGTAGGCCTGGTCTTCCCAGCGCATCAGCAGCAGGCGCGCAAACGTGTGGCGGCCCTTGGCTGGCGGCGCGCCCTGTTCATCGATGCCCAGCAAACTGGCCAGCGACATGCACGGATACAGCTTGCCGCCGATATTGACGATGCCCGCCAGGCCGCCCCCGCCGCGGTGCGGCAGCGCGTGCGGCTTGGCCTGCGGCGCCACGGAGTCGAACACGCGCGTGGGCAACGCCAGCCATTCGCGGCCGATGCGAAACACCAGCGCCGAACTGTCACGCACTTCGCCGCCCGCATCGATCTGGCGGAAGTGGCTGGCCCAGTCGCGCCGGTAGTGTTCGTCCACGGGCCGCTGCAGGTTGCGCTGGGCGGCGCCCGCATACACGTCGCAGTTGCGGCAATGCACGTTGGCTGGCAGCTTGGGGCAGCTCTGGTCGCCGACCACGCCGATATGGTTCCAGCAGTCGTCGATGGTGGCGGGGGACTCGGTGGCGATGAGATTTGTCATGCTTGCCCCTTAGTTGGACGCCTGGCGGCGCTCGTAGATGCGTGCCGCGCGCGCCTTCAGGGTGGCGGCGGCCGTGTGGTTGCCATTGCGTTCGGCCAGCAGGGACAGGTGGCACAGCGCCTCGTAATGGTCGGGCTGCAGGTAGATGCAGCGGCGCCAGTAGTCGTCGGCCAGGTCCATCTTGCCGGCCAGTTCATTGATGATACCCAGCATGAAATACGCTTCCGCCGCCTCGGGCACTTTCGCCAGGTGGGCGTGGCATTTTTCGCCGGCCTCACGCAACTGGCCACGGTCGGCCAGCAGGCGCGCCTCGGCCAGCAAATCGGCCTGCGCGGCTGGCGCGGCCGGCGCCGGCGATGGCACGGAAACGGGGCGCGTGCGCGGCGCCGCCGGTGCGATGGGCTTGGCTGCCACGGCAGCGCGCCTTGGCGCGGGCGGCACGCTGCGCAAGGCCGGCAGTTGCGCCACTTGCACGGGACTGGCCGGCGCCGCCGTTTCCTTCTTCAGGGCGAACGCCTGGCGGAACTGCAGCGTCGTAAAGCCGTTCTGGCAGAACGACGGCACTTCCGCATAGCCGGCCAGCAGCATGCCGTCGTCGGCCAGCAGGGCCGACAGATTCTGGATGGCCGCGCGCGTGGTCGGCTTGTCAAAGTAGATCAGCAGGTTGCGGCAAAAGATGACGTCGTAATGGCGGCTGTAGGTGGCCGTATCGAACTGCAGCAGGTTGCCCTGCCTGAAGGTCACCTGTTCGCGCAAGGAGTCGATGATGCGGTAGGAGTCGTCGGCCACGTGCGTGAAATAGCGCTCGCGGAAGGCCACGTCCTGCGCGCGGAAGGCGTTGCGGCCGTAGATTCCCGCCTGCGCCCGCTCGATGCAGCCGGGGCTCAGGTCATAGGCGTCGATGCTGAACGCCTGTTTCGGCACGCCGCCGTCGCGCAGCGCCATGGCCATCGAATACGGCTCCTCGCCCCCCGCGCACGGGATCGACAGGATGCGCGTGGCGCGCCCCCGCGCCCAGCGTTCCCGCACCAGTTCGACGGTGGCGTAGAACGCTTGCGGATCGCGGAACAGCCACGATTCGGGCACCACCACCAGTTCGATCAATTGCGTCATTTCGGCCGGCGTGAGCGCCTGCAGGTAGGCTTCGCTATCGGCAAAGCCCGTTTGCTCCATGCGCTGGCCGACGGCCCGTTCGGCCACGGATTTGGAGACGGACAGGCCGGTCGCGCGGCGCAGCAGGGTTTGCGCCGTCATGCCGTGCCCGCGTCTTGAAACAGCAGCGCGCGCACGTCCGGCGGCAGCAGGTGTTCCAGTTCCACCAGCTGCACGATGCCGTCGGCATCGCTGGCCACCTGGCCCAGGAAGGGCACTGTCGCCACGCCGCTGTCTTCAAGCTGGAGCGGATCGATGTCGGCGATGCCGCGCACTTGCGAGGCCAGCAAGCCCAGCGCGTGCGTGGTCTCGCCTGCAGGCGCGCGGTAGTCGACGATGACGATGCGCGTGTCGAACTGCGCGGCGGCGGCCGGCAGTCCGGCCAGGCGCGACAGGTCGATCACGGGCACGGGCGTGCCATGCAAGTCCATCAGGCCGGCCACGTAGTCTGGCGTGAGCGGCAACTGTTTCAGCTCCAGCAGCGGCAGGACGCGCACGATGCGGGCCAGGGGCAGGCCATAGCGGTCGCGTCCGATGTGAAAGAGCAGCACTTTCATGGGATCAGATGGTCACGGCGAAAGTCGACACGCTCGACTGCAGGTCGCCCGCCGCATATTGCAGCTGGTGCACGGCTTCGCTGGTGGCCTTCAAGGACTCCACCGTCTGCTGCGTGGCGTCGTTGAGCTGCATCATGGTGTCGGAAATCTGCGAAGCGCCGATCGCCTGCGACTGCATGCCTTGCAGCACGGCGTCGAATTGCGGCGTGAGTTTTTGCACCTGGTCCATCACGGACGACAGCTGCTCGGCCACTTGCCGCACTTCGCCCACGCTGCGGCGAATCTCTTCCGAGAATTTGTCCATGCCCATCACGCTGGCCGAGACGGCCGACTGCATTTCCTTGAGCATTTGCTCGATATCCCACGTGGACACGGACGTCTGGTCGGCCAGGCGGCGGATTTCCGTCGCTACCACGGAAAAGCCGCGGCCCGCCTCGCCTGCTTTTTCCGCCTCGATGGCGGCGTTCAGCGACAGGATGTTGGTCTGGTCGGCCACCTTGGTGATGGTGATCAGCACACTATTGATATTGCTGGCTTTTTCCGACAGGGCCGCCAGCTTGGCATTGATGGAATCGGTGGCCGAGACCATGTGCTGCATGGTCGAATCCATGCGCTTGAGGTTGTTCTGCGCTTCGGCCGTCGCGTTGGTTGTGTAGTCGGCCACCGCGGTGGCGTCTTCCATGGTTTTGAGCAACTGGCTTGTGTTGGCCGAGATTTCCTTGGTGGTGCTGAGGATTTCCACGCTCGTTTGCGCCTGCTCGATGCCCGTGGCTTCCTGCTGGCGCGCCGAGGCGGCGATTTCCGTGGCGGAGGTCGTCACCTGGATGCCGGCCTTTTGCACATTGTTGAGCAGGCTGCGCAGGTTTTCAAACATCTTCGCCAGGCCATTGCCCAGCTGGCCGATGGCGTCGCTGCCCGTGATGCCGACCTTGCCCGTCAGGTCGCCCGAGGCGGCTTTCGAGACCACTTCCAGCAGCGAATCTACCTTGGCCCGCAAGCTATTCGTCGCGGCCAGCTCATTGGCCTGGTTGTCCTGGATGGTTTGCGCCATGCGGTTGAATTCTTCCGACACCTTGCCCAGTTCGTCGCGCGAAAGGATGGTGGCGCGCGCGCGCTGGTCGCCGCTGGCGATGCGCCCGACGGCGTCCGTCAGGCTGTTCAGCGGGCCGAGGATGGCGCGGCCCAGCAGGTAGGAAATGCCCAGCGCCAGCGCCACGCACAGCAAGCCGCCCAGCGCCAGGGTCAGCATCATGGTTTCCTGCAATTTTGTCGTGGTGGCCGTGCGTTCGGCCAGCAAGCGCGATTCTTCGGCCGCGACTTCGTCGAGCAGCTTGTTCGCCTGTCTGACGGCAGGGTAGCCGCCGGCCGGCATGGTGCGCGCCACCGTTTCCGTGGCACCGGGCGCATTGCCCAGCGCGCGGCGTTTTTCGATCAGCGGGGTGATCCACTCCTTGACCCAGGTGGTGGTCAGCGCGTCGATCTTGCGGAAGCGTTCCGACTGCACCTTGTTGTCGGCCGTCATGGCGATGGCTTTTTGCGTGTGCTGGCTCAGCACGTCCATTTCATTCGATTCCGGCGACAGCGACGTTTCACTGCCGGTCAGGATGAAACCGCGTGCTTCCACCTGGATTTGCAGGATGGAATTGTGGATCCTGTCGATCTCGCCCAGCACCTCCATCGTGTGGCGGTCCCATGCATTGGCTTCCGACAGGCGCGAAAAGCTGTTGTAGGCCACACCGAGCAGTATCAGGATGATGGCCACGATGGAGCCGAAGCCCAGGTACAGTTTATTCTTGATACTCAGGTCTTTGAACATGGGAGGGCTCCGGAAGCGGGAAGGTCAGCACAATTGCACTGTAGCATTTTGCCACGCGCACAGCAAAATGGGGGCGATCCGGGCGCGCGCAGTGACGTAAATCGCGGACGAGTGCGTTTCAAATGTAAAAAAGCCGCCCGTGGGCGGCTTTGCTTGGCGGGGGAGACAGTGCCTCCCTGCAACTAGTTACTTCTGGCCGCGTTTTTCGCGGGCGATGGCGGCGATGCGCATGCGCAAGGCGTTCAGCTTGATGAAGCCGCCGGCGTCGGCCTGGTTGTAGGCGCCGCCGTCTTCGTCGAAGGTGGCGATGTTCATGTCGAACAGCGAATCCGTCTTCGAATCGCGCGAGACGACGATGACATTGCCCTTGTACAGCTTGATGCGTACCCAGCCGTTCACGGTTTCCTGCGTGTGGTCGATCAGGGTTTGCAGGGCGACGCGCTCGGGCGCCCACCAGTAGCCGTTGTAGATCATCGACGCGTAGCGCGGCATCAGGTCATCTTTCAGGTGGGCCACTTCGCGGTCCAGGGTGATCGATTCGATGGCGCGGTGGGCTTTGAGCATGATGGTGCCGCCCGGGGTTTCATAGCAGCCGCGCGATTTCATGCCGACGTAGCGGTTTTCCACCAGGTCCAGGCGTCCCACGCCATGCTTGCCGCCAACCTTGTTCAGTTCGGCCAGCACGGTGGCGGGCGACATGCGCACGCCGTTGATGGCGACGATATCGCCTTTTTCGTATTCGATGTCCAGGTATTCCGCTTCGTCCGGGGCGTTTTCCGGGCTGACGGTCCAGCGCCACATGGTCTCTTCCGCTTCGGCGCTCGGGTTTTCCAGGTGGCGGCCTTCAAAGCTGATGTGCAGCAAGTTGGCATCCATCGAGTACGGCGCGCCGCCGTTCTTGTGCTTCATGTCGATTTCGATGCCGGCGTCTTCCGCGTACTTCAGCAGTTTTTCGCGCGACAGCAGATCCCACTCGCGCCATGGGGCGATGATCTTCACGCCTGGTTTGAGCGCGTAGGCGCCCAGTTCGAAACGCACCTGGTCGTTGCCCTTGCCGGTCGCGCCGTGCGAGATGGCGTCGGCGCCCGTGGCGTTGGCGATTTCGATCAGGCGCTTGGCGATCAGCGGACGGGCGATCGAAGTGCCCAGCAGGTATTCGCCTTCATACACGGTGTTGGCGCGGAACATCGGGAAGACGAAATCGCGCACGAATTCTTCGCGCACGTCTTCGATATGGATGTTTTCTGGCTTGATGCCGAACTTGATCGCCTTGGCGCGCGCCGGTTCCAGCTCTTCGCCCTGGCCCAGGTCGGCCGTGAAGGTGACGATTTCGCACTGGTAGTTATCTTGCAGCCATTTCAGGATGACGGAGGTGTCGAGTCCGCCGGAATAGGCCAGGACTACTTTTTTAATGTCGCTCATATTGCTTCCAGTTGTCGTTGTCGATGTATGTATTGCGATGCTGCCAGGTTTTATGCAGTGCCGGGCGAATTATTGGATTTTACCGAGTAACAGGTATTCAATCAGCGCTTTTTGCACGTGCAAGCGGTTTTCCGCCTCGTCCCACACGACCGATTGCGGGCCGTCGATCACTTCGGCCGCCACTTCCTCGCCGCGGTGGGCGGGCAGGCAGTGCATGAACAGCGCGTCGGGTGCGGCGCGGGACATCTTCGCGCCATCGACGATCCAGCCGTCGAAGGCGGCGATACGGGCCGCGTTTTCCGCTTCGTAGCCCATGCTGGTCCACACGTCAGTGTTGACCAGGTGCGCGCCTTCGCAGGCATCCGACGGGTTGGCGAAGAACGTATAGCGCTGCGTCTTGACTTGCGACAGGTCGATGTCGTAGCCCTTCGGCGTCGAGACGTTGACGTGGAAGCCGAACACTTCGGCCGCCTGCAGCCAAGAGTACAGCATGTTGTTGGCGTCGCCGATCCAGGCGACGACCTTGCCGGCGATCGAGCCGCGGTGTTCGATGTAGGTGAAGATGTCGGCAAAGACCTGGCACGGGTGGTGTTCATTGGTCAGGCCATTGATTACCGGCACGCGCGAATTGGCGGCGAAACGCTCGATGATCTCCTGGCCGAAGGTACGCACCATGATGATGTCGCACATGCGCGACATGACCTGGCCCGCGTCTTCCACCGGCTCGCCGCGGCCCAATTGGGAATCGCGCGTGTTCAGGTAGATAGCGGCGCCGCCTAGCTGGTGCATGCCGGCTTCGAACGACAATCGCGTGCGGGTGGAGTTCTTTTCAAAGACCATCACCAGGGTGCGGTCGATCAGTGGATGGTAGATTTCGTAATTCTTGAACTTGCGCTTGATCAGATGGGCGCGTTCGATCACATATTCATACTCTTCCAACGTGAAATCGGAGAACTGGAGGTAGTGCTTGATCGGTTTTTTTGTCGACATAATGACCACTTGAAGATGCGCAGGCCGCCGGCGGCGTGCCTTTCCCGCCGGGTTGCATCAGCGTACAACATCTCGTCTGATGACTGCCTCGCCCGGCGCGCTGCTGTGTTGATCGGTGCCAGCGCGACGCTTGTCGCGCGGGTCGATGCGGTTTGCCATGTTGAAAATAATGCAATGGCAAGTACTTCAGCCGTTCAATTATAAGGGTTTTGCTTTTAGATTGGAAAGACCGTCCGGGCGCGTACTTGTATAGGCAAGCCTGCACCCGGGCAAAGGGCGGCGGATTAATAGATGCTGGCGGGCGCGGCCCCGTCCAGCTGGGGCGCCACCAGCGGTAAATCCAGCGTGAAACGCGTGCCGGCAGGGCTGCTGGCCACTTGGATGGTGCCGCCCAGCAGGGCCGTGACGATGTTGTAGCTGATCGACAAACCCAGGCCGCTGCCGCCCTGGCCCAGCTTGGTGGTAAAGAACGGGTCGAAGATGCGCGACAAATGCTGTTCGGCGATGCCGCCGCCATTGTCGGCGAAGACGACCTGCACGCGCGCGCCGTCGAGCGTGGCGGACAGGCGCATGCAACCGGTGCCGGCGGCGCCATCGTTGGGCGCGGGAGCGAAGGCGTGCAGCAGGGCGTTGTTGATCAGATTGGTGATCACCTGGCCGAACGGGCCCGGATAGCTGTCCATGGCGATGCCGAATGCAATGTCCGTCTCGATGCGGTGGCCCGAGCTGCGGATGCGGTTCATGACGGTGGCGATGATTTCATTGCTTACCTGTTGCAGGTCGAACTGGCGCCGCTGTTCGGTGGTGCGGTCGACGGCTACCTGCTTGAAGCTGTTGACGAGGTCGGCCGCGCTGTGCAGGCCGCGCATCACCAGCGCCGACGCCTTGCTTGCATCGTCGATGTAGGCGGCCAGGTCCGAGCGGCGCAGGCCGGGGCCGTTCATCAGGCGTTCCACGTCTTCCGTCTTTTGCAGCATGGTGCTGGCGATCAACAGGCTGTTGCCGATCGGGGTATTGAGTTCATGCGCCACGCCGGCCATCAGCGAACCGAGGGCGGCCAGCTTTTCCTGCGACGCCAGTTGCGCCTGGGCGTCCTGCAACTGCCGGTAGGCGCTGGCATTGTCGAGCGCGATGGCGCCGTACGCGCACAGGGTGCGGAAGATCAGGCGTTCGCGTTCGCCGTAGGCATGGGCATGGCAAGCCTGCACCGTCATCACGCCCAGCACGCGTTCGCCCACCGTCAAGGGCACGTACAGCACGCTCTGGTTATGCAGGGTGCCGGGCACGGTGTAGGCGTGGCGCTTCGGCGGTACCTGGTCGATATACACTTCGCGCCGGCCCAGCAGGCAGCGCACGGAGTAGGCGCGTGGGTTGCTCAGTGGAATGGCGTTGTCGGACAAGGGGCGGCCCGCTTCCATGCCGTGCGCGCGGCGCAGCGCCGTGCCCGCCGCATCGAGCATGTAGACGGCGAAGGTGTTGACTGGCAGCAAGGCATGCACGTGGCGGTCCAGCACCTGGAACACGGCGCTGGCGTCGAGGTGGGTGGTGATTTCCTGGCCGATGGCCGACAGCCGTTCCAGGGTGTCGCTGGTTTGCTGCAGCACTTCGGCGCGCCGTGCTTCCGAGGCGGCCAGTTCGCGGTGGTGATAGCCTTCCGAGCGCGCATGTTCCGTCTGGTGGTAGACCTGCATGGCGGTGGCGCGGTTGCTTGCCTGCTGGGTGTGGCTTTTTTCGCGCGCCACGCCCGCCGCCAGGGCGATATCGTAGGCGCGCGCATAGTCGCCCGCATGCGCGTACTCGCGCGCCAGCGCATCGAGCAGTTCGCCGGGCGGCACATAGCCGTCGATGGAGGCGGCCACCTGCAGCGCCTGGTGCAGGAAATGCAGGGCGGGATTGCGCTCCTGCATGCCTGCGGGCGGCGGCAGGTCGTGGCGCGCATGCAGCATGGACAGCACGCGCAGCGCCGCCACCTGGTGCATGGCGTCGCCCTGCGCGGTGGCCAGCTGGCAAGCCCGTTCGGCTGCTTGCAGCGCTTCATCCGGACGGTCCAGGTAAGACAGCGCGTGGGCGCTGCCGCGTTGCGCCATGCTGCGGAAATCGGCCTGGCCCAGCGCTTCGGCGCGTTGCGCCAGACGGCTGAAGGCGTCGAGCGCCGTGTCGTAGTCGCCCTTGTCCAGGCTCAGTTCGCCCAGGTGGAACAGGGCGTTGGCATAGGTGCGCGCGCCCGCCATGGGAGTCAGGATGTGCAGCGCTTCGCGCAGCAAGTCTTCCGCCGCGCCCAGGCGCCCCAGCTTGCGCATGGTTTCGGCCGTATGCGTCTGGCAGGCGCCGATGCTGCGCGGCCAGCCCGTGGGGCGCGCCAGGTCCAGCGCGCACTGCATCCATTCGAGCGCCGATTCGTTGTCGTTGAGGCTGGAGAAACAGTCGCCGATATTGATGGCTGCCGTGATGGCGCCGCGCAGCTGGCCGCTTTCCAGGGCCGCTTCGTAGCTTTGCATGTAGTGGCCGGCGGCCGCGCCCAGGTCGCGCGACGTGTGCGCCAGCAAGCCGCGGAAATCGTGCACCCAGGCGGCCAGCGGCGCGGGCAGCTTGCCGCTGGCGCCGTTGGCCTGGAAGTGGCCGCCCCAGCGGGCCTGGGCGGCCGGCGCGTCGCGCAAGACGGCCCAGCGCGCCGTGGCCGCGTCGGCCAGGCTGGCGCGCATCGCATCGCCGGCGCCACGCGCTTGCTGCGCCGCGGCCAGCAGTTCGGCATCGCAGCGGGCATGGTCGCCGCGGTCGACGGCGATCGAGGACAGCAGCCAGTGGGCGTCGGCGCAGCCGGCGCCGTCGCCGTGTGCGCCGCAGGTGGCGCACGCGGCCATGGCCAGGCTTTCCGCGGAGTCGAGCGCGCCTTGCAGCCAGGCCACTTCCGCCTGCACCAGTTGCAGACGCGCGCGCGCCTGTTCCAATGCGGCCGCATCGAAGTCGGCCAGCGGCAGCAGCAGATGCGCTTCCTCGCTCAGCGCAATTGCTCTGTTGCAGTCACGCTGGCGCAAATGCCAGGACAGCAACAGCAGCAGCGGTACGCGCCCGGCGCCGCGCAACGGCAGCAATGCGCTTTCCCACTGCGCTACGTCATGTTCGAGCGCGAACATTTCCATTCAAGCATTCTCCCCGCAAACAGTGGCGCCAGCCTGCGTCCGCACAGGCCATGTGTCATGGCATTGTAAGCTGCATTCAGGGGAATTGTTCAGTACGCCTGTCAGAATTATGTCGCCGGCATGACGCCGCAGGCGGGGCGATTTGCCCCATGCCGCATGCGCTCTGCCGTGCGCCTAGCGTGAAACCAGACGAACGCTGTTGACGCTGACGCCGCTGATGCTGCGCGTGTCGTCAGGCAGGCGCAAGCCCGACAGCAGCTGGGCGTTGTCGATGGTCACCTGTTCGCCCGCATTGCTGAAGGCGAATGTTGCACCTTTCTGGGTGGCAAACTTGCCAGCTCCGATGGGAAGGATTCTCACACTGGGTTTTGGCTGCATTTCGCGGTCGTCGATCAGGCGGCCATAGAAGTGACTGTCTTGCTGGCGCACCTCCAGCCGTTGCCCGTTCGACAGGCGGTATTGCCGTTCGATCTCGGACGCTTCCTGCGCCGTCACATGGTAGTACGCGTTGCTGCTGACTCTGACGCTGCCAGTGGTTTGTGGAGTCGCAACGGTTTGCGCGTGGGCGGTGCCGGCGACAAGCGCGAACAGGGCGGCGGCAAGGGGGAGGAAACGTTTGGTATGCATGACATTCACCTTCGATCAGGATGGCTGGATGGATGGGAGTTAGATCGTGTGGTCGCTGGCAGGTTTCCGGCAGGGACTGGTGACAAGGTAGCAAACGGCCTTTGCCATCGCCAGCGGCAGGCGATGGAAGGCAGGTTTTACCCGATGAAGTGCATAAAACGGCAGATGAACGGTTTTGGGATTAAAGTCGGAAGGCGTGCTCGGCGGCGAAATTAAATTTCGCCTGCCGGGTGTTTTGCGGCGCTATATTTGAATGGGGAAATATTTCTTAATACAGGGTCTGCGCCGATTCGTGCAGCAGCTGGCCGTACAGGGTATGGCGCATCTTGGCAATCTTGCCTTCCGATAAGGCTTGCAGGATGGCGCATTGCGGCTCGATCAGGTGGCGGCAGTTATAGAACTTGCAGCCGCCAAGATACGGCTGGAATTCGCGGAAGGCCCGCTCCAGCATGCCTTCGGACAAATGGTACAGGCCGAATTCCTGGAAGCCGGGCGAATCGATGATGGAACTGTTCGCGCCCAGTTCGTCGAGCTTGTACAAGCGCGTAAAGGTCGTCGTGTGCTTGCCCGTGTCGAGCGCGGCCGAGATTTCGCGCACGGCGATGTCGGCGTCCGGCACCAGCAGGTTGATCAGCGACGATTTGCCCATGCCCGACTGGCCGATCAGGATCGACGACTGGCCCGCCAGCAGCGGCGCCAGGGTGGCCACGGCGTGCTCGGGTTCGGCACGGGCCGACACTTCATCGACGGGGTAACCCATCGAGGAATACGGCAGCAGGCGTTCGCGGGCGCGCTCCAGCGAAGCGGTCACGTCCGTTTTGTTGAGGATGATGCGCGCTTCGATGCCGGCCGCGTCGGCCGCCACCAGCGAGCGCGAGATCAGGTCGTCGGCAAAGCCCGGCTCCGTCGCCACGACGATGAACAGCTGCGTCAAATTGGCGGCCAGCAATTTCGATTTGTACTGGTCCGAGCGGTACAGCAGGGTCTTGCGTTCCTCGATGCGGTCGATGACGGCCTGGTCGTTCGAGGTGCGCGTCAGGTGCACGATGTCGCCCACGGCCACATTGGTTTTCTTGCCGCGCGTCACGCATTGCAGCTTGGCGCCATCCACGTCGGCCAGGTAATGGCGGCCGTGGGCGGCGATGATGACGCCCGTCAACTTGCCTTCGCTCATGCGGACACCTGGCTGCTCTGGTAGATGAGGTCTGCCTTGGCGGCGCAGATAAAGTCGTTTTCGGACAGGCCGCCGGCGCCCTGGTTGACCGAGTGCGTATCGTAGCGCACGGCGCAGGTTTTGTAAGTAATGATGAGCTCCGGATGGTGGTCTTGCGTATGGGTCATATAGGCCAGGGCGTTTACGAACGCCAGGGTCTGGTAGTAATTCTTGAAGCCGAAGTCGCGGCACAGCTTGCCATTTTGCACCGTCCACTGGGGCAGCAGGGCGTGCAGGGTGGCGATGTCCGTGTCGCCCAGCGCCTGCTGGCGCTGCGCGCAGGACAGTTGGGCCAGGTCTTGCGAAGTCGATGGCGTATTCATGTGGCAGCCCCTTTCAGGTGGCGGATGCGCACGCTGGCCGGCGGGTGCGAGTCGTAGAAGGCCGAGTGTAGCGGGTCGGGCGTCAAGGTCGACGCATTGTCTTCATACATTTTGACGAGGGCCGAGACGAGGTCGTCCGCCTGCGTGTGCGTGGCGGCAAAGGCGTCCGCTTCGAATTCGTGCTTGCGCGAGCTGAGCGACGTCAACGGTCCCAGCAGGAAAGTGAAGACGGGCAAGGCCAGCATGAACAGCAGCAGGGCCAGCGCGTCCGTCGGCTGGCCGGTGAGCGCCAGGGCGACAGGATCGACACCGAGGCCCGCGTAAAACCATGGCTGCGTCTTCAGGAAACCCAGCAGCGCGAGGAAACCCAGCGAAATGACGAACATCATGGCGATGCGCTTGACGATGTGCTTGAGCTTGAAGTGGCCCAGTTCATGCGCCAGCACGGCTTCGATTTCCTGCGGCGCCAGGCGCGACAGCAAGGTGTCGAAGAAGACGATGCGCTTGTTGGCGCCAAAGCCCGAGAAATACGCATTGCCGTGGGCGCTGCGCTTCGAGCCATCCATGACGAACAGGCCTTTCGAAGCGAAACCGACGCGCTGCATCAAGCCTTCGATGCGGCTTTTCAGCGCTTCGTCGGCGAGCGGCGTGAATTTGTTGAACAGCGGGGCGATGACGGTCGGGAACAGCACCATCATCAGCAGCTGGAAGCCGCTCCAGACGAACCACGCGTACAGCCACCACAGGTCGCCCGACTTGGCCATCAGCGCCAGCACGACCCAGATCAGCGGCAGGCCGATGGCCGCGCCCAGGCCCACGCCCTTGAGCATGTCCGTGAAGAACAGCTTGCGCGCCATGGTGTTGAAGCCGAAGCGCTGCTCCAGCACGAACTGGCGGTAGTAATCGAAGGGCAGGTCGATCAGGCCGGAAATGGCGGCAAAGGCGGCGATCAGGCCGATCTGGTACAGCATGGGCGAGCCCGGCCCCATCCATTCATTCAGGTGCAGCGCCAGCCATTGCAGGCCGCCCAGCAAGGTAAAACCGATCAGCACGGCGTAGTTGACCAGCAAGGTCAGCAAGCCGAACTTGGTCTTCGCCACCGTGTAGTCGGCGGCCTTCTGATGCGCGGCCAGCGGGATTTTTTCCGCGAATTCGGGCGGCACTGCGGCGCGGTGGGCCAGCACGTGGCGGATCTGCCGCGAAGCGAGCCAGAAGCGCACGGCCAGGGTCAAAACGAGGACGGATACAAACAAAATCGAAAACGCGAGTGAATACATTCTGTGCCTGTGAGAAAATGGCTGATTATTTAGTTTGATTAGGCCAAGAGAGAATTATGTCACAAGCGACTGACTTAACTGCATCCACCCCCGCACCCGCCGTGCCGGCACGTCCAAACGAGATGAACCTGGTCTGGGTCGACATGGAAATGACGGGCCTGGAGCCCGATACCGACCGCATCATCGAAGTGGCGGTCGTGGTGACGGACATGCACTTGAACCTGCTGGCCGAAGGCCCCGTGTTCGTGATTCATCAATCCGATGAAACCCTGAACAAGATGGATGCCTGGAACAAGGGCACGCATGGCCGCTCGGGCCTGATCGACAAGGTGAAAGCGTCGACCGTGACGGAAGCGCAGGCGGAAGCGGAATTGATCGCGTTCCTGAAGAAATACGTACCGGCAGGCAAGTCGCCCATGTGCGGCAACACCATCGGCCAGGACCGCCGCTTCATGGTGCGTGGCATGCCAAAGCTGGAAGCGTTCTTCCACTATCGCAATGTTGACGTGTCGACACTGAAAGAGCTGTGCAAGCGCTGGAAGCCGGAAATCGCCACCGGTTTCAAGAAACACCAGAAGCATACGGCGCTGGCCGATATCCTGGAATCGATCGAAGAGCTCAAATACTACCGCGAGCATTTCATCAAATTGTAATGATGTTGTCGGCTTACGCGCTGCGCGCTAAGCCGACCTACGTGCTCTGATCTGTTGCTCCGGCTGGTTTGGTGGTGTTGTCGGGTTACGAGCCATCCACCGCCGCTGGCGTAGGTCGGCGTTGGTCGGCGTAGGTCGGCTTAGCGCCTTGGCGCGTAAGCCGACGCATCCACCGGCTCGACATCGAGGGCGGACCAGACGCCATCCTCGCCCTGCCATTCCAGCGCAAACGGTCCCGTTTGCCGTAAAGCCGTGATCCAGCGCACCGCGCCTGGCTGGCGGAAATAGGCCGCGCACTGACCGAACGGCTGGCCCAGCCGGCACAGCACCAATCCCTCGCCCGCGACGGCGCACCATTGCTCATCGACATCGATCAAGGCTGCGGCCGGGTCGCCATAGAACTCGCCCACGCTCGCTTGCCGGCCATCGGTAGCGATCACCGTGGCCTGTTCGTATTCATGCTGGACACTATATGCGGCGCTGCGCGCCAGTTCCCTGCTCGTCATGCTGTCTCCACTGTGGGCCAGACGGTTTCCTGGTCGGCGCGCGCCTCGGCGATCAGCCATTCGCAGAATGCATGCACGAGGGGCCGCGTTTCCGCCTGGGGCGAGCGCAGCAGATAATAGCAGTGGGGGCCGCGCACGGCGTGTTCGAATACGCGCACGAGGCGGCCCGACCGCAAATCGTCGCCGATCAGGGGACTGGCGGCAATGGCCACGCCCTGGCCGCTGGCGGCCGCGTCCAGGCACAGATAGGTGTGCGAAAAGCGCGCGCCGCTGTTGCCGCTATTGCCGCTGTAATGCACACCGCAGCTGTGCAGCCAGCGCGTCCAGTCGATTTCGCCGGGCAAGTGCACCTCCGGCTCGTCGTGCAGCAGCGGATAGCGCAGCAGGTCGGCCGGCTGGCGCAGGCTGGCCGCGTTGGCGCGAAAGCCAGGGCTGCAGACGGCGGAAAACCATTCTTCCATCAATAAATCGACTTTCAGGCCCGGATAGCGGCCCGGTCCCAGGCGGATGGCTACGTCCACGCCGTCGCGCGCCAGGTCGACCGGGTGCATCGACGCCAGCACGCGCAACTCGATCTGCGGATAGCGGTCGCGCAGCCGGCCCAGGCGCGGCATCAGCCAGCGCGAGACGAGCGAGCTGGTGGCCGTCACCGTCACCACCTTGTCATCGCCCTGGCGCCGCGCCTGCTCGGACACGTCGGCCAGCTGGTTGAGGATAGGCCCCAGCGAGGCCGCATAGCGCTGGCCGGCATTGGTCAGCACCACGCCGCGCGGCAGGCGCTGGAACAGCACGATGCCCAGCCACGCTTCCAGCTGTTTCACGTGGTGGCCGATGGCGCCGGCCGACACATGCAATTCTTCGCCCGCGCGCTGGAAGCCTTCATGGCGGGCGGCCGCCTCGAAGGCGTGCAGGGCGGCAAGTGGGGGCAGGGGACGTGACATGGCACTCTCAAGAGAATTGAGCCTCAGTAATATTTGGCCTATCCGTGAAGAATATTGGTTTGTTTCATTTTGCGCAAGCGAATATGATGCCGTCACTGCGTGAAGCGACCCGCAATAGGATTTACGCATGCATCATCTCCCGGCCTTGCTGGGCATTTATATTTACAACGTTACAACGCCTGGAAAACCGTCGCGATACGCAGCAGGTTTGCCCAGGTGTACTCAAAGAGGTTAGTCATGTCTGATCGCCGCGCTGTTGCGCTGGTGTTGCTGTCGGCCGCCGGTTTCGGCAGTTCCGCAGTGTTTGCCAAGGCGGCATATGCGTCCGGGGTCAACCCGTCGACCATGCTGGCCTTGCGTTTCGTCATCGCCGCCATGCTGTTGCTGCCGCTCGTGTGGCTCGGTGGCTGGCGCTTGCCGCGCGGCCGCCTGCTGGCCGGCTACATGCTGATGGGCCTGATGTACACGGCCCAGTCGCAAGGCTATTTCAATGCCCTCATGTATGCAAGCAGCGGCCTGTGCGGCATGCTGCTGTACGTGTATCCCGTGCTGGTCACCATCCTCGCGCTGGCGCTGGGCTGGGAAAAACTGGACCGCCGCATGCTGGTGCTGATGGCGCTGGCCATCGCCGGCATGGCCATCACCCTGGGCGGCAAGCTGCAGGGTCAGCCCATCGGCATCGCCCTGGCATTGATGGCGGCCGGCGTGTACGCCGTGTACATCCTGTTTGGCAACAGCCTGTCGAAAAGCCGCGAGAATATTCACCCATTGGCGGCCTGCGTCGTGATTTTGGGTACGGCAGGCCTGTCGAACAGCGCGATCGCCTTGTGGCAGGGCGTGTCCTTGCCAGGCACGGCGACGGGCTGGCTTGCCGTCAGCGCCATCGCCCTGTTCTCGACGGCCATCGCCATTGCCGCCTTCTTTGCCGGCGTGGCGCAGATCGGCGCGGCCAAGGCGTCCATCATTTCCACGTTCGAGCCCGTGATCACGATGGCGTTCGGCGTGACCTTGCTGAAGGAGTCCGTCAGCGGCACGCAATTGCTGGGCGGCGCCATGGTGCTGGCCGCCGTCGTCTTGCTGGCGCAGCGGCCCACTGCCAAGCCGGTCTCCATGCCGGCCGTGCAAGCGAGCGCCTGACTTTTTTTTCCCGAACTGATCGGTTGTATCGATCGGTCTCCTTTGCGCGGTTTTTCTTCACATAAATAACACTTGATTGCGAATGATTCTCATTTATAATTGACTTCAAGATTCCCCCACCACCAGCCAGCCCATGCCAGCCAGTGTTCGCCTTGAAAGGAGACACCGTGTCGAGCATGCCCCCTATTTGCAATACCGAGCTGGTCACCAGCGAATTTACCCGCCTGCGCCGCGAGAAAAAAGCCCGCCACCGCGACATCGCCGAAGACCTGGGCATTTCCGAAGGCGAGCTGATCGCCGCACATGCGGGCCTGTCGCTGGCCAATGGCGCCTTGCTGGGCGCCGAGCGCCTGCGGGCCGACTGGCCCGCCATCATCGCCGCGCTGGAACCGCTGGGCGAAGTCATGGCACTGACGCGCAACGCTTCGTGCGTGCATGAAAAGACGGGCGTCTATCGAAAAGCCAGCCACAACAATCACGTGGGCCTGGTGCTCGGTGGCGACATCGACCTGCGCGTGTTCTACCGCCAGTGGGCGCATGGCTTTGCCGTACGCGAGATGGGAGAAAAGGAAGTGCAGCGCAGCCTGCAGTTTTTCGATGCGGCCGGCCAGGCCGTGCACAAGATTTTTCTGAAGCCGCAAAGCGATATTGCCGCCTACGACGCGCTGGTGACGCATTTTGCCGATGCGGACCAGGCGCCCGGCATCGCCGTGGCGCCGCCGACGCCGGCGCCGGCCGAATTGCCCGATGCGCAGATCGACGTGGCCGGCTTTCGCGCCGCCTGGGCCGACTTGCGCGACACGCATGAATTTTTCACCATGCTGAAAAAATACTCGGTCTCGCGCCTGCAGGGCTTGCGCCTGGCCGAGTCCCGTTTCGTGCAGCAGCTCGACAAATCCTGCGTGCTCGACCTGCTCAAGGACGCCGCGCTTGAAAAAGTATCGATCATGGCTTTCGTCGGCAATGCCGGCATGATCCAGATCCATTCGGGCCCCGTGCACAAGATCGCCGTGATGGGGCCGTGGATCAATATCCTCGACACGCGCTTCAACCTGCATTTGCGCGAAGACCATATCGCCAGCGCCTGGGTGGTGAAAAAGCCCACGGTCGATGGCCTGGTGACGTCCGTGGAACTGTTTGACGCCAAGGGCGACACCATCGTCATGTTCTTCGGTGAACGCAAGCCGGGCGTGCACGAGCTGTGCGAATGGCGCCATATCGTCGACCGGGTGGCGCAGGAGGGCGAACTATGCGCCGCATGATCGCCGCCAGCGTGGCGCGCCGCATCGCGCTGAAAAAGATGGGGGCGGGAGCCCTGGCGCTGGCCGCGCCGATGCAGGTGCTGGCCGCCGTGTCCGACGCGGGTAAACCCGTGGCGAAAGCGCGGCGCATCGTCAGCGTGGGCGGCGCCCTGACGGAAATCGTCTATGCGCTCGAGGCGCAGGGCGAACTGGTGGGCGTCGATACGACCTCGCTGTATCCGGCCGTGGCGCAACAGCTGCCGCAGGTCGGCTATGCGCGCACCTTGTCGGCCGAAGGCGTGCTGTCGCTGGCGCCCACGCAGCTGATCGCCACCGAGGAAGCGGGGCCGCAAGCCGTGCTGCGCCAGGTACGCGATGCAGGCGTGCCGGTGGCGGTGCTGAACGCGAATAACCAATTCGAAGGCTTGCTCGAACGGGTGAAACAAGTGGGCCAGATCACGGGCCGGCCCGACCCCGCCGCGCACCTGGCGCAAGCCTTGCAGCAGCAGTGGGACGGCGCCCTGGGCAAGGTGCGCCAGCGCGGCCACTCGCCGGTACAATCAGCCGTGCGCGTGCTGTTCATCCTCGCGCATGCGCCGAACCAGGTGATGGTGGGCGGGCGCGAGACGGGCGCCGACGCCATGCTCGCGTATGCGGGCGCCTTCAACGTGATGGGCGGGCAGGGTGGATTCGCCGGCTACAAGCCGCTCACGCCGGAAGCCGTGATCGCCGCGCGGCCCGACATCGTGCTCGTCACGGACCAGGGCTTGAAGGCCTCGGGCGGCGTGGACGGCATCTTGAAACTGCCAGGCCTGGCGCAGACGCCGGCCGGGCGCAAGCACCGCATCGTGTCGCTGGAAGCCATGCTGCTGCTGGGCTTTGGCCCGCGCATGCCGCAGGCGCTCATGGAACTCGACGCCGCGTTTGTCAAAGCCATGGCTGCATGAACGTGCGCGCGATGACGCCGGCCGTGTCCTGGCCACGCTGGGGCGCTGGCGGAATGCTGGCGGCCGCACTGGCTGGCGGCTTGCTCATCGCCGTGCAGGCGGGCGCCGTGCCCGTGACGCTGGCTGACTGGCTGGCGCCGTTTCAAGCGGGCGGCGAGGCGTTGTCCGGCGGCGCCTATGTGCTGTGGCATATCCGTTTGCCGCGCGCCCTGTTCGCCATCCTGATCGGCGCCGCGCTGGCGCTGGCCGGCGGCCTGACGCAAGGATTGTTCCGCAATCCGCTGGCCGACCCGGGGTTGCTGGGCGTGAGCAGCGGCGCCGCCTGCGCGGGCGCGGCCACCATCGTGTTTGCCGCCAGCCTGCACGTGGCGCCCGAGCTGCGCGTGTGGCTGCTGCCGGGGGCCGCGTTTGCCGGCGCCATGCTGATCTGCGTACTGCTCGACCGCGTTGCCCGCTGGGCCACGCCCGGCTCCATCGTCGGCCTGCTGCTGACGGGCGTAGCGCTGAACGCCATCACGGTGGCCGTCATGGGCCTGTGCATCTACCTGGCCAGCGACGATCAGCTGCGCACCCTGACTTTCTGGACCCTCGGTTCGCTGTCGGCCGGCAGCTGGCGCCAGGTGGCGGCTTTGCTGCTGGTGCTGGCCGGCGCGCTGTGGGCCACGCGCTTCCTGATGCGTTCATTGAACGCGCTGGCGCTGGGCGAGGCGCAGGCGCTGCACGTGGGCGTCGACGTGGGCCGGCTGCGCACGCAGGTGATCGTGCTGGTGGCCGTGCTGACAGGGTTTGCCGTCGCCTGGTGCGGCGGCATCGGTTTTATCGGCCTGATCGCGCCGCACCTGGTACGCACCTGGCTGGGCGCCGACCAGCGCCGCGTGCTACCGCTGTCCATGCTGGCCGGCGGCTTGCTGCTGCTGTTGGCCGACACCCTGGCGCGCACGGTCGCCATTCCTGCGGAAGTCCCCGTCGGCATTTTCACGGCCTTGCTGGGCGGGCCATTTTTCCTGATGCTGTTGCGGCGCTTCCGCCACGGCACCCCCTAGAGGTGAACATGACGCCCCTGCTGGAACTCTCCTTCGCCACAACACAACTGGGCCAGCAGTATTTCGGCCCCTTCAACGTGCGGGTGGCGCCCGGCGAGCGCATCGCCATCCTCGGTCCCAGCGGCGCGGGCAAGTCGACCCTGTTGAAACTGATGGCGCGCGAATTGCACCCGCAGGCGGGCCAGGTGATGCTTGCCGGGCGGCCGCTGGCGCAGTGGCCGCTGGCCGACCTGGCGCGGTGCCGCGCCGTGCTGCCGCAAGGCTCGAACGTGGCCTTCGGCTTGCAGTGCGAGCTGGTGGTCGGCCTCGGGCGGGTGGCGCGCCTGGTCGACCCGCAATTGGAGCGCATCGTGCAGGATGCTGCCGCCCTGGCGCACGCCGCGCATCTGCTGGGCCGCCGCCTGGACACTTTATCCGGCGGCGAACAGGCCAGGGTGCAGCTGGCGCGCATCTTCGCGCAGATGTGGGATGTGCGCGATGGCTTGATACTCGTCGATGAACCGCTGGCGGCGCTCGATCCCGGCCTGCAGTTCGATCTGCTCGACAGCCTGCAGCAGTTCTGCGCCGCGCGCGGCCACGCCGTCATCGCCATCCTGCACGACATCAATCACGCCTTGCTGGGTTTCGAGCGGCTGCTGCTCGTGCGTTCGGGCCAGCTGGTCGCAGACATCGCCAGCGATGCCGGCGCCGTGCCCGCCCTGGCCGCGCTGTACGGCATCGCCCTGACGACGGCGACCAGCAGCGACGGCCACGTGTGCGTCATCCCTGCCAGAAGCGCGGTGCGCAGGGCGGCCTGACCGACTCACTCACCACACGTCCGCCGCGCGCGGCCGCGCCATCTGGCCGCTGCCCAGCAGCCACACCATCAGGGCGTCGGCCTGTTCGCGTGTGGCCGCCACTTCCTGCACGATGCCGAAGGCTTTCATGGCGCCGGCCGCCATCGCCTGCAGGCGAGCACGCTGTTCCGCGTCCGCCTCGATGGACACCAGACCCCGGCAAATGGCGGCCAGCGCCACCTTGTGATGCTTGAGCCACAGGCCGCGCCGCTTGCGGTCGACGTGCGCTTCATCGCTGCGCTCCTCTTCGAACAGCATGACGAACGGTTCGCCGTGGCGCAGCAGGGCGTCCATGTCGTTTTCCCACAGCGGGGCATAGCCGGTAACGGCCGTTTCAGGGCGAAAGCGCACGATGGGAAAGTCGCTGACGTCGTGGATGGAAAAATGGGCGGGATTCGGTTTCATTGGGTACTTTCTTGCGAGGTGCTTGAAAAGGCTTGCCAGCCGCCGCCCAGCGCCTTGTAGACCTGGACCAGCGACAGCGACGCGGTGGCGCGGCTGTCGACCAGTGCCGCTTCGTTGTTCAATAAGGTGTTTTGCACATGCAGCACGTTGATCAGGTCCGTGCCGCCCTGGCGGTACTGCAGTTCCGCGCTGCCCAGCGCGCGGCGTCCCTGCTTGACGGCTTCATCGAGGCTGGCCTGGCGGAGGGCGTTGGCCTGGTAGCCGGACAAGGCGTCTTCCACCTCGTGCCAGGCGGCCAGCACCGTCTGGCGGTAGGCGATGGCCGCTTCCTGCTGCTGCGCTTCGCGCAATTGCAGCTTGCCGCGCAGGCGGCCGCCATCGAACAGGGGCACGCTGAAGCCGGGGCCGAAGGCAAAGCGTTTGGCGTCCCAGCCGATATCGGACAGCTGCATCGCTTGCAGGCCGACGCTGCCCGAGAGGGTGATGCGCGGATAAAAATCACCTTGCGCCACGCCGATGGCGGCCGTGGCCGCGTGCAGCTGCGCTTCGGAGCGGCGGATGTCGGGACGCCGCTCGGCCAGGCTGCTGGGCACGCCCAGCTGCACCTGCATGGCCACAATAGGGATATCCTTGCTGGCCCCCAGTTCCGCCTGCAAGGCTTGCGGCGGCAGCGCCAGCAAGAGGGCTAGGGCATTGCCCAGGCGCGCTACGCGCTGCTGCAGCGGCGGCAAACGCGCTTCGATGGTGGCCACGTGGGCCGCCGCCTCGGCCTCGTCGAGCTGCGTCGCCGCGCCTTCGCGCAGGCGGATGCGCGTCAGCTCCAAGGTATGGCGGGCGATGTCGAGCAGCTGCTGCGTGATGGCCAGGGTTTGCTGCGCGCCGCGCAACTCGATGTAGTCGCGCGCCGTTTCGGCCAGCACGGCCAGCAGCACGCCGCGCTGCGTTTCCTGGGCCACGTCGACGCGCGCGTCGGCCGCTTCCACTTCGCGCCGCACGCGGCCCCACAGGTCCAGCTCCCAGGCTGCATCGAGGTTGCCTTGCCACAGGCTGTAGGCGGATTGGCCGTTGTTGCGCGACGGGTCGCTCAAGCCTTGTTCGCTGTTGCGCGCGCGGCCATAGCTGCCATTCGCGCCCAGGGACGGGCCTTGCGCGGCGCCGATGACGCCGCGCGCGGCGCGGCTCTGTTCCAGCCGGCTGGCGGCGGCCAGCACGTCGAGGTTGGCGCCGGCGGCGCGCCGCAGCAGGGACGACAAGGTCGCGTCGCCAAAGCCGTCCCACCAGCGCTGCTCGATGGCGCCATCCTGTGCCGCCGCGAATCGGGCATCTTTCGCCTGACGCCATTGCTGACCCAGGTCATGGGGCGGACGCTGGAAGTCGGTGCCGACGCTGCCGCAGCCGGCCAGGCCCAGGGCCGTGATCAAGATCAGTGCTTTCATCGCGCGCTCACCTGTTGCAGCTGTTGACGGCGCGTGGCCGTATCGATGCGCACTTCGGCCGACATGCCCACGCGCAGGCGGGCGTCGCCATCCTGTCCCGGATCGAGCGCGATCCGCACGGGGATGCGCTGCACCACCTTGGTGAAGTTGCCGGTGGCGTTTTCCGGCGCGATGGCGGCAAACGTTACGCCCGTGGCCGGCGCGATGCTGTGCACGGTGCCGTGCAGGAGCACGCCCGGATAGGCGTCGACGGCGATGCTGGCGCGCTGGCCCTGGCGCACGTGCGTGAGCTGGGTTTCCTGCAGGTTGGCGACAACGAAGCTGCGGTTCAGGGGCACCACGGCCATCAGGCTGGCGCCGGGCGCCACGAGGGCGCCGACGCGCACGGCGCGGCGTCCCACGATGCCGTCGATGGGGGCGCGCAGCTGCGTATGCGACAGATCCAGTTCGGCCCGTTGCAGGCTGGCTCTGGCGCGCAGCAGGGCTGCTTCGGCTGCGCCTTGCTGCGCTTGCAAAATGTCCGTCTGCTTGCGGGTGGCGACGAGGGCGGCGCGGTTTTGCGCCAGGCGCGCGCGGCTCACGTCGTAGCGCGACTGCGCCTGCTGCGCATTCTGCACGCTGCCCGCGCCCTGGCCGGCCAGGTGCGTTGAACGGGCCAGTTCCTGCTGCGCCAGTTTGTCTTCCGCCTGGTTGGCCTCGACCAGGGTGGTGGCTTGTTCGATCACCGATTGCTGGCGCTGCACCGTGGCGCGGGCATAGTCCAGCTGCGCCTCGGCGCCCGCGACTTCGGCGCGGGCCGAGGCGGCGGCGGCCTGATAATCGCGGTCGTCGATGCGGGCCAGCAGCTGACCCGCCTTGACAGCCTGGTTGTCTTCCACCAGCACTTCCCGCACGATGCCGCCCACCTTGGGGGAGAGCACGGTGTAGTCGGCGCTGACGAAGGCGTCGTCGGTGCCTTGTTCTTCGCTGGGGGAAAACAGCAGTTGCCAGGCGCAGAAGGCGAGGGCGCAGGCCAGCAGGGCCAGGCCGAGAAGAAAGGCGCGCGAGCGTAGTATGGGTTTTTGCATGGTGAAGCTCTTTCGTAAAAAAGGGAAGTCAGGCGGCGCGCGGCGGATAGACGCGCGTCGGCAGGATGGGGATGATCACAATCATGGCCAGCGCGATGGTGGCCACCGTGAGGTACAGGTCGGACGAAGTCAGGGTGACGACTTGCGCATGCATGCGCTGTGCCAGGCCAGGATCCAATCCCGCCATGTCCACGCCGGCCGGCAGGTTGCCCAGGCGTTCGCTGAGCACCGTCGAATGAAAATGGTTGCGGCGCGTGATCAGCGCATCAAGCACGCCGGTGGCGACGACGGCCGACATGCCCTTGATGGTGTTGAACCAGGCCGAGGCGAATGGGCCATCCTGCGGCGCCAGGCCCGTGGTGGCCAGCAGCAGCAATGGAATCACGGCCATCGGTTGCGCAAAGATCTGCACCGCTTGCAGCAGGTAGAAATGCGTGCGTATCCAGTCGGGCGACATGCGCGCGCCCAGCACGCAGGAGACGGCCAGCATGCCCAGGCCGATGGCCAGCACCCAGCGGCAGTCGACGGCACGCAGATTGCACAGGGCGGCCACCAGCGGCAGGGCGATCAGTTGCGGCAGCGCCACCATCAGCATCACGGGCGCCGTTTGCAGCGGGCGGTAGGCGTGCACCTGCGCCAG
Source organism: Janthinobacterium sp. BCJ23 (assembly GCF_059617945.1). Lineage (NCBI taxonomy): Bacteria > Pseudomonadati > Pseudomonadota > Betaproteobacteria > Burkholderiales > Oxalobacteraceae > Janthinobacterium > Janthinobacterium sp. BCJ23. The sequence goes on along the minus strand of NZ_JCAQAW010000009.1, from coordinate 250,687 downwards.
GTAGGACGAGGGGATCAGGATCACGGCCAGCAGCACGAACAGCACGCCGCCCAGGGTCAGCAGGGCGTGGCTGAGATTGCGCCGCGACAGCAGCTGCAGCTTGAAGAACGGCAGCGGATGCGACCACTCGTTGACGAGGAACAGTACCAGCAGCACGGCGCCGCCGCCCAGCAGCATGCAGATCAGGGGCGAATGGAACCAGTTCAGGCGCTCGCCCTGCAGCAATCCCACCACCAGCATGCTGATGGCGGGCAGGCCAAGCAGCAGGCCGCGCCAGTCGAACTGGCGGAAGCGTTCGAGGCGCAGCGGGTCTTGCGGCAAGCCCCAGGACACCATCAGCAGGGCGACGATGCTGCCCGGGACGACTTGCCAGAAGGCCCATTGCCAGCCCAGGTATTCGGTCCAGAAGGCGGCCAGCGGCGTGCCCAGGCTGGGGCCGAAAGTGGCGCTCAGCGCATAGCCGCCCAGGCCATACAGCTTGATGTTCGGTGGCAGGAAGCGCAGCGCCACTGTCATCAGCATGGGCGGCAGGGCGCCGCCTGCCGCGCCCTGCACCACGCGCAGAACCATCAGCACCGGCAGGTTCGGCGCGAACGGGCATAGCAGGCCCGCAGCCATGCAGACGATGATGGCGGTGGCCGTCAGGCGGCGCAGCGAGAACGTGACGGAACACCACGGCGCGAACGCCATGGCCGACACCGAGGCGGCCGCATACAGGGCCACGAGCCAGCTGGCGTCGTCGCGCGCGATGCCCATGGCGCCGCGGATGTCGGCCAGCGCGATCTTGGTGATGTTTTCATTCAGGCCTGACACCAGCACGGCCAGCAGCACGCCGGTCAGGCCCGTGGCCAGGCGCAGGCCGAAGATAGGAGGTGAGGGAGGCGGCGCGGCCGCAGGGGCGGCGCCGGGAAGCGGTACAGCGGACACAGGGAACTCCGTGGATGAGGATCAGTCCACGCAGTATAGGTAGCTGTTAATCTTGTGAAAATTGATAATTAAGGAAGTGTGAATTGCGTCTGACGCAATGATGGGTGGGGTCGGACCCTGTAGGTCTGACCCCGGTCTTTGTCGTTGGGTTTGGCGTCTGGCGTGTGAGTTCAGATCAACCCCAATCAAATGCTGGGGTCAGACCCGCAAGGGTCTGACCCCGTACACAGCTCCTTGATCATGCGGCGCAGCCAGCGGTGCGCATGGTCGTGGTCGAGGCGCGGGTGCCAGGCCTGGAAGACTTCCACGCTGTCGACGGGGATGGGCAGTTCGAACGTGCGCAGCTTCAGGCCCAGTCGCTCGACGATGGCCAGCAGCGGCGTGGGCATCAGCGGCAGCAGCAGGCGTGAATCGGCCACGGCGAAGATGGCGGACTGGAAGTTGGGGCTGATCAGCGAAACCCGGCGCATGTAGCCACGCTCGGCCAGTGCCGTATCGAAGGGGCCGCGCGCCAGGCCGCGCCGCGAGACGCTGATATGCTCGTATTCGGTAAAACTGTCGAGATTGATGGGGCCGTCGAAGATCGGGTGGTCGCTGCGGGCGATGCCGACAAAGCCGCTGCTAAACAGCTGCTGCAGTTTGATGTCGGGCGCGAAGGCGCGCCGCGCGCTGATGTACAGGTCGATGCGGCCAGCGTGCAGGGCGTCGTTTTCCGTGGCCCCGTCGCCTTCGGGCACGAAGCGCAGCACCGTGTGCGGTGCGTGCACGGCCAGCAGGTCGCGCAGCCTGCCGCCGTAGGCGCCGACAAACACGTCATTGGCGCACAGGCTGAAGGTGCGTTCCAGGGTGCGCAAGTCGACTTCGCGGCCCGACGTGAAGATGGCGTGCGCCTGCTCCACCACGCCGCGCACCTGCTCGCGCAATTCCAGCGCGCGCGGGGTGGGCGCCAGGCCGCGCCCGGAGCGCACGAAGACGGGGTCGCCGATGGCGTCGCGGATGCGCGCCAGGGTGCGGCTCATGGCCGGCGCGCTCAAGTTCATGCGCCGCGCGGCGGCCACGGCGCTGCCTTCCTCGAGCAGGATGTCGAGGGCGACGAGCAGGTTCAGGTCGGGGAGTTTCATGCGCCGATTATAGCCCGGGGGCCAGCGCCGGCGCTGCGCCGGCAGGACGCCGGCGCAACAGGGATGCTACTGCGCGATTACTCGGCTGCCGGCTCGGCGCCGCAGCATTTCTTGAACTTCTTGCCGCTGCCGCAAGGGCAGTCGTCGTTGCGGCCCACTTTCGGCTCTTCGCGCTTCATGGTTTGCACCGGTGCCTTGCGGCGCGGGACCCAGAAACGGTGGATGGCCGGCAGGTTCGCTTCCAGTTCCTGCGCCAGCTTGTGCGCCTTGACCGGGTCTTCCACCAGTTTCAGTTCTTCTTCCTTGATTTCGTCGGCGCCCAGCAGGTAGATTGGCTGCATCAGTTCGGCCACTTCGGAATCCCAGATCTCGTTCCACGAGCCCGGACGCAGTTCCATGCCGTCCCAGAAGCCCCAGCACCAGGCTTCGGCGTCGATCAGGGTCTGGCCTTCGTAGTCGTGTTCGACGAACAGCGCTTCGAACTCCTTCGGCGCCACTTCGAATGTCACCAGCACTTCGTTCATGAAGCGCATGATCAGGTTGACGATGCGCTCTTCTTCCTTGCTGTTCTTGAACTTCGGCGCGTCGTTGACATCTTCGCCCCACACGCGCGGCAACCACTCGGCCGGCATGATCGGTTCCGGACCGATGGCCACGGCCGTCAGATAGCCGTGCAGCATATCCATGGTCATCGCGTCTTCGGAGCACCGGTCCGACAACAGGAATTGGTCTAATTCGTCAAATTCTTTTTCTGATAATGGCTGTTCGAGTTGCATGGCTTGCTCTTTGATTGAATGTAAGGCGCCAGTATACGCCTTGCTGCGGCTTGCCGCCCAAGTGTTTGCACCGGCGGCCCGCGCGCGCCTTACAATGTCGCTTATGCACAATGAAAACCAGCCGCACGAGGACGACCGGCCCGTCCATCCCTTTTCCGCCCTGAGCCCCGATTGCGTGCTCGACGCGCTCGACAGCGTGGGGCTGCGCGGCGATGGCCGCCTGCTGGCCTTGAACAGCTATGAAAACCGCGTCTACCAGGTGGGCATCGAAGACAGCGCGCCGCTGGTGGCCAAGTTTTACCGTCCCGCGCGCTGGAGCGATACGGCCATCCTGGAAGAGCACGCGTTCGTGTCCGAGCTGGTCGAGCGCGAAATCCAGGTGGTGCCGGCGCTGGAAATCAACGGCAGCACCCTGCACCAGTACCAGGGCTTCCGCTTTGCCGTCTTCCCCCGCCATGGCGGCCGCGCGCCCGAGCTGGACGACCCGGCCACGCTGGAATGGATAGGGCGCTTCATCGGCCGCATCCACGCCGTCGGGGCGCTGTCGACCTACAAGGAACGGCCGGCGCTCGATCACCAGACGTTTGGCGTCGAACCGCGCGAGTTTCTATTGGAAGGCAATTTCCTGCCGCCCGAGCTGCTGGCCGCCTATTCCAGCGTGGCGCAGCAGGCGCTCGACGGCGTCAAGCGCTGCTATGACCGCGCGGGCGACGTGGCCATGCTGCGCACGCACGGCGATTGCCATGGCGGCAATGTGCTGTGGACGGACGCCGGCCCCCATTTCGTCGATTTCGACGATAGCCGCATGGGACCGGCCATCCAGGACCTGTGGATGATGCTGTCGGGCGAGCGCAGCGACCAGGTGCGTCAGATGAGCGACATCCTGGCCGGCTACGAAGACTTTTGCGATTTCGACCCGCGCCAGTTGTACCTGGTCGAAGCGCTGCGCACCCTGCGCTTGATCCACTATTCGGCCTGGCTGGCGCGCCGTTGGGACGACCCCGCCTTCCCCGTCGCCTTCCCGTGGTTTAACACGCAGCGTTATTGGCAGGACCGCATCCTGGAACTCAGGGAGCAGGTGGCGTTGATGGACGAAGCGCCATTGTGGCCTGTTTGACCTAAACGCCCGAAAAGGGCGGTAAAAGGCGCTCTTCTTGCCGCGCTGATTTGTGCATGCCTGTTCGATAATGGTGCTAATAAATTCCTAGAAGCAACGGAATTCACCCGAACAAGCGAGAAATCATGCAAGCACAGCAAAATCAGCGCCAGGCCGCCTCCCTCACCGTCGCGTATTCCGCCGACGACGAGTTCGACCAGGACAGCATCGTCTCGCTGCATGATTTCAAGGACCTGGAAAGCAAGGCGGAAGCGCCTGCTGCCGCCATCACGCCCGCACTGCAAGCCGAACCGCAGGCCGAGGCGGCAGTCGAAGCCGACAGCAAGGCGCCCGCCGTCGAACGCCAGAAAATGGAATTGAAAGCCATCCACGAGGCGATTGCCCGCGTGGAAGCGGAAGCGAAAGCTACCTGCGCCGCCGAAAGCCGGGCCCTGGCCGAGGCGCGCGTGCGCTCGCTGGCCGAGGATCGCGCCGCCATCGACGCGGCCGCCGCCGCCGCCGCCCAGCAAAATGCGCAGGCAGCCGAAGAAGCGATTGCCGCCAACCGCGAACGTCTCGATACCATGCGCGCCGCCGCGCAAGCGAGCGTGGCCCGCCTGGAAGCCGTCAAGCAGGAGACGGCCGAACTGCGCGCCCGCGTGGAGTCCGATAACGAAATCCGCCTGGCCGCCGAACAGCGTTCGCGCGCCGAGCAGGAAAGCCGCTTGCGCGCCAGCGAACAGGTGGCCGTGCAGTCGGAACTGGCCGAGCAGGCCGCCCGCGCCGCCGAAGAATTGCAAGTGCAGACGGAGCAGGCGCGCCTGCAGGCCGTCGAGCGCGTCGCCGCCGTGCAGGCGGCCAAGGAAGAAATGGTGGGCATCGCCTCGGCCGATGCACGAGTGGCCGTGCTGGCGCGTGAACGCGAGCGCCATGCGCACGGCGCGCGCCAGACGGCGCAGATGCTGGCCGAAGCGGAAAGCGAAGCGCTGGACTTGACGGTGCAGCGCGAGCGCGCCGACCAGATCGCGCTGGAATCGGCCTTCAACCGCGCCGCCGCCGAAGTGCGCGCCCTGGAAGAAGCGCGCGCGCTGGCGCACCTGGAACAGGAACGCGAAGCCATCGCCTTGGCGCAGGCGGAATCGGAACGTCATGCGGCGCAATCGCTGCGTTTGCGCCTGCAGACGGAAAAGGAATTGCGCGACGCGGCCATCCACCGCGAGCGCCTGGAAATGGTCGCCGTGGCCAGCGCGCAGGCGCGCCGCGATGCCGACGTGCGCATCCTTGCCGCCACCGAGGCACGCATCGAGGTGGACCGCCAGCTGCGCGCCGTGGCGCTGGCCCGGGTGGCCGCCGAACAGGATGCGGAAATCGCCGGCCACGCCAAGCTGGAAGCGGAAACGGCGGCCCTCGAAGAAACCAAGGCACGCGAAGCGGCCGAGCAGGCGGCCGCCGTGGCCGCCGCCCGCGAACTGGAAGAGCAGCAGCGCGCCGCCAGCCTGGCGCAAGAACGCGCCGAACTGGCGCGCCAGGCATCGGAACTGGCCGCCAGCCAGAATGAAGCCGAGCAAGCCGAAGTCGATGCCGGCAAGGCGACATTGGCTGTGCAGGAGCAAACGTCGCAACTGGCGCAGGAAAAAGCCCGTCAGGCGGAGCAGCTGCTGCAAGCGGAGCAGGAACGCCTGGCCGCGGAACAAGCCGCCATCGCCGCCTTGAAAGAAAAACTGGAAGCCGAAGCGCTGGCATTCAACGCGGCGCAGGAACGCATCGCCGCCGAAGGCGCGCAAGCGGAACTGCTGCGCGGCCAGCACGCGGCCGAACAGGCTTTGCGGGAGGCGGCGCAAAAGGAGGCCGACGCCATCCGCATCCTGATGGACCAGGCCCTGGTCGAAGGCGAAAAAAAGGCCGCCGCAGCGTTAGCCGTGCAGGCGCAGGCGCGCCTGGCCGTGGAACTGGGACAGGTACATAGCGAGCGCGCCCGCGTGGAAGAAGACAAGGCGCAAGCGGCCGATGCGCTGCTGGCGTCCGAGCGCGATTTCGTCGCGGCCGAACGCGAGTCGCTGGCCCTGATCGCGCAAAAACTGGTGCAGCAGCGCCAGACCAGCAGCGCCGAAGAGCGCGCCTCGCAAGCCATCGCTGGCCGCCTGGAAGCGGAAAAGCAGGCGACGGCAGCCGCCGAAACGCGCGCCGCCATGGAACAGCAGGCGCTCGACGCCATGCGCCAGCGCGAGCAGCTGGAACTGGCCGCGCAACAAGCGGCCAGCGAGAAACTCGACGCGCAGCAAGCTTTGCTGGCCAGCGCCCAGGCCCATGCGGCCCTGCAGCGCAAGGCGGCCGAGACGACGCGTGCGATGGCGGCCGCCAAGCAGCAATTGCTGGAACGGGAAATGGAGCGCGCGCAGCAGCAGGAGCGCGAACTGGCCGCCCTGCGCGCCAGCCTGGAGCAGCCGCAAAGCGCGTTTTCCAGCTCCCTGACCGCCGCCCGCGCGAAAGCCGAACAAGTCAGCTCGGCCAGTTTGACGCGGGAAGTGATCGAGAGATTGACGCAGCCGAATGACGCGGGAGCCGTGTGGCGTTCGCGCTAGGCTGGAACGTTTAAAACTTCCTGCCCACGCCCACCAGCAACACATCGGCATCGCGGTGGTAATCGGTTACCACCCGGTTCCACGCCACTTGCGCCAGCCAGTGACGGTTGACGTGGTAGCGGGCCACGGCTGACAGCAAGCCTGTCAGGCGCGTGTCGTGGCCCTGGGTGTCGCGGCCGTCCCAGGCCACGTAGGGCCCCGCGCCCATGCCGAATTCCACCTTTTCATTGAGCGAGCGGATCAGCCACAGCTGGGCGGCCGCGCCGCGCCGGTGCGCCAGCGCCGTGCTGCCTTCGTCGATGACGGTGGCGCTCCAGTCCACGTATTTTCCCGCTGCGCGCCGGTATTCCAGGGTGAACGGGCGCGAGGATTCGGAGCGGAAGCTGTTGACGATGGTGTGGCCTGTCGATAGGGTCAAGGTATCGTCGTATGCCCAGTTCTGCAGGTGCAGCTTGGCGCCCGGCACGCCGTCATAGCGGTAGCCGGCGCCGATCAGCAGGTGCGTGGTGGTGTCCTTGCCGCTGGGGCGGATGCGGTTGACCTGGGCCAAGGCATACCAGCGGTTGTCGAATTGCCAGCGCGCCTGCAGGCTGGCGATGGAACCCCAGCCGTGGTCATTGTCGAAATTGTGCGGCGCTTCGTCCGTCTTGGCCGTGTCGAAGAAAAAATAGCGGCCGATGCCGGCACCCAGCATCAGTCCCTGGTCCACGTTTTTCGTGCGCAGCCACACCTGGCCCGCCATGCCGTCGCGGTGATGGTCTTCCGGATGCCCCTCGTTGATATACGACAGGCTCACCGCATTGTAATTGCCCACCGGCTGCGTGTAGCTGATGGCGCCGACAAAGGTGCGTTCATTGGTCGAGTGCACTTTCAGGGCGCCGGCCATGCCGGAGATATCCTGTGCCCGGGCAGACAGGGGGAGGGCGGCGGCCAGCAGGGCCAGGACGGTGTATGGCAGGCGCATGACGTTTCCAGTGACAGAGGTGAATACACGCTAACGGTCGTCTGGCGGAGCATCATGCGATTGCGCAAGTATCTTGCACATTGGCTACATTTATGGACTGTACCGGCCAGAACTCATCACAAGTGTATAAGAAAGTGAGAATGTGTGAGGCGCGCCAGCGATGAGGCGGGAGGGAGGCGCCGGCCTGGAAGGGCCGGCCGGCGCGATGCTGCGAAATTGCGGTGTTACTGGCTCAATACGACTTTATCGGCAAAATATTCCGTCTCGCCGAAGCATTGCGTGGGCACGCCCTTGTGCTGGCTGTAGGTGACGAGGATGCGCTTGCCGGCGGCGGCCGTCAATTGCTTCGCCACGTCTTCATCGCGCACGCTGAACTGGAATTTTTCCGGAATGGTACCCGGCAGCGCCGTCAGCAGCAATTCCCCCTCCCATGTCTTGCAGATCCAGCCCCGCTTGGAGAACTTTTGCAGGTAGCCCGCCCGTTCGCCTTCCGAGTACGAGAAGCTGAGGGCCATCCACGTGTAGGCTGCCAGCAGCAGGAAGCCGGCCACGAGGAAGATGGCAAAGGCGAAGGTGACTTTTTTGGTCGTAGGGGTCATGTTAGGGGGTGAATTGTTTAGTTGGAGAAAGAGTTAGTCTTTCCGTCCGGCTTTCCAGTTCAAGCCAAAGTTATATCTTTCGTCCATGGCCTGGTGCGCCGTGATTTTACCTTGGCCGCCGAAGTATTCCACCAATTTTGTCACCTGCAGGTTGCCGCCGTGGTTTTCCAGCATGGCGATGGCGCACATGGCGTGCTGGCTGTCGCTGTCGAGGCGCACTTCCACTGTAGGCTGGCCTGGAATCTCGATCGTCACGACGCCATCGGTGGCGGCCCAGTTCGGCACGCCTTCGTAGATGAAGGCGTAGACGAGCACGCGCTTGATCTGGTCGAAATGGGTGCCGTTGATGAAGATGTTTTCACCGCTGCTGATGCTGCCCGTGCGGTCGTCGCCTTCCAGATGGATGTAGGGCGGACGGTCGTAGGCGCCCCAGCTGTTGCCCAGCGCCTGCACGGCGCTTTTGCTGCCATTGCTCATTTCAAACAGGCAGCCGATATCGAGGTCGATGCCGCCCGAACGGCCGGCCGGCTTGTTGAACAGCTTGCCCAGGAAGCCCGTGTCCAGTTTCGATGCGGGCGCTTGCCCTTGCGACGCGTTCTGGTTCCAGTTCAGGTTGACCTTGATGCGGCCATAGCCGCCGCTGTCGCGCTTGTCGAGCGAGATCTTGTCGCCGCGCTTTTCCAGGCGGATTTTCGACAGCGAGATTTTATTCGCCGCAGGCGGGGCCGCTGGCGTGGGGACTGGAGCCGGCGCAGGGGAAGACGAAGCGGCCTCGCTGCCGCCAAAGTGCTTCAGCAGGGCCGACAGGCCACCGGCGAAACCCTGGCCCACGGCGCCGAAGCGCCAGCTGCCGTCGCGGCGATACAGTTCGCCGATGATCACGGCTTTCTCGTCCTGGAAGTCATTGCCCGTGAAGGCAAACGTGGCCGCCGGGCCCAGCGCCATGCTGGAGTTGCCCAGCGCGCGCATGCTGCCCTGTTCCGTCGCCGCCGTGAATACCAGCTTGTCGATCGAGGCGGGCAGGCGGGAAAGGTCGACCTGGAAGGTGGAGCGGGGACCGTTCAGCTCCACCGTGACGGCGTTGTCCGGTGCGCTTTTCTGGTTGTAGAACACCATGTAGCGGTCGTCCGACAGCTTGCCGGCCGCATCGACGCCGAAGCAGCTGACGTCCACTTCCATCGAACCCGAAACGATATCGAGCGTGACGGCAAACGGGCCGTTCAAGCCCAGGTCCGCCAGTTTGCCTTTTTGTCCGCGTGTGAAATTGGTCATGGTCGTGCAATCCCTTCGTCGCTTGAGAGTTGAGTCAATGAGGTAGTCGGATGGTGCGCGGCGGCGCCATCGGCCGCATGGCGGATGCCGAACAGGCGCGCCTGCTCGATGATGCGCAGCGCCCAGCTGGAATGGGTCGCCACTTCGCACATCGATTCCTGCATGCGGAACACGGCCGGGCTGTCCGGGTCGATGATGCGCAGCGCCAGTTCGATGTCCGATTGCGCCACCTGGTAGTGGCGCTCGATCTGCGGCACCTGGTCCGGGTGGATGGCGGTCTTGGCGATCATGCCGTGCGCCATGTCCTGCGCCACTTCGGCGTCGAGCCAGCTGCTCTGCGACAGGTGCTCGAAGACAGGCGCCGTCAGCTGGAAGCCGTGTGGCTTGAAGATCGTCACCAGGCGGCCGATGACCTGGCCCAGCGGCGTCTGGTAGATGGTGCCGCTGGTCGGGCGGCGTAATCCCAGCAGGGCCAGCAGATCGTTGCCGCCGATGCGCAGCGCCAGGATGCGGCGCCGCACTTCCGGCGCGGACAGGATGATGCGGAACTGCTTCATTTCCTCGTCGTCGAACACTTCCGCCGTTTCCAGGGTCGGCATCAGCAGATGGTGCGTGTGGCGCACCAGCTCGAAATACGCGTTGAAATTGCTGCGCGTGGATTTCGGCAGCACGAAGCCGCTCAATTTGTCAGCGCCCGGCATGGCCAGCACGCGCGCCAGCACGTCGAGATTACGCACGCGCACGAAGCGCAAGGTATCCGATTCGTCGCACATGTTTTGCAGCGCCAGCGACAGGTTGAACAGCGCGTAACTGAGGTCGCGTTCCGCGATGGCGTCTTCGGTGCAAAGGATCACCGAGCGCAAATGGCTGAATTTGTCGCCATTGGCGATCGCCAGCAAGTCCTTGTGCGTGGTCGGCACATACATGGAGGCGCCGAGCGCCGCTTTATGCTCGCTTTGTGGGTGTAGGGAGTTGTTATCCATCGACTGCGCTCCTGATAAGGGCGACCGCCTGGTAAGGCAGCGCCGGTTCTACTGTGACGGGTATGGCTTTTTCCTGCGCCAGAAGCAGCAAATGTGCCACGTCCGGCGCATTCGTGTCGCGCACGATCAGGCGCTCGGGCACGCGGCGCAGCAGCACGCGCGTCGCTTCGCCGATGCCGGGCTTGATCAGATTGATGTCGCTGATGCCGTATTCCTGCTGCGTGGCAGCCATGTAGGCTTGCGAGCGGGCCGCCATGGCTGGCGCATCGCTCGCTTCGGCCAGCGGCACGCCGCTGCTGGCGGCAATGGCCACGGCGTCGGCCACCAGGCCGTCGGCGAAAGCGCGCGACTGGTCGTGCTGCTCGAATTGCGCGTAGTACACGCAGCCGTGGAAGTCGCCGGGGGCTATGGCTTCGTTGAGCACGGAGCGGCTCACGAGCCCCGAGACGGTGGCATTCAGAATGCTCGACGGGATCAGATAGTCGCTGGCCGAGGCGGCGCAGGCGGCCGTGCCGGCCAGGTCGGACAGCACGAACAGGCCGCCGTCGATCGCCGTGCCATGCGCGGCATTGAAGTCATTGACCGTCTGGCGCAGTTCGCGCGAAATCACGCCCTTGCCCGTCCAGCCGTCGACGAAGACGAGGGAGTCGGCTGCATGGCCCTGCGCCAGGATGTGCTGCAGGGCGTTCGCATCGATGCCGCGGTCGCGGATGATGGAGACGGAATAATGCTGGCATTCGCGCTGGAACACCTGGCGCAGCAAGTGGCCCAGGATGACGCCCACGGGCGTGCCGGCGCGCGCCAGCGACACCAGGGTGATGGAACCCGTGCGGCGCGCCGCGATCAGGGCTGCCAGGCGCAGGCAGTCGCGCGCCATCTGCAGGCGGTTGGCCGCAAACGCGCTCTGGAACAGGGCCAGGTAGGCGGGCGAAGGCAAGGACTCGGGCGACAGCATTTCGCTGTAGTGGCGCTGGCCCGACTGGATCAAACGCTCTTTTTCGGCCAGGTCGAGGATGGGTTCTAGCGCCATCGGCGTGAGCAGAAATTCCACGTCTTCCTGGCGGTAGCTGCCGCTGAAATGCTGCGTGCCTTCGGTCATAGCGCCGCCACCGTGAGTGCCGCCAGCTGGGTGCCGTTGGGGATGATGGCGTAGTCGCAGGCGGCCATGAAGCGCGCGTCCGAACGGCTGTCGCCCATGCCGAAGCTGACGATGGGGCCATGTTCGGCTTCCAGTTCCGCGCGCAGGTAGGCCACGGCGCGGGCCTTGTTCAAGGTTTTCGGCAGCACGGCCAGGTTGTTGCCGTTGCGGTGGATGAAGTAGTCGGAACCTTCGGTGGCGATCCACTGCTGCAGCACCTGCTCTTCGATGTCGGCCAGGCGTTCGCCGCGCGCTTCATGGTCCTTGACGACGATGTAGAACGGCGTGTTGTAGTCTTCGATCAGGCGCGCGCGCGAAGGCATGCCCGCCTTGGCCTGGAAATCGTCGATGATGCGCATGGCGTCCCGCAGGCCGGGCAAGGCTGTCTGCATGTCGTTCTGCATCAGGGCCAGCCAGCCCGCATCGAGCGCGCCGCCCGGCTGCAGCACGATGCCGCCGTAATCGAGCACGCTGTAGCTGGTAAACGGCAGGTCGACTCTGCGGAAGGCGTCGCCATTCCTGGCCGTGGCGGGTATCAGGGTCATGCCGCTTTGCGCGAATTCAAAGAAGGCGCGCTGGCGCGCCGTCGTAAACGAACAGGCGTCGCCATTTTTCAAATAGGCGGCCGCTTGCAGGTCGGTCTCGCCCGGGCATTTTTTCGGGGTCTGGAACAGTGTGTCGTCCAGATCAACAAACAGGAATTTCTTCAATTTTGGTCTCTGACTGAAAGTGGAACAGGCGGCCGTTCAACTGGCCGGCGAGTTGCATGAGGGCCGGGCTGGCCGGGGTTTCATGGCAGATGAAAACGTGCTGGTACTGGCCAGGCGCCACGTTGTACAGGTAGTTGGCGATGCCTTCGCCGTAGTTGTCGTCGCAGTTGACGATGTGGCCGACGGAGCCCCACGACAAAATCGGCGAGCGCGTGGTCGATTGCACTACGACGTTCTTGCCCAGCGCTTCGAGTTCGCGCGCCAGCAAAAACGAAGGGTGCATGAATTCGCCCGTACCCAATACGAGCACGGAGTCGCCGGCACCGATTTCCTGCGCCAGCTGCACGGCCAGGCCTTGCGGCGGCGCCAGGGCGCGCCCCACGCCGATGCGGCCGAACGCGGGGCTGGCGCCCCGTTCCGCATTTGCCTCGAAGCGTTGCGCGCTGGCCGCCACGGGAGCCGGCGCGTCGCCGGCCTGGAATGCATACTGGCCGGAGAGCGCTGCGCCGATGCTGGTGGGCAGGCCGAAACGCTCGCTCAAGCCCGCGTTGGCGGCCTGGCCCATGAAATTGGTGATCACGCCCAGGTGCAGTTTTTCCAGCTGCGGGTAACGCGCGCGGCACACTTGCACCAGGTTGGCGAAGGTGTTGCCGGTCGACGCTTCATCGTCGATCAGTACCAGGCTGCGCGCCGTGGAAAACAGGGCGCTGGCCGCGTCCGACAAATGCAGGAACTGGCGCGGCGCGTGGCTGTGCGATTCCTCGAATTCGAAGAAGGGCACCGTGCCCACGCGGTAGCGCGAGCTGTGCAAGAACAGGGCCTTGCCATTCGGATTGGCGCGCAGCCATGCCTCGAACACGCCCTGGCCCAGGCCGACGGCCGTTTCCGCCATGGCGATGAAGACGACGGGACCGGGCAGGCTGGGAGGAATCTGCGCGGCCAGGTCGTCGTGGATGGTTTGCATGGCGCGCGGCGTGACGGGCCAGTGCTTGCCCAGCACCTTGGACAGGAACAGGAAGCCGCGCTTGGCGTTGGCGCGCGCGGCAAAGCCGATCAGCCAGTCCAGCGGAAAGCGCGCCTCGTCCACTGTCAAGGTCAGCTCGCCCGTGGGCATCTGCTGCTTGACGATGTTCATGGCAGCTCCACGGCGTAGGCGGCTTCGCCCACGCGCATGCCTTCCTGGACGGCGGGCACGGTGAGCTTGTCAAAGCCCTGGTCGAAACCGGCCAGCGCCAGGTAGGGCAGGTTGGGGCCGGCCGCGCAAGCCATGCCGATGCCGCCCGACATGCGCGGGTTGATCTCCAGCAGCGCCAGGCCATGCGCGCCTTCGCGGAGCTGGATGTTGAAGACGCCATTCAGGCGGTAGTCGCGTGCCAGTTTCTCGCAAGCCGCCAGCAGGTCGTCGCGCAGTTCGATCAGCTGGCCGCTGCCGCCGCCATGCAGCTTCTTGCGCGGTACGGCGCAAACGAGCTTGCCCTGGTCTGCCACGCAGTCGGCGCTGTATTCGTGGCCGTCGAGGTATTCCATCAGCAGCAGTGTCTTGAACGATGCCATCTGCGCCAGGCCCGCGCGCAGCTCCTGCGCATTGATCTGGTAGGCGGCGCCGGCCAGCAGCAGCTGGGCGCTGGTGCGCTCCTCATCGAGAATGGCAAAGCCCAGGGCATACACGGATTCGGACGGCTTGATGCACAGCTTGCGATGCAGCGGGCGCAGTTCGGCGTAGGCGGCGTCGTATTCGGCGATGGTGGTCACGGCGCGGTAGTCGGCCGGGCGCGCCATCGGCAGGTCGAGACCGTCGCAGAAGCGCGCCTTGTCGTGCATCAGGGTCAGGGTGTCTTCGCTTGCCACGCTGAGCACGCGCGTGCCGATGGCGGCGAAGCGCGCGCTGGCGCTGCCGATCAGGCCCGCTTCCTTGCCGGGCCAGAAAATCGTGATGCCCCGCTCGCGGCAAAATTCCAGGCACCACTCGACATAATTGAGGCCTGTGAGGCCCGACGGTTCGACCGCGTATTCGTGGGCCGACAGGAAGGCGGCCGCGTGCGCGTTCGTATTGCTGCACACGATGTGATAGCGGGGGGCGCCGTTTGTCGCGGCCATGTCGGCCTCGCGGATCAGACGCATGGCCGTGCCGACCGAGGAAAATGTTTTGTTGAACCAGACTCTTTGCATGTACGGGGACCGGGTGGAAATAGGGAAGCCGCGCGCAGGTGCGCGCGCGGGGATTCTAAACGACCAGACTTAACCTGGCCTTAGAAGGAGGAAATCAGCCGGCTTTGCCAGACGCTGTCCACTTCAGGAACGCGTCGCGGTTGCGCGAGCAGATGAAGACCTTGCCCGAGCCGGAAAAGCGCAGCACGATGCCTTCGCCGCTGGTCACGCTGTTGACGATATTGCCGAGGAAGCCGCCGATGCCGCCGCCGCTCGCGCCGCCGCCCGTGGTCACGGAAATCTCGTATTTCAGGCTGCTGTCCCAGCAGACGACGTGGGAATTGTCGATCACGACATCCTTGCCCGGCTCGACGTCGAGCTGGAACATGGAGCCGAAGCCCGACACCACCACTTGTCCCGTGCCGGCCGTCTCCATGACGAAGAAGCCGCCCGACTGGGCGAACAAGGCGTTGCCGATGCTTTGCGTGCGCACCTTCATTTCCGTGCCCGAAGTGGCGGCGACAAAGGCGCCGTCGTTGAGCAGGTACTGGCGCGCGCCCACGTCGACCACTTCGATGGCGCCCGGCAGGGTGGGCGAGAGCAGGCAGTCGCCGCTGCCGCGCACCGCTTCGATGTGCTGCTGGAAGAACGATTCGCCATTCGCGAAGCGGCGCATGATGGCGCTGCCCAAGCCGCCCGTCATCTTGCCTTTCAAGTCCAGCGCCGTCTCCATCATCACCATCGCATCGGATTCGCAATAGATGGTTTCGCCCTGCTTCATGCTGACGTGCAGGAATGGATCGACGTCGCCGGTGACACTAAATACTGGCATGATAAATCTCCAAAAAAAAGCCGCCTGAACTGTGCAGGCGGCAGCAATGATATGACATTAAGATAATTCACCTCGGAAAACCGTAGCGAGCAAGCTCGATTTCGGGTTAAGTCGCGCAGCTGTACGGAGGTACGGGACCGCCGAGGTAGCGAGCAACGCAGGCCCGAAAGTGAGCGGCGCAGTAGGTTTAACGAGCGTGAATTAGGCGTTGACGCCGAACGAACGGGCTAGTGGGCCCAGGCCGCCGTTGAAGCCTTGGCCGATGGCCTTGAACTTCCATTCGCCGTTGTAGCGGTAGATTTCGCCAAAGATCATCGCCGTTTCCGTCGAGCTGTCTTCGGACAGGTCGTAGCGGGCGATTTCTTTTTCGCCTTCCGCGTTCAGGCAGCGGATGAAGGCTTTCGAGACCATGCCGAAGTTCTGGCGGCGCGCGTCGGCGTCGTGAATGGTGACGGTGACGCTGATGCGGTCGATGTCGGCCGGCACGCGCGACAGGTCGATTTCGATGCGCTCATCGTCGCCTTCGCCTTCGCCCGTGGTGTTGTCGCCCGTGTGGACGACGGAACCGTCGGTCGACTTCAGGTTGTTGTAGAAGATGAAGTCAGAGTCGCCACGGACTTTGCCGTCGCTTTTCAGGAGGAACGCGCTACCGTCAAGGTCGAAGGTGGCGCCGTCCGTCGAACGAGGATCCCAGCCGAGGCCGACGATGATCTTCTTCAGGTTCGGTGCTTCCTTGCTCAGGTTGACGTTGCCGCCTTTTTGCAAACTGATTGCCATGTGGTGCTCCTTTTCAATAATTGACTCAAACATGCCTTCATGGGATGAGCGCCAGGGCGCTCGTGCCATTACTTTTTCAACTGGGGGCGAAACCCCCGATTTCAAGCTTCTGCCGCGTGCCGTTTGCGATAACGCAGCGATGACCACAGCGAGACGAGGATGAAGGCCACGCCGGACAGGCCCGTGAACCATTCCGGAATATGGTACTTGACGGATGCCAGCATGATCAAGGCGAGGATGCCGATCGCATAATGGGCGCCGTGCTCGAGGTAGACGAATTCGTCCAGGGTACCCTTGTGTACGAGGAAGACCGTCATCGAGCGCACGAACATGGCGCCGATGGCCAGGCCCAGCATGATGATGACGACGTCATTGGTGATGGCAAAGGCGCCGATCACGCCGTCAAAGCTGAACGAGGCGTCCAGCACTTCCAGGTACAGGAAGCCGCCGATACTGCCGCGCGCCACCGTTTTTACCAGGTCGCCATTGCCGTTTTTGGCCGGCGCGGCGCCTTCTTCCGCGTCATCCTGCAAGTCCGGTTCGCCTTCTTCCAGCAAGCCGCTGATCCAGTTCACGCCGATGTAGACGGCGATGCCGACGATGCCCGAAGCGAGCACGCTGTATTTTTCGTCCACGGGACCCATCGCCACGCAGGCCGCTACGGCGCCCATGGTGATCAGCACGGCCAGGCTTTCGGTGCCCAGCGCGTTGACTTTTTCCTCGGCCCAGCCCAGCCAGTGCAATTCCTTCTCGTCGTCGAACAGGAAGTTCAGGAAGACCAGCAGCAGGAAAGCGCCGCCGAAGGCCGCCACTTGTGCATGGTTGTCCGTCAGGTGCTTGGCATACACGTCCGGCGTCGTGGTGGCCATGGTCCACACGTCGACCAGGCCCAGGCCCGTGGCCACCGATACGATGACGAGCGGGAACAGCAGCCGCATGCCGAAGACGGCCACGAGGATACCGACCGTCAAGAACAGTTTTTGCCAGAACTCATTCCAGTGGCGCAAGACCGAGGCGTTGACGACGGCATTGTCGAACGACAGCGACACTTCCATGATGCCCAGCACGCCCGTGATCCACAGCGCCTGGATCATGCCGGCCATGCCGCCATGGCTGTAACCCCACCAGCCCGACACCGCCATCAGGATAAAAGTGACTAAAAAGGAAATTCTGAAATGCCGCATGAGGACCCCGTTGCAAGTATGAAGACGTTTGATTATCCGCGCCGCTGTGCGCGCCGCACTCAGTGTTGATATACGTCAATTGTTGTATATGCCATGATTTTATATGATCGCCGTCGCTGGCGGCGTTTTTATGGCATGGCGAAGGACGGTTCTGCTAACGCGGTTGATCTGCGATAATTGCGGCGCGCCTGTCTGGCTGCCGCAGCCCCAGACACACTCTCTACATATATATAAGAAGGAATACCCCGTGGATATCGCTTACCTCGTCACGCCCCTGATCGCCTGGATCCTGGTCGGACCGATCAAATTTCTGATCAACAGTGCCCGCACGCGGCAATGGGCGTTCGGCCTGGTCGGCAATGGCGGCTTTCCCAGCAACCATAGCGCCGTCGTGTCCAGCATGGCCACGCTGATCGCCTTGCGCGAAGGCATCGGTCATCCCGCCTTCGGCGTGGCCGTGACGTTGGCCTTCATCGTCATCATCGACGCCAACAGCCTGCGCCAGCACGTGGGCAAGCAGGCGGCCGCCATCAACCGCCTGGCCAAGGAAGCGGGCAGCGCCGCGCACAAGACCTTGCGCGAGCGCATGGGCCATACCCTGGTGGAAATCGCCGGCGGCCTGTGCACGGGCGTGGCGATCGGTTTCCTGATCAATTACGTGTTTGCCCGCTAAGTTCGCTTTTCCTGAAACGCAAAACCCCGCTTCAAGGCGGGGTTTTGCGTTTCAGGGCGTAAAAACTACGTTTCATCCATTGATTAAAGCGTTACAGGAAACGGCCGATTGACATGCCCGGATGCGCTCATGGATACTTTGGCGCTTGTGGTTTTAATAAAAATAAATGCTTGCTATCGCCTGCAGCCCTATCCGGGCCGCCGGGACGGTCGTGGCGCTATCTATCCGGAGAATTACCCATGTTGCGCAAAACCCTGTTTGTTCTGGCAATCGCTTCTGCCTTGGCCGCTTGTGGCAAAGAGTCCAAAGATCCTGGCAAAGGCGCTGGCAAGGATGGCAAGGAACAGGCGGGCGCTAGCGTCAATCTGCTCGTGTCGCCGGAAGACTTGCTGACCATCCAGAGCAATGCGCTGGCGTCGGGCCCTGTCATCACCGGCTCCGTGCAGCCCGAGCGCAACGCGGACTTGCGCGCCGAAGTGTCGGCCGTGGTGATCCAGGTCCTGAAGGAAAATGGCGAAGCCGTGAAACGGGGCGACGTGCTCGTGCGCCTGGACGAAACGGCCATCCGCGACAGCCTCAATTCGGCCGAAGAAGCGAGCCGCGCCTCGAGCCAGGTGCTGGAACAGTCCGAACGCATGTTCCAGCGCATGAAAACCCTGCGCGCCTCGGGCATGACGTCGACGCAGGCGCTGGAAGATGCGGAAATCCGCCGCAACAATGCACAGAGCGATCTGTCCGCCGCGAAGAGCCGTGCCGCCCAGGCCCGCCAGCAGTTGCAGCGCACCCTCGTGCGTGCGCCGTTCGACGGCATCGTGAGCGAGCGCAAGGTATCGAATGGCGATACGGCGCAAATCGGCAAGGAATTGATCAGGGTCATCGATCCGACCAGTATGCGCCTCGAAGGCCTGGTGTCGGCCGACAAGATCGGCGTCGTCAAGGTGGGCCAGCCCGTGCTGTTCCGCATCAATGGTTATCCGGGCCAGGATTTCGCGGGCAAGGTACGCCGAGTCGATCCTGCCGCCAACGCCGTCACGCGCCAGGTGGCCGTGCTGGTCGATTTCAACGACAAGGAACAGCCGCGCGTGGCCGGCCTGTATGCGGAAGGGCGCATCGAGACGGAAACCGTCAGCGCGCTGATGATCCCCGATTCGGCCCTGGTGAAGGCGGGCGACATCACCTACACGTGGAAAGTCAAGGACAAGGCCTTGCATAAAGTCAATTTGCGCATCGGCGCGCGCGACGTACGCACGGGCCAGTGGGAAGTGCAAAGCGGCCTGGCCAGCGGCGACACCGTGCTGCGCACGCCGGGCTCGACCTTCAAGGATGGGCAGAAAGTGGAATTGACGGCAGCCAAGGCCGTGCCCGCCGCCGCCGTGGCCAGCAGCAGCGCCGCCGTTGCCGGTAAAGGAAACTAAGCCATGTTCCTTTCCGATTTCAGTATCAAGCGGCCCACCGCCACCATCGTCCTGATCCTGGCGATGATGTGCGTCGGCTTGCTGGCGCTCAAGAAACTGCGCGTCAACCAGAACCCGGACGTCGAAGTGCCCTTCATCGTCGTCAGCATTCCTTACCCTGGCGCCTCGCCCGACACGGTCGAGCGCGAAGTGGTGAACCGCCTGGAAAAGTCGCTGCAAAGCATTTCCGGCGTAACCGAAGTCAACAGCGATTCGAATGAAGGTTCGGCCAGCATCTTCCTGAAGTTTTCCTTCAATACCAATTTGATCGAAGCGTCCGACAATATCCGCAATGCGATTGCCGCCGTGCGCTACAAGTTGCCGACAGAAATGCGCGAGCCTATCTTGCAGCGCATCGACCCGGCTGCCGAGCCGATCATGCAACTGGCGCTGTCGTCGAATTCGCAAAGCCATGCGGAAATCTCGCGCCTGGCCGAAGACGTGCTGTCGGACCGTTTCCGCACCGTCGATGGCGTGGCGCTGGTCAACGTGGGCGGTTCGCTCAAGCGCGAACTGTCCGTGCTGCTGCGGGCGGAAAAATTGCGTGAATACAATGTATCCGTCAGCGACGTCGTGACCGCCTTGCGCAACCAGAACACGAACGCTCCTGTGGGCAAGGTGCGCGGCACCCTGGACGAGAAAAGCATCCGCCTTGTGGGCCGCATCGAGTCGCCGTCCGATTTCGAACAAGTGGTGATCAAGCGCCGCGGCGAGGAAATCGTGCGTCTGGCGCAAGTGGCCACCATCGAGGATGGCTTTGCCGAAGTCAACAGCCTGAGCATGCGCAGCGGCAAGCCCAACGTGGGCATTTCCATCACTCGCGTGCGCGACGCGTCCACCGTCAGCGTGGCCAACAAGATCCGCGACATGGTGGCGGAAATCAACAAGACCTTGCCGAAGGGCACTTTGTTGCAAGTGACGCGCGACGGTGGCGAAAACGCCCAGCATAGCTTGAACAACGTGATCGAATCGCTGGTGCTGGGTGCCGTGCTGACGATCTTCGTTGTCTACGCTTTCCTGAACTCGTGGCGCTCGACCCTGATCACGGCGCTGAGCCTGCCCACGTCCGTGATTGCCGCCTTCATTGCCGTGTGGCTGTGCGGCTTTACCCTGAACTTCATGACCCTGCTGGGCCTGTCGCTGGCCATTGGCGTGCTGATCGATGACGCCATCGTCGTGCGCGAAAACATCGTGCGCCACATGCAGATGGGCAAGGACCGCCGCACGGCCGCGCTGGAAGGCACGGCCGAGATCGGCATGGCCGTGGCCGCCACGACCTTCTCCATCATCGCCGTCTTCATCCCCGTGGCCTTCATGCCCGGTATCTCCGGCGAATGGTTCCGTCCGTTCGCCTTGACGGTGACGTGCTCGGTGCTCGTCAGCCTGGGCATCTCGTTTACGCTCGACCCGATGCTGTCGGCCTACTGGGGCGACCCGGTCGAGGAACACTCGGCACCGAAAAAAGGCATCGGCCGCGTGCTCGATAAATTCAACCACTGGTTCGATCATCAGGCCGACCGCTATGGCCGCGTGATCGCCTGGGCCCTGCATCACCGCCGCTGGATGGCCGTGATCGCCTTCGGCAGCCTGGTGGGCGCTATTGCTCTGCACTACACGCATGGCGGCACGAGTTTCTTGCCGGCATCCGATTCGGGCAACCTGATGATCAATGTGCGCACGCCATCGTCGAGCAGCATCGAGTATTCGCGTCTGAAACTGGAAGCGGCGGCCGTGCTGGCGCGTACCTTGCCTGAAACCAAGGATACCAACAGCTCCATCACCGCGGGCGGCGGACGAGTGTATGTCGACATCGGCAAGCGCAACACCCGCAAGCGTTCGGCCAAGGAAATCGCGGTCGAACTGCGCGAGAAGATGTCGCGCCTGGTGGGTGCCGAATACGTGGTGCAGGATGACTTGAGCAACGGTTCGCAAAAGCCGATTCAGGTGGAATTCACGGGCCCGGATTCGCGTAAACTGATGGAAATCACGAATGCCTACATGGACAAGCTGCGCGCCATTCCTGGCGCTGTCGACGTGGGCTTGTCCGAGCAGGATCCGAAGAACGAGCTGCAGATCGAACTCAACCGTGGCCTGGCCAATTCGATGGGTATTTCCGTCAATGACGCGGCGCAATCGTTGCGCGTGGCGTTTGCCGGTGTGGAAGTGGGCGACTGGGTCGATCCGACGGGCGAAACGCGTGACGTGGCCGTGCGCCTGCATCCCGACGACCGTGTGGCATCGGAAAACATCGAGCGCCTGCCGATCAGCGTGACGGGCACGTCGCAAATGGTGCCGCTCGACCAGATCGCCACCATTACCATGGGCAAAGGGCCGTCCGGCATCGAACACAAGAATGGCAAGCGCACGATCACCGTGTCGGCCAATGCGCAGGGCCGCTCGAACGGCGAAGTGACGAGCGACGCCATGAAGCTGGCCAACTCCATCGACTTCCCGCCCGGCTACGGCCTGGCGCTCGGTGGCGCGGGCCAGGACCAGCAAGAGCTGTTCACGGAAATGCTGATCGCACTGGTGATGGGTATCGGCCTGATGTATTTGATCCTGGTGATGCAGTTTGGTTCATTTACGGCGCCGGTGGCCGTGATGATGTCCTTGCCGCTCAGTTTGATCGGCGTGGTGGTGGCGCTGGTGATCACGAACAACACCCTCAACCTGATGAGCTTTATCGGCATCATCATGCTGATGGGCCTGGTCGCCAAGAACGCCATCCTGTTGCTCGATGCGGCGCGCAAGCGCGAGGAAGAGGGCCATGGCCGCGAAGACGCGCTGATGTATGCGGGCCGCATGCGTCTGCGCCCGATCCTGATGACGACGTTTGCGCTGATCGCCGGCATGTTCCCCGTGGCGCTGGGCCTGGGCGAGGGCGGCGAATTCTACCGTCCGCTGGCGATCGCAATCATCGGCGGCACCATCACCTCGACGATTCTGACCCTGCTGGTCGTGCCGACCTTCTATGACAGCATCGAGATCGCCCGCGATGGCGCCGTGGCCAAGTTCCACCGCCGCGCCGCGCGCATGCCTGTGGCCGTGGCCATGATCCTGACCTTGCTCGAGTGCGTGCTGACCCTGCTGATGGTGCGCTTCGTCTACCGCATGCTGAAGAAGGCCGTGCTGTTCCTGATGGGACGCCGCACACCGAAAGCGGCGCCGGTCAGCCTGCAAAAGTAATACCGGGCCACGGCGCAGCTTTCGCTGCGCCGTGGTATTGCAAGAGCCTTCTGCGGAAGGCTCTTTTTTTGCCTGCGCTTAACTGCTGCGCGGCGGCGTGGTGGTACCCGTACCAGTGCCTGTGCCCGTACCTCCGGTGCCGGTTCCCGTGCCCGGCGTGGTGCCGTTGGGTTGCGTGGTTGGCGGCGTGGTCGTGCCATCGGGGTTGGTCGTGCCTGGTGTCGTCCCCGGCGTCATGCCGGGTGTCGTGGTATCCGGCGTGGTGGTGCCCGATGTGCCGCTGGTCCCGCTTGTTCCGCTGGTGCCGGGTGCGGTTGCCGGGTTCGTCGTGTTCGGCGATGTGGTGGCACCGGTGCCAGTGTCGGTGTCGTTACGTTTGTTGCATCCGCCCAGCAGCGCACAGACGATGGCGCTACCGAGAACGAGCTTGCTGGTGGTCAGGAGTGGAGCCGTCATGATTGTTCCTTTTCAGTGGAATGCTGTCGTGGAAAAGCATGCCTTGCCAGATGGCGCATCTGGAACAAGGCTGGCATCGTTTGCAAAATTTAGAGTAGGCAGGTGGGCGCAGGTTCACCACAATTACAAATGAGCGGCGTTGTGGGTGCGCGGAGAGCGTTTGGTTTGACGTAGCGCAAACCTGCAGTAGCAAAATTTGAAACGGCCAGGACTGTGTGTCCTGGCCGTGGACCATGCTTATTTCGACGGAGAAACCTTGCTCACTTCCACTTCCCAATCCACGCCCGACTCGACGTGGTGTTTGGCGGCAAAGTCGCCCTGGCTGATGGCCACGGCCACGTCGAGCAGGCTGTTCAGGTAGACGAGGGGCTTGCCTTTGGCCACGCCGCCAAACGTGTGCTCGAACGGCGCCGTGATCTTGGCTACTTGCTTGCCCTTGTGCAGGATGCGCACTTGCAGCGGATCGTGCAGTTTCACCTGCAATTCGTCGAGTAGCGATTTAGGGATATTCGTCCACACGTTGCCATACTTGACGTCGAGCACGGGCACAATGCCGCGGATGGTATTGCCGTCGCGTACCGGTTTCTGATACACGATCTTGACCACGGATTCGCTCGGCAATTGTGGGCCCACCTGTTCATAGCGGATGGCGCCCGAGGCCAGGCGCGCGCCCACGTAGGCGTACACGTCGCGGCCATGGAAGGTGTAGGACTCGGCGGAGCCCGCCAGGCGGTTGACCTTTTCATCGATTTCGCGCAGTTCCGCCACGCCGTCGCGTTCGGCGATCAGGGTGAACAGGCCATTGTCCGGCCCCACGAAGTAGCGTCCACCCTTGGTTTTCAGCACCACCGACTTGCGCGCCGTGCCCACGCCCGGATCGATGACGGACACGAACACCGTGCCTTGTGGCCAGTAATTGGCCGTCTGGTACAGGCGGTAGGCGCCCAGCCAGATGTCGTAATCGGGAATCTGGTGCGTCAGGTCCGAGATGGTCAGCTGGGGATCGACGCCATAGGCGACGCCATGCATGGCGGACACGGCGCCATCGGCCGTGCCGAAGTCCGTCATCAGCACCAGCGGTGCGGCGGCCTGGGCGGCGGACAGCATGAGGGCGCTCAGGCAGGCGCCGGCGACGAGGTGGGATATTTTCTTGATGATCATGGGTTCTTTCCGTGGCGTTAAAAGGTGTAGTTCAGCTTGGCGTAAAAGTACGCGCCATTGACGCCGATGGGGTTGATGAAATTGTAGGGCAGGGCGCCGCCATACGTGGCGTTATTCGTTTCCCGCACGCGCTGCGGATAGCGGTCGAGGATGTTGTTGCCACCCACGCTCAAGGTCAGCTGCTTGCTCAGTTTCAGCTGGCCTTCCAGGTCCAGCGACCAGACGGCGCCGAAGCGCTGTGCGGGGATGCCGTCGATCAGGGGCGCATCGCTGTCGTACGAAAAATCTTTCAGCTCGCCAAAGCGCGTGGCGCGCGCCTGCACGCCCCAGCCGGCCGCCTGCCAGTCGGCGCCGAGTATCAATTTGCTGTTGGGGGACGCATGTTTGATGCGGAACAAACTCGTCTCCGTCAGCAGGGTCAGACTCGGATCGATATTGGCCAGCGCAGCGGAACTCTGGCGCACCTTGTCGAGGCTGGTCTTGTTCAGGTTCAGCGCCGCGTTCAGGTTCAGTTTGCCTGACGTGAACGCCAGGTCGTGGTTCAACACCACGTCCAGGCCGCGCGTAGCGGTGTCGAGCAAATTGGCCAGGTAGGCCACGGACTGGATGTCGCTGCGGCCATTCGCGGCCAGGTAGGCCGTGACGGCGTCGCTTTGCAAGTCGCTCGAGCGCGTGATGCGGTCGCGGATGCGGATCACGTAGGCGTCCACCGTCACGCTGGTGGCGGCGGCCGGTTTCCAGGCCAGGCCCAGCGAGACGTTGGTCGATTTTTCAGGTTTCAGCTGTTGTGCGCCGAAGCTGCGCGCCAGCGGGTCGCCGGCCGGCAGCAGGGCCGCCGTTTGCAGGGCCGTGCCATCGGCGTTGAAGTTCAGTGTGGCGAAGCGGAAGCCCGTCTGTACGAGGGCCGGTGCGCGGAAGCTGTTCGACAGCGAGCCGCGCACGAGGAAATTGTCCGTCACTTTGTAGCGCGTGGACAGCTTGCCCGTGCTGGCGCTGCCGAAGTCGCTGTAGTGCGAGTAGCGGGCGGCGGCGCCCACCAGCAGGCGCGGCGTGAGATCGCTTTCCACGTCCGCATACACGGAGCGGATCTGGCGGCTGCCGTCGTAGGCGTCCGATGGGCGCAAGCCCGGTCCCGCCTGCGCGCCCGGTGGCGCGTCCGTGAAGCTGCCGGCCGCATACGAGGCTGGGTCGCCGGCCGAGCTGGTGTAGGTTTCGCGCATCCATTCGGCGCCCACGGCCACGCTCAAGGGGGCGGGCAAGCCGATGTCGATGGTCCGCGTGGCATCGACATTCAAGGCGTTCTGGCGGAAATCGAAGCCGGCCAGGCTGAAGCGCGTGGGGCTGGCCGCGCCCAGTGAAGCGTTGACGGAATGGCTCACGCCGTAGTCAAAGCGGTCGCTGCTGTGGCGCGCGCTGGCGTCCCAGTTCCATTCGCCAGCGCTGCCGCGCACGCCGGCCACGATGCTGAGGTCGCGCTTGTCGCCGTTGGTGACGGGGCGGTAGCCGTTCGGATACAGAGCCGGTACGTTCGACGGGTCGCCCGGATAGCGGAAGTAGGCGCTGCCGTCGGATTTGCGCTCGTTGAGGGTGGCAAACGAATACAGATCGAGGCCGTTGGCCAGGGTGAGCTGGGTGTTGTAGAACAAATAGTTGTTGCGCTGGCGCGAGTCGCCCGACTTGAACACGACCTTGCCGTCGAGCGCCTGGTCGGCCGGCGTGAAGTTGTAGGACGTCCAGCCCGCGTCGCTGGGGCCGGCCCGTTCCGTGGGCGAGCGGCGCCGTGTTTCCGCGCCGAAGCGGAAGAATCCCGCCTCGCCCAGCGGCACGCCATAGTCGGCGTTGACGATGACGGTCTGGCCATCCGTCAGGGTTTGGTCGGTCGGCTCGAAATGCGTGTGGTTGGCGCCGTAGCTGACGGAAGCGGCGCCGCCCGTGCGCGCCTTTTTCAGCACGATGTTGATGACGCCCGCGACGGCGTCGCTGCCGTACTGGGCGCCGGCGCCATCGCGCAGGATTTCGATGTGGTCGATGGCGTTGGGCGGAATCGCATTGATGTCGACCGGCACGGTGCCGGCAAAGCTGCTTTCCGTGTCGAGCACGGCGCTCGTGTGGCGGCGCTTGCCGTTGATCAGCACCAGCACCTGGTCGGGCGCCAGTCCCCGCAACTGGATGCCGCGCACGGAGTCCGACGCGCCGCTCGACTCGATGCGGGGGAAGTTGATCGACGGCGACAGGTTTTGCAGTGCCGCGCCTACGTCGCCCGTCGACAGCGCATTGCTCACTTCGCGCGCGCCGAAACGGTCGATGGGCACGCTGCTGTCGAACACCGTGCGGTTGCGCGCGCGCGAACCGACGACAGTGACCTGGTCGATGCTGGCGCTGGCCGTTTCAGCGGCGGTACCTGTGCTGGTGCTGGTTTGCGCGTCCTGTGCCCAGGCGGGCGCGGTGCCCAGCATGGCGCAGGCCAGCACGATGGCGCGCAGCGGCGTGGCGGGAAGGGATGGGGAGGCGGTTGAATGGCGCGGATACAAGGCGGTGTCCTTTGGGCTCGATTAGTGTTCGTATGGAAACAGTTGCAATGAGCTTAAGGGAGGCGCCCGCCGGCGCTAACGATTCTTTCTGGATATGCTTATGCTGTTGTTTTTATGCCGCCAGATTGCGCAGCAGCGCTGGAATCTCGGCCGGGATTTCGCGCGCCAGGTAGCCGAGGATGCCGAAGCGCAATGCCAGCTGTTCGCCCGCCAGCGCATGCAGGGCGATGCCCCAGGCGCACGCCTGCTCCAGCGGTGCGCCGCGCGCGGCCAGGCCCGTGATGATGCCGGCCAAGGTGTCGCCGGAACCGGAAATGGCCAGGCCGATATTGCCGCCTGCATGCGTCCAGGTCGTACCATCGGGCATGGCGATGACGGTCAGCGCGCCTTTCAGGGCGACGATGGCGTTCCAGCGCCGCGCCGCGTCCGTGGCGCAGGCATGCGGGTCGGCCAGCACGGCGTCCTTTGACAGGCCCATCAGCTGGGCCAGTTCGCCCGCGTGCGGCGTCAGCAGGACGGGCTGGTCGAAGCGGAAGTGCGCGGGCTTGCGCACGACCTGCATGGCGCAGGCGTCAAGGATCAGACGGCTATTCGCAAACAGGGGCAGCAAATGTCGCATCAGCTCGCAGCTTGCAGCCGTGTCGCACATGCCTGGCCCGACGAGCACGGCATCGACCTTGCCAGCCAGCGGCGCCAGCTGGTGTTGCGCCTCGTGCCGGAAGCCGCCTTGCGCCGTTTCGTCCAGGCCGATGACCCGCGCCTCGGGCATGGCGATGGCTACCTGCGCCGCCACCGATGCACCCGTCGCCAGGGTCAGCTTGCCTGCACCCGCGCGCAGCGCTGCCGTAGCGGCCAGCACGATGGCGCCCGGCATCTCGGCCGAGCCGGCGACGATCAGCAGATGGCCGCGCACTTCCTTGTCGCCGTCGGGCTGCGGCATGGGCAGGGGCCAGGAGCGCAGCAGGGTAGCGGTGATGTCTGTGGTGTCCATGCATGGCCTCCGAAAAAACTAGGATTTGGGCGCGGCCGGCATGTCGGGCTGGGCCGTGACAGGTGTACCCGATTCTTCCAGTGGCGCGACGAAGTTGCACAGGTCCAGCTGCAGCTTGCCGTGCTTGCCCAGGGCGGGATTGAAAGCATAGGAAGTGACGCCGCAGTTGGGCACGTCGGCCGCCTTGTCGATGGCCAGGATGGCTTGCTCGTCGCAGCGCTCGAGCAGGTAGCGGAAGCAATTGACGATGACCTGGTGGCCGACGATCAGCACCCGTTCACCCCGGTATTCGCGGGTGATGGTGTCGAGCACGCTGCGCAGGCGCAGGATGACGTCGCACCAGCTTTCGCCGCCCGGCGGACGGAAGTAAAACTTGCCGACGTGCTGGCGCTGCTCGTGCAGTTCCGGGTACTTGCTGGCGATGCCGTGCACGGTCAGGCGGTCGAGGATGCCGAATTCCTTTTCGCGCAGGCGCTCGTCGGCCACCACGGAGTTCAAGCCGTCCGCATCGATGCGCGCCAGCACGGCTTGCGCCGTTTGCTGTGCCCGCACGTACGGCGAATACAGCACGACGGTCGGTTGTTGTTCAGGGGGAAGGGTGGCGAACCAGTCGCCCAAGGCTTGCGCCTGGCGCGTGCCCAGCTCGGAGAGGGGGACGTCGACATCGCGCTCGGCGATGGCGATCAATAGCTGTTTTTCCGCTTCGGCGGCATCGCGCGCCACGTTGCCGGCACTTTGGCCGTGACGCACGATCCAGATTTGCTGCGGCCATTTCTGTTCCATCGCCTTGCGCCTTCCTCCGTATTTATTGTTGATAAATATAGAGGAAAGCGGCAAGGCGCGGCGCGCCGCTGGAGAGCTGCTTAGGCGGCGTGTTCCGCTTCATCCAGGTCCGGCGCATCGTCGCTGTTGTAGACGGCCAGGTCGGTCTGTCCCATGACCCGGCTGGTGACGGTGCCGGCCGTGATCGAGCCGCTCACGTTCAGAGCCGTGCGGCCCATGTCGATCAGCGGTTCGACCGAGATCAGCAAGCCGGCCAGCGCGACGGGCAAGTCCATCGCCGACAGCACGATCAGCGCGGCAAACGTGGCGCCGCCGCCCACGCCGGCCACGCCGACGGAACCGATGGTGATGATGGCCAGCAAGGGCAGCAGGAAACTGATCGTGAAGGGATCGACGCCGACTGTCGGGGCGATCATCACAGCCAGCATGGCGGGATAGATGCCGGCGCAGCCGTTCTGGCCGATGGTCGAGCCGAACGAGGCGGCGAAGTTGGCGATGCCTTCCGGCGTGCCCAGGCGCTGGGTTTGCGTCTGTACGCTCATCGGGATGGAACCGGCGCTGGTGCGTGACGTGAACGCGAAGGCCAGCACGGGGAAGACTTTTTTCACGAAGCGCAGCGGGTTCAGGCCCACGCCGGCGATGATGGCCAGGTGCACGAGGAACATCAATATCAGCGCGCTGTACGAGGCGACGACGAAGTTGATCAGTTTCAAGATGTCCGTGTAGCTCGACGAGGCGACCACTTCAAACATCAGCGCGAACACTCCGTACGGGGTCAGGCGCAGCACCAGCGTGACCATGCGCATGACGATGGCGTGCGCCACTTTCATGAAGTTCTCGAACGAGGCGAAAATCTCCGGCTTTTTCGCCGCGATGCCCGTGGCCGAAATGCCGATGAAGATCGAGAACACGACCACGGCGATGGTCGACGTCTTGCGCGCGCCCGTCATGTCGAGGAAGGGGTTGGTCGGCACGAAGCTGACCAGCAGTTTCGGCAGGGACAGGGCTTTCGCCGTTTCCAGCGAGCCTTGCAGCTGCACGCCCCGCGCCACTTCGGCGGCGCTCGACGTCAGGCCGACAGCCGTCAGGCCGAACAGCTTGGCCATCAGGATGCCCAGCGCGGCGGCGATGGTCGTGGTGATGAGCAGGGTGCCGATGGTCAGCGCGCTGATCTTGCCCAGCGAGCTCGCGTCCTTGAGTTTCAGGATGGCGGAAATGATGGACACCATGATCAGCGGCATGATGATCATCTGCAGCAGTTTGACGTAGCCGCTGCCGACGATGTCCATGTATTCATTGGTGCCTGCGATGATGGGCGAGCCGGCGCCGTACAGCCACTGCACGGCCGCGCCGAGCAGCACGCCCAGGCCCAGGCCCGTGAAGACGCGCACGGTAAACGTCGCGTGTTTACGTTGCTGGTGGAACATGAAAGCGAAGACGAGCAACGCAACGAGCAGGTTCAGGATGATGTTAATTGCCATGAAGGGGCCTTATCTTGGTTTTATTCGAGACTGCACGGAGCACATAAAACAGTACTACAACTGACAGCTGCCCCAGCCCGGGGCGGAAGGGCAAGCACTGTACAGTACTATGGTGGCGTTTTGCGCAATACCGCTGCGAATATTACGCTATATGAATATGCTTCACAGGTATAAGCCTTGTGGCTGATTGTGAATTTAGCTATTTCGTGCAAGCATGCTTTTCCCGTTTGCTAAGATGCGCCAGACTATTTGATAGGAAGAAGATGAATGCATTAACTGAAGTACAAGTGCTCGATGCGGAAGAGCGCTTGCGCCTGGCCATGATGGCCTCCGACGTGGCCGAGTTGAATGTCTTGCTGGCCGACGACTTGCTGTTTACGAATCATCTGGGCCACTTGCTGAGCAAGCATGCGGACCTGGCCGCGCACGAGCAGCGCTTGCTGGCCATCACCGACCTGCGCGCGTCCGAGCGTCATGTGCGCATCAACGGCAGCGTGGCCGTGGTCTCCGTGCGCATGCAGCTGACGGGCACCTATCACGACGTGGAAACGCATGGCGACTTCCGTTTTACGCGCGTCTGGGCGCAGGACGCGGCCGGCGCGCTGCAAGTGATCGCCGCCCATTCCGGCGTCGTGGCTTGAGGAGTATCAGTGGATCATCGTTCCAAAGGGCAGCTGTTTGAAGCTGTCATCGCCGCCGGACCTGCCACCCTGGCCATCACGGCCGGCTATCCCGTGCTGTTGTACAACCTGGTGCGCACCTGGGCCGACGCTCCCGGCACCAATGCGCTGGCCGCGCTGCTGCTGACGGGCGGCGTGTGGGCCTTGCTGGAATTCTGGCGCATCGCGCTGGCGACCGTGGCGCGCAAGGCATACGCATTCAACTGGCGTTTCTGGCTGGCCATCGCCGGCTTTCTCGGCTGCTTCGTGCGCTTCGTGCCGGACATGCCTGCCGGACTGATGTTGCTGTTGATGGTGCTGCCGGCGCTGGCGTGGACGCATTTCATCATGCTGCAGATCAAGCGCCCGCCCAATTTGTAAGTTTTATTCTTCCTCTTCGGCTTCCAATTTCAGCCAGGCTATCCGTCCATTGCCCGCCTCATGCAAATGCGCGAGCAGGGCTGTGGCTGCCGCTTCCGCCAGGCTGAAGTCGAACAGCACGTGCTCGCCGTGTTCCACGTTCAGCAAGGTAGCGCCGGCGCCATCGAGTTCGCGGCGCAGCATGCCTTCCATCGCATACGGCACCGTGCAGCGCAGGGTTCGCTGGCGCACGATGGCCGTCTTTTCCGCTTGCAACAACGCTTGCGCCACGCTATCCGTGTAGGCGCGCACGAGGCCGCCCGCACCGAGCTTGATCCCGCCAAAGTAGCGCACGACGGTCGCCAGCACGCCTTCCAAGTCCTGGTGGCGTAGCACGTCGAGCATGGGTCGCCCGGCCGTGCCGCTCGGTTCGCCATCATCGACGGCCGCCGACTGCCCGCCCGCCAGCAGCGCCCAGCACACATGGCAGGCGCCAGGATGCTGCGCCTTCAAGTCATTGACCACCTGCTGCGCGCTGGCGCGGTCCGTCATCGGCTGCACGCACCCGATGAAACGGCTTTTCTTGATGATCAGTTCGCTGTGGACGGGGGTGGCAATGGTAAACGGCATGGCGGGTGCGAAGGCGGGCAAAGCAGCATGATAGAGGAAATGCGCGCCGTGGACGAGTCAGCCTGCTCACGCCGCTGCGGAGGCGGCTACCAGTTCGCGCAGCGCGGCATCGCGCACTTGCAGAATATCGAACAGTCCCAGCGCGTGCAGGGCGGGCAGGGCGTCGACAATGTCGCGTTCGGCGATGCTCCGTTCGGCGATGCCGCTGTTCTCGTCCAGCCATAGCCGGGCGTTGGTCAGGAAGGCGCCCACCGTGCCCTTGCGTACGGTCACGCCATTGAACTGGCCCTGGTTTTGTTGATCCGGCAATACGTCTTCTGCGCGCATGATGCACTCCTGAATGTTGGAAAGACTTCACTGTATGATGGCCGGATTGTCTTGCCTGCGTTGTTTATGTCATTCGATACGTCAAATCCGCCAATCTTGTTGCCATCGCTGCCGCTGCGCGCTATGCGCATTACCCAGCCGCAGGAGAGGGTGACGGGGGCGCACCGCCACGCCAGCGGCCAATTGTTCGGCGCCATGCGGGGCTTGCTTTCCATCGCTGCCGACAGCGGGCAGTGGGTGGTGCCGGCCAGCCATTGCGTGTGGATGCCGCCCCATCACGTCCATGCGCTGCGTTCGCATGGCCCGTTTGCTGGCTGGAGCGTGTATGTAGACGAAGCCAGCTGCGCCAGCTTGCCCGCCGCGCCTTGCGTGATGCGTGTCTCGGGCCTGCTGCGCGAAGCGGTGGACCGTGCCAGCACCTGGGAGGATGGCGCGCTCGACGTGCGGCAGGCAAGGGTGGCGAGCGTCATCCTCGACGAAATCGCCGCCGCGCCGCACGAGCCCTTCGGCTTGCCCCTGCCCACGGACCCGCGCCTGCTGCGCGTGGCGCGCGCCATCCTCGATGACCTGGCCGACGAGCGGGGCATGGAAGCGCTGGCCGCCTGGGCCGGCATATCACCGCGCACCCTGGCCCGCCGTTTCACGCTCGAGACCGGTTTTACGCCTTCCGCCTGGCGCCAACGCGCCCGCATCCTGCGCGCCCTGGAATTATTGGCCGCCGGCCGGCCCGTCACGACGATTGCGCTGGACCTGGGCTACGACAACGTCAGCGCCTTCATCGCCATGTTCAAGCGCGTGATGGGCGTGACGCCGGGGAGGTATGGGGAAGGATCCGCGCCAGGAGCTTATTTTGTGGTGTAGCCGCCATTGATCAGGATGGTCTGACCGGTGATCCACCAACCATCGCTGACCAAGTGACGGATGAACGGGACCACGTCATGGATATCGGTGAGGCCGGTCTTGCTGAACCCGGAGAGTGCCGCGGCCGTCTTGTGGTACGCCACCGCGTCATCGCCTTCGGCGGGATAGAAAAACGGCGTGTCCATCGGACCTGGTCCTACCGCCGTCACCGAGATCCCGCGCGCACCGAACTCCTTGGACGCTGCACGGGTGTAGTGTTCCACTGGCGCCTTGGTGCCGGCGTACGCGGCGTAGAAGGGCGTGAATGCGCCCAGCAGCGAGGTGACCACGGTGCAAATCTTGCCATTGTCGTTGAGGTTCTTGCCAGCCTCCTTGAGAAAGAAGAAAGCGGTCTTGGAGTTGACCGCTGTCATTTCGTCGTATTCGGCTTCGCTGATCTCCGTGATCGGCTTCTTCAGCACCTTTCCAACGGTGTTAATCGCGATGTCCAGATTGCCGACCGCGGCAATGGCGTCGGCGAACAGCTTCTCGACGGCCCCGGCCGTCGTCAGGTTGGCCTGGATTGCGACGGCTTGTGCGCCTGCGGCCTGGACTGCGGCCACGGTTGCCTCGGCATCGGCCTTGCTGGCTGCACTGTTGTAGTGGACGGCCACAGCCTTGGCGCCTTGCTGCGCCAGGTCGCGGGCGATCAGTCCCCCGAGGTTCTTGCCTCCTCCGGCGATGAGGACGGTCTTGCCTTTGATGCAATGGTCAGTCATGTCGATCTCCTTGGATACGTATTTGAAGGCTCGAGTATAAGCAGCATCCAATGGAAGATCAGCTACGTCGGGCTGGATGGATTGTCCAGAAAAACACCCCAATCGCGACCGGCCAGGCCACAGTTAACCACGCCCGCGTCGCTGCCTTTCATGGTTCGAGATGTGGCCGTATTAGCGCTTCGAACCAGTCGAAAAATACATTCAGCCTGCGCGACAGTTGCTTGCGGTGCGAGAAAACGAGCGACACCGGCATGGACGCCGCGCGAAACTCCGGCATGACTTCAATGAGTTCGCCGCTGTCGAGCAGGTGTTGCACGTCGAAACGAGGAATCTGGATCAATCCCACTCCCGCCACACAGCAGGCAATATAATTTTCGGCGTTGTTAACGATCACCCGGCTGGGAATTGACAGTGATCGTTTGCGCCCCGCATCCAGATACTCCCAGGGAGATTCTTTCGCGGCAGTGCCGGAGGCATATCCAACCGTCCAGTGCCCTTTGCTCAAATCATCTGGCGTTGTCGGCACACCGTGCTCGCGTACATAGCCTGGACTGGCACAGTTGATCAGTGCGATATGCCCCAGAGGACGCGCGACGATACTGCTGTCCTGCAAGGTCCCGACGCGCACGGCACAGTCCACGCCTTCCTGCACCATGTCGATCGCACGGTCAGAGGAACTCAATATCAATTCCAGCCGGGGATAGGCGCGCAAAAAGCCGGGCAGTGCCGGAGCGATCAGCCTGCGCCCGATTCGGCTGGGGGCATCCACGCAGAGCCGCCCTGAAATCTTGCTGTGCCGCACATGAAAAAGTTGATCGATATCTTCCGCATCTGCGAGAAGCGAACGAACGCGCTCGAGCAGGAGCATGCCATCCGCGGTCAGTTGTACTTGTCTCGTGGTGCGATGCAATAGGCGCGTGCCAATCCCCAATTCAAGCTGCTGTATGGCGGCGGAGATGGAGGCCCTCGGTATGCCCAGCGCATTGGCAGCTTTGATGAAACTTCCCATTTCAGCTACTTGTGTGAAAACACGGTACTGATTGAATTTGTCCATGAGTGTTTTTTGTATCGCCTTGACCGTAATCAAAAAATCAATCTATGGCGCAGCATACGCGATCGGCAGCCGTGCCGTGCGGACGGTCGAGCAGGTCAAAACGGACGAAAAGGCGACCGTTTGTGCCCATGTCCAGCTTGGGATTTTCTGATCAAACAGCAAAAATCAGTCTTGCTGTATGGGGATGCTCAGTGGGCCAGGAATGAACCGGAAAACAAAAAAGCCAACCGCGAACGGTTGGCTTCTCTGAAGTATTTGGTAGGCCGTGCGGGATTCGAACCTGCGACCAACGGATTAAAAGTCCGCTGCTCTACCAGCTGAGCTAACGACCCAAAAACTTTACAACTGAACTACGGTAACGCTGTGCGGTACGTGCTTGCCATGCGGCATGCAATCGAACTGCAAATTCTTGGTAGGCCGTGCGGGATTCGAACCTGCGACCAACGGATTAAAAGTCCGCTGCTCTACCAGCTGAGCTAACGACCCAAGGGCGGCTATTATGACGGCCAAAGCGGGTTTTGGGAAGGGCGGGGATGGAAAAAAGCCTTGCATGGCGCCCGGGTACGGCATAATATGGGTAGATAGTCTACCTACCCATATATTTCCATGCCCACTACCGAAGACCTTCCCATCCCCGAACGCGCGCTGGCGCTGTCCGATGAATTGCGCACGGCGTTCAAGCGTTTGCTGCGCTCCATGCAGCGCGAAGGGGGCGAGCTGGAAGGCAGCGTGTCGATGATGCAATACATGCTGCTGGCCCTGATTCACGAGCAGCCCGGCATCGGCGTGGCCGCGCTGGCGCGCCTGCAGAATGTGCGCGGGCCGACCGTCAGCGCGCAGGTCAAGTCGCTGGAAGAAGCGGGACTGGTCGAGCGCGGCGCGCCCGATCCGCAAGACCGGCGCCGCTCGGGGCTGCAGGTGTCCGCGCAAGGCCTGGCCATCCTCGAAACCCTGCGAGCGCGCCGCCGCGATGTGCTGGCGCAGCGCATTGCCCGTCTGACGCCGCAGCAGATCGATGCACTGGAAGCGGCCATGCAGCCGCTGCTTGAGATCGGTCAAGCATGAGCCACCACGATCAAGCCAACACTGGTGTAAAACCCGTCACCGAACGCGAAGTGCGCGCCATTTACCTGGGCCTGATGGCCGTGCTGGGACTCGGTGCGCTAGACCAGAGCATCGTCGCCACGGCCTTGCCGCGCATCGTCGATGACCTGGGCGGCATGGCCCATCTGTCGTGGGTGGTCACGGCCTACGTGCTGGCCTCGACGGCCACCATGCCCCTGTACGGCAAGCTGGCCGATCAGTATGGCCGCCGTCCCATGATCATTACGGCCCTGCTGACCTTTTTGCTCGGTTCCGTGCTGTGCGGGCTGGCGCAGAACATGACGGAGCTGATCATCTTCCGTGCCATCCAGGGTCTCGGTGCGGGCGGCTTCATGCCGCTGGCGCAAATCATCATCGGCGACATCGTGCCGCCGGCCGAACGGGGCAAGCGGCAAGGCATGGTGCCCATCGTGTATGCCGTCACCAGCGTGCTCGGTCCCGTGCTGGGCGGCGTGATCACGGATGCCTTGTCGTGGCACTGGATTTTCTATGTCAACCTGCCCATCGGCGCGGCTGCCTTTGTCATCATCGCGCGCGCCATGCGCAAACCGGCGCGCACGCATGCGCACAAGATCGACTATCTGGGCTCGGCCTTGCTGACGGGCGCCATCACGGCGGCGCTGCTGGTGCTGGCGTTGGGCGGCACCGAGTGGCCGTGGGATGGGCTGGCCATCAAGGTGTGCGGCGGCATTGCCGTGCTGCTGGGGCTCTGGCTGGCGGTGCACGTGGGCAGGGTGGATGAACCCGTGCTGCCGCCCGACCTGTTCGAGAGCCGCACCTTCAATATCGCCAGCCTGGTCATGGCCGTGACCTTCATGGGCCTGATGGGCGCCAGCGTCTTCTTTCCCCTGTTCTTCCAGCTGGTGATGGGCACCAGTCCGGCGGAGTCCGGCGTGATGACGGTGCCGATGATGGTGGGGCTGGTGGCCTCGTCGATCTTCAACGGCCGGGTGCTGTCGCGCTCGGGCAAGTACAAGATGGTGCAGGTGGCGGGATTGGCCGTGGCGCTGCTGGCGTTTGCCGTGCTGGCCTGGGGCATGGAAACGTCGCGTGGCTACTGGGTCATCGAGCCGGCCATCTTCTTCCTCGGCACGGGGCTGGGACTGGTGATGCCGAACATGACAATCGCCGTGCAAAATGCCTTGCCGCTGGCGCGCCGCGGCGTTGGCACGGCCATGCTGGCCTTTTTCCGCTCGCTGGGCGGCTTGCTGGGCGTGACGGCGTCGGGCGCCATCCTTGCGCATCAGCTGCACAAGCACGGCGTGGAAGCCGTCTCGGCGCTGGGCGCGCAGGCGGCGGCGCAGACGGTGGACGTGTACCGCCATGCGATCGCCAGCGTGTTTGGCGCCGGCGCCGTGCTGCTGCTATTGGGGCTGGTCTTCCTGCTGTTTCTGCCGGAACTGCCCCTGGAGGGGCATCCGGCAACGGTCAGGGGCGATCAATAGCGCTCGAGCCAGTGCGCATACGGCGCCGGCAGGGTCCACGAGGCGCGTTCCACGCCGAGTTCCTTGGCGGCAAAGTATGCCCAGTGCGGATTGGCCAGGTGCGCCTTGCCGACCATCACCACGTCGAGTTGCTCGTCCTTGACGACGCGCTCGGCAATCGCTGGCGTGCCGAAGCCCCAGGCGGAAGAGACGGGCACACCCGCTTCGCGGCGCACGCGCTCGGCAATCGGCCCCATGAAGGCGGGGCCCCATGGAATCGACACGTCGGGAATGGTAAAACCCATGCTGACACTGATCATGTCCATGCCCGCGTCCTTGAACTGGCGCACGAGGCCGATCGATTCGAGCAGGGTTTGCTCGTCGCGGCCGTCGAATTCCAGCACGCCGAAGCGTATCGTCAGCGGCAGGTGCTCTGGCCACACTTCGCGCACGGCTTTCAATGTTTCCAGCAGGAAGCGGCTGCGGTTTTCCAGGCTGCCGCCATAGATATCGTCGCGCTGGTTCGAGTGGGCGGAAAAGAAGCTTTGCGCCAGGTAGCCGTGGGCGAAGTGCAGTTCCAGCCATTCGAAACCGACTTCGCGGGCGCGCACGGCCGCGTCGACGAAGTTCTGTTTCACGCGGGCGATATCGTCGAGGTCCATGGCGCGCGGCACTTTCGGCAGGCCGCCGCCAAAGGCGATGGCGGACGGGGCGATGGTTTGCCAGCCGCGCGCGTCGCCTTCAGGAATGTGGTCGTCGCCTTCCCATGGGCGGTTGGCGCTGGCCTTGCGGCCCGCGTGGGCGATCTGGATGCCGGGCACGGAGCCGGCCGCCTTGATGGCTTTCACGACAGGCACGAAGGCTTGCGCCAGGTCATCGTTCCAGATGCCGGTGCAGCCGGGCGTGATGCGGCCTTCCGGAGCCACGGCCGTCGCTTCGACGATCACCAGGCCGGCGCCGCCACGGGCCATGCCCGCGTAGTGCGACAGATGCCAGTCGTTGGCCTGGCCATCGACGGCCATGTACTGGCACATGGGCGGCACGGCGATGCGGTTGCGCAGGGTGATGTCTTTGAGGGTGTAGGGCTGGAAGAGGGCGGACATGGTGGCCTTTGTGTTTGTTGGTGGAAATGTGGGTGAATGCTGATTCGTTAGTTCGTAAATATTCGAATAATGGAATTAGTATAGCGCATGCTGTATGATTCTGCACATGCGTCCACACAAACATCCTCCCGCCAGCGAATTCGTCCTCGAAAGAGTGCTGTACGCCTTGAGCGATTCCATTCGCCTCGACATCGTGCGCCACCTGGCCAGAGTCGACGCGGCCGCTTGCGGCGATCTGGACGGCGGGCGGCCGAAATCGACCGTCTCCCACCATTTCAAGGTCTTGCGCGAAGCGGGCCTCGTCTACACGGAAAACGCGGGCACGACGCACATGAACACCCTGCGCCGCGCCGATATCGAGAGCCGTTTTCCCGGCTTGCTCGACGCCATCCTGGCGCAGCCGCAAGCGAATCAGCCCTGAATCTGTCGTAGAATGCCTGCAAGATTGCCGAATTTGCAGCGCTGGAGTGCAGTCTCAAGCTGAAAGGTTGATCACGCATGAGAATTTCTGCACGGTATCGCTGGTGCTGCGCCACCGCTTTCGTACTGCTCACTGGCTGCTGGCCTTACACGGAGCCGGCCACGGGCGAATATGCTGCTGTGCTGCGCCGTGGCGAAAAGGTGACCAAGGCCGACACGTACGGGCGGTTTGCCGCCTTGTCGGTCGAGTACCGCCAGGGTGGCGGTTCCCTGATGTCCACGCACAACAATTCCATGCGGCTGATATATGGCGATAAAGTTATCGTCAAGACCACCGGTGGTATCGAACGCTGGACCGACTTCGCCCAGCCCGTCTATTTCGTCAGATTGCCTGACGATGACAGCGTGCTGGCGCTGGTCCACGAGCAAGCGGGCAAGGCCGTGGTCGAGAAGATCGCGGCGTCGAAAGACGGCTACCGTGGCACCGAGACGTACACGCATGGCTTTCCCCTCTCTCCCGGCGTGCGCTATTTTCCCGGCGACCAGCGCCCCGGTTTTCTGTTACGTGGCTTGCCCCTGAAAACCACTGTACTGCCCAGTCCGCCAGAAAACGATGGCGACTTGCACGCCCAAGTCTTGGCGGCCATCTCGCCCGATGGAAGGTCGTTTGCATATGTCGATAGCGAATATGCGCCGTCCGTGGTGCTGGTCGTCGATGCGGACGGCAAGCGGCGAGACCCGATCCCGCTGCCGAGAATTTACCTGGCCGATACGCCTACCTACCAATTCCAGCCATACGAGCGGCTATGGGCCTGGTCGCGCACGGCGCTGGCATGGCACAAGAACGGCGCGGGCAGCTGGGAAGTGCGGCCGGACGGCACCGCGCCCGAGGCCGCCGGCGCGCGCAATCCGGTAGAGCAATTGTTTATCAGCGATCAAACCGGCTACCGGACCTGTTTTGCCGCCGACAATGCCGCCTGCCTGTCCGGCTGGCGCGGGGCGAACGCCGCCGAGCAGCGCAAGACTTTTGTATGGGACGGCAACACGCCGCCGTTTGCCTATGTGCCATCAGCTTCCTCGGCCGCATTCGGCGCCAGGGTCGGCTTGCTGTTGTTGTCCGGGAGATGCTGCCGTGTGCCGTCTTACCATTTGTATCTCGATGGTGCGCCGGCGGCGGTGGCCGCGCAATTGTCCGCACGCTTGCGCGAGAGCAAGATGCCGTTCGTGCGTATCGATGAGTGCCCGCGCCGCGTCGGCTATGAGGGCAAGTGCGAGGCGCAGCTGGCCCGGCAGATCGGGCGGCCGGAGTCGCTGGGGCGCGAACTGGAGCAACTGGTCGATACCTGGAGCGATCACGATGGCGTGCTGTTCGTCATGCCGTCCATGGCGGTCGCCGTGCGCGCGAACGAGCAGGGCGGCAGCGTGATCCAGACCCTGTTGCGTGCCGATTTGTCGCGCAAGGATTGATATCGGTCGTCTGCCGCGCGTCACCGAAATGCCAGGCTCGGCTATGATGTCGGCCTTTCGGTAAATCCTCGGCCGCGCGCCCGTTGCGCGCATGGCCGGCGAGACTACCTGGCACGGCAAGGATAGGGAATGACGGCAGCAGCAGTGGTATCACAGGCGGACCTGGCACATCGTCCGCAGTTTGGCTGGATCAATGGTTTGAAGGCAGGCGCGGCACAGTTGATCGTGTTGCACCATCTGGCGTTTTACGGGCCCATGTCCGATTACGTGCAGCCGCTGTGGCCCGAGCTGCTGGACTGGCTCGGTGGCAGCGCGCGCATCGCCGTGCAAGTGTTCCTCGTCATCGGCGGCTTTCTCGTCGCCAAATCGCTCTCGCCCGCAGGCCGTCCCGGCATCGCCAACCCTCTGCAAGCGGTCTGGCGCCGCTATGCCAAGCTGGCGCCGCCTTTCCTGGCTGCCACCTTGCTCGCCGCCATCATCACGCCAGTGGCCGGCATCTGGATGCGGCACGATTCCATGTCGGCCGCCGTCACCCTGGGCCAGCTGAGCGCCCATGCCTTGCTGCTGCACGGCGTGCTGGGCTACGAATCGCTGTCGGCCGGCGCCTGGTACGTGGCCATCGATTTTCAGCTGTACCTGCTGACCGTATCGCTGCTGTGGCTGAGCGGCCGCGTGGCGGGACAGCGGCGCCGGCACTGGCTGATGCCGCTGGCCGTCACCGTCGGTATTGCCTTTTCCCTGCTGTATTTCAATCTGGACGCGGACTGGGACAATTGGGCGCCGTATTTCTTCGGCAGCTACGGTCTCGGCATGCTGGCCTGGTGGGCCAGCGATCCGGCCCGTAAACCCGGCGCCATGACCGCGCTCATGGCCATGGCC
This sequence comes from Janthinobacterium sp. BCJ23, assembly GCF_059617945.1. NCBI lineage: Bacteria > Pseudomonadati > Pseudomonadota > Betaproteobacteria > Burkholderiales > Oxalobacteraceae > Janthinobacterium > Janthinobacterium sp. BCJ23. The sequence continues at coordinate 209,816 of NZ_JCAQAW010000009.1, read as the reverse complement.
GCCGTGCCCGTCCTGCTGGCCCTGGCCGTCGACTACCGCAGCCGCATCGCCCTGGCCCTGATCGTCGCCTGCGCCCTGTTCCTGTTCGGCCGCGCCCGCACGCCTGCACAGGGCGGCGCCTGGAATATCGTCAACACCCTCGGCCGCATCTCGTATGCCGTGTTCCTCGTGCACTTTCCCGTCAGCCTGCTGGTGAATGCACTGTTTATCGCCCACGTTCCACTCGAGCCCGAGTGGCAGGCGCTGGGCATGCTGACGGCCTGGGGCGCCAGCCTGGCGGCCGGTGCGGCGTTTTACCGCTGGGTGGAGGTGCCGCTGGGGCGGGTGATGGGGAACGTGGTGGCGCATCTGGCCGGGCGGCAGGCGCTGGTGTCGCGTTAGAAACTCGGGGCGTCATGCAAAAGGGTGGAGGTATTGTTGCTCAAGGATATAGTTGCCGCGTATGCATGACGGCAAGAATTTCTATCGCGCTTGCTTCAACGCGATACACGACGACATAGTTTGGATGGGCAACCAGTTCGCGCGTGCCTGAAACTCTTCCGGACCGGTATAGGTGAGGGTGGCAGGGAAGCCGGGAGATGGCGTTGTCGATGTCATGGTAAAGCTGCAGCGCTGCCGGCCGGTTGTGCTGCGCGATATACGTGAGTATCGCGGTCAAATCTTCTTGAGCTTCAACCTTCCATTGAATCGGCAGCATGGCCGTCAGTCTGCGGCGTGACGATTTTCCTCAGTTGCGCCATGACTGTCTCGTGCGAGGCGGTAGCGCGGTCATCATTGAGCGACGCCAGCACCTTTGCGCGAAACCATTGTTCATAGGTTTCGGCTGCTTCCGTTGTAGCAAATTCGGACATGGTCGAGGATGGTGTGGCGTTCATGATTGTCTGATTATACGACAGTCCGATAAAGCTGTATCGCAGGTGGCAAGGCGTTTGATTTGTGTCAGCGATGGCATCGCGTGCAAGTGATGCTGCTGAAAACAAAAAAGCCAACCGCGAACGGTTGGCTTCTCTGAAGTATTTGGTAGGCCGTGCGGGATTCGAACCTGCGACCAACGGATTAAAAGTCCGCTGCTCTACCAGCTGAGCTAACGACCCAAAAACTTTTTACAACAACTTCGGTAACACTGTGCCGTAAAAAAATGCTTGCTATAACAACTCGCAAGCAGATCAGTACTGCGTATTCGTGGTAGGCCGTGCGGGATTCGAACCTGCGACCAACGGATTAAAAGTCCGCTGCTCTACCAGCTGAGCTAACGACCCGAAGAAGAAAGATTATAGGGGGTGCCCGGGATTCTGTCAAACCTAACGGGCAACTTTTTCCCCGCTTTTACTTTTTGCCGCCCCGTTCCTTGGCGGCCTGGGCCGCGCTGGAGTCCGGGTAGCGCGAGATCAGGGCGTTCAGGGTCTTGGTCGCGTTGGCCTTGTCTTTCAGCTCCGTGTAGCAGCTGGCGATGTTGAGCATGGCGTCGGGCGCCTTCGGGCTGTCCGGGTAGTTCTTCAGCACTGCCTGCTGGGCCGTGATGGCGCTCTTGCAGTCGCGCTGGGCGTAATAGGCGTTGCCCAGCCAGTATTGCGCGTTGGCCGCGTAGGCCGATTCCGGATAGCGTTTCACGAAGCCGTCCAGGGCCGTGACGGCGCCCTTGTAGTCGCCTGACTTGAACAGGCCGAAGGCGGATTCGTACGCGCTTTGCTCGGATACGCCCACGGCCGCTTCCTGGCCATCGATGGTGACCTGGCGCGGCTCGAGCTTGCGCAGGCGCGCATCGATGTCGGTGTAGAAATCCTTCTGGCGCTTTTGTACATTCGCCAGGTCGTTGCCCAGCACTTCGATCTGGCCGCGCAGGCGGGCGATCTCTTGCATGGTCTGGTCGTGCTGGTTGATCAGGCTCAGGGTGCTGGTCTTGTCCGCCTTGGTGTCGACGCGGCTGTTCAGGTCGCGCGCCATGGCGTCGACCTTGGCGCGCAGCTCGAGGATGGCCTTGCGCGCTTCGTCGTCATCGAACAGGGCGGCGTTGGCGTGCAAGGGCAGGTAGGCAAACGCGGCCATCAAGGCGGCGGCGACGCCGGCTTTCGAGAATGTCATCATGGGTCGGGCTTTCTAAGGTTACGCAAACATGCAAACGGGGCGCCGGGCGGTGAATCACCGCGCTGCGCCCCATTATTATGCCTATGACTGGCCAGTTAGGTAAGCGCCAATGCTGCCGCGCTCACCTGTCAACATCAATAAACGATGTCAGCGCGGCGGTTTTCTGCCCATGCTGCTTCGTTGCTGCCTTGTGCTTTAGGCTTTTCTTTGCCCAGCGACACGGCTTCCATTTGGCCTTCTGGCACGCCCAGGGCTGCCATCGACTTGCGCACGGCTTCAGCACGTTTCTGGCCCAGGGCCAGATTGTACTCAGCGCCACCGCGTTCATCGGTGTTACCTTGGATCAGGATCTTGCGGCTAGGCGTTTTCACCAGGTAAGCAGCGTGGTTTTGCACGACTGGGGTGTCCGCTTCGCGCACGACGTATTTGTCGAAGTCGAAGTAGATGCTGCGGTTAGCCAGCACGCCTTTTGGATCGTCCAGTGGATCGACCGATGCGGTCGTCACTGGCTGAACTTGACGGGTGTCAACTGGAGCTGCGACTTTTTCAGGAGCGCGCTCAACCACTGGGGTTTCGGCTACTTTGACTGGGGTGCTGCAGGCGGACAGCAGAGCTGCGGTAGCGGCGATGAAAGCCAAACTTTTAAAGTTACTCATTTTTATTCTCCGGGTCATGGTTAAAGGTGAAACTGTACAGCATTTACTTCATAAAAGGACCCCAGGTGGGCTCCTTGATATTGCCAGCTTGCGTAGTCAAACGCTGTTTGACGCGGCCATCCACCGATACCACTGCCAGCGACTTGCGTCGTCCGGATTCGGTCGCGTACATGATATATTTCCCGTTGGGCGAAAAGCTCGGTGATTCGTCGTTGGCGGTGTCCGACAGGCGCAGTTCCTGGCCACTAGCCAGGTCGAGCGCGTAGAGCTGGAAATTGCCGTCGCGACGGGAAATATAAGCAAGTGTCTTCCCGTCGGACGAGATCCGCGGGCTGATGTTGTAGGAGCCGCCAAACGTCACGCGCTTGGCTTCGCCACCGCTGGCCGACATACGGTAGATTTGTGGTCCGCCGCTGCGATCGCTGGTGAAGTAAATGCTTTGGCCATCGGCCGAGAATTGAGGTTCCGTATCGATGCCGCTGCTGGTGCTGGTGCGGCGCAAGCCGCTGCCGTCGGCATTGACGGTGTAGATCTGGGTATGGCCGTCGCGCGACAGGGCCACGGCCAGGCGCGAGCCGTCCGGGCTCCAGCTCGGCGCGGAATTGCTGCCTTTTTCATTCGACACGATGGTGCGCTGGCGCGTCACCAGGTTTTGCACGTAGACGATGGGCTTTTTCTTTTCAAACGACACATACGCGACCTTGGTGCCGTCCGGCGACCAGGCAGGCGAAATGATCGGCTCGTTCGAGCGCAGCGCGACCTGGATGCCTTCGCCATCGGCGTCGGCCACTTCCAGCCGGTATTCGCGGCCCGATTGTGTGACGTAGGCGATGCGCGTGGCGAACGCGCCCTTGACGCCCGTCAGCTTTTCATAGATGTCGTCGGCGATCTTGTGCGCCAGCAAGCGGTTGAACTGCGGCGCGGCCGCATTGTTCATGCTGGAAATCTGCGCGCCCTTGATGGTGTCGAACAGCTTGTAGCGCACGTCCAGGCGGCCATCGGCCATGCTTTGCACGGTGCCGGCCGCCAGCGCGTCGGCGCCGCGCGACTTCCACTGTTCGTAGCTGACGGGTGCCGTTTCCGATACGGGCGCATCGGCATCGATCAGCTTGAACACGCCGCTGCGCGCCAGGTCGGCCTTGATAATGCCCGACAGCGATTGCGGCGCCGCCGATTCATTGACGAAGCTGGCGACAGCCACCGGAATCTGGTTGCTGCCGATCCCCGTAATCTCCACGCGCAACTGCGCCTGGGCGCTGGACGCTCCCAGCACCAGGCTGGCGCAGAGCACGACATAGCTCATTTTTTTCATGGTCATCATTTAGGCAAATCCTTCATCTCGAATATGAGTTCAATCTCGCGTTCCACGGTGCCGTCTTTTTTCTTCGGCAGTGGCGACGATTTATTAATGGCGTTTTCCACCGAGCTGTCATACGCCGGCAGGCCGCTACTTTTAATCTTTCGGACCGAAATAATTTCCCCAGTTGGCAGTTGCTCGATCTTGAACACGGCGCGCGGGTTGCCCGGCACGTCCGTGCTACCGCTGTACGCGATATTGCTCTTGATCTTGCTCGTCAGGGCAGCGACATAGCCGCTGTCCTTGCGTGGCGCGGTCGATTTCTCGGCCGTGCCCGTCGTGCCGGCGCCCGCCGCACCCGTGATGCGGCTCATTTCCGCAGCGCGTGCCTTGTCGGCGGCTTTTTTCTCTTCCGCCGCTTTTTTCGCCTTGGCAGCTTTTTCCGCCGCCGCTTTTTTATCGGACAGTTCCTTCTCGGCTTTTTCTTCCGCCGCTTTTTCTTTCTCTTTGGCCTGCTTGGCTTTCTCCAGCTTGTCGGCCTTTTCTTTTTCCAGCTTTTCAGCCTTGTCTTTTTCTTTCTGCTTCTGTTTTTCCAGTTCGCGCTTTTCTTCCTCGCGTTCCTTCTGTTCCTGCTTGCGGCGCTCTTCCGCTGCCGCTTTCTCTTTTTCTTCCTTCAGCTTGGCCTTCTTGCGCTCAAGGGCGATCTCCGCCTCGCGCAGGTCGACCTTCGGCTCGGGCGCGGCCACCGGCGGCGGTGGCGGCGGGGCCGGCTGTTCCACTTCCGGTTCCGGCGGCGGGGCCGGTGTCGGCTCCGGTTCCGTCGCCACTTCGGGCGGCGGCGCGGCCGTCTGCACCTTCATGTCCCACACTTCCGCTTCGACGGCGACAGGTTCCGTATTTTGCCAGTGTACGCCCACCCACAGGAAAAACAGCAGCCCAAGGTGCATCGCCAGCGCTAGGCCCAGCGAGGGCCAGCGGCTGCGTTCGCGCGGCACGCTGTAGGGCTTGCCGAGTACATGGTCGATTTGTTTGTTCTGCAAAGTCTAGTCTATCTAAAAACGGTCAAGTCTGGAAACAGGATGCTGCGCTTACTTGGTGGCCAGGCCAACGCGGGTAATGCCCATCTTTTTCGCTTCCGAAATGAGCTGGATCACATCGTCGTACTTGCTTTCCTTGTCGCCCGCGATCATCACGGGATAGTCGGGATTGCTCTCGTGCAAACCGCGCAGCTTGCGCAGCAGGGCGTCGCGGTTCGGTTCCGTTTCCGGCGACAGCTGTTCCTTGCCGATGACGCCGATCGACAGTGAACCATTCGGTTTCAGCACGATCTGAATATAGTCATCGGGCGGTTTGGCCGACTTTTCCGCGTTGGGCAAGTTCACCACGCTGGGATTGTTCGACGACGGCATCACCATGAAAATGATCAGCAGCACCAGCATCACGTCGATGTACGGCACGACGTTGATTTCGGACTTGAACTTGCGGCCACGGCCGCCGCGCATGCCGCCGCTATTGAATGAGGAACCCATGGACGCTGCCCCCTCTTAGCGCGACTGGCGCTGCAAGATGTTGGAGAATTCCTCGACGAAGCTCTCGAAGCGGATCGCCAGGCGGTCGATGTCATGCGAAAAACGGTTGTAGGCGACGACGGCGGGAATCGCGGCGAACAGGCCGATGGCGGTGGCGATCAGCGCTTCGGCAATGCCGGGCGCGACGGCGGCCAGGGTGGCTTGCTGCACGTTGGCCAGGCCGCGGAAGGCGTTCATGATGCCCCAGACGGTACCGAGCAGGCCGATGTATGGCGAGACGGAACCGACGGAAGCGAGGAAGGCCAGATGCGATTCGAGCACGTCCATTTCACGCTGGAAGGCGGCGCGCATGGCGCGGCGTGCGCCGTCGAGCACGGCGCCGACGTCCAGCGCTTCACGCGAACCGTAGGAAGCCTTGCCCTTGATGAATTCGCCCATGCCTGCGTCGAAGATGCGGGCCAGCGCGCCGCTCTGGTCGCGGTTGCCGCTGGCGTTCTGGTGCAGCGCATGCAGGTTGCCGCCGGCCCAGAAGCTGCGTTCGAATTCGATGGTTTGCTTGCGCGCCTGGCGCACGGCAAACATCTTGCGGAAAATGTAGGTCCAGCTGGTCAGGGAAATCAGCAGCAGCAGGGCCATGATCAGTTGCACGATCAAATGGGCATTGGAGATGAGCGCGAGGAAAGAAAGATCTTGTGTAACGTTCATTGGCTGGCAGTCTGTTGGGTGAATTGTCCGGAGGTGGCGGGTAGGGCTCAGGCGGCGCGCATGCGGGCCGCGACTGCATCAGGCACGGCGCGCGGACGCAGTGCCGAATCGACGCAGCCGATCTTGACGCGGGCCGTGTTGAGCAGGCGGTCGCCGCACCAGGCTTGTTGCAGGAAAACGATGGAGGCGCGCCCCATTTTTTCTATGTTTAAGGTTAATCTTACCGTGTCATCGAGCCTGGCTGGCGCATGATAGTCGGCGTTGACGCTTTTGACAACGAACATTGCGTCGTGCTGTTCCAGCAATTCCTGCTGGCCCACGTCGATGGCGCGCAGCCATTCGGTGCGCGCGCGCTCGAAGAATTTCAGGTAGTTAGCGTAATAGACGATGCCGCCGGCGTCGGTGTCTTCATAGTAGACACGTACGTTCCAGGTAAAGACTGAAGGCATGTTTATTGCGCCAGTAGTGAGATTGAGCAACATTTTACGCGATTTTTCTTCTTGTGACTGTGGGCGCTTGCTGGAAAGCCATGCAAAAGCTGCATATAAGTTGCACCGCAGCATTGTAAAACGGAGAGCTGCAATGGCAAGCCCCGTAACATACGCTTACATGCCTGAGCAAAGTTTACATCCAGCTTAAGACGATGGGCCGGCGCTGCCCGGGCGGCGATTATAGCCGCACGCTTGCATTCCTTGCTCAATTTGGGCACTTAACTTACAATTTGCATTCCATTACGTCTCACGTGACTGGCGAAAAGTCGGGCGATCTCCATGAGTGGCGATCGGCAATCCGGCGAAAGGTGGGCACCCACCGGGAAACGTGAGATTTTTCATCAGCCGTTCGCCTGGGTAGCCACTATGGAAAAGCACGAAGAGGCTGCCTGTCCAATGTTGTTATTCACTTAACGCCGGCTCCCCTCATTCGATCCAATCTGCCAGTACAAGCACCCTCATACTTGGAGTTTTTACATGTTTGCAAAAGATCACACCCTCGCCAACGTCGATCCTGAATTGTTCGCCGTCATTCAAAAAGAGAACACGCGCCAGCACGATCACATCGAACTGATCGCGTCGGAGAACTACACGTCGCCAGCCGTAATGGAAGCGCAAGGCTCGCAGCTGACGAACAAGTACGCCGAAGGCTATCCAGGCAAGCGCTACTACGGTGGCTGCGAATACGTCGACGTGGCCGAGCAACTGGCCATCGACCGTGTCAAGCAGCTGTTCGGCGCCGAATGCGCGAACGTGCAGCCGAACTCCGGCTCGCAAGCGAACCAGGGCGTGTTCTTTGCCATGTTGAAACCAGGCGACCTGATCATGGGTATGTCGCTGGCCGAAGGCGGCCACCTGACCCACGGCATGCCGCTGAACATGTCCGGCAAATGGTTTGACGTCGTCTCCTACGGTTTGACGGCGGAAGAAGACATCGACTACGAGGCAATGGAGCGCCTGGCCCGCGAACGCAAGCCGAAGCTGATCATCGCCGGCGCGTCCGCGTTCTCGAAAAAGATCGACTTCGAACGCTTCAGCAAGATCGCCAAGGAAGTTGGCGCCTACTTCATGGTCGACATGGCCCACTACGCCGGCCTGATCGCCGCCGGCCTGTACCCGAACCCGGTGCCGTTCGCCGACTTCGTCACCTCGACCACGCACAAATCGTTGCGCGGCCCGCGCGGCGGCATCATCCTGATGAAGGCCGAACACGAAAAAGCCATCAACTCGGCCATCTTCCCTGGCATCCAGGGCGGCCCGCTGATGCACGTGATCGCCGGCAAGGCCGTCGCTTTCAAGGAAGCGCTGAGCCCTGAATTCGTCGAATACCAGAAGCAAGTGATCAAGAACGCCGACGTGCTGGCGAAAACCCTGATCAAGCGCGGCCTGCGCATCGTTTCCGGTGGCACCGAATCGCACGTCATGCTGGTCGACCTGCGCGCCAAGAACCTGACGGGCAAGGAAGCCGAAGCCATCCTCGGTTCCGCGCACATCACCTGCAACAAGAACGGTATCCCGAACGACCCGCAAAAACCATTCGTCACTTCGGGCATCCGCCTGGGCAGCCCGGCGATGACGACGCGCGGTTTCAAGGAAGCGCAAGCGGAAGAAGTGGGCAACCTGATCGCCGACGTGCTGGACAATCCGCATGACGCCGCCACCATCGAGCGTGTGAAAGCGGCCGTGAAAGTCCTGGCCGACGCGCACCCTGTGTACGCCGCATAATAATTTGTCCAGAATGTGTCATACGGAGTAAGATTCTGTATGACACATTCCTTCGTGCCCAAGGGCGCCCGGAGTGATTCGGGCGCCCTTTGCACAAGGACGGCGATTTCCCGTAATTATTACTATAAAGTTGTAACCAGCCCATGAAATGTCCATTTTGCCAGCACGGCGACACCCAGGTTCTCGATACGCGCGTATCGGAGGAAGGGGATGCCATTCGGCGCCGCCGCCGCTGCGGCAAATGCGACAAGCGTTTTACCACGTACGAGCGCATTGAACTTATCATGCCGGCCGTCGTCAAAAAGAATGGCAGCCGGACGGAGTTCGCTGCGGATAAGTTGCGCGGCAGTTTGATGCTGGCCTTGCGCAAGCGTCCCGTTGCGGCCGCCTCCGTGGACACGGCCATCGCGTCCATCCAGGAAAAACTGCTGACCAGCGGCCTGCGCGAAGTCGATTCCGGCTATATCGGCGAACTCGTCATGCAGGAACTCAAGCGCCTCGACAAGATCGCCTACATCCGCTTCGCCTCCGTGTACAAAAATTTCGAAGACCTGGCCGAGTTCCAGGATGCGATTGCCGAAGTGGGGCAGGCGCGCAAGCCCTGACCTTCGGCTTCTTGTTCACCTTAGTGAAGGCGGGGCTGCTTATGCGCTCCGTTTTCACCACGCCAAGGTTTGCCTGGCAAGCGGTCTGATCAATCCCAACGCTGTTCTTCTCGACTTATCGCCGTGCTGTTTGCGCCAGCGCAGACCCGGTTTTTTGCGCACGCCTATCTTGTAGCTGGGCCGCCTGTTCCTGCGACTCTTTCTGCGGAAGGGAGTAGCGCATGCGCAATAGCGGTCGCACTATGTTTCCTGTGGGGGGCAGCAGCCTCGTCGAGGTGCTGGTGTCGCTGCTGCTGTTGGCGCTGGGTCTGCTGGGCGCCAGCATCCTGCAACTGCACTCGCTGCGCGCGCGTCATGAGTCGGGGCTATTGTCGGCGGGCGTGCAACTGGCTGCCGGCATAGCCGAACGCATGCGCGCGAACAGCGTGCTCATGAATGGCCCCGATGCTGGCAATCCCTACCTGAACGTGGCCTACGCGGCGGCGGACGACGCTGAAGCGGGCGGCGGTGCGCCTGACTGCTTCGGCGCCACTGTCTGCAGCGCGGCCGAACTGGCGCAATTCGATATCGCCGAATGGAAGCAGCGGCTGCATGCGGCCTTGCCCGGCGCGCGCCTGCATATCTGCCGCGACACGTCCGCGTGGGATGCCGCCGCCCAAGGCTTGCAGTGGGCGTGCAGCGGCGGCAAGGGCGCGCCCATCGTCATCAAGCTGGGCTGGCGCGCCCGCCTGTCCGATGGCTCGTCCGCCGTGAATGCGGCAGGCGAATCGCTGCCCAGGCTGGCATTCCAGCTGGGCGGAGGCGGCGCATGAACGAGGTCCTGTATCGGCATCGCGGCATGAGCCTCGTCGAATTGCTGGTGGCCCTGTCGCTGGGCGCGCTGCTGATGCTGGCCGCCAGTAGTGTGCTGCTGGCCGCCAGCGGCAGTTATGGCGACCAGTCCGCCAGCGCGCGCTTGGACGATAACGGCCGCTATGCACTCGACACCATCGCCCGCGCCGTGCGCCAGACGGCGTACGTAAACTGGGACAGCAGCGCCGCGCCCGTCGCCCATGCCGATTACGACAGCGCCAATGTGGCCGGGCTCGACGCGCGCAGCCTGGGCAAGAACAGCGAGGGCATCAGCGGCGCGCTGTCCGGCGCCCTGCATGGCAGCGACGTGCTGGCTTTGCGCTATTACGGCGCCGGCAAGGAAGAGGGTGGCGACGGTTCCGTGCTCAATTGCGCGGGCTTCGGCGTGGGCGCCGCGCAAACGCAGGCGCAGCGGGGCTGGAGCATTTTCTATGTAGCGCAAGGCGCCGATGGCGATGGCGAGCTGCGCTGCAAATACCGTGGTGCGAACGGTTGGGGCGCGGACGCCATCATTCGCGGCGTCGACGGTTTTCAGGTGCTGTATGGTCTCGACACGGATACGCCGCCCGATGGCGTGGCGAACCGCTATGTCAACGCCAGCGCGCTCGACGCCTACGATGCGGCATTGGTACTGGAGGGCGCGGATGCGGCCGCGCGCCAGCGCGATCTGTACCGGCGCACGCACTGGAAGCGCGTGGCCAGCGTGCGCGTGGCGCTGTTGCTGCATGGCGAGGCGGGCCAGGCGGACAAGATGGCGGAACTGGGGCCGGCGCAGTTCGACCTGTTCGGCAAGGTGTATGCCGAGGCGCACGCGGCCGGCGACACGGGCGTGCGCATTGCGCGCACATCCTTGCCCGCCGCGACGCGCTCGCGGCTGCGGCAGCTGGTGCAGACGAGCATCATGCTGCGCAACGGGCCGGCCTAGGCGGGCGGCGCGATGGCTGGCAGGCGCGTTCGCCGGTGCGAACCTTGGTGTACATCTTGCGTACGCCACGGTGGCGCGACCCTCGTGTATGTGCTGTGCCTGCTGGTGATCATCTTGTTGCTGGGCATATCGGCGGCGCAGATGGCCTTGCAGGGCGAAAAGGCGGCACGCGGCGAGCGCGACCGGCAGATCGCGTTTCAGGCGGCGGAGGAGGCATTGGTGGATGCGCAGAACGATATCGAAGGCTTGCCTGGCGCGCCGGGACGCAGCAGCCTCTTCGCGCCAGGTAGTGCGGCAGGGTTCGCGGACGGCTGCGGCGAGGGCGGCGCACTGGGCCTGTGCCTGCCCGCCGCCCCGGACGCACCGGCGCTGTGGCTGAGCACGGACCTCGATGGCGCCGAAGCTGGCAGCCGCACGGTGCCATACGGCCAGTTTACGGGCGCCGCCATGCAGACGGGGCAGGGTTTTCTGCCGTCGCGCCGGCCCCGCTATCTGATCGAACTGCTGCCGTTTCATCCGCCCGGCGCGCAGGCTGCGGCAGCGGCCGGCGGTATGGCCGTGGAAAGCTATGTGTACCGCATCACGGCTATCGGTTTTGGCGCGCAGGAAAGCACGCAAGTCGTGCTGCAAAGTTATTACCGCAAGCAGGCGGCGGGAGCGGGGCCATGAGGGCTTTGACGTTTGCCTGGCTGCTGTTCGGCTGGATTGTCCTGGCTTGCGGCGGCGCCATCGCTGCTCCGCTCCCGGTGGTGCTGGCGCGGGCCGACGCGGGTTTGCATGGCGCCAGGGTGCCGCCGAATCTGCTGATCAACCTGTCCCTCACGCATGCGGCCGCCGCTGCCGCGCATGGCGGCGACTATGCGCCGCAGCGCGAGTACGCAGGGTACTTCCATGCGCGCATGTGCTACAGCTATCCGTACCGCAGCAAGGATGGCGTCATGCTGCCGGACTTGCGCGTAGCGACCGCTTACTTTTCCGTGCTGAAACCGGCCGATGCCTTGCACGGCTGCGGCGGTGACAGTTTCAGCGGCAATTTTCTCAACTGGGCCAGTGCCAGCATGCTCGACATCGTCCGCTATGCGCTGACGGGCGGCGACCGCGTCATCGACGAAGTGCGCAAGACGGTGCTGCAGCGCGCCTTCCTGCCCGATGCGGACAAGCCCATCGACTTCTTTGCCCACCCTGTCTTTTTCCCGCGCAAGGTCCTGCAGACCGGCGTGGCGGCCGCGACACCGTTTGCGCTGGCGCAACTGGCCATCGTTTCTTGCCGCAACCGCTTGCTGTTCGGCGACGCCAGCTTGCCCTCGGGCAGCAGTTGCGACGCGCCCGGCGCTACGGCCTCGCACGGCGTGTTCCTCGCGCGCGTGCGCGTTTGCGACACGGAAGAGGGGCCGTTGCGCGACGACTTGTGCCTCGCATATGGCAAGAACTACAAGCCGGTGGGCGCCGTGCAGCGCCATGGCGGCAGGGTGCGCGTAGGCGTGTTCGGCCACTTGAACGGCCAGCCCGCCAGCGCCGGCCCCGTGTATGGCGGCGTGCTGCGCGCGCCACTGGCCCACGTGGGCAGGCAGCGCTGGGCGGCGCCCGATTTTATGCCGCAAGACAATGCCGACGCCGAGTGGAATCCCGCCAACGGCGTGTATGCGACTCAATCTACGTCTCAAGCTGCGGGCCCTGGCGGCGGGGTGACCGCTTACATCAATGGCTTGGGCCGCGGCAATGCCGGGCATCCCGGTGTGTACGCGAAGGCGGCGCCGCTGGCTGAATTGCTGTACGAATCGCTGCGCTACCTGCAGGGACGGCAGGCGAGCCCTGTGGTGCCGCCCGCCACGGCCCCGCCTGCCATCGACGATGGCTTGCCGGTCGTGACGCCATGGAGCGACCCGCAAACGGCCAGTTGCCAGCGCCACATCGTCGTCAGCCTCGGCGATGCTGGCATGGCTGGTGACCGTTACGTGCCCGGAAATGTCCCTGTGGCTCCCGCATCGAACGGCGACCGCGCACGTGCTGCCGATGGATTCGCGCCGCCGCCGTTCGATGCGATGGTGTGGACGCATGCGGTGGGCAGCCTGGAAAGTGGCGGCGCGCAGGGTAATCCGGCGCCACGGCCCGACCTGGCGGCACTGGAATTGCTGGCCGACGGGGCGGGCGGTGCCAGCTACCATGCGGCTGGCTTGGCTTACTGGTCGCACGTGCAGGCCTTGCGTCCCGGTGGCAAGAACGACGGTGTTGCCAAGGTCGAGCACTACGCGGGCGACTTGCGCCAGGGCGAGCCTGCCGCCACTCCCGCTTCTACGCCCTTGCTGCTGGCAGCCAAATATGGCGGCTTTCTCGATGCGAACGGCGACGCCAACCCGTTCAAGAGCGAGACGGGCAACGCGCTGGACGAGTGGAGCCTGGACGGACGCTGGCCCGCCCATTATTTGCCCGGCAGCGATCCGGCCGCCCTGATCGCGGGACTGCGCGCAGCCTTTGCGGCCGCCGACAAGGCTACCTTGCCAGCGACGCTCGCCGGGCCGTCCCTGATGGCGCTGGCCAGCGGTACGGAAGAGGCATACTGGTTCCAGACGCAGCTGCGCCTGGCCGATGGCGGCATGACTGTGTCACGCACCGCGTTTGCCGTGGGGGCCGATGGCGCACTGCTTCCCGGCAAGTCATGGTGGCGCGCTGGCGGATTGGATAAGCCCGTGCCGGATGGAGCGCCGGCGGCCTTGCGTCCCGTCTATACGCTCGACGCCAAGGGCACCTTGATGCCGTTGTCCTGGAAGGGGCTCGATACGGAGCAGCGCGGCGCATTCGACGGCGGCGATGGCCAGGGCGAGGAGCGCCTAGTGTATCTGCTGGGCCAGCGCACGCACGAGGTGGGCCAGCCGGGCGGCTTCCTGCGGCGCCGCTCAGGCAGCCTGGGTGCCGCGCCGCATGGCAATCTGCTGTACGTGGGCGCGCCGGGGCTGGGTATGCCGGGGGCTGGCTATGGCGTGCACCGCAAGGCGCTGCTGCAGCGGCGAAAAATGCTGTACGTGGGCGCCAACGATGGCTTGCTGCATGGCTACGATGCGCGCACGGGCAGCGAAGTGTTTGCCTATATGCCGCAGGCGCTGCTGCACCTTGCTGTCGCCGCTGCGAGCACTCACTACAGCCCGGGCCCGCTGCTCGATGGTGCCGCGGCCACGGCGGAAGTGCTGGCGCTGGGACATTGGAAGACGGTGCTGGTGTCAGGCATGGGCGGCGGGACGCAAGGCGTGTTTGCGCTCGACATCACCGACCCGGCCCGCTTCGCGCAAGACGGGGCGCTGTGGGAATTCACGGACCGCGACGACAGGCTGATGGGCAACGTGCGTGCGCCGCCCGCCTTCGCCCGCATCAACATGGGCGGCAAGGAGGGCGCGCCTGCCTACCGCGACTTTGCCGTCGTCGCCAGCGGCTACAACAACCATGTCAACGATGGCAAGGACACGACGGCGCCCGCGTCGGCCGCCGCCATCTTCCTGCTGGCGCTGGACAAGGCGCCCGGCACACCATGGACGTTGGGAAGTAATTACTTCCGCCTCAAGGTGCCGGTGGCCAGCGGTGGCGGCGATGCGGACGCCGATTCCGCCCCCCACGCGCTGGGCCCGCCCGCCGTGGTGCCGGGCGGCGACGGCGCGCTGGCTTTCCTGTATGCGGGCGATTTGCAGGGCAATATCTGGCGCTTCGACTTGACTGGCGGGCCGCCGTCGAAGGATGGGCAGGGGCGCAAGCTCGTCTTTGTCGCGCGCGATGCGCTGGGCCGGCGCCAGCCCGTGACGCAGCAACTGAACGTGGCCTACGCGCCCGGTGGCGGCTATCTGCTGCTGTTCGGCACGGGCAAGTTGGTCGAAGCGGCCGATACCTGGCCCGCCGCCTTTCTGTCGCAGTCGTTTTACGCCGTGCACGACGATGTGCGCGAGTCGTCCCCAACGCGCAGCCGGTCCGACCTGGAACAGCGCAGCCTGGGCGAGACGGCGGGCGGCGTGCGCGTGGACGGCGCCGAACTGCGCTACACAGGCAGCGACGCGATGCGCGGCTGGTACCTCGATTTTCTCGATACCGCGCAGACGGGCGAACGCAGCATCAGCGGTCCCGTGCTGGCCGCTGGCAAGGTGATGTTCAATACCGTCCTGCCCGGGCGCGATCCTTGCGCCACGCCAGTCACCCGCCTGTACGTGCTCGACGTGCTGAGCGGTTTTGCCGCCGATGGCGCCGGGGTCGTGCAGGCGGGCGCGCAGACGGGGCGCTTGTTCGATGGCCTGGCGCGCGCGCCGCCGCTGGCGTTGGAATTGAACAGCACGGTGGGTGCCGCGACGGCGGCAGGGCGGGCCGAGGGGCGCAAGGAACTGGCCGTGCTGCAACCTGGCTTGCCCGGTGCGGCCAGCGGGGCGGTGCTCAAGGTTGTCAGCGCGCCGCTGCCGGCCCGGCGCCTGAGCTGGCGCGAAGTGGCGAACTGGCGCGAATTGCACGAGGCGGCCAAGAAAAAATAGGCTCGGCAAGGCGGGTGCTGCGTATCGGCTGGCGCTTTTTTGGGAAGAAGGGAGGTCGCATGGGAGCGCTGGCAAGCCGGAACCGGGCCGCAGCAAACGGTGGCGCCCCGTCTGCCGCCTTGGGCTTCAGCCTGATCGAACTGCTGTCCGCGCTGGCGATCATGAGCCTGCTGCTGGCGCTGGCCGTGCCCGCTTATCACGGTCACGTCGTGCGTGCCAAGCGGGTGCAGGGGCAGGCGGCCCTGCTGCGGCTGATGCAACAGCAGGAGCGCTATTACTCGCAGAACAATCACTATCTGGCATTTTCCTCGGCGTCGCCGGCTTCGCAGGCGCAGCAATTCCCGTGGTGGTCGGGCGAAGAAGGTGCCGCCGGCAGCGCATATGAAATCGAAGCGCTGGCCTGTCCCGGCCTGGCGATCGGGCAATGCGTGCTGCTGCGTGCCATGCCGGGCACGTCCAAGGTTGATGCGCAGTTCCAGGATGCCGATTGCGGTATCCTGTCCTTGAGCAGCACGGGCCAGCGCGGCAGCAGCGGCCCGGCCAGCCATTGCTGGCCCTAAGCCATGACCACGCGCAAGCGGCCACCGCGGAGCAGGCACACATTCTGGCGTACCCTCGGGCACACCATGCTCGAATTGCTGGCCGTGCTGGCGATTGCCGCACTGCTGGCGGCCGCCGCCATGCCCAGCTTGCAGCAGGTGCTGGCGCGCCAGCAAGTGCGCGCGGCGGCCACGGACTTGTTCTCTGCCATCGAATTGACGCGGGCGCAGGCGATGGCGCGCGGGCAGCGCGTGCTGCTGATGCCGGCCGGGCCCGGTGGCACGGATTGGCGCACGGGCTGGCTGATCTTCATCGACCGCAATGCCAGCCTGGCGTTCGATGGCGATGATGAATTGCTGTTCCGCCAGGGGCCGCTGCCGGAGGGCATCACGGCCCAGTTCGTGTTCTCGTCGGCCACGGCGCCGTTTTATATCGCCTACAATGGCGCAGGACGCAGTTGCAGCGCGACCAATAGCCTGGCGGCGCGCTGGGGTACCTTGTCCCTGGCTTTGGGAAAGCAGGTGCGCCATATTAAAATCAATATGCTGGGCAGGGTGCGCGTGTGCGATCCGCAGCAGCAGGCGGTCAATTGCAGCGGCGTGGCCGACAGTTCGTAGCAAGATTGACCAATTACTCACCTTCAAGCAAAGTAGCCCGTGGAAATACTCAACGATATCGATGGCATGCGCCTGGCGCTGGAATGGGCGGCGCGCGGTCTGTACACGACCTCGCCCAATCCCCGCATCGGCTGCGTGATCGTCAGGGATGGCCAGGTGATCGGCGCTGGTGTGACGCAGGCGGCCGGCCAGGATCATGCCGAGGTGCAAGCGCTGGCCAATGCGGCGGCGCGCGGCAACGACGTGCGCGGCGCCACCGCCTATGTCACCCTGGAGCCGTGCAACCACCATGGCCGCACGCCGCCATGCTCCGATGCGCTCGTGCGCGCGGGGCTGGGCCGCGTCGTGGCCGCCATGACGGACCCGAACCCGCTGGTGGCGGGGCAGGGGCTGGCCAAGCTGCAAGCGGCCGGCATCGCCGTCACCACGGATGTGCTGGCCGACGAAGCCTATGAAATGAATATCGGCTTCTTTTCGCGCATGCAGCGTGGCAAGCCGTGGGTGCGCATGAAAACGGCGGCCAGCCTGGACGGCATGACGGCCTTGCACAATGGGCAAAGCCAGTGGATCACGGGGCCGCTGGCGCGCGCCGACGGCCACGCGTGGCGCGCGCGCGCCTGCGCCATCCTGACGGGCATCGGCACGGTCAAGGCGGACGACCCGCAACTGAACGTGCGCGCCGTGGAGACGCCGCGCCAGCCGCGCCGCATCGTCGTCGACAGCCGGCTCGACATCAGCCTCGACGCGCGCATCCTGCAAGGTGGCGGCACGTGGATCGTGGCGGCCGTCGCCAACCCGGAAAAGGAAGCGCAGCTGCAGGCGCTCGGTGCGGAAGTCATCCTGCTGCCGAACGGGGACGGCAAGGTCGACCTGCCCGCGCTGATGCTGGAACTGGGACGGCGGCAAATCAATGAAGTCCACGTCGAGGCCGGCGCTAAGCTGAATGGTTCACTGATCCGCGAAGGCTGCGTCGACGAGTTGCTGGTCTACCTGGCGCCCACCTTGCTGGGCGATGCGCAAGGCATGTTTGACTTGCCCGCATTGACAGATATCAAGCAGCAGCGCACTTTGCAATTTCACCAGGTTCAGCAAGTGGGCGAAGATGTGCGTATCCTTGCAAGGTTCGCCCAGCGCAATTAATACTTTTATACTTTATAGGGTTAGTTCATGTTTACAGGAATTGTTGCCGCCATCGGCAAGATTGAAACCGTGCAGCCACTCGACGGCGGCCTCGATGCAGGCGTGCGCCTGAACATCCACGCGGGCGGCTTGCCGCTGGCGGACGTGGCCCTGGGCGATTCCATCGCCATCAATGGCGCCTGCATGACGGTGGTGGAAAAATCGGACACGGGTTTCGCCGTCGATGTCTCGCGCGAAAGCCTCAATTGCACCGTGGGCCTCGATACCACCACGGAAGTGAACCTGGAAAAAGCCCTGACCCTGGCCGAACGCCTGGGCGGCCACCTGGTGTCCGGCCACGTTGACGGCCTGGGCATCGTGCGCAAGTTCGAAGCTGTGGGCGAATCGTGGGAACTGGTGATCGAAGCACCGCACGAGCTGGCGAAATACCTAGCCTTCAAGGGTTCCGTCGTCGTCAATGGTGTGTCGCTGACCGTCAACCGCGTGGAAGACCTGGGCGCGGGCGCCGTCAACGGCTGCCGTTTCTCGATCAACCTGATCCCGCACACGATCGCCATGACGACCTTGAAACACTTGACGGTCGATGGCAAGGTCAACCTGGAAATCGATTTGATCGCCCGCTATGTCGAGCGCATGCTGTCCTTGGACAAGGCTGCCGCTTAACACCACAGCTTGAAGCAGCACACCAGCGGCCTTGCCAAGCGTGTGTTGCTTTTCTTTCAGACGCGCATACTATGAAGCTTTCCGCAGTGGAGGCTAGCCATGGACCCGATTTCGCGCGCAACCGTGCCCAACACCATCCCGGCCACGTCCCGCGTGGGCGAGACGGTACCGCTGGCGCCGCTGGCACCTGCGCTGCCCGTGCCGCCGTCCAGCGCGGCAGCGGCCCTTGCCATCCAGTCCTCGACCCAGGTCGACATCTCCCCGCTGGGCCAGTTCCTGTCCGGCGTGGCCTTGTCGCGCCGGCAACTGCTGGCCTTGCAAGGCGCCACGGAAGAGGCCAGGGCGGCAAATACTCCCGTCAATGTCAATGACGACTTGCTGGCGCTGGCGCGGCAGTTGACGGAATCGTTCGCCCAGCTGCAAACGAGCGGCATCGACGCCAGCCAACTGGCGACGGCCGGCGACACGCCGGGCAGCCTGGCGCAGCGCTACGATTTATTGTCGCGCGACGGCACGACGGATGCGGCTGCCGCGCTGGAGCAGGACGGCAGCTTGCTCACGCAAGCGCAGCTGGCCCGTATCGGCATCGACTTGCGCAATGAAGATGTCGATGCGCCAACGTTGCAAGCCGCCTATGCGGCCGACAGCAATGCCACCCTCGACGCCTTGCAACAGGGAACGGACGTGCTGGCGCAGGTGGGCGCCGTGCTGGCCCGGCAGCAGGGCGCGCCGCTGGAGGCCAATGTCGAAGCGGATTTAACGGGCGAAACATTGCCGTCCGGCGCCGTGCAGGCGTCGCAAGCCACGCAGCCGCAGGCCGTCGACGTGGCGCCGCCGCAAACGGCTGCCATCGCACAGCGGCAGCTGGAACTGCAGCAGCAACTGGAAGCGGAAGAGCTGAACCTGGACTTGCAGGAACTGCGGCCGCCACCGGCGACAGCCGGCCAGGATCTGCAGCAGGCGCAGAAGGCCGGCCAGCAGCGTTTTGACGCCCAGGATATCGACACGCAGCGCCTGGACGCCGAACGCCAGGCCCTGCGGCAGGAAGACGCGCGCCTGGACGCATTGCGCCAGGATCAATTGCAACAGACGCAGCGCGAAGAGCAGGCACAGGCGGCAGCCGATGCGATGGAGCGTGCACGGCTGACCTCGGCACAGCTGGCCGACAGCGATGCCCAGCTGCGTGCGCAGGCAGAGGCCGCGCGTGCGCAGACCCAGGCGCGCAATACCCAGTTACAGGCGCAAGCAGGACTGGAGGCGACGGCCCAGGCCCAGCTGGCCCAGCAAAATGCCCAGGCGCAGCAGCAAGCCGCGCAAGCAGCGGGCCAGGCCGTGCCCTTGCCCTCATCGCAAGACCCATCCGTGGCGGCGGCCATTGCCGCCTATAACCTGAACAATGCAGCCCTGAATCCCGGCTTGATGAACCGGCCAGTGCCGGCCAGCGACTCGCGCCTGCCGCTGGTGGCGCCCGTCGCTGCCGTGGAACCTGTCAAGCCCGTGCCTAAAATCTAGGGCAGCAGGGTGGCGTCCAGGGTGATGTTGGCTTTCAGCAGCTTCGATACGGGGCAGCCGGCCTTAGCCTTGCCCGTCAATTCCTCGAATTTGGCCTGGTCGGCGCCCGGTATCTTCGCTTTGAGGATCAGGTGGACGGCCGTGATGGCGAAGCCGTCGTCCACCTTGTCGAGGGTCACTTCGGCCGTCGTCTCCATCTTTTCCGCCGTCAGGCCCGCTTCGCCGAGGATCAGCGACAGGGCCATGGTGAAACAGCCCGCGTGGGCGGCGCCGATCAATTCCTCGGGATTCGTGCCGGGCTTGCCTTCGAAGCGGCTGGCAAAGCCATAGGGATATTCCTGCAAGGCGCCGCTACGCGTGCTGATGGCGCCCTTGCCATCCTTGATGCCGCCTGACCAGATTGCCGATCCGTTGGTTTTCATATTGCCGCTCCTGTGTGGGGTGTCGCTGCGAGTGGGGTATCAGCGCCGTGGCGGTGACTGGCTGATCTTATGCTCTTTGCAAGGCCGGCGGCGCGCGCTTTGCCGCCGCCGTGTGCGCCGGATCGGGGAATCGGCGCTTTGTGGGGCAGGCAGGCAGGGAGGCGGCCTGCCTATTGGTGTTGCTGGACTGTCTTATTTCAGGTCTGCAAGCGCTAAATCCTTTAAAATAGCAGGTTATAAGAAAATTCCCGGAAATTCGCGGAATATTCTCGCTTGATGTTTCAGGTTTAGGTTCAGTTTTTAGTTACATTAACAACGCCTGGCAAAACCGTCGCGAGCGGAAGGGAGAGGTGGCCGAGAAGCGCAACCGTACGAAGGTACGGTGAGCATCGCAGGCCGCCTATACCGACGCGCAGCAGGTTTTGGCAGGCGTCATAAGAGGATGAACAATGTCTATATCCAGCACCGAAGAGATCGTCGCTGAATTGCGCGCCGGCCGCATGGTGATACTGGTCGATGAAGAAGACCGGGAAAATGAAGGCGATCTGGTGCTTGCCGCCGATTTCGTGACGCCTGAAGCCATCAATTTCATGATCACGCATGCGCGTGGCCTGGTTTGCCTGACCCTGACGGAAGAGCGTTGCGACGAGCTGAACCTGTCGATGATGACCTCGCGCAACGGCACCGCCTACGGTACCAACTTTACTGTTTCCATCGAAGCGGCCGAAGGCGTGACGACGGGTATTTCCGCCGCCGACCGCGCCAAGACCATCCAGGTGGCCGTGGCCAAGGGCACGCAGCCCAGCGATATCGTCCAGCCCGGCCATATCTTCCCGCTGAAAGCGCAAAAGGGCGGCGTGCTGATGCGCGCAGGCCATACGGAAGCCGGTTGCGACCTGACGGCCATGGCCGGCTTGACGCCCGCATCCGTGATTTGCGAAATCATGAAGGACGACGGCACCATGGCGCGCCTGCCGGACTTGCTGGTGTTTGCCGAGCAACATGGCCTGAAAATCGGCACGATTGCCGACCTGATCCATTACCGCAGTCAGACAGAATCGTTGGTCGAACGCGTTGCCGAGCGCACCCTGCACACGGCGCACGGCGAATTCCGTTTGATCGCCTTCCGCGACAAGCCCAGCGCGTCGGCCCATCTGGCCCTCGTGCATGGCGACCTGGCTCCCGGCCTGGAAGCGCTGGTGCGCGTACACCAGCCCGTTTCCCTGCTGGATGTGCTGGAAAGCGAAGCGACCACCCACTCGTGGACGGTGGCCGCCTCGATGGCCGCCATCAAGCAGGCTGAGCGTGGCGTGATGGTCTTGCTGAACTGCGGCGAGACGTCGAGCGAGCTGTTTGCCCAGTTCGCCGCCCTGGATACGCCGCAAGCCAAGCCGAAAGGCCGCGCGGCCAGCATGGACTTGCGCAGCTATGGCATCGGCGCGCAAATCCTGCGCGACCTGGGCGTGAGCAAGATGCAATTGCTGGCCAGTCCCCGCAAGATGCCGTCGATGGTCGGTTTCGACCTGGAAGTAACAGGTTTTCAGTGCCATCCTGGCCAGACGCCTAACTAAATCTACTGCGCGTCGCGATTTGCGGCCTGCGATGCTCACTGTACCTTCGTACAGTTGCGCTTCTCGACCACAACTCGCTGCCGCTCGCTACGATTTTGTCAGGCGTCAATGTGAGAGTAAACGATGGCGGCATGTGTGTGTCGCCCTGAACCACCAGATTAAAGAGGCTTATGATGACAGTAGGAGCATATGAAACCAATTTTGCCGGCGAAGGTTTGCGCGTCGGTATCGTCCAGGCACGATTCAATGAAATCGTCGGTGGTGGCTTGCTGTCGGCATGCCTGGAAGAGTTGAGCAAGCTGGGCGTGGCCGATGAAGATATCCTGCACGTGACCGTGCCGGGCGCCCTGGAAATCCCACTGATTCTGCAAAAAATGGCAGAAACCGAGCAATTCGACGCCCTGATCGCACTGGGCGCCGTGATTCGCGGTGAAACCTACCACTTCGAGCTGGTATCGAACGAATCGGGCGCGGGCATCACGCGCGTCGGTCTCGATTACGGCATCCCGATCGCCAACGCAGTGTTGACGACCGAAAACGACGAGCAGGCGGAAGTGCGCATGCTGGTCAAGGGAGCCGAAGCGGCACGCGTGGCAGTGGAAATGGCCAATCTGGCGCAAGCGCTGGAAGAGTTGCAAGACACAGACGAGGATTAATCGTGCTTGCGCCGCAGTGTGCTGCCTGGCAGCGCACCGCGGTATTCGTCACTATCTGCAGTAAATACGTATTTAAGAACAGGTAACAATCATGACTGAGAAAAATTTGCTCGCCAATCCCAGCAAAAACCGCACGCCGCGTCACCGCGCGCGCGAGTTTGCGCTGCAGGGCTTGTACCAGTGGCTGCTGAACAATGAAGACGCGACCACCGTCGTGAACAATATTCGCGCGGCCCACGGTTTCGACAAGGCCGATGGCGATCATTTCACGGTGCTGCTGTACGGCGCCATCAAGGATTCGCTGGCGCTGCGCGAAAGCATGGCACCATTGATCGACCGCAATATTGCTGAACTGTCGCCGATCGAACATGGCATCCTGCTGATCGGCGCTTTCGAGCTGAAGAACAACATGGAAATCCCGTACCGCGTCGTCATCAACGAAGCGGTCGAGCTGGCCAAGTCGTTTGGCGGTATCGACGGTCACAAGTATGTGAACGGCGTGCTCGACAAGCTGGCAGTGAAATTCCGCGAGGAAGAAGTCAACGCCAATAAGCGCAAGTAATATAGCGTAATCCCTGCGGCTGCTGCCGCAGGGCAATAAAAAAGCCACCGGCACATGCGTGCGGTGGCTTTTTTACTGGGTGCTGCTTTTTGGATGCCCCTGTGAGGGCTTTTAAAGGGTCACAGGCCGGCGATCTCGTTGTGGGGTAATACTTTGATGGTGATGCCGCTTTCCGCTACCGCTGCCGGTGCCTTGGCTGGCGCTGGCGTGTTCGATGCCATCACCGGTGTCGTGGTCGGCACGCGCTGGCCGGCGGACACTTGTTTCAGGCGGCGGTATTCGGCCAGCACGCGCGAGCCGTAGCCCGAGTCGGTGGCGAAGTTGGCGGCGCCCACGTAGGTTTTCAAGCCCGCTTCGACGGAACCGCCACGCGTGACGTAGTCTTTCAGGATCAGGGAGCCGACGCGGATGTTGGCGACGGGGTTCAGGGCTGCTTGCACGCCGCCCATTTCCTGGAAGCGCTCATGGTGCACTTTCGACATGACTTGCATCAAGCCTTGTGCGCCGACGGGGCTTTCCGCGAACGGGTTCAAGCCCGATTCGATGGCCATCACGGCCAGGATCAGCAGCGGGTCCAGCTTGATTTCACGGGCCGTCAGGTACGCCGTCGAGACGAGCATATTGGTCGCGTCGTTGGCCACGCGATAACGCTTGGAGAGCCAGTTGGTGACCCATTGCTGCTGCTTTTGCGTGCCCAGCAAGGCTTTTTCTTCCTTGCTCAGCGGCGCGTCGCTGGCGGCGGCCGTTTGTACGGAAGCGGGCGCTTCCATCAGTGCCGACAGGGCCGGCGCTTCAACGGCTTGCGCTTCTGCCATTGGCAGCGGGAACAGGCTGTGCGTCAGTTGCTTGCCCAGGTCAGGGCGGAACATCAGCAGGCCGATCAGTGCCAGGGCGGAAATGCCGAAGACTGTCAGTGTGTGTTGTGCAGTGGTTAAAACGCCACGGGCCGAAATGGCTTGTGCGCGGGCGCGCAAACGCGCCAACGCTGGCTGGCCAGCCACGGTTGAAGCAGGTAATGCTGCTTCAGTGCTACGATGAGTCATAGAGTTCCCCGAAATGTCGCGTCAACAGGCAGTCCCTCCGCGGTGTCGCGGTGTTGTGGGTACTGCCAATGCCGTGCATCAGAAATATCATCGTTTCCGCCGCGTATGGATGCGTGCGAGAAACGCCGTCATTGCTTGCTTGAGCTGATCGGTCCCATTTTGGTATTGGATCAGTCGCAATACAACTTTTACCGGGGGTAAGGCAGACGCCTTTTGAAAACACTCCTTAAAATGTCATGTGGAGCCCCGACTCCGTGAATGAAAGAGAAACGCTAAAATCAAGCTCTGGGCCGGCGTGCTCTTTCAAGTTGGGCGAATTGTAGAAGCCGTTTTATATCAAGTCAATACTAACGAATCGTTTCTTTATTACTTTTATGTCTTACTTTTTGGCTTGCATTGTGCCAAAAGCCAATAAAATCAATTACTTGGCATAGATCCTTCAGCAACGGCGTCCGACGTCAAAAAAAATTAAAAACACATGAAATATTCAGATTTACGAGATTTTATTTCTCAACTGCAACAAATGGGTGAACTTAAGCCCATTTCGACCCCCATTTCACCGATTTTGGAGATGACGGAAGTGTGCGACCGCACCTTGCGCGCGGGCGGACCGGCCTTGCTGTTCAATAATCCGACGGGACACACCATGCCGGTGCTGGGCAACCTGTTCGGCACCACGCGCCGCGTGGCCTTGGGCATGGGCGCGGAAGACGTCAGCGAGTTGCGCAAGATCGGCCATGTGCTGGCGCGCTTGAAGGAACCGGAACCGCCGAAGGATTTCAAGGATCTGCTGGGCCTGGGTTCGCTGGTGAAATCCGTGTGGGACATGTCGCCGAAGGAGTTGCGCGGCGCGAAGTGCCAGGAAATCGTTTGGGAAGGCAACGACGTCGACCTCGCGCGCCTGCCGATCCAGCATTGCTGGCCCGGCGACGTTGCTCCCCTGATTACCTGGGGCCTGGTGATCACCAAAGGGCCGAACAAGAAGCGGCAAAACCTCGGCATCTACCGCCAGCAAGTGCTGGGACGCAATAAGGTCATCATGCGCTGGCTGGCGCACCGAGGCGGGGCGCTGGACTTCCGCGAGCACGCGATTCAAAGCAAGGGCAAGCCGTATCCGATCGCCGTCGCGCTCGGTGCCGATCCCGCTACTATATTAGGGGCCGTCACGCCGGTGCCGGACAGCCTGTCCGAATACCAGTTCGCCGGCTTGCTGCGCGGCAGCCGCACGGAGCTGGTGAAAGCCATCGGCAGCGAGCTGCGCGTGCCGGCATCGGCCGAAATCGTGCTCGAAGGCCATATCTATCCGGACGAAAACCATCCGAGCGGCTACGAGCATGCGCTGGAAGGGCCGTATGGCGACCACACGGGCTACTATAATGAGCAGGACAGTTTCCCCGTGTTTACCATCGACCGCATCACCATGCGCCGCGATCCGATCTACCACTCCACGTACACGGGCAAACCGCCGGACGAGCCGGCCGTGCTGGGCCTGGCCCTGAACGAAGTGTTCGTACCGCTGCTGCAAAAGCAGTTCAGCGAAATCACCGATTTCTATCTGCCGCCCGAAGGCTGCAGCTACCGCATGGCCGTGGTGCAGATCAAGAAACAGTACGCGGGCCACGCCAAGCGCGTGATGTTCGGCGTGTGGAGCTTCTTGCGCCAGTTCATGTATACCAAGTTCATTGTCGTCGTCGACGAAGACGTGAATATCCGCGACTGGAAAGAAGTCATCTGGGCCATCACCACGCGTGTCGATCCGATCCGCGACACGACCCTGGTCGACAACACGCCGATCGACTACCTGGACTTCGCCTCGCCGGTCAGCGGCCTGGGCAGCAAGATGGGTATCGATGCGACCAATAAATGGCCGGGCGAAACGACGCGCGAATGGGGCACGACGATTGCCATGACGCCGGAAGTGAAGGCCAAGGTGGATGGGATTTGGCAGGAGCTGGGTTTA
Source organism: Janthinobacterium sp. BCJ23 (assembly GCF_059617945.1). NCBI lineage: Bacteria > Pseudomonadati > Pseudomonadota > Betaproteobacteria > Burkholderiales > Oxalobacteraceae > Janthinobacterium > Janthinobacterium sp. BCJ23. The sequence goes on along the minus strand of NZ_JCAQAW010000009.1, from coordinate 183,761 downwards.
TAGGTAGTGACGTAGGTCGGCTTAGCGCGCAGCGCGTAAGCCGACGTTGCGGTGCTTGCTTACTCCGGGCCTGCATACTCAGCAGTGTCGGCTTACGGCCTGCGGCCTAAGCCGACCTACGCCTAAGCCGACCTAAGCCGACCTGCGCAGCATTGACACGGCAATTTCCCAATCTTGCGCAGGTCGGTTATAATTGTCCCTGGCGGGCCCCTGCGCATCGTGGCATGGCTAACCTGGTCAGGTCGGGAACGAAGCAGCCACGGCTATTAACCATGAGTGCCGCAGATCAGGCTCGCCTCCTTCGGGAATGTTTTATCAGGATCAACAATCAAGCTGCCATGGGCAGCTTTTTTGCTTTTACGGCCCCGTTTTCTTGCTGACCCGCAGCATTGCCGGGCTTGCCGTGTTTTCACTGTTTCTAGCTGGCCATGTTATACAATTGCTGCTTTGCCGCGTTTGCCAGATTTGTCCTGGCCCGGCCATGAGGCTTGCGCCCGCCGCGCAGGATCACCCGCAAAATCGCATGGTAAAATCTCAGCATGTCCTATCAAGTCCTCGCCCGTAAATACCGCCCCAAGAATTTCGAGACGCTCGTCGGCCAGGAGCACGTCGTGCGCGCGCTTACGCATGCCTTGCACAGCGGCCGATTGCATCACGCCTACCTGTTCACGGGCACGCGCGGCGTCGGCAAGACGACCCTGTCGCGCATCCTGGCCAAGTCGCTCAATTGCATCGGCCCCGACGGCACGGGCGGCATCACGGCCCAGCCGTGCGGCCAGTGCGAAGCGTGCACGGCGATCGACGCGGGACGCTTTGTCGACTATATAGAGATGGATGCGGCGTCGAACCGCGGCGTCGATGAAATGGCGCAGCTGCTCGAGCAAGCCGTGTATGCGCCAAGCAATGCGCGCTTCAAGGTCTATATGATCGATGAGGTGCACATGCTGACGAACCACGCGTTCAATTCCATGCTGAAGACCCTGGAAGAACCGCCCGAGCACGTCAAGTTCATCCTGGCCACGACGGACCCGCAAAAGATACCCGTGACCGTGCTGTCGCGCTGCCTGCAGTTCAACCTCAAGCAGATGCCGCCCGGCCACATCATCAGCCACCTGGACAATATCCTGGGACAAGAGGGCATCACCTTCGAACAGCCGGCCTTGCGCCTGCTGGCCCAGGGCGCCCACGGTTCCATGCGCGATGCGCTGTCCCTGACGGACCAGGCCATCGCGTATGCGGCCGGCGCGGTGACCTTGGACGCAGTGCAAGGCATGCTCGGTGCGCTCGACCAGTCCTACCTGGTACGCCTGCTCGACGCGCTGGCGCAGCAGGATGGCGCCGATCTGCTGGCCGTGGCCGACGAGATGGCGTCGCGCAGCCTGTCGTACAACGGCGCCCTGCAAGACCTGGGCACCTTGCTGCACCGCATTGCGCTGGCGCAAACCGTGCCTGCCGCCTTGCCGCAGGATCTGCCTGAGTACGCAGACATCGTCCGGTTGGCTACCGCGTTTGACGCGGAAGAAGTGCAGCTGTTTTACCAGATCGCCGTGCATGGCCGCAATGAACTGGGCCTGGCGCCCGACGAATACGCGGGCTTTACCATGACCTTGCTGCGCATGCTGGCCTTTCGGCCCGGCATAGGCGGCGCCGAAGGTGTGCCTGCTGCCGCGCCAGCTTCTGTATCGGGCAATCGTCCCGCTGCCGTGGCCGCCGCGCGCGCTGCGGCTGGCGCATCCGCACCGGCCGCCCGCGCCGCCACGAACAGCGTGGCCAGCCATGCTGCCGTGACACCGCCCGCCGTGGTCGCAGCCGCTGCCGCCAGCATGGCCCGCAGCGAAGCGCCGCCGCCACGCGCGGCCGCTCCGGCACCGGCACCAGCAGCTGTAGCTGCCCCGGCGCCAGCACCAGCAGCGCCGCCTGCCGCTCCTGCTCCTGCTGCGGCCGCCCCGGCAGCTTCGGGCGCCCCGATCAGTTCCGCCCGCGCCGCCATCAATGCGGCGCTGGAAGCGGCCCGTGCCGCCTCGAAAGGCCGTCCGGGCAGCGCGCCATCGGCGCCATCGTCGGCGCCCAAGCCGGCTGCCTCCGCACCGGCAGCGGAAGCTGTCGCCGCAGCGCCAGTGGCACCGGCTGCACCTGTCCAGGCAGCACCGCCACCACCCGCCGCCGCGAAAGCGCCTGCGCCGTGGGACGATGCGCCACCGGTCGCCGTGATGGAAGCGCCAGTGGCCGCTACGGCACCCGTGCAGCAGGCGCGTCCTGCCACGCCGCCGCCACAGCAGGTACCCGCCGACGACGACTTGCCGCCGTGGGTCACCGAATTTTCCGACGACAGCGCCTCGGCTGCCGTGTCGGCACCGGCTGCGCAAAGCAGCGAACAGCCGGCCGTCGTCATGCCGCAGCGTGCCGCCAAGCAAGCTGCACCGAGCGGGCCGTATGTGATCACGCCCGTGCCGGGCCTGGACTGGGACGGCAACTGGCCAGCCGTTGCCGCCGTGCTGCCCCTGCGCGGCATCGCCCAGCAACTGGCCGTGCAGGCCGAGCTCATCGAATGCCTGCACGACGGCCACAGCACCACGTTCCGCCTGCGCGTGCCGATCGACACGTGGCGCAGTCCGGCCAACGTGGAAAAACTGGCGGCCGTGCTCAGCGAACGCTTCGGCCGCAAGGTCAATGTCGACACGGAACTGGGCGCCGTCTGGTACACGGCCAGCGCGGAGGCGCAGGCCCACCGAGAGGCGTGCCAGCTGCAAGCGGAAGCAACCATCGCCAGCGATCCCTTCGTGCTCGACATGAAGCGTGCATTCGACGCTTTTGTTGTGCCGGGAACGATTACCCCTGCACCGGCCGGCTCCGCCGCGCCGACCCTGCATTAATGATTAACAAAACTCATAAACTGAATTGAACGGAGCATTCTCATGATGAAAAATCAACTGGCTGGCCTGATGAAGCAGGCGCAAGCAATGCAAGACAACATGAAAAAAGCCCAGGAACAACTGGCGCTGGTGGAAGTGGAAGGCCAGTCCGGCGCCGGCCTCGTGAAAATCGTCATGACGTGCAAGAACGACGTCAAGCGCGTCTCCATCGACCCGTCGCTGCTGGCCGACGACAAGGACATGCTGGAAGACCTGGTGGCTGCCGCCTTCAACGACGCCGTGCGCAAGGCGGAAGCGACGTCCGCTGAAAAAATGGCAGGCTTGACTGGCGGCATGAACTTGCCAGCCGGCTTCAAAATGCCATTCTGATGCACTGCCGCATGCGCTCGATCTATGGCACGGGGCAAGGTTGATCCATGTCCAAGTCGCTTGAATTCTTGACCGAGGCGCTGCGGCGCCTGCCCGGCGTCGGCCCCAAGTCGGCGCAGCGGATGGCGTTTCATTTGTTGCAGCACGATAGGGAAGGCGCGGCCATGCTGTCGCGCGCCCTGTTCCAGGCCGTCGATGCCGTGCATCACTGCGGCCTGTGCAACACCTTTACCGAACATGAAGTGTGCGAGACCTGTCTCGACGAAGAGCGCGACAAGCGCTTGCTGTGCGTGGTGGAAACGCCCGCCGACCAGCTGATGATCGAGCAGACGCTGACCTACAAGGGCCTGTATTTCGTCCTCATGGGACGGCTCTCTCCGCTGGACGGCATCGGCCCGAAAGACATCCACCTTGAAAAATTATTGAACCGCGCCAACGATGGCGTGGTCGGCGAAGTGGTGCTGGCCACCAACTTCACGAATGAAGGCGAAGCGACGGCCCACTACATCAGCGAAATGCTGAAGGCGCGGGGCTTGCGCGTGAGCCGCCTGGCCCGCGGCGTGCCCGTGGGCGGCGAACTGGAATACGTCGACGCGGGCACGATTGCCCGCGCGATGCTCGACCGCAGGGCAACCTGATTACAACATGACAGAATCCTCCGCGACCACTGGTCCATTGCAAGGCATTAAAGTGCTGGAACTGGGCACCCTGATCGCGGGGCCGTTCTGTGCCCGCATGCTGGCTGAATTCGGCGCCGACGTGATCAAGATCGAGTCGCCCGATGGCGGCGATCCCATCCGTACCTGGCGCGTACTGAAGGATGGCACCTCGCTGTGGTGGTCGGTGCAGGCGCGCAACAAGAAAAGCGTCACCCTGAACCTGAAGTCGCCGGAAGGCCGCGCCATCGCGCGCCAGCTGGCCCTGGAAGCGGACATCATCATCGAGAACTACCGCCCCGGCGTGCTGGAAAAGTGGGATCTCGGCTACGAACAGCTCAAGCAGATCAAACCATCCCTCATCATGGTGCGCCTGTCCGGCTTTGGCCAGACGGGGCCGATGAAGGATTTGCCCGGTTTCGGCGCCATCGGCGAATCGATGGGCGGCTTGCGCTATGTGTCCGGCTTTGCCGACCGTCCGCCCGTGCGCGTCGGCGTATCGATCGGCGACTCCGTGGCGGCCTTGCACGGCGTGATCGGCGCCATGATGGCCTTGCGCCACCGCGATGTGACCGGTGGTGCGGTCGCTGGCGAAGGGCAGATGGTCGACGTGGCCCTGTACGAATCCGTGTTCAACCTGATGGAATCCCTGGTGCCCGAATACGACCAGGCGGGCGTGGTGCGCGAGCGCACGGGCGGCTCGCTGCCCGGCATCGTGCCCTCGAATACCTACACGACGGGCGATGGCGAAAATATCGTGATTGCCGGCAATGGCGACGCCATCTTCAAGCGCTTGATGCTGGCCATGGGCCGCATCGACATGGCGGGCGACCCGCAACTGGCGCGCAACGATGGCCGGGTCGCGCGCACGCAGGAAATCGACGACGCCATCGGCGCCTGGTGCGCCAAGCACACGATAGACAGCGCGCTGGCCGTGCTGAAGGCGGCGGATGTGCCGGCCGGCAAAATCTACTCCGTGCGCGACATGATGAGCGACCCGCAATTTCTTGCCCGCGAGATGTTCGAGCAGCATCAGTTCCCTGACGGCACACCCGTCAAATTGCCCGCCATCAGCCCGAAACTGTCCGCCACGCCGGGCAAGACGCAGTGGCTGGGGCCGACTTTGGGCCAGCACAACGACGAGGTGCTGGCGTCGCTCGGCTACGATGCGGCGGCCATCGCGCGGCTCAAGGTCGATGGGGTGGTGTAGTGGGATGATGTCGGGAAGGTAGGTCGGATTAGCGGCGGCACGCCGCGTAATCCGACGCCACCACCGGCCAAGTTAACAATGTTGTCGGCTTACGCGCTTCGCGCTAAGCCGACCTACGCAACTCATCTGATATCTATCATGCATCGTTTTTTTCACCGTGCGCTTGTCCTGGCATCCAGCACTATCCTCCTCACCGCCTGCGCCAGCTTCCCGCATGATGCACCGATTACGGGCCTGCGCCTGATCGGCGAGCAGCGTATCGCGCTCAGGCAGGCGTTCGAGGGCACCACGGTGGGCGGCTTGTCCGGCATCGATTACGATGCGGCCAACAAGAGCTGGGTGATGGAAAGCGATGACCGCTCGGAAATCAATCCGGCCCGCTTCTACCGCGCTGCCTTGAATTACGACAGCAAGGCGTTCGCGGGCGTGACCTTGAACAGCGTGCATTTCTTCACGCAGCCCGACGGCAGCCGCTATCCGAACCTGGCGCATGCCAAGCTGGACCGGGGCGACCAGGTGGCCGATATCGAAACCATCCGCGTCGATCCGCAGGATGGCAGTCTGTGGTACGGCAGCGAAGGCAACCGCAAGGTGGGCTTGCACCCGTTCATGCGTCACGCCGACAGCGGCGGCCGTTACCTGGCCACCTTGCCGACACCGGCGATGTTCAATGTCTCCAAGGAAGAAATCGGCTCGCGCAACAACATGACGTTTGAAGCGCTGTCGTTTGCCAGCGATGGCAAGAGCCTGTGGCTGGGCATGGAAGCGGCCCTGTACCAGGATGGCCCGCTGGCCACGCCCGATAACGGCTCCGTCGTGCGCATCACGCGCCTGGACCGCGCGGGCAAGGTGCTGGGCCAGTATGCGTATCCGATTGAACCCGTCGCGTCACGGCCCGGGCCCGGACGCGAGGCGGACAATGGCGTGTCGGAAATCCTCGCCGTCAACGATCACCAAGTGCTGGTGGTGGAGCGGGCCGGCGTGGCCAACGCGGACGGCGTCTATACGAACCACGTGCGCATCTACGAAATGGAAACGCAGGGTGCCACCGATGTGCAGGCGCTGCCGGCCCTGGCGGGCGCGACTTATGTGCCGGCGCGCAAGCGTTTGTTGCTGGACCTGGAAAAGGCCGGCCTGGCACGGGTCGACAATATCGAAGGCATCAGCTGGGGGCCGCGCCTGGAAAACGGCCGCCGCAGCCTCGTGTTGATTTCCGACGATAATTTTAATCCGCTGCAAGTCACGCAAATCCTTGCCTTCGAAGTGCTCTAGTTTCCACGCTGGCCAGCTGCTTCGTCTGCCTGGCCAGCATCGCCGTGATCGTGTCGTGCGGCGACGGGTGGCCCAGGAAATAGCCTTGCACCATGTCGCAGCCGTATTCTTCCAGCATCACCAGTTGCTCGTCCGTTTCCACGCCTTCGGCCACCACCACCATCTTCAAGCCATGTGCCATGGCGATGATGGCGCGCGTGATGGCCGCGTTTTCCGCATCCTGCGGCAAGCCGGCGATAAAACTCTTGTCGATCTTCAAGGCCCGCACGTCGAAGCGTTTCAAGTAATTCATTGACGAATAGCCTGTGCCGAAGTCGTCGATCGACAGGTACACGCCGATGCCGCGCAATTGCTCCAGGGTCACCATGGTGGCGCGCGCATCGTCCATCAAGGTCCCTTCCGTCAATTCCAGTTCCAGCAGGCGCGCATCGAGGCCCGTGTCGGCCAGGGCCGAGAGCACGATCTGCATCAGGTTTTCATCCTTGAATTGCTTGGCCGACAGGTTCACGGCCATGCGGATGGCGCGCCCGCTACCGTTTTGCCACGCCTTGGCCTGGTTGCACGCCGTGCGCAGCACCCATTCGCCGATGGGCACGATCAGCCCCGTCTCTTCGGCCAGCGGGATGAATTCCGTGGGCGAAATGATGCCCCGTTCCGGATGGCGCCAGCGCACAAGCGCTTCCACGCCGACGATCTGCGTGCTGGGCACGTCGATCTGCGGCTGGTACAGCAAGTACAGCTCGTTGTTCTGCAAGGCTTTCCTCAAGCCCACTTCCATCTTGACGTGGCTCATGATTTCCATCGTCAGCGAAGAACTGTACAGCTTGGCGTTGTTCTTGCCGCAGTTCTTTGCGTGGTACATGGCCGTGTCCGCATATTTGAGCAGCGAATTGCAATCCTCGCCATCTTCCGGATACAGCGAAATGCCGATGCTTGCCGTGACGAAAATCTCGTGCGCCTCGATCATGAACGGCCGGCGCATGGCTTCCTTGACCCGGTGCGCCACGTTCAGCGCATCTTCCACACGCTCCAGGTCGGGTATCAATATCGTGAATTCATCGCCGCCCAGGCGCGCCAGGTTGCTGCCGCCAAAGACGCCATCGAGCTCGTATTCGGCGCGCAGCACCAGGTCGCTGGGGCGGATGGTTTCGCGCAAGCGCTCGGACACCACCTTGAGCAAATGGTCGCCCACGTCGTGGCCCAGGGTGTCGTTGATGCGCTTGAAGGCGTCGAGGTCCATGAACAGCACGGCGAATTTCTTGTCGTGCTCTTTCGAGCGCACCAGTTCGCGTTCCAGGGTTTCCAGGAATGCTTGCCGGTTGGGGATGCCCGTCAGGCTGTCGCAATAGGCGAGGCGGCGGATCTGTTCTTCCGTGCGCTTGCGCTCGCTGATGTCGCGCACCAGGCCCAGCACTTCATCGGCCCCCGTCGCCACCAGGCGCGCTTCGAAATGGCGCGTGCTGTCTTCGTGCGTGAGCGTGTAGTCGACCGAGCCGATGTGCTGCGTGGCCAGCACGGCGTGCGCCTGGTCGAGCAGGCGCGCGGCGATTTCGGGCGGCAGCACGTCGCGGATATGGCTGCCCACGCAGTCGGTGATGGAAAAGCCGGCGCTGGCGTCGTGCCCCTGTTCGTAGTCGAGATAAAAACCTTCGCTGTTGAGGCGAAAGAAGGTGTCGGGGATGGCGGCCAGCACGGCGCGGTTGTGCGCGTCGGCGATGCGCAGGCGGGCAATGGCGTCGCTGGCGCGCAGCACGTACAGCACGCGGTGGCCGAGGATGGGCCAGTTGATGGGCTTGGAAATGAAATCCGTCGCGCCCACCTCGTAGGCGCGCGTGACGGCTTCCAGCTCGTCGCCGCCCGTGACCATGATGATGGGCACCGTGCCGCCCACTTCCTGGTGGCGGATTTCGCGGCACACGGCAAAGCCGTCCATGGCCGGCATGTCGACGTCGAGCATGACGAGGTCCGGCCCGCTGTGCTTGTAGCTGGCCAGCGCCTGCACGCCGTCTTCGGCCTCGATCACGTCCAGGCCCACCTGCGTGAGCATTTGCCGCATCAGCAAACGCATCACGGGGTCGTCGTCGGCCACCAGCACCAGGCCGCGGGGAGGGGAAAGGGGCGCTGTCATGTCAGTGTTCCTTCACGAGGATGGCGTTCAGCGATTCGCGTACGGTCAGGAAGGCTTGCTGCATCTGCTGCAGCAGGGCAGCCGCGCCCTCGGTGCTGCCGGCGCGGCCCAGTTTTTCCATCTCCTTGCACAGTTGCGCCAGGCTATCGGCGCCCACGTTGGCGCTGCCCGACTTGAGGCTGTGCGCCACCTTGCGCAGCGCTTCCGCATCGGCGCCGGCAATCGCTGCGCGCATGGCGCTCAACTGGCGCGGCGTTTCGCTGGTAAAGGCGAGGATGACCCGCTCGAGCAGCGCATCGCCATCCGTGCCGGACAGGGCGCGGATGTTTTCCAGCGCCTGCCGGTTCAGCGGCTGGGCCGATGTCTGCGTTTGCTCGGGCGGCGGCGCGGGCGGCACCTCCACAGGCGCTTGCGGCTCCGGCGCTTCGCTGTGATGCACGGTGGCCGCGCGCGGCAGCGTGATCCAGCGGGCGATCGTGTGGCCCAGGTCCTGCTGCGTGAACGGCTTGCTCAGGTAATCGTCCATGCCGGCCGCCAGGCACGCTTCGCGGTCGCCCTGCAGCGCATTGGCCGTGATGGCGACGATGGGCAGCACGCGCGCGTGGCCGCACTGCTGTTCGTGGCGGCGGATTTCCGCCGTGGCGGCAAAGCCATCCATTACGGGCATCTGGCAATCCATCAGGATCAAATCGAAATCCTCGGCCTGCGCCGCCTGCAAGGCCTGTTCGCCGTTGCGCGCGCAGACCACGTCCAGGCCCAGGCTGTCGAGCATGGCCAGCGCCACTTCCACGTTGACGGGATTGTCCTCGGCCAGCAGTACGCGGCGGCGCTGGCGCCGGCCCACTTGCCGCGCCGCATGCGGCGGATGGATGCGCATGCCCTCGCTGGCGCGCGGCGGCGTGACGATGCAGTCGAACAGGTCGCATTCGCGGGCCGGCTTGATCAGCTGGAAGGCCACGCCCGCCTCGCGCCGCTGCACCGGGTCGGCTGCCGCCTGTTCGGTACTCAGCAGCAGTAATTTGAGGTCGGCCAGCAGCGGGTCGCTCTTGATGGTGGCGGCCAGGGCCAGGCCGCTGGTGCGCGGCAATTCCATGTCGAGCAGCGCCACGCCATACGGCGTGCCCGCCTGCGCGGCCGTGTGCAGCTTGGCCAGGCAGTCGCTGGCCGTGCCGGCGCTGTCGCTGACGATGTGCCAGCTGGCCAGTTGCCGCTCCAGCACGGCGCGCGTGGCCGGTGTGTGGTCGACGATCAAGGCGCGTAACCCTCGCGTGGTTTTCAGGTTGAAGGACGGGTCGTCGCTGTCGACTCGCCGCTTATCGAAATTTACTTCGAACCAGAAGATCGATCCTTGCGTTAAAGCATTATCAACGCCGATAGTGCCGCCCATCAGCTCCACCAGCTGCTTCGAGATCGTCAGTCCCAAGCCCGTGCCGCCATGCTTGCGCGTGGTCGAGCCGTCCGCCTGCGAGAACGATTCGAAGATGCGCGTCTGCGCCTCGCTCGATACGCCGATGCCCGTGTCGTGCACCTCGAAACGCAAGCCCACGCTGGGCGCGTCTTCGCTGCACACGGTCACTTTCACGGTGACCTTGCCCGTTTCCGTAAACTTGATGGCGTTGCCCAGCAGATTGACGATGATCTGGCGCAAACGGTTCGGGTCGCCGCAGATGGCGATGGGAATGTCAAACGCGATGTCGAATTCCAGGCTGATGTTTTTCGCTTGCGCCTGCGGCGCGAACACGTGTTCTATGTCGTCGAGCAATTCGCGGAAATTGAAGCGGATGTATTCCACGCTCAGCTTGCCCGCCTCGATCTTGGAAAAGTCGAGGATGTCGTTGATGATCACCAGCAAATTCTGCCCCGAGCGCTGCACCATGCTCGTGTAGTGGCGCTGCTGCGGGCTCAAAGGGCTGGCCAGCAGCAGCTCCGTCATGCCCAGCACGCCATTCATCGGCGTGCGGATTTCATGGCTCATGGTGGCAAGAAACGCGCTTTTCGCCTGGCTGGCGGCCTCGGCCGCGTCCTTGGCCTTTTCCAGCTGCGCCGTGCGCACGCCCACCTGGCGCTCGAGCTGGTCGCGGTAGTTGGCCAGGGTGCTGTCGCGGCTGTCGATCTGCGCCAGCATGTCGTTGAAACTGTCGATCAGCACGCCCAGCTCGTCGCTGCGCTGGTGCGCGATGCGGTGGCTGTAGGTCTGGCTGCTCGACACTTTTTGCGCCGTGTCGATCAGCTTGGTGATGGGTTCGGCGATCACGCTTTTGAAACGCCGCGCGAGGAACACGGCGATCAGGAAGGACAGCACGGTGGCGCCGCCGATGGCGCCCACGTGGCGGCCGATGTCGCGCCACATGTGGTTCAGGTCGGCCTCGATCAGCACGGCGCCGATCAGCTGTTGCGGCTGGCCTGGCCGGTAGACGGGACGGTACAGACGCATGGCGGGCGCCAGGGTCGTGCCCGTGCCTTGCGTGACGGGCTGCACGGCCATGTCGGCCAGCAGGGCCGGGTCCAGGTCCTCCGGCGTGGCCAGGCCATCGGCATGCTGCGGCGCGCGGTACAGGGCGAACAGGCGCCCGTTCCGGTCGAAAAGGGCCGCCTGGGCGACCTCGTCGCGCGCGGCCAGCGCGGCCAGCACCTGTTCCGCCTGCGGCTGAGCGGATTTGCCTGCCAGCAAGGGCCCCGCGCCGGCCGCACCGATCACGCCCGCCAGGGACAGCAGCTGCTTGCCTTCATCGTCCTTGTGGCTGAGCACGGACGTCAGCGCAAACGCCACGAACACCAGCAGCAGCGCGCAGCCCGACGACAATACCGAAATCATGGTCAGCTTCTGGCTGATGCTGGAGCGTTGGAAATTGAACATGGTTGCGGCGCTTCTCCGGTCGGCCTGTTGACTGTTTTTTAATTTCCTATTGGAAAAATATAGACGCGAAGACACACCACGATATTGATGTGGGTCTAAGGAAGGAGAGGGGAGGGAAACTTATACGAGATGAAACAAATATGGCGGTCCTGCAAGACCGCCATCAAATTATTGCAGAGCTACAACACCTGATCCAGCCGTAGCGAGCGGAAGGGAGAGGTGGCCGAGAAGCGCAACCGTACTAAAGTACGGTGAGCATCGCAGGCCACCTATACCGACGCGCAGTAGGCTGGGGCCGGTGTCCGCTAACAACAACCACCACGCTTACCGGCGCCGCCGTAGCGGGCTTCCTGCCGTTCGCGGAAGAACTCTTCATACGTCATCATCGGCTCGCCGGGATGGGTGACTTCCCGGTGCGCCACATAGGTGTCGTACTCGGGCAAGCCGCACATGAGCCGCATGCTTTGTCCCAGATACCGTCCAGCCTTGATGATTTCGTCGATCATCATTGCACCGTGGGCAAGGCCTGGAACGGCGTTTCCTTGGTGCTCGGCTTGCTGTCGGCGCGCGCCTTCATGATGGTGCGGATGCCGAAGAACAGCACGCTGACGACGACCACCACGAAGAAGGCGGCCAGGCCCGCGTCCAGGTAATCGTTGAAGATGATCTGCTGCATCTGCGCCACGGACTTGGCCGGTGCCAGCAGGGTGCCTTCATCGAGTGCCGCCGAGTATTTCTTGGCGTGCGCGAGGAAGCCGACGCGCGGGTTGGCGTCGAAAATCTTTTGCCAGCCCGCCGTCAAGGTGCACAGCAGCAGCCAGATCGTTGGCGTGATGGTGACCCATGCATACTGGCCACGTTTCATCTTGAACAGCACGCAGGTACCGAGGATCAGCGCAATGGCCGCCAGCATCTGGTTGGCGATGCCGAACAGCGGCCACAAAGTGTTGATGCCGCCCAATGGATCGACCACGCCCTGGTACAGGAAGTAGCCCCAGGCCGCCACGCACAGGCCCGTGGCCAGCAGGTTGGCGATGACGTTTTCCGTCTGTTTCAGCGCTGGCACGAAGCTGCCCAGCAAATCTTGCAGCATGAAGCGGCCGGCACGCGTGCCCGCATCGACGGCCGTCAGGATGAACAGCGCTTCGAACAAAATCGCGAAGTGGTACCAGAAGGCCATCATGGCCTTGCCGCCGATGGCACCCGAGAGAATCTGGGCCATGCCGACGGCCAGGGTCGGTGCGCCGCCGGCGCGCGAGATGATGCTGTGCTCGCCCACGTCCTTGGCCGTTTGCGTCAGCATTTCCGGCGTCACATAAAAGCCCCACTGCGAGATCGCCTGTGCGGCGGACTCGGCCGTTGTGCCGATCAGGGCGGCCGGGCTGTTCATGGCGAAATAGATGCCTGGTTCGATGGTCGAGGCGGCCACCAGGGCCATGATGGCGACGAACGATTCCATCAGCATGGCGCCATAGCCAATGAAGCGGGCATGGCTTTCGTTTTCAATCATCTTCGGCGTGGTGCCCGAGGAAATCAGCGCGTGGAAGCCGGAGACCGCGCCGCAGGCGATGGTGATGAACAGGAAGGGGAACAGATTGCCCGACCAGACGGGGCCGGAGCCATCGATGAACTTGGTCATGGCCGGCATTTTCAGGTAAGGCGCGACGACGATGATGCCGATGGCCAGGCCCAGGATGGTGCCGATTTTAAGAAAAGTAGACAGGTAGTCGCGCGGCGCCAGCAGCAGCCACACGGGCAGGACCGAGGCGATGAAGCCGTAGCCGATCAGCATCCACGTCAGTTCCGTGCCGGTAAACGTGAACATCGGGCCCAATACCGCGTGTTCCTGCACGTACTGGCCGCCGATGATGGCCAGCATCAGCAAGACGAAGCCGATGATGGAAATTTCGCCAATGCGGCCCACGCGGATGAAGCGCGAGTACACGCCCATGAACAGGGCGATGGGGATCGTCGCCATCACGGTGAAGCTGCCCCATGGGGAGCCAGTCAGCGCCTTGACGACGATCAATGCCAGCACGGCCAGGATGATGACCATGATCATGAAGCAGCCGAGCAAGGCAATCATGCCGGGAATTTCGCCCAGTTCAGCCTTGATCAGGTCGCCCAGCGAGCGGCCGTCGCGGCGCATGGAAATGAACAGCACGATGAAATCCTGCACGGCGCCGGCAAACACGACGCCAGCCAAAATCCACAGCATGCCGGGCAGATAGCCCATCTGCGCGGCCAGCACGGGGCCGACGAGGGGACCGGCGCCGGCGATCGCCGCGAAATGGTGGCCGAACAGCACATATTTGTTGGTTGGCACGTGGTCGAGGCCATCGTTGTGCTTGAAGGCCGGCGTCATGCGACGCGAGTCCAGGCCCAGCACCTTGTCGGCGATGAACAGGCTGTAGAAACGGTAGGCGATCAGATAGACGCAGACGGCGGCGATGACGATCCAGATCGCGCTGATCGATTCGCCGCGTTGCAGGGCGACGACGCCCAAGGACCCGGCGCCTGCCAGCGCAAGCGCTGCCCAGCCGAGCTGTTTGAAAATGCGGTTCATGCTTCCTCCAGAGATGTGACGGGCGCTGTGCCGTGCGATGATGTGTGCTGCCGAGCCTGGTCGTCGCCAGTTTGGATGTGAATTCGTGGTATCTGCAGCTTATGGCGAGTATTCAGGAATCGTATAATTGCCGCAAGCGCAGCACTACGCAGTAACGCTCAGTATTACTACGCAGACCGATCGCCGCGCCGCGACGTAAAATCACGCATTCCCACCAGCATCGACGCCGCCCGAGCGCGCAAGGCCATGAAACTCAGACAGAAAGTCATCTTCCTGGCCATTACGCCGCTCATCCTCGCTCTGTGCGCCATCGCGTTTGCCGTGCGACACCAGGCGATTACCCTGGCCGAGCAGCAGCGCGCCACCATTCAGCAAGCGTATCTGGCCAGCAAGGAAGCCGAGCTCAAGCATTACGTGACCCTGGCCAGCCATTCCATCGCCTCGCTGTACCAGTCGGGGCGCAAGGATGACGCCACGCAAGAGGAGGCCAAGCGCATCCTGTCCGCCCTCAGCTATGGCGACGATGGCTATTTCTTCATCTATGATTTGCAGGGCAAGTCGCTGATGCATCCGCGCCAGCCCGAACTGGTGGGGCAGAACCTGTGGCAATTGCGCGACGCCGAGGGCAATCTGACCATCCAGCGCCTGATGCAGCGGGCCAAGAGCGGCGGCGGCTTCGAACGCTACAACTGGATCAAGCCGTCGACGAACAAGTCCGCGCCCAAGCTCGGCTATGTGATCCTGATGCCGGAATGGGGCTGGATGATGGGTACCGGCATTTATATGGATGACGTGGACCAGGCGCTGGCCAAGGTCGACGCCCAGCAGTCGCGCAATATCCGCTCGACCATGGAGCTGATCGCCGCCATCGCCATCCTCGGTTCCCTGCTGGTGGCCGCCTGCGGCCTCGTGCTGAACTTGCGCGAATTGCGCGTGGCCGACGCCAAGCTGAAAGTGCTGGCGCAGCGCGTGGTCGAATCGCAGGAGGAAGAGCGGGCGCGGCTTTCGCGTGACTTGCATGACGGCATCAGCCAGTGGCTCGTGTCGATCAAGCTGCAGATCGAGGCGGGCATCGCGCGCCTGGGCGGCAATGCGGAACAGAAAGACAAGGCGCCCGCCACGTTCGAGCGGGCCGCCGAACAGCTGAACAAGGTGCTGGGCGAGGTGCGGCGCATTTCGCACAACCTGCGCCCGGCCATTCTGGATGACCTGGGCCTGGCCGCCGCGCTCGACCACCTCGTGCATGAATTCAACGACAGCAGCAGCGCGCAAGCCAGTTTCACGGCCAGCCCCGCGGCGGCGGGCGAGGGCTTGCCCGATATGGTCAATACCGTGCTGTTCCGCATCGCCCAGGAAGCGCTGACCAATTGCGAGCGCCATGCCCACGCCCGCGGCGTGGAAGTGAGCCTGCACGAGACGGGCAAGGCCGTGGAACTGCGCATCCGGGATAATGGCGGCGGCTTCGATTTCGACGGCATCGCCTTGCACCCGCAGCGCGGCATCGGCCTGCGCAACATGACGGAACGCATGGAAGCCATCGGCGGCAGCCTGCACATCACCTCGTCCCTGGCCGGCACCGTGGTGCTGGCGCGGCTCGAGCTTTCCTCCACATTAAAATAGAGAACCATGACCGAGAAGATCAACATCCTGCTGGTGGACGACCACCCCCTCGTGCGCGACGGCTTGCGCGCGCGCCTGGAAGCGGTCGCGCATTTCGACGTCGTGGCCGAAGCGGGCGGCGCCGACGAAGCGTTGAGTCAGGCGCGCACGCACCAGGTGGACCTCGTGCTGATGGATATCAATATGCGCGGCACGAATGGCATTGAAGCGACGGCCCTGTTCAAGCAGGCGTTTCCGCAAATTGCCGTGCTGATCCTGTCCATGCACGACAAGCTCGAATACGTGTCGCAAGCCATCGCCGCCGGGGCGCGCGGTTATGTGCTCAAAGATGCTCCTGGTAAAGATATTGTGTTTGCCATCGAGACGGTGATGTCCGGCGGCATTTATTACAGCGCAGCGCTGGCGCGGCAACTGTCCCGGCCGCAAGTCCACGATTCCTTCCTCACCACGCGCGAGCAGCAGGTGCTGCAGCACATCGCGGCGGGCCAGTCGAACAAGCAGATCGCCCGCGCGCTCGACCTGAGCGTGCGCACGGTGGAGACGCACCGGCTGAACATCAAGCGCAAGCTCGGCATCGAAGGGCAGGCTGAATTGATCAAATATGCGGTCGAGCACGCGCATGGCGGCAGCGCCTGAGCATGCGTGCGCGGTACCGGGTTTTTGGCTGACCCGCATGGCAGGCGGGTCTCGCGGGGGAATGTTCTTTTTGAACATCTATTGCCAAAATTAAACTGTTTCGTGGGTGAGATTCAGATAGAATGATTCTCGCTGTCGAGGGCATCTCTGTCGGGCCAGGGTTGCCAATGCTGGTCAGTTTATTTACTATGGCGCCCTACCCACACTGAGATACCGATGTCAGCGTCTGAATCAAACCTGTTTCCGTTGGTGGGATTACAAGCAGTGGCCAATGCTCATAACGAGTGGGTCGCTGTCACCTTGCATGTACCGCAGGCCTCGACGGCGCCGCTGCTGGCGGCGCTGGCCGCTGCCGATGCGTATGCCTTCCTGGCGCCGCTCGATTGCATCATTCCCCTGACCGACCCGCATGGCGTGGACGAGGCCGTGCTGGCGCAACTGGCGCCGCAACGCACCATCTTCCGTTTGCCGGCCCAGCTTGCCGGCGACAAGCAACTCCAGAAAAAATGCCGGCAATGGCGCGATGCCGGCTACCGCATCCTTCTCGATGGCGCCGACGCCAATCCCGTGGTGGCGGCGCAAGTCGACGCGCGCGCGCTGAGCTTTGACGCGGCAGGCGCACAACCGGCCCTGCATCAGCTGCTGCCCTTGCCGGGGCCGCACCTGGCCTACAACATCGCCGACGCGGGGCAGATTGCCGCATTGCAAGAACTTGGCGTCAGCTGGTTTGCCGGCGATTACGCCTTGCAGCATGCGCGCCAGCAAGGCGAGCCGGAAGACGCGACATCGCGGCGCCGGCTGATGTCGCTGCTGGGCCTGCTGGCCCGCGATGCCGACGCGCACGAGCTGGAAGTGCCGCTCAAGCAAGACCCGGCCCTCAGCTATCATTTATTGAAACTGGTCAATTCAGCCGCCTTCGGTTTCACGGCGCCGATTACCAGCTTCAGCCAGGCCATCACCCTGCTGGGCCGGCGCCAGCTGCAGCGCTGGCTGCAACTGCTGCTGTATGCGCGGCAACAGGACGATGGCAAGATCCACGCGCTGCTGCCGCTGGCGGCCGTGCGCGCGGCGCAGATGGAAGCGCTGTGCCAGTTGCGCGGCGGCGACCGCGACGCGCAAGACCTAGCCTTCATGGCAGGCGTATTTTCGCTGCTTGACGTCCTGCTGGGCATGCCGATGGCAGAGATCATCGCCACCCTGAACCTGGCGCCCGAAGTCAGCGCCG
Organism: Janthinobacterium sp. BCJ23; assembly: GCF_059617945.1. Taxonomy (NCBI): domain Bacteria; kingdom Pseudomonadati; phylum Pseudomonadota; class Betaproteobacteria; order Burkholderiales; family Oxalobacteraceae; genus Janthinobacterium; species Janthinobacterium sp. BCJ23. Next base: position 166,349 of record NZ_JCAQAW010000009.1, on the reverse strand, counting down.
CCTTGCTGGAACGCAATGGCGAGCTGGGCACCTTGCTGGCGCTGGTCGAAAGCGCCACGCCGCCGCCCGAGGGCTTGCGCCGCGCTGGCATCGATGGAGAAACCTATTGGCGCAGCCTGCTGCAGGCCTACCAATGGGCCATCCAGGTCAGCCGGAACCTCTAGCATGGCCCTGTTTCCGGTGTCGGATTTCCTCGGTGACAGCGCCGCCCTGTGCGACGCCGTCGTGCGTTTGCGCGGCCCTGCGCTGGTCGCTGAGCTGGGCCGTATCGCCAGTACGGTGATGGCCAGCCCGCATGGCCAGTTCCTGCCTGCGGCCGGCACGGACGCCGCTGTGCCGGCCGTGCCGTTTCCCCGCGATACGCCCGCCTTGCTGCAGGAAGTCAGTTTCGACGGCCACTGTTTCGGCCATTACAGCGTGGCCGGCCGTCCGCTGTATAACGACGCCGACCGCCGCCACCTGGCCAGCCTGGCATCGTTGACGGCCGGCGTCCTGCAAGTGCATTCGCTGGCGCAACGCTCGACCCATGCCTACGCGCAAGTCGAAGCCTTGCTGGCGCAGCAGACGCAAATCCTCGACCAGTTGCACGAATCCGTGCTGACGATGGACTTGACGGGCTACATCACCAGCTGGAACAAGGGCGCCGAGCGCCTGTTCGGCTACACCTCGGTGGAAGCCGTGGGGCGCAACATTTTGTTCCTGTACGATGACGAAGACACGGGTTTCCACGATGCCTTCCTGGAGCAGGGGGGGCGCCTGATGGAGGTGCGCCGCCGAAAGAAGTCGGGCGAGGTCTTCTGGGCCAGCCTGTCCCTGTCTCCGCTGCAAGATCTGGACGACAAGCCGATCGGACTCATCGCCTACCTGACGGACATCACGGAACGCAAGCTGGCCGAAGAGCGGCTGCACCACCTGGCGTATTACGATCCGCTGACCAGCCTGCCCAACCGCACCTTGCTGGCCAAGCTGGTCGACCAGGCCCTCTCCGTGGCGCAGCGCAGCAAGATGCTCGGCTGCGTGCTGTTCATCGACCTGAACCGTTTTAAGCTGATCAACGACACCCTGGGCCGGCGCATCGGCGACGAACTGCTGCGCCAGGTCTCCCTGCGTTTCCGCCAGGTATTGCGCGACCAAGACCTGGTGGCGCGCCTGGGCGGCGACGAGTTCGCCGTCGGCCTGTTCGACATCGGCCAGCATTTCGAAGCGAGCATGGTGGCGCAAAAGCTGCTGGCCTCGTTGGTGGAGCCGTTCCTGATCGAAGGCCACGACTTGCGCGTGGGCGCCAGCATCGGCATCAGCGTGTATCCGCAAGACGCGCAAGATGCGGAAACCCTGCTGCGCCTGGCCGACATCGCGATGTACCGCGCCAAGCAGGACAGCGGCGGCGAAGCGGAAAGCGTTGCGTTCTACAGCCAGGACATGAACCTGGGCATGCAGGCGCGCATGCGCCTGGAAACAGGCTTGCGCCAGGCTTTGTCGGAACAGCAACTGCTGTTGCACTACCAGCCGAAATACGCCCTGGGCAGCGGCCGCATCATCGGCGCCGAAGCGCTGGTGCGCTGGCACCACCCGCAGCACGGCATGATCCCGCCCGCCGAGTTTATTCCTTTGGCCGAATCGACTGGCCTGGTGGTGCAAGTGGGCGAATGGGTACTGGAAGCGGCCTGCGCCCAGGCGCAAGCGTGGAAACTGGCCGGCCTGCCGCCGATCCGCCTGGCCGTCAACGTGTCCGCCCGCGAATTCACGGCAGCGCTGCCCGCCAGAGTGGCGGCGACCCTGGCCCGCTACGGCCTGGAAGCGGCCTGGCTGGAACTGGAAATCACGGAAAGCACCCTGATGCACAACATCGAGAGAGTCATCGGCATCATGGACCGCATCACGGCCTTGGGCGTGGCCCTGTCCCTGGACGACTTTGGCACCGGCTACTCAAGCCTGTCCTATTTAAAACGTTTCCCCATCGACACCCTGAAGATCGACCGATCGTTCACCACCGGCATCCCCACCGACGCCAGCGACTGCGCCATCGCCAGCACCATCATCAGCATCGCCCAGCAGCTGCACCATAAAGTGATCGCGGAAGGCGTGGAAACGGCCGAGCAACTGGCCTTCCTGAAGAGCTCAGGCTGCGACGAAGTGCAGGGCTATCTGTTCTCGCGCCCATTGCCGGCCGTGGAGTTCGAGAAGGCGCTGCGGGAAAACTGGGGCGTGTAAGGCAAGCGTGCCCGCTCTTTCCTGTCGGGCAAACGGTGCTAGCCATTGGTAAGCCACGGACCTTTATGTATAATGCTGCCATCTGGAAGCGTGGCCGAGTGGTTGAAGGCACTAGTCTTGAAAACTAGCGACGGGTTAAACTGTTCGTGAGTTCGAATCTCACCGCTTCCGCCAGGAATAAAGAAACCGCCTTCGGGCGGTTTTTTATTGCCTGGAGGAAGCGAGCAGGGCGCCTGCGCGCCCTGCGTGTGAGATTCGGGGCGGGCTGGGCCTACCGGCCCAGCCCGCCCCGAATCCTCCATCTGCTGCCGCTGTGCGGCAGCCCGCGCGCCGCAGGCGTGCGTTTCGTGGTTCTAATCAGCTTTTCGGCTGCGCCAGCTTCCACAGCGCCCAATGCATTGGTCCATGTCTGAAAGCCGGACTAGCTCAAACTGACCAAGAACTGACACCGGCCAGCAAACACTTAAACCACAGCAGCACTAAACGATTCGGGTCGCCGCGCAAGCAGATGAGACAGCCGTTGCAGACCCGCCTGCAAGCGTCCACGGTCCTTGATGCTGCCCAAAGAGATACGAATGGCATTCACGGATACGCTGCCAGTGGCGAATGCCTCCGCAGGCGTGACTGCGATGCCGTAGCTGGCGGCTGCATGCGCAAGCTGTGAGGAGTTCCAATATGCCGGCAACTCGAGCCATACATGCAGGCCATCTCCAGCGCCGCTGTAGCGCCCCGCCAGAATATCGCGCGCCATCCGGTGGCGCAGGCGCGCCTCCTTGCGTACGCCTGCCAGCAATCCGTCAGCCGAACCGTCGAGTATCCACTGTGTGGCCAGTGCGGCTGTCAGAGGGGCGACCATCAGCGCAAATGATCTGAGGGCGACCAGGAAGCGTTCGCGTTCCTCCGGGTCGCGTATCAGCACGAAGGCGACACGCAAGCCGGGCGTCAGGCATTTTGACAGGGTGGAGATGTAGACTACCTGTTCCGGTGCAAACGTGGCGACAGGCGGTGGCGGGGCATCGGCAAGCAGCCAGTAGGGATCGTCCTCGACGATGCGTACATTGCAGCGCTGCGCGATGCCGGCGATCTCCTTGCGCCGGCGTTCCGGCATGGTAATGGCGGTCGGATTCTGTAATGTCGGATTGAGGTAGACCAGCCGGGGCTTGTGCTGGCTGCATGCTTGCTCAAGCATCTCGGGCAGCATCCCGTGCTTGTCCGCTTCCACGGCAATGACGTGCCGGCCGAATTGGGTCGCTGCGGCACGCAAGCCGGGATAACTCGTCGGTTCTGCCAGGATGACATCGCCAGGTTCCGTCAGCGCAAGGATCAGTGCGGCGATCGCCGCTTGCGCACCGGGACACACGACAACCTGTCGAGAATCCAGATGTCCAAACATCGGTGCCAGCCATTTGGCGCCAGCCTGACGGTCGGAGTCACTTCCTCCGCCCAAGTGGTAAGTCATCAGTAACTCATTGTCTGCTCGCATCAATACTTGCGACAAACCTTGTTTCAGCATGTCGTCGAAGTCCACGCCATCGGGCGGTGGTGGGGTATTCATGGAGAGGTCGAGGATAGCGGTCAATTCGACTTTTGGCGCCGCGACATACGTGCCGCGAGCGCCGCGGCCCTCCAGCAAGTTGCGGCGCCTGGCTTCGTCGTAGGCGCGCGTGATCGTCGTCAGATCGACGTCCAGCTGTGCTGCCAGGTGGCGCTGTGGAGGCAGACGGTCACCCGGTGTCAGCGATCCATCTGCCACCGCCGCCTGCAAGGCGTCGGCAATCTGCAAAAAACGTGGCCCTCCGTGCGTCAGCAATCGCGGCAACCAGATAGTCAAATGTTCATCTTGTATGGTTTTCAACTGGGACATTTTGTCTCAATGTATGGAGATTGTTTTGAGGTAGTATGCATCATAACGTGCAGCAACACCAATCTTGCATGGCAGTCGCTGACGTTTCTCCTCTCTCATCTGCATTCGGCACATCGCTGCGCTTGATGCCATGGTTATTTCATAGCTGGCTATAATGAAAGAATCAAACAGGATGCCTGGGGGATGGTTGGAGCAGAAGCTGCTGAAGCAGCGTTTTGAGGCAGTGCTCCTCACGATAGATAGTGTCAAGTAATAGACTGGAAATATTTAAAATGCTGGATTGGACCCCTATAGTTTTCGTTACCTTCAAGGCTCTCGTGCTCGGCACGGGCATGTTCTTCGCCATCAAGTGGCATTACGATCAAGGGAAGAAGGATAAGGACAAGGCGAAGCAGAATCGCGCTGTGCTGCGCGCGAGTGGGAAGGTGGTCGCAGGCTTCGTGCTATTGCTCATGGGCCTGGGACTCGTCACCTTCGTCGTTGTCAGGATGGTCGGTTTGGACATGACCCTCCCATGATGGCAAAGAATAGGCGGCCGATATCGAGTGATGCGGCAGCCATTCCCCGATGCGCTAGTGGCTAGCCCCGCGCGCCGCATGGACGTGTATCGGCATTTTGTGGTAATTCAAATAATACTAACCAGCCAGCGTGGTGTATAACGAATAGACGTCACGGCATGTGTGACGCATGGCACCGGCGAGTGCTGTACTCGCCAGGAAACCTCATAAGGAGAGCGCTATGCCAAAGTATGTTATTGAGCGTGATATTCCCGGGGCTGGAAAGTTATCAGAGCAAGAGCTTCAAGCCATTTCGCAGAAGTCATGCGGTGTACTAAACAAGATGGGACCACAAATTCAATGGCTCCAAAGTTATGTGACCGGCGATAAAATCTACTGTGTTTACATCGCTGCAAATGAAGAGCTGGTTCGCGAACATGCCCAGCTAGGCGGCTTCCCTGCGAACCGTGTGTCGGAGGTTATTTCGGTCATTGATCCGACTACGGCGGAGTAGTGCCGCCCAAGTACTGTAGCCTCGTCCTTGGCGGAGCTTCGCTCTGGTAATGCTGAACGTGGCCAAGCCGTTGCCGCCGCGCGGCAGCTCCGCGCGCTGTGGGCGCGCGTTCGATTATCTAATCAGATTTCGATTGAGCCAGCTTTCACAGCACCCAACGCATCAGTTCGTTTCTTCAATCCTCACCTGATCATTTACGCGCGACCGGCCCCTTATCGACCGGCACAAACACTTCCCATTTATGTTGTATCGTGGGCTTTACGGTCTTGTCGCAATTCACAGCAACATTCGGTCCAGACAGGCCATGGCTCTTCGGAACCCATCTCACCCGCAAAGCTACCGCACATTTTGCCACCAGAATCTTCCGGTTCGGCTCCAATACCTGCCAGCTTGTTCCATTTTTGGAATTCTCGGCAGCCATGAATTTTACTGCTGCATCCCTGATTTCAAACAAGCCATGTATGTCACCGCGTGTCCGATCCTCGTCAAGCGTAGCAGCGAATGCCGATGCGGTACCGGCGGCAAGAACGCCGACAAGGGCGGTGCACACGCGTTTATTCAATCGTAACGGTAGCAACATATTTACTATCCAAATCGGCAACTTCGCCACCCTCACAAAATCAAGCCACTTCACCGCGTCGATAAACAAACTCCTGACGGCTAATACCCTGCGTAACAAAGTCCGCATCCGGCGGTATGGTTTCCCAGAAAAACACATGTTTAAAAATGGGGATTTTGTTGAATTTTTTCGAGCGGAATATCCATCTGTTTTTCGTGAAATCGCTGTAGCGGTCGCCTTTGAACTGCTTGTGCACAGTGGTGAAAGGAAGCAACCTTTCCGCAATATCCGGGAATGAATAATCGGGATGGTTTTCCTTGAATTTCTCAAAAATTTCAAATTGATCTCTGCAGATAACTTGAATGGCAGTTTCCGGAAAGCGATAGCGCGGGGACCACAGGACGTTCCAGCCTGATTCGATTTCATTGATGAAATTCACCAGGCGCGGCGTCATGATATAGGCATCCGACTCGATATGGATGATCTTATCCACGCCTAATTCATTTGCCACCTTGACCGAGTGGAGAAAGCTGCGCCACCAGCCAGGGTAGTCGGCCCCGCTTTGTCGTCCCAGATTGTTATCGAAGCGAATGATGAGATTTTTATCGCCATTCGACGCCAGCGGAGCGCTATGGGAAACGGTATTGATGATTTCGGCAGGTGGAAGAAATGGCGATCCATCATCAATCATTATCTTCTTTACCGCATTGATAGGAACATCTTTGTAATAATCGAGCCACCGCTGATACCGACTTCCCCATGATGGGGCATCTTTTATAAAGCTGGTGCAGAATATAATGGCTTTCATTTGCTCAGCACATTCTTTGTATTTGAAAAGTTCAGGTTATTCATGATTTGATCATTAAAATTTTCAACTATTTTAACAGATTGGAGGCGCCCTAATAAATGAATGGACATCCCGGCGATGCGGTGCCGCCTCCGCCCGCAGTACAGGCGGCCAAGCATCAGCGCAAGGCCAAGAGGCCCCCAGGCTGTTCACTGATGTCGTAGCGTCCATATGCCTCAATCATCGCTGGTGATACTATCCCCATGGCAAAGGTCTCCCATGCGCAATCTTCTTACACCCGTGAACCAATGAAAAACACCACTATCGAATATCGTCATAACTTTCCCCTTGATCCGCTGGACGTTGTTCGTGTGTTCGATCAATTCGGCATCAAGCGGCCCACCAGCAACCTTCCGCGAATCGCGCGCATGTTTGCCGCGCCTTGCCTGGTGCTGTCGGCATGGGTGGATGGCGAGCTTGTGGGGCTGGCCCGTTCGCTGACCGACCATGCGTATTGCTGCTATCTCTCGGACCTGGCCGTAGACAAGCAGTACCAGGGCCTCGGTATCGGCAAAGAACTTGTCAAACGCACCCAGGCCATCATCGGCGAGGAAGTGTCCTTGATATTGCTATCCGCCCCCGATGCCATGTCCTATTATCCGACACTTGGTTTTGAGCCTGCCGGCAATGCTTTCGTCATTCGGCGCAAACATTGAGTGAGCGCTTCAAGCCATTCCTGCGCCCTGATGAAACCTGTCTACACCCTCGCCGAAGCCCTGGCACAAGACCCGGCCCGTATCGCCAAGACCCGATCTCTCACTCTCGACAGTTCCAGGCCCCGCATGGGCCTGAAAGGCAGCCAAGGCCTGTTCGCTTCGGACGAATGGTGGGAAAGCATCAAAGCCGGGCGCATCCAGACGCAAACGGTGACGGGCAGGATCGAGCGCACGTATTTCGCGGGCCAGGATAGCCGGCGTGGCGATCAAGTCAACAGTTTTACCTTGCGCCTGGCGGATGGCTCGACATTCGACGAGAGCATCTACACGCACCGCAAGCAGGACACCAAGCTGTTCGTGCCTGGCGCCATGGTGACGATGGTGTATGCGCTGGACGAACTCAAGGAGCAGCCGGCCGCCGACGGCAGTGTCAATGTGGCGCGTATCGTGCTGGAAGGGTATTGTGTTTTTCAGCCACACCAGCCATCTGCATAGAATTGACCTCGGACAAATTCCTCACTGGAATTCGTTTGACCGCCTCACGCGCCAGGTCTAGAGTCAACAAGGAGACTTCAACCGACTGCGTCCCCCCATGGCCAAGCCCTTTCCCCTGAACCCCAAGAACCCCGAACGCATCTGCTGGGGCTGCGACAAGTATTGCCCGCCGGACGCCATGCGTTGTGGCAATGGTTCCGAGCGCACGCAGCACCCAATCGAACTGTTTGGGGAAGGCTGGAATGACTGGGGGCTGGCGGCTGCCGACAAGGCCGACAAAGAGCAAGAGCATAAGCCGTGATGGCAACCCCCACCACGCATTGACCCGCTACAATTCCTCATCGCATCCGCGCCGAGGAAATACCCATGCAAGCAACCCTGTCCCGCTGGCTGGAAAGCCATGCCGGCGATTGCCCATTCGTCGAGCATCCAGCCGTGTACACGATCGCCCAAGCGCTCATCCATGTGCCGGCCATGTCCGGCTTGATGGTGAAAAACCTGTTCGTGCGCGACGAGAAAGGGCGCCGGCATTTTCTCGTCATCGTGCCTTTCGACAAGCGCATCGACCTGGCGGCGCTGGGACGTTTGCTGCCGTCGAGCAAGCTGAGCATGGCTTCGCCCGAACGCCTGCTGCAGCACCTGGGCATCACGCCTGGGGCCGTCAGTCTGTTTGCGCTGATCCACGACAGCGCGCAGGCGGTGGAACTGCTGCTGGACCAGGCTGTGTGGGACGCTGATTCAGTGCAAGCTCATCCGCTGCGCAACACGGCCACGGTGGCGCTGTCGCATGCCGCCTTCGTCGATTTCCTTGCGCATACAGGCCACGTGCCCCGCATTCTGAACGTACCGGCAACTATTTAAATAGGGTCTTTCAATGCCCGGTCACGGGCGCGCCGCCGCTGCGCCGTCCCGGCCGGAAACCGTGTTCGCGGGTCGACCAGGCGACAAGGAATGCCAGCACCAGCAAGCTCACCATCGCCCACGGGAAAGCGCCCACGCCCCAGGTTTCCAGCAGGGCGCCACCCACCACGCCCGCGGCCGCAATCGCGCCATTCCACGCCACCACATTCATCGACAAGGCCACGTCGGCGCCGCTGCCGGCCGTGTCGGCCAGCGCTGTTTGTAAAAGTGTTGCCGCGCCGCCAAAGCTCAGGCCCCAGATGGCCATGCCCAGGTAGATCGCAAAGGGAATGTGCGCTGCGATACCCAGCACGAGGGCCGTCGCGGCGAACACGGCCAGGCTGGCCAGTACGGTGGCGCGCAGGTGGCGCTCGACCAGTTTGCCCGTGATCCAGATGCCGGCCATGGCGGCGGTGCCGAAGACGAGCAGCACCAGGTCGATTCGCTCTGTCAATCCTGCCGGAGCCACGAACGGGGCGATGTAGGTGTAGAGAATGTTGTGGGCCAGCATCCAGGCGATGACGACGGCCAGCACGGGGCGCACGCCCGGCGTCGTGAAGACGCGGCGCAGGGGCAGACGTTCATGGATGGACTGGCCCGGGTAGTCAGGCACCTTTGCCAGCACCCAGGCGATCAGGATCAATGTCAGCGCGGAAATGATCCAGAACGCGGCGCGCCAGCCGACGAGCGAGCCGAGCAAGGTGCCCAGCGGTACGCCCAGGGATAGGGCGACGGGCGCGCCCACCATGGCCAGCGCCAAGGCGCGGCCTTGCTGATGCGGCGCCACCATGCGGCGCGCGTAGCCGGCGAGCAAGCTCCACGCCAGCCCGGCCGCCATGCCGGCAAAGAAGCGGGCCGCCAGAGTCAGCCAGTAATGGGACGACAGGGCCGTGACGGTATTGAACACGAGAAAGCCGATGATGGTCAGCAACAGCACGTTGCGGCGGCGCCAGCCGCGCGTGGCGATGGTGAGCGGAATGGCCGCCAGCAACGAGCCGAGCGCGTAGGCCGTGACCATTTGCCCGGCCAGCGCGGCACTGATGCCGAGGCCCGCGCTGATTTGCGGCAGCAAGCCGGCGGGCAAGGTTTCCGTGACGATGCAGATAAAACCCGTCATGGCCAGGGCCAGCAGGCCGGCAACGGGGAGGCGGTCGGCCAGCGCAGGGCTGGTTCCGGTGGTGAGCGTAGCGTGATTCACGGCAAACATCCTTGTCAAGTAATCGGGCGCAGGAATCCCCCGACCGTTATAGCGGTACATATGTATCGATCGGTATAAATATAGGCGATGGCGTGCAACGTTGTCAACGACTTCTGTATCGAGTAGTATGTAAGTGGATGAAAGGGAGCGATCGATGGCGCAAATGGGACGGCCGCGCACGTTCGACCGGCAGGCAGCGGTCGAACAGGCCATGTTTTTATTCTGGCAGCAGGGGTATGAATCGACGTCCTTGAGTCAGCTCAAGGTGAGCCTGGGCGGCGGCATTTCCGCGCCCAGCTTTTATGCGGCGTTCGGTTCAAAAGAAGCGCTGTTCCGTGAGGCGGCGCAATGTTATCTGGACACGTTTGCACGCGTGACGGAATGCCTGTGGGACGATGGCCTGGCGCCGCGCGCGGCCATCGAGCAGGCCTTGCGCCAGTCGTCCCGCATGCAGTCCGATGCGGGACATCCGCCCGGCTGCATGGTGGCGCTTGGCTGCATGAGCGCGCCGACGGCCGAGCATGCGGCCGTGGCTGCACCGCTGACGGCTTCGCGCGCCCGCACGCGCGCCGGCTTTGTGCGCTGCGTGGAGCGGGGCATGGCCAGCGGCGAATTGCCCGCAGATACGGATGCAACGGCGCTGGCATCCGTCTTCGACAGCTTTTTATCGGGCGTGTCGATTCAGGCCCGCGATGGCGTTGGCTACGCCGTGTTTGACGTTGCCATCACGCAGTTGATGCGCGTGTGGGATGCCAACAGCTTGATCGCCTAGGCCGTAAAGCGAAACTCCAGCACATCGTCGCCATACTTGTCCGTCTCGCCCGTCGCCGTCCAGCCCAGGTAGCGGTAAAAGCCGTAGGAGCGCGAGGCGGGGTCGCTGGAGCAGCCGAGGAACAGCCGCTGATGGCCTTGCGCCCGCAGCTCCATCATCACCAGTTCCAGCAAGGTCTTGCCGATGCCTAAGCCTTCGAATTCCGGCAGCAGGGCCAGGACGATGATTTCGCCCGTGTCGCGTTCGCCAAAGCAGTAGCCGGCCAGTTGGCCATCGTGATGGCAGACCTGGCCAGGCAGGCTGCCCGAGCGCATCATTTCCGCCCAGGAATCGGCCGTGATACCGACTTCCGCCAGACGTTCTTTTGGGATGGCGTTTTGCCGCGTCTTGCCGCGCAATTCGATGAACGCGGGAGTGTCTTCCGCCTTGGCGGCATGAAAAGTAATCGATGCTGGATGTGTCGTCATATGTGTTGTTCGATGGTGTCGGATTGGGGGGCAAATATCACTCCCAGGATTTGCGCATGATGTGCGCATGGCGCTGCCAGTCATATACATGGTTATTCTCGATGGCTTGCTGGCCAGGATTACCGCTATCGATGATTTCATCCTTGACGATGATCAAGTCGTTTTTTTCATTCAAGCGATATTCACGGTAGCGTTCGCAATCCTGTTCGCGCCGGGCGGTGGCGATTAATTTGTCAGCCCGCCACTTATAGCTGTCTTCATAAAAACATTGTGCCGCGCAGCCGCAATTGGGGATGCCGCCTTTGATTGCTCGATCGGCCATGCTGATATCCAGATTCGGAATGGCTGATAGTGGTTTGTTGAAACGGTATTGCTTCGCCGGCGAATCCCACAGCCACACATCGGAACAGCGGATGCGCCCCTGGCTATCCGTGTAGCCGGTGACCCACAGGTCGGCCTGGCCGTCGAAATTCATGTCCAGCAGCAGCGCGTGCAAATTGCCCGTGCCGCTGCTGCTGCAACTGCCATGGATCCACTGCTTGCCGATTTTCAGCCGGTAGGTCTGTTTTTCATCGTGGTTCGCATAGCGGATATCCGTGGCTTGCCGTACTTTGCCTGTCGCGGCTTTGTCCAGGTGCAAGGTGCCGCAATAAGCCGAGGTGGAAATCAGGGATAAAAGCAGAGCAATCAGTTTCATGGCGATATTCTTGGGCAGGCAATTGGGCGCAATACCCTGATTGCATCAGGCGGAGAGCGATCATAACGCATGATTTGGGCAATGCGCCACACCATTTCCTATCGTGCATTCTGCACGGAACAGTGCTTGTACAATGCCAAAAAATCCCCGAATAAGGAATTCTGATGACATCCTCTCCCGAATCTTTGAATGAAGCGGGCATCCTCGCTTATAACGACGATAACCACGCCGAGGCGTTCAGGCAATTCGACGCGGCCGCGCGCACTGGCGACCCGGCCGGCCAGCATTTACTGGCCAGCTTGTATTACCAGGGGCATGGCGTGACGCAAGACTTGCCGAAAGCGGTGGAATTGTTCACGGCCGCCGCGCAAGCGGGTTTTCCGCCGTCGCTGGCCAACCTCGCCCTGATGTATGCGAGCGGTGATGGCGTCGCGCAAGACATGGCGCAATCGCTGGCTTACGGACGCCAGGCGGCCGAGGCGGGCGATGGCCAGTCGCAATTCAACCTGGCGCAGGCGTACCGCAAGGGCGATGGCGTACCGCAAGACTATGCCGAGGCGGCGTTCTGGTACAAGCAGGCGGCCGAAGCCGGTTCCCTGTCGGCGCAGAATGAATACGGCTTGCTGTACGCGCAAGGGCAGGGCGTGGAACTTGATTATGTGCAAGCGTACGCGTGGATCGCCATGCCGGCCGAGGCGGGCAGTACGCAATCGATCAAGAACCGCGACCAGTTGCTGGAAATCCTTACGCCCTCACAGCAGCAAGCGGCGCGCGCACTGGCGGCCGAATATGCGGCCCAATATGGCGTCAATCCCCACTAAAATAACACCTGACAAAACCTACTGCGCGTCGTAATTTGCGGTCTGCGATGCTCACTGTACCTTCGTACAGTTGCGCTTCTCGACCACAACTTCCTTCCGCTCGCTACGGTTTTGTCAGGCGTTGTTAATTTGGTTTTAACGGCAGTTTGATCAGCTCGCCGGCCGCATCGAGCTCATAGCTGTCGAAATCGCGTGCGAGGAATAGTTCGCCCGAGTAATGCAGCCGGGCCTCCGCTTCCAGCTCGGCCATGCCTTCCGCATGGTGATAGCGGGCGCTGAAGTGGGTGAGGATCAGGTTTGGCAAGCGCACCGCTTCGGCGAACTGCGCCACGCGCTGCACGGAACTGTGCGTGGGGCCGGGACCCACTTTCTGCAGCATCGCTTCCGTGTAGGTGGCTTCATGCACGAGCAGTTGCGCGCCGGCGCAGGCGTCCGTCAGCAACGACGGCGTGTCGTTGTCGCCGCCGATCACCACCGTGGCGCGCTGCGTTTCCGTCTGGCGGAAAGCGCCGGCCGCTAGTACCGTACCATCGTCGAGTGTCGCATCCTGGCCCGCCTGCAAGAGTCCCCAGGCGGGACCGGGCGGTACGCCGGCCGCCAGCAGGGCCGGCTTGTCCAGCTTCCATCGGCTCGTTTCCAGCGCAAAACGGTAGCCAACGCTTGGCGCCCGGTGCGACAGCGCGTGGCGCTCGATGGTCAGGCCCGCTGCTTCATGCACGACTGGCGCGCTGTCCACGTCGATATGGATCAGCGGGTACGTCAAAAACAGTTCCGTGTGCAGCAAGGTGGCATCGATCCAGGCCTTGATGGCGGCCGGGGCGATCAGCAGCAGGGGCCTCTTGCGTCCCGTCATCGAGGCGCTGGCCAGCAGGCCCGGCAGACCGTAGCTGTGGTCGCCATGCACGTGGGTGATGCAGATGCCGACCAGGTCGTGCACGGACAGGGGGATGCGCTGCAGCCGGTGCTGCGTCGCTTCGCCGCAATCGATCATCCACCAGTCGCGGTTGTGCGTGGTTTGCAGGGCCAGCGACGTGACGTTGCGGTAGCGCGTGGGCACGCCGGAAGAGGTGCCGAGAAAAGTCAGTTTGAACATGCCCGCATTATGCGGCAGCCGTGCGGGCTTGCCAATGTTCAGCCCACCGGTGGCACCTCGTCTGCCGTGTAATCGACAAAACCGTCGCGGCGGCAAAAGCTGGCCAGTTGCATGCCGGCCTGGCGCGCGATGCGGATGGCCAGCGAGGTGGGCGCCGAGATGGTGGCGACGAGCCCGATATGCATGCGCGCCGACTTGCGCACCAGTTCATAGCTGGCGCGGCTCGACAGGAAGACGAAGCCGTCGTGCATGGCGATGCGGTGCAGGGCCAGGTAGCCGATCAGTTTATCCAGGCCGTTATGCCGGCCCACATCCTCGAACACTTTCACGATGGCGCCCTCGGCCGTGCACCAGGCGGCGGCATGCACGCCGCCCGTCTTGTGCATCAGCTCCTGGTAGGGCAGCAGTTCGCGCGCGGCGCGGCCGAGGATGGCGCTGCTGGCGACCAGCGGCGGTAGGGGACGCGTGATCTTTTCCGGCACCAGGTCCAGCAGGGCCAGGCTTTCGATGCCGCACACGCCGCAACCGGTGCGCCCGGACATCGCGCGGCGGCGGCCCTTGAGCCGCATCAAATCCGGCTGGGCAATGGTCAGCCGCACTTCCGCGCTGTCCTCGCCGCAGCACACGTCGAGGTCGTAGATGTCGCGTACGCTGCCGACGATGCCCTCCGTCAAGGTAAAGCCGACGGCGAATTCCTCGAGGTCGCGCGGCGTAGCCATCATCACCGCGTGGGCGATGCCGTTGTAGACGAGGGCTACGGGATACTCCTCGGCCACCATGTCGTGGCCCGCCGTGGCCACACCGGCCTGGTGGCGCACCATGGGAACTTCCAGGAAACCGTCGCGTTCGGTGGTAGTGGTATCAAAGTCCATGCTGTTCTCCCGTTAATTGATTTGATAGCGCGGGCAGGGCTGGATCGATGGCGGCAGCGGGTCGCCGTTCAATTCCAGCAGCGAGCGTTCTGTTTCCCGCGTCATGGCGTTCAGGGCCAGGCAGTTGGGCGCCAGGCCGAACGGTTCGGCGATCTGTTGCGCGATGGCTTCCAGCGCAAACAGGGTGTAGGCAACAAAGACGGAAATGAGGGGCGTGGCCACGCCGATGGCGTCCACCAGGCCCAGCGGCAGTAAAAAACAGTACATGTAGACGGTGCGGTGCACCAGCACGCCATACGGATATGGAATCGGCGTGTTCTTGATGCGCTCGCAGCCGGCCACGGTGGCGGCCAGGTCGTTGAGCTGCGTGTCGAGCATCCACAGCAGCTGCGTCTGGCCCGGCTGGCGCCGCACGGCGTCGTACAGCATGGCCCGTACCGCATGCAGCACGGCGACGGGTTTGAAGTGGATACCTTGCAAGCGCTGCACTTCCTCGGCCGGCAGGTAGCGCGCCAGGTCTTGCTGCGGATCTGTCTGGCGCAGCTGGTGCTTGAGCGCGTAGACGAAGGCGGTCAGGCGGCGCAGCAGCAACTCGCGGTCCAGGCCGCTCGTTTCCTGCGGCAGATACGTGATCGCCTGCGAAGCCAGGGCCCGTGCGGCGATCAGCAATTGCCCCCAGATATGCCGCGCCTCGACAAAGCGCGCATAGCTGGCGTTGTTGCGAAAGCCGAGAAAGATCGCCAGGCTGATGCCGACCATGGGAAATGGCGCCGTATCGAGCGGAATCTTGACGCCGAAGATACGGCCATCCGTCAGCAAGGCCAGCGAACTGACGACCAGCATCAGCAGCAATTGCGGGATGATGGCTTGCAGCACCGAGCCATCCCATACGAACAGCATGCGAAACCAGTTGGTGGTGGGGCGGATAATCATGATGGAAGACGCATGCCGTGATGCCGGTTAATGTTTCCGGGGCACGACTTTGCCCTCGAAGACGTAGTATTGGAACAGGTTGTAGCCGATCATGATCGGCAGCATGGCACCCATGCCGATGAGCATGAAGATCAGGGTCGGCTCATCCGAGGCGGCCGCCGCGATGCTCAGCTTGCCCGGTACGAGGTCGGGGAAAAAGCTGATGGCCAGGCCCGCGAACGAGGCCAGGAACAGCACGATGGCGCCGCGGAACGGGCCGCGCACGCCGTTCACGTGCACGGCCCACAGGATGTAAATAAAAGCGCTGGCGGCGATGGCGGCCAGGGCCAGCAGCACGCCGAATACGCCCGGCTGCGCCCAGCGGTCGTGGCCGATGGCACTGAAGACCATGGTGCCGGCCGACAGCACGATGGCGGCCGCGACAGTCGCCAGCACGCTGGCCGTCGCATAGCGGCGCGCCGCCGCTTCCAGCTGGCCGCCCGTCTTCTTGATCAGGTAAGTGCTGCCCAGCAGGCAATAGCCGGCCACCACGCCCAGCGCCGTGCAGGCCGTGAAGATGCCGCTCAGCCAGCCCGGCTGCAAGCCCGTGATGACCTCGCCCAGCACCACGCCTTGCGCCACGGCGGCCAGCAGGCTGCCCACGCCGAAGATCACGTCCCACAGGCGCTTGTTGCCGGCCGCATGGCGGAACTCGATCGAGGCACCGCGCATGATCAGGCTGGCGATCAGCAGCATGATGGGAATGTACAGCTGTTCCAGCAAGGTGGCGTAGGCGCTGGGGAAGGCGCCGAACAGGGCGCCGCCCACTACGACCAGCCAGGTCTCGTTGGCGTCCCACACGTGCTCGATAGACTGGAAGATCAGGTTGCGTTCCTGCTCGCGGCGGGTGAACAGGCTGAGGATACCCACGCCCAGGTCGAAACCGTCCGTGACCACGTAAAAGATCAGCATCAGGCCGATCAGGCCGAACCAGGCATTGCCCAGCATGGCATGCGAATTGATATCCATTACAAACTCCTTGATTGGTAGCGGCGCATTTCAGTAGCCCACGGCATGGGCAGCGTCCGGCAGCGGCAGTGCCACGTCCGGGCCTTGTTGCAGCCATTTCTTGGCAAACACAAAGAAAGTGACGAACAGCACGATGTAAAACACGAAGAACATCAGCATGCTGCCGGCCACGGCATGGGCCGCCACGTCGGAGACGGCGTCGCGCGTGCGCAGCAGGCCGTACACGACCCACGGCTGGCGTCCCACTTCGCGCACGATCCAGCCGCACTCGACGGCGATGTAGGGCAGCGGTATTGTCAGCACCCAGGCCAGCAGCAGCTTTCGGTTGCGTACGAACTCTTCCACCCGTCCGCCCGCCTTGCGCCAGACCACGAAGGTCCAGAACGACAGCAGCACGAACCACATGCCGATGCCGGCCATGGCGCGAAACGCGTAGTACAGCAGCGGCAGCATGGGCGGCTGGTCTTCGCGGGCGATGTCGGCCAGGCCCGTGATCTTGCCCGTGGCGCTATGCGTGGCGATCACGCTGAGCATGCCGGGCACTTCGATCGACCAGTCATTCTTTTGTTCAAGCTGGTTGGGCCAGGCCAGCAAGGACCAGGCCGCGCCTTCACCATCGCGGTTCGTGTGCCAGTGGCCTTCGATGGCCGCACCCTTGGCGGGCTGGGTCTTGAAAACATCGACGCCGCTCGAATCGCCGAGCCAGACCTGCAACGGCGCGATGATGAGCAGCAGCATCAGCGCCAGCTTGAACGAGCGGGCGAAGAAGGCCGGTTCGCGGCGCTTGAACATATACCAGGCGGAAATACCGGCGATGACGAACAAGCCCGTTTCCACGGCGGCCACCCACATGTGGCCCACGGCCCAGGCCATGTCGGGATTGAAGATGGCGGCCACGTAATCGGTGACGATGATCTTGCCGTCGACCACGCGCACGCCGGCCGGCGTCTGCATCCAGGAATTGGCGACCATGATCCAGAACGAGGAAATGCTGGAGCCGAGCGCCACCATGCCGGTGGCAAACAGGTGCACGCCTTTCGGTACGCGGCCCCAGCCGAACATCATGACGCCGATGAAGCCCGCTTCCAGCATAAAGGCCATGGCGCCCTCGAAGCCGAGGATGTTGCCGATGAACTGGCCCGAGTGGTGCGAGAACGGCGCCCAGTTGGTGCCGAACTGGAATTCCAGGGGAATGCCGCTGACGACGCCGACGGCAAAGTTCAGCACCAGCAGCTTGCTCCAGAAGCGCGCGTGGCGATAGTAGACGGGGTCGCTGGTGCGCAGCCACAGCGCCTCGACAACGAACAGGAACAGCGACAGGCTGATCGTCAATATGGGCCACAGGATGTGGAAGATGGCCGTCATCGCAAATTGCGCGCGCGACAGGTCCAGGGTATCGAAACCGAACATGGCGTTCTCCTGATCAGCTGAGGGCGGCCGAAGGCGACAGCAGCACGGGGATGGATTTGAAGGTCGGCGTGCGCGAACCTTCGCCCACGCTGTCGAGCGGCACCAGCGGATTGGTTTCCGGGTAGTAGGCGCCGATGCAGCCGCGCGGGATGTCGTACTCGACCAGCAGGAAGCGGTCGGCGCGGCGTTCGATGCCGTCATGCCACACGCCGATCAGGTCGACCCAGTCGCCGGCCGCAAAGCCCAGCATGGCCAGGTCGTCCTTGTTGATGAAGACCACGCGGCGCTGGCCGAACACGCCGCGGTAGCGATCGTCCATGGCGTAGATCGTCGTGTTGTACTGGTCGTGCGAACGCGTGGTCATCAGCACCATCAGGCGCTCGCCATATTGCTGGCGCGCACGGTGGATCGGCGTGTCCAGTTCCACGGCGTTGACGATGAATTGCGCCTTGCCGCTGTCCGTCTTCCATACCCGTTCGCGCGAGGCGATTTTCAGGTGGAAACCGCCCGGCTTGGCTATGCGCAAGTTGTAGTCGAAAAAGTCATCGAATACTTGCTCGATGGAGTCGCGCAGCAGCGCATAGTTGCCGGCATAGCGCAGCCAGTCGATCTTTTCGCTGCCCACGGTCGCTTGCGCCATGCCGGCCACGATGGCGATTTCCGAACGCAGATTGGGCGAGGCGGGCTGGTTCATGCCGAACGAGATGTGCACCATGCTCATCGAGTCTTCCACCGTCACGCCTTGCGCCACGCCCTGCTGCACGTCGATCTCCGTGCGGCCCAGGGTGGGCAGGATCAGCGCATCCTTGCCATGCACGAGGTGGCTGCGGTTGAGCTTGGTGGCGATGTGCACGGTCAGGTCGCACGAGCGCAGCGCGCCCCACGTGCGCGGCGTGTCCGGCGTGGCCATCGAGAAGTTGCCGCCGAGCGCCACAAATACTTTGACTTTCTTTTCCAGCATGGCCGCGATGGTGCCGACGGCGTCGTAGCCGTGGTGGCGCGGCGGCTCGAAGTTGAAGACGAGGCCCAGGCGGTCGAGGAATTCCTTGGTCGGCTGTTCCTCGATGCCCATGGTGCGGTCGCCCTGCACGTTCGAGTGGCCGCGCACGGGACACAGGCCCGCGCCGCGCTTGCCGATATTGCCGCGCATCATCATCAAGTTCGACAGGATTTGCACGGTGGCCAGCGAGTTCTTGTGCTGCGTCACGCCCATGCCCCAGGTGGCGATGACGGCCTTGCCTTTCACATAGATCTGCGTGAGCTCTTCGATCTTGTCGCGCGCCACGCCCGATTCGGCCAGCAGCAAATCCCAGCTTTCCGCGCGCAGGTCGGCCGCGAACGCGTCGAGGCCCGTCGTGTGTTCGGCGATGAAGGCGCAGTCGAGCACGCGCTCCTGGCCGTGGGCGATGGCCTCGTCATCGAGCTCGACGACGCGCTTGGCCATGGCCTTGATCAGCGCGAAGTCGCCACCCAGGGTCGGGCAGATGAACAGCGAGCAGATGTTCGTGCTGCCGCCCGTCAGCATTTCCAGCGGATGCTGCGGACTCGTGAAGCGCTCCAGGCCCCGTTCGTGCAATGGGTTGATGGAAACAATGGTGGCGCCACGGCGCGATGCTTCGCGCAGTTCGCCCAGCATGCGCGGATGGTTGGTGGCCGGATTCTGGCCGAACAGCAGCAGGGTGTCCGCATGCTCGAAGTCGTCGAGCAGCACCGTGCCCTTGCCGATGCCCACCGTTTCCGGCAAGCCACGGCTCGTCGCTTCGTGGCACAGGTTGGAGCAATCAGGAAAATTGTTGGTGCCGTAGGCGCGCACGAACAGCTGGTACAGGAAGGCCGCTTCGTTGCTGGCGCGCCCCGATGTGTAGAAGGCGGCCTGGTTCGGGTCGTCCAGCGCGTGCAGGTGGTGCGCCAGGAGGGCGAACGCGTCGTCCCAGGAAATGGCCTGGTATTTGTCGCTGGCGGCGTCGTACACCATGGGGTCCGTCAAACGGCCATGTTGCTCCAGATCATAGTCTGACTGCCCCATCAGTTCGGTGACCGTGTGCTCCTGGAAAAACTCGGGGCGCACGCGCTTGCTCGTCGATTCGGCGGCCACGGCCTTGACGCCGTTTTCGCAGAATTCAAACGTCGACGCGTGTTCGCGGTCGGGCCAGGCGCAGCCGGGACAGTCGAAACCATCGGGCTGGTTTTGCTCGAACAGCGAGCGGTAATTGCCCGCGCTGACTTTTTCCTTGAACAGATTGATGGCCACGTACTTGAGGGCACCCCAACCGGCCGCGGCATGGGTGTAGGGCGCGATGCGCGCGTCGGACTTTGGCTTGCTCATGATGACTCTCCTGGTGATATGCGATGGGACAATCACATGGTAGGGGCGGCGGACAGCCCCATAGGCGCACAGTTCCGGCTAAAAAAACAGAGTACAGATGGCAAGACGACGATGCCGGTCGCGCCGGCGCCGGCCGTGATTTATGATGTGGACAAGGAGAAAAACATGCACAAGGAAGACAAGGAAGTGGGAGTCGACGCGGCACTGATAGCCCTGCTGGCGCTGCTGTGGCAAGCGCGGCAGGAGGCGTCGGAAAAACCGTGGTCGCTGGCCAAGCTGGCCAAGCGGGCAGGAGTACAGATGAGCACTTTGCTGCGCCAGCTCAATGCGCTGTCCAGCGCGGGACTGGTGACCGTTGCCACGGCGGAGGGTGGCGGCGGCAGCGCTTCGCTGAGTACGGCGGGCGCCGAGCTGTGCGCCAGCATGTTCGCGCCACCAGGAGAGTAAAGCCGAATCTGTACTCTATCGCCTGGCGCCGGACTGTACCTCCTTGAGTGCCTGCTTTCGTCCTATGCTACTTCCAGACGAACGCACATCAAGGGGAAGCACAATGAACACCATCAGGTATCCGCAGCCAGACCATAGTGAGCCGTGCGTGGACATGCTGGGCCGCCCCCTGACGGACTTGCGCATTTCCGTCATCGACCAGTGCAATTTCCGCTGCACCTATTGCATGCCGGCCGAGCTGTACCCGAGCGATTATCCGTTTCTTCCCTCCAGCGAGCGCCTGTCCTTCGCGCAGATCGAAACGATGGCGCGCGCCTTCGTGCGCCTCGGCGTGAATAAAATCCGCATCACGGGCGGCGAGCCGCTGCTGCGCAAGAACCTGGAGCAACTGATCGAGTCGCTGGCGCGGCTCACCACGCCGGACGGGCGCGCCGTGAGCATCGCCCTGACGACGAATGGCAGCTTGCTGGCGGCCAAGGCGCGTTCGCTGAAGGATGCTGGCCTGGACCGGGTCACCGTCAGTCTCGACAGTCTGGACAACGGTATTTTCCAGCGCATGAATGGCGTCGACTTTCCTGTCGAGAAAGTGCTGCACGGGATCGAGGTAGCGCAAGCCGTGGGATTGAGCCCCGTGAAGGTCAACATGGTCGTGCAGAAAGGCGTCAACGACAGCCAGATCGTGCCGCTGGCGCGCCGCTTCCGCCACACGGGCGTGATCCTACGCCTGATCGAATTCATGGACGTGGGCGGCATCGGCGCCTGGTCGCGCACGCACGTCGTCACGTCTGACGCGGCGCGCGCGCTGATCGCCGCCGAATTCCCCCTCGTGTCGCTGGGCGAAGGCAAGCCTGTCCTGCACGAGACGGCCAGCCGCTACCGTTACCTCGATGGCGGCGGCGAAGTGGGTTTTATTTCCAGCGTGTCGCAGCCGTTCTGCGGCAACTGCAGCAGGGTGCGCGTGTCGTCGGACGGCAAGCTGTTTACTTGTTTGTTCGCCCAGGACGGCCTCGACCTGCGGCCCCGGCTTGACTCCGGGCAAGAACTGGAAACCCTGCTGCGCCAGCACTGGCAGCGGCGTGGCGACCGCTATTCGGAAGTGCGCGGTGCACTGGCCCAGCTTGGCGGGCGCAAGCAGTATCCCACCGTGCGCATGTCGCTGGTGGGCGGGTGAGTGATCTACAGGAATTCGGTGATCAGTTTGCCGAGCAGGATAATGGCTTGCTCGACGCCCACACTCCACGGATAGCTGTAGTTGAGGCGGATGCAATGCTTGTAGGCCTGGCTGACGGAAAACATGCGCCCCGGACCCACCGTGATCTTGCATTCCAGCGCGCGCCGGTACAGCTGCATGGAGTCTATGCCGCCGGGCAATTCCACCCACAGCACGTAGCCGCCCTGCGGGTGCGAGATTTTCGTGCCAGCAGGAAAGAAGCGCTGCACGGCGGCAGCCATGATGCGCGCTTGCTGGGCATAGGCCTTGCGGGTGCGGCGCAGATGCTGTTCGTAGCCATCGTTTTGCAGGTATTCGGCGATGGCCAGCTGCGGAAACGACGATGTGGCCAGGGTGTTGAGGAATTTGAGTTCCTCGACCTTGCCCCGGTAGCGCCCAGCCAGGGCCCAGCCCACGCGCTGCGCGGAACTGAGGCTCTTGGAAAACGAGGAACAGTGCAGCACCATGCCCTTGCGGTCGTACGACTTGAGCGAGGACGGGTGGGCGTCGCCGTAATACAGTTCGTTGTAGACGCCGTTTTCGATGGCGGGCACGTCGTGCTGCTCCAGCAGCTGGACCAGGGCGCGCTTGCGCTGGTCGGACATCTGGAAGCCCAGCGGATTCTGGAAGTTCGGCATCACCATGACGGCGGCGATCGGTTGCCGGGCCATGATGTCGGCCAGCGCTTCGATGCTGATGCCGTCGTACGGATCGGTGGACACTTCCACCACCTTCATGCCCAGCCGTTCGACGGCCATCAGCATGGCATAGAAGGTGGGCGACTCGACGGCGATGGTATCGCCCGGCTTGGCCACGGCTTGCAGGCACAGGTTGATCGCTTCCGTGGCGCCCACGGTGACGATGATTTCATCGGGATCGACGGCCAGACCGTTTTCCATGTAGCGGCGGGCGATTTCGCGGATCAGCTGCGGGTTGCCCGGCGGCAGGTCGTCCGTCATGTTCCACACGCGGTTGCGGCGCGCCACGGCACCCGCATACTGGTTGATGCGTTCCCAGGGAAACAGCGACGGGTCGGGGTAGGGCGAGCCCAGCGGGATGGCATCGTGCAAGCCAATCGAGCGCAATGTCGACAGCACCAGGCGGCTGACGTGCACTTCCGCCGGAACGGGACTGGGCTGGGAGGCCTGCATGCACAGGTCGGCGGTCTGTACGTCGCCGGCGCGCGGGCGCACGAAGTAGCCGGACTGGGGCCGGCTTTCGATCACGCCCATGCTTTCCAGCTTGACGTAGGCGCGCAGCACCGTGGTGATGCTCAGCTTGTGCTGCTGGCTGGTCTGGCGCACGGAGGGAATGCGTTCGCCGGGCAAGAGCACACCCTTGGCCACCAGTTGCTCGATCTCGCTGACGAGCTTTTCATACAATTTCATTGGTATCCATTCTTTGATTCTTGCTCTACGTCATTGCATTATCGTCCAATTCATGGAGGCGGTATGGCTGCGGCCACCGCATGTTGTCGAAATGAAACTGTCGTTCGGCAGTTCTGGTTTAATATCCACACAGAAAGTAAAAAAGGAACATTTGATGGCAATCCCACAAAGCATGCTGTCTGTCGTCGCGCGCGACGAAGTGCATTTGCAGTTCAATGTGAAGGCCGGCGTCGATATGCGGCAGTTGTTCAAGCTGCTGGGCAAGCTGTGGGAATCCGAAGTCACGGGTATCCTCGATCCCACCCTGAACCGCCACCATCAGTTGACGGGCGGCACGGCCAATGTGGTGCTGGGATTCAAGCCCGAGCTGTGGCGCGCCGCTTGCCCCGGCTGCGTGCCGGACAATATGGCGTCGTTCGCGCACGACCTGGTGGGCGCCAACGGCAAGACGGCGCCGGCCACCCAGCACGATTTCTGGGTCTGGATCACGCAGTCGAACGCGGCCAACCTGTACGACAGCATGCGCACGACGCTCACTTTGCTGAGTCCGTTTGCAGAGCTGGCCAGCGAGCAGGTGTGTTTTCCGTATCACAATAACGTGACCTTCGACGGCTTTGCCGACGGCGTCGCCAATCCGAATCCGTTTCGTGCCAACGGCGTGGCCATCATTCCGGACGGCGAGGCGGGTGCGGGCGGCTCGACCGTGCTGCTGCAGAAATGGCGCATGGACGTGGAACGCCTGCGCGCCTTGCCCGTGCACGCGGCGGAGCAGGTGTGGGGCCGCACCAAGGCAGGCAGCCATGAATTGTCGCCGCTGCCCGTCGATTCCCACGTGGGCCGCAATCAGTTCATCCGCGATGGCGAGGAAGTCGATATCGTGCGCCGCAATGCCAATTACGCCAATGCCAGCGAGGCGGGTGTCATGTTTGTCGGTTTTTGCAAGGACATCACGGTGACCATGGGCATGCTGCGGCAAATGTACGGTGTAGGCTATGATGGCGTCACCAAGACGGACAGGCTGCTGGATTTTTCCACGGCGCTGTCGTCGGCGATCTATTTCGTGCCCAGCATCGATGCCTTGCTGACCGTGGGTATTTCGCCGGCGGATCCCGGCTAAGGGCCGCCCCGGCGGTTCCGATTTTTACTTTTACTAGGAGTTTTTCATGCGTATTCGTCCCGCCACCTTGCTGTCCGCCCTGATCTTCGGCAGCGTCGTCTTCAGCGCTTCCGCCTCCGCCGTCGGCCTGGGTTTCCTGGCCGATACGCCGATGGCTTACCTGAACAAGAACGACAAGCCCGTCTTCGTCAAGGCCGTCACCGACGTGCTCAATGACAAGAAGGATGGCGAAACCGTGCAATGGAGTAATGAAGGCTTGCGCAATTCCGTGCGCATCGCCGCCGAAATCACGGCCAGCGACACGGAAAAAACGGATGCGCAAACGTGCCGCAAGGTGCAGGTAGCCTTGAGCGCCAAGGGCCAGGAACAGACGCTCAAGCTGAAGGTCTGCAAGGCCGGCGCGGCCGCGTGGAAAGTGGCGAAGAGCTGATCGTCCGTGTTGTTCCCTTGCCGGTTCTGCACCGGCAAGGTGCGACTTTCCTCTAGGTAAGTCTGGCAGCGGTTAGAATCACGCTTTACCCTCACTTTTCTCACCTGCATGCAGCAAAGTCGCCTCCTGTTTTTCCGCCTGGCCGGGCAGTTTCGCCGCTATGGCGCCATCGTTGCCGCCACCTTGCTGGCCGTGGGCGTGGCGTCCGCCACCGATGTGTTGTTAATCCGCCAGTTGCAAAACGTCGTCGACGCCATGCGTACGACGGCCAGCACGCAGGTCGCGCCCGCGTCCGGCGTGATGGGCATGCTGCAGGGCTGGGTCGACCGTTTCTTGCCGGCACAGGCGGGGCAGGTGGACTTGTGGGTGATTCCCGCCACCATCCTGGGCCTGGCCGTGCTGCGCATGGTGTCGAGCTTTGCCGGCGATTACGGTTCCGTCTGGCTATCGAGCCGGGTGCAGGCCGACTTGCGCGAAAAAATGTTCGCCACCATCATGCGCCTGCCCAGCCGCTTTTTCGATACCACCACCACCAGTCTGACGCAGTCGCGCGTGGCCTTCGACGCGAGCCAGGTGTCGCAGGCGGGTTTGAACGTGCTCAACGTGATGGTGCGCGATTCCGTCGCCACCGTCGGCTATTTGATCCTGCTGTTCAGCATCGATGTGAAACTGGCCCTGTTCTGCATGGCGTCGATGCCCATCGTGGCCATCGTCGTGACCCTGGCGGGCCGCCGCATGCGCCATTTGAGCAAGAGTTCGCAGCAAGCCGTGGGCGAGCTGACGTCCGTGCTCGACGAAAGCATCGCCGGCCAGCGCGTCGTGAAAATCTTCGGCGGCCAGGATTATGAGCAGGCGCGCTTTGTCGACGTGGTCAAGCGCAACCGCCAGCTGGCCGTCAAGCACGCGGCCACGTCGGCAATGAATTCCGGCTTCATCATGATGCTCGTCGGTATTACCCTGTCGTCCGTGATCTATTTCGCCATGCTGCGCGCGCAAAGCGGCGCCATCACGCCAGGGGCCTTCGTTGCCTTCATGGGCGCCTTGATGGCCATGCAGTCGCCGATCAAGAATTTGACGAAGATCAATGAGCCGCTGCAACGGGGGTTGGCGGCGGCCGAGTCCGTTTTCGGCCTGATCGACACGCCGCTGGAACCGGACCCGGGCACAGTGGCCCCGGCGGCCGTGCAGGGCAATTTGTCCCTGCAGAACGTGCAGTTCCGCTACAACAGTGACGACCCCGATGCGCCCACGGCCTTGAGCGACATCACGCTCGACATTCGCGCCGGCGAGACGGTGGCCCTGGTGGGCGGTTCCGGCGGCGGCAAGACGACCTTGCTGGGCTTGCTGCCGCGCTTCTACGACGTCAGCGGCGGCCAGATCCTGCTCGACGGCGTCGACGTACGCGACTACGCCTTGCTGGCCCTGCGGCGCCAGTTTGCCCTCGTCAGCCAGGATGTGATTTTGTTCAACGACACGATGGCGGCCAATATCGCCTACGGCGACCCGGCCCCGGACCAGGCCCGCATCGAAGCGTCGGCGCGCGCCGCCTATGCGCATGACTTCATCATGCAACTGCCGCAAGGCTACGCCACCCAGGCGGGGCAGAACGGTTCACGCCTGTCGGGCGGACAACGCCAGCGCCTGGCGATCGCGCGCGCCCTGTACAAGGACGCGCCGATTTTGCTTCTGGACGAAGCGACCAGCGCGCTCGATACGGAGTCGGAGCGTTCCGTGCAGGCCGCGCTGGAAGTGCTGATGCGCAACCGCACCACCATCGTCATCGCCCATCGTTTGTCCACCATCGAAAGCGCCGACCGCATCGTCGTCATGCAGGGCGGGCGCCTGGTGGAATCGGGCAGCCATGGGGATTTGCTGCAGCAGGGCGGCGCGTATGCGCGCCTGCATGCGAGCCAGTTGTCGCCCGTCAAGGACAGCGTGGGCTGAGGTGTGGCGCGCCAGCGCATCCGCCGGGCCGGAGCCGGACCAGCAGGTCCGTCCCGGCCTTTTTTCATGGGGCGGCAATCGTGCCCATGGCGCACGGTGCTTGCCTTTATGATGGTGGCCGCAAAGCAACATGAACAATGGAACAACATGAAAAATCGACAAACGATGCGCTGGCTGCTGGCCGCCGCGCTGTGCGCAGCCTTGCCGCTGGCGGCGCAGCAGCAGGCAGCGCCAACGCCAACCCTACAGGAGGAAGACCAGACTATGTATCTGGATGAAAATTTTATGCCAAGCAACCAGCGCCGCGCCACCTATGCGCTGCGTACGCCGCCCGTGCGCGACGAGGCGCTGGGCGCCTGGCATATCCGCCTCGAATTTCCCGACACGCCGGGCGTGCTGGCCTTTGAAACCTACACCACGGACCTGGACCTGAGCCAGGTCAGGTTCGTGCGTTTTCGCAAGTCCTACTACGAGAATGGCCAGTTGCTGCGCGAAACCTATTTCAATGACCAGGGCGAGGAGCTGCTCGGCGGCTGCGTGTACTTTGAAAACGGCCAGGTCAAGCAAAAGGTGACGGCGCTGCCGAACGGGCGCGACAGCATCTCGGAAACGTATCACGAGAATGGCCAGCTGATGAGCCGCACCTTGTATCACGGCGACGAGATGGCCGATGGCGAGCACGTGTCGTATGGCGCGAACGGAGCCGTCAGCAGCCGCTCGTATCAACGCAATGGCCAGATGGATGGCGTGCAGGAATCGTTTTATGACGATGGCAAGCTGTTCCAACGGGGACAGTTCGTCGATGGCCAGCGCGAGGGCGAGTTTGTCACGTATGCGCAGGACGGCAAGGTGCTGGCCAAAACCGTCTGGGTGCACGGCCAGCCCGATGGCTGGTCGTTTGAAAGCCATGGCAATGGAAAACTGTCGAACAAGACGCTGTACCAGAAAGGTAACGTGCTCAGCCTGGAAAAGTGGGGAGCGAATGGCCATCCCATTTTTGCGTGGCATAAAGATGCACAGGGGCGTGACCACGGCGATACGACGGATTGGCATGCCAACGGCGTGCGCGCCAGCGTGACGCCGTTTGTCGCAGGCCAGCGCCACGGCTTGCTGCAAACCTGGTACAGCGACGGCAGCCTGCGGCAGATCGTGCCGTATGAACACGGCAAGAAGCACGGCATCGAGCGCCACTGGGACAAGGCCGGCAAGCTGGTGCTGGAACAGGCATGGCAGGATGGCCAGCCAGTGACAGGCAGTTAGTTCCGCGCCGCCATTGCAGGTATCATGTACGGATTCCGGCCCGCCAGCAGGCGCGAAGCCGGCGGGATAACTGGAGGCAATGGTGGCGGAAGCGGAAGTATCGGCGATAGCCAGGGCGCAGGGCATGGCCTTGCAAAACATGCGCGTCGTCATGCGCGCGGCGCAGCGGCATTCGGCGCAGATCGAGAAGCAATGCGGTGTGTCGGGCGCGCAATTGTGGGTGATGCAGGAATTGCTGGAGCGGCCGGGCCTGCGCATGGGCGAGCTGGCCGGCAAGATGTCGATCCACCAGACGACGGCCAGCAACCTGGTCGAGGCACTGGTGAAAAAATCCTATGTGCGCAAGGCGCGCGACCAGCCCGACCAGCGCGTGGTGACCCTGACCCTGACGGCGGAAGGGCAGGCCGTGATCGCCGGCGCACCGCAGCCGGCGCGCGGCTTGCTGCCCAGCGCCCTGGCCCAGCTGGACGCTGCCAGCCTGGCCCACCTGAACCAGGGTTTGAGTGCCTTGCTGGCCGTCGTCGCCCCCGATGATACGCAGGCGGGCATGCAGCCGTTTCCGTTTACGATGTAGTTTCCCGGCCCGTCGGCTGTAGCGGCAGCCGCTGCAACTGCAGCTGCGCCAGCGCCCCGTACAACGGTTCGCTCAGCACGCGCGAGACCGTGCTGGCCACGACGGCGCAGGCCATCAGGCTCAGCACCATGCCGTGGCCGTCGACCATTTCCATGACAATGATAAACGCCGTCAGCGGCGCCTGCGTGGCGGCGGCCAGGAAGCCCACCATGCCCAGCGCGATTAGGGCGGGCGCATGCGGGTAGTGCAGCAGCACGGCGATATCGTGGCCGATGCCGGCGCCGATGGCCAAGGAGGGCGCGAAAATGCCTGCCGGCACGCCCGACCACACGGTCAGCCACGTCGCCACGTATTTGAAAGCAACAAAGGCGGGCGCTACGTCGGACGAGCCTTCCAGCATGGCGCGCGTGGCCACGGTGCCGCTGCCG
This sequence comes from Janthinobacterium sp. BCJ23, assembly GCF_059617945.1. Classification (NCBI taxonomy): domain Bacteria; kingdom Pseudomonadati; phylum Pseudomonadota; class Betaproteobacteria; order Burkholderiales; family Oxalobacteraceae; genus Janthinobacterium; species Janthinobacterium sp. BCJ23. Next base: position 137,411 of record NZ_JCAQAW010000009.1, on the reverse strand, counting down.
AACGTGGCGCCATGGCTGGCGATGCCGATGGCCGCCACCAGCACACCGCAGACGGCGGCGAACAGCACGGGCCGGCCTTTTCTCCACGCAGACAATTTTCCCAGCGGATTGCCCCGGGCGGACGCCAGCAGCAGCCGCGCAAACAGGCCGCCCGCCACGCCCGCGACCAGAGTGACGAGTAAACCCGGCAAGGCCAGCGCCAGGCCGATGGGTCCCGGGTGGATGATGCCGAAGTGGGTGGCGTTGCCGTGGATGGACACGGCCATCATGCCGGCCAGCACGATACCTGCGACGATGAGGCCGCTGTTGCGCTGCTCGGGCGAGCGTGACAATTCTTCGATGGCAAACATGACGCCGGCCAGCGGCGTGTTGAAGGCAGCCGCGATGCCGGCCGCGCCGCCGGCCACCAGCAGGGAATGGGCGCTCACCTGCGAGTGACGGGGCAGCCAGCGGCGCGCGGCCAGCATCACGCCGGCGGCGATCTGCACGGACGGTCCTTCGCGCCCCAGCGACAATCCGCCCAGCAAGCCGCCCGCCGTCAGGACGATTTTCGCGGCGCTGAGTTTCAGCGACACGAACAGCGAGCGCTGCTCGGGCGCCACGGCCGGGTCCAGCGTCGCCATCACTTGCGGGATGCCGGAACCAGCCGCGCCCATCGCGTAGCGGCGCGTCAGCCAGACGAGCAGGGCGGCGCAGGCCGGCGTCCACAGCAGGGCGAACCACCAGGCCTTGCCGTTAAAAAAGAGAAACAGGTCCAGCGCTTCCTCCGCCAGCCACGTAAAGCCGACGACGACGAGCCCCGCGATGGCGGCCATGCCGACGACGACGGCGCGCGACCACCACAGGCGCGGGTTGGCAAATTCATGCTTGAAGGCAGAGGGAATATCGTGCAAGTGCTTCATTGCGGCAAGTCCAGGAAGGGGCGCGCAGGGCGTCGGGGAGACTTGCCATTATATAGATGTATTTGCTCAAATGTATTTGAGCCTCATCTTCCGTGGGCGGCTGACAACAGTATGTCTGTTTCGGCCAGGAAATCGACGAGCGCCCGTACTTTCGGCGCCAGGTGCGGCCCGGATGGCCACAGCAGCCAGCAACTGTGGGCCGGATGCCCGGTGATTGCGTAGTCCCTCAGCACTTCGATGAGGCTGCCGTCGTCGATGGCGGAGCGCACATAAAAGTCGGGCAGCCAGGCGATGCCCAGGCCTTGCCGGGCGAAGTGCAGCCGCGCTTCGACGTTGTTGCAGACCATGGACAGTGGCAAATCCGGCGCCGGCGCCTCGGCTTGCTGGCGCAGCTGCCACTGTTCGACCTTGCCGCTGTGGCGGAAGCGGTAGTGCAGGCAGGCATGTTGTTGCAGTTCAAGGGGATGGCTGGGCGTGCCGTGGCGCGCCAAGTAGGCGGGCGAGGCCACGAGGCAGGAGCGGAACTGGCCCAGCTTGCGGGCGGCCAGGCGCGAATCGCGCGGTGCGCCGATGCGGATGACGGCGTCGAAACCATCGCCGACGACATCGGCCAGCGCGTCCGAAAAGTCCAGGTCGAGGGCGATGGCTGGGTGTCGTTGGGAAAAATCAGCCAGCGCGGGCAGGAAAACGCTGCCCAGTTCCGGCAAGCCCAGGCGCAGGCGGCCGCGCGGCGCCAGCGTGCCCGCCAGTTCCTCCTGCGCCGCCTGCATTTCCGCCAGGATGCGTTCGCTGCGCGCGAGGAACAGCTTGCCTTCCGCCGTCAGGCTCAGCTGACGCGTGCTGCGCTGGAACAGGCGCGTGCCCAGCCGCTGCTCGAGCCGGGCCAGGCTCTTGCTGACGGCCGATGGCGAAATGCCGGCCTGGCGCGCGGCGGCGACAAAGCTGCCCGCCTGCGCCAGTTGCACGAACAGAGCCACGCCGGAGAGATTATCGATGTCTTGCATGATTCATGACAGTTTGGTCAGGTGTGAAACGCATTGAAGCATATTTCTCTTTCTCGCGTGGCTGCTTACCATGGGGTTTTGACCTGCTGGAGCAAGCAATGAAGATGATTGGTTTCAAGAAAGGAAGCAGTGTGGACGAACAAGGCGGCCTGTTCGACATGGAAGGCCCGATGCCCGTGCCCGGCCCGCGCGACGTGCTGGTGCAGGTGCGCGCCGTCGGCGTCAATCCGCTCGATACCAAAGTGCGCGCGGGGCTGGTGACGGTACCCGATGCCGTCACGACTCTGGGCTGGGATGCGGCCGGCGTCGTGCATGCGGTGGGCAGCGAAGTGACCCTGTTCGCGCCGGGGCAAGCCGTGTATTACGCGGGTTCGTTCGACCGCGCGGGCGCGAATGCCGAATATCACCTGGTCGATGAGCGCATCGCGGGGCGTATGCCGGCGACCCTGGACTTTGCGCAGGCGGCCAGCGTGCCGCTGGCGGCGCTGACGGCGTGGCAGCTGCTGTTCGAGCGTTTTGCCATCGCGCCTGGCGACAGGCAGGAGCGGGGCAGCCTGTTGGTGCTGGGCGGCGCGGGCGGCGTCGGCTCGCTGCTGATCCAGCTGGCGCGCCAGCTGACGGGTTTTACGGTGATTGCCACGGCCTCGCGCGGCGACAGCGGCGACTGGTGCCGCGCCATGGGCGCGCACCACGTGATCGACCATACACAACCGTTGTCGGCGCAGGTGGCGGCATTGAACGTGGCGCCCGTGCGCCATATCGCGGCGCTGTCGCACACGGCGCAACATATCGCGCAACTGGTGGAGCTCATCGCGCCGCACGGCAAGCTGGCCGTCATCGACGACCACGATGTTTTCGATGCGGCGTCGCTGAAGGGCAAGAGCATCTCCTTGCACTGGGAAATGGTGTTTACGCGGCCTTTGTTTGCCACCGAAGACATGATCGAGCAGCACCGCATCCTGAACCGCGTGGCGCGGCTGCTGGACGAGGGCGTGCTGCGCCATACGCTGCGGCAGCGCTTGTCGCCGATGAACGCGGCCACCTTGCGGCGCGCGCATGCGCTGCTGGAGCGGGGCGGGCAGCCGGGCAAGATCGCCGTCAGCGGCTGAACGGGTTTACACGAACAGCTCGCGCCGCGCGCTCTGGCTGATGGCGATGGTGGCCGGGTGGCGCAAGCGCCGTTCCGTGGTGATCGCATACACCTGCTCGACGAGGCTATCGACCCGGCCCAGCGCCACCACGGCGTATTGCTCGCACACCTGGGGCGCGATGACGGTAGGGGCGAAGAACAGGCCGGCGCCGGACTGGCCGAAGGCCTTCATCATGGCGCTGTCGTCGAACTCGCCGACGATGCGCGGGTGCAGATTATTGTCGCCGAGCCACTGCAGCAAGCGCCCGTAGATGGCGAAGTCTTCGCCGGGCAGCAGCAGCGGCGCGCCGTCCAGGCATTGCGGGAAGCCGCCGTTCAGCGTGGCGGCCAGGGCTGGCGTGCCGAACAGGGTCATGCCGCTTTCGCCCAGTAAATGGTTAAAGCCGCGCACGCTCAAGTGGGCCGGCATGGGACGGTCCGCCATGATCAGGTCGAGCCGGTGCACGGCCAGGTCCGCCAGCAGGCTGGCCAGCCGGCCTTCGCGGCAAATGATGCGCAGCGGCTCGGCCAGTCCCAGCGCCGGTTCCACGAGGCGGCAGGCGATCAGTTTCGACACGGAATCGGCGCAGCCCACGCGGAAGGTCGTCGTTGTCGTACGCGACTGGTCGCGCACGATTTCCAGCAATTCATCGCCCGTGTTGAAAATGCTTTCGGCATGGCTGAGGATGCGCCGGCCCGTGTCCGTCAATTCCAGCTGGCGCCCGCTGCGGCGGAACAGTTCCACGCCCAGGGTGTCGGCAAACTCGCTGAGCTGGCCGGAAATCGATTGCGGCGTCAGGTGTAGCTGCTCGGCCGCGCGCGCGATGCTGCCCGTCTTGGCCACCATCCAGAAATAGCGCAAGTGCTTGAAGTTGAGTGTCGACATGGTTTTTCCCGGGGGATTAATGCATCGAGTTTTTCGATGTATTCTTAAATTATATTCGATTTGTTCGATGTTTATATTCGGACTATGATGGCTGCTCAATTCATGCAAGGAGAGTGTCATGGACTTCTGGATACAAACAGACAGTTGCGGAGGCCGCCGATGAACGGCCTGGAAAGTATTGCGACGGCACCCATGTGGGCCGGCTTCATCGCCTTTGTCCTGGTGATGCTGGCGCTGGACTTGTTCGTCTTTGGCGGCAACAAGGCACACAAGGTCAGCGTCAAGGAAGCGGCGACGTGGTCGCTCGTGTGGGTCAGCCTGGCCCTGCTGTTCAACGGCGGGCTGTGGTGGTATCTGAACGGCACGGCCGGTCCTGAGATCGCCAACCAGAAGGCGCTGGAGTTTTTCTCCGGCTACCTGATCGAGAAAGCCCTGTCGGTCGATAACGTGTTCGTCTTCCTGCTGATCTTCAGCGCCTTCCAGGTGCCGATCCAGTACCAGCGCCGCGTGTTGATCTATGGCGTGCTGGGCGCGATCGTCATGCGCGCCGTGATGATCATGGCCGGTGCGTGGGTAGTGAGCGAGTTCAGCTGGGTGCTGTACCTGTTCGGCGCCTTCCTGCTGGTGACCGGTATGCGCATGCTGGTGGCTGCCGATGCGGAACCGGACGTGGCGAACAACCCCGTGCTGCGCTTTGCCCGCCGCCACTTGCGGGTGGCCGACGGCGACCACGGCGAGCGTTTCTTCGTGGCAAAGGGTGGCTTGCGCTATGTCACGCCGCTGTTCCTCGTGCTGATCCTGATCGAGGTGACGGACCTGGTCTTCGCGGTGGACTCGATCCCGGCGATTTTCGCCATCACGACGGACCCGTTCATCGTCTTCACGTCGAACCTGTTCGCCATCATGGGATTGCGTGCCCTGTACTTCCTGCTGGTGGACGTGGCTGACCGCTTCCACATGCTCAAGTATGGCCTGGCGATGGTGCTGGTGTTCATCGGCGCCAAGATGCTGATCATGCCGTGGTACCACGTGCCGGTGGAAGCGTCGTTGCTGGTGGTGGCGGTCCTGATCGTGTCGAGCTGCGTGGCCAGCGTGTTCATCACCCGCAGCGACAAGAAGTAAATGCCGTACCGCGCGCCCTGCAATGGCGGGGCGCGCTTTTTAAACTGACAATGGAAAGTGAACTATGCGTACCTATGCAATGAACAGTCCCCAGGCAGCGGGACGTATCCTGGCCCTGATGATGGTGGTCGATGGCAACCTGGCCAGCGCCGAGCTGCAAGCGATGCATCGCAGCAAGATCCTTGAGCATATCGACCTTGAGCCGGCCGCCTTCCAGCAATTGCTGCAAGACCTGTGCGACGACATGCTGACGTCGACCGTGCATGGCGCCGTGCAACTGGCCAATGGCGTGATCGACAGCCTGCTTGATGAAATCACCGAGCCGGACTTGCGCCGCCAGCTGCTGCAAGCCATGTGGAAGATCGCCGATGCGGACGACTGGCTGGCCGATGGCGAAGCCGTCTTGCTGGCCCGCGCCAGCGCGGCGTGGTCGGCGGAAACGAACTTCCGCCGGCATGCGGCGTAATTACTGCGCCTTGTGCCCCATGGCAATGACGGCGGCGCCGGCCAGGGCCAGGCCCACGCCGGCGATGTCGGTCCAGGCGGGCGTGACGCCGTCCACCAGCCACAGCCAGCCCAGCGCCGTGGCGATGTAGATGGCGCCATACGTGGCATACACGCGCCCGCTGGCGGCCGGATGCAAGGTCAGAAGCCACACGAAGACCAGCAGGCTGAGGGCGGCCGGCACCAGCAGCCAGGCGCTGCCCTTGTTGCTCAGCCATAGCATGGGCAGGTAGCAGCCCAGCAGTTCGGCCACGGCCGTGACGGTAAACAACCCGAAAGTGCGGGCAAGACTGGTCCATTCGATGGTGTCGTTCATGCTATTCCTGTTATGCGGTCAGCCGACATTGTAGACGGGCATCTGTCAATTCAGTTGCAGGGCGACATACAGCAGCAGGCGGTCATCCGTGTCGTCCAGGTCCAGCCCCGTCAGTTCGGCGATCTTCTGCAGCCGGTAATCGAGCGTGTTGCGGTGGATGTGCAGGGCCCTGGCCGTGGCCATCGGGTGGCTGTGGTGGCGGAACCAGGCGGCCAGGGTGCGCATCAGGGTGCCCGACTTGCGGTCGTGCGCCTGCAGACGGGCCAGGGTCTGGCGCAATTGCTCGGCCTGCCAACCCGCTTGCAGGCCGGACAGCAGCACGGGCAGGCTCAGTTCCAGATAGGAAAAAGTAGTGTGCCCGCCATCGCGGGTGCGGCCCACGCGCGCCGTCTGCTTCGCCGATTCATACGAAGCCGTGGCGCCATCGAGGCCCGGCAAGGCCACGCCCATGGCCAGGGTGGCCGGTGGCGTGAGCGCCTGCTGTGCCACCTGGTGCAGTTCGAGCAGGCGCTCCCTGGCTTGCGCCGCGCGCGCCTGCTGCGGGCCGCTGGCGGGAAAGGCGTCGAGCAGCACCAGTTCGCCCGGCGAGACGACGGCCATCAGCAGGGAAGGCCAGCGGGCCGACAGGTCGGACTGCACTTGCTGCAGCTGCGTCAGCACCTGGTCGAGCCGCTCGCCCGGGCCTTCGCCCGCATCCGGTATTTCCAGCACGAACATGGCGCGCGGCACGCGTAAATCGACCGCCAGGCGCGCCGCCCATGCCTGCATGCTGGCGTCCGAAATGCCCGTGCGGTAGACGAGCTGGAACACGAATTCCTCGCGGTAGCGCTTTTCATGCTGCAACTCGCTGACCAGCCGCGCCTGTTCCAGCATCATTTCCGCCATGGCCCGCACCAGTTCGCCGAACTGGCGCACGGCGTCCGGCTCGCCCGTCAGGCCCAGCACGCCGCAAATCTCGCCGCGCACGGTCAGGGGCAGGTTGATACCGGCCCGCGTGCCGGGCAGCCTGGCCATGTCGGCCGCGCCGATTTCCACGCTGGCGCGCCGGGCCAGCGCCAGTTGCGCACCCGGATGCAGGTTGCCCACGCGCTGCGGATCGCCGCTGGCCAGGATCACGCCGCGCGCATCGATGACGTTGACGCTGAAGGGAATGATGTGCATGGTGCGCTGGACGATGTCCTGCGCCAGGGGAAGGTCAATATTCGGCATGGGGTGGTCCGTCTTGTGCATTTGCATGGAATCATCGTATAAAGCACCATATTTCTTCATGCATCCGCACGATGACTGTTTCTGCCGGCGATTGTACGATGGGCTGGCCGTATCCCATAAAAAATAGTCAGGAGACACCCATGACCACCCATCCAGGCGCCAGCCTGTCCGCCGGCGCGTCCGCGCAGGACCGCGTGCGCGAAGGCGCCTACCGCAAGGTCACCTTGCATCTGATCCCCTTCATCTTCATCTGCTACCTGTTCAATTACCTGGACCGCGTGAATGTCGGCTTTGCCAAGCTGCAAATGCTCGATGCGCTGCAATGGAGCGAAAGCGTGTACGGCCTGGGCGCCGGCATTTTCTTCATCGGCTACGTGGCCAGCGGCGTGCCCAGCAATCTGCTGCTGCACCGCCTGGGCGCGCGCAAGGTCATCGGCACCCTGATGATCGCCTGGGGCATCGCCTCGGCCTGCCTGATGTTCGTCACCACGCCGGCCGCGTTCTATTCGCTGCGCTTCATCACGGGCGTGTTCGAGGCGGGCTTCTTCCCCGGCATCGTGCTGTACTTTACGAACTGGTATCCCGCGTCGCGCCGGGGCCGCATCATGGGCCTGTTCATGTCGGCCATTCCCATTTCCGGCTTGCTGGGCAGCCCCTTGTCGGGCTGGATGATGCAATCGTTCGCGGGCCACGGCGGCCTGGCCGGCTGGCAATGGATGTTCCTGCTGCAGGGCATTCCCACCGTGCTGCTGGGCTTTCTAGTCTACGTGCTGCTGAACGATGGCATCGCCCAGGCGAAGTGGCTCAATGCCGAAGAAAAGCAGCTGCTGCGCGCCGATCTCGACGAGGACGAACGCCAGCGCCGCAACAGCGCGAATACGGCCGACACCTTTGCCAGCGTGCTGCGCAACAAGCATGTGTGGATGCTGGGCCTCGTGTATTTCTGCATCCAGATGGGCGTGTACGCGATCAACTTCTGGCTGCCCACCATCGTCAAGTCGCTCGGTTTCGCCAGCCCCGTGGCCGTGGGCTGGGTCAGCGCCATTCCCTACCTGTGCGCCAGCATCTTCATGATCTGGGTGGGCCGTTCGGCCGACAAGCACAAGGAACGCCGCTGGCATTTGAGCGGCCCCTTGCTGATGGCGCTGTGCGGCCTGCTGCTGGCGACCCAGGCGCACGGCAACGTGGTCGTTGCCCTGATCGGCCTGTCGCTGGCGACCATGGGCGCGCTGTCTGGCCTGCCCATGTTCTGGCCCTTGCCGACGGCGTTTCTCGGCAGCGCGGCGGCGGCCGGCGGCCTGGCGCTGATCAATTCGCTGGGCCAGGTGGCCGGTTTCGTCAGTCCCTTCCTCGTCGGCTGGATCAAGGATGCGACGGGCGGCACCGACGTGGCCCTGTATATTCTTTCCGCAGTGATGCTGCTGGGCGCCATACTGGTGCTGCGCGTTCCCGCGCGCATCGTTAATCGCTAAGTGAACCGCTGATGCCATCGAACCGGAGGAATTGACCATGACGACGACCCCACCGCCGCGCGCCTTGCTGCAAGCCATGTTCCAGGCCGCCATCGCCGCGGCCCAGCCATCGCATTGCATCCGGCCCCATCTGCCGCCCGCGCCCAAGGGCCGGCTGATCGTCATCGGCGCCGGCAAGGCGTCGGCCGCCATGGCGCAAGCCGTGGAGCGGCACTGGCCGGGGCCGCTGTCGGGCCTCGTCGTCACGCGCTATGGCTATGCCGTGCCATGCGAACGCATCGAGATCGTCGAAGCGTCGCACCCCGTTCCCGATGCGGCCGGCATGGATGCGGCACGCCGCATGCTCGAGCTGGTGGGCAATTTGCACGCTGACGATACCGTGCTGTGCCTGATCTCGGGCGGCGGCTCGTCGCTGCTGGCCTTGCCACTTGACGGCATCAGCCTGGAAGACAAGCAGGCGCTGAACCGCGCGCTGCTGGCGTCGGGCGCCACCATCGGCGAAATGAATTGCGTGCGCCGCCATTTGTCCGCCATCAAGGGCGGCAGGCTGGCGGCTGCCTGCCATCCGGCGCAAGTGGTGACCCTGGCCATTTCCGACGTGCCCGGCGACAAACTGGGTGACATCGCATCCGGCCCCACGGTGGGCGACGCCACGACGTGCGACGATGCGCTGGCCATCGTGCGCCGCTATGGCATGGACTTGCCGGACAGCATAAGAAAGACTCTGGAAAGCGGACGCGGCGAATCCGTAAAACCCGATGACCCACGGCTGGCGCGCACGCGCACGACCCTGATCGCCACGCCGCAGATGGCCCTGGAAGCGGCGGCCGACGTGGCGCGCGCGGCCGGCATCACGCCGTATATCCTGGGCGACAGCCTGGAAGGCGAGGCGCGCGACGTGGGCAAGGTGATGGCCGGCATCGCGCTGCAAACGGCCTCGCGGGGCCAGCCGTTTCCCGCCCCGTGCGTGCTGCTTTCGGGCGGAGAAACGACGGTCACCGTGCGCGGCAATGGGCGCGGCGGGCGCAACGTGGAATTCCTGCTGGCGCTGGGCATCGCGCTGGACGGGCACGAGGGCATCCACGCGCTGGCCGGCGACACGGATGGCGTCGACGGCCAGGAAGACATCGCCGGCGCGGTGCTTGCGCCCGACACCCTGCAACGGGCCTGGGCGCAAGGCATCAAACCGCGCGACAGCCTGGACAACAACGATGGCCACGGCTTCTTCCAGGCGCTGGGAGATGCCGTGATCACGGGCCCGACCTTGACCAACGTCAATGATTTCCGGGCCATCCTGATCAGCTGAGTTTAGAAACCTTCGAGTACGATTTTTCCCTTCGCCGTATTGCTTTCCAGCAGTGCATGCGCGCGCTTCAAATTCGCGGCATTGATCGTGCCGAAGCGTTCGGCCAGGGTCGTCTTGATGATACCAGCGTCGACCAGCTGCGCCAGCTCTTCCAGTAGCTCATGCTGCTTGACCATGTCGGCCGTCTGGAACAGCGAACGGGTAAACATCAGTTCCCAGTGCAAGGACACGCTCTTGCCCTTGAACTTGCGCACGTCGATGTGCTCGGGGTCGTCGATCAGGGCGAACTTGCCCTGCGGCGCGATCAGTTCGACGATGTGCTCGAAATGCTTGTCGGTCTGGTTCAGGCTGATCACGTAATCGACGGGCGGCAAACCCAGGCGCGTGATTTCCTGCGCCAGCGGCAAGCTGTGGTCGATCACGTGGTGGGCGCCCAGTTCCTTGACCCAGTCCGCCGTTTCCGCGCGCGAGGCCGTGCCGATGATGGTGACACCCGTCAGTTGCCGCGCCAGTTGCACCAGCACGGAACCGACGCCGCCGGCCGCGCCGATCACCAGCAGCGACTTGCCGGTGAGATTCTTGTCGCGGCTGATCTGCAGGCGGTCGAATAGCAGTTCCCAGGCCGTAATGGCGGTCAGGGGCAGGGCGGCGGCCGGCGCGAAATCGAGGCTGGCGGGCATTTGGCCGACGATGCGCTCGTCGACCAGCTGGAATTCGCTGTTGCTGCCGGGGCGGTTGATGGCGCCCGCGTACCAGACTTTATCTCCGACCTGGAACAGGGTGACGTCGGGGCCGATGGCCGTGACGACGCCGGCCGCATCCCAGCCCAGCACTTCCGGCTGGCCGTCTTTCGGCGCGCGGTTCTTGCGCACCTTGGTATCGACGGGGTTGACGGAAATGGCCTTGACGGCGACGAGCAGGTCGCGCCCCGTGGCGGCGGGCACGGGCAGCTCGATGTCGAGCAGGGCGTCGGCATCGGTGATGGGCAGGCTGTGGCGGTAGGCGATGGCTTTCATGTGCTTCCTTTGGTAAAACAGTGATGGATTAGGGGTAGGTCGGATCAGGTCCGAAGGACCGTAATCCGACACCATTGTTGGCGTGGCCATACGGGCTTGACGTATCATGGCCATTTTCTCGCCCTGGAAACAGGGGGCGCGTACCGAAACACTTTCAAAGGAATACTGAAAATTGCTGCGACTCGATGACTTGCAGGTGTTTGTGCGCACGGCCGACCGCGGCAGTTTGTCGGCGGCCGCGCGCGAGATCGGCATTTCGCCCGCGCTGGCCAGCGCCGCCGTCAAGCGCCTGGAAGGGGAGCTGGGCTTGCGTCTGCTGGCCCGCACGACCCGTTCGCTGAGCCTGACGGCGGAAGGCACGCAATACCTGGAACACGCGCGCGAAGCCTTGCGCCTGCTGCGCGCCGGCCACGATGCGCTGCTGGCCGGCAAGGACAGTTTCGGCGGAACCTTGAAAATTGCCATGCCCTCGGACCTGGGCCGCAATCTGATGCTGGGCTGGCTCGATGAATTCCAGTCGCGCCATCCGAAGCTGCATTACCAGCTCAGCGTCAGCGACCGGGTGGCCGACATGGTGCGCCAGCAAGTCGACGTGGCCATCCGCTATGGCCAGCAAGACGATTCGAGCATGGTCGCCATGCCCATCGCGCCCGCCAACGACCGGGTACTGGTGGCGTCGCCCGCCTACCTGCGCGAACATGGACCCCTGTTGGCGCTGGGAGACTTATCGCAGCGCAATTGCCTGCGCTTCGCGCTGGAAGACGGCTTGCACGACCGCTGGACCTTTTACCGCCTGCCGCAGCGCGAGCAGGTGACGATAGATGTGAGCGGCAACCGCAGCGCCGACGATGCCGACCTGGTGCGCCGCTGGGCCGTGGCAGGCCTGGGCATCGCCTACAAATCGCGGCTCGATGTGTCCGGCGACGTGGCCGCCGGCCGGCTGCACGTGCTGCTGCCCGAGGTGGCGGGCGAGGCCGCGCCCTTGCAACTGCTGTGCATGCACCGGGCGCAGGTGACGCCGCTGGTGCTGCAGCTGCGCGACTTCCTGCGCGACAAGTGCGCGGAATTGCATAAATAGCATTATTGATTACAACTCGTTGCAAATGGCAATCATGCGCAGGTCAACCTGGGCGTACCCTCAGGCATTCTGGTTGAAACCGCTTGAAGGACCGCCATGACCCCCAACCGACTGTTGCCGACAACCTTGATTTCCCTGCTGTTGCTGGCCGGCTGCACCGCCACCGGACCTGCCGTCCAGGCCGATCATCGCGCGCAGACCAGTTCCGCGCAGGACATTGCCCTGCTGGAAAGGGTCAGCTGGGGCGTGAACGCCGGCAGCGCGCGCCAGATGCAGGCGCAAGGCTGGCAGCGTTATCTGCAGGCGCAATTGCACCCGGGTAAAGCCAGCCTGCCATCCGCCGTGCAGGCCCAGATCGACGCCATGACGATCAGCCAGGTGCCCCTCGATCAGCTCGTCATGTCCGTGGAGCAAAAGCGCAAGGAGTCGGCTGCCGTCATGGACGACATGGCCAAGCAGCAGGCGCAAAAGGATTACCAGCAAGAACTCAACCGTCTGGCGCGCGAAGCGGCCACGCGTTCGCTATTGCTTGACGTGTATTCGCCGAATCAGCTGCAGCAGCAGCTGAGCTGGTTCTGGCTCAACCATTTCAGCGTACACCAGGGCAAGCACAACTTGCGCGCCATGGTCGGCGATTACGAGGCGAACGCCATCGCGCCGCACGCGCTGGGAAAATTCCGCGACTTGCTGGGCGCGACCGTCCACCATCCGGCCATGCTGCGCTACCTGGACAATGAAGCCAATGCCGCCAAGCGCATCAATGAAAACTATGCGCGCGAGCTGATGGAACTGCATACGCTGGGCGTGAACGGCGGCTACAGCCAGACGGACGTGCAGGAACTGGCGCGCATCCTGACAGGCGTGGGCGTTAACCTGGGACCGGATACGCCAAAGGTGAAACCGGCGCTGCAGTCGCAATACGTGCGCCGGGGCTTGTTTGAATTCAACCCGAACCGCCACGATTACGGCGATAAACAATTCCTAGGACAAACGGTGAAGGGCAGGGGACTGGCCGAGCTCGATGAAGCGCTGGATCGTTTGAGCCGCAGTCCCGCCACCGCGCATTTCATCAGCGGCAAGCTGGCCCAGTATTTCGTCGGCGACAATCCGCCCGCGCCTCTGGTGGCGCGCATGGCCGCCACCTTCCAGCAGAGCGATGGCATGATCGCCGACGTGCTGCAAACCATGTTCAACAGTCCCGAATTCAAGCAGTCGCTGGGCAAGAAATTCAAGGACCCCATGCATTACGTGGTGTCGGCCGTGCGCCTCAGCTATGACGACAAGCCCATCCTGAATGCGGGCCCCATGCTGAGCTGGCTCTCGCGCATGGGCCAGCCTCTGTACGGGCGCCAGACGCCGGACGGTTACCCTCTGACGGACGCTTCCTGGGCCAGCCCCGGCCAGATGACGACGCGCTTCGATATCGCCCGCACCATTGGCTCGGGCAGCGCCGGCCTGTTCAAGACGGATGGCCCGCAGCCGCAGGAAAAGGTGGCGTTTCCCCAACTGGCCAGCGCCCTGTATTACCAGTCGCTGCAGCCGACCTTGAGTCCGGCCACGCGTCAGGCCCTGGAGCAGGCCGCCTCGCCGCAAGAGTGGAATACCTTCCTGCTCTCGTCGCCCGAAATGATGCACCGCTGAAAGGAATTGTCATGAACCGTCGTGACTTGTTGAAAGCCCTGGCCGCCGCGCCGCTGTTGTCGCATGCGGGCAGCTTGCTGGCCGCGCCCGCCACAAATGCGAAGCTATTGTTCGTCTTTTTGCGCGGCGGCTATGACGCAAACAATCTGCTGGTGCCCATCGGCAGCGATTTTTACTATGCCTCGCGGCCGAATATCGCCATCGCGAAACCGGGCGAGGAAAACGGCGCGCTGGCCTTGACGACCGACTGGGCCCTGCATCCGGCATTGCGCGAAACCATCTATCCCATGTTTACGGGCGGCGAGGCGGCCTTCATTCCGTTTGCGGGCACGACGGATCTGACGCGCAGCCATTTCGAGACGCAGGACAGCATCGAACTGGGACAAGAGCTGGGCGGGCGCCGCGATTTCCGCTCGGGCTTTTTGAACCGGCTGGCGCAAAGCCTCAATAAGCAGCAAGGCAATCACGCCATTTCCTTCACGGACCAGCTGCCGCTGATCTTTCAAGGCGGCGTACAGGTACCGAACATGGCGCTGCGCTCCGTGGGCAAGTCGGGCATTGATGCGCGTCAAAGCCAAGTCATCGCTGCCATGTACCGGGGCACGCCCCTGCAGCAACCGGTCAGTGCGGGCTTTGCCGTGCGCGACGATGTGACGAAGGAATTGACGGGCGAAATGCAGGCGGCCAACCGCAACGCCATCAGTACCAAGGGATTTGAATTGGAGGCGCAGCGCATCGCCCGCTTGATGAAGGATAAATACAACCTGGGCTTCGTCGACGTGGGCGGCTGGGATACGCACGTGGGGCAGGGCGGCGCGAACGGTTACCTGGCCGGGCGTTTCGATGAGCTGGGGCGTGGCTTGGCCGCGTTCTCGCAGGAAATGGGCAGCGAGTGGCGCAATACCGTCGTCGTCGTGGTCAGCGAATTTGGCCGCACCTTCCGCGAAAACGGCAACCGCGGCACGGACCATGGCCACGGCAGCGTGTTCTGGGTGTTGGGCGGCGGCATCAAAGGCAAGCAGGTGGCGGGCGAACAGGTGGCGATTTCGCAGGCGACGCTGTTCCAGAACCGCGACATGCCCGTACTCAACGAATACCGTGCCGTGCTGGGAGGCTTGCTGCGCCGCACCTTCGGCTTGACCCCGGCGCAGCTCGATCACGTGTTTGCCGGCGTCAAGCCTGCGGAACTGGGCCTCGTCTAAAGCGGAATGCCGCCGTGTTACGCTACGCCTGCGCAACTGGCGCGTAGCCAATACTGGTGCTCCATGGCGCCGGGCACGAATGGAGTGGCATGAACGATACTCAGCGCGATATTGTCAGCGCAGGTTTTTCCCTGGCCTTGATCGCCGTGACGGCGTTCGTCATGCAGCGTTTCTTTTTGCCGCTCGTGTGGGCCGGCATCCTGTGCGTGGCCACCTGGCCCCTGTATTTGCGCGTGCGCGCGGCCCTGGGCCAGCGCCCCATCGTGGCGGCGGCCGTGCTGACCCTGGCGTTCGCCTGTATCTTCATCGTTCCCGTGCTGTTCGGCGTGGCGCAGGCGGCGCGCGAAGTGCCCGTGCTGGCCAATTTCGTCGTGCATGCGAATACGGACGGCTTGCCCGTGCCGGACTGGGTGGCGCACATTCCGCTGGCCGGCAGCGCCATCGGCGACTGGTGGCAAGCCACCCTGAGCCAGCCCCACGGCCTCGGCCACTTCTTTGCTGGCAGCGCCGTGGGCGGCTTTCATTCCGCGCGCGACATGCTTAAGGTGCTGGGCGCGGACGTGTTCCACCGCCTGGTCGACTTCGGCCTGGCGTTTTTATGTCTGTTTTTCTTCTATAAGGATGGCGAAGCGCTGACGCGCCAGATCACGGCCGTCGGCAGCCATTTCCTGCGCCCCGAACGGTGGGGCCGCTATGCGCAAAAGATTCCCACCGCCATCCGCGCGACCGTCAACGGCCTGGTGCTGGTCGGCCTGGCCGAAGGCGTGCTGATCGGCATCGCCTACGCCATCGCCAGCTTGCCGTCGCCGGCCCTGTGGGCGTTCGCCACGGGCATCCTGGCCATCATCCCGTTCGGCGCGCCGCTCGCTTATCTGTGTGCGGCTGCCTTGCTGGTCTTCCAGGGCAGTGTGGGCGCCGCCATCGGCGTGGCCGTGTGGGGAACCGTGGTGCTGTTCGTGGCCGACCATTTCGTGCGCCCCGGCATGATCGGCAACGCCACCCGCTTGCCTTTCCTGGCCGTACTGTTCGGCATTCTGGGCGGCGTGGAAACCCTGGGCCTCGTGGGCCTGTTCATCGGCCCCGTCGTGATGGTGCTGTTCGTCACGCTTTGGTACGAAGCGAACGTGTTTGACACGACGCTGCCAGTGCAAACACCTGCCAGCCCGGCCGCACCGGAACGCACACAGTAATGAGGGGTCGGCCAGCGTTGCCGCTGGCCGGTACTGGCGAGCTCCCGGCGTGGCCGGACGGAGCTGACTTTACAACAGGGTACGAGTACCTTGTTTTAAAGTCATTCTTAATGTGCCTTGGATAGAATGAGCAACCAACGGCGCATCAGCAGCACTTCAACATAGCCCGGCTCGATGCCCGTACCGCACTCGATCAGGGGATTGACGGTGTAGTAGCGCTTGCGGAAGTCGCGGCAGACGAGGATTTCGCGCTTGCCCATGCGGACGAGGAAAGAGCTTGGGGCGTATTCCAGGCCGAACCGTGAGCCAAAACCGCTATTCAATGTTGCCATGACAATTCCTTTGAGGGAGATGTGTTGAACGAGTCATCAGAATAGCATAACTACTGTATGAATACACAGCTACTGTATGAATAAACAGTATTTTTTTACTGGTGTGGTTTTTTTGATCATCACCGGGAACAGGAAAGAGAGATGAGTTTGCAAGAGAAAAATGACATGAGCATGACCACGGGCTGGACCACGAAACTGCGCCGCTTCGTCGAGGCGCGCCTGTCGCCCGAGGGCGAGCTGGGCCTGCATATGACGGTGGGCGTGGTCCTGATGCTGGTGGCCATCGTCGTCTTCCACGAGATCGCCGAAGCCGTGATGGGCATGGAGCAAATTACCGTAATCGACTTGCAGGTGGCGCAGTGGTTCAACCAGCATGCCGTGCCGTGGATCACCACTTGCCTGCTGGTCGTTACGCACATGCATGGCGTGATCGGCGCCATTACTCTGGCCGTCTTGCTGGGCTGGTATCTGCACCGCAAGGGGGCAGATTACTGGCTGTTTACCCTGGTTATCACCATGCCGGGCGTCATGTTTTTGAACCTGCTGCTAAAGTACATTTTTGTCCGCGCGCGGCCCAGTTTTGACGAGCCCATCCTGCAGACGGCCCTGAGCACCTACAGCTTTCCGAGTGGCCATACTGCCACCTCGACAGCCCTGTACGGCTTGCTGGCCGCCTACCTGATTTGCCAGACGGCGCCGGGCGCCTGGGGCAAGCGCATCGCCATCGCGCTGGGCGCTTTCCTGATGGCGGCGCTGGTGGGTTTCAGCCGCATCTACCTGGGCGCGCATTACCTGAGCGATGTACTGGCGGCCATGGCGGAAAGCTATGGCTGGCTGGCCATCTGCATCGCCGGCGTGTCGACCCTGCGCCGGCGCCGGCATATCCGGCAAACCAAATAAGGGGAAACTGTCCTGAGCAAAATTGCAGTCATCATCAATGGAGGCGCCGGTTGCGGCTATGCGCCCGACTGGGCGCAGCAGCTCGAAGCGAAATTCGCCGCCGTGGGCCTCGACGCCGACATCACCCTGGCGCAAAGCGGCACCGAGATGATCGCCACGGCCGAACGGGCCCTGCGCGATGGCGCGCCCATCGTCGTGGCCGGCGGCGGCGACGGCACCATCAACGCCGTGGCCTCTGTCGTTATCGGCAGCGGCACGCCGTTCGGCGTCTTGCCGCTGGGTACCTTGAACCATTTCGCCAAGGATTTGAATATTCCGCTCGAGCTCGATGCGGCGATTGCCAACGTGGCGCAGGGCGTGCCGCACCAGGTCGACGTGGGCGAAGTCAATGGCCGTATATTCCTGAATAATTCCAGCCTGGGCCTGTATCCCGATATCGTGCGCGACCGCGAAAAGCAGCAGCGCCGGCTGGGGCGGGGCAAGTGGCTGGCCTTCAGCTGGGCCCTGGTGGCGGCCTTGCGCCGCTATCCTTTCCTCAGCGTGCAATTGACACTCAACGATGCCGTGCATGCGCGGCGCACGCCATTCGTCTTCATCGGTAATAATGAATACATGATGGAAGGCTTGAATATCGGCGAGCGCGAACGGCTCGATGGCGGCCAGCTGAGCTTGTATGTGGCGCAGCGTCCTGGCCGCCTGGGCTTGCTGAAGCTGGCCTTGCACGCGCTGTTCGGCAAGTTGTCGCAAGCCAAGGATTTTGATGTGCTGACGGCTACCGACCTGGAGGTGGCCACGCACCACCGCCGCCTGCGCGTAGCCACCGATGGGGAAGTGACGATCATGAATACGCCGCTGCAGTACCGCATCCACAAGGCCGCGCTGGCCGTGCTGGTGCCTGCGCCGGCACTTTCTGGGGAGTAAGGCCATGCGTACCATCGTGCATTTGTCCGACTTGCATTTTGGCAGGGTCGATGCGGACCTGCTGGCGCCCTTGCGCGCGCTGATCGAACGCCTGGAACCGGATGTGGTCGTCGTCTCGGGCGACCTCACGCAGCGCGCCCGCAGCGCCCAGTTCCAGCAGGCGCGGCAATTTCTCGACAGCTTGCCAGGGCCGCAAATCGTGGTGCCGGGCAACCATGATGTGCCCCTGTACAACGTCGTTTCCCGCTTCCTTACCCCGCTGGTGAAGTACCGGCGCCATGTGACGGACGATTTGTCGCCCGAATATGTGGACGAGGAAATCGCCGTGCTGGGCATCAACACGGCCCGTTCCCTGACGTTCAAGGATGGCCGCATCAGCCACGAGCAGATCGATTTTCTGCGTGAACGCCTGGGCAGTTTGCCGCCCGGCCTGACGCGTATCATCGTCACCCACCATCCATTCGACTTGCCGGAAAACTTCGATGAAGACGACCTGGTCGACCGCGCCCCGCAAGCCTTGCAGATGTTTTCCGAATGCGGCGTGGATTTATTGCTGGCGGGTCATTTGCATGCCAGCGTGGCGGGCAACACAGCCGAGCGCTACAAGATCGCCGGCTACGCGGCCCTGATGGTGCAGGCGGGTACGGCGACCTCGACGCGGGGCAGGGGCGAGTCGAACTCCTTCAACGTGCTGCGCGTGGAAAACAGCTGTATCAGGGTCGAGCGCTACAGCTGGAATGAAGACAGCGCCGACTTTGAAAAAGTCAGCACGGAAGCGTTCGAGCGCCAGGGCGGCGTGTGGGCCAGCTTGCGGCCGCTGTGAGGCGTCGCGTCGCGTCGGATGGTGATTTCACTAAAGATGGCGCGCCGCATCCATGCGGTCGTGCAGAATACGCACGATGGCAATGCCATAGTTCGTGATGCGAAAATAAATCATGTGCCGTCCGACTTTGCGGCGCCGGTAGCCGGGCCGAATCTGCTCGCATGCCGGCGCGGTCTCTGGCGCGCCTGCCAGGTCATCAAAGGCCGCCGTCATGCTGTCAAGATAATGACTGGCCTGCTGTACGCCCCAGCGCTGTACCGTATAAGCCCAGATCGCCTCAAGGTCATGCTCGGCGGCAGGCGTGAGCCGGTATTCAGCCATGCGCCGCCAGCATTCTCTGCTTGAACGCCTTGGCGTCGAAAGGCTGGGGTTCGCCGCTTGCCTCTCCTTCCATCAGCGCCGCGCGGATCGCATCGAGTTCGGCGCTGCGTTCCTGTTCACGCCGGATCAGGTCGCGGATGTATTCGCTGTCGTTGGTATAGCGCCCCGCATCAATCTGCGCCTTGATCCAGTCGTCTTGCTGATCCGTCAAGGTAATGGTCTTGCGCACGGTAGCCATGGTAGTCAACTCCAGAGATGAGCAGCACGACGATTGTCATACTATTGGTGCAATATAGTGCATATCCATGCAAATATCCAGTTGCCCCATCGGTGCTTACAGCCAGTAATTCATGAAACGCGCCGCCCACTCCTTCATGCGGTCCGAGAGCGGCCGTGTTTCCCATTTCGCCTTGGTGATCTCTTCCGAATCGCGCAAGTCTTCCTGGAAGGCGTTTTCCATTTCGCGGCCGAAACTGTCGCCCAGCACGATCACGTTCAGTTCGCTGTTGTGCAGGAAGCTGCGCATGTCGATGTTCGTCGAGCCTACCGTTGACCAGGCGCCATCGATGACGGCTGTCTTGGCGTGCAGCACGGCCAGTTTCAAATGAAAAATGCGGATGCCGCCAGCCAGCAGCTGGTCGTACAGCGCGTGTCCCGCATGGAACACGAGGCCGCTGTCGGATACGCCGGGCAGCACCACGGTCACGTCCACGCCCCGCTTGGCCGCCGCGATCAGGGCGTCGACCGTCTGCTGGTCGGGCACGAAGTAGGCGGACGTGATGTGGATCGATTTCTTTGCTTCCTGGATGGCCAGGATATACGCCTTGTAGATTTCAAAGCCGCCCTCGGGCTCGCTGGCCACGACGCGCACCAGCTTGTCGCCCACTTCCGACAGCACGGGGAAATAGTTGGCGTCAGGCAGGTCGGCCTGGTCTTGCTGGGCCCAGGTGCGGATGAACAGCCACTGGAAGGCGGCCACGGCCGGGCCTTCCACTTTCACATGGGTATCGCGCCAGCCCACGTCTTTCTTGTCCGTGGGTTTCGATTTCGAGCGGAACAGCGAGCTTTTCGCATAGGTATCGCTGATATTGATGCCGCCCGTAAACGCCATCTTGCCATCGACGATCAGCACCTTGCGGTGGTCGCGGTTGTTGATCTTCCAGTCGTCGCCCTTGAGCTTGGCGGGATTGACGGGGTTGAAGGCCACCAGGTGGATGCCGGCCGCGCGCATGCGGTCAAAGAACGCTTGCGGCACGCCGATGGTGCCCACGCTGTCGTAGATGATGTTGACCGTCACGCCCGCTTTCTGCTTTTCGATCAGCATGTCGGCAAATTTCAGGCCCAGCGGATCCTGGTCAAAGATATACGTTTCCAGGTTGATGCTGGTCTTCGCATCGCTGATGGCCTGGAACATGGCGGCCATGGTTTGCGGGCCGTCAAACAGCAGGGTCACCTTGTTGCCCTTGATCAAAGGCACGCCCGTGGCCGCTTCTTCCAGCGCGGCCTGGGTCTTCAAGTCCATGCCGGACTTGGCCCAGCGCTTGTTGAGCAGGGCGGCGCGGCTGTTGACGTTGAGCACGGCGCCCTTGCCCGTGATGACTTTGGGCTTGGCCACCGGCTCCAGGGTGGTATTGAGATTCTTGACATTGGGCAGCGAGGCGCATGCAGCCAGGGTCCAGCACAGCAGTAGGGCGGTGAGGCAGGGTTGCATGCGCCGAGCGGTCATTTTTGAGCCTTGTTCGTCAGTGACAGGGTTGCCGACTCGTCAAGCAGTGCCAGCGGTGGCGGGTTTTTCGAGCCGAAGAAGAAGACGATGGGCGAGCGCAGGAAGCGCTTGCCCAGAATCTTCAATAATTGCATGCCGTGCTTGAAGCGCACCTGGCGCGAACGCAGGGCCACCCACAGGGCCAGGCCGAAGCTGACGAGCAGGTTGGCCGTGCCGATGGCGAAGATGCCCGACAGCGACTTGACGGCCAGTTGCCAGCTCATGTTGTGGTCGAGGCCCACCAGGGCCGTGGCGAAGTTGGCGGCCGAGAACGTGATGTGGCGGATATCGATCGGCAAGCCGATCAAAAAGCCCAGGGTGCCGATGGAGCCCAGCAAGATACCGAAATAGAAGTTACCCATCAGCCCGCCCAGGTTGTTTTCCAGATACAGGCCCAGCCGTTGCAAGCGCTCCTGGCCGATCACCCGGCCCAGGCCGCGCAATTGCGCGATGCGCTGCGCCCAGCGCGTGTACAGGGCCTGGTTGTCATAGTAGCCGGAAATCAGGCCTGCGACGAACAGGCACACGCCGGCGATCATCGCGTAGAAGATGGCGGGGCTGCCGATGGGGTCGATATCGTGCAGCAAGTGCATGGCCTTCTCGGGCGTGACCAGGTTGTGCCCCGTGATCGCCTTGTAGCCGAGTGCGATCAGCCAAGCGGTGGGAATGGCGGTGGCCAGGTTGCCCAGCACGGCCATGTTTTGCGTGCGGAAGACCTTGTTGATCAGTTCGGCCATGCTGTCGAGGTCGATATTCCGGCCATCCTTGCTGTGCAGGCCGGCGGCGATGCGCGAGGCCGTCATGGCCGGCTGCTTGGTGGCGACCGTGAAGTGCAGCAAGTGGATGAACATGAAGCCGATCGAGTAATTCATGCTGAACATGAACGCTTCGACCAGCGGCGCCGAGCGCAGATACGACATCAGTATCTTGAACAGAGCCATGAAGCCAATGATGATGCCGGCGCCTGCGGACGAGAGGAACATGGCGCCCATTTCGCGGCGGTTTTCCGCGATGTAGTGCTCGCCCGTGCGGCTGGCGTTTTCCGTCACATTGCGCGCCAACAAGTTGATATTGTCGGAAAACAGGTCGCTGACCTTGTACTTGTGGTTATGCGCGCGTATTAGTTCCAGCGCCAGCCCGACGGCGCCCGCGCGGCGGCGGCTGACGGGTTGCGGGTGCAGCAAGTCTTGCGTGGCGTCGACCGTGATGGCGGCGATGTCCACGTTGTTCGATGCGGGCAGTTCGCCGCTCGTGTCGACGAGGAACAGGAGCTTGCGCAGGCGCTCGATGCTTTGCGCCAAGGCTACCAATAAATACGTGAGGGGAATGCTGGTGCCCTGGTACAGCGCCTTCTTGCGGATCTTGGCGATGACGGCGTCGCACTGGTCCAGCATCACCAGCAAATGGCGCGCGTCCTCGATGTGCTCGATGTCGCCGTGCAGCAGGCTCGTGTAGGCGTCCAGGTAGGCGTTCACTTCCGTGTTTTGCACCATAAACGGCGACTGGAACACTTCGATTTCATTGTGGAAACGCGTCAGTTCCGGTTCCAGCCCCATGGCGCAGACGCGGTAGGACAGGGTGCGGATGGCGTCGAGCATGCCGGGCAGCATGATGTTGCCATCGCCGACGGCCAGTTCGATATCGTCGCTGGTCAGCACGTCGAACAGTTCCAGCCAGTCCGTGGCCGGCACGTTGCTGATCCACAAATAATCGGTCTTCAGGTACAGCACCTGGTCGAGCGCGTCGTTCAGGTACTCATCGCCGAGGGCGGGCGGCAGCATGCGGTAGGCGATGCGGCGTTTCAATTCCGTGAAAAAACCGCTGTTCGACAGCACGCCGATATCGGTGTACAGGCTGGCGTGGCGGCGCGCGGCCAGCACGCGCAGCACGTATTCGTGCAGGGCGCGCGCTTGCGCGGGGTTACCTTTGAGTAGCTGGCGCAGGGTGCGCACGTTGGCAATCGCGGTGGCGCTGTCGTGGGAGCGCTTGGGACGCAGTGAGTTGAATAATTCCACCAGCAAGTCGATATTGCTGGAGTTGGGGTCAATGCGTTCGAGGATAGCTAGCATGCAGAAAAAACGGGCGAGCCGCTGTCGGTAAAACCAGTAGTGTACCGCCTGCGTCAGATCGCGCAACGTTCGCCACCGAACATTGCTTTACGGCAGGGCCTGCAATTCACGCTATTTTGCCGCAAATTGCCACCAATCATGGTCAATCTTGCGTGTTGTCAGTGTACGACGCATTTCCTGGGGCTAAGCTGAAGTTTCTGTTGTACAACGCACGGATGGCTGGACAAAAAGCGGGGATAAGGTAACACTGAGATCAGACACACAGCGCATGTCCTGATCAATACCGGGAAGTTTCAACTCACGTTACCGAGATATTTATCATGAAGACCTCGTATTTTGCGCTTGCTGTGATAGGGATGGGGCCTTTCGCGCTGGGCGCGACGGCCCAGGCTGCCGATGGCGCAGGCAGTGCCGCATCCAGTAACGTTGCCGTGTACGGCGTGCTCGACGCGGGCATCGTGGCCGAACGCGGCTGCGCCGCCAATTGCGCCGGCGCCAAGGTGTCCGGCGGCGTCGCGTCCGGCTCGCGCCTGGGCGTGCAGGGCCGCGAAGCGCTGGGAAATGACGTCTCCGCCGTGTTTACCCTGGAAGCGGGCATCCAGAATGACACGGGCCAGTCGGAAGAGGGCCGTTTGTTCGGCCGCCAGGCCTACGTGGGCCTCGACAGCCGCCTGGGCGCACTGACTCTGGGGCGCCAGTACAATCTGCAATACCTGACCCTGACCGACGTGGCCGACCCGTTCAAGGGCGGCATGGCCGGCAGCGCCGGCAATCTGGCCGGCTACAGCGTGAAACGCTACGACAATACCGTCAAATACGTCACTCCCGCCTTGCGCGGCGTGACCGCCAGCGCCATCTACAGTTTCGGCGAGTCGCCGTACAGCAGCGCCAACAACCGCGCGTATGGCGCCACCCTCGGCTATTCGTCCGGCGCCGTGAATGTCAGCGTGTCGCACCAGCGCAAGAACAACTTCATCCTCGCCTCCGGCACTTTGCCCGCCATCGACATGTCGGCCCGCAACACCTTGATCGCGGCCAATATCGACCTGAAAGTGGCCACCGCCTTTGCCGCCGTGGGCGTGAACAAGGGCTATGGCAGTTCGCCGTGGGATCCGAACAATGCCTACAGCTCGCTGGCCCTGTCGATGTCGTCGTCGGACAGCCGCGACACCTTGCTGGGCGTGTCCGTGCCCGTGGGCGGCTTCAAGCTGCTGGCCTCGTACGTGCGCAAGGATGACCGCGACCTGGCTGATCGCGATGCCAAGCAGGTGGCCGTCGGCCTCACGTATTCGCTGTCAAAACGCAGCGATTTCTACGCGTCCTACGCGAAGATCCACAACAAGAATGGCGCCCGCTACACGGTGGGCAATGCCAGCGATGCGGGCCGCGGCGATGCCGCCTTCAATATGGGCTTCCGTCACGGTTTCTGAC
The DNA here is from genome assembly GCF_059617945.1 of Janthinobacterium sp. BCJ23. NCBI lineage: Bacteria > Pseudomonadati > Pseudomonadota > Betaproteobacteria > Burkholderiales > Oxalobacteraceae > Janthinobacterium > Janthinobacterium sp. BCJ23. The sequence goes on along the minus strand of NZ_JCAQAW010000009.1, from coordinate 112,872 downwards.
CAGCAGCGCTTGATCGCGCAGGGCACGTTGCTCCCAGCCACTTGCCGTTGCTCGTTACATTCACCTGTTCCGGCGTGCCGCGCGCGCTGGTGGTCACCGCCAGCTGCATGTTGAACGCCTGCTCGCCGCTGAACAAGACCTTGCCTTCGCCGCTCGATTTCGGATTCGCGCACGTGAACGACACGTGCATGCCGCCCGCGATATCCTTGTTCTTCGAGGTGCAATCGCCGGGCTGGCCCGTGGGAATCTGCTTGCGCGCGGCCATTTCCGGCGTCACGCACGCCGTCACGCGCACGGCGCCGTCTGCGCCCACGGTGGGCATGGCCATGCCGCGGCTGGCCGCCATGCTTTCCAGCTGCTTGCGTTGATCGGGAGGAAGGTTGCCCAGCTGCTGCAACACCATGGACATGGCGTTGTCGGTGGCGGCGTCGGGCGATGCCATCTTGCTGTCGACTTGCCACAGGCCCGGCTTGATGGTGGTGGAGGGCGAGGCGGCCTGGGCGCTGGCCTGGCTGCCCAAGGCGGCGCAAGCCAGCAGACTCAGGCGTAGCAAAGAATGTTTCATGTTGGCGTCTCCAAAAAAGGCAGACCCCAGCATACGGCATGGCAAGCGGGGCACGCTTGCCATTGTGTTACAAACTGTGATCAGGCTCGATGCGGCGCACGTCGACGCTGGCGATGCGGCGCTCGTCGGCCTCGAGGATTTCATAGCGCAGATCGTCGAGTTCCAGCACTTCGCCCACGGCCGGCATGTTTTCGAAATGCGCCAGCAGGAAGCCGGCCAGCGAGTTGTATTCGCCGTCTTCGCTGACCAGGGTTTCCGTCTCGAACACTTGCTCCAGGTAATGCAGGTCCGTCGCGCCGTCGATGCGCCAGTGGCCGGGGCCCAGCACTTCCACGTCGGGCTGCTCGTCCTCGTCGGGGAATTCGCCGGCGATGGCTTCGAGGATGTCGATCGGCGTGAGCACGCCTTGCACTGTGCCGAACTCGTCGACCACCAGCACCAGCTGGCCGCGCGAGCGCTTCAGCGTTTCCATGGCTTTCAGCACGCCGGCCGCTTCCGGCACGACGACGGCTTCGCGCATGCTGGCCGGGTCGATCTTGCCGTGCGACACCAGGTCCTCGATCAGGTCCTTGCTGCGCGCGATGCCGACCACATTGTCGAGGTCGTCATTGCAGACAGGAATCATGCTGTGCGGCGTGTCGCGCAGCAGCTGCAGCATCTTGTCGCTGCTGTCGTTCAGGTTGACCCACGACACGTCGCCGCGCGGCGTCATCACGGAGCGGATCGAGCGCTCGGCCAGGGTCAGCACGCCGCTGACCATGTTGCGCTCTTCCACGCCGAAGGCGGAGACGTCGGGCAATTCCTTGACTTCGTGCTCTTCGACGGTTTCGCGGCCCTTGCGTCCGCCCAGCAGGCTCAGCACGGCTTGCGCCGTGCGGTCGCGCAGCGGGGCGTTCGATTGCAGCTTGAGGAAGTTGCGGCGCGCCAGCTGGTTGAAGAACTCGATGACGATGGAAAAGCCGATGGCCGCGTACAGATAGCCTTTCGGAATGTGGAAGCCCAGGCCTTCGGCCACCAGCGACAGGCCGATCATCAGCAGGAAGCTCAGGCACAGCACGACGACGGTGGGGTGGGCGTTGACGAAGCGCGTCAGCACTTTCGAGGCCAGCATCATGACGACGATGGAAATGACGACGGCCGCCATCATCACGTACAGGTTTTCCACCATGCCGACGGCCGTGATGACGGCGTCGAGCGAAAAGACGGCGTCGAGCACGACGATCTGCGCCACCACGAGGCCGAAGCCGGCGTAAACTTTCGGGCCCGTCTGGGCGTGCGTGACGCCTTCGAGGCGTTCGTGCAGTTCGCTGGTGGCCTTGAACAGCAGGAACATGCCGCCGAGGAGCAGGATCAGGTCGCGCCCCGAGAACGAGAATGTCCATATGGAAAACAATGGCGTCGTCAGGGTGACCAGCCAGGAAATCAGCGAGAGCAGGCCCAGGCGCATGACGAGGGCCAGGGTCAGGCCCAGCACCCTGGCCTTGTCGCGCTGGTGCGGCGGCAGCTTCTCGGCCAGGATGGCGATGAAAATCAGGTTGTCGATGCCCAGTACGATTTCCAGTACGACCAGCGTCAGCAGGCCGACCCAGATTGTCGGGTCAAATAACCATTCCATGTGTGTAACCTTGTAAAGTCAGTAAGTATCAAGCTTGCCTGGCGGCTGGTGCCCCGGGCGTGATGGGTGCTGCCGTGTTCGTCTCAGTGGCGGACGCGCGGCGGCCGGGTGGCCAGCCGCACGTCCGCTTCGGAAAGTGCGCCCGGTCCCGCTTGCCAAATGATGGCGTAAAACGGTACGGCCTGGCGCGAGCTCGGGTACAGCGTGATGGGATCGTTGTCGCATTCGTTGGCGTCGCAGCTGTCGCCGGGCTGGCCGGCATCGTGGCAATCGGCGGCAGGCGTGGCGGTAACGCCGGCGACATCAAGGTGCTGGAATGGGGAGGGGCTGGCGTAGGCCATGCTGGCGAACGCCTGGGGTAACGCGATGAAAACAAAAAGGCAGAGCAGGACGAGAGCTCGTCTCATATACAGGCAGATAGTTCTGGAACCGTGGAGTATAACACGGGCAGATAACAGCTTGATGACAGGGACTTGCGCAAGTGACAAGCATGACGTAAATTGTGAAATGGCAATAATTTCACGTAGTGGCGAAGACGCAGCGCAAGCTCCGTGATCATTCTTGCACTCAGTATGTATTCCATGGCGCTTGCTGTTGCGCCTTGCCCAATCATGTAGTGTTACCAGGACTCTGCCTTGAAACCAATTACCGCCCTCCTGCTTGCCGCCGGCATCTTGTCGCCGTCGTTCATCCTGGCCGCCACCCCCGTCGAAGCGGCACCGACCCAGAAAACCGGCAAGGCCGCGCCGAACCGCGCCGCCGCCGTCAAGGTCACGTCCGTCGAAGGCATTACCGAATACCGGCTGGCCAATGGCTTGCGCGTGCTGCTGTTCCCCGATGCCAGCAAGCCGACCCTGACCACCAACATCGTCTACCTGGTCGGTTCGCGCCATGAAAACTATGGCGAAACGGGCATGGCCCACTTGCTCGAGCACTTGCTGTTCAAGCCCAGCGCCAACTTCGGCATCAAGAAGGACACGAAAACCCCGGTCGAGATCCTGAACTCGACGGGCGCGCAGTTCAACGGCACCACCTGGTACGACCGCACCAATTACTACGCCACCTTCCCCGCCAACGACGACAATCTGCGCCAGATGCTGGCCATGGAAGCGGACCGCATGGTCAACGCGGCCATCGACCAGAACGACCTGTGGAATCCGAAGACGCAGAAGGGTGAAATGACGGTCGTGCGCAACGAGTTCGAGATGGGCGAGAGCGATCCGATCGGCGTGACGAGCGAGCGCATCCAGGCCATCGCCTACGACTGGCACAACTACGGCAAGTCGACCATCGGCGCCCGTTCCGACATCGAGCAGGTGAACATTCCCCGCCTGCGCGCGTTTTACCATAAATATTATCAGCCCGATAACGCCGTGCTGATGGTGGCGGGCCGCTTCGATGAAGCGAAGGTCTTGAAGCAGATCAATGAACTGTTCGGCAAGATCCCGAAACCGACGCGCGTGATCGAACCGACCTACACGGCCGAACCGGTGCAGGATGGCGAGCGCGCCGTGACGGTGCGCCGCAGCGGCGGCACGCAGTTCGTCGGCGCCGGCTACCACGTGGCACCGTCCGGCAATCCGGACGCCGTCGCCATTGAGGTGCTCGGCCACGTGCTGACGGATGCACCGGCCGGCCGCCTGCACAAGGCGCTGGTGGAAACCAAGCTGGCCAGCAAGATCGAATACAACTCCGTGAGCAACCTGGAGCCGGGCTACAACCTGTTCGGCGCGCTGGTGCCTGTCGATGGCAACCTCGACGCGGCGCAAGCGGCCATGCTGAAAGTGCTGGAAGACTTGAAGTCGCAGCCGGTCACGGACGCGGAAGTGGCGCGTGTGAAACAGCAGCTGAACAAGCAGGTCGAACTGATCACGTCGAACACGGCGCGCATGACGATCGCCCTGACGGAATCGCTGGCGGCCGGCGACTGGCGTCTGTTCTTCCTGCAGCGCGACCAGCTCGACAAGCTGACGACGGCGCAGGTGCAGGCGGCGGCCGAGAAATACCTGAAGAGCTCGAACCGCACGCTGGGCCGTTTCATCCCTACCGATGCGCCGGACCGCACCGTCGTGCCGGCCTACGCCGACGTGGCGCCGCAATTGGCCGGCTACACGGGCCGCGCCGTCGTGGCGCAGGGCGAAGCGTTCGACCCGAGCCCCGACAATATCGAAGCGCGCACCACGCGCTTCACCTTGCCGAATGGCCTGAAGGGCGCCTTGCTGCCGAAGAAAACCAAGGGCAATACCGTCAGCGTCGTGTTGAAATTGCAGATCGGCAGCGAAGAGAGCTTGCGCGGCAAGGGGCAAGTGGGCAGCTACACGGCCAATCTGCTGTCGCGCGGCACGGATAAACTGTCGCGCCAGGAAGTGAAGGACAAGTTCGACCAGTTGGGTACGCAAGTGGCCATCACGGGCGGCGCCGAGGGCGTCACCGCCATGCTGACGGGCAAGCGCGAGAACTTGCCGGCCGCCATGGACCTGCTGGCGCAAGTGCTGCAAAAGCCGGCCCTGAGCGAAACGGAATTCCTGGAATTGCAGCGCGAGCGCGTCGGCCGCGCGGAGCAGGAATTGCCTGAACCGCAGCCGCTGGCCGTGAACGCCTTCCGCCGCCTGCTCGACGCCACGCCGGAAGGCCATGTGCGCCACGTGGCCACCTTGCCGGCGGAACTGGCGCAATGGAAAGCCATCAAGGTTGCCGATGTGAAAGCCTTCCATGGCGCCTACTATGGCGCGTCGAACGCCACCTTTGCCGCCGTCGGCGACTTCGATCCAGCCGCGCTGAAGGCGCAAGTGGCCAGCCTGTACGGCAGCTGGAAGGCGCAGCAGCCGTATGTGCGCATTCTTGACGCCGTCAAGCCCGTCAGCGGCGAGAAAGTCACGCTGGAAACGCCGGACAAGGCCAACAGCGTGCTGTTCGCCATCCAGCCGATTCCCCTCAAGGATGATGCCGCCAGCTATCCGGCCTTGCTGATGGCCAATCACATGCTCGGTGGCGGCGCCTTGCGCAGCCGCCTGGCCGACCGCATCCGCCAGAAGGAAGGCCTGTCGTACGGCGTCGGTTCACAAGTGAGCATCCCGTCGCGCGAGCCGGCCGGATACTGGATGGCGTATGCGATCAGCGCGCCGCAAAACACGGTCAAGGTGGAAGCGGCCCTGCGCGAGGAAATCGCCAAGGTGCTGGCCGACGGCTTCACGGAAGCCGAACTGGTTGAAGCGAAGAAAGGCTGGCTGCAATCGGAAGAAGTGGGCCGCACGCAGGACGCGGGCCTGGCGCGCGAACTGGCTGGCTACCTGGCGCAGGACCGCACGATGGCGTACGACAAGGACCTGGAAGCGAAAGTGGCCGCCTTGACCTTGGCGCAAGTGAACCAGGGCCTGCGCGAATACCTGAAGCCATCGGCCGTCTCGGTGGTGGTGGCGGGCGACTTCGCCAAGGTGGCGAAAGAGGGTGAAAGCGGCGCCAAGGCAACGACGTCGAAATAAGCTGTTTTACATGGAAAAAACCCGCCGGCAAGTTACCTTGCCGGCGGGTTTTTTATTGATGCGTGTCAGCTTAGCGTGGGGCAAGCTCGGCTACATAGATTTCCACGCGGCGATTGCGTGCGCGTCCCGATGCATCGGCATTCGAGGCGATCGGCTCGCGGGCGCCGCGGCCTTCCGTCACGACGCGGGTCGGCGAGACGCCGCGCATCGACAGGTAGTCGCGCGTGTGGGCTGCGCGTTCCACCGACAGCGGCTCATTGATGGAATCGCTGCCCGTGCTGTCCGTGTGGCCGATGATGCTGACCGTGGTGTTCGGGTTTTCATTCAGGGTGGCGGCAAAGCGGTCGAGGATGGGGCGGAAGTTGCCCTTGATGTCGGCACGGTTGGTGTCGAAGGAAATGTCGCTCGGGATTTCCATTTTCAGGCGGTTATCGGCCGTTTGCGACACTTGCACACCAGTACCCTGTGTCGCTTGTTCCATCGCGCGCTTCTGGTTTTCCATGCGGTTCGACCAGATATTGCCGACCACGGCGCCAGCTGCGGCACCGATCAGGGCGCCGCCGGCCGTGCGGCCGCTGCTGCCGCCACCGGTGGTGCCGCCGATCAAGGCGCCCAGGCCCGCGCCGATGCCGGCGCCCGTGGCCGTGCCACGCTGCGTCGAGGACATGTCAGCACAGCCGGTGGCGGCCAATGCGATCACCAGCATGCCGATCAGGGATTTGGCACCAGGGCCTTTTTTGAATGTTTCTTTCATGGATTTTCTCCTTGTTTTGTTATTGGGACATACCCAGGAATTACCTGCACACGTTACTGCAAAATGCCGCGGCGTGCCAGTGCGCACGCACTGTATGCAAAAGGCGGCAAAAAGGCGGCGCCGTTTGCACGCGCGCCGCCCTGTCTGGCCAGTGCGCTGGCCTCTATAAACCGCGCCCGCTGATCAAACGCAGCAGCACCATGATCACGGCGACCACCAGCAGAATGTGAATGAAGCCGCCAATGGTATAGGAAGTTACCAGGCCCAGCAGCCAAAGAATAATGAGTACGACGGCGATTGTATACAGCATGATGTGTCCTCCGAGAGTAATGTGTGGATGACGGCGGCTGCCTTGGCCGGGCGCTGTCATCGGTTTTTGTCATTGCGCGGCGACTGGGTCGCTGAACGCTGATGCCATGACTTATTGTCTACTTTGTTTCTGAAATTTTCTGTACGGTGCCGTACACAAGCCTTATTTACCCAACTTATTCCTGATTTAGCCAGCTTATTTGGCCAAATTCCGCTCGCGTAGCGGTGGCGTTTCCTGTTCGCCATCCATGCCCGGTATCCAGGCCAGCATGCCGGCCAGGCCGATGGCGCCGGCCAGGCAGCTGACCATGCCGCCCGTCAGCAACAGCATCACGCCAAACACGGGCGCGCTCGCTTGCACGGGCGCCAGGTCCAGCGCGCAGAAGCCGAGCGCGGTGGCCAATGCGCCGCCACCGATAAAGCCGAGCCAGATCCGGCGGCTGCCTGTCTTGTCGTTTTCCATCGCATCTCCTTGAAGACATCCGTTGAACTTTCTTGAATGCATCATCTCGCGGGACGGCAAACTCATCTGTACGCCAACGAACATTATCAAAAAGAAAACGCCCGGACGGGCCGGGCGAGTGTTGAATTTGCAACTAATCGCGGCAGCGGCGCCGCCGCGGTTCGCTTAGCCCATGGCGCGCAAGCCGCCGTTGACGATGCGCACGCGGTCGCCCTGGCGCCAGTTCGGCGCGGCGCTCTGGTGCACGGTGCGCGTCTTGCCGTTATCGAGGCGCACGACGATGTTGTAGCTGCGCGTGGCGCGCACGCTGCCTTCGATCTGGTTGCCGGCCACGGCGCCGCCAACGGCACCCAGCACGGTAGCCAGTTGCTTCCCATGACCGCCGCCTACCTGGTTGCCCAGCAAGCCGCCGACGACGGCGCCGCCGGCCGCGCCCACGCCGCTGCCTTCGGCGCGCGTATTGACTTCATGGATGGCTTCGATCACGCCGCAATTGCTGCACACTTGCGGCGCCGGGGCTGCTGCGTATTGTTGCTGTGGTTGCGGCTGGGGCTGTGGCTGGCGCACCGGTTGCTGCTGTTGCTGTTGCTGTTGCTGCTGCTGTGGCGGCAGGGCGGCCAGCGGCTGCGCGCCGGCAGGCTGCAGGTTCGCTGGCGGCTGGTTCGCCTGCAGGCTGGCCATCTGCTCGGCCGAGGTGCTGGCTGCCAGCGGCTGGCTATCGCCCTGGGACGAAGGCAGCCAGCCCATCAGGGCCGCCGTGCCGACGCCGCAAAACAGCAGGACGGCGACGGCGGCGGCAAGCACCAGCGGATGGAGGGATTTGGTGGTGGTGGTCATGGAAGGCTCCTTGTTTTTAAAATAATGAAATGGGTAGTGCGTGTTATCCGTGCATGCGGCCAGTGTGCTGTACCGCTTGCCCCGCTTCCGTGCGTCACCGTACATACAGGGACGGTACTGCACCGTAGGCTAGGTAAAAATTATGTCGAGTTGTAACGACACCAAGGAAAAGCAATGCCACTAACGAACGCCAGCACGACCCTGTCCCGCGATACAGGCCGATCCGGCCTGGGGTCGCCCATGGGCGCGCCTGACGCCGGCAACCGCTTGCTGGCCAGCCTGCCCCAGCACGACTTGCGGCACCTGACGGCGCTGTTCGATACCGTCACCGTCGAGGTGGGCGAGGTGCTGTACGAACCTGGCCAGCCTATCGCCCACATCTATTTCCCCGGCGACTGCCTGATCTCGCTGCTGGCCGTGGCGGAAGGCCGCATGACCCTGGAAGTGGGCTCCGTCGGCCGCGAAGGCGTCCTGGGCGCTTCCGTCGCGCTCGGTCATGACCTGGCGCAAGTGCGCGCAGTCGTGCAACGTTCCGGCACGGCCAGCCGCATCGCGCGGGCCGATTTCTGCGCCGAGTTCGCCCAGCTCGAGTCCCTGCAGCGTTTGCTGTACCGCTACACGGACACCCTGCTGGCACAAGCCATCCAGATTGCCGTGTGCAGCCGCTTCCACGTGCTCGAGGCGCGCCTGGCCCGTTCGCTGCTGATCACGCGCGACCGCTTGCAGTCCGAAAAATTTCACCTCACGCATGAATTCCTCGCCCATACCCTCGGTGTGCGGCGGGTCGGCGTGACCAAGGCGGCCAGTGCGCTGCAACAGCAAAAACTCATCACTTACAGCCGTGGCAATATCGAGATCCTCGATTCGGCCGGCCTGGAAGCCGTTTCCTGCCGCTGCTACGAGCTGGTCAAAGATAGCGGCACCATCGGCATGGCCAACGTCTTCGTCTGATTCCTGTTTTTTTTAAAGCTTATACCGCAGACGCAAAAAAGCGGGGCGGGCGCCTGCGCACCCACCCCGCTTTTTTCATCATCGATTACTTCGGCTTGACCTGGTTACCGATCACGCCGCCGACAGCGGCGCCGCCGACTGCGCCGACAGCGCTACCGCCCGTCAGCACGGAACCGGCAACGGCGCCGACGCCGGCGCCGATGGCCGTGTTTTTATCCTGACCGGACATGTTGGCGCAAGCCGTCAGGCTCAGCAGAAGGGCAGCAACGGAAGTGGTAGCGGCGATTTTTTTAATGATTTGCATGATAGTTCTCCTATGAATTCGGACCTCGTGGCGCCGGCATGGTATGGGCCGGATGACTTCGTGACGCCGTGTGTTTCAGGCACGATCACAGGATAGGATTGCGACAAGGCAGGGTCTGTTCGGCAACGCACATAGGTGTGTAACAATTGTAAAGGCACCCACACCCCGTTCAGCGCACCTTGCGTACGGCTTTCCCCGGCTTGGGGGCGACTGGCTTGACGCGCGCCTGGGCCAGCAGTGCCGCGCATTCGCTATCCTCGACGGGACCGGCATTGACCAGCGGCAGCAGCGCCGCCACGGGCGCCACCACGGCCAGCGCCAGGGCGCCACCGGCGCGCAGGGCCAGCACGCCCTTGTCGACGCTCACGTCGGGTTTGCTGAAAGTGCCATGCACATACAGGGGCGAGCGCAGCGAAAAGACGCGCAAGCCCTTGCTGTCCGGCCGCAGGGTCAGGTCCAGCCGTTCATCGGCCAGGTTCACCGTGCCGTCGATATTCAGGACGGCGTCATCCGTGTCGACGAAGAACTGGCGCGTGCGCATCAGTCCCTTGGTGACGGCGAAATCGGCGGCCATGCAGTTCAGCTTGACCTGCTTGTCGCCTGACAGTTTGGCCAGCACGACGCTGCCGATATTCAAGCCCATTTCTTCCAGCAGCAGCTTGCTGATGCTGCCCCGGTTGATCAGCGCGCGCACTTCGCCGTTCGAGCTGCCCAGCAGGGTGGCGACGGAATTGCCCGTGGCCGACAGCGAAGCGTCGCCATTGATTTCGCCCACGCTGGCCTGCAGGGCAGGCAGGCGGGGGAACAGTTGCTGGATGTGCAAATGGCGCGCGCTGGCCTTGAGTTCGGCGGCGATGCCGTTGGCGATGACCTTGCCGCTGCCGTCGAGCTTGATCTGCGACGTCAGGGTGCCGCCCGCCACGTTGAAGTTGAGCGGCGTCAAGGACAGCACGCCATCCGTCAGCACCACATGCGTGTCGAGCTTGCTGATCGGCAGCTCGGCGTCGCGCGTGATCTTGTCGGCCGTGTAGCGCACGTCGGCGTCCAGGCTGGTCCAGCGCTCCGTCTTGAACGTTTCCACCGGCAGCACGCGGCCAGCCGGCTGCGTCGAGGCCACGCCCCGTTCCTTCTTGCTGGCGCTGGAATCGGCGCCCACCAGCGGACCGAGGTCGGAAAATTGCAGCAGGCGCGAGTGGACTTCGCCCGTCAGGCGCTTGCGCGGCGTGCTGGCGGAAAAAGCCAGCTTGCCGCTGATGTCGCTCGACCCTACCTTGCCGCTGAACTTGTCGTATACCCACTCGCCGCCGCGCGGCGCCAGGGTGCCCGTCAAATGGCCTTCCGTGCTGAAGTGCGGCGTTTCCGGCAGCAGCACGCCCGTCAAGGGATACAGGCGCGCCATGCTGGGGCCGGACAGCTTCAGGCGCACGTCGAGCGCGGCCAGGTTCGCCGGACGCGTGAGCGTGCCTTCGATGGCCATGCTGTTGCCGCCCGCCCGCATGTCGGCCTGGATGGGGAAGGGCGTGCCTTGCTGCTGCAGCGACAGTACGCCGCCCGCCTTGCCGCCGCCCTTGACGGTTTCGCCACGGTATTTGCCGGACAGCGTCCAGGCGATGCCGTAGCGCGCGTCGCCCGCAATGGTGTCGACATCGGCGCGCATGGCCGTTTTGCTGACGCCATCATCCAGGGTCACGGTGCCCTTGCTGAAGACCACGCTTTGCAATTCCAGCTGCCACGGCGACGGCTGTTCCTGCTTGTCGAAGGTCCAGTTGTTCTTGCCGTCCTTGTTGCGCAGCAAGCGCACCTGCGGCGTGTCGAAGCGCAATTGCGGGATGATGATTTTCTTGTCCAGCAGGGCCAGCGGATTGAGCGAGAACGCCAGCTGGCTGACGCTGGCCAGCTGCGCTTCGTCATCCGTCCCAGCCATGGTGCTCGGGTTGCCCAGGCGCACATCCTTGGCCTGCAGGTGCGGCCATGGCAAATAGTCGCGCCAGCTTTGTTTTCCTCCAGCCGTCGGTTGCTGCCACGTCAGCGCCAGGTCGCCCTCGATGGCAAACGGCCGCGCCAGCGCTTCGCTGACGCGCGCGTTGAGCCAGGGTTTGGCGCGGTTCCAGTCCATGTTCAGCAGGACGATGGAAGCCGTGACGGGCACGGCGATGAGTACGGCGGTGCTGGCGAGGGCTATTTTCTGACGGCGGGAGAGCGGCATGAGCGGATTCTTTCTGTACAAGTAGTCATGATGCTACAGGAATCGTCCTGAAGCCGGGGCCGTTTCAGGTTTTACTGGCGGGCACGTGCGCTAGCGCACGTTGCCCATGCAAGTATTGTCGATTTCCTACCCTATGTGCGGCACCGAACGGATATGCGGGGAGCCGGAGCCTATAACGTCTACATCAAACGCCGTTCCTGATTCCAGATGCACCGACGTATGAACCTTACTGCTTACATTCTCCAGGAGAAGAAAAATGACAAACCGAGATTTCAAGATGTCCCCGTTGGCCGCCTTGGCCGCCTGCGCCACCGCCGTTGTCCTGATGACGGGCTGTTCCAGCCTGAAAACGCCAGCCACGGCCGACGTTGCCGTGTCGCGCGCCGCCGTCGATAACGCCGCCAGTGCCGGCGCCGCCGACCTGGCGCCCGATGAAATGCGTTCGGCCCGCGAAAAAATGCGCATGGCCAACCAGGCCCTGAAAGACCGCGACTACAAGACGGCACGCGACCTGGCCGACCAGGCGCAAGCCGATGCCAAGCTGGCGCAAAGCAAGGCCAACTCGGCCAAGGCCACCAGCGCCGCCGACGAGATCAACGAGAACATCCGCGTCATGCGCGAAGAGCTCGACCGCGCCAATCAGCAAGCCCCAAAACAATAACTAATAACAATAACTAGGACCCCATCATGAAAAAAGCTACTTACACCACCATTCCCGGCCTGCTGGCCATGGCCGCCTTTGTCGCCGCCTGCAGCTCCGCACCGACCACCACCAGCCTGCTCGACCAGACCCGCGGCGACTACATGGCGGCGCAATCGAACCCGATCGTGTCGACCTATGCGCCACGCGAATTCCGCGAAGCGAGCGCTGCCCTGGAAGCGGCGAACGCGGCCGCCACGCGCCAGGAAGATAGCGAAAAAGTCGACAAGCTGGCCTACCTGGCCAAGCAAAAGATAGCCACGGCGCAAGAAGTCGCCAAGCAGAAAGCTGCGGAAGCCGATATCGCCAACGCCGGCAAGCAGCGCGATCAATTGCGCCTCGATGCGCGCACGCAGCAGGCTGACCAGGCCACTGCGCGCGCCCAGTCGGCGCAGGCCGATGCGGAAGCGGCCAAGGCCCAGGCGCAAGCGGCCGAAGCGTCGGCCCGCGATGCGCAAGCCCGCGCCGCCGGACTCGAGGCGCAGCTGGCCGACTTGGCCGCCAAGAAAACCGAACGCGGTATGGTGATCACCCTGGGCGACGTGCTGTTTGGCACGGACAAGGCGAATCTGACGGCCGATGGCGCGAATACGGCGCGCAAGCTGGCTGATGTGCTGAAAAACAACCCGCAGCGCACCGTGCTGATCGAAGGCTTCACGGATAGCACGGGCGGCTCCGCGCACAACCTGGAATTGTCGCAACGCCGCGCCGAATCCGTGCGCAATGCGCTGCTGGAGCAAGGCATCAGCCGCGACCGCATCGCCACCAAAGGCTATGGCGCCGCCTATCCGGCCGCCGGCAATGACACGGCGGCAAACCGCCAGTTGAATCGCCGGGTGGAAATCGTGCTGTCGGAAGATAACACCGCGATTCCCGCCCGCCGTTAAACGCCTTGGGACGTTGTAAGCCAAAGGCAGCACCGGCCGAACCTTGGCCGGTGGATACCCATGCAAGACTTGAAAGGAAACATCATGACACCAACATCTGTTGAGATTCCAGCTGGCATCGATACGGCGGCCATCCGCGCTGCCGCGAAAAATTTGGACGATGGCGCCGTGACGGCCGGCTACCAGGCCGACCGCGAGGAGTTAATTACCCTGCTGAATGGGGCGCTGGCCACCGAGCTGGTGTGTATCGCACGCTATAAACGCCATTACTACACCGTAAGCGGACGCGACAATGGCAGCATCAAGGCCGAGTTCCTCGAGCATGCGCAGCAGGAGCAGGAACATGCGGACTGGCTGGCCGAACGCATCGTGCAATTGAATGGCAAGCCAGATTTTAATCCTGCAACATTGCTTGCGCGTAGCCATGCCGAGTATGATGACTCCGAAGACGTGCAGAGCATGGTGCGTGCCAATCTGATCGCGGAGCGGGTAGCGATCGAGTCGTATCGCCAGATGATCGTGAAAATCGGCGACAAAGACCCGACCACACGCCATTTGTTGATCAAAATCATGGCTGTTGAAGAAGAGCACGCCGATGATATGCGCGATCTAATGGAATAGTGTTTTTGAGTAAAGTAGGTATAGTAACTACATTCATCCACAGCTAAGGAGCTAAACCATGTTGGAAAATAATATCACTACCGTTAATAACGATGTCAAAACCCTGGTCAAGGATGCACAAGCCCTGTTCAGCGCCGCTGCTGCCCTGACTGGCGAAAAAGCCGATGAAGTACGCATCAAGGGCATGAAAACCCTGGACGCCGCCCTGGCCAAGGCGCATGAAGCGCAAGCGTCGGCCATCGTCGCCACCAAGCAGATGGCTGCCCAGGCAGACGGCTATGTCAAGGAAAACCCATGGCGCACGGTGGCCGTTGCCGCTGGCGTCGGCGTGCTGGTCGGCTTCATCCTGGGCCGCAAGTAATCCCATACAGGAGCGATATGGACAAGTCTGCTTCGTCTCACCAGGGGCCGGGATTGATCGGCTCGGTCGCCGGCCTGGCCAAAAACGCCGTCGGACTGATGTTGTCGCGGCTGGAACTGGCCACCATCGAGCTGTCGGAAGTGCGCAATCACATGCTGCAGCTGATTGTCATTTTCGCGCTGGCGACGGTGGCGGGCTTGTTTGCCATCGCTTACGGCAGCGTGCTGATCGTTTTCCTCGCCTGGGATAGCCTGGGCTGGAAGATCCTGGCGATCATGACGGTCGTGTTCGTACTGCTGGCCATCGCGCTGGTCATGTATGCGCGCGCCATGCTGCGTCAAGGAAAGCTGTCGATGCCGGCCACCATGGCGGAATTGAAGGCCGACCGCGACATGCTGATGTAAGCTGCCTCACGAGGAGAATTCATGTCGGAAACCGACAAACTGGCGGCGCAAGCCGCCCGCAAGCGCCTGCTGATCGCCCAGGGCGAAATGTACCGCGTGGGCATCGTGCATGCGCGCGCCAACGTGGGCTATGCATTGCGTCCCGAGTCGATGCTGCAGGGCGTGGTCGAGACGGCGGTCGGCTTTGCCGGCCACCGCGTCGAGTCCCTGCTGGCGCCGGGCGGCATGCGGCTGCAAGGCGCCATGCCCTATGTGCTGACGGCGCTATCGTTTATCGGACGCAAGAAGCTGGTCAAGCCGGCCTTGGTCCTCGTGGCCGTTGCCGCCGTTGCCGCCAGCTGGCTGCGCCGCAAGCGCTGAACGCCAGCCGTGTTGCACAGGAACGCCGTCATTGACGGCGTTTTTTTTGCCTGCACCCAAGGTCCGGCGCGCACTGACGCAATCCCTTACAATGATTCACGCCGCATTCCGCGCGGCGGACAGAGGGGCCATCTTGATGACGCATTCGAAGACACCGATCAATCAGTTAAATCCCTCGCGCCTGCGCATCGTGCTGGTGCTACAGGGTGGCGGCGCACTGGGCGCCTACCAGGCCGGCGTCTACCATGCGCTGCACGAACATGGCCTGGCGCCCGACTGGGTGGTGGGCACCTCTATCGGCGCCATCAATGCCGCCATTCTGGCTGGCAACAAGCACGAAGACCGGCTCGTGCGCCTGAAACAGTTCTGGCAGCGCGTGGCGCACCGCGACAGCATCGACATGAACCTGGTCTCCGACCAGCAGCGCCGCTCGAACATCTGGCTGGCCACGCTCGATACGGTGCTGCGCGGCGTGCCCGGCTTCTTCAAGCCGCGCACCTTCAGCCTGTTTCCTGCCGGAATCGCCGTCAAGCCGGAAGAGGCCAGTTTTTATGACACCAGCGAGCTGGCCAGCACCCTTGAGGAACTGGTCGACTTCGATTACCTGAACGAGCCGGGCGGCATGCGCC
Organism: Janthinobacterium sp. BCJ23; assembly: GCF_059617945.1. NCBI lineage: Bacteria > Pseudomonadati > Pseudomonadota > Betaproteobacteria > Burkholderiales > Oxalobacteraceae > Janthinobacterium > Janthinobacterium sp. BCJ23. Next base: position 97,424 of record NZ_JCAQAW010000009.1, on the reverse strand, counting down.
TGACGGTCAACGCCCTGCGCGTCAAATGCGGCAGCCTCACCAGTTTCGACAGCCAGCAGCAAGCCCTGACGGCCGACCATATCCGCGCCAGCGGCGCCTTGCCGCCCGGCTTTGCCGGCGTGCGCGTCGATGGCGATTTATATTGGGATGGCGGCCTGTACTCGAATACGCCGCTCGAAACCGTGCTCGACGACACGCCCCACGTCGACACCCTGGTCTTCATGGTGGATCTGTGGAGCTCGGAAGGGCCGGAACCGACCACCCTCGATGAAGTGCAGACGCGGCAAAAGGATGTCACCTTCGCGTCGCGCTCGAAGCGGCATATCGCCGATTATGTGAACACGCACACCTTGCAGCGCAAATTGCGCGAACTGTATGCCGGCCTGCCCGACACCAAGCACAACCGCCAGCAGACGGAAGAACTGGTGGCGCTCGGTTGCGACAGCACCATGCACATCGTGCGCCTGCCGTATGCGGGGCGCGACTGGCACATGGCGGCCAAGGATATCAATTTCTCCAAGGGCTCGATCGAATGGCGCTGGGAGCAGGGCTACCAGGATGGCTTGCGCGCGATCAAGGCGGCCGGCTGGCTGGCTTTTGTCACGGAAGATACGCCGCTCGTGGTGCACGAACTGCCACCCTACGAACGCGACGCCGCCTAGTGACGCCTGTCAAAAACTGCTGCGCGTCGGTATAGGCGGCCTGCGATGCTCACCGTACTAGATGTACGGTTGCGCTTCTTGGCCACCTCTCCCTTCCTCTCGCGACGGTTTTGCCAGGCGTTGCAAGAGTACAGAGCAAGAGTCATCACTGCGTATGCGCCGCTGCACGCAGTTTTTCCGCATTCGCCATGTCTTGCCGGTACGTGTCTTGTGCATCCTTTAGGCAGGTGGCGCGCGCGGCGGACGGTTCCGTACGGCAGGCTTTTTTGGCTTCGGCCAGGGCGGCGGCGATTTCTTTGCGCAGAGTGCGCAGCTGGGCTTGCGCCGTGCTGTCTTCCTGGTACCAGCGTTGCGGGTCGCCTGGCTGCGGCGTGGCTGTCTGGGCCAGTGCCAGCGGCGCCAGGCTGCAGGCGAACAGGGTCGCCAAGAGTGTGTTGTGGATAGTCATGATATTTCCTCCTTGAAATAAAAAAGGCGCCGTAGCGCCTTTTTTTACAACCTGCCTGTCAGTAATAGCAGGATCAGTATCACTACGACCAAGCCGGCGATGCCGCTGGGGCCGTAACCCCAGTTGCGGCTATGCGGCCAGGTGGGCAGGACGCCGACCAGGGCCAGGATCAAGATGATCAGAATGATGGTGCCCATGGTATCTCCTTGTTTGGTGCATGGTCCGGCGCAGGCTTGCTGGCAAGCCCGGCCAGTGGATTAATAGCGGTAGACGCGGCCGTCAACGACGCGCACGCGGTTGCCCGGGCGCAAATCATTGGCGTTGTCTTGCACCACGGTACGGTATTCGCCGTTGTCGAGACGCACGCTGATCTGATAAGCCTGTGCCTGCTGCTTGCGGCCTTCGACCTGGTTGCCCACGACGCCGCCGGCGACGGCGCCCGCCACGGTAGCGGCCGTGCGCCCGCTGCCCGAACCGATGGTATTGCCCAGCAGGGCGCCGGCGATGCCGCCGACCACGGCGCCGGCGCCGCTGGTTTGGCCGCCACCCTGCACGATTTGGATGGAATCGACGGTGCCGTACATGGCGGACTCAGGCTGGTTGGCCGGGTAATACTGTTGTGATTGGGAAGGGCCGGTGGCACAACCGCTCAGTACGGCGGTGGCGGCGAGCATCAGTGCGGCCAAGGTGGCGTTGGTTTTCATTTTATTCTCCTGACGAGGTGAGGGTGTAGTGCCATCTTAGTCATGCCCCCGTCCCGGGTCTGTACGCTGCCGCACGTAGTTATTTGCTGCCAAAAATGGTATTTTTTACCGTGGCGATCCACCAAAACGTTGTTATTTCTCCCTGTATCCCTTTCGCTTTCAAAATAAATTACTTGTGTACGGCAGCGTACAGAAGAGCGGCGACTATCCACGTAAAACGGTAGTCATGCCAAGCAGACATGTTTGGTACCACCAGGGAGAAATACAATATGAACAAGAATAAGCTTTTCACCGCCATCGTCGTCAGCCTGGCATGCGCCGCCTGGGGCGGCCAGGCAGTGGCCGCCACGCCGGAAGCAAAAGCAGCCTACAAGGCGGCCAATGAACAGGCGGCCCTGAACTACAAGCTGGCGCATGCCGAGTGCGAAAAAATCACGGGCAACCCGAAGGATGTCTGCATCGCCGAAGCGAAGGCCGTGCGTACCTACGATGAAGCCGTGGCCCAGGCGCAATATACGAATACCCTGCGCGCCTACACCAAGGCGCGCATCAAGATTGCCGATGCCAATTACGACGTCGACCTGGCGCGCTGCAATGCGGTGACCGGCAACGACAAGGATGTCTGCGTCAAGCTGGCCAAGTCCACCAAGGTGGCGGCCCTGGCCGACGCCAAGGCGGACAAGAAAGTCATCGAAGCGCGCAGCGATGCGCGTGAAGCAAAAAGAAAAGCCGAGTACAAGGTCGCGACAGAAAAATGCGATGCATTAGCCGGCGCAGCCAAGGATGACTGTATCAAGGCTGCAAAAACCCAGTTTGGCTACTGAGCTCCATCCGGCGCGCAGTCACCACACTGGTATAAGAAGCTCATTGTGAGCACATTGATTGACCACTCCTAAGGAAAAAACCATGAAATTCACTAAATCTATCGCTACTGGCCTTTTCGTCGCTTCCCTGTTCGCCGTTGCAGGTTGCGCTTCGACCCCAACCAAGGAAGGCACGGGCGAGTACATCGACGACGCCGCGATCACCACCAAAGTGAAGGCCAGCATCTTCAATGAGCCTACCCTGAAATCGACGGAAATCAACGTGGAAACCTTCAAGGGCGTGGTTCAGCTGAGCGGCTTCGTTGCCCAGCCAGCCGATGCCGCCAAAGCGGGTGAAGTTGCCCGTGGCGTCAAGGGCGTGAAGTCGGTGAAAAACGATATCCGCGTCAAGTAATGGCCTGACCCGCCGCAGCGGCCAGCCCCACGGCTGGTGCTGCGGCCCACCACCGACCGTCGCGGGAATCGCATGCATATCCAGCCTTCAGATACCCCGCCCGAGCCGGTGGCGGCTGCCTCCACCGAGCCTGCCGGGCCACCTTCCGGCACGCCCGTGGAGCACCTAGACGCATCCTTGCGTTTGCCGCTGCATGTCAATGCGCGTGGCATGGCGCTGGGCATCATCGCCACCGTCAGCTTCATTTATGCGCTGCAGTGGGCACAGAAATTCCTCATTCCCGTCATCTTCGGCATTTTCATTGCCTACACCCTCAATCCCGTCGTCGCCTGGCTGGAAAAGCTGCGCCTGCCGCGCGCCATCGGCACCACGGCCGTCACGGCCCTGATCCTGTTCGGCTCCATCGTCGTGGTCGAGCGCGTGCAGGGCGAATTCGAATCCATCGTTGAAGAGCTGCCTGCCGCCACGCATAAACTGTCGCGCCTGATCGCCGCCAATACGGGCGGCAAGAACAGCACCTTCCAGAAGATGCAGGCCGTGGCCAATGAGATCGAGCAAGTGACCGCCGGCGCCGAAGCGCGCCGCAACAACCGCCGCGCCGCGGCAGCGTCCGAAGGCCCCAATTTCAAGATCATGGACTGGGTCTGGGCCGGCTCGCTGGGTCTGGTGGGCTTTGTCAGCCAGGCCACCATGGTCATCTTCCTCGTGTTTTTCCTGCTGCTGTCGGGCGACACCTTCAAGCGCAAGCTCGTCAAGCTGACGGGACCGTCGCTGAGCCGCAAGAAGGTCACCGTGCACATCCTGGAAGACATCAATACCTCGATCCAGAACTATATGTTCATGCTGCTCGTCACGAATGGCTTGCTGGCCGTCCTGATGTGGATCGCCCTGCGCGTGATCGGCCTGGAAAACGCGGGCGCCTGGGCCATTGTGGCCGGCTTGCTGCACATCATGCCGTACTTCGGCCCCTTGCTCATCACCATCGCCACGGGGCTCGTCGCCTTTTTGCAGTTCGAATCGCTGGAAATGGTCTTGCTGGTGACGGGCACGTCGATGGCCATCGCCACCCTGGTTGGCACTTTTGTCACCACGTGGATGACGGGGCGCATCGCCCGCATGAACCCCACGGCCGTCTTTATCAGCCTGCTGTTCTGGGGCTGGCTGTGGGGCGTCTGGGGCTTGCTGCTGGGCGTACCCATCATCGTCATCGTGAAGGTCGTGGCCGAGCGCGTGCAGGGCATGGAAGTGGTGGCGGAATTGCTGGGCGAGTAAGTTGATGCTGCATAAGAACAACGGCGCCCGCGGGCGCCGTTGTTGCGTGCAGACTGCCTACGACTGGTGGCGTTTCAATATCTTCACTTGCAGGTCGCCGTCTTCCGTCTTCGGCATATCCTTCATGCTGCCCAGTTGCAGGGCGAACTGGCGCGTGAATTCGGCGCCCAGGAAGAAGATTTGTGCCGAGTAATATACCCACAGCAGCAAGGCTACCAGCGAACCGGCCGCGCCATAGCTGCTGGCCACGCCGCTATTGCCGATATACACGCCAATCGCATATTTCCCCAGTGAAAACATGAAAGCCGTGCCGATGGCGCCGATCAGCACGTCGCGCCAGGACAGGCGCACGCGCGGCAGCATTTTATAGATGACGGCAAACAGGCTGGCGATGACGGCAAAGCCAATCAGGTTCGACAGGATGGTAAACAGCACAGCCGTGTCCTTCCACACGCCTTCCCAGAAGTTGGCGAGGATGGCCATGGCGGCGTTGACCACCAGCGATACCATCAGCAGGAAGGCCAGCACCAGCACCAGGCCGAACGACAGCAAGCGCGTGCGCAGCATGTCCCAGGCGCCCGCTTCCTTCAAGGGCGGCACTTGCCAGATTTCATCGAGGCTCGCTTTCAGCTCGGCAAACACGCTGGTGGCGCCAAACAGCAGCAGGGCGCTGGCGATGAGGGTGGCGATGCGGCCCTGTTCATGGTTTTTCGCGCCGGCCAGCACGAGCTGGATGGCTTCGGCGCCTTGCGTGCCCAGCAAGCCCTGCAATTGCCCCATCAGCTCGCCGCGCGCGGCGGCCGGGCCATAGAAAAAGCCGGCGATGGCGATCACCAGCACGAGGATGGGGGCGATGGAAAACAGGGTGTAATAGGCGAGGGCGGCGCCCTTGCTCGAGGCGCGGTGTTCCAGCCATTCAGTGACGGAACAGACGAGGACACTGCGCATCTGCTTGCTGAACGGCGCCAGGCTGGCCAGTTTGGGATAGCGGGTAGAGAAATTCATGGTGGCTTTCAATGCAAAAAGGGGCGCGAGCCCCTTTTTTTTAATTCACAAGTGGCGTACCACTGTTCAGCTTACTGCACGCGGCGTTCGATGGTGATTTGCTCCACTTCAACGCGGCGGTTTGGTTCCAGGCACTTGATCAGGTCGGCACGTTTCTTGTTGTTGCACGTGACGACAGGATTCGTGGAGCCCTTGCCTTCGGCCGTCAGGCGGTTGGCGGCGACACCGTGGGCGACCAGGTATTCCTTGACTGCATCAGCGCGCTGCTGCGACAGTTTCAGGTTGTACTTGGGCGAACCGATGCGGTCGGCATAACCACTGATGACGACGTTGTTGACGTCCGGTGCTGCCGTCAGCACGCGTGCGATTTCGTCGAGCTTGGTCTGTGTCGGACCCAGCTTGGCGCTGTCGAACGCGAACAGTTCCGTTGCCGACATCGTCACTTTTTCAAAGCGTGCTGGTGGCGGTGGCGGCGGTGGCGGCGGCACGACCACGACCACTTCTTCACGCACTGGCGGCGGTGGCGGTGGTGGCGGCGGTGCAGGCGGTTTGTTGAACGCGTAGTTCAGGCCCACGGTCACGTAGTAGTTGTTGGCCTTGCTGCTCGGGTCGAACGTGTTGCCGCGCAGGAAACCGTGGACGTTGCGCACGTCAGCCTGGACGGACAGTTGATCCGTGATGCTGGACTGGAAACCCAGGCCCACGCTGGCGTATGGCGAGCTCTTGCTGCGCTCACCGAAGGCGAAGCTGGTGTCCTTGTCGCGTTGCATACCGGCACCGACCAGCAGGAAGGGACGGAAGGCTTTGCGCGAGAACATGTACAAGCCGTCTACGCCCAGCGTATTTTGCTGGTAGCGCTGACCGCCATCCTTGGAACGTGCATACGTGGTGCCCAGCTGGATATCCCAGTCCTGGGAAACAGGCTTACCGAAGCGCAAGCCTGCGCCATAGCCGGTTTTATCCGTGGCGAAGTCGGAATCTGGCTTGAGTGCGTTGATGCTAGGTTGAATATACCAGGAGGGATTGATTTCCTGGGCCTGTGCGCCGAGGGCAGAGCACAGGACTGCGGCGGCAACGGCGATTTTTTTTAGATTATTCACAAGTAACTCCCAACGTTGATAAGAGATTTTCTCTACGGCATCAAAACGACATCTTGCTACACGTGCTATTGCTAGAGATCGACCACACTTCCAGGTGCGTTTTCTTGCGATAAATGCACTGCTGTTGGACTAGAGAATACGGTTGCAGGTTCAGGTGGTCGGTGCGCTGGCGCACAAAGCATTGCGGTATATCAATGGTGTTGCAGATTCACGACAACGACTTTGCTGTTGAAAAAAACTAATTTGCTAGGTGAAACTTTTACAAGCACGCCACTTCCTGGCGCCGCGGCAAGAGGCAATCGTACGACTTGTCACCTGCATGCCACTGTATATTAGCAACAATGATGAGCTTGATAACTAATATTACATTGATGTTGTATTCCTGCCGCGTTCCGTTGCTTTTTCAGGCTTCCGCCAAGCAACTTTTCGCGCTGCAGCCAGCTCCGCCACTTTTCATCAAGGAGTCACCCGTGCCTGACCTGCCCCGTATTTTTTCTTCCCCGCTGACTGGCAAACTGGGGGCCTTGTGCCTGCTGCTGTCGCTGGGCTCGGCGACGCCGGCCTGGGCCGATAGCGGCGTATCCGTGTTTTCACCGAGCGGCACGGTCAAGGCCGTACGCCAGGTACGGGCCCAGTTCGCCACGCCGATGGTGCCGTTCGGCGACATGGGCTTGCCCGCGCCGTTCGCCATCGATTGCGGCAAGGCCGAGCCTGGCGTCGTGGCGGGCGCGGGGCGCTGGGCCGACGAGCGCAACTGGAACTTCGATTTCGAGCGCGACTTGCCAGCCGGCGTGGCCTGCAGCTTCACCTTGAAGCCGGGGCTGAAGGACCAGGCGGGCCAGGCCTTGCAGGGGACGACGTCCTACCGTTTCACCACGGGCGGCCCGGCCATCGTCGAGGCCGTACCGTATGACGGCCAGCCGTACATCGATGAAAACCAGATCTTCGTGCTGGGCCTCGACGCCGCGCCGAACGAGGCCAGCGTGGCCGCGAATGCGTATTGCCGCGCCGATGGCATCAATGAAAAGATTCCTGTGCGCCTGTTCAAAGGCAAGGAACTGGAGCAGGTATTGACCCTGCGTAAGAGCTTTCTCGACCGCTACCTGACCGTGTACTTCAAGAAGCGGGGCGTCGTATGGAAAGCGGGCATGCCCGTGGCCAGCAAAGGCGCGCCGCCGTTGCCCGTCACCGTGCTGCAATGCAAGCGCAGCTTCCCCGCCAACGCCAAGGTGTCGCTCGTGTGGGGCGAGGGCATCGCCAGTGCCAGCGGCATCGCCACGGAGAAAGCGCAAACCCTGCAGTTCAAGACGCGTCCCGACTTCACGGCCAAGTTCAGCTGCGAGCGCAGCAACCCGAAGGAGCAATGCATACCCTTCCTGCCCATGCGCGTGCAGTTTTCCGCGCCCGTGAAAGCATCGCTGGTGCGCGCCATGACCCTGAAGGGCGGCGGCAAGACGTATGTACCGACGATTTCAAAAGAGGAAGAAAAGGCGGAATTCCTGTACAGCGCCGCCTTCAACGGCCCCTTCCCCGTGCAAGCGAGTTTTGTCTTGAGCCTGCCGCCGAAGCTGACGGATGACGCGGGCCGCGCCTTGCTCAACCGCGCGCGCTTCCCCATGACGGTGCGTACGGGCGAACAGCCGCCGCTGCTCAAGTTCCCGGCCCCGTTCGGCATCATCGAAGCGAAGGGTGATGGCTTGCTGCCCGTCACCGTGCGCAATATCGAACCCGTGCTGACGGGCAAGGAAGTCGTGCAGCCATCCGCAGCAGCCACTGGCGCCACCTTGCGCGTGCCCGATAATGACGACAAGTTCATCATCGAGTGGATGCAGCGCCTGGCCGGCAATGGCGACGGGGGCGAATACTGGCAGCCCTACGCGCAATATGCGGGCAACATGAGCAAATCCGTCTTGGCGGGCGCGTCCGGCACGCGTCCTATCAGCCTGCCCCGTCCCGATGGCAAGAAAACCTTTGAAGTGATCGGCATTCCGCTGCAAAAGCCGGGCTTTTACGTGGTCGAACTGGCCAGCCCCATCCTCGGCAAAGTGCTGCTGGGCAAACCGACGACGGCCTACATCCGCACGGCCGCGCTGGTGACGAATCTGGCGGCCCACTTCAAGCATGGCGCGCAATCGTCGCTCGTGTGGGTGACGTCGCTCGACAAGGGCGCGCCTGTTGCGAAAGCGCAAGTGGCCGTGCGCGACTGCGCCGGCAAGCTGCTGTGGCAAGGCGCCACGGGCGCGGACGGCGTGGCGCATATTCCCGGCGAGCTGGCCAATTCCAGCTGCAAGAATAATGGCCGCTACTTTATCAGCGCGCGCAGCGGCGGCGACATGACGTTCACCCTGTCGGACTGGGTGGGCGGCATCGAAGCGTGGCGTTTCAATTTGCCCACGGACGACACGCGCGCCGACAACACCCTGCTGGCGACGGTTTTTGACCGCACCTTGCTGCGCGCCGGCGAAACCGTGCACATGAAGCATTTCATACGCAAGCACACGGGCGAGGGCATGAGCCTGGTCGACAAGAACAATGGCCCCGGCAGCGCCACCTCCGTTGTCATCACGCACCAGGGCAGCGACCAGAACTATCAATTGCCGCTGCGCTGGTCCGCCAGCGGCACGGCGGAAAGCGACTGGGTCATCCCCGCCGACGCCAAGCAGGGCGAGTACAGCGTGACGATGGCGGGCCGACCATCCGGCAGTTTCCGTGTGGAAGCGTTCCGCGTACCCACCATGAAAGCCGTGCTGCAGGGACCGAAAGCGCCCGCCGTGCAGGCCAGGCAGCTGGCCCTTGATGCGCAAATCACGTATCTGGCCGGTGGCGCGGCCACCAACGCGCCTGTCAAGCTGCGCACGGTGCTGCAAGACAAGAGCGTGACGTTTGCCGATTATCCCGATTTCAGTTTCAGCAATGGCGACGTGAAGGAAGGTCTTGTGAAACAGGGCACCGGCTACGACGACGATGAGGGCGGGTGGCAGGACGAGGGCAATGGCGGGCATGCCGGTGCAGGCGCGGCTGCCGCGCGCACGCAAAGCTTGGCCCTGGACAAGGCGGGCGGCGCGCGCATCGTCATCGACCAGCTGCCGCAGCTGTCCACGCCGCGCGACCTGGTGGCGGAAATGGCGTTCCAGGATGCGAATGGCGAGACGGCATCGGTCGCCACGCGCGTCCCGCTGTGGCCATCAAACTATCTGATCGGCATCAAGCCCGACGCCTGGGCCTTGAGCAAGGATGCCTTCAAGTTCACCGTGGCCGTGCTCGGCACCAATGGCAAGCCCGTGGCGAATGCCCCGGTCGCCGTTGATTTCTTCCAACGCAACAGCTATTCGCACCGCCGTCGGCTGATCGGCGGCTTCTATGCATATGAAAACAGCAGCGAAGTGGTCAAGCTGGGCCCGGCGTGCTCGGGCAAGACGGATGGCAAGGGCCTGTTGATGTGCGACGTGAAGGCGCCCGCCAGCGGCAACCTGATTTTGCGCGCCAGCACGCAGGATGCGTCCGGTAACGCGGCTGTCGCCAACCGCGAAACGTGGGTGGCCGGCGGCGGCGACTGGTGGTTCAACGCCAGCGACAATGACCGCATCGACGTGCTGCCTGAAAAGAAACGCTATGAACCGGGCCAGGAAGCAAGCTTGCAGGTGCGCATGCCGTTCCGTTCGGGCACGGCGCTGATCACGGTCGAGCGCGAAGGCATCCTCGATACCTATGTGCGCCAGCTCAATGGCCGGGAACCGGTGGTGAATATCCCGGTCAAACCGAACTACGCGCCGAATGTGTACGTGTCCGTGTTTGTCGTGCGGGGCAGGGTGGACGGCGTGCAGCCGACGGCGCTGGTTGACCTGGGCAAGCCGGCCTACAAGATGGGCATTGCACCGCTGAACGTGGGGTGGCAGGCGCATGAACTGAACGTGATGGTGGTGTCCGACAAGGAGGTGTACAAGACGCGTGACAAGGCGGAGGTGTCCGTGCGCGTGCGCCGCGCCGACGGTAAACCGTTGCCAGTCGGCGCCGAAGTGGCGCTGGCGGCCGTCGATACGGGCTTGCTGGAACTGATGCCCAACGATAGCTGGAAATTGCTCGACACCATGATGGCGCAGCGCAGCCTGCAGGTGGAAACGGCGACGGCGCAGATGCAGGTGATCGGCAAGCGCCACTTCGGCCGCAAGGCCTTCCCGGCCGGCGGTGGCGGCGGCAAGGGCGCCAGCCGCGAGCTGTTCGATACCCTGCTGTTCTGGAAGGGCACGGTCAAGCTCGACGCCAAGGGCGAAGCGACCGTGCAAGTGCCGCTCAACGATTCATTGACGGCGTTTCGCATCGTCGCCATCGCCAGCGCCGGCAAGGAACTGTTCGGCACGGGCAGCACGGACATCCGCAGCTCGCAAGACTTGATCCTGATGTCGGGCTTGCCGACCCTCGTGCGCGAAGGCGACCAGTTGCGCGCCGGTTTCACCGTGCGCAACACCTCAGCCGCGTCCTTGAGCGTGGACCTGAACGCCAGCGCGGCGGGCAAGGCCTTGCCACGCCAGAGCTTGACCTTGGCGGCGGGCGAAGCGCGCGAAGTAGGCTGGGATTACCAGGTGCCGCTCGGTGCGCAGCAGATTGTGTGGGAGATCGGCGCCAAGGCAGGTAGCCATACCGATAAACTGAAAATCACGCAAAAGGTGGGCCAGGCCACGCCCGTACGCACGTACCAGGCCACTTTGCAGCAAGTCGACAAGCCCATCAATCTGCCCGTGCAAATGCCGGCCGGCGCCTTGCCGGGCCGGGGTGGTATCCAGACCAGCTTTGTCGCCAAGCTCGGCGGTGAGCTGCCAGGTGTGCGCGAGTACATGGCCGCGTATCCGTACACCTGCTTCGAGCAAAACACGTCGAAGGCCATCGCGCTGCAAGACCAAGAGGCGTGGAACAAGCTGGCCGCCAGCCTGCCCGCCTACCTGGATGGCGACGGCATGCTGAAATACTTCCCCATCATGGAACAAGGCAGCGACAGCTTGACGGCCTACGTGTTGTCGGCAACGAAAGAAGCGGGCTATGCGATTCCCGAACAGACGAAAAACCGCATGGAAGCGGCTTTGACGGCCTTCGTACAGGGCCGCATCGTGCGCCGTTCCGCGCTGGATACGACGGACCTGGCCGTGCGCAAGCTCGCCGCACTGGAAGCGTTGTCGCGTTCGAACAAAGTGCCGCCCGATGCGCTGGAAAGCATCAGCATCAACCCGAACCTGTGGCCGACTTCGGCCGTGATCGACTGGAGCCTGTTGCTGCAGCGCACGCCAAACCTGGCACGCCGCGATGCGCTGCTGGCCGAGGCGCAGCAGATTTTGCGTTCGCGCCTGAATTTCCAGGGCACGACCATGGGCTTTTCCACCGAGCGCAAGGATAACTGGTGGTGGCTGATGGTCTCGGGCGACGTCAACGCCAACCGCCTGCTGCTGGCCGTGATGGACAACCCGGCGTGGAAAGACGACATCGGCCGCCTCGTGCGCGGCAGCATGGGCCGCCAGAAGAAGGGCCGCTGGGATACGACGGTAGCCAACGCCTGGGGCACCCTGGCCATTAACAAGTTCTCGGCCAAGTTCGAATCCACACCGGTGACGGGCGCCAGCGCAGTCAAGCTGGGCGGCGATACGCAAGCGCTCGTGTGGAACGGCGCGGCGAAAGTGGGCCCCGTGCTGCAAGCGTGGCCGAAGGGCACGGACACCCTGGGCCTGGCACACAGCGGCACGGGCAAACCGTGGGCCACCGTGCAAAGCCTGGCGGCCATCCCGCTCAAGGCGCCCGTGTCCAGCGGCTACACGATCAAGAAAACCGTTACGCCGGTGGAACAGAAGACGGCGGGCGCATGGTCGCGCGGCGACGTCTACCGCGTGCGCCTGGACTTGTCGGCGCAGGCGGACATGAGCTGGGTCGTGGTCGACGACCCGATTCCCGCCAGTGCCACCGTGCTGGGCAATGGCCTGGGCCGTGATTCGCAGCTGATGACGGCCGGCGAAAAGTCCACGGGCTGGGTCTGGCCCACGTTCGAGGAACGCGCGTTCGACGCCTTCCGCGCGTATTACGCGTTCGTGCCGAAGGGCAGCTGGAGCGTGGAATACACGGTGCGCCTGAACAATGCCGGCGACTTCAGCCTGCCGGCCACGCGCATCGAAGCCATGTATTCGCCCGAAATGTTTGGCGAGTCGCCGAACGTGAATGTGAAGGTGGGGCAGTGAAAGGCAAGGTTTTACTGATGGGCTGCCTGCTGGCCGGCCCGGTCTTTGCCGAGGCGGTCCTGACGCCGGCCCAGGTGCAAGCCGCCTACCGCAGTTCGGAAGCGCAGTTGCTCGACCGTAGCGGCGCTCCGCTGCAATCCTTGCGCGTGGACATGAAGGTGCGGCGGCTGCCGTGGGTGCCGCTGGCCGATATTTCACCGGCCGTGCAACAGGCCGTGCTGTTGGCGGAAGACCAGCGCTTCATGCAGCATGGCGGTGTGGATGTGTCCGCGCTGGCCACGGCCGCCTGGGACAATCTGTTTTCGAAAAAGCCCCGGGGCGCCTCGACCATCACCATGCAGCTGGCGGGCCAGCTGGACGCGGACTTGCAGGCGTCCTCGGGCGGACGCAGCCTGCGCCAGAAATGGGACCAGATGCGCGCGGCCCAAGCCATCGAAGACAGCTGGAGCAAGGCGCAGATTTTTGAAGCGTATTTGAATCTGGTGTCGTTCCGCGGCGAGCTGCAAGGCATCGCGTCCGCCTCGTACAGCCTGTTCGGCAAGGCGCCGTCCGGCCTGAACCAGACGGACGCCATCATTTTGGCCAGCCTCGTGCGCGCGCCGAACGCGCCGCCGGCCACCGTCACGCGGCGTGCCTGCGCGCTGGCAAAAGAGTGGCGCATGGACAGCAGCTGCCAGCTGATCGGCCAGCGCGTGCAGACGGCCTTGCAGCGCAACGCGCTGGCCGCGGAACTGGCGCCGGCGCCGCAAGTGGCGCAGCAGTTGCTGAAACAGCCCGGTGCACAGGTCGCCAGCACCCTCGATGGTCCTTTGCAGCGCTTCGCGCAGGAAAACCTGCGCCAGCAGCTGGCCTCCTTGCGCGAGCGCAATGTCAACGATGGCGCCATCATCGTGTTAGATAACCGCAGCGGCGAGATCCTCGCTTATGTCGGCAATGCGGGCGGCAGCCATGTCGATGGCGTGGCGGCCCTGCGCCAGGCCGGTTCCACCCTGAAACCATTTCTATATGAACTGGCGATCGAGCGCCGGCTGATGACGGCCGCGTCCGTCATGGACGACTCGCCGCTCGACGTCGCCACGGCGTCCGGCATGTATGCGCCGCAAAACTACGACCGCAATTTCAAGGGTTACGTCAGCGCCCGCACCAGCCTTGCCAGTTCCCTCAACATTCCCGCCGTGCGCACGGTGCTGCTGACGGGGCAGGACGGTTTTTACAACCGCCTCAAGGAAGTGGGCCTGTCGAGCCTGACGGAACCGGCCGAGTACTACGGCCCGTCACTGGCGCTGGGCTCGTCCGAAGTGACCTTGCTGGAACTGGCCAACGCCTACCGCGCGCTGGCCAATGGCGGGCTGTACAGCACGGCCAGCCTGCAGCCGGGCCAGGCTGGCAAGGACCGGCGCCGTGTGATGGAGCCGGGCGCCGCCTTCATCGTTGGCGACATCCTGGCCGACCGCGCCGCGCGCAGCATGACGTTTGGCTTGCGCAACGAACTGGGGACGAATTTCTGGAGCGCCGTCAAGACGGGCACGAGCAAGGACATGCGCGACAACTGGTGCATGGGCTACTCGGCGCGCTACACGGTGGGTGTCTGGGTGGGTAACTTTGACGGCAAGCCCATGTGGGACGTGTCGGGTGTGACGGGCGCCGCGCCCGTGTGGCGCGACGTCATGGATTATCTGCACAAGAACGTGCCCAGCCACGCCCCGAAAGCGCCGCCCGGCGTATTGCAGCAGATGGTGGCCTACCAGCCCGCACTCGAAGCGCCGCGCCGCGAATGGTTTATCGCCGGCACGGAAAGCCCCGTCATCGCCGTTCTGGGCGACACCGTGAAGCCGCCTGCCATCGTGTATCCGGCCGAAGACAGCATCCTCGCCATCGACCCCGACATCCCGCCAGCCTTGCAGCGCGTGTTCTTCCAGGCCCAGGGCAGCCATGCCTTGCGCTGGGTGCTCGACGGCAAGGACCTGGGCGCGGCGCTTGACAGCATCAGCTGGCGCCCCGTGCCGGGCAAGCATGCGCTGGCGCTGGTCGATGATGCGGGCAAGACGGTGGCGAAGGTGGCGTTCCAGGTGCGGGGCAATGCGCTGGCGTCGCTGAACTAGGCGGGATGAACCGTGTCCTTGGCCAGCTTCTAGCGCAATATAATCAAAAAATATTTACGGTGCGCTGAGGATGTTCGTCAGCGCAATCCGGTACGCCGGTTGCACCTCGCCATTCTTGTCGAGCTTGTCCGTCATGATTACGCCGAAACCCTGCGCGTACCATACGTATTCGCCGCTTTTGCCTTTGCTTTTGCCGCCCACGTCATGCAGTTCGAACTTGCAGGCGTCGGGGAAGCGGCGGCCGCCCAGTTCTAGGCGTTCCCAGCCGAGGAAGGTGATGGAGAAATTGCGTTCGTCCGTGCGCGTGGAGGTGGTGATCTTGTCGGAGAGCCCCGCCAGCGGGTAGTGGGTACTCGTTTGCGTGTCCGAAAATTGCACGCGCACTTCCTGGCCGGGGCGCATGTTGGCGGGGATGGCGGACTGCGGCGTGTAGACGTTCTTGCTGCGCACGGTGCCGTCTTCATTGTAGTGGACGTTGCCCGTCAGGAATACCTGGCCATCGCGGATGTCCTGGTAGGAGGTGGCCAGCAGCACGCCGCCGTTGAGGATCAGCTGCGTGCCCTTTTGTTTCTTGCCCTCGAATAGTTCCTCGACGTTGACTTGTGCGTCGCCATTGTTCTTGCTGAACTTGATGCCCGTCGTCAGTTCCATGCACTCGCCCACCGTGGGCGCCGCCTGTACGCTCGCGGCCGCCAATACGCCCGCCGCCATCATTCCACACCATGCTGCTTTCATTGTCTTCCTGGCTATCTTGTAAAGGCGTGATGATAGCGTGCTTGGAAGCAACATGGCGCAGCGCAGACACTATTTCGTGGGGGCGATGGGGATGCTGGGCACCGCAGGTGTGGACGCTGGCGGCTCGGTGGGCGTGCCGCTGTGCGGTTTGTCCCGATGATTGGCCGTCGGTTTTCCGCGCCGCGTGCGTTTGTCCGTGCGGGTTTTGCTGGCCTTGCCATCGTGGACCAGCTTGCCTTTGTTGTCGAGCTTGTCGGAGGCATCCGATTGCTGGCCCGGGTCCCTGGCATTGTTGGTGTGGTTGCCCGTCTGGTTCAGATTCGTCGTCGACTGGGCT
This sequence comes from Janthinobacterium sp. BCJ23, assembly GCF_059617945.1. Classification (NCBI taxonomy): domain Bacteria; kingdom Pseudomonadati; phylum Pseudomonadota; class Betaproteobacteria; order Burkholderiales; family Oxalobacteraceae; genus Janthinobacterium; species Janthinobacterium sp. BCJ23. The sequence continues at coordinate 81,626 of NZ_JCAQAW010000009.1, read as the reverse complement.
TGCACCCAGGCACCGCCAACGGTCATCAGGGTGGCGGCCAGCAAGAGAGCGGGAGTTTTCATGGTGCGTATCCTGTGTAAAAGTTGGGAGTTGCTGTCGAGACTGGATTGTCACATGCGTGCTGCCGTTTCCAAGTAGGAATATGCCGCATGCGCGTGTGAGCATATTGCCAGTGTTCACGCATGTCGGCCCGCACGCAAGCGCAGGCGCCGCGCGCTCAGGCCATCGCGCACGGACCATGCCAGCGAGATGGCGCCCATGGCGGCCAGCCACTGGCCGGGTCCGCCGGGCGGCAGGGCCTGCATGGCGGCCGGCAGGGCAAGCCAGCCGGGCAGCGCTTGCAGCAGCAAGGTGGCGATCACGCCCAGGTTGATGAACAGCAGGACGTGCAGGATGCGTTCGGGCACGGGCAAGCGGCGCGTGTCGCCTTCGACCACGGTGTCGCGCAGCGAGACCAGTATCTCCGCCAGCAGCAGTGCCACGGGCCACCAGGCCAGCCAGCCATGCCAGCTGAACAGGCCCAGCGAGGGAAACAGCAGGCCGAAGATGACTTCGCGGGCGCTGTGCAGGCGCTGCTCGGCGGCCGCGCCCGGGCGCGACGGCAGCCGCACGAGCAGCTCGTGGTTGAGGATGACGTCGGCCCCGCCCAGCAGGCCGTGCAGCAGCAGCGCGGCCTGCAGCGCCGTCATGGCTATCCCGTGCCGCGTTGCCGGCGCTTAGCGGCCGGGCTGGCGCTGCGGGACCACGCCCGTGTTGCCCGTGGTGCCGGAATTGCCGGTGTTGCCGGTGTTACCCGACGTGCCAGAGTTGCCGGTATTGCCGGAAGTCCCCGACGTCCCTGACGTGCCCGAAGTCCCCGACGTGCCTGTGCCGCCCGTGTTGCCGTTCATGTTTTGCGTGCCGCTGCGCGCAGCGTTGCCTGCGGACTGGCCGGCGCTGCCCGGGGTACCGCCGCCCGAGTTGGTGCCGCTGGTGGATTGTCCCGTCGTATCATGGTTGCGCGATTTGCCGGATTTCTGCTTCTGCTTCTTGTCATGCTTGCGCGGCGTCGTGTCATCCTGTCGCGTATTTTGCTGCGTATCTTGCTGGGCCGCCGTGCCCGTGTTGCCAGTGTTGCCAGTGTTGCCCGTGGTATTGCTATTGCCCGTCGATTGCGCCTGAGCCAGGGCGGCTGCGCCGCCCAGCAGCAGGGTGGCCAGCATCAATGCAGATGGTTTCATGGGAACTCCTTCTCGTGGCTTGAAGTGGAGTACCGATTCTGGCACGCGCGGGCAGGGCGGCAAGTAGGAGCGCGCCGCCCGCGGCTGTGGGTGCATGGCTGGCCGTGGCGCAGGCGTCAGCGAAATTGCTCGGTCGAAATGTCGAAACGCTTGAGCTTGTCGTACAGGGTTTTCTTTGGAATATTCAGGCTGGCCGCCGCATCGATGACGTTGCCGTTGTGGCGGCGCAAGGCTTCCTCGATGATGGAAATCTCGAACGTGTCCACCTGCTCGGCCAGCGACGCTTCGCGGCAGCCGGCCGGGCTCAGGGTGTCGTCGAGCAGGCCCAGCACGAAGCGGTCTGCCACGTTGTGCAGCTCGCGCACATTGCCGGCCCAGCGCTGCGCCATCAGGGACGCGATCAGCTCGCCGCTGACGAGGGCGGCCGGCTGGCCGTAGCGCAGCGCCGCCTGCAGCACGAAGAATTCGAACAGCAGCGGGATATCCTCGCGCCGGTTGCGCAGGGCCGGCAGGGTCAGGCTGGCCACGTTCAGGCGGTAATACAGGTCGGGACGGAATTTCCCCTGTTCCGCCAGCACATTCAAGTCTTCCTTGGCCGCGGCGATGACGCGGAAATTGACGGAAATGAGTTTATTTGAACCGAGCCGCTCCACCTGCCGCTCCTGCAGCACGCGCAGCAGTTTCACTTGCAGGGCCAGCGGCATGCTTTCGATTTCATCGAGGAACAAGGTGCCGCCGTTCGCGTATTCGATCTTGCCGATGCGCTGGCGCTGCGCGCCCGTAAACGCGCCTTCCTCGTGGCCGAACAGTTCCGATTCGAAGATCGATTCGGGCAGGGCGCCGCAGTTGATCGCCACGAACGGATGGTCGCGCCGCTCGCTGAAGTCGTGCAGGCAGCGGGCAATCAGTTCTTTTCCAGTGCCCGTTTCGCCGAGGATGATGATGTCGGCCGATTTCGGCGCCAGGTTCAGCACCAGCTGGCGCACCTTGGCCATGGCCGCGCTGCGGCCCACGATGCGCGCTTCGATGCCGACGCGCTGCTCAAGCTGGCGGCGCAAGTTCATGTTTTCCAGCACCAGGTGGCGCTTGTCGAGGGCGCGACGGCACACTTCCACGAGCAAGTCGGCGGAAAACGGTTTTTCGATGAAATCGTAGGCGCCACGGCGCATGGCGCCCACGGCCATCGACACGTCGCCGTGGCCCGTGACGAGGATGACGGGCAGGCTGGCATCCTGCGCTACGGCGATATCGAGCAGTTTCAAGCCATCCATGCCGGGCAGCTTGATGTCGCTCAATAAAATGCCGGCAAATTCGGGCACCAGATAGGGCAGCGCCTCCTCGGCCGTGGCAACGGCCGTCACTTGCAAGCCCGCCAGTTCCAGCGATTGCCGTGCGCCCTTGCGCACGACGGCGTCGTCTTCCACCAGCAGCACTTGCATGCCTTCAAAATTATTCTCGTGCATCAGATGTTTCCTTGTCTCTCTCCCCCGGGTCGCAGCTCAGGGTGATGGTAAATTGTGCGCCGCCCCCTTCCTGCGCGCTGCGGTTGCGCACGGCCAGGGCGCTGCCCGCCGCGCGCAGTATGCCAGCGCTGATCGACAAACCCAAGCCCAGCCCGTGTTCCTTGGTGGTATAGAAGGGGTCGAATATCTTGTCGAGCGAGGCCAGCGGGATGCCGGGGCCATTATCGGTGATATGCAGCACGGCAAGGCTGCCTTCGCGGCGCACCTGGAACCAGATTTGCACGGGTTCGTTTTCCGGCACGGCATCCATGGCATTGGTGATCAGGTTGGTAAACACCTGTTCCAAGCCAATGGCGTTGCACAGCACGATGATGTCGTCCTCCAGCCAGCTTTCATGCAGGGTCAAACGCTGCGAGTTCTTGCGTGTACGGATTTGCAGCATGGTTTGCGCGAACGCCTGGCGCACGCTGACGGGCTTGCGCGCATCGTCGCTGCGCCGCGCAAAACCTTTCAGTTGCGACGTCACATAGCCGAGGCGCTTGACGAGGTCGGAAATGGTCGACAGGTTATCGAGCGCATCGTCGATCTGGCCCCGCGCCAGGAAGACCTTGGCATTGTCGGAAAACGTTTGCAGGGCGGCCAGCGGCTGGTTCAGCTCGTGCGTGACGCCTGCCGCCATCTGGCCGATGGCCGCCAGCTTGCCGCTTTGCACCAGTTCCGCCTGGGCATAGCGCAAGGTTTGCTCGGCCCGCTCGCGTTCCGTCACCTCGGCTTGCAGGCGGCCGTTCGCGTGGACCAGGTCGGCCGTGCGCTGCTCGACCTTGATTTCCAGCTGTTCATACGCGCGCGCCAGGGTTTGTTGCGCATTGAGCTTGTCGGCGATGCGGCGCCGGCGCTGGCGCGCATACATCAGGGCCAGCAGCAGCAAGGCCCAGCCCAGCGCGGCGGCGATGGCCGCGTTGCGCGCGGCCTCATTCACCTGGTCGAGTTCGGCCAGCACGGTGATCTGCCATTGCAGCGGCCCCAGCGCGCGGTTCACGGCCAGGTAGTCGGCGCTGCCGGACAGGGCGGGGGTGTCACCCGTCTGCGGACGTTCCAGGGTCATCACACTGGCGCCATCGGCGAACTGGCGGCTGACACGGTGCGGCAGGATGGGCAGATTTTCTTGCAGGAACTGGCGCTGTTCGCTGATGTCTTTCTTGGCGTCCGGCGACAGCGGGGCCAGGGTCTTGAACTTGAAGGCCGGTGTCGTGGCCAGGATGATCACGCCATTCGCATCCTTGACCCAGATCTGTTCGCCCGCGCCGGGCGTGCGCCACGATTGCTCGATCCAGTCCAGGTTGACCTTGGCGGCGACGATGCCGATGATGCGTCCGTTGCGCTGCACGGGCTGCGAAATGAAATAGCCGGCCTCGAAGGTGGAAAAGCCGATACCGTAGAAGCGGCCGATGCCGCCCGCGATGGCGTTCTTGAAATACGGACGAAAACCATAGTTGACGCCCACATACGAGCTGCGGTCCTGCCAGTTGCTCGACGCCAGGGTCGTGCCCTTGTCGTCGAGCACGTAGACGGCAAAGGCGCCCGCGCGGCGGTTCATGTCGACCAGGTAGGCGTTGATTTGCGCGACTTTGTCGGCGCTGGGCTGCTCCAGCAATTGCGCCACCGCATCGCTCTGGGCCACGGCCAGGGGCAGGAATTCGTATTTGTTGAGGGCGCCGCCGATGGACGCCGCGTACAGTTCCGCGCGCGAATCGAGGGTGCGGTGCAATTCGTCGAGCTGGCGCTGCTTGACCCAGGCATACGACGCCCACGTCAGCACGGCCAGCGACCCCACGGCCAGCAGGGGGGCGAGTAGCCTTGGGGTCTGACCCGCCGGGTCAGACCCCAAATAAGTTTGCGGTCGCTTAATCAAGCTCCCTCAATCGGCGGTACTGGCCATGGTTTCGGCATTGTGATGACGCTGTTGCTCTTCCATCACCATCTCGCCCAGCATGCGCTTGAGGCGGTTGAACTCGGGGTCGCTCGGGTCGCGCGGGCGGGGCAGGTCGATGGCCACGTCGCGCTTGATGGTGCCGGGACGGTAGGTCATGACGATGGTGCGGTCGGCCAGGTAGATCGATTCCTCGATCGAGTGCGTGACGAACACGATGGTGGTGCCGAAGACTTTCCAGATTTTCAGCAATTCATCTTGCAGGTTGCGCCGCGTCAAGGCGTCCAGCGCGCCGAACGGTTCATCCATCAGCATGATCGGCGAATCGAGGGCCAGCACGCGGGCGATGGCCACGCGCTGGCGCATGCCGCCCGACAAGTCTTTCGGGTAGCGGGCACGGAATTCCGTCAAGCCCAGCATGCTCAGCAGCATGTCGACCCGTTCCTTGATCTCGGCTGGCGTCTTGCCGGCGATTTCCAGGCCGAAAGCGATATTGCTCTCGATGGTCATCCATGGGAACAGCGCGTATTCCTGGAACACCATGCCGCGGTCGGGGCCGGGTTCGGTGATCAGCTTGCCGCCGGCCAGGATCTGGCCCGACGTCGGTTGCGAGAAGCCGGCGATGGCGTTGAGCAGGGTCGACTTGCCGCAGCCGGACGGTCCCAGCAGGCAGATGAACTCGCCGCTGGCGATTTCCAGGTTGATGTCCTTCAGGGCGATGACGTCCGCGCCGCCCGTGGTGAAGATTTTATTGACTGCATTGATATTGATCGTGGTCATGGCCGTTCCTCTCAGTGTTCCAGGCCGCGGTGCCACTGCAGCAAATGATTATTCAGGGCATTCATGGCGATATCGATGGCCAGGCCGAACAGGCCGATGGTAAACATGCCGGCGATAATCTTGTCGGACCAGAAGTACTCGCGCGCTTCCAGGATGCGGAAACCGAGGCCGCTGTTGACGGCAATCATTTCCGCCACGATCACGACGATGAAGGCCGTGCCCATGCCGATGCGCGCGCCGGCCAGGATGTACGGCGTGGCGGCCGGCAGGATGACGCGGCGGAACATCGTCATCTGGCTGGCGCCCAGGTTGCGCGCGGCGCGGATGTAGATGCCGTCGACCTGGCGCACGCCGGCGATGGTATTCATCAGCACGGGGAAGAAGGAACCGATGCTGATCAGGAAGAAGGCGGGCGGGTTGCCCAGGCCGAACCACAAGATCGCCAGCGGAATGTAGGCGATCGGCGGAATCGGGCGCAGCACCTGCACCAGCGGGTCGAACAGTTTATAGATGGTCTTGTTGGTGCCCATCAGCAGGCCCAGAGGCAAGGCCAGGCCGGCGCCGATGGCAAAGCCGCCCAGCACGCGCGACAGGCTGGCCCAGGCGTCGTGCGGCAATTCGCCGGAGAACATCCACACGAGGTAATGGCCCGCTTCGGGCGTGTACGCTTCCATGGGGATCAGGTATTCATACCATTTTACGACCACGGCGACGGGCGAGGGCAGGATTTGCGGGTTGATCCAGCCGAACGTCGACATGGCTTGCCACAGCAGCAGCACGGCGACGGGCACGGCGGCGCCGTGCGCGAAGCGTTTCATCATTTGAATATTCATCGTGACACTTTCAGATTAGCGAGGTGCGTAGGACTTCTTGGCTTTTTCCAGCAGATCCAGCTTGACCCAATCCTTGGCGGCAGGCGCTTTGGCCATGCGGCCCACGCCGAATTTCACCATGTAGTCGGTGGTCAGCTGCACGTGGCTTTGCGTGATGTCTTCCGTGAAGATGGCGTTGTCGATGGCATCGCGGTAATCGTCGGAGGTGATCTGGTTCTTGAACATCGATTCGCGCACGTATTTTTCCGCCAGTTTCGGATCGGCCAGGAAGGCGCGCGTGGCGGCGACGAAGCAATCCATGAAGCGCTGGGCCACGGCCGGCTTTTCCTTGTACATCTTTTCCGTCATCACGAGCGCGCGCACGGGCTCGCCCAGCGGCGTGTCGTAGGGCTTGATGATGGCCGCGCCATATTTCTTGTGGATGGCCTGGGTCGAGTACGGCTCGGACTGGCTCATGACGTCGATATCCTTGGTCAGCAGCGCCTGGTTCAAGTCCGGGTAGCCCATGTACAAGATCTGCACGTCCTTGCCCGGCTTGTCGGACCAGGTCAGCTTGGCCTTGGTCAATTCGGCAAACAGCAGGATTTCCTGCGGACCGCCGCGCGTGACGCCGACTTTCTTGCCTTTCAGGTCGGCGATACCCTTGATGTTCAGGTCGGGACGGCCGACGATCTGCACGCCGCCCTTGGCAAAACCGCCCACCAGGTACACGGGCAAGCCCGTGGCGCGGCCCGTGATGGCCGCTTCCAGCGCGCTGGCGGACACGTCGATTTCGCCGGCGATCATGGCCGGCACGATGTCGAGGCCCTTGGCGAAAATGCGCTCTTCGATCTTCAGGTCGTATTTCGGCGCGATTTCCTTCATGTAGGCGACGGCGCCGTAATGGGCGAATTTCAGGTTGCCCAGGCGTACGGTATCGGCCGCGTGGACGGCCAGCGGGAATTGCGCGGCCAGGGCGACGGCCACGGCCAGTGCCTTGGTGTTGAGAAAGGACGAGATGCGGAAGGTGCTTGCCATGCTGTTGTCTCCAAAAGGTAGATGGTTTTTATATAGTGGGTCAGGCCGCCGCTCTGATGGCGGCTATGAAAATATAAAAGCATCTTCCGTGCCAGTGGAGCGCATTTTGGCGTTTATTGCAAGTGATTGTTTATAAAGGTTTAATTTGAATCTATTGAAATTGGGAAATGACGAGATTCCGCCTTTCCGCACGGGGAGGGGAAAAACTGTGCGGATTGCCGCATTGTGGCGGGCGGGTTCGATACCGGCTTGCGGGCTCGGAGCAGGTGAACCTAAATGGCGCGGCCGACTCCAATCGTAAAAAAACGCGTTGCAAACAGGCTGGCAACGCGTAACTCCCCCGTGGAGTAGGGGCGGCGCCGCGCGGGCGCCTGATGGATAGCTCTGTCTGCCGGGCTTACTTTGGCGCCGTGGCGGGCGGCAGGGCCGGCGCGGTGGCCGGGTCCGTCAGCGGCGCAGGCGGCGTCGTGCTGCCAGGACCCGCTTCCGGCGTGGCTGGCGCGACAGGGGGCGGCATCACTTGTGGCGCGGAAGCGGGGTTGGGCGCCGTTTCGGGCAGCGGCGCGTCGGCCGGTTTTTTGCAGGCGGACAAGGTGATCAGGGCGGCGGCTGCCAGCAGACTGGGCATATTCATGATGGTTCCTTTGCAAAGTATCAAGATTGGCGCAATGCGGGCGGCGGGTGCCACGCGCGAAGCTTGAATTTATTGCAAGGATGCCGACGCTTCTGTTCGCTATTTCACTTTGTGCGCGTATGCGAGCGCAGCGTTTTTAGACGTCTTTTATAGATGCACTGAGAGAAATAATTCAACAAGGCAATATTTTTCACTTTCTTGCTTCTAATGTTCGTTAACGCACAGACCAGTGAGGAGCAGGATGGCATTCTGTGCCCAGACGCTCAGGATTCGTGGCGTTCTGGTATAAAAATTGCCAAGAACTTAACAATCCGGGCTACCGGCAATCGTTTAAAAGGAGTATTCAAATGCATGCAATGACTCAGTCTCACGTGAAGAGCGAATTAAAGGCAGCGCACCAGGAACTTCGTAGCCCCGAAAAAGGCTCGCAAATGGTAGAACGCGCAGCACCCATCCCCCCGGAACGCATGAATCCCATTTCCATGGCACCGATCGAGCGCGTGCGTTCGACGTCGGCCACCCTGCGCCGCATCGAAAACATGCAAAAGCTGATTGGCGAATTGTCGCTGCACGAGATGCTGGCAGACGAAATCGCCTGGTTCCTCAAGTTTTCGCCATCGGGCGCCCGCAAATACATCCGCGACCTGCGCGAAGCGGGCGTGATCGAACTGGCCCGCTACATCGAAGGCACCGCCACCTATTTGGGCAAGGCAGTGTACCAGCTGACACCGGATCCTGAGCGCGTGCGCGCTTTCCTGGCCGCCATCGTCCAGCCAAAACGCGAAGGCGCGCCACCGCGCAAGGACCGTCCCGGCCTGCGCGAGCAAAGCATGGCAGGCAGCGGCCGTCACTTCCACATCCTGGCCGATGACACGCATTACGCCATCCGCGTCAACCGCGGTCCCGTGACGCGCGATCCGCTGGTGGCAGCCTTGTTCGGAGCGCCGCAGCAAAAATCTGCCGAGTAAAAACGCGTCTGAGCGGCCGCCTGGCGGCTGGCGGGCGGAATGCTTGTGGTTTTGATTCTCAGATGCATGTCGAAAGCCGGGTTGCAACCCGGCTTTTGGCGTTGGGACAGGCCGTTTCATGTCGTCTGATTGAAAAGACTGCAAGCATCCCCATGTGGGCTGGACTGCTGCCCGCAACGCGCGGGTTCACTTGAAGGAGCTTGTCCTTGTCTGCCTACGCCGCCTCGCTATCGTGTCCGCCACTGCCTTGCCTGAAACGGGACTCCGCATGAATCCGCTGCTGTGGATCGCCCTCGTCACGGCTACCATCGTCTTTTCGCTGTGGTTTCCCCGCTGGCGCTTGAAGCGGGCCCTGGCCAGGCCCTTGCCGGCTGAAGGCCTGGCCGTGCTGGAAAAGAATATCCCCGTGTATCCGCGCATGCCGGCGCCGCTGCAGGAGCAGTTGCGCCGTCTCGTCGTGCAATTCCTGTATCAGAAGAAATTCGTCGGTTGCGGCGGCCTGGAGATCACGGACGAGATGCGCTACACCATCGCCGGCCAGGCTTGCCTGCTGCTGCTGAACCGCCAGACGCAGGTGTATCCGGAACTCGACACCATTCTCGTGTATCCCACGGAATTCATCGTCACGCGCGATGAAGTGGGGCCGGGCGGCGTGGTGACGCCATCGGCCAATGGTTTGTTGGGCGAATCCTGGGGCGATGGCAGAGTCGTGCTGGCCTGGGACCATGTGCAGCGCGGGGCGGCCGACTGGACCGATGGACACAATGTCGTGCTGCATGAATTTGCCCACCAGCTCGACAGCGAATCGGGCGCCGCGAATGGCGCGCCGTATTTGCCCAGCGTGTCGAGCTACCGCAGCTGGGCCACCGTGCTGTCGCGCGACTTCGACAACCTGCGCCACGACGCCATCTACCAGCAACACAGCGTGATGGACCATTACGGCGCCACGAATCCCGCCGAATTCTTTGCCGTGGCCACGGAAACCTTCTTTGAAAAACCGTACCAGATGGCCGAGCACCACGAAGAACTGTACGCGCAATTCTTGCAGTACTACAAGGTCGACCCGCGCGACTGGATGGCGCCGCCCGTGGAGCCCGAGCACATGAGCTCGCCGTTTCCCAACTACGCGGCACATTGGTAAACGTTCAGCCCAGCAGCCGCTGTTTCAGCGCGGGATAACTGCTGCGCGACACGGGTATGCCCGTGCTGGTCTGCGTGTCGAGCGCGTATTTGCCGCCCGCCGCGATCTGCAGCCTTTTGAAGCCCAGGCTGTTGACGATGTAGGAGCGGTGCACGCGCAGGAAGTGGGACGGCAGCAGGGCCATGAGCTTGTCGATGGCCAGGTCATGAAAACACTGTTCGCCGCTGCGCAGCACGATATTGCTGTAGTGGCCATCGGCTTGTACATGGTCGATGTCGGCCATGGCGATCCATTCCAGCGCCCCCCGTTTCTTGACGGCCAGCGAGGCCGCTTCCGTATGCCGCCCCGTATAGCGTTGCAGCGCCTTGTGCAGGCGTTCGCGGCTGAAAGGCTTGGCAACGAAGTCGAGCACGCCGAACTCGAAGGCCGTGATCGAGCGTTCCGCATGGGCCGAGACGATGATGGTCTGGAACGGGGCTGTCTGGGCCAGACGCAGCAAGTCATAGCCATCGGCACCGTGCAGGTTCAGATCCAGCAGCAGCAAGTCGACCTGTTCCTGGGCCAGCGCGGCCAGCGCTTGCGGGACATTGTCATGCAGCACCAGCGCCGTCAGGCGTGCGCCGAAATGCGCGCGCACCTCGCGTTCGATGCCTTGCGCGATCAGCGGTTCATCTTCCAGTATCAACACATTCATGGCGCCGCCGGCAAGGTAAAGGTGAGGTGCCAGCCTGGTTGCTGTGGCGCGCTGTCATAGCGGGCGCTGTCGCCAAACACGGCGTGCAGGCTGGCGCGGATGTACTGTTCGCCCACGCCGCCGCCCGCATGCTGGCGTGTCTCGCCTTCGGGCAGGATCAGGGTGAGCACGTGCGTTTGCGCATGGTGTGCGATGCGCAGGATAAAGGTCGCGCCGTGGCGGTAGCGGTTGTGGCTGAACGCATTTTCCAGCGCCGTCAGCAAGGTGGCGGGCGGCACGGTGATGCCCGCCGCCTCGCCATCGAGCTGCAGGCTGCATGGCTGCTGCAGCCGCGTGCTCATGATGCTCAGGTAGTTCTCGCACAGGGCCAGTTCCTGCGTCAGGGCGATGCTGGGCTGCTGGGCGAACTCGTTGAGCATGCGCAACTCGGCGCCCAGTGCCTCGATGAAGGTTTCGGCCGCCTGCGGCGATTGCGCGTTGAGTTCGCTGATCAGGCTCAGGGAATTCATCAGGAAATGCGGTTGCATGCTTTTACGCAAGAGCTGGTTTTCCAGCTGCTGGGCGCGTGCCGCCTTGCTGCGTTCGCGCAGCAGCTGGGCCAGCAGTTGCGCGCACAGGGGCAGCAGCAAGAAGCACACGACGAGGGCGAAGCCGCCTTCGGCAAACTGGCTGCCCGTCAGCAGGAACAGGGCGCACGAGGCCAGCGCGATCAAGGTGCCGCCGAAACTGCCCGGCAGGCGGCGCCACAGGGCGCCCAGGTTGAGCGCCAGGCTCGCTGCCAGGCCCGTCAAGAACATCGACCAGCAGCGCGAGTCGAAATGCGCGGGCAGCGCGCCGGCCAGCGCGATGCCCGCCAGCAGTACCGCCGCCGCCAGCGGCCAGCGCGGCAGCTGGTATGCCGTATAAAAATACAGGGGCAGCAAGGCGGAAAACAGCCAGGTCAGGGCACTGACGGCGTACAGGCGCGGCAAATGCATGGGGTAGGCATAGCCGGCAACGCTGCGCCAGAGTTCCACCACCAGCAGCAGCGCCGCCACCAGGCACAGCGCGGCAAACATGGCCCAGTGCCGCTGCCGCTGGTACAGCGCCGTCAAGGCGAGAAACAGCAGGGCGACGGCACCCAGCGCCCCGGCCAGCAGCAGCGGCGGCAGCCGGTACCAGGCCAGCGCCGCGCGGTAGCCTTGCCGGTCGACCAAGTACAGCGCGTACAGTGGCGACGCCAGGCGTTCAGGCGCCTGCTGCGTCGACAGCAGCAGGCGCAGGTGATGCTTGCCCATGGCCAACTGCCGTGGCCTCAGGTGGATGGCGAAATCGATGTCGCCCGCGCGTTCCCCGCTGGCCTGGCGGGCCGGTTGGCCATTGCTGCCGATCAATATGCCGTCGAGCCAGACTTCGCTGGAAGCCAGCGCCGACAGCACCAGCAGCTGCGTCGACGAGGGCGTGGCGGCCACGGTGAGGTCGCGCTCGACGCACAGCAGCAGGCCCGGCTTGAGCAGCTGGTACAGCGAGGCGGCGGGCGTGGCGCTGGTTGTGCCGCAGGCGCGCCAGCCTTCGGCCAGCGATAGCCTGCCCATGCCCATGGCGAAAGAGGGCAAGGTCAGGCAGCACAGCAGCAGGTAGCGGAAGCAGGAGGGCATGGCGGGCATTGTAGCTGCTCATTTGCCAACCCTTTGCAACATTTTCATCGTGTTCGGTGCCGTTCATGCGGGCCACGTGCATTTCGTGCACGGCCCGCCAACGGTGTGTAAAAGACACTTACCATGCATCAGCGCCGTGCTGTGGACACGGCCCTCACCATGGAATATTAATTATGCAAAGCAGCAAATACTACGGTTTCGCCGGCGCGCTGGCGCTGTTCTGCGGCGCGGCGCAAGCCGCTTCCGCTCCCACTTCTGTTCCCGCTTCTGCTCTGGCCGCGCGCCTGGCCGATTTCGACGGCTGGGTCGCTCAGCGCATGGACAAGGCCCGCATCCCGGGCGTGACCGTCGGGTTCAGCCAGGGCGACGTGGAATGGGTCAAAGGCTATGGCTATGCGGACCTGGAAAACCGCGTGCCGGCCACAGCCCGGTCCAGCTACCGGCTCGCGTCCGTCACCAAGCCCATGACGGCGGTGGCCATCCTGCAACTGGTGGAACAGGGCAAGATCGACCTGGATGCGCCCGTGCAAACGTATGTGCCGTATTTCCCCGTCAAACCGTTTCCCGTGACGGTGCGCCAGTTACTGGGCCACCTGGGCGGCATCGACGCCTACCGTAACAGCAAGGCGGAGAAGCACTTCAAGGAGCACAAGGATACGCGCCAGTCCATCGCCGTCTTCGAGCAGTTCGACCTGATCGCCGAACCGGGCACGCGCTTCCGCTACACCAGCTACGGCTACAACCTGCTGGGCGCCGTCATCGAGAGTGCCTCGGGCGAAAGCTATGGCGGCTACATGCGGCGCCACGTATGGGGGCCGCTGGGCATGGACACGATCGTGATGGATGACCCCGACGCCGTGATCGCCCATCGCGTGCGCGGCTACCGGCTGGCCGGCAAGGAGTGGAAAAATGCGGAATTCGTCGACATCAGCAGCCGCTTTTCCGCCGGCGGCACGCGCGCCAGCGTGCCCGACATGCTGGCGTTCGGCAGGGGCGTGCATGAAGGCAAGATACTCTCGGCGGCCAGCGTGGCCGCCATGGTGCAGCCGATGGCCACGCGCGCCGGCCGCTTGACGGACTATGGCATGGGCTGGGAAGTCGTCCCGACGGGCGGGCGCTACGCGATTGCCCACAGCGGCCAGCAGCCGGAGACCGTCACCTATCTGTACAGTTTTCCCTCGCGCAAGCTCACCGTTGCCGTCGCCGCCAACCTCGAGCGCGTCAATCCCGAGGCGTTCGTGCAGCGCCTGTTCGAAGTCGTCACGGGCGAAGCGTGGCAGCTGAACACGTATATCGCCGATGCGGGCGCACAGCGCGCGTATCAGGTGGCGCAAGGCTTGTTCGAAGAGGGCAGGGCGTACGCCGAGCGCACGGATCAACCGTATGCCGATGCGGCCGCCACGCGCGAAGCATTTACGCAAATCAACCGGCAAGCGCTGGCGCCCGATGCCAGGGCGGCGCGCGCCTACATCGACGCGGCCCGCCATCCCGCAGGCGGCCGCGTGTTTCTCACGGCCGGCGCCAGTATGGCCGGGCAGTTGCACCAGTCGGGCGTCGACCTGAATCAATACGCGCGCGGCGGTGCGCTGGCGTTTGTGCGCGACTATGTCCTGTTGTCGCAAGGAACAAAGGCCGGCGCCTTGCCCCGCTTCGACCCTGCCTTCGAGCAAGCCATCGTGGCCCTGGCCGGCAGCTGGGAACGCACGGCCGCCATCGCCTGGCCGGCCGCGGCCCCATCCATCGCCGCGCTCGATAGCCAGCTGCGCACGGCCTTCCGTGGCCAGCGCGCCTATCCCGATTTCGTGCCCGAGCTGCAGGAACTGGCGCAAGCGTCGGCCGCGCGCGGCGAGGTGGAGGCGGCGCTGGCGGCCAGCCGCCTGGCCGTGGAACTGTATCCGCTCAGCGACCGTGCGCATGCGCTGCAAGGCTTGACCCTGCTGCACGCCGGCAAGACGGAAGCGGCCCTCGCGGCCCTGCGCCTGGCGCTGGAGCGCGATCCGCTCGGTGCGGCCAACCCGGCGGCGCTGAACCTGGAAGCCTACCGTTTGAAAGGCAGCGGCGCCGTGGCGCAAGGCATGGCCGTGCTGCAAGCGGCCGTCCGCCTGCATCCGCGCGACGCGAATCTGCAGGATAGCCTGGCCGAGTTTTATGTCGAGCAAGGCTTGCGCCCGCAGGCTGTCGAGGCCTACCGGCAAGCGCTGCGGCTCGATCCCCGCTATCCGGGCGCCGTGGGCGCAAAAGCGGCGATCATCCGCCTCGCTGGCGAGACGAAGGCGCTGGCGCCTTAGAACAGCTAATGGGCTTTGCGCGCACAACAATTCCTGTCCGATATCCGTAGCCCGTACGGCGCAGCCGCATGATTGATTGGCTGTGTGCGTAACTGTGTGCGTAAGCGAACGGTATCCTGGCGCCGTCCGGCGCACGCTATCGTAGCGGCGCACGGTGCGCCAGCAGCCGACCAGGAGGGCCGTATCATGTCACGCATCATCGCAGGTCATTTTCAGTTGCAGGAGCAGATCGACGCCGCGCGCGCGGCCCTGAACCAGGCGGGCTTTCCCGACAGCCGCATCAGTTCCTTCTTTGTCAACCAGCCGGGCCAGCATGATTTGCACGCGCTTGGCGGCGACCGCGACATGTCGCCTGGGGCCAAGGAAACGCCGGAAGGCGTAGTGGAAGGCGCGGCCGTCGGGGCCGCCGTCGGTGCCGGCATCGGCGCGGCCACCACCCTGGCGACGGGGCCGCTGGGCCCGGTGGTGGGGGCGCTCGTGGGCGCCCATGTGGGTTCGCTCTACAGTTTCAATAAAATGAAAGACGCGGGCGAACCCGAAGCAAATGGCGAGGGTAATGGCGAAAACCGTCGCCAGCCCCGCCATCCGGGCATGCTGATCGCCGTCGCGCTCGGTGGCCCCGACGAGCGCGAACGGGCGCTCGAGACCTTGCACCGTCTCGGCGCCGAGCACATCGAGGAAGCGGAAGGCACGATCGCCAATGGCGACTGGCTGGATTTCGATCCGCTCAGCATACCCGTGCTGGTGGCGTGAATCGGCGCGCCAGCCGCGGAATATGCATAAATTCCGCGCTGCATGAAATTTAGGTATGATCCTTGTTAGTATTCGTAATTATTGGTAAACAATGCCGACAGGGATAGTTTCCGCGCGCCCGAAGTGACACTGGACCAAGGTGACTGCCTGTAGTACTTGCCTCGCATGCTAACGGGTATGAATAGGAGGTCGCGTCATGACACAGGCATGGTTCATTCTGACACGGGCCGATGGGCGCGACATCTGCGCGCCCTCGCCGGCACAGCTGGCCGATGCGCTGGCCGAGGTCTACCGCGGCGGCGCCGTGGCGCAGGATGGCAGCCCGGCCGCCGTCCTGTTGCGTTTTGGTTACGACGATGGCTTGATGTATCAGGTCGAGGTCGCTAGCGGAGGCGAAGTCACTTTCGAGGAATGGTCGGACCGCGATTGCGAAATCGCCCTGGCCAGTCCGCGCCACATGTCGGCCCTGCCGCAGGACGACGCGCTGCAGCTGTGGCAGTGGCTGGCGCAGCGCCAGGTGGCAAAGATCCGCAGCCAGCCCTGGCAGGGCGGCTAGCCCGCCGCTTTCAATACACCCTAGTGCGCCATCAGCACGGGGATCGTCATGCTTTGCAGAATTGTGCGCGTGACGCCACCGAGGATGGTTTCGCGCAGGCGCGAATGGCCATACGCTCCCATTACCAGCAAGTCGGCCGACAGGTCGGCCGCCTGCGACAGCAGCGCCTCGCCGATATCGCCGCGCCGCACGCCACCGCCATCGAGCAAATGCAGCCGCGCTTCCACGCCGTGGCGCGCCAGGTATTGCGTCAGTTCCGCGCCCGGCTGTTCGCCGTGCTCGGCGGCATGCACCTGGGCATCGAAGATGGCCACGTGGACTTGGCCGGCGCGCTGCAGCAGGGGCAGGGCGGCGCTCACGGCGCGGCTCGCTTCCTTGCTGGCGTTCCAGGATATGAGTACATTGCGCGCGGCCGCCGGCGGCGCCAGCAGGGGCAGCGGCGGCGCATACGGCACGATCAGCACGGGACGTCCCGAATGCAGCAGCACGTAGGCGGGAAAGTCGCGCATCACGGACGGTGATTTATCCTTGGCATTGTATTGGCTGATGACGACCAGATCCGCGTAGCGGGCCAGCAGGCTGATGCCGCCAGCCGCCTCATCGTCGAGCACGCGCTGTTCGAACGAAGCGACGCCGGCCGCGCGCACCTGCGCCTCGAAACCGTCGAGGGCGCGCGTGGCCCGGTCGCGCAGGAAGTTCAGGTGCAAGCTCAGGTTCGGGTCGGCATCGAGGTCGGGCTGGTTCTGGTACAGCAGGCGCGACACGCCCGTCAGCGCCACGCCCGTCAGGTGGCCGCCGCAAGCCTGGGCGATGCTGGCCGCTGCTTCGATGCGGGCGGCGCGCCCGGCGCTGTCGTCGATGTGGAGCAATACGGTCTTGTACGTCATGGCTTGTCCTCTCGCTGTGCAGTAGCGGCCATTCTGGCACAGTCCGGGGTGCCGGCCGCGCACGACTGCATCAGGCTGAGCACTTGATCTGGCGCAAGGCTGGCAATAAAAACTGCTCCTACACTTGATGCCACGCAGAACAACCATAACAAGCGGGGAGAGACAGTCATGAAGGAACAAAAGGTAGCGCTGGTCACGGGCGGCATGGGCGGCCTGGGGACGGCCTTGTGCCGCCGCCTGCATGGGGCGGGCTTTGCCGTCGTGGCCGCGCATACGCCGGACAATGCGCGGGTGGCAAGCTGGCTCGACGAGCAGCAGGCGCAGCAGTATTATTTCCATCCGCTGGCCATCGACGTGACGGATTTCGCTGCCTGCAGCGAGGCCGTGGCCAGCGTGCTGGCGCAGTTCGGCCGCATCGACGTGCTCGTCAACAACGCCGGCATCACGCGCGACCAGAGCATGCGCAAGATGGAATTGCCGCACTGGTCCGAGGTCATGCGTACCAATCTCGACAGCCTGTTCAACATGAGCAAGCAGGTGCTCGAACCGATGCTCGAACATAAATGGGGCCGCATCATCAATATCTCGTCCGTCAACGGCCAGAAGGGCGCGTTTGGCCAGTGCAACTACGCGGCCGCGAAGGCGGGCGTGCATGGCTTCAGCAAGGCGCTGGCGCTGGAAGTGGCGCGCCACGGCATCACCGTCAACACGGTCTCGCCCGGCTACCTGCGCACGCAGATGGTGACGGCCGTGCCCGCCGATATCATGGAAACGAAGATCCTGCCGCAAATTCCCCTGGGCCGCCTGGGCGAGCCGGACGAGGTGGCGGCCCTGGTCGCTTACCTGGCGTCCGACGAGGCCGCGTTTGTGACGGGCGCGAACATCGCCATCAATGGCGGACAGCACATGAGTTAAGCAAGCATACAGCTTGCACAGAGGCAATGGCAGTAGAGGAGACCCGTCCACCCAGCCGGCGCACAGACGCTGGCGGCGGACGGCAGGCAATGGCAGTCACGCTGGAAAACAAGGGCAGGGCAGCGATGCCTTGCCCTTTGTTGTTGCGCAGTCATGCAGCCGTTATGGTACCGGGCGCCGGGCTTTTTCCAGCCGCGTCTGGCAATCGATGCACAGGCGCGCTTCGGGGCGGGCGTTCAGGCGCGACAGGCCGATGGCTTCGCCGCAGTTGTCGCACAGGCCGTAGCTGCCATCGGCAAACTTGGCCAGCGCGTGCTTGATGATGGCCAGCTGCGCCTGATTGTGCTCGGCCGCTTCGCTGACGAGGGCGTTCAAGGTGCGCACGCTGGCGTTGTCGGCCGGCGAGGCTTCGATTTCATTGAGCAAGGAGGCGCGCGCGTCCGCTTCGGCCGCTTCGTTCTCGATCTGTTCCAGCAACGCCAGCTTGCGTTGCTCCAGCACGCCCTGCAGGCGCTGCAGCTGGTCTTGCGGCAATCCATTCATGGCCATCACCCGGTAGAGGTTACTTCCATCATGGTAGTCCAAGATTGGCGGCTCTGCTTGCGCTACCACCCGCGCCGCGTTTGATGCGGCGCAGGCTGGCAGCGGCCATTCTATGCTGGCTCTTTCAGGCAGTTGACCATCCAGG
The DNA here is from genome assembly GCF_059617945.1 of Janthinobacterium sp. BCJ23. Lineage (NCBI taxonomy): Bacteria > Pseudomonadati > Pseudomonadota > Betaproteobacteria > Burkholderiales > Oxalobacteraceae > Janthinobacterium > Janthinobacterium sp. BCJ23. The sequence goes on along the minus strand of NZ_JCAQAW010000009.1, from coordinate 63,222 downwards.
CGACGCCGAACTGGTCTTTCAACATGCCGAAGCGCTTGGCCCAGAACGTTTCTTCCATGGGCATCTGGATGGTGCCGTCACGCGCCAGCGCGTCGAAGGCCCGTTCCGCCTCTTCCGGCGTATCGACGGTCAGGCAGATCGAGCTGCCGTGCATGCCCTTGGCGCCATCCTCGGTACAGCCGCCGTCTGAACCCATCAGCATGGTGGGACCCAGCTGCACGGAGCCGTGCATGATCTTGTCATACCAGTCTTCCTTGACTTGCTCCTGGCCCGGGGTGCCCCGGAATGGCATCAGGCACAGGTCGGTGCCATGCAGGTGCTGGCGGTAGTATTCGAGCGCTTGCGCGCAGTTTCCATTGAATTGCAAATACGGTTCGATACGCATCTTGGTCTCCTCTGGTCATCGTCCCGCAGGCACGATTGCCACGCGGGGGAGGTCCCAGTATAGGCGCTCGCCAGCCGATTTCAATCACTCCGGGGCCATCTCTTGCAGCCGCTCACGCACCTTGCCCAGGGTGCTGAGGATGCGTTCGGGACTGCCGGCGAGCACGGCGCTGCCCAGGTGCAACAAGCTCGTCGCCAGGCTGATCCAGTGCCGCACGTCGTCGTTGCGGGCGATGCGCAGGCGTACCGTGTCGAGCAGGCCGCTGAGCTGGCGCTGCGCCGTTTCCAGGCCCGCCACTGTGTGCCCGGCCGCATCGGCATACAGCTGATTGGCTTGCTGGCGCAAGGCCACCTCCAGGGCGAAGACGGCTTGCGCCTGGCTGTGGCTGATGCCGTCGGCCCCCTGGCTGGCGCGCTTGCGGATGGCGCGCATGACGGCGCCGTGCAGGGTGACGGCCGCCTGCGACAGGCTGTCGGCCAGTTGCTCGACGCGCATGGCGCTGCTGAGAGCCGCTTCGCGGCGTTCGCTGTTGCTGCTCCTGCCTACCGATCCGTCCATTGTGCCTCCGTGGTGGTGAGGGTAGCGGCGAGCCGGGCGTGTTCGCGCCCCAGTGCCGCCAGTTGCCGGCGCGCCAGGGTATGGCGCAAGCCAGCCAGGCGGTATTCCTCGGTTTTGCTTTGCTGCATGTTTTTCGCCAGCACGGCCAGCAGGCGCTGCTGCGGCGTGTCCGCATACGCGATTTCCACGTCGAGCAAGCCGAGCACCATGTCGCGCTCGTTGTCGCCGCTTTTGTCGTACAGCGCCAGCAAGCTGTCGAGCGCGGCCAGCAAGGCTTGCAGCGGCGCGTCGCCATCGTGCAGCACTTGCGCCAGGTGCGCCTGCTGACTGGCCGCGCTGCTCAGGCGCGACAGTTGCTGCAGCAACTGGGTATAGGCGCTGACATGGTGGTCGTCGATGCCGCTATCCGGCCAGGTGCGGATGGCGGCGCCGGCGCCCGCCAGTTCCGGCCGCACGTCATACGCGTCGGCATCGGCCAGCCGGCCCAGCGCCTGCAGGTACAGGCGCACGGCTTGCACCAGGCGTGCGGCGTCCGCCTGCGCGGCGCGGCGCTGCGCATCGAGCAGGCGTTCGCGCGCGTCTTCGGCCGGCGACAGATAGGGGCGGGCGCGCTGGTAGCTGTCCACGTGGCGCTGCGACAGTTCGCTGAAGGCGCTCAAGGCATCGGTGCCGGCCGCCAGGGCGCGCACATGCGCCAGCTCGGGGCGCGCGGTGGCGCAGCCGCACAGCACGGCAGCCAGGAAGAGGCTCAGGTACAGGTGCAGGTAAAGAGCGCGGCGATGGCGGGCGGGCATGGCAAACACGTCACCTCTCGACAGGAAATACTGTATGGAAAGGTATTGTCGTGCCGGCCTGCGCAACCCGCCTTGTGCGGGCGCAAGCAGGCTGCGATCAGGCGCCCGTCAATTGCTCGCGCCAGCCCAGTCCGGCAACGGTGTCGCTGGCGGGACGGTATTCGCAGCCGACCCAGCCTGCGTAGCCGACCTGGTCCAGCAGCTTGAACAGGTGGCGGTAGTTGATCTCGCCCGTGCCCGGTTCGTGGCGGCCCGGCGTGTCGGCGATCTGGATGTGGCGGATCAGGGGCAGCATGGCGCGGATGGTGTTGCTCAGCTCGCCCTCCATGCGCTGCATGTGATAAATGTCGTACTGCAGGAAGATATTGCTGCGCTGGCAGTCGGCGATGATGTCGGCCGCCTGCTGGCTATGGTTCAGGAAGTAACCGGGCATGTCGTGGTGGTTGATCGGCTCGATCAGCACGTTGATGCCATGCGGACGGCAGGCTTCGGCCGCAAATTGCAGGTTGCCGATCAGGCTTTGCCGCGCCCGCTCCAGGCTCATGCCGGGCGGCACGATGCCGGACATGCAGTGCAGCTGTTTTGCCCCGAGCGCCAGCGCATAGTTGAGCGCCAGCTGCACGTTGCTGCGGAATTCCTCGCCCCGGCGCGGGTCGCAGGCAATGCCACGCTCGCCATGCTCCCAGTCGCCGGGCGGAAAGTTGAAGAGGGCCAGCTGCAGATGGTGAGTTTCCAGCCGCATGGCGATCTGCCGCGCCTCGACGGCATAGGGAAACAGGAATTCAACGGCATCGAAGCCCGCTTCCCTGGCGGCGGCAAAGCGGTCGAGGAAGGGCAGTTCGGTAAACATCATGCTGAGGTTGGCAGCGAAGTTCGGCATGGCGGCACGCAGGTGAGGGCAATGGACACTATCCTAGCCCAAATCGGCAATTGGTGGCGGGCATGAAAAAACCGTTCCAGAAACAAGTTCTGGAACGGTTTTGATTGCTGCGATACGCTTACCTGCGGGTATTAACGGCCGCGACCGCCGGAACGGTGCGATGCTGCCGAACGCGGCGCATTGCCGCTGCGGTTACCGCCGCCACCGCCGCCCGATGGGCCGGCGCTGCGTGGCTTGGCGCCGCTGCCGCCGGTTTTCACGCGCACGACGGCGCCCGCTGGCGCGCGGCTGTTGTTGCGGTGGCCACCGGTGCCGCTGCGCAATTGCACAGGCTGGGCGCGGGCGTTCAGGTCGGGCTCGAAGCCTTCGATGACTTCGCGCGGCAGGGTTTGCTTGATCAGCTTTTCAATGTCTTTCAACATTTCGTGCTCATCCACGCAAACCAGCGACACGGCTTCGCCCTTGGCGCCGGCACGGCCCGTACGGCCGATACGGTGCACATAGTCTTCCGGAATGTTCGGCAAGTCGTAGTTGACGACGTGCGGCAACTGGTCGATATCGATACCGCGCGCGGCGATGTCGGTGGCGACCAGCACTTGCAGGGTGCCATCCTTGAACTCGGACAGCGCGCGCGTGCGCGCCGACTGGCTCTTGTTGCCGTGGATGGCCAGGGCGCCGATGCCGTCCGCGCCCAGCTGTTCGACCAGTTTATTGGCGCCATGCTTGGTGCGCGTAAATACTAGCACTTGCGTCCAGTTGTTCGATTTGATCAGGTAGGACAGCATCGGGTGCTTCTTGTCGCGGTCGACCGGATGGATCTTTTGCTTGATCACTTCCACGGTCGAATTGCGGCGCGCCACTTCGATCATGGCTGGCTTGTTCAGCAAGCCGTCGGCCAGGGCCTTGATCTCTTCCGAGAACGTGGCCGAGAACAGCAGGTTCTGGCGTTTTGGCGGCAGTACTGCCAGCACTTTCTTGATGTCGCGGATGAAACCCATGTCGAGCATGCGGTCGGCTTCGTCGAGAATCAGGATTTCCACTTTCGACAGGTCGACCGTGCCCTGGCCCATGTGGTCCAGCAAGCGGCCCGGCGTGGCGACGAGGATGTCGACGCCATGCTTGAGCTGCTTGATTTGCGGGTTGATGCCGACGCCGCCGAAAATCACGGTCGAGTTCAATTTGGTGTACTTGCTGTAGGCGCGCACGCTTTCCTCGACCTGCGCGGCGAGTTCGCGCGTCGGGGCCAGGATCAGGGCGCGGATAGGGCGCGTCGAGGTGTTGCTGGTGATGGATGCGCCATTGGCGTCCGTCGACAGGCGGTGCAGCACGGGCAGGGTGAAGCCGGCCGTCTTGCCGGTACCGGTTTGTGCGCCGGCCAGCAAGTCGCCGCCAGCCAGCACGGCGGGAATCGCCTGCGACTGGATCGGGGTCGGCACGGTGTAGCCGTGTTCGGTAACGGCACGTACGATAGCGTCGGACAATCCGAGGGAGGAAAAGGACATGGTAACTTTATTGTGAGATCGGCCTGTCGCCATCGTGAGGCGCCAGTCGCAGGCAATCAGATTAGGGGTCGAAAGACAGCGGCAAGGGGACTGGTCATATGTGCCGCACACGCGAAGTATAACAGCCTGGCAAAAACGCGCCTGTTTTGTTTCAGGTTTGCAATGTCGCAAGTAAAGAAAAGGTGTTTAGTCGTCGATCTCGCCGACGGTGTAGCGCACGCCGTGCGTATCAAACCAGGCGCGCAGGGCTTCCAGGCCGTGCCACGGCTCCGGGCGCAGGTACTGGCAGATATACAGGCCGGCCTCCGTCAGCCTGGCGTCGGTATCGGGCATGGCGCCGGGCGCCTGCGGCCGTGCCGCCAGCAGCTGCGCGATGTGCTGGCGCTGCTCTGGCGTCAGGCTGGCCGCGATCCTGAATTCAAATCCCATGTTTTCTCCTTGAGGACAGGCTGTTGTCGCGGCCATTTTTTAATTATCGAAAAAATTGCATATAGCTTGGCATTCTTTCCGTTTTTGTTTTCAAAGTATCTCGTCCATACTGCATAGCACTGGCCCGGCACACACAGCGTGACGCAAGGGCAGGAGCAGCAGCACCGTATAACGACATCCGTATTTTTATATTCAATTATTTTCACTAAGGAAAGCATCATGCCTATCGCCACCGCCCAAGCCGCACAAAAACTGCTGACCCCGAACGATCATACCCTGATCATGATCGACCACCAGTCGCAGATGGCGTTCGCCACGCGCTCCATCGACCTGGCCCTGCTGCGCAATAATGCGGCTCTGGTGGCCAAGGCGGCGGCGGAATTCAAGGTGCCGACGATTTTGACGACGGTGGCCGCCAAATCGTTCTCCGGCCCGATCTTCGACGAGATCCAGTCCGTCTTCCCGGATCAGGCGCCGATCGACCGCACCAGCATGAACACCTGGGAAGACGCGCGCATCGCCGACAAGGTGAATGGCTACGGCAAGGGCAAGATCGTGCTGGCCGGCCTGTGGACGTCCGTCTGCATCGTGGGCCCTGCGCTGTCCGCGCTGGAGCAGGGTTTTGAGGTCTACGTGATCGCCGACGCCAGCGGCGACGTTTCCGACGAAGCGCATGCGATGGCCATGCAGCGCATGATACAGGCGGGTGCGCAGCCGATGACGTCCGTGCAATACTTGCTGGAACTGCAGCGCGACTGGGCCCGCGGCGAGACCTACAATGAGACGGTGGCGACGGCCGTGGCGCACGGCGGCGGCTATGGCCTGGGCCTGATCTACGCCAAATCGATGTTCAACGCCAGCGAAGGCCATTGATTTTTCACTGACTGTGACTCCGCCGCCCGCCGGCGGGGCCGTGTTTTCATTTGATCCGGGAGTTCCCATGCACGCAAACACCATCTTGCTCAACGGCCGTTTCCACACGGTCGACAGGACGCAGCCGCTGGCGTCCGCCGTCGCCATCGCCGATGGCAAATTTCTCGCCGTGGGCGACGTGGAAGACGTGATGCGCCATCGCGGCCCCGCCACGCAGGTGATCGACCTCGATGGCCGCACGGTGATTCCCGGCCTGAACGACTCGCATTTGCACCTGATCCGCGGCGGCTTGAACTACAACCTGGAATTGCGCTGGGAAGGCGTGCCGTCGCTGGCCGACGCCTTGCGCATGCTGAAGGAACAGGCCTTGCGCACGCCGAACCCGCAATGGGTGCGCGTCGTCGGCGGCTGGACGGAATTCCAGTTCGCGGAAAAGCGCATGCCGACCCTCGATGAAATCAACGCGGCCGCGCCTGATACCCCCGTCTTCATCCTGCACCTGTACGACCGCGCATTGCTGAACCGCGCTGCCCTGCGCGCCGTCGGCTATGACAAGAACACGCCGAACCCGCCCGGCGGCGAAATCGTGCGCGATGCGGCCGGCAACCCGACGGGCTTGCTGATCGCCCGCCCGAACGCCATGATCCTGTATGCGACCCTGGCGAAAGGCCCCAAGCTGCCGCTGGAATTGCAAGTGAACTCCACGCGCCAGTTCATGCGCGAATTGAACCGCCTCGGCATCACCAGCGCCATCGACGCGGGCGGCGGCTTCCAGAATTATCCCGAGGATTACGCCGTCGTCGACGAGCTGGCGCAGAAAGAGCAGCTGACCATCCGCATCGCCTACAACCTGTTCACGCAAAACAAGGGCGCGGAACTGCAGGACTTCCAGAAGTGGACGGGCATGATCAAGCCCGGTGACGGCACGGACTTTTACCGGCATAACGGCGCCGGCGAAATGCTCGTGTTTTCCGCCGCCGACTTCGAGGATTTCCTCGAACCGCGCCCGGAGCTGGCGGCCGGCATGGAAGACGAGCTGGAAAAGGTCGTGCGCCACCTGGTCGAGCAGCGCTGGCCGTTCCGCCTGCACGCCACCTATGACGAATCGATCAGCCGCATGCTCGACGTGTTTGAAAGGGTCAACCGCGACACGCCGTTCGGCGGCTTGCACTGGCTGTTCGATCATGCTGAAACCATCAGCCCGCGCAATATCGACCGGGTCAAGGCGCTGGGCGGCGGCCTGGCCATCCAGCACCGCATGGCGTTCCAGGGCGAGTACTTCGTCGAGCGTTACGGCGCGGACGCGGCCAAGGCCACGCCGCCCGTGCAGCGCATGCTCGACGCGGGCGTGCCCGTGGGCGGCGGCACGGACGCCACGCGGGTCGCCAGCTACAACCCGTGGACGGCGCTGTACTGGCTGGTCTCGGGGCGCACCGTGGGCGGCCTGGCCCTGACGGATGCGGCGGGCAGACTGTCGCGCGACACGGCGCTGGAACTGTGGACGGCGGGCAGCGCCTGGTTCTCCAGCGAGCAAGGCAAGAAGGGGCGCATCCGCGAGGGCATGCTGGCCGACCTGTCCGTGCTGTCGGCCGATTATTTCACGGTGCCGGAAGAGGCGATCAAGTCCATCGAATCCGTGCTGACCATGGTGGGCGGCAAGGTCGTCTACGGTCAGGCGGAGTTCACCAATCTGGCGCCGCCACCGATTCCCGTACTGCCAGAGTGGTCGCCCGTGCGCACGGTGCCCGGCCATTACCGGCCCGTGGCGAAGCAGGCGCAAGCCGCCATGCCGCACCAGTGCGCGGGCGCTTGCGGGGTGCATGCCCACGCCCACGACCGGGCGCGCAAGTCGGCCGTGCCGATCAGCGATTTTTCCGGCTTCTGGGGCACCCTGGGCTGCAGCTGCTTCGCCTTCTAGGAGCTGGTCGGGCCTTATCTGGAAATGCGCAGGATGGCCGAGGCAAGCCGCGTGAAACAGGGGCTCAGGTCGCTGTCCGTGGCCGCATAGCAGTACAGGCCCACGGGTTCGGCCGGCTTGCGGCAACTCGCTTTCGCATCGGTGGTATTGGCCAGGCAGCGCAGCAAGTCTTCACCGAGCTCCTTGTCCGGTCCTTCCTTGTTTTTCAGCGAGGCGCCCATGCCCAAGGTAAAGACGTAAATGCCTTCCTGGCGTGCTTTGGCCGCCATCGCTTCAACCAGGTTGCGCGAGGCGCGGTGCACATTCGTCCATTGCACCTGCGCCGAGGCGATGGACGAGGTCACGACGCGCGGTGTGCTGGTGACGATGGGAAATTCGCGCAGCGCCGCGTCGTTGGCTTTGGCGTACGCATTATTCGCGTTGTACCACGGGGGAAGCGCCGTGATCTGCATGGCATCGCAGTCGCCGTACTGGCGCCTGTCGCTCACTGTCATCTTGTACAGACCGACCAGCGCGGGGTTTTGCAAAGCCGTAAAGGTGGCCAGTGCGCCCGCCGTCTTGCATTTGCCGCCCGTGTTGGGAAAGTACGAGGAAAATGCCGCAGGCGAGCCGTCGGAAAAAAACACGATGACGCGCAGGCTGGAGCGGTTGACCTGTCCGATGTCGTTCAGCTGCTTGCGTGCCTGGTACATGCCTGCGGAGGAATTGGTGCCGCCGACAAAGGCGAATTGATCGATCTTTCCACCTTTCATGGTCATGCTGGCGCGGTCGAAACCGCGCTCGACCTGCCTGATCGGGGCATCGATCTGCGCTTCCGAAGCGAAGTGCAGCAAGCCGACCCGGTCCACGGTGGAGTTGAATTTGTTCAGGAAGGACTTGCCCGCCGCCCGCACGGCGTCGGCATTGCTAGCCAGTGAGCCCGAGGTATCCATCACCAGCACCATGTCCAGATCCTTGCGGATGGTTTGCGCGCTGGCGGCCACGTTCAGGGTCTTGAAGCCGAGTACGCCCATCAGCGAGACGGGCAGCGAGGCGGTGGCAGAGACGTCGATGGTGACGGTGCCCTTGTCGAAAACCACGCCGACCGGATGCAGGGTCGGTGTCGACAGCAGAAACTGGTCCGGATAATTGATGTTGAAAAATTCCCTGGCCGACTGGCGCGCATTGGCCCGCTGGTCCTCTTCCGAGCTGCCCGCCGTGACGCCGCGCGCCGCCGCCAGGCTGGCCGAGTCGACGGCCGCGTTGAGCTTGGCCTTGACGAAGTAGCCGAGGGCCGAATCGACGGCCAGGCCCACCGAGGCGATCAAAACGACGGCCGACAGCGCCACCATGATCAGCACTTGCCCGCCTTGCCGCTTGTGTGGAATGCGCATCAGAATACCGTCATCGAAGTGAGGTTGGGGCCCAGAACGGGCGTCGTGCTGTTGCCAAATTTCAAGGTGCCGAACAGCATGTCGAAATTGTAGAAAGTTTCCACGGCGTAGATCAGTTCGCCGTCGGCCAGCTGGTCCCGCATCAACGCCACCGTGGGGGCGGACTCGTCCTTGGCGATGCCCGTGCACGCGCCATTGCACCAGCTGCCGCATTGCCACACCTGGCTGGCGGGCAGGTAGCCGCTGGCCTTCGCGCCCGCATCCCAGCGGTACTGTTCCAGCACGATGTTGCGCATGCCGCTCTTGGCCGTGTAGCCCATGATCTTGGTGATGTAGATCATGCCGCGCTGGTTCATGTCCAGCGGCGGCGTGCTGGCCGCCAGCGCATTCATGATGGCCTGGCTAGATCCGCTCAGGTCGGACGTGGAGCGCGAAGCCAGGTTGGCGCCTTCGCGGCTGATGTTGAGCAAGATGGTCTTGGCCTGGATGGCGCGCGACAGATCGACCACCATGAACAGCAGCAGCGCCAGCAGCGGCAGCACGATGGCAAATTCCACGGCGGCGATGCCGCGCGCGGCGCGCGCAGGAAAGTAGCCGCGCATCACAGGCCGCCAAAGCTTTCATTGCGCATGGTGGCGGCCACGACGAAATGCGCCTGCCCATCGCGGAACAGGGCACGGATCAAAGGCGTGGCAAACGCCCAGCGGCAATCGACGGAAATGACGACGATATCGCCGGCCTGGCCGAACATGGCGGCGCCGACGGCATCGCTGCCGTTGACGGCGATCACGGGGCTGACCTTGTCATACATGCCCATGGAACTGTCCCTGATCTTCTGTATCACGGCCTGGTAGCGCTGCTGGTTGGCGCTGTCGGGGTCCAGGTCCTTGGCCCCCGTGACGGCATAGCGCGCGCCTTCGCGTACCGCGTGCTGCATGGTCATATTGGCAAAATAAGCCATGCTCAATTCGATGATGCCGATTATCAGCATGAGAAAGACCGGTGTTATCAGGGCCAATTCAAGCAAGGTGGCGCCGCCTTGTCCGCCGTGCTTGCGCAATATGCGGGAATCGGCCTGTTTTAAACGCATGGGAATAATCCGGTAAAGTTTCGCGATGACGAATGTCGGGCGGATGGTAATGCGCCATTTGACTGGCGATTATTCTATATCGATTTTCAAGGGCGTGGCCGCCATTTAAATTATTACAGGTCAAGATAATCACAATTAATCGCCATATTTCAATTGTCCCGGCCCCGTCCTTACAAGGCCGGGAGTAATATGCGCGGGTATGAAAACAGGCCTGGTGTCAGGATTGTCCTGCGTGCAGGCAAGGACTTGTTTTGCAAGGTGATGCAACAAAAATGCTGCAATGTAAGCAACAGCAGCGGTGGCAGCCGCGATGGCGCGCCCGCGCCATATCCGCCCTGGCCACGCTGCCCATCCATCGGCACACGCCCGCCATGCGGCGCCCGCTGGCCTGGGCCACGCACCGCGTTTGCGCGTGCCGGCCCAATGCCTCTTCCCTCGTGCCTCCATGACTTCTTTCCCCTGCGCGCAGCCGCGGAAGGCGCGCGCGGGCGAGGCAGGCAAGCCGATTCGGATCAACAACATTCCCCCGAGGGGAGTGGGCTTCAAGTAAAGAGGTAAAGCATGTCAACAAAAAATGTCATCCGCGTCATGCTGGTGTCGGACCACAAGACCTGGCTGTGGGGCCTGGAGCAGTTGCTCGCCGGTGCCCAGCCGGCGATGCAGGTGGTGGCCAGCTCCACCGAGATCGACAGCGCGCTGCTGCTGGCGCGGACCCTGTGTCCCGACGTCATCGTGCTGGACGCCGACCTGGGCTGCAGCGGCGCCTGCGCCTGCGCCATCGACTATCTGCCGCAGCTGCTCGGCAATGGCGTGTCGCGGGCCTTGCTGTTCAGCGGCACGCAGGACCAGGCCGCATGCGGGCGCGCCGTGCGCAGCGGCGCGCGGGCGGTGCTGGGCAAGGAAACGCCCGTCAAGCAGATGGTCGACGCCATCGTCCGTCTGCATCAGGGCGAGTTGTGCCTGGATCCGGCGCTGCTCGACAGCATGCTGGGCGTGCTGAACAAGCCGGAAGCGGCGCCTGATCCGGAAGAGCAGCGGATCGCCAGGCTGACGCTGAAGGAGCGCAAGATCGTTGCCATGATGGTGGAAGGAAATGGTGCGCTGAACCGCGCGATAGCCCAGCGCGCTTTTATCTCGGAGCAAACCTTGCGTAATCATCTGACATCGATCTACAGCAAGCTCGATGTCACCAACCGCTTGGAATTATATGTGTACGCCACCCGCAACCGGCTGGCCGAGCCCATCCATGCGGAATGACGGTACATATGTACTGGGTGTGAATAAAAAATTAAGATGTTTTGTACTGCACATAAAATGACTTTTCTCTGATTCGATTTGATGTTTGTTTATATAAAATACACGCATCAGAAATTGGCAAATAAAAACAAGGATGATGTTTTTATTTTCAGACTGTATTTTCAGTTTTTATCATGTTTGAAACTTGACCTGAAAGGGAATAATATGAATTGCATTAAAAACTTTATCGCCGAAGAAGACGGCGTGACTGCGATCGAATATGCGCTGATCGCGGCGCTGGTGGCTGCGGCGCTGGTAACGGCCGTCGGCTATTTCACCACCGGCCTCGATGGCGCCTTCAAGGCGATCGGCACCAAGCTGACGGGCGCGGCGATCTAAAACGCCGGCCCACCGCGCTGCACCCCGACAGGCCGGCTGCCGATCCGGCCCGGCCTGCCGACTTCCCGCCCAACGATGCGCATGCTGTGCTGCGCTCGGCTTGCATCAGGTACACGATGGACCCTCATTCTTTCTGGACGTTCAGCCCCGCCATAGTCTTGTGGGGGCTGCTTGCCGCGGCTGTCTGGCATGACGTGCGCCGCCGGCGCATTCCCAACCGGCTCGTGTTTTCCGGCGCCGTGCTGGGCGTGTTGCTCAACAGCCTGACCTTGCCCGGGGTAACGACGGCCGGACCGTGGCTGGCGTTGGGCGGCCTGGCCGTCGGCCTGGGCTTGCTGCTGCCCATGCATGCGATGAAGGCGCTTGGCGCGGGCGACGTCAAGCTGATGGCGATGGTGGGGGCGTTTCTGGGCCCGCGCCACACCGTGCTTGCCGTGCTGTGCAGCCTGCTTGCCGGCGGCGTGCTGGCGCTGGCCGTCGCTCTGTGCCAGGGCACGCTGCGCCAGGCGCTGGCGAATGCCCGCCAATTGTTGCTGCAAGGCTGGCTGCGCGCCGCAGCGGGCGAGGCACCGCAGCTTGGTGCGCCTGCCGCGCCGGGCGGCAACTTGCCGTACGCGATCGCCATTGCCGCCGGCACCGCCATCTGGCTGGCCCTGGCGGCCGGCGGCCATGCATGACACGCCCGTCCGGAACCCCACGCTTGATCAAGAGGAAAAACAATGAGAAATAGCCGCGTTGCGATCGTGCTGCTGCTGGCGCTGCTGATGGCGGGGGCCGCCGTGCTGGCGGCCGCGCGCTGGATGTCGGGGCAGGGCGCGCCGGCCAGCCAGACGGTGATGGTCGCGCTGGTCGATATCGACGTGGGCGCGAAGGTGACGCCGGCCATGCTGCGCGGCATGGACTGGCCCGCCGGCGCCATGCCGCCCGGGGCGTTCGGCGAGGCCGGCGCGCTGGACGGGCGCATCACGCGCAGCGCCGTCAGCCGAGGCGAGCCGGTGCTGGAAAGCAAACTCGCGCCGCCCGGCGCCACCGGCGGCCTGTCGGCCATCGTGGCGGCCGGCAAGCGCGCCATGACCGTGCGCGTCAATGACGTGGTGGGCGTGGCCGGCTTCGCCCTGCCGGGCAATTTCGTCGACATTCTCGTCCATACGCAGGATGACCGCGCCAGGCCGGCAGGCGGCGCGCCACTGGCCATTTCCAAAATCGTGCTTGAACGCATCCTCGTGCTGGCCGTGGCGCAGGAGTCGGGCCGTGACGACAACAAGCCCAAGGTGGTCAACGCCGTGACCCTGGAACTGACGCCGGAGCAGGTGGAAAAGCTGGACCTGGCGCGCAGCGTTGGCAGCCTGTCGCTGGTGCTGCGCAACCAGGTCGATCCGGACCCCGTCAACACGGGCGGCGCCACCAAGGAGTCGTTGCTGGAACTGAAGGTGCCGGCGCCCGCGCCGGTGCGAGCGGCGCGGCGCCAGGCGGCCCCGGCACGCGCCGCAACGCGCGACAGCGTCACCGTCGTCAAGGGCATGGATACGAGCGTCCAGCAATTTTAACAATCAGCAGGCAAGCAAGGATGACCGATGAATACATTTCGTAAGCACGCCGCGAGTGCGGGCATGCGCCTGGCCCTGGCGGCAGGACTGGCCTGGCCGGGCGGCGCCATCGCGGCGGCGCCGGCCCGGCAGGCCGTCATGTCGCCCGTGGCGGCGCCGACCATGTCGCTGGGCGCCGATATCGCCCGCCTGGGCGAGCCCGTGCGCATCGCCGTGGGCAAGTCCACCTTGCGCAAGCTGAGCCTGCCGGTGTCGCAGATCGCCGTCAACGATGCGCGCGTGGCCGGCGCCAGGATGCTGGGCTCGTCCAGCCAGCTGTTCGTCTGGGGCCTGGCCCCGGGAAGCACCAACCTGATCCTGTGGGACCGGCAGCAGCGTCCCGTGATCGTCGATATTGAAGTCGAGATCGACGTCGAAGGCTTGCAGGCGCAGCTGGCCTATGTCTTCCCTGGCGAGCGCGCCGTGAAAGTTGGCGCGGCCGGCGGCAGCATCGTGCTGTCGGGACAGGTGAGCGACGGCGTCAAGGCCAGCCAGATCCTCGAGATGGCGCAAGCCTATGCGCAGCGCGGCGCAGGCGAATCGGCCGCAGCGGCCGACGGCGCCGCGAGTGCGGGCGGCGCCGTCAAGGTCATCAATATGCTGTCGGTCGCGGCGCCGCAACAAGTGATGCTGGAAGTGAAGATCGCCGAAGTGTCGAAGACCCTCGTCGACCAGCTGGGCGCCAGCGTGGGCATCAGCGGCACGCGCGGCAACTGGAGCTACGGCCTGCTGTCGAACCTGCTCAGCGGCAACCCCAGCCAGCTGGGCGCCATCAACGGCAAGAGTGGCAACGGCCTGACGCTCGACGCGCAAAAGCGCGACGGCCTCGTCAAGGTGCTGGCCGAACCGAACATCATGGCCATCAGCGGCCAGGAAGCCAGTTTCCTGGCGGGCGGCAAGATTTTCATTCCGGTAGCGCAAGACAGCACGACCAACAAGATCACGCTCGAGGAAAAGGAATTCGGCATCGCCGTCAAGTTCACGCCCACCGTGCTGGAAGGGGGGCGCATCAACCTGAAGGTGGCGCCGGAAGTGTCGGAACTGAACCGCGAAGGCATCGGTATCACCACGGGCGGGGGCGCCGTCGCCAATGCGGTGCTGCCGGCCTTTACCACGCGGCGCACCACGACGACGGTGCAGCTGTTCGATGGCCAGAGTTTTGCCGTTGGCGGCTTGATCAAGAACAATGTGACGACCAATATCAAGGCCTTGCCCTTCCTCGGCGAGATTCCCGTGCTGGGCGCGCTGTTCCGCAGCAGCGATTTCCAGACCGACCGCACCGAACTGGTATTCATCATCACGCCGCATCTGGTCAAGCCGCTCGATACCGCCGATGGCGCCGATATCGTGTTGCCGACCGACGCCTATGTGGCACCGAGCCGCGGCGAGTTCTTCTTGCAAGGAAAAATGGAAGGCGCCGCCCCACCACGGCCACGGCAGGAAGCGGCCACACAGACAGCGCCGGCCAGCCCGGACATTCAATAGGAGCACACCATGCAGCATTCACTTTCCCTCCCCGTGCTGCTGGCCGCCCTGGCCGCCAGCGGCTGCGCCGCCACGCCGAACCTGGACCGCCAGTTCGGCCACAGCGTCGAGCAGCTGCGCGCGCGCCAGGTGCTGGCGCCGCAGGCGGGCGCGAACCGCGACCCCGTGGCCGGCATCGATGGCAAGGCCGCGCAGGCCGTCCACGCGGCGTACCAGAAAAGCTTTGCCGCGCCCGCGCCGCAAGGGGCCGCCCTGACCATCGGCGTCGGGGCGCGCCCGTGAGCCTGGCACCGTCACCACAGAATCAGCAAGGCATATCGTGAAAATCGCCATCAATTCCAGGGATGAAAAAATACTGTCCGAACTGGGCCGGCTGCTGCGCAGCCGCAACCGGCTCGACGAGATCAGCGCGGGTGGCGAATCGCTCGAACCGCTGCAGGCGGCGCAATCGCTGCCCGACGTGCTGATCTTCGACCGCCCGTCGAACGACGGCGCCGACCTGGCCGCCATCGAGTGCCTCAGCAACCTGCATCCGCGCATGGCCTTCATCGTGCTGTGCCACCAGCAGCCGCCCGAATTCCTGCTGCAGGCCATGCGCGCGGGCGTGCGCGACGTGCTGCCGTTTCCCGCCGTGCCGGCCAACCTGCATGCGGCGCTCGAACGCATCGAGGAAAAGCTGGAGCGGCGCGAGCATGGCAACGGCAAGGTGCTGGCCTTCATTTCCTGCAAGGGCGGCAGCGGCGCGACCTTCATCGCCAGCAATCTCGGTTATGCGCTGGCCGCCGGCGGCCAGCAGCGCGTTGCCCTGATCGACATGAACCTGCATTTTGGCGACGCTTCGCTCTTCGTTTCCGAGAACAAGCCGCTGGCCACGCTGTCCGACGTCACGCGCGACATCCACCGGCTCGACTCCTCGTTCCTGGGATCGAGCATGCTGCACATCCTGCCCAACTACAGCGTGCTGGCCGCGCCCGAGGATCCGGCCCACGCCAGCGAAGTGGCGCCCGAACACATCGACGCCATCATCCGGCAAGCCAGGCGCCAGTACGATTTCATCGTGCTCGACGTGGGCCGCAACCTCGACGCCGTCAGCGTGCGCGCGCTCGACCACGCCGACATGATCTTTCCAGTCCTGCAGGCGACCTTGCCGTACATCCGCGACGGCAAGCGCCTGCTGGGCATGTTCCGTTCGCTCGAATACGCGAAGGAAAAGGTGCACATCATCGTCAACCGCCACGACAAGGGCGGTGAAATCCGCCTGCGCGACCTGGAAGCGGCGTATGGCACGGCTGTCTACCGCACGGTGCCCAATCACTATGCCTCGGCGGCCGCCTCCGTCAACCAGGGCATGCCGATCTTGCAGCTCGACAAGGCCAGCCCGATCACCCGCTCGCTGCAGGAGTTCGCCGCCAGCCTGGCCGGCAGCGCGGCCAGCACGGCGCGCCAGGGCTGGCTGGGCCGTGTCCTGCGGCGCGCTTGATGCACATGCTTGACCCACACCCCATAACAGGAGCATTGCATGGCTAGTTCCCCCACCGCCGCCTTGTCCATCCGCGAACGGCTCGGCAGCGCCAAGATCGCCGCGCTCGCGCCGCAACGCGCGGCGGCCATCGACAACCACGGCTACCGCGCCCTCAAGCTGCGCATCCATGGGCTGCTGCTGGAACGGGTCGACCTGGAAAGCATGCAGCGCCTGTCGCAGGAGCGCATCCGCGAAGAATTGCGCGGCCTCGTCGAGCGCCTGTTGGACGAAGAGGCGGTCGTCATCAACGACGCCGAGCGCCGGAGCCTCACGCGCGACATCCAGCACGAGATGCTGGGCTTCGGGCCGCTTGAAACCCTGCTGTCGGATGCCAGCGTGTCGGACATCCTCGTCAACGGCCACAAGCAAGTGTATGTGGAGCGCGGCGGCCGCCTGGAGCTGACCGACATCTGCTTCGACGATGACGCCCACCTGATGAAAATCATCGACAAGATCGTCTCGCGCGTGGGCCGGCGCATCGACGAGTCGAGTCCCATGGTCGATGCGCGCCTGCCCGACGGTTCGCGCGTGAACGCCATCATCCCGCCGCTGGCCATCGACGGTCCCGTGATGTCGATCCGGCGTTTTTCCGTCGATCCGCTGCGCCTGGCCGACCTGGTCGCCTACCGCAGCATGACGGCCGAGATGGCCGAAGTGCTGCAGGGCCTGGGCAAGGCGAAGATGAACATCCTCATTTCCGGCGGCACGGGCAGCGGCAAGACCACCATGCTCAACGTGATTTCCGGCTTCATCGGCCATACGGAACGCATCGTTACGGTGGAAGACGCGGCCGAACTGCAATTGCAGCAGCCGCACGTCGTGCGCCTGGAAACGCGCCCCGCGAATATCGAAGGCAAGGGGGAAGTGTCGCAGCGCGCGCTGGTACGCAATGCGCTGCGCATGCGCCCCGACCGCATCATCCTGGGCGAAGTGCGCGGCGCCGAGGCGCTCGACATGCTGGGCGCCATGAACACGGGCCATGAAGGCTCGATGGCCACCATCCATGCGAATACCCCGCGCGACGCGCTGACGCGGCTGGAAAACATGATCAGCATGGCGGCGGCGAATTTGCCCAGCAAGGCCATCCGGCAGCAGATCAGCTCGGCCGTGTCGGTGGTGGTGCAAGTGTCGCGCCTGATCGACGGCAAGCGCAAGGTGACGTCGATCCAGGAAATCACGGGCATGGAAGGGGAGGTCATCACGATGCAGGAAATCTTCAGCTTCAAGCAGACGGGCGTGGCCGAGGGCGGCGCCGTGGTCGGGCAGTTCTCGGCCAGCGGCATCCGCCCGCGCTTCCTCGAACGTCTGAACAGCTTTGGCATCGGCGTCTCGGCCGCCCTGTTCGAACCCGCGGCGGCGGGGCGCTGAACGCCATGCTTTCCTATCTTGTCTATCTGTTCCTCTTCCTTGCCGTCGTGCTGCTGGTGGCGGGCGCCTGGCTGGCGTGGCAAGCGGCGCGGGGCCCAAGCGCGGCGCGGGTGGCGCGGCGCCTGCAAGCCATGTACACGGCCAGCGATGGCGAACAGGCGCTGTCGATCACCAAGCAGCGCCCGCTGAGCAGCTATCCCTTCCTGCAGGGCGTGCTGGAAGGCTTGCCCGGCGTGCGGCGCATCGAGCAGTTGCTGCTGCAGGCGGGCATGCGCTGGCTCGTGGCCGGATTCCTCGGCTATTGCGCGCTTGGCGCGACCGCCGGCCTGCTGGCGGCCAGCGTGCTGCCGCTGCCATGGTATGTGCGTCTGGGCCTGGGCGCGGGCGGTGCCGCGCTGCCTTATCTGCTGGCGCGCCGCGCCAGGAGCCGGCGGCTGGTGCGCATCGAGCAGCAACTGCCGGACGCGCTGGACCTGATGGGCCGCGCCATGCGCGCCGGCCATGCGTTTCCCACCGCGCTGAAAATGGTGGGCGAGGAGATGACGGGGCCGCTGGCCGACGAGTTCCGCGCCGTGTTCGACGAAGTCAGTTTTGGCGTGGCGATGGCCGATGCGCTGGGCAACCTGGCCGCGCGCGTGCCCAGCACGGACTTGCGCTATGTCGTCATCGCCGTGCTGATCCAGCGGGAAACGGGCGGCAACCTGACTGAATTGCTGGGCAGCATCAGCGCCATCATCCGCGACCGATTGAAATTGCTGGGGCAGGTGCGCGTGCTGTCGGCCGAAGGGCGCATGTCGGCCTGGGTGCTGGGCTTGCTGCCGTTTGGCGCGGCGATGATGATGCACGTGATGAATCCGCAGTTTCTTGCCGTGCTGTACACGGATGCGGGCGGGCGCAAGATGGTCGGTGTGGCGCTGGGCTTGCTGATGGTTGGCGTGCTCTGTATCCGAAAAATTATCCATATCCGGGTGTGACATGAAAGAGCAAACACGATGAGCGGCATGAGTGCGGCGCAACTGGCTTTGCTGGGCCTGCTGTTCCTGATTGTTTTCGCGCTGGCCGTGCTGGTGCTGCGCCTGTTCGCCGGCAATGCCGTGCAGCAGCGGCTGCAATCGCTCGGTGATGCGGGCGCCGCCGGCGACCGGGAGCGCCATGCGAGGCGGCGCTGGGTGGCGCACGCCGTCAGCCTCACGCGTCCGCTGGCCAGGCTGTCGCTGCCCGACGAAGGCTGGGAAAGTTCGCCCATCCGCAGCCGCTTCGTCCATGCCGGCTGGCGCAGCCAGGCCGCGCCGGCCCTGTTTTATGCGGCCAAGACGGGCCTGTTCGTGGGCTTGCCGCTGCTCGGGTATTTCCTGCTGCGCCAGGGCGGGCACAATATGCTGTTATGGCTGGTCGCGGTGGCCGCACTCGGCTATTACCTGCCCAATGCCTGGCTGTCGCACTGTTTGAAACAGCGCCAGCGCGAAGTGTTCGAGACCTTTCCCGATGCGCTCGACCTGATGACGGTGTGCGTCGAAGCGGGGCTGGCGATGGATGCGGCGCTGGCGCGCGTGGCGCAGGAAATCGGCCTGAAAAGCGCGGTCCTGGCCGAAGAGCTGCAACTGGTGACGCTGGAACTGCGCGCCGGCAGCGCCAAGGACAAGGCCTTGCGCAACCTGGCCCTGCGCACGGGCGTGGACGATGTGGACGCGCTGGTGACCTTGCTGATCCAGGCCGAGCGCTTCGGCACGAGCATAGCCGCGTCGCTGCGCGTGCAGTCCGACCAGCTGCGCACCAAGCGGCGCCAGCGCGCCGAAGAAACGGCGGCCAGGATCGCCCTCAAGCTGCTGTTTCCGCTGATTTTTTTCATTTTTCCATCGCTGATGGTCGTGCTGATGGGCCCGGCGTTCCTGCAGATTTACCGCGTGCTGCTGCCGGCCATGCGGGGCAGCTGAAGGGTAGTCGAGCGGGCAAAAAAAAAGCTGCCGGAGTTTCCTCCGGCAGCTTCTTTACATCATCAGCCCTTGCTTGGCAATCAGGCGAATGGCGTCAGCAAGGTGATCATCTGGCCAAAGATCTTCGGGCTGGCGGCGATGACGTCGCCCTTGTACAGGTAGTCCGATTCGCCGGAAAATTCACCGACGATGCCGCCCGATTCCGTGATCATCAGGGCGCCGGCGGCGATATCCCAAGGCTTCAAGCCTTTTTCGTAGAAGCCGTCCAGGCGGCCGCAAGCGACGTAGGCCAGGTCCAGCGCGGCCGAGCCGGCGCGGCGTACGCCCTGGCTGCGTTCGCCCATGATCGCGTACATCTTCAGGTATTCGTCCAGCGCGCGGGCGCTGCCGGCCACATAGCCGGTGCCCAGCAGGGCGTTCGAGATGCGGTCGAGCTTGGTGACGCGGATGCGTTTTTCGTTCAGATAGGCGCCGGCGCCCTTGGTGGCCGTGAACAGGTCATTGCGGACCGGGTCGTAGATGACGGCTTGCGTGACGACGCCGCGATGCGCGAGGGCGATCGAAATGCAGTATTGCGGGAAACCGTGGATGAAGTTGGTGGTGCCGTCCAGCGGATCGATGATCCACTGATATTCATTCTCGTCGTGCGAGTTGGCGGAAGCTCCCGATTCCTCAGCCAGGAACGCGTGGTCCGGGTAGGCTTTGGACAGCACCTCGATGATGGCTTGTTCGGCCGCCTGGTCGACGTCGGTGACGAAATCGTTATGTTGTTTTTCCGTGACGACGACGCGGTCGAGGTCAAAAGAGGCGCGATTGATGACGGCGGCGCCGCGGCGGGCGGCTTTGATCGCCGTGTTGAGCATTGGGTGCATGTGAGCTTCCGTTAAAAGCACGCGACCGCCCATGGCCGCCTTGCGGCGCCGGTACGATAGAGTGCAAGAATGAATTAAAGAGCGGAGCGGTGCCGAAGTGGTTAAAATCCCGGCCTGGCGTCAGCGTTTTGTGACTCCGTTTCCCGAAATTTCCTGTATCGATACCGCGCAATAGCGCTATTTTAAATGAATCTGCCCGAAATCAACACGTCTCTTTTCAAACGCCTGCGATTTATTCTTGTCGAAACTAGTCGTCCTGGCAACATTGGCGGCGTCGCGCGCGCCATGAAAACGATGGGTTTTTCCGATCTGGTGCTGGTCAACCCCCGCTTTCCCGATGCCTTGACGGATGCGGAAGCGGTGGCCTTCGCCAGCGGCGCGCAGGATATTTTGTCGGGCGCGCGCATCGTCGCGTCGATCACCGAAGCGCTCGAAGGCTGCAATTACGCGGCCGCCGTGTCGGCCCGATTGCGCGAATTCTCGCCGCCCGTCACGGCCCCGCGCGCCATCGCGGCCCAGCTGGCGGCCGGCGCAGACTTGCACGCGGCCGTCATCTTCGGCAACGAGCGCTTCGGCTTGCCCAACGAGATCGTCGAGCAGTGCAATGTGCTGATCAACATTCCCGCCAATCCCGAGTATTCCTCGCTGAACCTGTCGCAGGCGGCGCAGGTTGTCGCCTATGAATGCCGCGTGGCGGCGCTCGGCGATGGGCAAATGGCCAGCCCCGTCGGTTTTCATGGCGACGCGGCCAGCCTGGCGCAGGTCGACGGCATGTATGCGCATCTGGAGCAGGCGCTGGTCGCCATCGATTTTCTCGACGCCGACAATCCGAAAAAGCTCATGCCGCGCCTGAAACGCCTGTTTTCGCGCACGGGGCTGGAAACGGAAGAAGTCAATATCCTGCGCGGCATCGCGCGCCATATCCTGGCGGTAGCCAAAAAAGGCCCATGATAGAGACCCGGCTGCTGCGCCAGTTCATCGCCGTCGCCGAGGAACTCAATTTCCGGCGCGCGGCAGAACGGCTGCACATGGCGCAGCCGCCGCTGTCGCAGGCGATATTGCGGCTGGAAGAGGCGCTCGGCTACCCTGTTTTCGAACGCACGAACCGCAAGGTCGCCTTGACCCCGGCCGGCAGCACTTTCCTGGCCACAGCGCACCAGGTGCTGGCCAGCCTGGAAGAGGGCGTGGCCGCCACGCGCCGCGTGGCGCAAGGCATCGAGGGGCATTTGCGCCTGAGCTTCATCCACATTACGCCCTACGCCCACGTGCTCGAGGCTTTGCGCGCGTTCCGCGCCGCCTCGCCCGCCGTGCAATTCACCTTGCGCGAAGCGTCGACGCAGCAGCAGGTCGAGTGGCTGGAAAAGAATGAGGTCGATATCGCGCTGCTGCGCGCTCCCGGGCGCAGCACGCCGGGCTTGCGCTTCGAGCGCCTGTCGGGCGAGGACATCATGATCGCGCTGCCCTTGGACCACCGCTGCGCGGGCCAGGCGAGGGTGGACCTGGCGGACCTGGCCGGTGACGATTTCGTCGCCTCGCCGCGCGAGCTGGGCCAGGGTTTCCACGACCAGCTGGCCAGCCTGTGCCTGCATGCGGGTTTCGTGCCGCGCGTGGTGCAGCAGGCGCGCCGCTTGCAAACGGTGCTGGGACTGGTGGCGGCCGGCTTCGGCGTCGCGCTGCTGCCGGCCAGCCTGGCGGCCAGCGCACCTGCGGGCGTGGTCATGCTGCCGCTGGCAAGCAGCGCGCCCGAGGCGCTGCGCCAGCTCGACCTGTACATGGCGTGGGACCCGCAGCGCACGTCGCCCGTGCGCGAGCGGTTGCTGGAGCAGTTGCGGCTGTCTGCCTCGCATTGAGACTTGCAAGGTCTCATTTCGAGATAAATAAGATATTTTACAGATGGTGATCCAGGGGCCAGCATGGCGTTTTGATTGTCGGGAATTGCCATGTCCATCGTTTCATCGCGCAGCCGCGGGCTGCCACTCTCCATTTATCTGCTGTCGTTGTGCAGCTTCGCCTTCGGCTTGTCCGAATTCATCGCCGCCGGCCTGTTGACCCCCATGGCGCGCGACTTGCACGCCAGCGTGGCGGCGGCAGGCGGCGCCATTGCCGCGTATGCGCTGGGGGCGGCCATCGGCGCACCGATCCTGACGGCCATGCTGGCGCGCCGGCCCACGCGCCAGGTGCTGGTGGCCACGATGCTCGTGCTGGCGGCCGGCAGCGTGGCCATGGCGGCCGCGCCGGCGCTGGGCGCGCTGCTCGGTGTGCGCTTTGCCGTGGGACTCGCGCATGGCGTGTTCATGGCCGTCGCCTCGCATGCGGCCACCAGCCTGGTCGACCCGTCGCGCGCGGGACGGGCGCTATCCATCGTCTGGCTGGGCCTGACCCTGGCGCTGGCGGGCGGCGTGCCGCTGGGGACGTGGCTGGGTGCCGTCTCGTCGTGGCGCTGGGTATTTGCGGTCATCGGCGTGCTGGCCCTGTGCGGCGGCGCCGGCTTGCGCTTCGCCATGCCGGCCGCGCGCCAGGAAACCGCTGCCGTCTCGGCCCTGGCCAGCCTGCGCGCCATCGTGCAGCCGCCCCTGCTGCTGGCGGCCGGCGTGGCGGCGCTCGTCAGCGTGGCCACCTTCAGTTTTTTCACGTATGTCTCGCCATTCCTGCTGCAGCTGGGCGGACTCGATGCGGGCTGGCTGGGCGCCGCCATGCTGTGCTTTGGCGCGTGCGCCATCGGCGGCAACCTGCTGGGCGGCTGGTGCGCGGATAGGCCCCACGCGCTGCGCGCCACCGTGCTGGCACTGGCCGCGCTGGCGCTCAATTTGCTGGCGTTTTATATGCTGCGCGCCCAGCCCGTGGCCATGCTGGCCCTGTGCGGCACCTTGGGCTTGCTGTTCTTCGCCCTCGTGACCCTGTCGACCATGCGGCTGCTGCGCCTGGCGCAGCAGCATTGCCCTGGCAGCGACGCCGTGGCGGCGGGCCTGAATATCGCCGCCTTCAATGCGGGCACGGCGGCCGGTGGCGCGCTGGGCGGCGCGCTGATCGTCGCCTTTGGCTTACCCAGCATCGCCATCGGCGGCGCGCTGGCGGCGCTGCTGGCCATGCTGCTGCTATGGTTCCCGTCGCGCAAACTAGACGGGTCGCTCTAGTTTTTGCGTTTAAATGCCCGCTGCCTTTGGCGTACACTGGCCTGCAAAAGGCCGTACAAAACAAGGGAGACATGGGGATGCGACGCAGATCGTTTCTGAAACTGGGCGTGCTCGGCGCCGGTGTGCTGGCCGCCGGCGGCGCCGCCTACCGCCTGGTGCGCGGACCGGCGCCACCGGGCCGCTTCGTCCTCGACGGCGAAGCGCGCGCGGCGCTGGCGGCCATCGTGCCGGCGATGCTGGGCAGCGCACTGACTCGGGACGCGACCGCGCGGGCCACGGCGCTCGATGGCGCCATCGCCGGCGTGGACACGGCCATCCGCGGCTTGCCGCTGGCGGCGCAACAGGAAGTGCAGGATCTGTTTGGGCTGCTGGCGCTGGCGCCCGCGCGGCGCTTCGTCGCCGGCGTTGAGAAAGGCTGGCTTGACGCCGACCCGGCCCAGGTGGCCGCCTTTCTGCAGGCGTGGCGCACGCACCGCCTGGCGACACTGCAGACGGCTTACCTGGCCCTGCACGATCTGATCCTCGGCGCCTGGTATGCCGATGCCGCCCACTGGGCCGCCATCGGCTATCCGGGACCGCTGCCCGAACTGAGCGCATAAGGCATCCATGAGCACATCCCCCATACCCGACCCGATTGCCGCCGGCCTGGCCGCCGGCTGGAACGTCACCGACGCCAGCACCCTGGCCGCCGACCGCACCCTGGAAGCGGACGTCGTCGTCATCGGCAGCGGCGCCGGCGGCGGCGTGACGGCGGAAATCCTCGCGCTGGCCGGCTTGAAAGTGCTGATCGTCGAAGAGGGCGGCTTGAAGTCCTCGCAAGACTTCAAGATGCGCGAAGCGGACGCTTATCCCGCGCTGTACCAGGAATCGGCCGCGCGCAAGACGCGCGACAAGGCGATCAATATTTTGCAGGGGCGCACGGTCGGCGGTTCGACCACCGTCAACTGGACCTCGAGCTTCCGCACGCCGCCCGGCACCCTCGAATACTGGCGCAAGCACTTTGGCTTGTCCGGCTATGGCGTCGATGCCATGGCGCCGTGGTTCGCTATGATGGAAAAACGCCTGCACGTGAGCGACTGGGCCGCGCCGCCCAATGAAAACAACGACTTGTTGCGGCGTGGCGCCACGGCGCTGGGCATCCCCACGGCCGCCATCCGGCGCAACGTGAACGGCTGCTGGAACCTCGGCTACTGCGGCATGGGCTGCCCGACCAACGCCAAGCAGTCGATGCTGGTGACGACGATCCCGTCGGCGCTGGCGCTGGGCGCGGGCCTGCTCGTGCATGCGCGCGCCGAACGTTTCACTTTCAAGGGCGAGCGCATCGACAGCCTGCAAGTCATCGCGCTGGACGCCGCCGGGCAAGTGCCCACGGGCGGGCGCCTGACGCTGCGCGCGAAACACTTTGTGCTGGCCGGCGGCGCCATCAACTCGCCCGCGCTGCTGCTGCGCTCGCAGGCGCCCGACCCGCACGGCTTGCTGGGCCGGCGCACCTTTTTGCATCCGACCGTGGTCTCGGCGGGCCTGTTCCAGCAGCGAGTCGACGCCTATGCGGGCGCGCCGCAGACGATTTATTCCGACCATTTCCTGCATACGGCGCCCATCGATGGCCCTATCGGCTACAAGCTCGAAGCGCCGCCCTTGCACCCGCTGCTGATGGCCACCACCATGGGCGGCTTCGGCGACGAACATGCGCGCACCATGCGCGAATTTCCCCATGCGCACGCCTTGCTGGCGCTGCTGCGCGACGGCTTTCACCATGATGCGGCGGGCGGCAGCGTATCGGTCGACAGTTTCGGCGCGCCCGTGCTCGACTATCCGCTCACGCCTTTTCTCTGGGATGGCGTGCGGCGCGCGCTGCTATCGATGGCGGAAATCCAGTTCGCCGCCGGCGCCAGGAGCGTCTATCCCGTGCATGAGCTGGCCAGCCACTACACGAGCTGGGCGCAGGCGAAGCAGGCCATCGGCGATTTGCCGATGAAGGCGCTGCTGGCGCGCGTGGTGTCGGCCCACGTGATGGGCGGCTGCGCCATGTCGGACGATGCGCGCCTGGGCGTGACGGGCGCCGACGGCCGCTATCACGGCGTACGCAACCTGTCCGTACATGATGGCTCGCTGTTCCCCACGTCGATCGGCGCCAATCCGCAATTGACGATCTACGCGCTGACAGCGCGCCTGGCCAGCGGCCTGGCGCAAGCGCTGACGGGCAAGCCCGCGCCCGTTTCCGTCGCGGCGACCGCATGATCGCGCGCATCCTCAAGTGGCTGATGCTGCTGCAACTACTGGCCGTGCTGGGCTTGGCGTACCTGGCCATGCAGGCGTGGGGCATCGCTTCGCCGCTGCTGGCCGTGCTGCTGGCGCTGGCCATGCTGCTGGCCGTGCGCGCGCTGATCGTCGTGCGCAATTTCCGGGAGAGCCGGCGCCTGGGCAGCCCCGTGCCGCCTGAATACCAGCTGGGCGCCATGGGCGCGGCGCGCCTGTTTTTGGGCGAATTGCGTGCCACCCTGTGGACGTCGTCATGGGGCATGCTGCGTCCGCGCCTGCATGCGGCCGGCAGCATCCCCGGCCAAGGCATGCCGGTGCTGCTGGTGCACGGCTATGTGTGCAACGGCGGCTATTGGACCAAGCTGAGCCGGCAGCTGGCACGGGCCGGTATCGTGCACAAGGCGATCGACCTGGAACCGATCAACGCCGATATCGAGGAGTTCGTGCCGCTGGTCGAACAAGCCATCACCGAGCTATGTGCCCGCACAGGCAGCGACCGCGTGATTCTCGTCGCCCACAGCATGGGCGGCCTGGTGGCGCGCGCCTGGCTGCGCCATTACGGCGCGGCCCGCGTGGCCCGCATCATCACGATCGGCACGCCGCACCACGGCACGGCGCTGGCCAACCTGGCGGCGGGTGCCAATGCGCGCCAGATGAGCCGCGTCGATGGCACGCCCAGCGGCTGGCTGGCGCAGCTGGCCGCCAGCGAGACGCCCGAGACGCGCGCCCTGATCACGTCGATCTA
Source organism: Janthinobacterium sp. BCJ23 (assembly GCF_059617945.1). Taxonomy (NCBI): domain Bacteria; kingdom Pseudomonadati; phylum Pseudomonadota; class Betaproteobacteria; order Burkholderiales; family Oxalobacteraceae; genus Janthinobacterium; species Janthinobacterium sp. BCJ23. Next base: position 36,877 of record NZ_JCAQAW010000009.1, on the reverse strand, counting down.
TTCGCATCACGACAATATCGTCGCGCCGCAAGCGTCCGCGCAGCTGCCGGGCGCGCGCAATATCGCTTTCGGCGGCATCGGCCACGTGGCGCTGGCCAGCGATGCGCGCGTGCTGCGCCAGCTGCTGGCAGAAATCACTATCAAGAGCGAAGTCGCCCAGCCTCCCTCCGCTCCCCATTTCGCCTGAGTCCTGTTGTGTTTTGTCTGCATGGCAAGACTGTCTCTTTTGACTCTGCTGTTGCCCATGTTTAACAACGCACGAGGCAGAAAATGCTGTTTTCCACTGGCGTACTGTATTAAGCTAACGTCAGAAGATAAGTTAAGCTAACGTCAGAAGATAAGCGGGAAAAATTTGTTCATGAGGCCGCTTGAGCCGTTCTGCAGGCGTACGTGGGCCAGAAATTTCCCTGAATGTATGGCAAGATGTTATACGATTGTTATGTAGCCCGCGCATGCGGAAAAATGAGTCCATGCCGTTTTTATTGGGGGCGCTAATTGTCCGCACGTATCCTGATTATCGAAGATAACGCCACCAATATGGAATTGATGGTGTACTTGCTGCGTGCCTTCGGGTACACGCCGCTGGCCGCCTATGACGGCGAAGAGGGCGTGCGCATGGCGCGCAGCGAGTTGCCGGACTTGATCATTTGCGACGTGCACTTGCCCAAGCTCGATGGCTATGGCGTGGTGGCGGAACTGAAGAAAGACCCGCAGCTGCGCAAGATCCCGGCGCTGGCCGTGACGGCGCTGGCCATGGTGGGCGACCGCGAGCGCCTGCTCGAAGCGGGCTTCAATGGCTACATCGGCAAACCGATCGAACCCGACCTGTTCGTCGCGGAGCTGGAGTCTTTTTTACCCGGGGCGCCGTCGACGCCAGTTAAAAACGACATAGCCACCATCCTGATCGTCGATGATCATGTGCTGAACCGCGAGTTCCTGACCGCACTTCTCGGCTACGGCGGCCACCGCCTGCTGGAGGCGGCCAACGGCGCCGACGCGCTGGAAATACTGCGTACCGAGCGGCCCAACCTGATCATCTCCGACATCCTCATGCCGAACATGGACGGCTACGAATTCGTCACGCGCGTGCATGCCGATCCCGCGCTGGCCGACGTGCCCATCATCTTTTATACGGCCACCTACCGCGAGCAGGAAGCGATCCTGCTGGCGCAGGCGTGCGGCGTGCGCTGGGTCTTGCCCAAGCCGTCCGATCCCGAAGTCATCGTACGCACGGTCAACGAGGCGCTGGGACTGATGCCGGCGGCGCCCCAGGTGCCGGTGGCGCCGGGCGCGGGCGGCGGGGCGGCGCTTCCCGCCACGGGCCAGCTGGCCGGCATCGAGCACCAGGTCAGCGGCTACCTCGACGAACTCGAATCGAGCAGCCAGCAGATTTCGCAGCTGGCCAGCCAGCGCGAGGGCCAAGCCGCGCTCCCCGAAGACCTGGGCATTATGACGGAGCGTTTGTCGCGCTCGCTGTCGAGTCTGCAGGCGGTGAGCCTGCGCCTGACGGCCCTGATCGAACTGGGCATCGAGCTGGGTGCCGAACGCGATCCGCGCGCCCTGATCGAGGCGGGCTGCAAGGTGGCGCAGAATATCTGCGTCTCCAAGTACGCCTGCATCGGCGTACTGGAAGAGGGCGCCGAAAAGCTCAGCTATTTTTCCTCGTGCGGCGCCGAGAAAAACCTCGATCGCATCGCCAGCACGCCGCGCACGGGCATTTTGAACCGCTTGCTGGAACAGCGCCAGCCTTACCGCGTCAATGGCTTGAAGGGCGACCCCGGCGCGCTGGGCCTGCCCGACACGCACCCGCCCGTACACTCCTTCCTCGGCGTGGCCATCGCCTCGCGCGAGCGCAGCCACGGCTGGCTGTACCTGGTCGACAAGCTGGGGGCGAATGAATTTTCCGAAGTCGACGAACGGGTCGCCGCCACGGTGGCGGCGCAGATCGCCGTCGCCTACGATAATCTGCTGCTGTACGACGAGATCAAGCGCCACCACGAGCAGCTGACCCTGGACATGGCGGCGCGCATCCGCCTCGATGAAGACTTGCGCCGCTTCCGCCTGGCGATGGACGCCACGGCCGACGCGATTTTCCTCGTCGACCGCGCCGGCATGTGCTTCGTCGACGTCAACCAGACGGCGTGCCGCATGCTCGGTTTCGAGCGCGAGGATTTCCTGCGCGTGGGCCCGGGCCGTGCGCACGAGGGCGAATCCCAGCTGGAAGAGCTGTACAACAAGCTGCTGGCCGGCGACCAGGGCGGCCCGATGACGGAATTGCAGCTGCAGCGCAAGGACGGATCGCCCCTGTCGGTGGAAGTGCAGCGGCGCACCTTGCGCTCGGGGCAGAGCTGGATCCTGGTGGCCGTGGCGCGCGACATCACGGAGCGCAAGGACGCCGAACAGCGCCTGATGAAACTGGCTCATTTCGACACCTTGACGGGTTTGCCGAACCGCAGCCAGTTCTACGCCTCGCTGACCCATTCGCTGGCCCAGGCGGCCGAGCACCAGTGGGCCGTGGCCGTGCTGTTCATGGATGTCGACCGCTTCAAGAATATCAACGATACCCTGGGCCACACGATCGGCGACGACCTTCTGCGCCAGTTTTCCAGCCGCCTTGTCGATTGCCTGCGTGTGCGCGACACCATCGGCCGCTTTGGCGGCGATGAATTTGCCACCATCCTGCTGCTGCCCGAAGGCGCACAGCATGCCGTCGGCGTGGTCGACAAGATCCGCGAGGCGATGCGCAAGCCCTTCGACTTGCAGGGCCACGAGGTGACGGTGACGGTCAGCATCGGCATATCCGTCTTCCCCGAGGATGCTGCCGATGCGGACACCCTGATTCAATATGCCGACACGGCCATGTACCGCGCCAAGGAAGCGGGGCGCGACGCCTTCCGCTTCTTCACGGCGGAAATGAACGCGCAATCGATGGCGCGGCTGGACATGGAAAATGCCCTGCGGCGTGCCATCGACAACGAGGAATTCGTGCTGTTCTTCCAGCCCAAGGTGAATATCATCTCGGGGCGCATCAGCGGCGCCGAGGCGCTGATACGCTGGCGCCGTCCCGGCCACGGCATGGTTTCGCCGGCCCTGTTCATTCCCCTGCTGGAAGAAACGGGTCTCATCGTGCGCGTCGGTAACTGGGTGCTCGACGAGGCCTGCAAGAAGATCAGCGAATGGGGCGCCAGCAGCATCGGCCCCGTACACCTGTCGGTGAACGTGTCGGGCATCCAGTTCTTCGTCGGCGGCCTGGAGGAAGAGGTGCTCAAGGCGATCCGCAAGCACGATATCGCGCCCGACCTGCTGGAGCTGGAGCTGACGGAAAGCTCGCTGATGTCGAATGCCGAGGAAACCATCGCCGTGCTGCGCAACCTGAAGGCGCTGGGCATTCAGATTTCCATCGACGATTTCGGCACCGGCTATTCCAGCCTGGCCTACCTGAAGCGCTTCCCCATCGACAAGCTGAAGATCGACATCGCTTTCGTGCGCGAAGTGACGAGCAATCCGGACGACGCGGCCATCGTGCTGGCCATTATCAGCATGGCCCACAGCATGAAGCTGGAAGTGATCGCCGAAGGCGTGGAAAACGATGCGCAGCTGGCCTATCTGCGGCGCCACGGCTGCGACGAGATGCAGGGCTATTATTTCAGCCGCCCCGTGCCGCAGGAAGAATTCGAGCAGATGCTGATGGGCGGCAAGCTGCTGCAGGCGCCGCAGGATGCGGGCAGCGAAGAGCAGCAAACCTTGCTGATCGTCGACGACGATGTCTTCATGCTCGACGTGCTCAGCGACTTCCTGGCGCAGGACGGCTACCGCATTCTGACGGCGCAGACGGCCGCCGAGGGCTTCGACATCCTGGCGCGCCACAAGGTGCAGGTGATCCTGTGCGACCAGTGCATGCCGCTGATGAGCGGCACCGAATTCATGGAGCGGGTCAAACATTTGTGCCCCGATACCTTCCGCATCATGCTGTCGGCCTTTGCCGATCTGACGCCCATCATGGCGGCCATCAACCGCGGCGCTGTCGACCGCTTCTATACCAAGCCGTGGAAAGGCGCCGTGCTGCGCGAGAATATCCGCGAAGGCTTCCGCCTGCACAAGCTGCTGCATGGCCAGGTGAAAGCGGCGGCCTGAGGATTTTCCGCAGCGGGCAACTGGCCGCCGCGTGCGCTGGCGCACCTTGCGCCGCAGCTTTCCATCGAATTAGACTCCCGTCTCTAGTTTTGCTCTCTAGAATAAAACGCATCCATGAAGTGGCATGGCCTTTTACATGACGGGAGCTGGCGATGGTGAAGAAATTGAAGGCGCTGACGGAAGACACGGAATTGGCGAGTGCCGTGCGCTCGTCCGCGCAGCAGATCTGGCAAGCGGGCCTCGGCGCATTCGCCAAGGCGCAGGAAGAGGGCGGACGTGTGTTTTCCCGGCTGGTGAAGGAGGGCACGGAATTCCAGAAGCGGGCCGAAGACAAGGTGGCCGACGTCAGCGGCAGCGTCGGCAAACTGGCCGATGGCGTGGGCAAGCAGGCCAGCGGCTCCTGGGACAAGCTGGAGCAAGTGTTCGAAGAGCGCGTGGCGCGTGCGCTGGCCACCATCGGCGTGCCCACGCAGCAGGACATCGCCGCGCTGCGTGCGCAGATCAATGCCTTGAGCCGGCAAGTGGCGGCGCTGTCAGCCAAGCCCGCGCCAGCGTCCAAGCCGAAGGTGGCGGCCAAGCCCGCCGTGAAGGCGGCGCCGAAAGCCGCGCCGAAAGCCGTAACGAAAACTGCGCCGAAAGCGGCTGCCGTCAAGGCTGCGCCGCGCGCCGCAAGCAAGCCCGCGAGCAAAGCGGTGAGCAAACCCGCCGCGAGGCCGGCGGCGAAGAAAAAAGCGCCGGCGGTCTGAGCTGGCGCCGCATTCCTCCAGCCTGCTCGCGCAGGCTTTTTTTTGCCTGCGGTTTTCGCCGGCGCCAGCGGGCGCAGTGTTTCATTACGACTATCTTAGGTGGTATGCTTGAGGCAGAACACAGAGAGATTGCCCGCCATGCTACAAAAAGCACCACGCCGTACCCGCGAACGCATCCTGGAGTTGTCGCTGCGCCTGTTCAATGAGTTTGGTGAGCCGAATATCACGACGACCGTGATTGCGGAAGAGATGAACATTTCGCCGGGAAACCTGTATTACCACTTCCGTAACAAGGACGACATCGTCAACTCGATCTTCGTCCAGTTCGAGGCGGAAATCGAACGCATCCTGACCGTGCCCGACGGGCGCCGCTCGAATATCGAGGACGTCTGGCTGTACCTGCACCTGATGTTCGAACTGATCTGGCGCTACCGCTTTTTCTATCGCGACCTCAACGATTTGCTGTCACGCAACCGCAAGCTGGAACTGCACTTCAAACTGATCCTGGCGCACAAGATCAAGGTGGCCACGCAGCTGTGCGAAGACTTGCGCAGCGAACAGTCGCTCGAAGCGTCGGACATGGAAGTCGCTGCCATGGCGACAAATATGGTCGTCGTCGCCACCTACTGGTTGTCGTACGAGTACGTGCGCAACCCGCGCAAGTACAGCGAGCAGCAATCGATGTCCGATGCGCTGGCGCGCGGCTGCTACCAGGTGCTGTCCCTGATCGGCCCGTATCTGCGCAATGAAACGCATTTGCTGTTTCGCAAACTGTCGGAAGAGTATGTGACCAAACTCAAGAACGACTGACGCTGCTGCTGGCGCCACGTCGTCAATTACAGGAGAGAGAGATGGCTTGGAAACAATTCCCCTATCCGGACGAAGCATATGTCTACACGCCGCAAACCCTGGAAGCGGCCTGGCCGCGCCTGCATGCGGGCGATGTGGAACCGTTTCCCACGCACCCTGCGCTGCTGCAAGCCTGGCTGGCCTTCCACGCGGGCGACTTCGAGCGCGCTGTGAAGCTGGGCCTGGCAGTCGGCGTGCCCGGCTATGCGGTGGCGCACAAGGCCACCTGCATCTATGCCACGCACCTGGAAGGAAACGACAGCCAGAAACTCGACATGTACGAGGAAGTGGCCGAGCGCTGCGAGCGCCAGCAGAGCGAGCAGCCGGACAATCCGGCCGGCTACTACTGGCATGCCTACAGCCTGGGCCGCTACGCGCTGGGCACGTCCGTCGTCAAGGCTCTGGCGCAAGGCATGGGCGCGCGCGTGCGCAACAGCCTGGACCGCACGATGACGGTAGCGCCCATGCATGCGGAAGCGCATATCGCGTTTGGGATTTATCATACGGAAATTATCGACAAGGTCGGCGCCATGATAGGCAGCCTGACCTACGGCGCCAACAAGGAAGACGGCTACCAGCACTTCAAGACGGCACTGGCCCTGACGCCGTATTCGGCGCTGGCGCACAGTGAATATGCGCGTGCGTTGAATATGCTCGACGGAAAGAAAAAGCTGGCGGAAGCGCTGGCCCTGTATGAAAAGGCGGCCGAGTGCGTGGCGCTGGACGCCAAGGAACGCCTCGAAGTCGAGGCGGCCATCGATGAATTGAAAGGGTAGGGATTACTGTGATCAAGGCTTTATGTGTGTACTGTGGCGCCAACGCGGGCGTCTCGCCGGACTATGCCGTGGCGGCGCGCGAACTGGCGCGCGTGCTGGTGGCGGAAAATATTTCGCTCGTGTATGGCGGCGGCAAGGTGGGCCTGATGGGCGTGATCGCCGATGAAGTGCTGCGCCTGGGCGGCGAGGTAACGGGCGTGATTCCCACCCAGCTGGTCGAACGCGAAGTGGGCCACATGGGCTTGACGCGCCAGTTCATCGTGAAGGACATGCATGAGCGCAAGGCGATGATGGCCAGCCTGTCCGACGCCTTCATCGCCATGCCCGGCGGCTATGGCACCCTGGAAGAACTGTTCGAGATGCTGACGTGGGCCCAGCTGGGCTTGCACGCCAAGCCCATCGGCTTGCTCAATGTCGACCGTTTCTACGATGGCTTGATCGCTTTCGTGCAAAATGGCAAGGAACAGGGTTTTATCCGCCCGCAGCACGCGGCATTCCTCAATGCAGACGCCGATCCGGCAGCGCTGGTGCAGCGCCTGAAGGAGTGCGTGCCGTAAGGCCATGTCCGCCTGGCCGTGCGGATGCCGTCAGGCAACTATTTTTGATGTCGCTTGAAAGAGCCATGCGGTGCGCACTGCATGGCTTTTTTATTTCTGCACGGGAAAATTGATCGTGCTGAATGACTTAATTAATAAAAATATGGCTATAAAATTGCTCTAGAAGCATGTTTTTTTGAAAATGAAGATGATTTTTAATCATGGCTGTGGTCTACTGTCAGGGTTCAAAAGTTAGGAATATCGGACACCGACGAGCGCTGTACAGACTCCCCAAAAAAGGTGCCGAGCCGTTTCAAGTTGCCACAACCACGCTACTTCATCATCTCGAAAGGATGCTATTTTGAAACCAATGACCCTCTTGCGAGCGACCGCTGTCGCCGCCGTTCTCGCTACCGCTGGCGGCGCCCACGCACAAACCACCACCATCGGCTTTGATTCGCTGGAACAACCGGGCTACTTCGGTTCCGTGTTCAATTCCTACTCCGAAGGCGGCTACAACTTCGACAGCAGCTTCCTCGGCCTGCTGAGCTCGGCGCACCAGGATAGCTTCGCCTATGCCGGCTCGGCCGGTCTCGGCGCGACGCCCCTGTCGACGACCACCCTGAGCCGTGCCGATGGCGCCGCTTTCTCGCTGAGCTCGATCAGCCTGGCCGACTTCGTGAGCTTGCCCGGTTCCTTTGACGTGACGTTCGTCGGCCACCAGGTGGGCGGCGGCACGGTGAGCCAGACCTTCACCCTCGGTGGCGGCCACACCTTTGCCGATTACACGTTTACAGGTTTCAGCAATCTGCTGTCGGCAACGTGGAAGGAAGGCGCCTTGCACACCTTCCAGGTCGACAATATCGCCGCCACTGTCAGCGCCGTGCCGGAACCGGCCACCTACGGCATGCTGCTGGGCGGTCTGGGCCTGATGGGCTTTATGCTTCGCCGCAAGAACGCCGCCTGAGCTTGAACATGGCGCCGGTCATGCCGGCGCATCAGTAAAAATGCCGCCCAGTTGTATGCCGGGCGGCATTTTTACGTGGATGTCATGACCCGGACTTCATGACCACAGGCGCTGGCCTGACAGGTCGAGCTGGGTCAGGTACAGGCGCACGTCGAATTCGTACTGGTGGTACTGCGGTTCCATATACGTGCACAGCTTGTAGAACGCCTTGTCGTGCTGCTTTTCCTTGACGTGCGCCAGTTCGTGCACGGCGATCATGCGCAGGAATTCCAGCGGCACTTCCTTGAACATGGTGGCCACGCGGATTTCATGCTTGGCCTTGAGCTTGCCGCCCTGCACGCGCGAGATCGAGGTATGCAAGCCCAGCGCATGCTGGATCACATGGATCTTGCTGTCGAACGCCACCTTGTTGATGGGCTCGGCATTGCGCAGAAATTCATTCTTCAAGTCCTGCACATACTGATACAAAGCCTTGTCGTTGCGCACATCGTGCGCGTTCGGATAGCGTTTCAACAGGACGTCGCCGAGCTTGTCCTGTGCGATCAGTTGCTGCACTTGCGCTTGCGTTTGTTCGGAATAGGCGCTCAGGTATTTCAGGGATGGCTGCATGTGGGGAAGGGCGGGACGTGGCGCGGAGGTGTCGGTAAGGCGAGAATGTACCATACCGCCGCCCCCGGCGCTGCGCCAGCCCTTGCATGGGGCCGCCAGGGCCGCCCCGTGCCTTCCTGCGTCAAGCCGTGCGCTGCCGGGCCAAGCCGCTCAGTCCGGCAGTCCTGTCAACTCTGGTCAGCCATTGTCGTCTTCGTCCTTGCCGCCCTGCCGGCCAGTGCCGCCGCTGCGCGCCGCCGTGCTGCGGCTTTCATTGGCGCGCTGGGCCGATTGCCGGCTTTCGCCGCCTTTGCGGCCGATTTCCGCCATGTGTTCGCGGTTGCGGCTGACGGCTTCGCCGCCTTTCTGCCCGGCCCGGCGTGCTTCTTCCGAGTCGAATTCATGCGCCGTGCCTTTTTGATGGGCTGCCTGGCCGCCCTTGCTGGCAATTTCGCGTTGCTGCTCCTCATTCATGGCAGCGAAACCGCGTTTGCTCGTGCCTTTGGCGCTGCCCGATTCGCTGGTTTTCTGGCTGCTGCCAGCGCCTTTGCCCTGTTCATTTCCTTGATTGCTAGCCATGTCGCTCTCCTTGCTGTCGAGTGGGGTCAAGTGGTCAATGCAGGTGCTCAATGCGCCTGCTCGGATTGCCTGCTGGTATCGCGGCGGCTGCCCGCGCCGTCGCGGTGGCCCGTGGCATGCATTTTTTCAATCATTTCACGCTGGCGTTGCGCGGCTTTTTCCGTTTCTTCCGCCGTCTTGCGCACCACTTCGTCAGCGAAGGCCACGGCCGTGCGGCGCGCTTCGGGCAGGTGATTTTCTGCCGTGCGGTTCATTTCGACATTGGCGTTGGCGACGAGATTGCCGAGTTGCTGCTGGTACTGGCGCAGCTTGTTGCCGCTTGGCTGCAACTGGCCGGCGGCCATCGACATGAACTCGCCCGTGTCGCGTGCGCACAGCAGTTGCTGGCTGGCGTTGCTCCATTCCTGCAGCAGGTCTTGCGCCAGCCGCAGATGCAGCTCGCTCAATTGCTGCACCGTATCGAACATCTTGCGCGATAGTTCCGTGGCGAAACTGCACTGGGCCTCGAGATGGGACTTCAGGGCGGGGCTGAGACTGGGGGAAATACTGTTTGTGAACATGTTCTACCTCAATGAAAAACTGATCCGGGAAACACCCGGTGCACCGGGTGCGACGTATGGTGAAACAAGCAAAGAGATAGACGCCCAACGGCGTGCCAGGTTCCATGGCAGATGCCGGTTTGGCGCGAGAATGGGGGCCGGCAGATGGAAAAACGCGATCACTTTGTGCCAGATCAAATTAACGTCAATCAGGTCGCCGCAGTCGGCAGCCATGCCGCTTGTGTGGAAAATGCATGTTTACAGGCCCGGCCGTGCGACAATAGCCGGCTCGCGGCAGCGCAGCCGATGGCCGGCGCGCGTGGCTGAGCCGAGCATAGCCTTACTTTTTACCTGATTCCGCGACCATGACGCATCCCGAATACATCCTGACCCTGTCCTGCCTGGACCAGCGCGGCATCGTGCACCGCGTCTCCGGCTTCCTGGCCGAACACGGCTGCAACATCCTCGATTCCGCCCAATTTGGCGACCAGGAATCGCAGCTGTTCTTCATGCGCGTGCATTTCGCGCTGGAAGACGGCGCCGTCAGCGACGCCCAGTTGCGCAGCGACTTCGCCGACCTGTCGCAAGCCATGCAGCTGAACGGCGCTTTCCATGGCCAATTGCACGATGCGCGCGTCAAGCCGCGCGTCATGCTGATGGTGTCGAAGATCGGCCATTGCCTGAACGATTTGCTGTTCCGCTACAAGAGCGGTTTGCTGAACGTGGAAATTCCCGCCATCGTGTCGAACCACATGGAGTTCTACCAGCTGGCGGCCAGCTACAATATTCCCTTCCACCACCTGCCGCTGGCGGCCGGCGCGCCGGAAGCGGCCAAGCTGGCGCAGGAAGCGAAGATCATCGACTTGATGGACACGCACAAGATCGACCTGGTGGTGCTGGCGCGCTACATGCAAATCCTGTCGCCGGGCCTGTGCCAGGCGCTCGATGGCCGCGCCATCAATATCCACCATTCCTTCCTGCCCAGCTTCAAGGGCGCCAAGCCGTATGCGCAGGCGCATCACCGCGGCGTCAAGCTGATCGGCGCGACGGCCCATTTCGTCACGGGCGACCTGGACGAAGGCCCGATCATCGAGCAGGACGTCGAGCGCGTCGACCATGCGATGGATGCGGAAACCCTGACGGCCATCGGCCGCGACGTCGAGTGCGTGGTGCTGGCGCGCGCCGTGAAATGGTTCGTCGAGCACCGCATCCTGAAAAATGGCGACAAGACGGTGGTTTTCCGCTGATACCGACTTCACTATTCACTTTACCGAGACAGAAACACGATGGCCCTCAAAGCAACAATTTTCAAAGCCGATCTGCAGATCGCCGACATGGACCGCAATTACTACCAGGATCACGCGCTGACCCTGGCGCGCCACCCGTCCGAAACGGACGAGCGCATGATGGTGCGCCTGCTGGCGTTCGCCATCCATGCCGACGAGGCGCTGACCTTTACCAAGGGCCTGTTCGACACGGAAGAGCCCGACCTGTGGCAGAAAGACTTGACGGGCGCCATCCAGCTGTGGATCGAAGTGGGCCAGCCCGACGAAAAGCGCATCCTCAAGGCGTGCGGACGTTCGGAACAGGTCATCGTCTACAGCTATGGCGCAACGAGCCACATCTGGTGGAAGCAGATCGCGAATAAACTGGAACGGGCGAAGAACTTGACCGTGATCAACCTGCCATCCGAGGCGGCGCAAGACATGAGCAAGCTGGCGCAGCGCAACATGCAACTGCAATGCACGATCCAGGATGGCCAGATCTGGCTGACGGACAGCGTCAACACGGTCCTGATCGACCGCGAACCGGTGAAGCCGGCACGCTGATTTGACTGTTTGAAACGCAAAAAGCCCGGAGCGATCCGGGCTTTTTGCATTGCGCTTGATTAATTCGGCGCGCTGCCCAGGCGGCGGATGCTGCTCGAACGCTGCATGCTGCGGCTGATGCGCGGGTCGCCGTAGTAGCTCACTTCGCCCGAACCGCCGATGCTGATGGCCAAGTCTTGCTTGGCCCACACGGTGGCTTCGCCCGAGCCGCCGATGCTCACTTGCACTTCGCGCGCGGCCAGGCGGCCCGCCTCGATATTGCCCGAGCCGCCGATCGACGCCGTCAGCTGCTCCGTCTTGCCGCTGGCCTTGAAGCTGCCGCTGCCCCCGATGGCGATGGACACCTGGCTGCTGTCGAGGTCGCGCGCGTGGATGGAGCCGGAACCGCCCACGTCGAAGCGCAGGTTCTCGGCGCGCAAGCCCGTTGCCGTGATGTTGCCCGAGCCGCCCACGCTGACGCGCTCCACCTGGCGCGCCTGGATGACGATGGTCAGGCTGCTCTGGCGGAAGTTGGCGTTGCGCTTGGCGGGCCGGATGCGCAGGGTGCCGTTTTCCACGGCCGTATCGATCAGCGGCAGAATATTGTCGTCCGCTTCGATGGTGACGCTGTCCGTGTTGCCGATGCGCAGTTCGACCGTACCCGGCACGTTCAGCGCCACGGCATGGAAACTGCCCACGTCGCGCGTCTGCTTTTGCAGCTTGCCGCTACCCTGGATGCTGTTGCCGGAAATCCAGTCGAGCGGCGACGCCAGCGCCGGCGCGGCAGGGATGGCCAGCGCGCAGGCGGCCAGCAGCAGGGCGGTCGCGGCGCTGGCGTGGCGGCGGTGGAAAAGTATCGGTGTCATTCTTGCTCCCTGTTGGAATTGGTATAAAAGCATGGTATGCCAGCCGGCCGCGTCTGCGTACCGTCCTGCGACAGACTGCGCCAGCAGCGGCATGGAATGCAGGAGGCTGCGACAGGATGGCATGAGGTATTATGTCGGTGGGACATACGACGGGCGGCACGCGCCGCTCACACTACTGGAATTACATGCTGATCATCACCATCAAACAGGGCAAGGAAAAGAGCTTGCTGGGCCAATCGTGGATTTACGCATCCGCGATTGAAAAAGTCGAAGGCAAGCCGCAGGAAAAAATGAAGCCCGGCTCGACCGCCATCGTGCAAAGCTCGTCGAAGCAGTTCATCGCCCGCGCCGCCTACAATTCGAAGTCGCAGATCCGCGCGCGCATCTGGAGCTTCAAGGAAGACGAACCGGTCGACCACGCGCTGATCAAGCGCAGGGTCAAGGCCGCCATCGAGAAAAAACTGCCGGCCATCAAGAAGGCGGGCGAAAACCAGCTGCTAACCCTGATCAAGGGCGAGGACGAGGGCTTGCCGGGCCTGGTGGTGCAGCTGTTCGGCGGCGTGCAAGGCTATCTGATCTGCGAATTCAACGCGGGCGGCGTCGACGCGTGGAAAGTGGCCATCGTGCAATCGCTGATGGCGTCCACGGGCTGCGCGAACGTGTACGAGCGCTGCGATGACTTGATGCGCAAGGGCGAAGGCTTGCCTTTGATCGACGGCGCCCTGGCCGGCGAAGAGCCGCCCGATGAAGTCATGCTGACGGACAATGGCGTGCGCTATGCGCTGGACTTGAAGACGGGGCACAAGAGCAAGTTCCGTTGAGGATTGCTGTGGTTCATGAAAAAGCCGGCGCAAGCCGGCTTTTTCATGTCTCCTATTCCAGCGGCACGCTGCGGTATTTATTGACTTCCAGCGCCGACACGGCCGGCGCATCATTGCCCCACGACGCCCGCAGATACGTGACCACGGCTGCCACTTCCGCGTCATCCATGACGGGGCCGAACGGCGGCATGCCATAGGGGCGCGGGTTGCCGCGGGTGCCGGGCGCAAAGCCGCCATTGAGCACGAGGCGGATGGCGTTGACGGCCGACTGCGTCGTCAGCGCGCGGTTGCCGGCCAGCGGCGGATAGCCGGGCGGCACGCCCTTGCCGTCGGCCTGGTGGCAGCTCGCGCATTGCGCCTCATACAGTTTCGCGCCCAGCGCCAGTTGCTGCCTCGCTTGTTCCGACGTGTCGCGCGGTGCCCGTTGTGCGGGCTGCGCGGGACCGGGCAGGCTTTTCAGGTAGACGGCCATCGCCTGCACGTCGGCCGTGCTCATGTGCTGCAAGCTTTGCCGCACGACTTCGGCCATGGGGCCGAAGACGGTGGCGCGCGGCGACACGCCCGTTTGCAGCAATTCCACGATATGCGCCGTATCCCAGTCGCCGAGACCCGCTTCCGCATCCGACGTCAGCGACGGCGCGTACCAGCCCAGCACGGGGATCAGGCCGCCCGACAGGCCGTCGTCGCTGCCGCCCAGGGTCGTGCGGCTGCTATGGCAGGCGCTGCAGTGGCCCAGGCCCTGCACCAGGTAGGCGCCGCGGTTCCATTCCATGCTTTTGTTTGTGAGCGGCTGATACACGCCCGGCTTGAAATACAGGGCGCGCCAGGCGGCCAGCGCAATCTGCTGGTTGTAGGGAAAGCGCAGCGCGTGCGGCGCGTTCGCTTGTTTGTGCGGCGGCACGCTCTGGAAATACGCGTACAGGGCGTCGCTGTCTTCGCGCTGCACCTTGGTGTAGCTGGTGTAGGGAAAGGCCGGATACAGCAAGCGGCCATCCTTCGACTTGCCGTTGTGGATGGCGCGCCAGAAATCGTCGGCCGTCCAGCTGCCGATGCCTGTTTCCTTGTCCGCCGTGATGTTGGGCGAGAGCACCTTGCCGAACGGCGTCTGCAAGGCCCGTCCGCCCGCGTAGGGCACGCCGCCGCGCGTCGTGTGGCAAGCCATGCAGTCGCCCGCCTTGGCCAGGTAGGCGCCGCGCGCGACCAGCTGTTCCTGGCTTAGGGTGCTGGCCACGGTGGGCGGGCCCGAGTCGTCGCCCGGGTACAGCACAAACCTGGCACCGGCCGCGCCGATGGCCACGATGGCGGCCGCGATCATCCATTTTTTCATGGCGCCACCTGCGCGCTGGAACCGGGCACGCCGCCGCAATGCAGCGGCAAGGACACGGTGATGCTGCTGGCGGGACGCGCGTCGGCGCTGGGCACCTGCGTGCCCAGCCAGGCCGAGACGGCGCCCACGTCCGCGTCGGACAGGCGCTGCGCCACTTGCGCCATGCAGTCGGGCGCATGGGCGCGGCGGATGCCGTTCTTCCACGCGCCCAGCTGGGCATTGATATAGTCGCGCGGCAAGCCCAGCAAGCCGGGGATGGCGGGTGCCACGCCGGCCAGCTGCTGGCCGTGACAGGCGATACAGGCGGGAATCTTTTTGCCGGCGTCACCGCGCAGCACCAGTTGCTGTCCCCGCGCCAGGGCGACCGCGCCGGCGCCGCTGGGCTGGGCCGGCGGCGGGGCAGGGTGTTGTGCCGCAAAATACTCGGCAATTTCGCGCAGGTAATCGTCAGACAAGTGTTCGACCATGTAGTTCATCAGCGGATACTGGCGCCGCCCCTCGCGAAAGTTCAGCAACTGGTTGTACAGGTAGCCGGCAGGCTTGCCGGCGATGCGGGGAAAGAAGGCGTCGTGCTTTTCCTCTTGCGCATGGCAGGACGTGCACGCCTTGATGCGTTGCTCCAGGCTGTCGTGGCTGGCGGAGATGGCATCGGGCGCGGCCAATGCCATGCCGGGCAGCACGAGGGCCAGGGCCAGCATGGAGAGGGAATGCGGTAGCATGGAGAGTTGCATGGAAAATAGCCTGTCTCGTCGGTCGATATTGTGTACCGGTGTTGCTGCCCGGCTAATTTTTATGAGCCTAGCATATACCGGGTGCTGTTACTGTGACAGGATCAGTTGTGCAATAAAACTACGGATCAGTTTGAGGAGCAGGGTTGAAACGATATGAGGAATTGGCGGAAGAAGTCGCCGCCATGATCAGCGCGCAGCTGTTGCTGCCTGGCGATAAGTTACCGTCCGTGCGCCAGCAGCATGCGCGCAGGGGCGTCAGCCCGTCGACGGTGTTCCAGGCCTATTATTTGCTCGAAGCGCGCGGCATGATCGTCTCGCGTCCCCGTTCCGGCTATTACGTGGCGCCGCAGCGCGCCGCGCTGGCGCCCGAGCCGGACAGTTCCCATCCGCTGGCCGCCAGCACCACGGTCGACGTCAGCGACCTCGTGTTCGAAGTGCTGGGTGCCGTGGGCGCGCGCGATATCGTGCCCTTTGGCTCGGCGTTTCCCAGCCCGCATCTGTTTCCCATGGAACGGCTGGCGCGGGCCGTGTCTGCCAGCATGCGCCGTCTCGACCCGTGGAGCACCGTCACGGATTTGTCCTTGGGCAATGCGGAACTGCGCCGCCAGATCGCGCTGCGCTACCAGCTCGACGGCGTGCCCGTTTCCAGCGACGACATCGTCATCACGAATGGCGCGCTGGAAGCGCTGAACCTGTGCCTGCAAGCCGTCACTCGGCCCGGCGACACGGTGCTGATCGAGTCGCCCAGCTTCTATGCCTGTTTGCAGGCGCTGCAGCGGCTGGAACTCAAGGCCGTGGAAATTGCCACCAGCCCCCGCGATGGCGTCGACCTGGCCGCGCTGGAAGAGCTGTTGCAGCGCCACCAGCCCAAGGCGTGCTGGCTGATGACGAGTTTCCAGAATCCCCTGGGCAGCCTGATGCCGCCGGAAAAGAAGCGCGCGCTGGTCGAACTGCTGGCGCGCCATGGCGTGCCGCTGATCGAGGATGACGTGTATGGCGAGCTGTATTTCGGCAAGCAGCGCCCTGGCCTGACGAAAAGCCACGACAGCGCGGGCTTGGTGATGCATTGCAGTTCGTTTTCCAAGACCCTGGCGCCCGGCTTTCGCCTGGGCTGGGCCGTGGCGGGCCGCTATGCGCGCCAGGTCGAGCGCCTGAAACTGACGACCAGCCTGTCGGCGCCCATTCCCCTGCAGATGGCGCTGGCCGATTACCTGGCGCAGGGCGGCTACGACCGCCATTTGCGCCAGCTGCGCCTGACCCTGGCGGCGCAGCAAAACACCATGCTGCAAGCCATCGCCGTGCATTTTCCGCCCGGCACGCGGGTGACGCGGCCGCAGGGCGGCTATTTCGTCTGGGTGGAGATGCCTGCCCGTATCGATGCGCTGGCCTTGCACCGCAGCGCGCTGGCGGCCGGCATCAGCATCGCGCCCGGTCCCATTTTTTCCGCCACGCGCGCATTTCGCCATTGCATCCGCCTCAATTACGGCCACCCGTGGAGCCCGCAGCTGGAAGAGGCCGTCGCCACCCTGGGGCGGCTGGCGCAGGCGGCAACAAGCGGTACATGAAAAAAAGTCCCTTGCGGTAGCACATGTTTCATTCCAAAAAGAAATATTGCTGTTATATTGAAGTATCTATAACTAATGATGGGAATGATAATGGATAACACGCAGCCGGAAGTGGGCCGTACGCAAGATACGACGATGGCCATTCTGTCCCATGTTGGCGGCCTGTTCACCAGCTGGGTGGCGCCGCTGATCATTTACTTGATCAAGAAAGATGATGCGGATAAATTCTCGGCCGAGAACGCCCGCGAAGCGCTCAATTTCCAGATCACCCTGATCATCTGGTATTTCGCCTGCTTCATCCTGTCGTTCGTGCTGATCGGCCTGTTCCTGTTCTGGATCGTGGCGCTGGCCAACCTGGTGTGCTCGATCGTCGCGGCCGTCAAGGCCAGCAATGGCATCACTTACCGCTATCCGCTGACTTTGCGCCTGGTCAAATAAGGCTGCGCCGGCCGCCGGGTTTTAGCCCGGCCGGCCGGGCAGTATCAGGAATGACGCAAAGTCGGGTGCCACCGTGCTGGTGGCGCCTGTTTCATGCGACCACAGCACGACCACGGGCTCGCCCGATGGCCCCGTTTGCGCATAGTCAAAACAATAGTAATCGCCCGTGCCGAACTGGGCGAAGGGCAGCAGGGCGCTGGCCTCGTTGCCACCACCCACATTCCTCAGCCATTCCTGCCAGCCCGTGTTGTAGTGGCGCTCGATTGATTCCCACGTCTTGCGCGCATTGGCCGCGTCGTAGACGGGAAATATGCTCAAGGCGCCCAGCGCGCGGCCATTGTTCTCCAACAACCATTGCACGTAGGACGCGGGCAGCGCTCGCTCCAGTGCCTGTTCGGCGGCGGCGATCGCCTCAAGCGTGGTGCCGATGGACTTGTTCTTGTTCATGCTGCGGAAAGGCGCCAGCTTCAGGCAGGAGCGGGAGGCGGGGCCGGTGGCGTGCTGGCGCGCGGGGCTTTTTGCGGCGTGACCTTGCCGCCTTCGGCGATCCAGCGGCGGTACACGCGCAGGGCCACTTGCGCATCGTCGGCCGCGTACAGGATCTGCTTTTCCGTCAGGCGCGAGGTGGCCCAGTTGGTGGTGGAGATCTTTTTCGATTTCTGCAGGTGCAGGCCGAAGAACTTGGCCACGGCCGTCTTCGCGCCCAGGTCGTTGCGCTGGCCGCCGCGCAGGGCGACGGACAGGTCGAGCACCTGGGCCGGCGCGATACCGAGCTTGTTGCGCAGGCGCTTGACGTCGTCGGACAGGCCAAAACCCACTTTCAGGGTGGTGGTTGATTCGAGGATGGCTTTGAGTTCGGCCAGGGCCGGCGCCGGCGTGCTGCCCACCTGGAACAGGTAGGCGATGTCGTCGGTGGCCAGCTGGATCAGATGGGGACCCGTGGAAGACTCGCCCTTGACGAACGTCGGCTTCGATTCCGTATCGAAGCCGATGGCGTCCGCTGCCAGCAGCGCGGCCATGGCCGCTTTTGCATCATCGCTGGTGCGTACCAGCTTGACGTGGTCGAGGGCGATGCCTTGATACGGGGGCAGTGGCGGTGCGGCAGCTGTGTCCATGAAACCGGATCAGCCTTTGCGCGAGAATTTCGCGGTCAGCTGATTCAGTTTTTCCAGGCGCAAGCGGTTTGCTTCTTCGGCGGCCGCTGCATCGCGCTCGGCTTTCTTGCGCTCGGCTTCCTTCTTGAAGCGCTGCTGCAATACTTGCGTGGCGTGGTCGCGGTGGGTTTGCGTCACTTCCGCGCCGGCCGTGCCGTCGAGGTCGTAGCGTACCTTGGCTTTTTCCATCACGCGCAGGTAGCGCAGCGAACCCGTGTGGATGCCCAGCGCCGTGCGCATCAGCTTGCGGTCCAGGTCCGGCAGGCGTGCCAGGATCTGCTTGTCGATACCGATCGACAAGGGCAGGCAATCGCGGAATGGCGGGAATTGCTCCTGGAATTGCTTCAGCAGGGCGCGCGCGGTCAGGCCGGCAGGCGCCGGCGTGGTCGCTGCGGCCGGTGCCGCCGCTGGGGCTGCATCGACTGGCGTGTCAGGAGTGGTGGCTTGCTGGTCTGGCGTGGAGCTGGTCATCGACATCATTGGTTGGGCTATAAAAGGGGAGCATAGCACGCGCCACAGGCAAGTGCATTGTCTTTTTTGGCAACTTGCGCGCAACTTGCGCTGCGATAGGCGGGTCCGCGCTACAGCGGACGCAGCGCGAAATGCGGGAAATGTGTATAATGTCGGCTTGCGCTGATGACTGGACCCCGTTTTTGACGGTCTGGCTCAGGTGTGCAGGGGATAGGAGCAGTGCGGTACAGGATCTCAATTATTAGTATTTTTGATATCGGATATTCCTCTTATCAATTATCCAGATAACTGGCCTTCGTGCATAATCTTGCTCTCCGCTGTGTCTTCACTGAACAACAATAGATTCAAGCCCGTTCTGGTACGGGCTTTTTTTCATTCCGCAATGTACATCGCTTATTTATCTGACCCGGCTTCGGCCCCGCCGCTCCGCATGACGGATGCGCGGGCTTTGAACGTCCCGATAGACAGGCGCCGCTGCCGTTAACACGGCAGCCGCAACAATACGCTCCATCGAGTCCGGTTTCGCAGGCTTAGGTGGAATCATTCACTTCGCGCCGACACTATCTGGTCTCGCATTAAGAGATATCTCATGAAGAATACGCCAAAAACTTTAACGTTGTCCGCCAAGGCGCCACGCCCAGCCGCGGCACCACTTGCCGTACCCAAAACGACTTTATCTTACTTCATCGATAATGCGCAAGCGAATCCGGAAGCCACCGTCACGACGGCGCCGACCGTCGTCACCGTGGTGAAGAAAAGCCGCTCGCGCCTGGCCGCCGTGCCACCGGCCGATGCGGCTGCGGAAGCGGCCGTCAGCGCGCCGGCCGCCGAGGCTGTTGCCGACGTGACCGAGGCCGCTGAAGCCGCCCCGGCGAAGACGCCAAGCGTGAAGATCGCCCCTGGCGCCAAGGCTCCGGCCGCGCCGCGCAAGGTCAGCGAAAGCGCCGCCACGAACAAAGTGGTGACGGCAGCCCGTTCGAAAGTCGTGCGCGCCAAGCCGGAAGCGGCGCCCGTGACCATCATCACCGGCGCGCAAGTGGTCAGCAAGACCACGGACGCCGATGCCTTGGCCGCCATCGATACGTCGAATTACTTCCTGCCAACCGTCAAGGTGCCAGGCCGCCGTGGCCGCAAACCAAGCGAGTTCACGCCGGAAAACGATGAAGTGGCGGCACTGAACGCCGTCGAACGCGCCGAACTGAAGGCTGTGTCGAAAGCGCGCGACCGCAAGGCCAAGGGCGGCCTGGCCGATGCACTGGGCGATCCGGAAGCATCGGCAGCGGACCTCGAACGCCGCCGCAAGCAGATCACGGGCTTGATCAACATGGGCAAGGAACGCGGTTTCCTCACCTACGCCGAGATCAATGACCAATTGCCTGAAAACATCATCGATCCGGAAGCGATCGAAGGCATCATCGCCACCTTCAACGACATGGGCATCGCCGTCTACGAGCGCGCCCCTGACGCGGAAAGCCTGTTGTTGACTGACAACGTCGCCACCGTCACCAGCGACGATGAAGTGGAAGCGGCCGCCGCGACCGCCCTGTCGACCGTCGACTCCGACTTCGGCCGCACCACCGACCCCGTGCGCATGTACATGCGTGAAATGGGCGCCGTGGCGCTGCTGACGCGCGAAGGCGAGATCGAGATCGCCAAGCGCATCGAAGGCGGCTTGAAAGACATGATCCAGGCCATTTCCGCCTGCCCGACCACCATCGGTGAAATCGTTGCGCTGTCGCAAAAAATCGCGCGCGACGAAATCAAGGTCGATGAAGTGGTCGACGGCTTCGTCGATCTGAACGAAAGCAATGCCCCGGCGCCAGCCGCTGCCGCCGCGCCTGCCGCCGCCAGCGGTGACGACGAGGAAGAGGAAGAAGAAGCCGAGGAAGAAGACGGCGACGCCAATGGCGGCGCGGCCGGTTTCTCGAGCGAGCAGTTGGCGCAGCTGAAAAAGAATGCGTTGGAGAAATTCAACGTCATTTCGACGCAGTACGACAAGATGCGCAAGGCGCCCGAGGGCTACAATTCGAAAGCCTACATCAAGGCGCAGGAAGCCATTTCGCAGGAATTGCTGGGCATCCGCTTCACGGCCAAGGTCGTGGAAAAGCTGTGCGACACTCTGCGTGGCCAGATGGAAGAAGTGCGCCACATCGAGCGCGCCGTGCTGGAACTGTGCGTGAACAAATGCGGCATGCCGCGCGCCCACTTCATCAAGGTGTTCCCGGGCAATGAATGCGACCTGGAATGGGTCGACCGCGAAGTCGATTGCAAGTATCCGTACAGCGCCATCCTCAGCCGCAACGTGCCTGCCGTCAAGGAACTGCAAAAGAAGATGATCGACCTGCAAGCGCGCGTGGCCTTGCCGCTGGCTGACTTGCGCAAGATCAACAAGCAGATGGCTGCCGGCGAAAAGCGTGCCCGTCACGCGAAACGCGAAATGACGGTCGCCAACTTGCGCCTGGTCATTTCGATCGCCAAGAAATACATCAACCGTGGCTTGCAATTCCTCGATCTGATTCAGGAAGGCAACATCGGTCTGCTGAAGGCCGTGGATAAATTCGAATACCGCCGCGGCTACAAGTTCTCGACCTACGCCACCTGGTGGATCCGCCAGGCCATTACGCGTTCGATCGCCGACATGGCCCGCACCATCCGCGTGCCGGTGCACATGATCGAAACGATCAACAAGATGAACCGCATCTCGCGCCAGATCATGCAGGAAACGGGTAGCGAGCCGGACCTGGCGACCCTGGCCGTCAAGATGGAAATGCCGGAAAACAAGGTGCGCGAAATCATGAAGATCGCGAAAGAGCCGATTTCCATGGAAACGCCGATGGGCGAAGATGGCGATTCGCAACTGGGCGACTTCATCGAAGACAACACGACCCTGGCGCCGCTGGACGCCGCGCTGCACGCATCGATGCGCAACGTGATCAAGGAAGTGCTCGACTCCCTGACGCCGCGCGAAGCGAAAGTGCTGCGCATGCGTTACGGCGTGGAAATGTCGAACGACCACACCTTGGAAGAAGTGGGCAAGCAGTTCGACGTGACGCGCGAGCGCATCCGCCAGATCGAGGCGAAAGCCATGAGCAAGCTGCGCCAGCCTTCGCGTTCGGACAAGCTGAAAACTTTCCTGACGCAAAACTAAGCAGTCACAAAAAAAAGAGGCGCAAGCCTCTTTTTTTTCGTCCATCCCCAGCGTTGCTTACATAAAATACGTGCGCTGGCCTGGCAGGCCGGCGCGGTGATGGCGCTGCAGCTTGTACAGCGCCACGCCGCTGGCGCCGAGGATGAAGGTGAGGAACAGCCAGTCCAGCGGGTTGCGGCGCGGCGGTGGCGGCGACGCTTGCGACGGCACGGCGAAGGCCTGGAATTTATGCCCCGTGTAGACGGCGCCCACCACCAGCCCGGCGTCCGTGATCTTGTTGGTCAGGTACAGGCCGTCGTCGCGGCGGCGCACCGTCATCACGCCTTCCTTGTAGACAAAGGTCATCGGTTCATAGCCGTTGATGTTGACGCTGCCGACCACGTGTCCGGCCGCATTGACCGCCGTGGCGTAGCTGTCGCCCTGGCCGATCATGGCGCCCAGGTCGAGCATGCGCTTGCCGTCCCAGGCAAAGGCGTGCCAGCGCCGCTTTTCCGTTTCCGAGGCGCCCACGATCAGGCCCGCGTCGTTGATGGCGGTGGCCGAGCTGATGCGTCCGCCGGGCAGGGTGCCGATTTCCTGCATGCCCGCGCCGGGGCGGTAGACGAAGGCGCGGCGGTAGCCATCGCCGCGCTGGGCCGTGCCCACCACCACGCCATGGCTGTTCAGACCGCTGGCATAGCTGCTGGCGCCGCCAAGGGTGCCCAGGTCTTGCAGGGTGTGGTCGGCTTCCGTCACAAAGGCGTGGAAATCGCCGCCGCTGGTATCGGCATAGCCGGCCACCTGGCCGCCGCGCGCGATGGCCGTGGCGTAGCTGCTGGTGCCGCCCAGCGTGCCCAGGTCGCGCATGCCGCCCGCCGCATCGTAGCGGAAGGCGTGCCAGGCGCCGCTGGCCGTCTGCGCCGAACCGACCACCACGCCATGGATATTGATGGCCTTGGTGAAACCTTCATCGCCGCCCAGGGTGCCCAGCTCGCGGATGCGGCCATGCTGGTACGTCACGGCGCGGCGCCGTCCTTCTTCCTCCATGATGATGCCGGCCACCAGGCCCGCCGGGTTCAGGTCGGACGCGATGCTGCCATTGCCATCCCTTTCACCAAAGCCCCGTTCGGCATAGATGGTGGCGCTGGCGGTGGAGACGGCGGCCAGCAGGCACAGGCCGAGCAGTGGGGCGGGGAGCCGGGAGAACCGTGGCGGCATGATAGTTTCCTCAAAGAAAAAACTTACTATACTTTTTAATGTCGAAAATACATACTTAATTTTCTACTGTTTTTGCCAATTCTTGTGTTGCGTCATGGTTGACTGGCGCGCCTTTCCTGGCCCGCGGCAAGTGGATGGCCAGCACCGTGCCCTGGCCGGCCTGGCTGTCGATACGCAGTTCGCCGCCCAGCGCGTGGACACGTTCGCGTATGCTTTTCAGACCGAAGGCGGCCCGCTTGCCGTGGTCGCCCGGCTGCATGCCGATGCCGTTGTCGCTGATGCGCAGCACGATGGCGTCCGCGTCCTGCTCCAGCGCCACTTCCACTTCGCTGGCCTGGGCATGGCGCACGATGTTCGACAGCGATTCCTGCAGCACGCGGAAGATGGCCGACGTCTGGCGCTGGTCCAGGCCCAGGTCCGGCGCCTCGCTGTCGAGCTTGAGCCGGTAGCGGATGGCGCCGCGGCCCTCCATCTGGCGGATCAGCCATTCGGCCGCGGGGCCCAGTCCCAGCTCGAGAGTACTGGGATGCAAGTCATTGATGATGGTGCGCACGGAGCGGATGGTGGTATCGATGGTGTCGAGCACGCGCTGCGCGTGGCGGTGCAGGCGCGGATGGCCCTTGGCCGTGCGCGCGTGCAGCAGCGACACATCGATGCGCAGCACCATCAGGTTCTGGCCCAGGTCGTCATGAATGTCGAGCGCGATGCGGCGCCGCTCTTCTTCCTTGATGGTTTGCTGGTGGTCGGTCAATTCGCGCAGCTGGGCCAGGGTGCGTTCCAGGTTTTCCTCGTTGCGCTTGCTGTCGGTGATGTCGATGGCCATGGCGATGATCATCTGCGGCCGGCCGTGGGCGTCAAACACGGGTTTCTTGTGCGTCTGCACCAGGCGGTTTTCCTGCAACTGCGCGTTCCATACCAATTCTTCGCGGATCACCACCTTGCGGCTGGCAAACGCTTCCCGGTCCGCCGCGTGGAAGCCCACGTTCTGATCGCTGGGAAAGTGCTGCAGGTCGCGTCCTTCGGCGATGTCCTGCTGGCGCACGCCCCATTGCTGTTCGCAAGCCTGGTTCATCAGCAAGATGCGCGAATCGGCATCCTTGAGGAACAGCGACAGGGGCATCATGGAAATGATGTCCTGCAGCCGTTCTTCGCTGCGCGCCAGGGCCGCTTCCGTTTGCGCGCGCATGGCGATTTCCGCGGACAGTTGGAGATTCACGTCGAGCAGCTGGGCCGTGCGCAGGGCCACGCGGCTTTCCAGCTCCGCATGGGCGACGCTGAGCGCGTGTTCGGCCCGCTTGTGTTCCGTGATGTCGTTGGCCAGCACGAGCGCGCCTGTCAAGGTGCCCAGCTGGTCGTGCAGGCAGCGGCCGCTGATCATGGCCCAGCGTTCCGATCCGTCGCTGTGCCAGTACTGCAGTTCGCCCATGCAGCTGTGTTCCTGCGTGCGTCTCAGCGGGCACAGGCGCAGCAAGGTCGCTTCATCGTGGAATTCGCTCATCTTGTGGCCCAGCAGCTTTTCCGCCGGGATGCCCAGCATGTCGCACAGGCGCTGGTTGAGATGCAATATCGTGCCTTCCGCGTCCGTTTGCCACATCCCGTCCTGCGCCGTCTCGCTCAGGTCGCGGTAGCGCATGACGCTGGCGTCGAGCTGCAGTCGCGTGCCGGCCAGGTGGTTGCGCAGCACGCGCAGCAGCCACAGTGCGATGCCGCCAGCGGTCGCCAGCAGCAGCGACAGCCAGACATGTTCCCAGAAGTTGAGTTCCTGCCAGGCCGCGCCCGCCAGCCAGCCCAGCACGACCAGGATGATGGCGGCGCATGCTGCACCCAGCGTTTCAATCGACCATTTGCTCATCCGCATTCCTGGCGTCGTGGTTGGCCGCTGCGGTGCGCCTGGCGCCGGAGTGGGGGGAGGATATTCCACGCTAGTGTAATACCAAATGTTGCTTTCTTGAGAATATTTTTCCATTGAGCAAGCAAAAGGGCCGGCCCTTGCGGTGCCGGCCCCTGCCTGCCGATGGCAGTTTGACGTGATCAGCCCGTGTTGCGCAGGCCTGCCGCCACGCCATTGATCGACAGCTGGATACCGCGGTGCACCCGTTCGTCGACTTTACCGGCGTTGGACAGGGTGCGGTTGCGCTTGATCAATTCCACCTGCAAGTGGTTCAGCGGGTCGAGATAGGCGAAGCGGTTCTGGATCGAGCGGGCCAGCAGCGGATTGCCCGCCAGCCGTTCCGTATTGCCGGTGATTAGCTCCAGGCAGCGCAAGGTGTTGCCATGCTCGTCCGTGATGCGCTTGTAGATGCGTTCGCGCAAGCCCTGGTCCGCCACCAGTTCCGCATAGCGCGAGGCGATCGCCAGGTCCGTCTTGGCCAGCACCATGTCCATGTTCGACAGCAGGGTGGCAAAGAATGGCCATTCGGCGTACATGGCGCGCAGGGTGGCGATCCTGTCATCTTTCGCATCGCCGTCGGCCTGATTGATCCAGGCTTCGATGGCGCTGCCGAAGCCGAACCAGCCCGGCAGCAGCAAGCGGCACTGGCCCCAGGAAAAGCCCCAGGGAATGGCGCGCAAGTCTTCGATACGCTGGTTGGCCTTGCGCGAGGCGGGGCGCGAACCGAGGTTCAGCTCGGCGATTTCCGCAATCGGCGTAGCCGAGAAGAAATACTCCGTAAAGCCTGGCGTTTCATACACGAGGTGGCGGTAGGCGTGATAGGCGAGGTCCGACAATTGCGCCATCACGGCTTCGAACTGCGCCAGCTGGCCGTTGCGGGCCGGATTGGCTTCCTGCGGCGCCAGGCTCGCTTCCAGGGTGGCGGCGACCAGCAATTCCAGGTTGCGCCGGCCGATTTCCGCGTTGGAAAACTTCGAGGCGATGATCTCGCCTTGTTCCGTCAGGCGGATCTGGCCGTTGACGGTGCCCGGCGGCTGGGCCAGGATGGCTTCGTAGCTGGGGCCGCCGCCACGGCCCACCGTGCCGCCGCGGCCATGGAACAGGCGCAGCTTGACGCCGGCCTTTTGAAAGTCGGACACGAGCGCCAGTTCCGCCTTGTACAGCTCCCAGTTCGACGTGAGGAAGCCGCCATCCTTGTTCGAATCGGAATAGCCGAGCATGACTTCCTGCAGCTGTCCCTGCTTGGCGATCAATTGTTTTACCAGGGGCAAGGCCATGACCTGGCTCATGATGCCGGCCGCGCGCTGCAGGTCGGGGATCGTCTCGAACAGGGGGATGACCATCAGCTCGCACGTGCTGTCGCCGTCGCCTCCGGCCTTCCAGTCGGTGCGCAGCAAGCCTGTTTCTTTTTGCAGCAGCAATACTTCCAGCAAGTCGGACACGGTTTCCGTGTGCGAGATGATGTAGTTGCGAATGGCCCGCGCGCCGTAGCGCTGGCGGATGTCGCGCGCCGCGCGCAGGATCGCCAGCTCGGAATCCGTTTCCGTGGCGTAGGCAATGTAGGGCGAGTACAGCAAACGCGGCTGGGCCAGTTCGTTCAGCAGCAGCGCTTGTTTGTCTTCCTCGGACAGGGACGTGTAATCGGCGGCCACGCCGCTTTTCGCGAACAGGTCGGCCAGCACGCGCTCGTGCACGTCCGAGGTCTGGCGCATGTCGAGCGACGCCAGGTGGAAGCCGAAGATGTCGGCCGCGCGCGCCAGGGTCGCCAGGCGCGGGCGCACGAGGGCCGCACCGTGGTGCGATTCGAGCGAGGCGACGATGGTGCGCAGGTCGGCCACAAATGCGGCCGCGTCAGGGTAGGCGGCGGCCGCGCCCACTTCCTTGCGCAGGATGTTGGTGGCGCCCAGCGCGCGGGCCGTGGCGGCCAGGCGCGCATAGATGCCGATCAGGGCGCGGCGGTACGGTTCGTCGCTGCGGTGCGGCGAAGCGTCCGGCGACTGGTCGGCCAGCGCCTGCAGTTCGGCGCTCACGCCCACCATCAGGGTCGAGACGGACAATTCCGCGCCCAGCGCGTGTACTTCGTCGAGGTAGAAATCGAGGATGGTGGTGGCGTGGCGCGCCAGCGCATGCTGCATGGTGCCCGCGTTGACGTTCGGGTTGCCGTCGCGGTCGCCGCCGATCCAGCTGCCCATCTGCACGTAGGCGGCGTTGATCGGTACTATCGTACCGTCGCCGTTCGGGTACTCGGCGGCGATGTCGTCCTCGATATCGTCATACAGGCCCGGCAGTTCGCGCAGGAAGGTGATGCGGTAGTAGGACAGGGCGTTTTCGATCTCGTCGGCCACCGTCAGCTTCGAGTAGCGCAGCATGCGCGTCTGCCACAGGGTGGCCACGCGTGAGCGCAGCAGCTGCATATGGGCTTGCCGTTCTTTCGGCGTCTGCGGCAAGTCGCGCTCGGCCAGCAGGCGGGCGATGTCGTGCTCGGCGTCGAGGATGCTCTTGCGCTGCACTTCCGTCGGGTGGGCCGTCAGCACGGGCGCGATCAGGGCGTCCTGGAAGAAGGTGTCGACGGTCTTGCGCGGCACGCCTGCCATGCGCAGTTTTTTCAGCGCGAAGCTGACGCTGCCCTTTTGTGCCGGGGAGCCGGCCAGCAGGTGGGCGCGGCGGCGGCGGATGTGGTGCTGGTCTTCGGCAATGTTGGCCAGGTGCGAAAAGTAGGAAAAGGCGCGCACGACGGAAATCGTCTGTTCGCGGCTCAGTTCCTTGAGCATGGCGTCCAGTTCCAGGGCCGCGTCCGCGTCCGCTTCGCGGCGGAAGCGTACGGAAGTCTGGCGTATGGTTTCCACCACATTGAAGACGGCGTCGCCTTCCTGTTCCCGCAGCACGTCGCCCAGCAGGCGGCCCAGCAGGCGGATGTCTTCTTTCAGCGGCGCATCCTTGTCGGAGCCGGCCGCTGGAACTATTTCTGGTGCTACTGCGTCATTGAGCATAATAAAGAACCAAAGTAAGTGTAAAAGCAAGGGAATGTGGATCGCACCGGGCGTTTGGCCGCAGAGGGGAGGGGGCGCATGATAAAATTTGTGGTCTTCAACATGGACGCTAGCCTGACTTGGCCTTCTAGGCCAAGGGATAACGATTATAGCGACGCCGGGCACCATTCCGATACAAATTGATATCGGACGGGCGAATTGGCAACGATAATGACAACGACAGCCACAGCGAAAGAACTTGTTTTGAAAGCATCCGAATTGACCCCGAACGAATTGAATATTCCTGCCCGCCTGGTGATCGCCACGCGCGAGAGCCGTCTTGCCATGTGGCAAGCCGAACACGTGCGTGCGCGCCTGGCCGCCCTGTATCCGCAGTGTAGCGTTGAAATTCTCGGCATGACCACACGCGGCGACCAGATTCTGGACCGCGCCTTGTCCAAGGTAGGCGGCAAGGGCCTGTTCGTCAAGGAGCTGGAAGTGGCGATGGAAGAAGGGCGCGCCGACCTGGCCGTGCATTCGCTGAAAGACGTGCCGATGGAGTTGCCGCAAGGCTTTGCCCTGGCCGCCATCCTCGAGCGCGAAGACCCGCGCGACGCGTTCGTGTCGAACGATTACGCCAGTCTGGCCGAGCTGCCGCATGGCGCCGTCGTCGGCACCAGCAGCCTGCGCCGCCAGTCGCTGATCGCCGCCCGTTATCCGCACCTGACAATACTGCCCCTGCGCGGCAACCTCGATACGCGTTTGGGCAAGCTCGACCGTGGCGATTACGCGGCCATCATCCTGGCCGCCGCCGGCCTGAAGCG
The DNA here is from genome assembly GCF_059617945.1 of Janthinobacterium sp. BCJ23. Taxonomy (NCBI): domain Bacteria; kingdom Pseudomonadati; phylum Pseudomonadota; class Betaproteobacteria; order Burkholderiales; family Oxalobacteraceae; genus Janthinobacterium; species Janthinobacterium sp. BCJ23. Next base: position 7,953 of record NZ_JCAQAW010000009.1, on the reverse strand, counting down.
CCTGGGGCTCGAATCGCGCATCCGCGCCGTGCTGGCGCCGGAAGACAGCCTGCCGGCGGCAGGCCAGGGCGCCATGGCGATCGAGATCCGCAGCGGGCGCGCGGACGGCGCCGACCTCGTGCGCCTGCTGGCGCCGCTGAACCACGCGGCCACGGCCCAAGCCGTCACGGCCGAGCGCAAGGTGTCGAAGATTTTCGGCGGCAGCTGCCAGATCCCGCTGGCCGCCTTCGCTACAGTCGAAGGCGAACAGATGCGCTTGCGCGCCATGGTCGCCACGCCGGACGGCGCGCGCATGGCCAGCGCCGACGTCAGTGGCCCGGCCAGCGCGCCGGAACAGCTGGGCGAGCAAGTGGCCGAACTGCTGCGCGGGCAAGACGCCGCCGGCATCCTCGCCTCGTGCGCCGTCACGCCCGACAACCATGAAGGCCTGGCGCCGCATGCCTGACACCGTGGTGATCACGCGGCCCGCGCAACAAGCTGGGCCGCTGGCCGCCCACATCGCGGCGCTGGGCTTGCCCGTGCAGCTGCTGCCGCTGCTGGAAATCCACGCGCTTGAGGGCGAGGACGAATGCGCACACTTGCAAGCCGTGCTGGCGCGCCTGCGCGATTTTGACCTGGTGGCCTTCGTCTCGCCAAACGCCATCGATTGCGTCTTTGCGCACTTGCCCGCCTGGCCGCCAGGCGTGCCGCTGGCCGTGGTGGGCGAGGGCAGCCGGATGGCCCTGGCAGCGCATGGCGTCACGGAGGCCAACGCGGCCATCACCAGTCCGTTTGACACGGCGCGCAGCGATTCCGAACATTTATTGCTGGCGCTGGACTTGCCGGCCCTGCGCGGCAAGCGCGTGCTGATCGTGCGCGGCGATGGCGGACGCGATTACCTGGCCGACGGCTTGCGCGCGGCCGGCGCCGAAGTCGAGTTCGTTACGGCCTACCGCCGCAAGGTGCCGGCGCTGACGCCGGCCTTGCGGGCGACCCTGGAAAAGCTGTTGCAGCATAATAATGACTGGATCATCACCAGCTCGGAAGCGCTGCGCGGTTTGCTGGCGCTGCTGGAGGAATTGGATGCTGAAAAGACGGCTGTTGTGAAAATGCAACAGCAGCATCTGATCGTGCCGCACGCCCGCATTGCACAAACGGCGGCGGCCCTGGGTTTTGCCCGTGTCACCCTGACAGGATCAGGCGACGCAGGAGTGCTCGCCGCGTTACAATCACGACCATGAACGAAATGCCTACACTCTCCGAACCGAATGCAACGCCTGGCAGCGCCGTGAAGACGGCGCCGCAGGCGGCCGACCAACCTGCCGGCCGCGCGCCGACCTTGCTGGAACAGCTGCAAAAGCCCATGAGCATCGCCGTCATCGTGCTGGCCGTGCTGCTGGCTGCGCAAAGCTGGTCGACCAGCAAGCAGATCCGCAACCTGCGCGAAGAAGTGGCCAAGCGCCTGCAAAAGGGCGATGTCAGCAACGCCGAAACGGGCGTGCTGGCGCGCAACGTGCAAGAAGGCACGAAAGAGCTGGAAATCAAGGTGGGCGCGCTGGAAAACCGCCAGAGCGAAACGCAAAGCCAGCAGCTGGCGCTGGAACAACTGTATAACGACTTGTCGAAGAACCGCGACGAGTGGGCGCTGACGGAAATCGAGCAAGTGCTGTCGACGGCCAGCCAGCAGCTGCAACTGGCCGGCAACGTGCCCGGCGCGCTGATCGCCCTGCAAAACGCGGACCGCAGCCTGTCGCGCTCGGACAAACCGCAATTCATCACCATCCGCCGCGCCATCGGGCGCGACATGGAAAAACTCAAGGCCCTGCCTAGCGTCGATTCGACGGGCGTGGCCCTGCGCCTCGATGCCGTGATCGCCCAGATCGATTCGCTGCCGATGCTGTCCGACGAAACGCCGGCCTTGCCGGCCGCGCCGGAAAAACCGGGCAAGGCCAAGCCCGTGCGCGATGCCGCCGGCAAGCTGGTGGGTCCGCCTGCGCCGGAGCCGATGCTGCAAAAAGTACGCGACGGCTTCAATACCTGGAGCGGCGACATGTGGGCCGACGTGCGCCAGTTGATCCGTATCCGCCGGGTCGATACGCCGGAAGCGCTGATGCTGTCGCCGACGCAATCGTATTTTTTGCGTGAAAACGTCAAGCTGCGCCTGCTCAATGCCCGCATGGCCTTGTTGTCGCGCAATGAAACGGCTTTCCGTAACGACTTGATCGCTGCGCAGGATGCGCTGGCCAAGTATTTCGACACCCGCGCCAAGAGCACGCAGACGGCGCAAGCACTGCTGCGCCAGGTGCAGGGCAGCAACTTGGCCATCGAAATGCCAACCTTGTCCGACAGCCTGACGGCTGTGCGCAACTACAAAGCGAAGTCCTGAGCCCATGCGTCTATTTCTCTGGTTACTCGCCCTGATGGCCGCGGCGATCGGTATCGCCGTGACGGCCCGTTTCAACCCCGGCAATGTGGTGCTGTTCTATCCGCCGTACCGCATCGATTTGTCGCTGAACTTCTTCCTGCTGCTGCAGGTCGTGCTGTTCGTGCTGCTGTACTTGCTGGTGCGCGCCGTGCGCGCCACCGTGCGCATGCCGGCGCAAGTGGCGGCCTACCGCCAGCGCAAGCGTGAGCGCGATGGCAACAAGGGCTTGCGCGAAGCCTTGAAAGCCCTGTTCGAAGGCCGTTTCGGCCATGCCGAGAAGGCCGCCTTGCGGGCCGCCGAACTGGAAGAAAACGCCGGCCTGGCCGCGCTGATCGGCGCGCGCGCCGCGCACCGCATGCGCCAGTCCGAGCGCCGCGACAGCTGGCTGTCCCGCGTCGAAGGCGATGCCAGCCTGAAGACGGCCCGGTTGATGACGGTGACGGAATTGCTGGTCGACGACCACCAGCCGGAAGCGGCCCTGGCCGCCGTGCGCGAACTCAATGCCAGCGGCACGCGCCACATCCACGCGCTGCAATGGTCGCTCAAGGCTGAACAGCAGGCGAAGAACTGGCCGGAAGTGCTGCGCCTGGTGCGCTCGCTCGACAAGCACCGCGCCCTGCATCCGGCCCTGTCGTCGCGCCTGCGTGAGCTGGCCTACGACCATTTGCTGTCCGACCCGTCGCATGACGCGGAATCCTTGATGCGCGTGTGGTCCACCGTGCCCAGCAGCGACCGGGTCAAGCCGTACATCGCCTGCCGCGCCGCCACGGCCCTGAATGCGCGTGGCCTGCACGACGAAGCGCGCCTCGTGTGCGAAGAGTCGCTGGCCGCCGACTGGGACGAGAGAGTCGTGCGCGCCTACCGCGAAGCGGCGGCGCCAAGCGGCACGCCGGCCCTGCTGCTGCAGATCGAGCATTGCGAACAATGGATGAAACAGCGTCCGCTCGATGCGGAACTGGCGCTGACCCTGGGCACCTTGTGCCTCAAGCAAAAACTGTGGGGCAAGGCCCAGCGCCACCTGGAGCAGGCCTTGTCGGACGCGAACGAGCCGCAGATGGTGCGCGACGCCCACCTGAAGCTGGCGCAGATGCACGACGCCTTGCAGCAGACGGAACAGGCTGCCGCCCATTACCGGCAGTGCGCCTTGGCGACCATCCTGTAAGCTGTTTCTTCAGACGTAAAAAAGCCGTTCAGTGCAGACTGAACGGCTTTTTTTTGCGCTGCTAGCTTGCTACTTTACTTCTTCGCGCTTTACTTTTTCGGTACGGCGGCGCCTTCGGGCAAGGCATACGCGACCAGGGTATCGCTCATCTTCGTGCCCAGCGAACCGTGGCCGCCGGCCATGACGACGACGAACTGGCGTCCCGACTTGTTCGACACATAGCTCATCGGCGTAGCCTGGCCACCGGCTGGCAAGCGGGCTTTCCAGATCACTTTGCCGTTGCTGACGTCGTAGCCGCGGATGTAGTAGTCGAGCGTGCTGCTGAGGAATGTCACGCCGCCACCGGTGGTGACCATGCCGCCCAGGCTGGGCACGCCCAGTGGTAGCGGGATCGGCACGGGACCGCTGTCGCGCGTGGTGCCGTTCTTGTGCATCCACACTTTTTTCATCGTGCGCAGGTCGACGGCGGCCACATAGCCCCACGGCGGTGCTTGGCACGGGAAGCCCAGCGGCGACAGGAATGCCTTGATTTCCACGGCGAACGGGACGCCCGTCTGCGGCTGCAAGCCCATTTCGCCACCGGTGCCGCCCTTGGCCGTCGTTTCCGCGCGCGGTACGAGTTTTTCCAGGAAGCCCATGTAGTCAGGGTTGACGATCAACAACTGGCGCACGGGATCGATGGCCGCGCCACCCCATTCGAAGATACCCAATGGGCCCGGGGAGATGACGGCGCCCTTGCCAGCCGTTTGCGGCGTGAACGGGCCTTCATAGCGGCGTTCCTTGAAGATGATGCGGCAGGCGAGCTGGTCGAACGGTGTCGTGCCCCACATGTCCGCTTCGCTGATGTTGCGTTCAGGCAGGAAGGTCAGGGCCGAGAACGGCTGCGTGGGCGACAGGGTGTCGCCGGCGGCAGGATTGCTCGTCGGCACGGGTTTTTCCGGCGCCGGCATGACCAGGCTGCCATCGCGGCGGTCGATCACGTAGATGTCGCCGCGTTTTGTCGTGGCCACGACGGATGGCACTTTGCCTTTCGGCGTGTCGATGTCGACCAGACTCGGCTGGCCGCCGATATCCATATCCCAGATATCGTGGTGCACGGTCTGGTAGACCCAGCGCACCTTGCCCGTTGCCAGGTCCAGCGCGACGATGGCGCTGTTGAATTTCTCGCCATTCTTGTTGCGGTTGCCGCCCCAGGTATCGGGCGTTTCATTGCCCATCGGGATGTAGACCATGCCCAGCTTTTCATCGATGCTGGCCACGCCCCACGAGTTCGGCGAGTTGTTGGTGTAGTTCTTGCCTTCAGGGAAGGGTTGCGTATCTTCCGGCGTGGCCGGGTCCCAGTTCCACATCAGCTTGCCGGTGACGGGATCGTAGCCGCGGATCACGCCCGATGGCTCTTCCGTCGAATGGTTGTCCGTCACGCTGGCGGCGATCACGGCCATTTTCTGCGACACGGCCGGCGGCGAGGTCGGCATCAGGAAACCGCGCTTGATCATCGCCATGTTCTTGTACAGGTTGACGACGCCGTTGTTGCCAAAGCTCTTGCACGACTCGCCCGTATCGGCGTTGACGGCGATCATGGTGCCATCCATGGTTGGCGCCAGGATGCGGCGCGGGCATTCCATGCCGGCAGCTTCGGGGGCTGGATTGTTCTTCGCGCGGCCCGCGTTCACGTCCCAGTACGCCACGCCGCGGCAGATCATGTGCTGGTAGCTGGCCGCGTCGCGGTTGATCTTCGGATCGTGGCGCCAGATTTCCTTGCCCGTGTCCGGGTTCAGGGCGATGACGATATTGTGCGGCGTGCACAAATACAGCATGTCATTGACCTTCAGCGGCGTCACTTCGTTGGCGATCTCGCCCGGGTCGTTCGGTCCCTTGAAGTCACCCGTGTGGTAGGTCCAGGCTTCTTTCAGGCCGGAAATATTCGCCGGCGTGATTTGCGCGGCCGGGGCATAGCGGTCGCCATAGCCGGAGCGGCCATACGCGGACCAGTCATTGTGCTCGACGCCGGGTGCCAGGTCGCCCGTGGCGGTGGCGGCCATGTTTTCGGCAGGCACGTCGCCATGCAGGTCATGGTAGTCCTGGAACAGGGCGATGACACCGGCGATGACGGTCAGGGCCACGGCGGCGGAAAGCGCCGTCTTGCCCGCTTGTCCCTGTTTCGCCGCGGCGGCTGGCGCCAGGCGGCGGTTGACGAAGGGCAGCAGCAGCCAGACGGCGGCGGCAAACCAGATGTCGAGGCGCGGCAGCAATTGCCACCAGTCGAATTTCACTTCAATGACGGACCAGATGAGAGTGGCGATCAGCAGCAGCGCCATGAAGGCTTGCGCGCTGCGCTTGCCCTGGAACACCAGCGCGCCGGCAACGAGCATGCCGATACCGGCCAGCAGGTAGTACCACGAGCCGCCCAGAGAGGCCAGCCAGATGCCGCCGCCCAGCAGGGCGAGGCCAAACAGAATGAAAATAACGCCGGTGACCTTTAATAAAGGCCCGGGCCGGAAAGAGGGAATCATCATATTCCTTTTTGCAAGGATTTATCGGTGGCGCGTGATGCGCCATATTGAATCTAGCGAAGGCTTTGTTTGCAGAGTATGCGAAGTTTTGGAAACACCAGAATGTGACAGTTTATCAGAATTGATGAATGTCTTCTGGTCGTGCCATTTTTTGGAAGGTTCGCCATTTGAATAAATAAATGCTACAAATAAGCGCAAATATTATGCTGGAAGAGGAGATTCCCGGGCTGGAGGCGTGTGTTGACGCGGCGACGTCGTCATGCGCCCGCATTGCGGGGAGAATAAGACTGGCGCTGTTGTTATAAGTGGCTGCATAAAATGCAATATCAAATATAATAACCATGTCTGCCGCATGGTGATATTGAAATGAAAATAGGCGGATATTGAAGATATTAACTCGGGACTGACCGTAGTAATGCTTAAGTGTTTCTACTTATTATTTTCGGTGATCTGTTTCTACTCTCGACGGTAGGCTGCGCAGTCCAACAGGCCGGGCGCGTCACTGTTGCTGGCAGGACGCGCAAAACGCCGGCGAGCCGCTGCTGCGCCGCACAAGCGGCCTGTACTTCGCTATAATTGCGCGGTTAAAACACCACCCGCTAATGAGGAATCCCATGAGTTTGAATAACGTCTCTTCCGGCCGCGACCTGCCGAACGATTTCAACGTCGTCATCGAAATCCCGATGAATGCCGATCCGATCAAGTACGAAGTCGACAAGGAAAGCGGCGCGATCTTCGTCGATCGCTTCATGGGTACCGCCATGCATTACCCGTGCAACTATGGCTACGTGCCGAACACCCTGTCGCCGGATGGCGACCCGGTCGACGTGCTGGTCATCACCCCATTCCCGCTGATCCCGGGCGTGGTCGTGCGCTGCCGTCCTATCGGCGTGCTGAAAATGACCGACGAGTCGGGCGAAGACGCAAAAGTGCTGGCCGTGCCAGTCGACAAGGTCCTGTCGATCTACAGCCACTGGCAAAAGCCGGAAGACTTGAACGAACTGCGCTTGCGCCAGATCCAGCATTTCTTTGAGCACTACAAAGATCTGGAAAAAGGCAAATGGGTCAAGATCGACGGCTGGTATGGTCCTGAAGTGGCCAAGGAAGAAATCCTGAACGGCGTTGCAGCGTTCAAGACCGACGCCGCCAAAGCCTAAGAACACCGAGTAAGAAGAACGCTCCCCGCCAGTCATGGCCGGGAGCGTTTTTTTAGGCTCTGTCATCGGCAAATAGGGGAAATGCCGGAATCTTCCCTTGCTTGTGTTGTCTGACTCTGCATACCCCCCTGCAGGAGCAGATCATGCGGCCAGCCGAATGGATCAGTTTTATGGAGCAGTTTGCGCAGTTGAACCGGCGCCAGCGGCAGGCAGGCATTGCCCTGCTGCGTGGCAACTATCCACACGACGCGACCGTCGCGCTGCTGGAAAGTGTGGCGCAGCCGCGATTGGCCTGTCCCGCCTGCCACTCGGCGCACTTGCACCGGCATGGCCATGCGCACGGCCTGCAGCGCTACCGTTGCGTGCCGTGCGGGCGCACCTTCAATGCGCTCACCGGCACGCCGCTGGCGCGCCTGCGCCAAAAGACCTTGTGGCTCGACTACGCCGATTGTCTGCTGGCATCGGATTCCGTGCGCAAGGCGGCGAGCCAACTGGGCGTACACCGCAACACCACGTTTCGCTGGCGCCACCGGTTTTTATCGTTGGCAAAGACGGACCGGCCGCATGGCCTGCATGGCATCGCCGAGGCAGACGAGTTATATCTGCTGGAATCGGAAAAGGGATCGAGAAACATGACGCGTCCGGCGCGCCGCCGGGGCGGCCATGCCCACAAACGCGGCATATCGAATGAACAGGTCTGCATCCTCGTCGCGCGCG